>NZ_LR735258.1:0-1200000 GCF_902506755.1 Dyadobacter sp. 32 | reverse complement strand
CACACAGGAAGATCTGTTGATCTGTAAACTTCGTCGCCTGCGCTCTATCCACCTATTGAGTAGTCTGAGTAATGGTAAGCTGCAGAAAATTCTCCTCAACTCCGTGTATTTCAATGCCGAGGCGATGGATGTGATTGATCTGAGAAAGCATACAGGTAAGGCGGATATGTCGCTTATTGTTACTTATGGAAATTTGTTTTTTTCTAAAATAGGCTCTGTTGGTGCAGGTGAAATTTGGGATATCGGCGAAATGAAAGACCTTGGTGTGGTCATGATCCCGAATGCGTTAGAGAACACCGAATTCTATCTGAGCGAAAATTACCTGTTACAGGATCTGGATATTAAAGCAAATCGCACGGAGGTGCTGATGACGGATAATGGGATTTGAATGGCCGAATGAATGGATTGATTTCAAGGCTTCAAGAGGTGTTCGGGGAACTGGATCTCAAAGGGCAAATCAATCCTGGGATAAATGTTATGACTTATGAAATGTGCAAAATGAATTTCAGGACCATCTGTTTTTTTCTGGTAATATCGTCCATCACACCTGGTTTTGGTCAGCTTGCCGGCCAGGAGATAGGACACCCGCTTTCGCGTACCTATCTACCTACCGAATATGATGCGCACGCACAGAATTTTGCAGTGACCCAGGATCGTTCAGGTATCATGTATTTTGGAAACTTTGCCGGTGTACTGGAGTATGATGGCACGTCCTGGAAAACCATACAGACCGAAAACGGAACCCGCGTGCTTTCCTTGGCCCTGGATAAAAAAGGAAACGTGTTGGTAGGTGCAAACGGTGAGTTTGGTTATCTGGCTTATGATACGCTCGGGGTACATCGTTTTGTGAGTCTTTCGAAAAAAATCAATGCAAAATTCGGTTCAATCCAACGAATTGTCCCAACGGAAAAGGGCGCTCTTTTCATATCTGAACGGGATGTTTTTATCTGGAATGGAAGTAAAGTAACCGTTCAGAAGAATGACTTTCTAATCCAGTCTGCATTTGCGTATAATGATAAGGTGTTGATTTTTTGCAAAAACAGAGGCCTGCTCGTGCTGAACGGGGAATCTGTGTCCGAGGTTCAGAAAGCCGATAATGTGCCGAATCTGCTGGATATGGTATCACTCGTTGGGCAAGCCGACGGCTCGGCTTTGTTATTGACGACAAGCCAGGGTTTATTCAGGTTTTCAGGTAGTCAGGTTGAAAACATCAGCGGTGATATCAACAATGAACTTTTAAAGAATAAGGCCACTTTTGCCACCAGATTGCATGATGGAACCATTGCGGTCGGGATGTTAAGCGGGGGGGTAGAGATCGTCTCGGCGAGCGGAAACAGGTTGTACCCCATCAGGTGGGACGGGGTAGGCCAGGATGGTCAGGTCAGTTTTATGTTTATTGATCGGGACCATAACCTCTGGCTGGCCCTTAATGACGGTATCGTAAAGGTAAATGTCCCGTCACCAATATCGAACTTTGGCCCCGCTACCGGATTGAAGGGAGAAGTCACAGCGATCACACGATTTCAGGGTAAGATTTTTGTCGGTACTTTAAACGGCTTGTATTACATCGCAAATAATTCAGTGGTTCGTGTACCTGACTTTTTGGGCAGTTGTCTGGCGTTTCAGCCATGGGGCAGCACCTTGTTAATTGCCACAAACAAGGGTCTTGCCACATGGCAGAATGGTAAGACGTCGTTCGTTAATAGTGAATTTACACTCAGCGTCGCAGCCTCAAAATCGAATCCGGATATTGCATACATCTGTCTTCAGGATGGACTGGGTTTTGTGAAGAAGAGTAGCTCGGGCTGGCGGGTGGAGCGGGTTGGTGCGGTGACGGAGCAGATTGCCGGTGTCACTGAGTTCCCAGCCGGTACCTTGTGGCTTGAAACACTTTCGAATGGGGTTATGAAGCTCGATATGGTCACAGGGAAAATACGCCGGTTCTCTGCTGCTCAGGGTATTAAAAGTGCACTTTATAATAAACTTTCAGTTTGTAACGAAAAGCTCCTGCTTACCAATAAGGACGGTTTATTTGAATATAATTCCGAAAAAGATCTGTTTGAACGAACAGAAATGCTGGGTATCCAGAACATTTGGTTTGACATGGTCCGGGAAGATGGATCAGGTAATATCTGGACTACCGGTGGGGACAAAAAAGTTGTTTCCCATTTCAGGAAGAAGCCCGGACAAATTGCGTTGGAAAAAACGGAGATCCCATTTCTGCCGATTGCGGACATCTCATTCCAGGCTATTTACGCTGATCAAAACAACGTTGCGTGGGTTGGTGGGGCACAAGGGCTCTATCGTTTGGATATGAAAGTAAAAAAGATATACCAATTTAAGTACCCAGTACTCATACGAAATATTTCTGTTGCGGATAGTAATATCACGTTGGGCCGTTTGAGGGACTCCACGGCAACACGTTTGGTCTACAAGCAAAACAACATCACGTTTGAGTTTTCTTTACCAAGTTTCCATATCAATCAGGATACCGAGTACCAGTATTTTTTAGAGAATTATGACAAAGGTTGGTCGGAGTGGAGTACGATGACCCGCAAGGAATACAATGGACTCCCTTACGGGAAATATGTGTTCAGGGTCAGAGCACGCGATGTGTATACCAATGTTTCGGAGGAGGCAGTCTTCATTTTCACAATCCTTACGCCCTGGTTTTTACAATGGTATATGCTCCTCTTCTATGCCGTTTCGTTTGTGGTGATCATCTATTATACGGTTCGGTGGCGACTGCGACGAATTTTAAAAGAAAAGCAGGGGCTGGAAAATCTGATCAGAGAGCGAACTGAGGAGGTGGTAAATCAGAAGGAGGAACTTGAGCAGCAATCCGAGGCGCTATCGGCAACCAATGACCAGCTTGAGCGTATAGATGATTTTGTTAAATCCATAAACAGTGAGGTCAATACGGCGAGACTTTTCCAAATGGGGCTTGATCGGCTCTGCGAATTTCAGAATGTCGACGGTGCCTCAGGGCTGGTTTATAATATGTCGAAGCAGGTTTACCAGTTTATTGCACTATCCGGAAAAGTCGATATTTCGTCTGTAAAATCTGTTGAATTAACCTATGACCAGCTTACAGAGCGATACATAGACAATGCGAACGAAGTGTTTGAGGATATTTTTGTAAAAAATGATTTTAAGTTCGACAATCTCAACAATTCAATAGACGACCTCTTTGCGCCCAAATCGTTGATTTCAATTATAATCAGGGTAGATGGGGAGTTGCGAAGTGTCATCACCCTTGAAAATTCCGACCGGGCATTTGCTTTTGATCAACGGGATTTCAACATGATGAGGAACCTGAAGGAACATTTGATCGGGGCCTACATAAAAACCAATATTCTTGAAAATCTGGAAGATACACTCGCCAATCTCAGGTCAACGCAGGAGGAATTGATTCGTCAGGAAAAACTGGCTTCTGTAGGGCAGCTCACCAAAGGCATTGTGGACCGTATTCTAAATCCGCTCAATTACATCAATAATTTTTCTCAATCATCGAAGTCATTGATTGATGAAATTTCTGAGGTTATAGACAAATATCAGGATGGTTTTTCAGAGGACGATCAGGGTGATCTCGAAAGTGGTGTACAAATGCTTAAAAAGAATCTGGAGAAAATTTATGAGCATGGCAACAGTACAACGCGCATCGTAAAGGATATGCAAAAATTACTAAAAGCCAAGTCGAACAGTTTTCTGGTTACCGAGCTTACACCTTTTCTTGAAACCAAGGCTCGATATGCTCTTCAGGAAGCTTTGAATGAACATAAAGGATCTCATGTTGAGCTTACTTTCAATTTTGATCCCTCACCGGTGAAGGTTAGCCTCTTGCCCTACGAATTTTCCGAGGTCGTTTCCAATCTGGTAAGTAATGCCTGTTACACCGTTTTGGAAAAGGAGAAAATTGCCAAAAACTATGTGCCGCAGGTGTCGGTGAAAACGCGGCAAACCAAAGAGGGGATACTGATCAGCTTTCGGGACAATGGTAAAGGAATTCCGCAAAAGGAAATAGAGCAGATATTCAGTCCTTTCTTTACTACCAAGCCTACTTCTAAAGGTACGGGCCTGGGCTTGTACATGAGCAAAGATATTGTGGAGTATCACCGTGGTAAGATGTTGATCAATTCGAAAGATGGTGAATATACCGAGATTGAGATCGTACTACCCATAGTCAACTCGTAAATCAATAAACTAAATAAAAGCCAAACCTACAGACGAAATGGAGCAATTTGCGAATGATCCTTCAGATGAAAACCTAGCACAGCATGGCGTTGACCCGGATGTGGATATGCTTCATCATACAATTGAAGTCTACCAGCAGAAAATCGTGGAGCTCGGCAGGCTTGCTGATATTGGTCAGCTTAGTGCGGGGATTTTGCATGAGATCAAAAATCCGGTGAGTTTCGTCAATAATTTTTCCCGCCTTTCATTGGGACTCATTGCAGAGCTGAGATCACTTTCCGAAAAGGATCCGGGGCAGCTTACCGAAGATGATTATGCCGATCAAAAGGATATTTTGGATTCGCTGGCAATGAACGTCCAGAAGATCAATGATAATGGAAAACGCATTGAACGAATTGTGCAGGGTATGCTGTCGCAGACCCGAACAGACAGCCCTGTACTGGAACCAACGGATCTGAATCAACTCCTGGAGGAATTCAGTAAACTGGCTTATCAGGGCGTAAGAGCAGAAGATAAGGAATTTAATGTGACGCTCAAATATCTTCTGGATACGGAGGTGAAAGAAGTGAACCTGTCACGTGGCGAGCTGGGGAGGGTCATTCTCAACCTGGTGAACAATGCATGCTACGCAGTGAATGAAAAGTTGAAAATGGCCATTACAGGCTATGATCCGGTGATTACGATTTCTACAAAAAGATTGGGTTCACAGGTTGAGATAAGGGTTAAGGACAATGGAATCGGGATACCTGAGGATATTGTATCCAAACTGTTCCTTCCGTTTTTTACAACAAAACCACATGGAAAGGGAACAGGTCTTGGGCTGTCTTTAACATACAACACAATTGCAGAAACGCATAAGGGTACGATTGAGGTACACTCAACCCCGGGAGAGCAAACGGAGTTTATAATCGTAATTCCTGCTTAATAAAATCATTATATCATTCAAAAAAAGTTACAAAATGGCTATCAGGATACTAAGCGTGGACGATGAACAAGATATGGAAATGTTGATCCTTCAACTTTTCCGTAAGCAGATCAGAGAGAAAAAGTACGAGTTTGTTTTCGCCAATAACGGCATAGAAGCGCTTGAGCGGCTGGAAGAATCCAAGGACATCACGCTTATTCTTTCGGATATCAATATGCCGGGAATGGACGGTCTTACTTTTCTTAGTCACGTCAATGAAAAGCAGAATCCCCTCCTGAAGGCCATTATGGTATCGGCATACGGCGATATGGATAACATTCGCACGGCTATGAACCGCGGGGCATTTGACTTCGTGACTAAGCCTGTGAATTTTGAGGATCTTGAAATAACGATATCCAAGACCGTTGAACATATAGAAATGCTGGAGAACCTGGAAAGGGGACGGGAGCAGCTGATTGCCATCCAGAATGACCTGAGCGTAGCAAAGGAAATTCAGCTGTCGATGCTTCCTAAAACGGTGCCTGCGGCGATTGGCAAGGCGGGTGTGGATCTGAATGCATTTTTGCAACCTGCAAAAGCAGTGGGTGGGGATCTTTATGATTATTTTATGATGGATTCGGAACGGCTGTTTTTTATGATCGGCGATGTTTCGGACAAAGGTGTGCCCGCTGCGCTGTTTATGGCCATTACAAAGGCAATTTTCAAAAGCCAGTTTTCAAACAGGAATGGCGATACCATCTCCGAAAAGGTAAAGATTGTAAACGAGTTCCTTTGCGAGGATAACAGTTCATTTATGTTTGTCACTGCGTTTGTGTGCATTTTGAATGTGAAAACCGGTGTGGTTGAGTATATTGATGCCGGTCACGAACAACCTCTGATTATTAGAGCCGACGGCACCACAGAACTGGTAAAAAAGGAAGGCGGAATGGCACTGTGTTTTGACAGTACATTTGAATATACTTCCAAGACTCTGCAACTGAATCCCGGAGATAAATTTGTTCTTTACACGGATGGTGTAACCGACGCCAATAACCTTGCAGGAGCGAGATACGGCCTTCACTATTTACAGGACTTTTTTACAACGGGTGAAGGTTCGGAGCAAAAGACCGCAAAGCAAATGAATGAAGTAACCTTAGCCAGTCTGGTGGATTTTATCGGAGCGGCCAACCAGTTTGACGATATTACCATGTTGTCCCTAAGTTATTTAGGGAATCCGGCTTAGGCGGTAAAAGCAGGATTATTGGGGATCCGGCGGTTGGGCAGGAATGGCTTAGTACAAACTGGCAACGGGCTGATTTCGGTGAAGTGCCAGTTTGTAGCTTTCCAGATATCGCTGACTCACCCCGGACCAGCGAAAGAAGTCCAGGAAGTGGTTGGGAAGGACCGTTCTGGGGATAAACTGGTCATCTCGGAAATTCTGGGTGAACATGTATAATATTTGGGTCAATCGCATCACCGCGTCCTCATCGGATTGAGCTCGTCTGTCGATCATATGAAGTGCATGATCCTCGTAGTGAGGTAGATTTGCTTCCACAAACTGACCAAAACCGGAAGTGTTACTCACGATTGCGGGTGTTCCCTGCAGGGAAGACTCCATAGCCGCATTTCCCCATGGCTCATAAAGAGAGGGGAAGATACCAAGGTTGCATCCTTGTACGAACTCCAGGTAGTCCATCCCGAAAAGTGAAGTCGTACGGTCAATAAAGTCAGGATGATAGACAATTTTTACTTTGTTTTCGGCACTATTGTCGAGCCCGGCCCGAACGGCAAACCGGGTGATCTCATCATCGGTCAAAAGCTCGTGTGTGGAGATGGGCGGCAAGTCTTTCCTCTTGAAATTGGTGAGCGCCTGTCTCCATTGAACCATCAATTCTTCGTCCACCATTTCATTCAGATCGGGCATTCTATGGTTATGTGCCGTACCGGTTATCTTGGAATAAAATTTGGGGCCTAGCCGGGAGCTGATTTCTTTACAAATCTTGTTGAGGTCCTGAAAACGTTTTCGAGCCTCAAGTACCTCCGATTTAATATGGTGAAAAGGTTGGCAGCTGATGACAAAAAGCACCACATTGAGATCTGAATTGGCCTGCATCAGCATACCATTTAACCTTGCCGCAGCTTCCAGGGTAACATCAAATCCTTTGTTGCGATATTCATATCTGCCGGATATGAAGAAGTAAAGCATTTTTTCTGCTTGAACCGGATAACTCGGTGCAAAAAAGGCTTTGACGAATGAATCTATTTTGGCCCTGCTCTTCTGGTGCTCAACAAATGCCATATGCGGGGCACCTGGCTTTCTGTTGACGCCATTATGAATGATTGCATCACAAGATCTTTCAAAAAAAACAGTGCACTCCTGAGCCGTTACGTCACTATTGGCTATAAGTACGTTTGTATTCCGGGCAGCCGCCCGCTCGATTTTTGCCTTAGATTCGACCCCGTATTGTTGCGATTTGGCCTGCCAGTCGAAGGTGCTGAGCTTATCCAGGTAGTGGGTTTCATTAGGTGCCAGATAACGTCCGAGGACAGTTGCATGTGCAGTGAAGATGGTAGCCAGGCGTACCTTTTCCCGGACAAGCTCAGGGATGCTACTTGCAGACAGCCACTCGTGGTAGTGCGCTATTACGTCCCGGTTTACATCGGTTCTGGAAATGTATTCCGAAAGAAACAACCTTACACCCTCTCCAAATCCA
The DNA here is from genome assembly GCF_902506755.1 of Dyadobacter sp. 32. Taxonomy (GTDB): domain Bacteria; phylum Bacteroidota; class Bacteroidia; order Cytophagales; family Spirosomataceae; genus Dyadobacter. The sequence goes on along the minus strand of NZ_LR735258.1, from coordinate 1,192,188 downwards.
AGGATCTGGTCGACCAGGTCGTCCTTTACAATGGTGCTGATTTGATGATGATACCACAGCTTGTCTTTTACTTCGTTTAGTTTGTCGGAATCAATATAGGGATTAATGAGGATAACGAAGGAGCGCGAGTCTTCCAATAACCAATATCCGAAGTGGACTTCGTACCCCTGGCTCCGGAGGCTGGCAAGTGTGGCGGAAAGCGCACATTCTTCCGGCTCGCGGATTGGTCTGAAATCCAGTCGGGCTTTGTCGGGAAAGTAAGGGCCCACGAGAAAGTAGTTTTCTCCGTAAGTGTCCAGCATGGTAGGAATCTTCGACCTGATAAACGTGAATATTCCACCCACTTGGTTGCACACTTCCCAGGCAATCTCAAAGAGAACACTGTCTGGTTTCAATTTTGATTGAGGGATCTGATTAAAAAGTTTTCTATAACGTCAAGCGTTGAACTGTTGAAGATCCGTTCATTTAATAGGATTCTTCAAACTAAAATTAGTGATATCGCTATAACAAAATGAGGGGATTTGGGCTAAACCGAAAAATATTAAGTTGAGCCTGCTAAAAGTGGAGCTGAAACATTCTGTTGAAGTCGAGCGGCTCTCCAAAGCAGACTTGAGTGGGATTTTGGGTGATCACTGACTGCCAGGTTCTTCGCTGGTAATGGCTATTTACCATTCATGTATCTTTCCTGTGAAAGTAATCCGATGGTACTGTATATTGCATGGTACCTTGTTAAACATTTTTCAAACAACCATGAAAAAGATAGTTATGACCTCCATGCTTGCAGGGTTATCGGCGGTTTTTTGTTCTTGTCATCGAAATCAGGATTTGAACATCAAAGTGAAGGATTCTGATGACAAGTATACGTTTTCGGCCTATTTCAATGAGGATAAAATGCCTGCGGTGCAGAGTTACATCAATCGGAGCATTAGCCCGAACTCGCTATTTGCAGCGGTGGGTGACCGGGTTAATATAGATACCCGGCTTTTGGACGGTACAGTTTTCGAGTTGGAAGCGTCACCTGGGGAGCTAGTTGTGAAGGTTGATAAATCAGAGAATAAACCTGCGTCCGTTCAGCGAATCAGAAGAATGTGCGAAGGAATTAAAGGAGTCATTATGGATTAGGCGCACCGTACCATCTACTTTTCAGTATTCCTTAAGTTACATGCAACGAATAGGTACTTAATGTCATCTATGAACAAATGGTGAATCCTTTTGATAACCACATCCCAATGCTATGACAGGTCAACAGATCTTTGATAAACTTCAGTGGGCGGCACATATTTATGGTCCCGGCTCAGAAGAATTTCTTTACGGTAATCTGCTTTTTGAGGCACTAAGGCTGCATGGCGAGGAATTGCTCTTCCCTCTTCTTGAGGAAGCAGAAATCTCAGGAAGGCGAATTGATCTATATTACCCTCAAGGTAGTGAGGGCATTGCCGGTTTACAGCAACCGATTCTTATTCTTAGCTAGCGCTTGCTGGCCTTTTTACTCCTCAGGACTCATCGTGTCCCAAAAGGAGTTGTCAGTTCCTCCGTAGTAGATGACATAAAACCCTGATGGGTTGCTTTGGTCAAAACGGGATTTTCATGATTTTCCCCCGCCTCCCCGGTATTTTCCGATTACTTTATAGTGGCATAAGGTTACTATGCCTGGCTGATTTTAGCATCAAATTTTACCCAAACGGCCCTGGTTACAGGATTCAAAAGTCCGCCAGGAAAATCATTTTTCTTTCTGAGATATCCATTTTGTGAAGTAACGTTAGACCGCTTGGCCTGTCATATCCTGATTCACTCCGATTCATGACCTGGACCGAAGCGGTCTGGTGCGAAAATTGCTATTTTGCAGTGGAATTTGGTCGTTGTGATAAAACTTGTAAAATTGAAAATTATGAAAGGAGCGATTTTTTCAAAAAGGTTACTTTTGTCGTGTATAGGCGTCATGTTCGTTGTGGTTGTTTGGGCCCAGGATGAAACGGCATCCAGGCCTAGTCCGCCGGCTACAGCTACGGGTAAAGTGGGTGGGGCCGCTATTACCATTACTTATAGCAGTCCCGGCGTTAAGGGCAGAAAAGTTTTCGGTGAACTGGTACCCTATGGCAAAGTCTGGCGCGCCGGCGCCAATGAGGCCACCCTGTTTGAGACCGACAAAGCGATTAAAATAGGAGGGAAGAGCATTCCGGCGGGGAAATATAGCTTGTATGCAATCCCCACGCCCAACCAGTGGACCATCATTCTGAATTCGGAAACGGGACAATGGGGAGTCACACGAGGCGGAAACACAACCCGGGATCCGGATCGGGATGTGGTGATGGTGACGGCCAAATCGACCAATATCAGTGCTTTTAACGAGCGCTTGGTCTACAAGGTTTCTTCCAGAGGTTTTTCACTGATTTGGGAGAATACGGAGGTTTTTATTCCTGTCAGATAGTGAAATGCCGTAGAATTCGGTATAATGGTTCTATTGCGGAAGAAAATAGTTCTTGCTGAAATCATCGTTGATTAAGTTGCGAATAATTTTATATTTATTCAGAAAGATTAATGCAAGCAATAGTAATGGCCCAAAACTGATTTTGATGAGTGATCATATTAGGAGGACTCGGAAATGTATTTGCGAATTTTATATTATACAAAAATGTGTTGTCAGGTTACATATTGATAGAAGTAGTCATGGATATATGTAATATTACCCAATAGAAATCTGCATACTAAATAAAAACCTAGCTGTTTATGTACGGTGCCAAAACGAAAGTTGTTATAGTTGACGATCATAAAATGGTACTTGACAGCCTTTCGCTGCTACTTTCCACGCATTCCGATTTTGAAGTTGTAGCTGCTTTTACGGATGCGAAAAAGGTTCTGCCGTACATTAAATCTTTTGATGCAGACTTACTCATCACGGATTCCCGTATGCCTGTTATGAGTGGATTTGAATTAAGTCGCGAGGTGCTTGCCTACGATGGTGACTTTAAAATAGTCATGATCTCCATGATTGAGGATCCGGCGGAGATACGACGGGCTATGGACTTGGGAATCAGCGCTTATTTGCCAAAGTTTCTAAGTTCAGATGAGCTTGTTACGGCAATTAGGGACGTGGTACGGGGCAAAAAGTACCTGAGCAATGAGAGTATTCTGACGCTTAATACACCTGCTGCGGATGGAAGTAAACAATTAAATGGCCTAACCGTCAGAGAGATTGAGATTATCAGGCTAATAGCCCAGGAGTTATCCACTAGTGAAATTGCCGAAAAACTGTTTATCAGTGTTACCACTGTGGAAACGCATCGCAAGAATTTGTTTCAGAAAACAGGGGTGAAAAATGCGATTGGATTGGTACTTTTCGCAATCAAAAATGGATTACTGGATTGAGTTATCTGCCCCAGTTGACATTATAGCAAATCTGGAAACTTTACCACTAAATAAGTTTGTAGAATAAATACTAATCAAAATCATGGTTTTCCGGTATGTTATCCCACGCATATACAAGCCATCTTTGCATTCGGTTATAAATTCTCCTCTTTTTAGTAAACGATCTTAAAACTCCGCTGTACTGTTTCCATGATTCAGAGCAGCGGAGTTTCTTGTTTTGAAGACATTTATCGAGGCATTTGCGTCAGCTGTATGGCTTTTTTGTATATGTTCCAGCAGGCCTTTAGCTCAAATTTTCTTAAATTGCTTTCAAAAAATCATTCGCCTTCTGAGTGAATTCTTAATGCAAAATACTCGTTTTTTCTATGGCTCAACTTTATGAATGTTAAAACTATTCCGATTGTCCGCCTGGCTTCAATTGATATTTTCAGGGCAGTTACGATGTTTACAATGATTTTTGTAAACGACTTTTGGACGTTGGAGGGTGTTCCGCAATGGCTGAAACACAGTGCCGCCGCGGACGATGCCATGGGTTTTTCGGACGTTGTATTTCCGGCATTCTTGTTTATAGTAGGATTGTCGATTCCCTATGCGATCGGCAATAGAAAAGCGGTGGGTGAGGGCTGGGTGACGATCTTGACGCATATTTTTGAGAGAACAGTTGCCCTTCTTATAATGGGGTTGTTTAATGTCAATTACGAGAATATCTTCAATGAAGAGCTGATCATATCTCAATATATATGGGAGATAGGTATGGTGGTAGCTTTTTTTCTGATCTGGAATACATATCCTCAGGAAGCTGACAACAAGAAAATGGCTACTTACCTTAGAACCGGGGGGTACTTTCTGCTTGTCTGTCTTGCTGTTATATACAAAGGCGGCGATGAGGGTAATCCTTCCGGAATGGAAACGCACTGGTGGGGAATTTTAGGACTTATCGGATGGACTTATTTTCTGTGTGCACCCATTTATTTATTTGCAGGGGATCGTATCCAGGTGATCGTTGGCGCATGGTTGTTCTTCGTAGTTTTCAATCTTTTTGACTTCGCCGGGCTGTTTGGTTTTATGAAGGAGTTAAAACTTTATATTTGGATTGTTGGCAACGGTTCCATGCCTGCATTTACCATGGCGGGGGTTACGGCTTCGGTAGTATACAGGATCAGTGGTCGCAAGATCACTGGCGAGCAGTTCGTAGCGGGACTGTGCATCATAGGTTTGATTTGCTGCTGTTATGGATTCATTACCAGGCCATTTTGGGGAATATCCAAAATTCGTGCTACGCCAGCATGGCTGGGATTGTGCACGGGACTAAGCTTTTTGCTTTTTTCGTTCTTTTTTTGGCTTACCGATATCCGCAAAAAAAAGCAATGGGCAAAAATAATAGAACCTGCAGGAACAGCTACGCTGACCTGTTACCTGATACCCTACTTGTGGTACGCGCTCATTACCCTGATGGATATTGCCTTGCCTATGTATTTCAGAACCGGATGGGTGGGATTGTGCAAGTCTTTTTTATTTGCACTTGGGGTCATCCTGCTTACAGGGCAGATTAACAAAGTGGGGTTAAAGCTAAAAATATAAAGGGCTGCTACATATGGTAAGGGAGGATTGTTGCAACCGTATGCGTATGGCTTGTATTCATGCAGGGCAGGTTGGCGAAGTGACAAAACCGGTTTTCCGAAGTAACGTGTATTTTTCTTCGTGGTATATCCCAAAGTAATCGTCCTTATATCAAATCGGGACTAGAAATATTAAAATTTGATCAAAATGACGACGAGAAGAGATTTTGTAAAGAAAGGTATGGCCGGTGTGCTGGCAAGTTCTATCCTGCCTCTGAGCTACGATAAGACGGATCTTCTGAAAGAAAAGAAGGAGGATGCGTTTAAGTTGGGGATAGCAGGATATAGTTTTCTCCACTTCAAGCTGGACGAATCGCTGGCTATGATGCAAAAGGTGGATGTTCATTATCTGTGCATCAAAGATTTTCATCTTCCATATAAGAGTACTGCGGATGAGATTTCGGCATTCCATGCCAGGTTGAAGGAATCGGGCGTGACGGGTTATGCTGTCGGCCCAATTTATACCAAAACCCAACAGGATATAGATAATGCCTTCGACTACGCGAAACGTGTGGGCGTAAAACTGTTGATAGGGATTCCCAATCATGAAGATTTGCCCTATTTAGAAAAAAAAGTGAAGGAATACGACATTCGCTTCGGTATTCATAACCATGGGCCTGAGGATAAATTGTATCCGAACGCGGCGTCGGTATATAGCAAGATCAAAGATATGGATCCAAGGATCGGATTATGTTTTGATATGGGGCACAACAAACGTGATAACCAGGATCCGGTGGCTGATTTGGGCAAATACAGCAAAAGAATTTTTGACATGCACCTTAAAAACGTATCAGCTGCCACGAAGGATGGCAAAACATGTGAGCTTGGACGTGGGGTGATTGATATTCCGGCATTTGTAAAAATGCTTAGAAAGAGTGGTTATAACGGGGTGTGCAGCCTGGAATATGAAAAAGATATGAAAGATCCGCTGGCAGGTATTGCTGAGTCGGTGGGGTATTTCAGAGGGGTTTGTGATGCGACGAAATAGCAGACTGGTATGCTCATGTTAAAATTTAATATGGCGGTTACAGGTTGGTTAAGAGGCACTTCCGGGTGCTACGTTGCATCAGCAAGTTTTCCATCCTCACCATGGCTGATGTTGTGGTGAGGATTGTAACTTTCCTGTATGTGGTCTGTTCCCGGGGGTTGGTATAGGTGCAGCTTCTGGGTTTAATGGGCTAAAATTGTATTTTTGTAAAAACACTATCCGCGGGTTGTTCGGATATTTCCCCTGAAATTGAGTTTTAATCCCAAAACAATAATATGTTAAAAAGCACGCCATTCGATCAGTCAGCCGCTTACAAAAAGCTGAAAACCCACCACAAGACCATTGCGCAAAAACATTTGAAATCCCTTTTTGAAGAAGATTCAGATCGTCACCGTAAGTTTTCTATCCGGGTTGGGGATATCATGCTGGATTATTCTAAAAACAGGATCACGACACGTACACGGGCGTATCTGGTGCAGCTTGCACAAGAAAGCGGTCTGGCGGATGCGATCGAGCAAATGTTTACCGGAGAAAAGATCAATGCCACGGAAGGAAGATCGGTGCTGCATGTGGCCTTGCGCAACCGATCAAACAGTCCCGTAATGGTGGATGGCGCGGACGTAATGCCGGATGTGAATGAGGTGTTGGCAAAAATGAAGGATTTTTCGGGGAAAGTGCGTTCAGGGGCCTGGAAGGGATACACAGGAAAAGAAATAACCGATATCGTCAATATTGGAATAGGCGGAAGTGACCTGGGGCCCGTAATGGTCACGGAGGCGCTGAAAGCCTATGGAAAGAAGGGGCTGAATGTACATTTTGTTTCGAATGTGGACGGAACACATATTTCGGAAACCGTAAAATCGCTCGATCCCGAGACCACCCTGTTTATGATTGCTTCCAAAACTTTTACTACTCAGGAAACCATGGCGAATGCACTTTCCGCGAGAGCATGGTTTTTAGAAAAGGCTGAAAAAGAGGATCATGTTAAAAAGCATTTTGTTGCTATTTCTACAAATCAGTCGGAGGTGGTAAAATTTGGCATTGACCCGGCCAATATGTTCGGCTTCTGGGATTGGGTTGGCGGACGTTATTCGTTATGGTCGGCTATAGGCTTGTCTATTGCATGTTTTATCGGTTACCCCAATTTTGAGCAGCTTTTATCCGGTGCCCACGACATGGACAATCATTTTCGTACCACGAAGTTTGAGCGGAATATGCCGGTGATTTTAGCCTTACTGGGCATTTGGTATAACAACTTTTTTGATGCCCAGTCGCATGCGATTCTCCCTTATGATCAATATCTACATCGTTTTGCCGCCTATTTTCAGCAGGGCGACATGGAAAGTAACGGGAAAAGTACAGGCCGTGACGGAAAGCCAGTGGGCTATCAAACCGGGCCGGTAATCTGGGGAGAGCCGGGAACCAACGGTCAGCACGCATTTTATCAGTTGATTCATCAGGGAACAAAGTTGGTTCCTTGTGATTTTATAGCGCCTGCGGTAAGCCATAATCCAATTGGAGAACATCACAAAATGTTGCTTTCCAACTTTTTTGCTCAAACTGAGGCCTTGATGAATGGTAAAACTTACGACGAAGCAAAGGCTGAACTAGTGGCAGCCGGCAAAAGCCAGGAAGAAATAGATTTCCTAACCCCATTTAAAGTATTTGAGGGCAACAGACCCACCAATTCATTCCTTGTAAAAAAGGTAACACCAAAAGTGCTTGGAAGTCTTTTGGCCATGTATGAACACAAAATCTTCGTTCAGGGGGTGATCTGGAATATTTTTAGCTTTGATCAGTGGGGCGTGGAGCTTGGAAAGCAGCTGGCTAATAAGATTTACCCTGAACTTCAGAACGACTGGCCGGTTACAAACCACGACAGCTCCACAAATGGTCTGATCAATCAGTATAAGCGCTGGAGATAACGATCCAGAATCAGGGCCTTTATGCCATAACCCATGAGTAGTCCAACAGTGTCAGCCAGGATATCCCACCAATCAAAGGTCCGGTCAAATGGCATGAGCTGTTGGCAAATCTCGAGGCCAAATCCATAAAGAAAGCCAATTGTAATGATCATCAATGTTCTTTTGGGGTAAATGTGAAGCCAAAAAACGGCAAATGTGATAAACATAGCCAAATGTACCAGTTTGTCAAAACCGATGATGGGTCCCTCGGGCATTTTTTTACCAGGCCAAACACACGCAATGAAGATGAGTAAGGTGCAAAGCCAGGCCAGGTATCGGTTTTCAACAATAGATTTAAAAGTAGATCGCAACATGTAGAAAAAGGGTGATTAAAGCTTTTTTGTAAATTTAGTTTGTAAAGAACACAAATGAATTCTTGTACCTGAATATTCATTCATTGGCATGAAATATTACAAGCCAGGCTGAGGATACATCAATATGGACTCTCCGTTTTAAACTTCAATCATCTTCTCCTCTTCCAGAATGAATGCTTCTTGTGCCCGGGTAATTATTGTTGATGATCATCAAATCGTTCTGGACAGTTTGTCCCTTTTGCTGGGCTCCTTTGACGGAATCCAGGTCACGGGAAAGTTTACGGACGGGCATAAGGCGCTGTTACATTATCAGCAGCATGGTGCCGACATTCTGATCACGGACATGCGTATGCCCAATATGAGTGGAGTTGTACTGTGCGGCGAGGTTCGCAAAATCAATCCGGATGCAAGAGTACTGATGTTGACCATGGTTGAAGATGCCAAGCAGATCAGGGAGGCGATCAAGGTGGGGGTGAACGGCTACATTCTAAAAATGACCGATGCCGAAGAATTGCTTCTGGCGATCCGAACGGTATTGGAGGGACGTAAATATTTTAGTGAGCAGGTAGTTGTAGAATTGGCTGTTGTTAAGGATGATGCATTTACAAACAAAGCCGGAGCCTTTGCGCGGCTGACCATAAGAGAACTCGAGATATTGCGGTTAGTCGCCAAGGAGTTTTCTACCACGGAGATTGCCGATAAATTGTTTATTAGCGTGCCCACTGTTGAGACGCACAGGCGAAATCTGATGCAAAAAATTGGCGCGAAGAGTGTCGTGGGTTTGGTGCTTTTTGCAGTAAGACATGATTTACTGGATTAGTTCCTCAGCGGGATTTGGATATCTGTGGATCCATTTTTTAAACTTTTACTGCCTTTTAATTTTGTTAAGTTGCCAAGCAGAGACGGATCCAACTGGGTCAGATCCGTATTTTTTACGGAAGTTAGCAGGTGGTCTCCGGCAATTTTAAACTGCACTTCAATTTCTTCAGTAGCTTGTAAATTGGTTAATTCAAAAAACAGTTGCTTGCAGAAATTCAGGATTTCATGCCTTCTTTCCCCGGATATCAAAAAGTTGTTTTTTACGGGTAATGCTTCAAAGTAATAGTGGATGCCTGACGGTTTCAGATAGATCAGTGCATTTTTCAGAATATAACTCCACAGACTTTCCACATTATCCTGATTGGCATCGGTAAGCCAGATTACCTCGCTTATTTTTTCGGAAATGCTTTTCGAAATGCTGACGATCTTATGTAAATAGTTCTCTGCCCCTTCGGTTTGATTTTGCGACAATGCCACCTGGCCTAAAAGTTTAAGGCCAAAAAGTTCCGATCCAAGGCTATCATTCATATCGCGGGCGATTCTGCTCCGCTCTTTTTCCAGAAAGATTTGCCTCTCTGATTCCAGCCGCTGAGCTGTGAGCCTCGAATGCAGATATGCCTTGACAAGGGTATAAATAAATCCTGCTGCCAACAATATTGCTGTTGCAATAAACCACCAGGTTTGCCAAAATGGAGGTAGTATCACAATCATAAGCTTCCGCACGGGCGACACCCAGTTGCCACCCAGATCAGATGCCTGGAGTAGGAATTCGTAACTTCCTGCCGGTAAACGTGCATAGCGGACCTGATCCGTATTTCCTGCATAAATGGTGTCTTTGTCATAACCTTTAAGTAAATATCTGAAACGGTTGATCCCTCCGCTACGGAAGTCTGTGGCGGTGAATTTGAGTGTAAAGCTGTTGGAACTGTAAGGCAATTGAAGACGCGTGCGCTCGCCAATATAAAGGGAATCAGTCTCTGGCATCTGATCGTAGGTAAAGTCGGTTAACTGAATCCCTACGTGATTATTCTGTATGGTTTGCATCTTTGGCGTGATGACATCCATCCCTGAGGTGCTGCCAAAATACAGAGTCCCATTCCCGGAAGCCATAGCACTCCTGGAATTGTACTCTCGGGGAGGAATTTCCTTTACAAATTCAAAACGTTCTGTTCCGGGATCGAATTTGGTGATACCGCGATTGGTACTCAGCCAAAAGTGTCCATAGGAATCAGGTAACAGGCAGTAAATATATTCATGGTGAAGGCCATCGGCAATGCGAAAGTTTTTAACCAGTTTTTTTTCTACCATATTCCATTTTACCAGACCGGTATCCGTGCAAGCCCAGATAAACGGGGTGTGTGGCTGACGGTAAATTTGCAGGACATGAAAATGTTCCAGGAACTTTGAGATGCGCGCAGGCGGACCATCAGCTTTGATCGTGAAAAGGTTTACCCCACGGTAACGATTGGATACATACGCCGTGCCGGCTTTCTCATCCCAATAGGTGCCATAGCCTGCAATCAGGTCCTGATGTGAGTAGCTCTCTACGTAATTGTCGGAGGTGCGAAGTATAATTAACCCCTTGTTTGTGGAGAGCAGGAGCCGATCCCGGTCAATGGCAAGCATATTCGTTATTTCTGCAACCGTTGGCAGGGCGACTGGCCTAAATCGCTGTTGTTCAGGAATAAATGTGGAAAGCCCGTTTACGGATGCCACCCATAATTTGTTTTTGGGATCTTTTAGAATAACGCGGATCGTATTACCTGACAGGCCATCTTTGGTAGTGTAATGAGTTACTTTTCCGGTTTTTAAATTCAGGTTATTTATACCACCAAGTTCAGTTCCTATCCAGATGCTCGAGTCTGCATCTTCTGCGATTCCTCTTACAGAATAATCGCTCAGGTTTTTTTCCTGGTTTTTGCCATAGGTATAAAAGCTGAATGCCGAGGGTATCGCCGTGATAATATCCAGTCCTTGCGGGTCTGTGTTTACAAAAATGTCATTGTTTTCGTCGATGTGGAGCATTCCTATTTCGTTGAATTTCAGGCTGTTTGTTATGTCGTCTTCGTGCTTCAGGTGTTGAATCCATTTTTTCTTAGCAGGGTCAAAAACGAAAATGCCGCTTCCCTCCGTAGCCATCCATAGCAAACCGTTAAGGTCTGCTTCTATATCGGTAGGGATATGTTGGTTCAATCCACTGTGTGGGTAGGTTTCTACTGAATTTTTGAGGTAGTCAAATTTCATCAGAGCCGTTTTAGAGGCAAGCCACATATTGCCCGTTTTATCCATGCCAATACAGTTAAACTTGGTCTCGGCCCCATAAATGTTGTGCTTCCTGGCAGAAAAATAACTGGTGACTTTTTTTGCAGCGGTATGGTATCGCAGGAGTCCGCTGTCTGCGTCTACCAGCCAAAGATCGCCATCTGGAGTTTCGGCCAGAAAATTGTTGAATTGTGTTCGTTTATAGGTGAATTCTTTGGTAATCAATTCAATACTATTGTTTTTTTTGAGGAATAATCCAATTTCAGACAGGAAATAGATATTCTTTCGGCTATCGGCAAAAACATGAACTGAAACATTGGCCAGAGGGCTTAAGTAAGGTTGCCTTGTAAACTTATTCTGTTTCCTTGGGTAGTAAAACACACCTCTGTGCGAGCCTATCCACAGGTCGGCAAGGTTGTCTTCGGCTATGCCCAGCACATTGGTCGACTCCCCGGTTGACCCCGATAGATAGACCTGAATGTTGTCACCGTCAAACCGATTGATTCCGTCCTCGGTGCCCAACCACAGAAAACCCCGAGAATCCTTGTGCATACTATAAATCGAACCCTGCGATAATCCGTCTTCAACACCCACATGTCTGAACCGAAAATTTTGCTGTCCCCAGGCATTCGCCAGCGTCATTGCAAACAGAATGGCCGTAACAAAATAATTAATCTTAGGATTTTTGTTCATGGCTGCTGGTAACAAGCAAGGTTGTCTTGCAACGCGTACAATAAATATCCCGTTTTTGGTGTCTTGTTCCAAATTGCAGCGATGAAATCATGGATTCCAGTATGCACATATCATGGTTTTCCATGATATGTTGGTTCATATATTTTTACAAACTTTGCAAAACAAACAAAATGAACTTGGCATTATACACACAAGCTATTTTGTTGATAAGATATTTAAGCCCTCCTCTTTTTGTACCTATTTTCTGAAATGAAGATAGGTGCAAAAACATTTAAAAAAGTTACCGCAATATTTGTTGCTTTAGGACGGGAAGGCAGCATTCAACGTATGAACAGGACTGAGATACGTATTGTAAGCGCTTACCATCATGCCTGTTCAAAAAATCTATGCATTTCTGAGCTGCATACTCGCAGTCAGTTTTATATCGTTTAAGGTCCGTTCGGATAGTATTTTCGAGAGGGTCACTTGTGGTGAAGAAGTAGTCAATCCTGGTTCAGGCCGCACCATTCGATTAAAGGCCCTTCAAAACGACGTTTTGTTTGAATTTGTCCCGGTTCCGGAGGGCTCTTATTACTACAAGTTCAAACTCGAGGGATTTGATGCGAACTGGACACGTACACGCTATCCGGTTACGCGTTATACCAACCTGAGCGGAGGTGAATATCGTTTTGTAGTTAAAAAATACGGGAAAACTGGGACTTGCCCATGCGAGCTTTGACATAAGATTTTTGTTGGCATCATAACTTTTACCTCACTGATAACGATGATCTCCAATTCTGAATCCAGGCTGTTCTAGTCTATTGAAGTAGCTTATTTGGTGCTTTTTGACGAGTAGGGATATGAGGTTATCCATGTTATAGTATATAGATTACCGTTCATTTTTCCTCATGTAAGAAGTTGGATATCAATCCCTGTTTTCTTTGCGAAGTAAGGTTTCAACAAAGTCGTTTCGATAACTCTGTGAATGTCACTTTAAAAACAGAGAATGTTGAGTTACTTAATATTCAGAGGCTGCAACTTTAACGCGTTCACAAATATTGGATCAATACATCATGAGTTGCCAGTAATGCCAATTACCTTCTATTTTTTAAATATTATTTCTTATTTAATTAAATATTTTATAAAATTAACTCTTTGACTGACAGTTGTTTGTACTGGATTGGGTACTTTCCCAGCGTTTGTGGATTTCTGTTTGTACTCATTTTGAGCTATTTTCGATAATTCTAGTATCTTCAGGCAAGTCTTATTTGAAAATTACCTTTTATTTCAATAAAATGAAAAATCGATTTCTATTAGCAGGGTTGTTTGTATTCGCATTTACAATTTCCTTTGCGCAATCCACCTATTACTTCTCGGAAGGTCTCGGTATAGGCCCTTGTCATAAATATGGCCGTGAGGCGTTGTACACGGATCAGTTGGCTTATATGCTATACAATGGTTCGCTCAAACAGCCTGTTGAAGGTCAGATGTTGGCTGCCGGTGACGCTGTAAAATGGAAAGTGGTAAAAACCGACACGGCACACCGTTTCCGAGGTGATTCATTCTCCAATGGGTATATCTATCTTAGCTATGAGTCAAAGAAGGAACAGGTAGTTGTGCTCAATATAACTGGAAATGACATGGTATATGTGAATGGCGCGCCGAGAGGAGGGGACGTATACCGTTATGGCTGGATGAACCTGCCGGTCAAACTTAAAAAGGGGAGAAATGAGTTTTATGTTCGGGTGGCACGTTTCGGTCGGTTTGGTGGAGTTGTTGCCAAGCTAACCTTTCCCGAAAAGCCGGTTTATATGCATACAGAGGATCTTACGATGCCCAATGCTGTTGTGGGTTTAAAAAATGATTCGCTGTGGGCAGGGCTGGTCGTTGCAAACACCACGGCCAAAGCGTTAACGGGACTGACCGTAAAGTCGGTAGTTTCAGGAAGACAAATTGTTACCAACCTTCCGGTAATTCCAGCCTATATGACAAGAAAAATTGGTGTTGTGCTGGATGCTGGCTCCGTTTCGGTTGCCGGAAAGTTACCCGTAGCACTTACACTGTTGCAAGGCGGAAAGGAAATTGATTCAAAAGCGATTGATCTGGAGGTAATGCCAGCCTGGAAACAATACAGCCGTACCTTTGTGAGCGAAATTGATGGTAGTGTTCAGTATTATGCCGTATCTCCCTACATCGGTCCAAAGTCCAATACCAGCCCTGCGTTGTTTTTTTCCGTACATGGTGCGGAAGTGCAGGCCATCAGCCAGGCCAGGGCTTATAAGCCAAAGGACTGGGGAGTAGTAGTTGCGCCTACCAACCGCAGGCCACGCGGGTTTAATTGGGAAGATTGGGGAAGGCTCGATGCCCTTGAAGTGCTGGGCATTGCAAAGAAACAATTTACGCCCGACCCTGCCCGTATATATCTTACAGGCCATTCGATGGGCGGTCACGGCACCTGGTTTTTGGGTGCAACCTATCCTGATAAATGGGCGGCTATAGCACCTTCAGCAGGCTATCCAACATTGTCGTCCTATGGTTCCCATGATGGCATGATACCCGACAGCTCCGGTTCTGAGGTGGAGTCTGTGTTGCTGAGAGCCAGTAATGCAAGTAACGTACCCGCGCTCGCTCAAAACTACAAGGGATTAGGCGTTTACATAGCGCATGGCGATGCGGACCGTACCGTTTCTGTTGAATATGCACGTCAGATGAAGAAACTTCTTGCTGGTTTTCATCCTGATTTTAGTTATTATGAGCATAAGGGGGGCGGTCACTGGTATGGCGACATCAGCGTTGACTGGCCTCCTATTTTTGATTTTTTTAGCTGGCATACAATTGCCAAGGATACGGCAACATACCATATTGATTTTACCACGGCCAATCCCGGCGTGTCTGCCAAAATGAAATGGGCCACTATTCAGCAGCAGGTAGTTCCACTTAAATACAGCAACGTAAAACTGAATTTAGATAAGCAGAAAAATAGCATTTCCGGGACCACCAGCAATGTGGCAACCTTGTCCCTGGATTTGTCGGCATTTGAAAAGGGCAGTAAGATCTCCGTACAGCTGGACAACGAAAACGCTCTGTCTGTGGATGTAGCTGAAAATAATCAAAACATCCTTTTACGAAAGTCCGGTAAATGGTCACTTTCTACCAACGGTTTGGAAAAGGAAAAAAATCCGCTTCGATCCGGAACATTCAAGGAGCCATTTAAAAATCGGATGGTATTTGTGTATGCAACAAAGGGTACGCCTGACGAAATTTTATGGGCCTACGAGAAAGCGCGCTACGATGCTGAAACCTGGTATTACAGAGGAAATGGCGCGGTAGATCTTGTACGTGACAGTGAGTTTGACATGGAAAAGTTTAGAGATCGCGGCGTAATTCTATATGGCAACTCAACCAGTAATCTTGCGTGGAATAAACTGTTGGCCAATTGCCCCGTCCGGGTGTCTGCCGGGAAGATCGTTGTAGGGAGCCATGAATTTGTTGGCAGTGACCTGGCAACCTATTTCACATGGCCGCGTGCCGACAGTAGAGTGGCATCTGTGGCGGTGGTTGCCGGCACAGGCAAAATGGGGATGCAAGCCACCAATGCGAATCAATATTTTGCTGGTGGAAGTGGATTCCCCGATCTGATGATCTACTCCGCTGAAATGCTCGAAAAAGGTTTCAAAGGTGTAAAAATGGCTGGGTTCTTCGGCAACGACTGGTCGGTTGAAAAAGGGGATTTTGTTATTACTAAATAAGCCAAAAGGCAACTGGTTGTCAATCTAAACATACCAAAACGTTTAGATTGACAGCCAGTTCACGGAATCAACCGTTAACCAGTTACCCTCAACCATGAATCAAACCCTCTTCCCCTGAATTCTGAAGGCGTTAAGAATAGCCAGTAATGCCACGCCCACATCTGCAAACACGGCCTCCCACAAACTAGCAATCCCGCCAGCACCCAACATCATGACCAGAATCTTGACGCCCATGGCCAGGCCAATATTCTGATAAACTATTGCTTTTGTGATCCTACCGATTTTGATGGCCGACACAATTTTGGAAGGCTGATCATTCTGAATCACGATGTCGGCCGTCTCGATGGTTGCGTCCGAACCCAAGCCACCCATTGCGAAACCAACATCGGCAAGAGCGATGACCGGTGCGTCGTTTAGGCCATCACCTACAAAAGCAACGGTTTTCCCCTGGTCCTTTAAATCCTGGACAAGCCTTACCTTATCTTCCGGAAGCAGATCCCCATAGGCCTGATTTATATTCATTTGCCGGGCAACAGCGGAAGTAACTATGGCCTTATCTCCTGAAAGCATCACCGTATTTATACCCAGCTTGTGAAGATTATTTATTGTGTCCGCGGCATCTACCTTGGTCTCATCGGAAATGGTCAGGTATCCGGCATATTTGCCATCAATAGCCACCAATACAACGGATTCCACAATATTTTCGATTTCCGGCGGATAGCTAATTGCGTGTTTTTGTAACAGTTTTTGATTGCCGGTAAGTACCACATGGTCGTCTACGGTTCCGGTAAGTCCATGACCCGGTATTTCCTGAACATGATGGGGCTTTGACAATTTCTGATCCTGAGCATGCGCAACCACTGCCTTAGCCACCGGATGGGTTGAGTAGCTTTCCAGGGAAGCGGCCAGATACAATAACTGATTTTTGTCAAACAGGGCTGCTACTTTCTGAACATTAAATACCCCTTTGGTTAATGTTCCCGTTTTGTCCATCACTACGGTGTCAATCTTTGTCACAGCATCCAGGAAATTAGATCCTTTTACAAGAATCCCGTTTCTTGAAGCCAAGCCAATTCCACCAAAATACCCCAACGGAATCGATATGGTCAATGCACAAGGACAGGCGATCACAAGAAATACCATACCCCGGTACAGCCATTCCTGGAAATCATAATTTGGTACCAGAATCCAGGGTAGTAAAATGATCAGCATCGCCAGACCAAAAACAATGGGTGTGTAGATTTTTGCCAGTCTGCTGATAAGCAGTTGGGTAGGGGATTTTCGGGCTGTTGCGTCCTGCACCATTTCAAGTATCCGCGACAACTTGGAGTCCTTGAAAAGTGCGGTCACTTCAATCTCAACCACTTTGTCCGTGTTGATCATTCCGGCGAGTACCACTTCATTTTGCCTTTTGACATCCGGAACCGATTCCCCGGTCAGTGCCGCCGTGTTGAATGTGCCGGATGGCGATTTCAAAATGCCGTCCAATGCTACTTTTTCACCTGCTTTGGCAAGGATTGTTTCACCTGGTTGCACTTCGTCAGGACGTACCTCTACATTGAGATGATTCCGGACAACTGTCACCACGTCAGGCCTGATATCCAGAAGTGCCTTGATTGAGCGTTTGGATCTGCTGACCGCCATATCCTGAAACAGCTCACCGATTTCATAGAAAATCATCACGGCAACCCCTTCACTAAATTCACCGATGTAGAAAGCGCCGAGTGTGGCAATGGTCATCAGCGTGAATTCATTGAACAGGTCCCCTCGTATTGCCTTTCGAAATGCGAGACGGATTGTTTTGTGTCCAGCCAGGATGTATGCCGTGAGCATCAATCCGATTTCAATTGGCTTTGCAATGTTTAGATGCAAAATCCATGTGCAAGCCAGGAAGAGCAATAAGATGGACAAACTAGCCCATAGTGGCCAGCGACTTACCCAGAGCTTATGGCCATCGCTTTCTTCTTCATGTGAATGGTCACCGTGCGAATGGTTATGTGCGTCATGATCGGGATGAGGCTGTTTTGCAATCGGTACAGCTTTTATGCCTGGAGTTTCAAACCCGATTTTACCGCAGCAGTCAAGATCTGTTTCTCTATTCGGATTCTGTGTTTTCTGATTCATACAAATTTTCCGGGTTGTACCGGCTTGTTTCCGTGGTTAAAATTCTATTCCTGGTTGTCTGTACGCGTGACTTCCTTAGGTCAGGTCAAAAGTAGGGTTAAATAGCGTGCAACAGGGTTACATGTGCTGAAAATCAACTGATTGACACCTGGTTGCACGATGCAGGGATGTTGCAGAATGCATTCGTGGTTGCCGGTTGACACGCAAACAGTAGGATTTTGTTTGTTGTTATTCGGATGATTTAAGGGAAATCAGAATATGAATCGTAGTTTAGATAAATCAAAGTGGCATGATGTAATCAGCAAAGTATATGCATAATAAAGAATTCACCATTTTGTACCACAGAGAAGTAGGGAAGGTCATAGATGAGGTTATGGCTTATCGTACGGACGACGATATGTGGATTGTAATTCCTGGTACCACCAATTCAGGAGGCAATCTGGTTCAGCATCTCATTGGAAACCTGCGCACGTACATTGGACTTACTCTGGGCAATGTCCCTTATGTAAGGAATCGGGACGCGGAGTTTACCCAGAGATTGTTTTCCAGGGAAATGATACTTGACGAATTGAAAGCCTTGGACCTAATCCTGGAAAATGCGCTGATTCATTTGTCGGAGGAAGATCTGATGAAGGAGTATCCGCACGAAGTTCTGGCCATGTTTCCAAAACAAAGTGTTCGTTTAATTCTAAGTCACTTGTCGACGCACCTGTCCTATCACCTGGGTCAGATCAACTATCATCGCAGATTTGTGAATGTCCCTATTTGAGAAAATTGCGGAAGTGGTTCAATAGGGAATAATAAAAACAGAGGATTCAATAAGGATGGTTGGTGCTGCTCTTTATTGAATCCCTGGCGCTGTACTAATCGTGGGCATTTTTAGGCTTGCGTCCCACTTTTGTTTTATTACGGATCTTGTCAGGACGCGGACGTATTTCCTTGTCTTTGAAGTATAATTTCAGAGATTCGAGAATAATATCCTTTTGAGTAAGCCCTTCCCAATAGCCATAGTCTTTCATGTTTTCCATCAGGATGTAATCACAGTCAAACGTTACCTTTGTTGGGGCTTGTTCCACACCATTCTCCACCATTCCGACTTCCGTCTCTTCCTGGATGTCGGCAACGCGGGGAAGTGGTGCAAAATCAAATTTCCTGTCTTTAGCCATTGTGTCAGTTGTTAATGCGTTCTAAAATTTCTTTGGTCAGCTTGTAATAGTCTTCTGCTCCATTGCTGTGGGGCGCGTAATCGAATATTGTGGTGCCGCTTGCCTGTGCTTCCGAAAGTGCAATGTTGTCCCTGATATAGGAGTCCATAAATACATCACCCAGTTGTTCCTTCGTAGCATTGATCAGTTCGTGGCTTATTTTCTTCCTTATTTTTGGATTGTACCTGGTTGCAAACACTCCGCCGAGATTCGTGTTCGGGCTAATTTTCTTTATTTCCGCTGAATAAACCAAAAAGTTACGCAACCCCTCATAACTCAAAAATTCTGCCTGAAGGGGAACGTAATACTGGTGGCATGAAACCAGAGCCATCCGTGTGTTACCATTCAAGGCCGGTGGACAATCAATGATTACAAAGTCATACCGATCCTTCACTTTTTCCAGAGCAATTTTCAGGTTGAATGGAAAAATGGGCGCGGATTTGATTGTGTCCTCGCGGTGGCTCATTTCGGCAGAGCCAGGCAATATATCTATGTCACCAACCTTCTTCACTATTTCATCAAACTCGTATTCACCAGTAATGAAAGAACCACTATCTTTTTTGAGTCCGGCATGTACAATGCCAAAACTTTTCGTAAGACTTGCCTGAGCATCCAGGTCTATCACGAGCACACGTGCATTAGCAAATTTGCTGAGCCCGGCAGCTATGCTCTGAGCGGAAGTGGTCTTTCCCACACCTCCTTTGTTATTGACAATACTGATGATTTTCATTTAAAAGTATTAAATGTATAAAAAGATGTTAGTTTATTTCATGTTTCGTATGTAAATAAACGTAAAATATTTTTAACCCTAATTCATATAAATTAAATGTCGCAAAAGTTTTTTAATGATGTAAATGTATAAAACTTTTAAAAAGTATACTAAGTACAAAAAGATTATTTTTAGGAAAATTTGTAATGTGCAGTAAATGAGTATGTTGAAGTTTGAGCATTGTAAGGAATAAGTTTAACCTGGTAAGGTGAAACTGATGAGTTTACAGCCCGGTTGTTAAGTTTGGTCTTACGCCGAATTGCTCGACGACAGGTTTATGTGCTAAACGGTTGATTGTTGATAGGAATTGAATCTTGTGATTCGCTTTTCGATTTTTATAATTTCAACTATGCTCCCGGAGCTTTCTATTTTTTTAGCCATTAAATCAAAAAAACGGAACCGCTGCTTGTCCCGTTTTTTTAATTTATTCAATGTATTAATTCGCCATCCAGGCACCGTCAAGGCTGCGGCTTGGTAGCAGAAAATGTAGGTTTGTCTCTCACAAATTTATGGATGGTATACATTAAAAAGACTGTAAGAATAGCTGCGGCGACTACGACATTACCCAGTAAAGGATAGTTTTCCAGATAACCCGTACTTGTTTCGGTAACGATATATCCGGCAATGAGCGAAGCTACTCCGCCTGAGATTTGTTGAACGGAAGCATTGACACCCATAAAACCACCGCGATCCTGGGGTTCGGGGACCGCGGTCATCAATGCCGACGCGGATATCATTCGGCCCGTTATGCCTACAAAAAGGAAAACATTCAGAACCATAATTATCCAGAGCGGGGTAACGCCCAGGTTACAGTAGATGAGGGTCATGATACAGGTGAGCACAGATCCGGCTATGAACATTTGGTATTTCCCAATACGGTCGCTAAGCTTACCTATAACCGGACTGAACACGAGCATACACACGCCGGTAACCATGTATAAAAACGGAAGCTGATTCAAAGAAATCCCCAGATTGTGCACACCAAAAGCGCTTCCGAATGGCATGAGCATGAATCCGCCCGTGGCGAGTAGGGCCGTGGCCGCGAAGCCTCTGAGATACCTGGTCGTAGAAATAATTCCACCGAGGTGTTGAAAGGCATTGCCTTGTTTTTGAATCCTCAGATGGTCATTGATGGGTTTTAGAAATTTCAATAAAACGACACCTATGATTATGCTCAAACCTACAATCATTAAAAACGGTGCATGCCAGCCAAAGATATTTGCAAGATATAGCCCGATGGGGATGCCCAGAACCTGACTTAATCCAAAGCCCATTTGTACAAAACCCATTACCCTGCCGCGCATTTCCATTGGGAAAATATCCGTGATGATCGCAAACGATATAGATCCGATCACGCCTCCAAATATACCGGTGATAATCCGGGCCATTAATAAAAAGTGATAATCGGGTGCTATTCCGCAAAGGACGGTGCCGAAGATAAAGCCAGTGTAAAAGAAAAGCAGTAGCTTTTTGCGGTCATATTTATCCGCGAAGCCCGCCGCAAGCAGGCCTGCTGCACCTGCACTAAAAGCATAAGCTGAAACCACCAATCCAAACTGCGCGGTGGTGATGGAAAGCTCTTTGAGCAGAATGGCTCCCAAAGGAGACAGTACCATAAAGTCCAGCACAATGGTGAATTGAAGAATTGCCAGAATGGCTACGATAAATTTCTGGTAGCCGGTAAATGTATGTGAATTTTGGAGTGTCATGAGTTTGGTTTTAAGCGAGTAATTCTTCACAAATGAATCCGGCACCTGTTACTTTCTCAATCACGGTAATCGTGTCGGAAGAGGAGGTTTCTATTCGAAGTACACGGTCCACATCTGATAAGTCTACACTCCACCGGGAGCCGCCAAAAGTTGAATTTAGGATCGGGGTTAAACGTGCAAGATCCTCTCCACAGTGAATGTTTGTCCTGAAAACCAGGACAAACTCAGATGGTTCGTAGTCGTTGTTCATAGGATTGAAATATCGTTGTGATGATCGTTTAAGGTTTTAGTGCTTTCAAAACCAGGTGTAGCGCCTGTTCCATTTTTGTATCATCAAAAACAAAAGGAGGCCTGCCAGGCATGCTGGTTTGGGATATGTGATATTTAACAAGTTGGTATAACGGAGCAAAGGCAATCGACCAATATATCTCGAGTGGAAGTGCCACCAGTTCCTGTCTTTCAATTGCGTTATGGGCAAATTTCGACATGGCATCAATAAAGCTTCGATCAATAGCCGACCTGTCGATGATAGGAGAGTGTTTGACCTGCTCCATAAATGTCATACTGTAGGGGTTTTCAAGGCAATACCGGATCCGGTTTTGCCACTGGATCTTTAATCCCACGTCAAAATGACATTCCGGATCGAAATTCCGGAGCGTAGCTTCCGTCATTTTATGTGTTTCTTCCAGATAAAGCTGTTGTATCAGATCCTCTCTATCTTTGAAATAAATGTAAATGGTAGCCACAGACACACCTGCCGATTTGGCAAGCTTATGCATGCTGAGTCCGTCAAAGCCCTGCCGGACTATCATTTCTATGGCTTTTTGACGAATGATAGCCTCCTTGTTTGCATCTCTTGTTCTCATAATAAATGCAAATATAAATGAACGTTCGTTTATTTATATTCATTTTCATTTATTTATTTAATGGGAATTTTGGTTGCTACCTTTCAAGTAATTAGGCCGATGGGTACGAATAGATGGTTCAGTATAATACAAAGATTGAGATGTAAGCACAGGATAGGTTAATTCATTTCCATAAATAAGATTCGTAGCTGCAGTTAATCCGTTACAACAAAATTTTCCAGAATCCTTTTGTTGTAACCTTTATAACCACCTTGAAAATCTCTTCCCGAAACATCAATGAAATCGGCCATTCTTTGCGAGTTCAACTGTGCCAGAAGTTGACCATAGTCGCCATTGTACTTGATGAAATAGCCTGAGTAAATGGTGGAATCTGGTTGATCGTACAGGATGAAATTCGGTGTCAGATTCATGGGTGAAAAAATAATCTTCTTGCCAAATGAGGTATCCAGCGCCTGCGACCGTCCGAAAGCGTACCAGGACACGGCATTTGCTTTTCCATTATCGCGCTGATCCAGCGATGGTTTGATGCTTAGTAAGTATTCGTAAGCTTTGGGATACAAACTTTGCAGAATGTCCTCAGGTATGATTCTATGTTTACCTTTTTCATCCTTTTGGTATGGAAAAAGGATGTATTCTTTTATAGGATCTGTACTGGTTTTCAGCTTTGATCCTTTAACAATTGGTTTCAAAATCTCCTTTTCAATCCAGGTTGCGCTGCCTTTTTTGTTAACACCCTTCACGAGGTAATCTTTTTCTTCCTGAAGGCTGAATAAGTACAAAGCGTCCGCAAGTGTGGTGATGCCAACCGAAATTTGGCACACGTCTCCGAGGCGCTTCCCCTCTGTTACGAATGGATCTTCAGGGGATAATTGCCATGTTTTCTTTTCTGAGATTTCCGAAAATCGGATTGTTCTGCCTGAGTAATTATACCCTTCATTACATTTTTCAAAGTAGAAATTCTCCCTTTTCAGTTTCCCGAAGATTGTGATTGCCGAGTAGGTAGCGGCATTTTCAAATATTTGAATGGCTCCATAATTGGTAACCTGAATAAGGTTTTGATTCCATTCGAAAAATGATCGTAAAGACCTGGCTGTTTCGGAGGAGAAGAAAGAGTTTGGCGTTATGAACCCACATATGCCTTCAGTTTTAAGTAAGGTGGAGGCTAGCTGGAAAAACGCTATATAAAGATCCGTTGCTCCGGATTTACAGAATGAATATACCGCCTGCACATATTTACGCTGTTCTTCAGGTAAGTGTTGGATACGAATGTATGGGGGATTGCCCACAATGAAGTCGAATCTCTCTTCCTCGTCAAGTTGTTTCAGTGCATCCGCTTGTTTCAGATTCCAGTCAACTTGTATATCGGTGTTTTCCAGGAGTTTGTTTAGGTTCTCTCGACAAGCAGACAGCGCATGGGCATCTATGTCCCAGCCATTTATCAGTAACAGGTTATCTTTTATGAATTCAGGTGGCGAGTTACGAATGATATGATCTGCTATCGGGACAAGAAACCGACCATCCCCGCAGGCAGGGTCGAGTATTTTTTTAGCCCTGAAACTGCCATAAAATCCTACCTGCTTGAGGATTTTGTCTACAATATATGCGGGTGTATATACTTGTCCCAGAAGTTTTTTCTTATCGTAAGTGCGTGATTTGGAACCCATATTTAGTTAACTGTTCTTTTATTCTACAGAGAACTTTCACAAAAGTCTTCTGTTGACTTGAGGCGTTGTCTGGTTAATTATACAAAGATGATCCGGAATAGTCTTATTTAACATTAATACACATGTGTTTATCAAATTCACTTTCGCAAATTACACACCCGAAACCCTTTCAGGCCTCTGATGTGATCGGTCAGTACCGGAGGATCTATATCTGCAAAGAGAATTTCGTACGTGTTTTGGTGAAATGTGAATGTGGTGTTGTCACTTCTGATTCGTTTGGTTCCGGCTGTGTATAGTTTCCCAACTTCACCGTTTTCCAGGAATGCCTTGTCAATAAATCCAAGCAGGGAAGCAATGGTTCCGTCGGTTTCCGACTGATGAAAGGAAATACAGAAATAGTGGGATGTTTTAGATTTTGGTTTGTGAAGTTGGGAGGCGGGAATATTCAGTACGAAGTTTTGTGCCAATTCTCCAGACCTGCGTTTCATGGATTTGATATCAACCGAAAAAATCTCACTTTGAGATTTAATCAAAAAATCTTCACCCCAGTCCTGACCGTCAACGGCGCCGAAGGATCGGGTGGGGCGGGGGAGATGATAGCAATCGGCAAAGACAATCTCACCAAGGCTTCCGGTAAAACGCATCATGCGTGTCTGAGAAAGTTTACTTTCCTGATTGTCCCAGATATTGGAAACATGATGGTGCCGAAGGGAATGTTCCACCAATTGACGGGCAAAAATCTTCTGCTCGTCAGTGACGCAGATTTGAATATACGAGGTATGGTTCAGAACAATTTGCTCCATGCAAATCTAATAGCCAGTAAAGTGAGAATAAATCCGCCCAAAATGATAGAAAATGGAACGTAAGTAAATGCTACTAAGTGGATTCTGTCCAAAAACCACATGACACCGATTAGAAAAAAAATCAACGTTAGAAAACCGGAAATTTTGCCAAATCCGGGAATGAGTGAGAATGGGATCTTACTTTTGATAATCATCAGGGTAAGCGCCATCGAAATCATTGGCAAAAACTGCAAAACGATATTGGCCTGCCATATGCTCTGCCTTTCAAAAAGAAAAAGGTAAATATTGAGGCAAACCGAAAATATTCCCGGTATGCAAGTGGCGTAAACCAGAACAGCAAATACGTAACTCCAAAATTTCACATCCCGGCTCCCATGGGCCAGGATACCCACTAACCAGGCAATGACCGGCATAAGCATAAAAACCGAAGCCAGCTGCCACGGATTTTGCGAAATTGAAGCAAATAGTTGAGAGAGTGTCATAAAAAGGAGCAGGGAGGAGGAAGAAAGGAAAATGGAAATGGCATCGGTCGCCTCTTACTCCATTCTCCTTTCTCCCTTTCCTCCCTGGTTTAAAGTCCTAATAAAAATCCAATGGTAAAGTTTGCGTCCCAGTCAAACACAAACTGTTTGCAGCCAGTGGCGTCTGTAACTGCTTTATAAATGTTAACACCCGCCTTGGATTTTGCATTTGTAAGTTTAGAATAAGCCAATGGAGCACTTAAAGTTGTATATCTTTCTTTACCCTTACGCACCTCTTTTGCCATTTCGAAAGGTACGCCTCCGATGATGAAGCAGGTATTTCTGAGTTCAGATGGAATCTGTTTTGCTTTGGCACTTACTTCCTGATACACCTTGCTATCATCTGTGCCTTCCTGAAAATATTTTGCACCGTAGGATTCCAACGCGGTTACTTTACCTCCTTCATGCCACGATATTTTGGTATTTCCTGAACCTATATCCACCACAAAAGCCTTATCCTGGTACTCCGCAGGCAAAACAGATTTTAGGGCAAGCTGACCTTCCTGTTCAGGTGTAACCTGATTTACCACGTAATTCAAAGATTTCAACGCTTTGGTGATTTTCTGTGTTACTTCTGCTTTGGCAGCGCCCGAACTTACCACAAAATGAATCTCTTTTCCACTTACGCCATAGTCAAGCATAGAGCCGATGTACTTTTTCAAACCGATCCTTACATCTTCATCGGTGGCCATGTTCTCAGTCACAAGGCTGTTACCGAATTCCGATTTCTCGAGGCTCCATCTTTTTTGCTTATCCACTTTAATGATAAAGGAATTGAATCCACTTGCACCAAGTTCAACCACACCCTTTAACTTGCCATCGACGGGAGTCGGCGCAGTGTAGTTGAATGGTGTTGACTGGCCGGGGTCGGAAGCTTCCGAATCCGTTGAAGTGGTGCTGTTTGTCTCCAAGGACTCCGGGGCGTTTGTAGCGTCCGTCTGAGTGGATATTGCTTGATCCTGAGCGAGTTTGTCCAGTGCTTTTTGTCCACCAAAATATTTATAACCAACAAATATGGCTCCCAAAACTAAGGCGGTAATGAGAAGTCGTCCTGCTACTGTAAGTCTTTTCATGAAAATTGGGGTTAATAAATTTAAAATAATAGAAAGTGATTTATTTAGTCGAGAAGGCCCTTGTAGTTGGAGTCCTTCGGCGGGTCTATTTTCCGTGTCCCCGGCGTAGGCGCATCCAGGCTGATCAGTTTGAACTCGCCATGGTTGTAGGCTTCCAGCATGGCTTGACCTTTATCCGATAGCAGGCCATTTTGAACATCTACTCCATTGATGAAATCCATCGACAAATCCATAGCTCGCTTCATTTCTCCCAGTTTCATACTCATATCGTCCTGGATGTATTCCATGGATTCGTCGAAATAAAACTTTTTGTCAGGATTCCCTTTAAAGATGCTAACTGCCGTGCGCAGCGCGTTCGAGCTTTCCTTTACAATTTTATATTCTGCTTCTTTGAGCTTAACCTTGATCTCTGTTTCTTTAATAATGTAATCAGCGCTCGTATTTACCTTTTCCATGAATTCGAGGACCGTTTTCATATTACGCTGCAATGGGAATAGCTTTTCATTCATTTCCTGCAAGCCGGCCCCTTCGATGGTGGCCAATGAGGCGGTTTCCTTCATTCCGGGGCGGTCACTCATTTGAGTGGCCTTGTTGGCTTCGGCAAATTTCTGTTTTATCTGCTCATTATTTTCGTTGATATTCCGGTTTAGTTTTACCAATTGACCTGCCAGAATGTTAATCTGTCCCTGCATTTTTTCACGCTTCTCCTTCAAATCCTCAATATAGATTTTCATAATGGCGATAGGATCAAGCTTGATTATCAATCCTGTTATTTTTCGCATCAGGGTTTTGAACAGGAAAAATACCGCCGTACGGACGTCTTTGCTCGTGAAGAGAAAGACTACCACGGCCAGAATGGCCATCAGAAATCCCAGATACAGCGTGTTTTGGGTAACTTCAATGAGAAATGCGGCTAGTTTATTCCAGTAATATAACGCCGCAGCCCCAGCCGCACCCAGGAAAAGTAAAGAAGTAATTCCCTCCGGCTTGCTCCAGTAGGAGCGTTTGGACTGATCCTCCTGCGAGCCGCCGATTTGAGAAAAATCTGGTGTTGCCATAGTTTAATTATTTAAGGTATTGATTGATCTTGTTAAGGTCTGATTTAATTTGTTCAACGAAACTATTCATAGTGACTTCGAAACTTTCTTTATTCGCGTTAATCTTGGCACTTTGTTCCGATATCTCACCAGAAATTTGACCGAGACGATTTTTGTTGTCGTCTATTTTCTTCTGTAACTCGGCAATCTGTTGCGTAAATGCTGTATTGTTTTCTTCCAGTTTTTTTAGCTCGTCATGTAAGGAACCTACCCGATTTTTTATTGCCACATCTACATCTTTGAGAAAAGACGTACGGTCTTTATCCAGTATTCCCAGGTATTGTTCAGCCGAAGTCCTGAGAATATTTGTATCCTTAGCACCTCCCATTGCTTTAAAACTAGCCCATGCGGCCTGAAATTGCTTTTCTTCTCCGAGCCCTAATCCTTCCATGCTCTGAAGCGCTTGTTTGTATTCAAAGTAATCCGGTCCCGGTAAATTGGCTTTTTCAAGCAGATCGACAAAATGTTCAACGAATTTGCGGTCAACATCTGCGGTACCTGCCACATTGGGTACGGTAGTCTTGGGAGCTACTGCTGCCGGAGCGGGCGTCGATACAGTCGACGGCTTTTCCGATTCAGTATTTTCATTGATGAAAAAACTGAGTATTTTTCGTCCTATCCCTGGTTCTGAATCTGCCATGTGTACGAAATGAATGTTTAAGTTATAGAAAATTCAACAAAATCGCTTGAATGTATAAGCGTTGACTGATGCCTTTCTTATATCAATATTACTACTATTCGAGAGAATTATTGATGGAGGATAGTTACAAATGGTAGCCTGGCAGGATGGATAGGGCAATATTGTTGATGAATTTTATTATGTGGCAGGCGCAAGTGTGAAGTGTGCAGTTCAGGTTGCTTTTTTTGAAATATCGCAAATGAATCGTGTGCGTCTGGAACTGAGAGGGATTTGTGTTTATAACTGGCCAATCATTATTTTAGATGAGCAATGTCTTAAACCAATTGGCCGGATATGTTTAACTTCACCGCCAGATGATTTCCTGAGCGAAGGCCGTTATATTTTTGATTACAACGTATTCTATTTGCTATGCTAAAATTAGGTTTTGTTAGCGCCATTCTGGCGGATTTTGGATTTGAACATGTGGTTCGGTTTGCGGGCACGCATGGTTTTGAGTGCATTGAAGTAATGTGCTGGCCCTTGGATAATGCTGATAACCGCAGATATGCAGGCGTAACACATATCGATGTAAATAGCCTGTCTGAGAAGAAGATAGCAGAGATCAGGTACGCGCTGAAAGAAGCCCATGTCTCTATTTCAGCCCTTGGCTATTACCCTAACCCCATGGATCCTGACCCGGGTCGGTCCGCGTTTTATGTGGAGCACATCAAGCAGGTCATTCGGGGAGCAGCGAAGCTCGGCGTGCCGGTTGTAAACACCTTTATTGGTCGCGATCCATCCAAAAGTATTAAGGACAATTTAAAGACCTTTGCGGAAATCTGGCCGGGCATCGTGAAAGTGGCAGAGGAATGTAACGTAAAGATAGGTATTGAAAACTGCCCTATGTTTTTTACTGATGATGAATGGCCGGGAGGTAAGAATCTGGCAATCAGTCCTTCGGTGTGGGATCGGATGTTCGAGATAATACCAAGCCGTATCCTGGGCTTGAACTATGATCCTTCGCATATGATCTGGCAGATGATGGATGAAGTGAAGCCAATTTATAATTATAAGGAACGCCTGCACCATATTCATCTCAAGGATGTAAGGGTTTATAAAGATAAATTGGACAGGGTAGGAATCCTGGCCAATCCGCTGGAATACCATTCGCCGAAGCTACCTGGGTTGGGAGATGTAAACTGGAGGGGCTTTTTCGCGGCTTTGACTGATGTTCGGTATCGCGGACCGGTCGTCATTGAGGTGGAGGACAAGGCTTATGAAGGTAATATTACAGATGTGACCAGCGCAATATTGACAAGCCGAAATTATCTCAGGCAGTTTTTAGGCTAATACGCCACTTTACATTGAGTCACAATGCTGTCATAAAACAAGACAGGACTACCTGAGCGTAGTCCTGTCCAGCGTAAAAAACTTAGTCCTGGTTTACCTATTGGATCAACTTGGCTTTTGAACTTAATATGGCAGTCATGGAAGCAAGAAGGCCTACAATAGCAAACGACCAGCGCAGATCGGCAAACTGGGCCACAATACCGATCAACGGAGGGCCAATTAAAAAACCGATGAAGCTGATGGAAGATACAGCGGCCAGTGCCATACCGGCAGACATCGTTGTGGATCTTCCCGCGGCACTGTACACCAGCGGTACCACTGACGAGACCCCAAATCCCACCAGAAGAAACCCGAAAGTTGCTGTGATCAGATAGGGGAACAGGACGGAAATCAGCAGGCCCGATCCCATCAGGATGCCACTGGCCTGAAGCATTTTCTTTCTCCCGATTCTATTGGCAAGCCAGTCACCAGCGAATCTTCCGCCTGTCATGGTGCCCATAAAGGATACGTAGCCAAGGGTGGTCATGGCGGCAGGGACCTTTACCGCTTCCTGAAAATAGACACCGCTCCAATCGAACATTGCACCCTCGCAGACCATCGCACAAAAGCCGATGAGGCCAAGCGTCAGCAGGTCGCGATCGGGCTTCACAAACATGGGTTGCGCGTCGTCCTGACTTTTATCACTGTCAGCCATGGTATGCTTATAAGCAGTGAATATGACGGCGAAAGCAATGATGGCGATGGCGCTGAAATGAATTTTGGGAGAAATGCTGGCAGAAATAAATACAGAACCTATCATGGCGCTTATAAAACCCGCAAGGCTCCACAGACCATGAAATGAGGCCATGATCGATTTTCTGTAAATCTGTTCAACAGCGACTGCTTGCGTGTTTATCGCAATATTTGTAAGGTTTCCCCAAAGTCCAAAAGCAAACAACGCAATAACCAGGTGTTCCGTCCTGGATGCGAAGCCGATGAATACCAGTGTGGTGGCATAGAGAATCGCTCCGATCAGAACCATTTTTTTACTGCCGTAGTGTGTCACCATCCATCCGGAAATGGGTAAACTAGCCATCAGGCCAATGGGCAGCGCTAAAAGAACAGTTCCAAGCCCGCCCTCGGTGAGGTGAAGCATGTTTTTAATGTCGGGAATACGACTTGCCCAGGCAGCAAAGCTCAATCCTTGTACGAAAAAGAACGCGGCAACAGCCATTCTAAGGTACTTTCTGGAGTCGGACTGAGTTGGCGCAAATATGGAGTAATTCATAACTTTTGTCATGTTAGACAGCTGATGTAACTGACTGGTAATCTTGTTTTATATTATATGATTTTTTTAATATTAAATCCTGTGTGAATAACGCGAAAAATGTACCGTTAAATTTACATATGCTATTCAGATGCAATATTAACGGATTGGTACTGGATTTAATTCACAAAAATTGTACTTTTTAAATAAGATTAAAAAGTACTTATTGCATATTTTTAAGAATGTGAAGATTTGTTCCGGTAGATTTTCGAGAATGCGGGCACCGGGAGGTTTTGTGGTACTGAAACAGCATTCTTGTCGAAGGTTTTTATTATGCCTTTCCCAACGTACCGGCTCTATCTTCTGCTGTTCGTCATGCGAACCGTAGCCTGACATTAGCAAAATCGATTTAAATGAATAAATTTGAATGTATACCCCAAGAATTCGTCCAGCCCTGGTTATGAAAATTTGTACCATCATTTTAGTTTTAACAGTTTGTCACCTTTCGTCGTTTGGGCAAGGGTATGATTCGGAGAAAGAGGCCAGGATTATGGCGACTCTTCCTATTGTCGCAAAACGATATCAGGCCTATGCGGAAAAAAATCATTTCCCGGGTCTTGCATTCGGGTTGGTGGTGGATGGGAAGCTTTTGTATTCCGGAGGCTTTGGGATGAGTGACCTCAAATCTGCTGTCCGATCGTCGTCGCAGTCCATGTTTCGAATTGCCTCTATGTCAAAGAGTGTTACCGCCATGGGTATTCTGGCATTGCGAAAGGAGGGCAAGCTTAAAGTTGATGATCCCGCTTTTTTGTATGTTCCCGAATTGAGGAATATGCCATCACTCACTTCTGATGCACCACCGATAACCATCCGCCACCTGATGACACACATGGCTGGTTTTCCGGAAGATAATCCCTGGGGCGACCGGCAGCTGGATACCCGTGACGAGGATTTACTAGCCCTGATCAGAAAGGGTATTTCGTTTTCTAACGTACCGGGGGTGGCCTATGAATACAGTAATCTCGGTTATGCCATTCTTGGGCGAATCATTACAAATGTTTCCGGAAAGCCTTATCAGAAGTACATTAATGAAGCTATTTTCAAACCTCTGGGAATGAATCACACCATTTGGGAGTATACCGAGGCGCCCAAGGATTTGCTCGCACACGGCTATCGTTTTGAAGATGGAATATGGAAGGAAGAAGAATTGGAGCATGATGGTACTTATGGGGCCATGGGAGGGCTGATCACTTCTATTGACGATTTTAGCAAATACGTAGCCTTTCATCTTTCTGCATGGCCGGCGCACTCTGGAACCGACTTGGGGCCGGTTACCCGAAGTGATCTTCGTGAGATGCATCAGCCGTGGAATTTCAATAACCTGAATGCCAAATTCAAATATCCCGGTGGACGTGAATGTGCCATGAGTTCGGCATACGGGTATGGCCTGAGATGGAGCAAAGATTGCGAAGGCAGAGTAGGCGTAGGCCATACAGGAGGCTTGCCGGGATTTGGCAGCCAGTGGCAAATATTGCCCGATTATGGGATCGGGATTATCGCATTTGCCAACCGTACCTACGCTGGAATGGCCACGATAAATACAGAAGTGCTGGATACAATTATCTCCCTTGCTGCCCTAAGGCCCAAGATAATTGCTGTTTCGGAAATTCTCAATACACGTAAAAATCAGCTGGTGAAACTACTCCCGGAATGGCAGGGAGCAGAAGCCAGCGGAATTTTTGCTGAA
Organism: Dyadobacter sp. 32; assembly: GCF_902506755.1. Lineage (GTDB taxonomy): Bacteria > Bacteroidota > Bacteroidia > Cytophagales > Spirosomataceae > Dyadobacter. Next base: position 1,159,642 of record NZ_LR735258.1, on the reverse strand, counting down.
AATTTTTTCCCGGATCGTTCCCTGGATCATCGTAAACGTGAATCGGATGCAGTTTTTGCAAAGGTGGGGGTTATTGAAAGTGTGTCGGCATTTTCAGCTGAGAACCAGTTACGTGGGTATTTTACCCTCAATGGCCGGAAGGGCAGAATTAAGGTGTATCTCACGCTTACGCCCGAGCATGATGCCCTGATACAGCAGCTGGATATTAGTTTTATTCCTTAAAGGAGTGAGCCCGTGACCAAATAGCATTTGGTGCCAATAGGGGAAAGTGCTTTTAGGATTGTCTGAGATGAAACGAAACGCATATATCATGAAAAAACATCTCTTAGGTCTGCTGGTTATGGTACAATTGTTGGCTATCAATGGTGCTGTTGCCCAGGAGAATCAGACAATCTTCAAAAACTCAAACGTTAGATCCTCTGGTGGCTATGCAGCCATTAGCAACAAATTCACCACAATTAATGGTAGCTACGCCAACATGCCGGGGATCTATGGCGGCTGGTTTGTTAATCAAAAGTGGATGATTGGGCTTGGAGTAGCTGCTACAACCAACTATATTCCCGTACCTTCGTTGGTGAGCCAGTTTCCAGCCAATAAAATGACCTATCAGTATGGTCAGGCAGGACTCATGACCGAGTACGTCGTCGCATCCACCAGGAAGGTTCATGTAAATCTTAATCTTCTGACCGGTACAGGTTTCACACTTCAATATGACCGAAACGAATTTGACGACTGGGATTTTGACCATTGGGATGATGACAAGGACGAAAATCCTAACTTTTTCTTTGTGATGGAACCCGGCGTTCAGATAGAGTTTAATTTATTCAAATGGATGCGATTTAGTCCGGGCGTCTCTTACCGAAGGGCTTTTGGTGCCTCTGGAAATGGATTATCCGATTCAGACTTGAGTAATATTTCTTACAATCTGACCTTAAAATTTGGTAAGTTTTAATCGACTAAATTTATTCCATATAATGTACACTGGAAATCAGAGACGTATTAGGTGGAAGACAATGTGTAAAGATTAACAGTGTTAAATTATCTAAGGGATTTTTAGTTTTGAATTTCAGGTTCCAATCATTTTAAAAGTACACGGATCATATTTTTTTGCCCGATGTGAGTTTAGCATGGGTACATCCGCTTACATATCGTTGAGTATATAACAGCGAAATAGACTTTAAATTGGGGTTGTAAGGGAGCATTTCGGAACATCATCCTTGCCCGGCATCGTTTTTGATACTCAACTGTAACATGTAAAAACCTTGAAATGAGAATATTGAAATCGTATGGTATTATGCTCTTATTGGGCGTTGCCTCTGTTGGAAACGCGCAAACCAGCTTGTACACCGTCATCGTCGCAGGTCGGACCGTAGGTTCTTTGAAAGTGTACAATTACGAATTAAAGAATAGCGTTGAAACGCATCGGATAGAATCGGATTTCAAGTTCTTGTTTTATTCGGGCAAATATTCGATTCAGAGTAACTACGCTAACGGTCGCCTGCTGGGGTCGGTTGCTTCCCATTACGTCAATGGGGATCTTAAAGAAAAAACACAAACCAAAAGCACGGTCAACCCCTTGTATCAGGTGTTGTTTTCTGGTGAAGATGCGCCCAAAATTGATAAAAAGGATCTGAATTTTCATATCAGCAGTACCATCACTGGCCTTTATTACAAGGAGCCTGTTAATGTGAAAGAGGTTTATTCAGAACGTTTTGGTCAAATGTGCAGTTTAAAGAAAATTTCAGAAGGGAAATACGGGGTCACTTTGCCCGATGGAAAAGAGGGGATTTATTCCTACAAAAATGGGCAGTGTAAAGAGGTGAAGACGGACCTGGCAGGTTTTAAATTAAGGATTGTTTTAAACGATAAACCCCATGGTGGAAAGTAGTGAGGAAGGGGTTTCTTTCGGCTGCCGGAATTCTTTAAAATGATTTGTTGACTTGTTTCCCCTTTGGTAGGTGAGGAAGCTTGGTACCATCAGGATTAGTCCTACAAAGAATTAGGGATATTTAAATGGTGTCAAAAACAGAACGCCGGGTTCCCAAGGGGCCCGGCGTTCTACTTTTACAATTTACTGTAGCTTAGTCCTGATTCGGATAAATCGAGTCGGCTGACTGAGCGGCAATTTCCACGTTTTTCGTTTCTGTCGAAAAAGGCGTTTTGTAGTTTCTTGGTGAAATCAAAGGATTGATATCCACTTTCTCCGCCTCATAAGTACGGGTCACAACAAGTGTTGCTGGCCTTGGTGCATATTTGGGCGTTGATGAGATAACCCCACCATTCTGACGCATTTTGGAATAGCGATCCACAGTCTGCATACTTGGTACCCGTATCGCATTTTCACTTTGGCTTTTCGCCTGGGCCGCTTTATTCGGGTGTTTGTAATTATGTGTAGAAATCCCGGCGTCAACATTTGAGCGGGACTGAGCATTAGTTATATTGGAAATAAATAATCCTGTGATAAATATACAGCCTAAAACTGCTAGCTTTTTCATAATTATAGTCGTTTATGTTATAATAAAATAACCATCCCTCTTTGAGGTATATGCAAGAAACACCTTTTTTTTGTTTCTAAAAACTATGCCTTTTTAAGTCAAAATTGAGATTTTTGCAATTTTCAGGTTGAATTTGATGGGAAGTATTAGAGGTTTTTGTATTTTTTGATTAAACGCGTTTTAAGAAAAAGCTAGTTTAGGAAAAATGTCTGACTTTTGTCTAAAATACCATTTTCGGCCATCTTGAGAAAAAAATGAAAAATTTTGAAATTTTAATGACTTTCTAAGATTTGAATGCTAAATACCGGTCAAACTATCTGAAATCGTCATTTAATCAGCTCATGCGTCGAAGTGTATATTCCCTTGCAAATACGATCGACTGGCAAGTCGTTAGAGTCCTCACCAAAGGGATCTTCTATTTCTTCTGCGATTACTTCTAACCCCGCCAGGATGTAGAAGACAAACATTACGAACGGGATAATCAGGAAATGCAGGCTGAAAATGTAACCGATTGGTAACGTCAGGCAGTATATAAAGATAAACTTTTTTATAAAGGAGCTGTAAGAAAGGGGGATGGGTGTATTCTTAATACGTTCGCAGGCGCCACAAATGTTGGCAAATGATTCCAGTTCAGCATTCACCAACCACACTTCATGAGGTGAAAAAACCTCATTGCGTTGTAATTCAATCGTCTTGGCAAATATGGCGGAAGCTACCTGGTTGGGAACGTGTTCTGCCGGGTTAAGTGCATTCTTTTGATAGAGCTTTGTATCCGTAAAATCCTTGGCTATGTATTTTCCGCGCAGGTGGTTTTTAAGTGAGAGGGCGTAGTTGGGAATCATTTCCCTGTAAAAATCCCGCTCATGCACAAGATTTTTACCCAATAAGCTATCCATTTTTAGCGCAAGGTTTCTGCTGGAGTTCATCAGAGCTCCCCACTGCTTTCTTCCTTCCCACCAGCGATCATAGGCTGTGTTGGTTCTGAATACCAAAAGCATCGAGATCACAAACCCAAGGAGGGAATGCATGAGAGAGATATTTTTGAGATCTGTATTTTCTCCAACTTTCCAGTAGATCAGTATGAGATAGGCGAGTACGGCAGCATAAACACCTATCCCGATAATAGCCGGGGTGAGCTTTCGTGCGGTATCGGTCTTCGGAAAATAGAATATATACTTAAACCATTCCTTCGGATTGTAATCGACCATTCAATTTTGTTGTTTACAATAGTTAATTTGCTTATAATTTATATATGTAAATTAATTGATTAAGTTAAATTAGCTTAATGTTATCAATCAGTTTAAAAAACTCCTTAAAACACTTTGCGGTAAGCTGTGCGTCCTCTAATGCATTGTGCGTTTCTTCCTCTCTTTCGAACCCAAAGAAAGCGGCAACCGTGCCCAGGCTCAGCGATCGCGGAGTGGTTTTACCATTTCGTGACAAAATCTGGAAAAATAGATAGGAAACGGTGTGCAGGTCTATCATCTTATTGGAGAAAGGCCAGTTGAGTTTTTCGTTTCGGTAGGCGTGGCGTAAGAAATTGATGTCGTAAATAACACTCTGTCCGCAGATAATTACATTGGAAAGATTGGGTTTTCCGGCATTGAGTTTCTTGATCCATTTCTCGAATTCGGGTAGTACATCGTAGATCATGGGGGCATCCTGGAGGTCATCCAGCGAAAGGCCGTGTACTTCTTCCGCTTTTGCGGTGAATGCTTCCTCGTTTTCGGGGTACACATTTTGAAGGTATGTACCAAGGGTGCGCCATTGATCGTCAAACAGTTCAGCGCCGATTTGAATGATTTCGTTCCAACCCGGCTCTGGTCCGGTCATTTCAATATCTATAACCAGAAAGGCCATATTTGTTGCAGTAGTTAAATTAAGATCGTATTTGCTGGATTTTCCATGCACTATCTTTTACTTTGTGTGCAAAAATAGGGAAACAAAGCGTTTCCGATAAGGGTGACTTCCAAGTTGTCAGAAAATATATCGTTTATAATCCTTTGATCTTTTAAAAATGACAATTGACTACGCCCGTGTACCGTCTCCGTGTTATGTGTTAGACGAATCACTTCTAAGGAAAAATCTGGAACTTATAGATGGGGTTCAAAAGGCTGCGGGGTGTACGGTTATTCTCGCACTCAAAGGGTTTTCCATGTACAGTGTTTTTCCAATCGTTAACGAATATCTGGGTGGAGCTACTGCGAGCTCATTGAACGAAATAAGGCTTATCAATGAATATATGGGGGTCAAAGCCCATACCTACATGCCTGCTTATCTTGATGCAGAGTTCGATGAAGTTTTGAAAAGGAGCAGCCATCTTACTTTTAATTCCCTTGGACAGTGGGAAAGATTCAAGGAACGGGTGGCTGAATTTACAAATGTAAACTCGGCCAGTGAGTTGTCCTGCGGAATCCGTGTAAACCCACAATATTCGGAAGTTGCTACGGATATGTACAATCCTTGTGTTCCTGGGTCAAGGCTTGGCGTTACGCGGGATAAGCTACCGGATCTATTGCCGGAGGGTATAGAAGGAATCCACTTCCATACGCTTTGTGAGAATGATTCCTTTACGTTGGAAAGAACCCTTCACGCACTGGAATCACGGTTTTCGGATCTTTTGCATCAGGCAAAATGGCTCAATATGGGTGGTGGGCATTTAATGACGCGTGAAGGGTACGATACTGGCAAACTGATAGACCTGATTCTGAAGATCAGAGAAAAGTATAATGTGGAGGTGATACTCGAGCCTGGTTCAGCGATTGCCTGGCGTACTGGTGAATTGGTTTCGCGTGTATTGGATGTGATGGATAGCCAGGGCATTAATGTTGCCATCCTGGATACCTCTTTTGCGGCGCACATGCCAGACACGCTAGAGATGCCATACAAGCCCACCATCAAAGGAGCTATGCAGGAACCGGTAGAGGGTATGCCGACGTACAGAATGGGAGGGATGACCTGTCTGGCGGGAGACTACATTGGGGATTATTCCTTTAGTAAAGAATTGGAAATCGGGGATTTAATCATATTTGAGGATATGATACACTACACGATGGTGAAAACAACAACATTTAACGGTGTTAATTTACCTTCCATTGGTATGCGGCACAGTAGTGGGGATTTTGAGTTGCTTAGAGCCTTTGGGTACGAAAGCTTTAAGGACCGGTTATCTTAGAAAGAGATATGGGAAATATGACTTTTCTTATAAGGAACGGTCACGATTGTGGTTAAATTTGCCCGATGTGATTGACCTTTTTTTGTATTATTAGAAGAAGCAGAATAAAACTTTCAGAGGTTGGGAAGCATGGGGAAAAGTGTGCGAATATCCTCCTGGGTGGGTTGTTTGCCATATTCACAGATCTCGAAAACCTCTACCAGTTTGATCGAGGAAGCTTTATCAGTTCCATACCACTTGTCTAATGCCAGTCTAATTTCCGGTGTGACCGAGGATCGCTTTTCGATAGCCGTTCTGAGCCATTTTTTTCTTTCTGCTAAGTCTTTTGGTACGTTTTGCAGATCCTGACTCGTCCAGGGAAGCCATTCGTAGAATTGCGACACGTGTGCGTCAAGCTCATCCACTTTGTTAGCAATTACGCTGGTGATATCAATAGCAATATCGGGACGGAAGGGATTGGGACGCTGAAAGCGGTCTCTGAAATACAGGAATACCGGGTTTTTGGTCAATGGCGGTACGTTGCTAAGGATATTGGGTACGATGACAAGATAGGCGGCATCCTGTACGAGTATGCCCGTGTTTCGATGATCGGGGTGGTAGTCGTTGGTTCGTGGTGCTATGACCAGGTCAGCCTGCCATTCTCTGATCTTTCGTATAACCTGCATCCTGTTTTCGAGCGTGGGCAGGAGTTCTCCGTCGTGATTATCGAGTACATCATATTCAATGCCTAATCGTTTGCCTGCTTCTTTTGCTTCTTTCAACCTTCGGTTAGCTAGTTCCCCACCACCCATCTCCTGATGCCCCATGTCACCGTTGGTGAGCGAAACAAATTTTACCTTATGACCCATAGACGAGTAAAGAGCGGCAAGACCACCCGCACCAAGGTCGCAATCGTCGGGATGTGCTCCGAAGACAATCACGCGTACCGGCTTTGCCTCTTGCGCCGACGTATACGAAACCAGTGAAAGCAAAAGAAAAAGTGTAAGTACAGTTTTCATAGCAAGGGATATAGGTTTAATCAAATACAGATTTTACCACATTGTATTAAACAGTAAAGTAAATAAGCCTGTAGACATACTACATCGCTTCATTTTTGGCACTGAATTTACGAGCACATAGGAATAAATGCAGAGAAACTGGGATTCCTTCATGGTGCCGGAAGGCGTAATGAATTTTTTTTATGCCCCTAATCGTCTAGGTTTCCAATTGCTTACGGCCGAAGCGCCAAATTTTTCCTGAGCGCAACACTTTTGGATTCAATTTTCCTGTACCTTTGTATCCCGTAATCATAGAAAAAAAGCAACGTCTCATGGCTTCTAAAGCACGCAGGACCGCTAAGTACATTTTCGTTACGGGCGGAGTTACATCATCATTGGGCAAAGGAATTATTGCCTCCTCACTAGCCAAACTGCTGCAAGCCAGAGGACTTTCAGTTACAATACAAAAATTTGATCCCTACCTGAATATTGATCCGGGTACAATGAATCCATACGAGCATGGAGAATGTTATGTTACGGACGACGGTGCCGAGACGGATCTTGATCTGGGGCATTATGAACGGTTCCTGAACGTGAAAACCTCTCAGGCCAATAATGTTACAACGGGGAGGATCTATCATAATGTAATCACCGCTGAGCGGCGTGGGGACTTTTTAGGTAAGACCGTTCAGGTTGTTCCGCACATTACGGATGAGCTCAAAAGAAATATGCTTCTTTTGGGTCAGACAGGGGAGTACGACATCGTCATTACCGAAATTGGTGGTTGTGTGGGTGATATTGAATCGTTACCATTTCTGGAAGCGGTGCGACAGATAAAGTTTGAGTTTGAAAAGAACGACACCCTGATCATCCATCTTACCCTTATTCCTTACCTCAATTCGGCAGGAGAACTCAAAACCAAACCTACACAGCACTCCGTGCGCATGTTACAGGAATCAGGGATTCAACCTGATATTCTCGTATGCCGGACCGAGCACCCCTTACCCCAGGACATCAGAAAGAAAATAGCTCTTTTTTGTAACGTACAGGTTAATTCGGTCATTGAAGCTATGGATGCAGATACCATCTATGCAGTTCCTCTCCTGATGCTGAAAGAGCGGCTCGACCAGCGTGCATTGTACATGATGGGTATCTACAATGATCAGGACGTCGACCTTGATGCATGGAAAACTTTTTTGTCAAAACTGAAGAATCCTGTGGATTCGATCAAAATTGGATTAGTAGGTAAGTATGTTGAACTTCATGACGCTTACAAATCAATTGTAGAATCTTTCATACACGCCGGATCATACAATGAATGCAAGGTTACTATTGAATGGATTCACTCTGAAAGCCTTACCGAAGACAATGTAGCTGAAAAACTATCTGAACTGGATGGCGTTTTGGTTGCTCCGGGTTTCGGAGAGCGTGGCATTGACGGAAAGATTTCAGCCATCAGGTATGTCAGAGAAAATGGCATTCCTTTTTTCGGGATTTGTCTGGGTATGCAAATGGCTGTTATCGAATTTGCAAGAAATGTGATCGGATGGGAGGGAGCTCATTCCATAGAGATGGATTCGTCAACAGATCATCCCGTAATTCACCTGATGGAAGACCAAAAGGACGTATCCAATAAAGGGGGAACGATGCGGCTGGGGGCCTATCCCTGCAAGCTGAGAAAGGATTCTCTGGCAAACAAAATTTATGGAAAGATCAATATCAGCGAACGTCACCGTCACCGATACGAATTCAATAACAAGTATTTAAAGGATTTTGAGGCTAATGGCTTATTGGCGACGGGTATAAATCCGGACAACGGTTTGGTAGAAATGGTCGAACTGCAAGGTCATCCGTTCTATGTGGGAGTTCAGTTCCATCCTGAGCTTAAAAGTACAGTAATGAATCCGCATCCACTTTTTGTGAATTTTGTCAAGGCCTCACTGGCGTATTCGTTGGAAAAAAGAGCGGTCGCTTCCTGATATTCCCCGTTCATCATTTCATAAAAGCCCAATCAGGGAAATTCTTATTACCTTTGCGCTCCCTTAGGGGTTTAGTATCTCAATTATTTTAAGTTTAGAATGGATAAAAATTTTATAATCGGCCTGGTTCTTATCATGCTGATGTTGATTGGTTATCAGATGCTGGTTCCACAGCCGGTTGAACCAACTCCCGTATCTCAGGTAGAAAAGCAAGCTGTGAGGCCCTCAGAACAAAACAATCCCTCGACAGATTCTTTACAGGTACTATCACCCAATGGCGATTCGTCATTAGTTGCTGTTGCACAACAGGATCTCGTGATTGAAACAGTGGATGCCAAAATCGTTTTTTCAAATAAAGGTGGGATCCTAAAGGAAGTAAGCCTTAAAAAGTACAAGACCTACGATCAGAAGCCACTGTATTTGATCGCTGAAAATCACAACGAGTTTGATTTGGAGCTTCCAACTCAGACAGGAAATGTAAAACTGACTAACTTATATTTTTCAACTGAGAATAAAGATCAGTCTCTTTCAGAAAAAGATTCTGTGACGATATCCTATAAGGTAGATCTCAAAAATGGTCAATCCGTAGAGCAGACATACGTAGTTCGCGGATCGGGCTATGTGATAGACTACGGTATCAAGGCGAATGGGATGAGCGTGGGGGACAAGTCGCTCTTGTTCAATTGGCGTAATGATCTCCTGCAACTGGAGAATGACATGGCTAAAAACCGTGAAGTGGTGACGATTAATTACTACACGGATGATTTAAACAGTCTGGCAACCAGCACAACCTCTAATGAAGCGGCCTCTGCTGAAGCACCTGTAAAATGGTTTACGCTGAAACATAAGTACTTTTTGGCAGGCCTTATTGCCAAAAAGCAACCGTTCAATAAATTTGAAATGAAGGCGGATGTAAATCCGAACGACAGCATTATTGTGAAGACGATGGACGTGGCAGCTGCTATACCCATGTCCGCGGTGCAAAAGGGAGAGGCGAACTATCAATTTTACCTCGGACCCAATGATTACCATCTGGTAAAGAATATAGCTGCTGAGAATTTCGACCAGAATGTATATTTGGGTTATGCTTTCCTCAAACCGATCAATAAATTCGTACTCGTTCCGCTTTTCAATTTTCTTGAAAAGTTTATATCGAACTACGGTCTTCTAATTATCTGTCTGGTATTGTTTGTGAAAACATTGCTGACTCCGCTTACTTATAAGTCGTACATCAGTATGGCTAAAATGAGGCTGCTGGCTCCGGAACTGGAAGAATTAAAGGCGAAGAATCCTGATGATATGGCCAAGCAGCAGCAGGATCAAATGAAATTGTATCAGCAGGTTGGCGTAAGTCCTTTGAGCGGGTGTGTTCCGGTGCTGGCCACTATGCCCATTTTGTTCTCGTTGTTTTTCTTATTCCCGAATTTGATTGAGCTGAGGCAGCAGCACTTCTTATGGGCAAGCGATCTTTCGACCTACGATTCGTTCATAAAGCTGCCGTTCACCATTCCTTTTGGCATTGGCAATCACATCAGTTTGTTTACGATATTAATGACCATATCCAGTATTGGTTATGCTTATTACAACAACCAGATCACGCCAACACAGCCTGGACCTGTGAACATGAAGATGTTAAGTTACATCATGCCGCTGATGTTTATGTTTGTACTTAATTCCTTTCCTGCTGGTCTGACATTTTACTATTTTGTTTCCAATGTGGTGACAATTGCCCAGCAGCTGCTGATCAAGAAATTTGTAAATGAAGATAAGATCAGGGCTATTCTGGATGAAAATCGGATTAAGAATGCCAGTGGTGAGAAAAAACAGACAAAATTTCAGAAGTACCTTGAAAAGTCGCTTCAAGCTGCTGATGAAGCCAAGAAGAAGCAGGCCGAACTCGAAAAGCGTGCGAAGAAGAAATAGCGTTAAGCAAAAATGACTGAACCTGGGCAATGTTTCGTTTGTGAAACGTTGCCCGTTTCTTTTTCCCTAAAAACCGTTTTCGTAATTTGGCCTTTATTAAAATAGAAATACGATCAATGAGATTTTATGTTGTGTTTACCGTCATATTGACTATCGGGCTAAGGATCAATTCAGTTGCTCAAAATACTTCGTATGATAGTAAATTTAAGGCAGGTGTGGATGACTTCAAGCAGGGGCGCTATACACTTGCGATGGAGAAACTGCTCCCTCTGACGAGTACAGGGTCTATTTACTCCTATTCCGAATATGCCCATTATTATTATTCCCTGGCGGCTTATCAGGCCCGGAAGTACAAGGAGAGTAAGCAGATGTTGCTGCAGCTGATCAACCGATTTCCAAGCTGGAATAAACTGAATGATGTGCATTATCTTTTAGCGTCCAACAGCCTCGCTACCGGGCAGTGGAAGGAAGGCTTTCAATATTTTGACAAAATAAAAGACTCGTCTTTTAGTATGGACATTCAGTCCACGAAGCATTTTTATCTCAGCAGGGTTTCCGATCTTGCCTCTCTGGTCAATCTTCAGAAACAGTATCCTCAGGATCGTGAGATTGCCCTTGCGGTAGTTCAGTTTATTCAGAAATCCGCACGTCCATCTGCAACAGACCTCAGTTATGCAGATCAGTTGATCAAACAATTTAAGTTAGATAAAGAGGGGGATACAAAATCAGAAAATCAACCGAAAGTTTCGGTTGCCAAACGTGACAATCAATGGACCAAGGGGTACTTCAACGTATCCGTTTTGCTCCCTTTTCGTATAGAAGAATACCTGGTGTCCAAAAGAAGAACCAACCAATTCGCGTACGATTACTACCTAGGCTTGCTAATAGCTAAGACGAAATTGAAATCAGAAGGTATTGACGTCAGGTTATGGTCTTACGATGTGAGTAATGAAAATAAACAAATGAATGAAGTGACCTCGGATAATGCGTTCCAGCAATCCGATTTGGTTATTGGGCCGCTTTATCAAGGGCCTTTTGAAATTGCTGCGGAGTATGCCATGTCTGCAAAGATGTATATGCTGAATCCGTTATCTACCGACGGAACGTTAGTGAAAAATTCAACAAAAATGTATCTGGGCCACCCGTCGATAGCATTTCAAATGGAAAAGGCTGCTCAATGGATGAGGGGAGTGGCGCCCGGTGCCGCCGCTGCGATTTATTACGGGGGGACAACCAAGGACTCCGCCATGGCTTTTTCCTATGCCGCAGAATTGAAATCAAAAGGCGGAAAAATCGTTGAGATGCTTAGGATACAGGCTGATCGTGAATGGCTGGAAAACAAATTATCTACATTCCAGGCCCAAAAACCTTCGCATGTCGCTTTGTTTACTTCTGATTCTGGTGCTGGCATTGCGATGATGGAGGTGCTGAATGGTCGGAAATTACTCACTGTACCTGTTATTGCCACGGCCACAAGCTTCAACCTAACGCAAACCCGTCTTAACCGTTACGGTTCAAGGCTATATTTAATAGAAACCAATCATATAGATAAAGCAAAGGAACAGGTGAGGCAATTTCAGAGGGATTATTGGAATTTTACCAACTCATTTCCGTCCGTTTATTCCTATTTAGGATACGACCAGTTGCTCTTTTTTGGCAGAATGTTATCCAAATACAAAGAAAAATTAAGTAAAGGATTGGAGGAGAGAAAGTACGACGGGGAAGATTATCTGTTGTCGGGTTTCGATTATACCAAATCTTATGACAACCAGATACCTTCCATTTTAAAATACAACGGATTCAAGTGGGTTCCGATCAGATAGTTCATCAGGGTAAATTTATTTCAATGAATATTTCAACAAGTCAGAGTCTTTTTCAAAAGGCCCAACAATATATTCCAGGTGGTGTAAACTCACCGGTGAGAGCGTTTCGAAGCGTCGGAGGATCTCCTATCTTTATAAAGTCTGCAAAAGGCGCCCACGTTTATGACGAGGACGGAAACGAATACATTGAGCTTATCAATTCGTGGGGGCCCATGATTCTGGGGCACGCACATGAGCTGATCCAGAAAAACGTTTCAGACGCGATACAAAATTCTTTTTCGTTTGGTGCACCCACACGTAAGGAGGTGGAGATTGCGGAACTGATCGTGAGCATGATGCCCTCCATTGAGAAGGTGAGAATGGTGAATTCAGGAACGGAGGCAACGATGTCGGCAATTCGTGTGGCCAGAGGATTTACTGGACGGGACAAGATCATAAAATTTGAAGGATGTTACCATGGCCACGGTGATAGCTTTCTCATTGCCGCCGGAAGCGGTGCAATGACGTTTGGTACGCCGGACAGCCCCGGTGTAACCAAGGGGGTTGCGAATGACACTTTGACGGCAACCTTTAATGATCTGGCGTCGGTAAAATCCCTGGTGGATAGCAACAGAGGGAATATAGCGGCCTTGATACTGGAACCGGTGGTTGGTAATATGGGCTGTGTATTGCCTGCGGAGGGTTTTTTACAAGGGCTTCGTACCATTTGTGATCAGGAAGGTATCGTTTTGATTTTTGACGAAGTAATGACGGGCTTCAGGTTATCGCGTGGGGGCGCTCAGGAACGATTTGGGGTCACACCAGATCTGACCACATTGGGTAAGATTATAGGTGGCGGTATGCCGGTAGGGGCATACGGGGGCAGGGCCGAGATTATGAACTGGGTATCGCCTCTGGGCCCCGTTTATCAGGCTGGTACGTTATCAGGAAACCCCGTTGCGATGGCAGCCGGTATGACCATGCTGACCTACTTAAATGAGCATCCCGAGGTTTATTTGCAACTGGAGGCTTCAGGCAGCAAATTAAGAAACGGCTTTTCAGCCTCGCTCAATAAGCTGGGCCTGAATTATACAATCAACCAGATAGGTTCGATGTACACTTTGTTCTTTACGGATCAGCCGGTAACGGATTTGCCCTCTGCTAAAACCTCTGATCTGGGGTTATTTGGTAAGTATTTTCATGCCATGCTCGACCGTGGGATTTATCTGGGGCCGTCACAGTTTGAAAGTATGTTTTTGTCAACAGCGTTAACGGACCAACATTTGGAGAAGGTAATAGAGGCTAACGAAGAGTCTATTAAGGTGGCTTTGGGATTAGCGTAATGGTTGTACTCCAAATGGCCCAATGAGAAAATATTCGATTATCATTCCTGTATATAACCGACCTGAGGAGCTTCGGGAGTTGCTTGAATGCCTATCTGTGCAGACCTTCGTAAACTTTGAGGTGATCATTGTAGAGGATGGGTCTTCCAGGAAGGCAGATAAGGTGGTTGAATTGTTTTGTGATAAACTGGATATCAGGTATTATTTCAAAGAAAATGGGGGACAGGGGTTTGCCCGGAACCATGGATTTGAAAGGGCTACCGGCGACTACTTCATTCTGTTCGATTCCGATGCACTGATAGAGCCGGATTACCTGTCCATTGTTGATGATGAACTGACCCGAGATTACGCAGATCTGTACGGAGGACCAGATACCGATCATCCGTCATTTTCTCCGATTCAGAAGGCGATCAGTTACGCCATGACCTCTGTATTTACAACCGGCGGCATTCGTGGTAAGAAGAGCAATATGGGCGGGACATTTCATCCCAGAAGTTTTAATATGGGTTTGTCGAGAGAGGTTTGGGAAAAGACAGGCGGTTTTAAAACAACCAGAATGGGAGAGGATATTCTTTTCAGCATTGGTGCGATTCGTCAGGGATTCAGGTCTGTATTAATTCCTGAAGCTTTTATTTATCATAAGCGACGAACGCAGTTTGGCCAGTTTTTTAAGCAACTGAAATTCTTTGGCAGGGCCCGGATTAACATCGGACGGTTCTATCCGGAGGAGCTGAAACTGGTGCACACATTTCCGTTCGTGTTTACGCTGGGTGTGTGCAGTATACCCTTCTGGTACTTTATTTTTTCGCCCTTTTTCTATCTCGGATTAGCCATTCTTTTTGTTTACAGCACGTTACTTTTTTTCGATGCTTTACGTTCTACAAAAAGTATACATGTGGCTCTGCTTGGTGTGGTAGCGTCATTTGTCCAACTTTTTGGTTACGGTATCGGTTTTTTACAGGAAGGGCTGAAAAGACTTGGCGAAAAAAAATCGCACCGGGAAACCGGCGCGACCATTGAATATCCTTCGTGATCAATGTGGAATGTTCTGCCTATTTTTGACAGAAATATACAATTTCTTCAGAAGGTAATGCGTAGCGTTTGACTTCATCCTTGGTGAGTTCGTCCATTACGAAACGATCTTCCTTAACCGTAAAGCCGCCTTTTTCTAGCTCCCGGCTGTAATCTCGCCCAAAAAGCCGGAGATGGTCGTTTTGTAGAAAATGCTTTTCTCTTTCCGCAGGATCCGTAATGGAGGCGTCTTCATAAGTATGGGCGTATTTTAAATCTTGCGGAGATTGTATAAGCGCCCAACCGCCAGGTTTAAGAACCCGGTATAGCTCGCTCATGGCCAAAATATAATCATCCACATGCTCCATCACGTGATTGCAAAACGCCACATCGAACGTGTTTTCCGGAAACGGAATTTCATGAATGTCCATCTTCACCTTAGCCAGAGGTGATTCTATATCGGCAGTGATATAGTCAAGGTTTTTCATTTTTTCAAAACGATCGATAAAGCAATACTCCGGCGCCACATGGAGTACTTTAAGGTCCGCAGTAAAAAAATTCGTTTTACGCTTCAGATACAATGCCATTAACCGGTGTCTTTCCAGCGACAGGCAGGTAGGGCAGAGCGCATTCTCGCGACTTGATGTGTTGCGTCCATACGGCAAAAACTTATCGTACTGACTATTGCATACCGGGCATTCCACCTTTTTACCCAGATAGAAAATACTCAACCCCCGGGCAGCCCAGTGTCCGACAAGTTGCAGATAGGGGCGGGGAATATATCTTAAAACCAGACTTATTATGCCTTTCATATTCAGATATTTCGCTGTTAGCTATGGGCCTTCAGCAGTGGACTTTGTGCGTTATACTTCAATTTTGTATTTTCCAATGCGCTCGTTGAGGGATTGAAAATGCAAATTGCGACCGAAACGGTACCAGATGGTTTGTCGATTACCTACTCCTGCGTCAGAAACATAGCCTTTCATTAAGTCGTTTGCCTAAAAATTAATAATTTTAGGAACAGATTGCAGAAAAGCGAATTTAATATGATCCCTACCATTGATCCCAAGCCTCCCGGCCAGAAGCTGATTAAGAAAATGTCGACACGTACCAAGTGGATGCTTCTGGCTCCCGTTGGCTTGTTGCTGTTCAGTTTCGGGCTCTGCGTTCTTAGTGAGGCGGCACATCAGCGTCGAATCGGCGAACCCACACAGGTATGGGTCTTGCTTGGGATTTACAGCTTGGCGCTTATCAATGCCGGAATCGTTTTGTTTGGAGAAGCGCTTCGTTTCCGGATACTGCTGGATGTTCGGCGCGAAACCCGACGCAGTTTGCGACAGGCGGTGAGGAACATTAAAACCAAGTCGGTACGGAAAACGCTTTCCCAACATTTAAAATCCGATAAAAAAACAAAAAGCCCTACCAAAACAGATTGACAGGGACTTGTTTGATAACATCGTATCGGAGAGGCGCTTTGATAATTATTTATTCGCTTCAAATTGCGCTTTAATAGCCTCAACATCTACATTCCGAACCTCTGGTTTGCGTAACAGATCCTTAATTTTAGCTGTACGATTATTTGCTACTGCTTTATTTCTACGACCCTTACGTTTTAATTCCGTAACTCCCATTTTAAATTTATTGTTTTGTGAAAGAGCCGCAAAATTAGTGATTTATGTGTAAATAATGTACAAAACACTCATAAATATTGCATAACCTAACCTAACTTTGTGCATTCAACCCGTTTTTAAAGCGAAACAGGGTCTATTTAATTTATAAGGTGCCGTTGTCCGGTGGAACTGATTGATTGTCGTTTTTATTAACACTTCCCTTTCAGGACAGCATTTTGAAATTTTTCTTACGAAATAAATGAGTAAACCATCTCTTGCCCGGGGCACACGCGACTTTGGCCCTGAACAAATGGCAAAGCGTAATTTCATATTCGATATTATCAGAAAGTCCTTTCAACGCTATGGTTTTCAGCCATTAGAAACGCCAGCCTTCGAAAACCTTTCTGTATTAATGGGTAAATATGGCGAAGAAGGGGACCAGTTATTATTCAAAATACTGAACTCCGGAGATTTTGCCGGCAAACTTACCGGCGCCGACTGGCAGGAAGGCAGCAAGCGTTTAACATCCAGAATTTCGGAGAAAGGACTGCGATATGATCTTACCGTACCTTTTGCCCGCTACGTAGTGATGAATCGCGGCACTTTGGTAATGCCTTTCAAGCGTTATCAAATTCAGCCCGTCTGGCGGGCAGATCGTCCGCAACGTGGCAGGTATAGGGAGTTTTACCAGTGTGATGCAGATGTGGTGGGTACCGAATCCTTGCTTTGTGAAGCAGAAATAGTCTTGCTGTTGCATGATATTTTACCTCAACTGGGTATCCATGACTTTACCGTTAAGGTCAATAATAGAAAGATATTAACCGGGATTTCCAACCGCATCGGTGCGGAAGGGATGGAGGGGCCATTGTGTGTGGCGATAGACAAGCTGGATAAGATCGGGAAGGAAAAGGTTATTGAGGAACTGCTGGAACGAGGCTTTTCTTCTGACAGCGTAAATCTTCTTGAGCCTCTGTTTACACTTTCATCCGAACCTAACCCTTTTGAAAAATTAAAAAACTGGCTGGCTGGTTCTGAAATTGCATTGAAAGGAATCTCGGAATTAGAGCAGGTATGGCAGATGGTCTATGGTCTGGGCCTGGAAAGTCCTAAAATTGAATTTGACGTGACCCTTGCTCGCGGTTTGTCGTACTATACAGGGGCTATTTTTGAGGTGAAAGCCAATAATGTGCAGATAGGCAGTATCTCGGGTGGGGGACGGTACGATAATCTGACAGGTACTTTTGGCGTACCCGGCTTGTCAGGCGTAGGCATCTCGCTGGGTGTGGATCGGATCTACGATGTGATGGAGGAACTGAATTTGTTTCCTGAAAACCAAAGCACCAGTACCAAAGTGATGCTGTCCAACTTTGATGAGGAAGGTTTTAACTTTGGTCTTTCTGTTTTACCGAAATTACGGGGAGCAGGCATCAATGCAGAAATGTATCCGGATCCGGTCAAATTGAAAAAACAGATGGATTATGCCGACAGAAAGAATATTCCGTTTGTCATTCTGATCGGCTCAGAGGAAATTCAGTCCGGTCGTTTTTCATTGAAGAATATGAAGACCGGGGAGCAGCATAAAGTAAGCATCGAGGAAATTCTCGAAATTTTGAAATAGCATACATTACCCAATTAATATCTTACGAAAAACTGATTGCCAGAAGCCTGTTTTCGGGTTACAACGGCCACTACAAGCATGAACAACATCTTACGAATTGCAATCCAAAAGTCTGGTCGCCTGAGTGAAGACTCCCTGAAACTTATAAAAGAGTGTGGGATTCGCTTCGACAATGGCGCCGGAAAATTGAAAACGTCTGCAACGAATTTTCCTGCAGAAATCCTTTTTCTTCGCGACGACGATATTCCGGGTTATGTTGAAGACGGTGTGGCACACCTGGGAATAGTTGGTGAGAATGTTTCTGTTGAGTCGGACCGGGATGTGAACACGGTACATAAGCTGGGCTTTTCCAAGTGCAGGCTCTCCATTGGTGTTCTGAGGGAATATGATTATACCGGAGTGCAGGATTTGGAAGGTAAAAGTATTGCCACTTCTTACCCGCGACTGCTGGCCAAATATTTGAGTGCCAATAATGTTTCCGCACAAATCCACGAGATCAGCGGATCGGTTGAAATAGCGCCCAGTATCGGACTGGCAGATGCAGTCTGTGATATTGTTAGTTCGGGAAGTACACTTCTGAGCAATGGTCTTCGTGAAGTCGAAACTATTTTCAAGTCGGAGGCGGTCATGATTGCCAGCAAGCATCTTTCTGTACAGCAGCAGGAATTGCTGGATCAGCTATTGTTTCGGATAAAATCTGTTCAGGTTGCCAAAAACAACAAGTATATTCTTCTTAACTGCCCTGTTTCCGCTGTTGAGGAAATCATGAAGTTTTTGCCGGGAATGCGTTCACCAACGATATTGCCGTTAGCAACCGAAGGATGGTGTTCTCTACACTCTGTAATCAATGAAAATGATTTTTGGGAAAATATCGAAAAAATCAGGCTGGCGGGTGCAGAAGGTATATTGGTGATACCTATTGAAAAAATGATTTTGTAACAAGAGTACGTTATTTATTGATTTAAGGACGACAAGATTTATAGTTATGAATATTATTTCATTTCCCGACAGAAGCCTTTGGCCATCTTTACTTATGCGGCCTGTTCAGGATTCCAGGGAGATTGAAGGTAAAGTGCGCCCGATTTTAGAACAGGTGAAAGCGGGAGGAGACCAGGCTTTGAGAGAACTGGCTTTGAAATTCGATTCGGTGGCGTTGACCGAACTGGCTTTTTCAGAGGAAGAAATGTTGGCTGCCGAAAGCCAGTTGACCGATGAATTAAAGGCCGCCATAGGGCAGGCCTATCAGAATATTCATACTTTCCACAAAGCCCAGCTGCAGCCGGTCGATAAAATAGAGACCATGCCCGGTGTTACCTGCTGGCGTCGAAGCGTGGGGATAGACAAGGTTGGCATCTATATTCCAGGCGGAACGGCACCCTTGTTCAGCACGGTTCTTATGCTTGGGATTCCTGCGCAAATAGCTGGTTGTAAGGAGGTGATTCTTTGTACACCTTCTGATAACCCGGCCATTTTGTATGCAGCAAAATTGGTTGGTGTTACCCGTGCTTTTCGCCTTGGTGGTGCGCAGGCTATTGCGGCACTGGCCTATGGAACGGAAAGTGTACCAAAAGTTTACAAAATATTTGGGCCTGGTAATCAATATGTTACAGCCGCTAAGATGTTGGTTAGCAAGGAAGGTGTTGCAATAGATATGCCTGCCGGGCCGTCAGAGGTTGCGATTTATGCTGATGATACCGCCATTCCGGCTTTTGTAGCCGCTGATTTATTGTCCCAGGCTGAGCACGGGGCGGATAGCCAGGTGCTGCTGGTTTCTACCAGTAAAAAATTATTGGCTTCTGTCAATTTAACGTTATCAACTCAGCTGGAAAAGCTACCGAGGCGTGATATGGCTGCAAAGGCGCTCGAAAATAGCAAGGCGATCTTGGTTTCCAGCCAGGATGAGGCCATTGCACTTCTGAATGACTATGCTGCTGAGCATTTGATTTTGAGCGTGGCAGATGCGGAAAGTGTTTCTGAAAAAATCACGCAGGCCGGTTCTATATTTTTGGGTAACTATACCCCTGAATCGTGTGGGGATTATGCCTCGGGTACAAATCACACCCTGCCTACCAATGGCCATGCAAACGCATATAGTGGTGTATCGGTGGATAGCTTTGTGAAGAAAATTACCGTTCAGCACATCACAGAAGAGGGGATAAAGAATATTGGTCCGACGGTCGAGATTATGGCGGAGGCTGAATCACTTGCAGCTCATAAAAGGGCGGTAACAATCAGGTTGAGGAATCTTTTGTGAAGAAACTTGCAGGGTCTGGAAAAATGTCTTAAATTAGGGGACATTTTTCCAGTACTGTAACTTGATATTCTATGACTGCATTTATGGTTAATGAGCGTTTGGGGGGGTACGGTGTTTTAAAACATACTGTAAAAAATGATTTTGATCTGGCATACCTGGCACAAAACGGCATCCCAAAAGCTGTAATTCAACACCTGGCCGATTCGGTAGGATTGGATGTAAAGGAGCTGATATCCTTGTTGCCTGTTACACCGCGTAACTTGTTGCGTTACCACGATGAAGAGCTGCTCAGCAATGTGGTTTCTGACCATCTGATCGCGCTTGCAGACCTTTTCGCCACGGGTACGGAGGTGCTGGGAAAAGATTATTTTCTGGATTGGCTTCATCATGATATTCAGGCTCTAGGAAACGAAAGGCCGCTTCATTTTCTTAAAACCCACGCGGGTATAGATTTGATCAAAACCGAGTTGGCCCGCATGGAACATGGGATTTTTGCCTGATGGAATTATTCAGAATAACCCGTTCGGAATTCAAGGATGATCTGACAGGGGAGGGAGCCTTCAAATATGGCGGCAGATGGAATTCGCCGGGTAGCCGGATGTTGTATACCTCTTCAAGACGATCACTGGCCATGCTTGAAATATTAGTGCACTGGCACCGGCCCATTCCACCTCCTGATTATGTTGTTGTCGTTTTATTTATACCGGATGCGCTTGTGGGTAAAAATTTACTTTATACCATACCCGACTGGCGCCAGGAGCAGCAATGGAGCAGACAGGAAGGCGACAGTTGGCTTAGGGACAGAACCAGCCTCTTGTTGCGGGTTCCATCGGTGGTTGTACCGGCAGAGTCCAATTTTCTGCTCAATCCGCTTCATCCTGATGCTAATTCTGTTAAAGTCGTAGATGTGGAGCCGTTTAGTCTCGATAAAAGACTATTCGTTTTTAATTAAAAGTTTTAAAAAAAAGGGTGATTTTACCTTCACCTTCAAATATCGTTACAATGAATTCCTTTTTTGAACTAAAAAAAATCATCCGGCCGCATATACTTACCTTGGCGCCTTATTCTTCGGCGAGGGACGAGTATACCGGGCATACAGGTATTTTTCTTGATGCAAATGAGAACCCCTATGGATCAGTTACAGATGAAAAATTCAATCGATATCCTGATCCGTATCAGTCCGATATCAAGAAGAAGATAGCCCAGTTGAAAGGTGTAGAGGATCGCAGGATATTTTTAGGAAATGGTAGTGATGAGCCCATCGACCTGCTTGTAAGGGCCACTTGCACGCCGGGAAAGGATCGCATTATCATTCTGCCGCCCACCTACGGCATGTACGAAGTAAGCGCCTCCATTCATGATGTTCACATTGACAAAGTGTCGCTGACAGCTGATTATCAAATTGATACTGATGCTGTTTTGAATGCAATCACTCCATTGACCAAAATTATATGGATCTGTTCTCCTAATAATCCTACGGGTAATGTGATGAAACGTGACGCCATTGAAACCCTATTGGCCCGGTTTGATGGTTTGGTGGTCGTGGACGAAGCCTACATTGATTTTACAGATGAACCTTCGTGGATAGAAAGACTGGACACCTACCCGAATTTGGTTGTTTTGCAGACATTTTCTAAAGCCTGGGGTCTTGCAGGTATTCGCGTTGGTATGTGTTTTGGCTCTATTGAACTGATTCAAATCCTGAATAAAATTAAGCCACCTTACAATATCAGCCTTCCTGCCCAGCAGGCATTGTTGGCGGGTCTGGAATCTTCATCAAAAAAAGATGAAATGGTTGCGGAAATATTGAAAGAACGAGTTTTTCTGCAAAAGGGGTTAATAAGTTTATCCTTGGTAAATAAAGTTTTCCCCTCGGATGCCAATTTTTTACTTGTACAATTTGACGATGCGCGGTCTGTTATGCGGTACCTGATTGAACATACGATCATTGTAAGGGATCGCTCGAAAGTACATCTTTGTGAAGGATGCCTGCGTATAACTGTCGGTACCCGGGAAGAAAATGAAGTTTTATTGGATTCGTTGACGAAATTCCAGCAAATGAGCGTTATTGCTTAGCACAATCTCAGCAACTATAACAAACGGTCATCTTAAAGAAGAAATTTTAGATTATGAAGAAATTATCATTACTCGCTTTTTGTATACTTTGGGTTGGATTTGCCCAGGCACAAAACGACAACTGGGCTGTCGGATTTAAACTGGGTGAGCCCACCGGGATTAATATCAGAAAGTATTTTAATGGGATCCACGCCATTGATGTTACCGTAGGAACCTATGGCGGAATATTATCCAACAATCGCAAATA
Organism: Dyadobacter sp. 32; assembly: GCF_902506755.1. Classification (GTDB taxonomy): domain Bacteria; phylum Bacteroidota; class Bacteroidia; order Cytophagales; family Spirosomataceae; genus Dyadobacter. The sequence goes on along the minus strand of NZ_LR735258.1, from coordinate 1,137,132 downwards.
CAGAGGTGATGAAGGCATGTATAAGAACGCCGGCCTTTCTATTCAAGCACATTACCTTTGGCATACCCCGTTCTTCAACTCTGAGGCGGTACATGTGTATTACGGTCTTGGTGGCCAGGTAAACAGCAGAAGAACTTACCCTAAACGCCTGGAACCGGATTATCAGAAAAGTATCTCAATCGGAGGGTCTGTCATCGGTGGCGTTGAGTATTTCGTTCCAAACAACAGAATTTCGGTTTTTCTTGAAGCGGGTACGTACATGGAAGTCATACCCAGGCCTTTCTATTTTAGCCCTAACATTTCAGGGGGAATACGGTTCAACCTTTGATTTAAGCGAATCTCATTTTGATTTCATATAGAAACAGGCTCAGGCCTGTTTTTTTTGTAAATTGAAACCGCATTTTTCTTCTGACTCTTTTCAAATATTCAATTGCGTGTTTAAAGTTTACAGCTCTTCTGCCGGTTCAGGTAAAACATATACACTAACCAAGGAATATCTAAAATTAGCCCTTCATTCCAACTCTGATACTTATTTCAGGCACATTCTGGCTGTGACCTTTACCAATGCTGCCGCCAATGAGATGAAGGAAAGGATCATACTGATGCTTCGAACGTTTTCGGATTGGCAACCTGGCCAGGACAATGAACCTCCCATGTTACGCGATGTGGTGTCCGAGCTATATCCGGAAACGGCCGGTAACCAGGAAGCTCTCGCAGAGACCTGCCAACTTGTATGCTTACGCGCTCAGCTGGTTTTCAGGCAGATATTGCATCGGTATTCCGATTTTTCGGTCATGACCATTGATAAATTCACACAACGCCTCATTAGTAGCTTTACCGACGAACTTGGGCTTCCGTTCGTATTTGAAACACAATTGGATGGGGACTTGCTGGACGAGGCAGTGAATCGGGTACTGGCACGCATCGGACTGGAAGGCGAAGAAGTGTTGACCGATGTGGTAGAGCACTATTACCGTGAGAAGGCCGAGGAAGGAAAGAGTTGGTCGTCACTTCCGCTGCAGATCAGGGAGGCAGCAGGGACGTTGTTGAGTGAACAAAGTTATCTTCAGATGCTGTTGGTAGCAGACCTGCAAATGAGCGACTGGATTGCAATACGCAGACAAATGAAAGCTTTTGTAAAAGAAAAGGAAGAACAGATCCATTTGCTTTCCAAAGAGGCGTTTGACCTTATTGAGTCTGTTTTTCTGGTGGATAAGGATTTTCATCAGGGTGGGCGAGGGATATACGGGTATTTCAGAAATCGTGCAGAAGGACAAAAAACTTGGGAGGAACCCAACTCGTATGTGCGCAAAACCATTGAAGAAAAGGTTTGGTATGGTCCGAAAACGGCCCCATTGATTAAAGAAAGTATTGATCAAATCAGCCAGGATTTGGCGCGTATTTACGATCAACTGGAAATGCTGAGGAGCCGGGAAAGTCATAAAGTTTCTTTGTACAATCAGTTGGATAAGCATTTGTACAATCTCTCTTTACTGGGTGAGATCCGCAAGGAGTTTGATTTGCTATTAAAACAGAATAGCCAGGTACATATTTCAGATTTCAATAGGCGCATTCTGGAAATCGTTTCGAGCGAACCGGTGCCGTTTATATTTGAGAAACTTGGAGAAAAGTACAATCACATCCTGGTGGATGAGTTTCAGGATACATCTAAACTCCAGTTTGCCAACTTGCTGCCTTTGTTTGAGAATGCACTTTCTGACGGGCATTTCAATTTGATCGTTGGTGATGCCAAGCAGTCCATATACCGGTTTCGTGGCGGGGATATGGATTTGATTTTACATCTGGCTCAGAATCAGGTCATGCACTTATCTTCTATTCTGGGTAAAAGTGAGTTTAACGATTACCGTCTGGCAAGTTTGGAGGGTCATTTGCAGGTTGATCACCTTAGAACCAATAGGCGCAGTTTTCGGGAGATTACCGAGTTTAATAATCAATTTTTCGGATTTGTCTCCGATACATTGGCGGATTCTAACCCGCTAGTCGGTCAGATTTATGATGAGAATTTCAAGCAGCAGATACCGGATGGTGTTAAGGAAGGAGGTCATGTTCAGTTGGAATTTCTGGATATGGCCGAAAATACTGATGCTGAAACAGAAACTAAAAATGACGCTATTGTGGTGCGTACCCTACAACTCGTCGCAGAGCTCCGTGGGAGTGGTTACGACTGGCGGGACATAGCCATTCTGTGCCGCAAGAAAAAGGAGGCAACAGCGCTGGCCAATGCATTGAAGGAAATCGGATATCCGCTTATTTCTGATGATGCGCTTGTTTTGGGATACTCGAGAGCTATTCAGTTTGTGACCTCCTTTATGCAAGTCTTGCATACGTCGGACAACAAGCTGGCGCGTTACGAGGCGGCGTACCTTTTTCATCAGGTGATCCGGCATGAAAATCCTTCGGCAGAGGAGCACGAGGCGCTTAGGGAACTGTGCAGCGCCTATGGTCTTGATTCATTTCTGAAATATTTTTCCCGGTGGGGAGTGGAGCTGACGGCCTTCCGAATGAGGCAGCTTACCGTGTTTGAATTAAGTGAGCTATTGATGAAGACCTTCGGGCTCTTTGAAAATCTTACAGAAAATCAATATTTGTTTCGTTTTCTGGATGTGGTTCTGGAGTTTGGAACCAGGCGTACAAATCATCTGGGAGACTTCCTTCTCTATTGGGAAAGCGCCAGAGGCAAACTTTCCATTACAATACCGGCAGACACCGACGCACTCCGCATCACAACGATCCACCGGTCCAAAGGTTTGGAGTATCCGGTTGTGATCGTTCCTTATGCCAACTGGAAAGTAACTCCCAATGCCAAACTGGATCGTTTGTGGGTGGATCTTGATGATGTTCTCCTTGATGAGTTGACGTTACCAAAATCCGGCCTCAAACTTCGTAGTTCAATGGTTTCGGTGGTTAAGGACCTGGATAATACGCCCGTAGCGGAACAGTATACAGAGGAAAAAAATCGTACACTGGTAGAAAACCTGAATTTGCTGTACGTAGCCTTCACTCGTCCGATTCAGCGCCTTTATGTGATTGCAAAAAAGGAAAAGAAATGGGAGGCAGGATCATTGATCAGTAACTGGATGCACGATTTTTTGGATCAGCCTGCTATGGTCCCTTCCTGGAGCGATTTGGAGAGCAGATATATCGTTGCTGAGTGTACGGGCAGCTGTTACCATGTTCATCGGAAAAGTAATGCCGAAAGGTATGTGATGCGGGATATAATCAGTGCGGACAGTACCGACAGGCTTCGACTTCGTAGAATGGCGGATCGTATTTTTGATGTGGAAACGTTTGAACCGCGACACGATCGACTGCAAAAGCTGCGGTATTTACTTACCAGAATTAAAACAATCGGCGATGTATCGAACCAGGTTCAGAGTTTGGTTCGCGAAGGTATCTGGACGGAAGCAGAGGGGGAGATTATTGGCCAGCAGGCGAGTAGAATAGTTGAACAAGGGAACCTGAAAACACTTTACTCTTGTGAAAATAAGGTACAAATTAACCGGGAAATGCTTATTCCGGGAGGCAAAATGCTTCATGTGGATCGCCTGGTTACGCTACCGGATGGTGAAAATATTTTTATGTCCTTCGTAGGAGGAACCGGTGCCAAAATCCCCGTAAAACATTTGAATTCTTTGATCAATGCTTACAAGGCGATTGGCAAACCAGCCAGGGGAGTCGTTTACACCCTGGAAAATGATTTAATTGAATGGTTGTAAGTAGAATTTTGCGGGATTTTTACCTTTATTCCGGAAGGCGGATGGAGGAAAATAGGTTCGGTGCTCCTGGATTTCACGACGGTTTGGAGCTCAGATGGAGGTTATTTGCTTGTTCCAAAGCTTTTTAAATTTGTCGAGACAGTTATACTTCAACTTGGAAAATTTTACCGGATCGGGCTCTCCAATCTTTTCACCTATTTCATTTGCGTTTAATCCCCAATATGCCCAATCCATTATAATTTCTCGGCAAGGGGAACTCAATTTATCCAGAAGGAGCATGATTTGCTTCATTTCATCCCTTGATTCCAGGTCCCGGGTCAAATTTTGTTGTAAGTCATCCACCTCCGGCAGATCATGTACATAATCTATCTTATTGGATGCATTTTTTCTTATGAAATCGATGGTCTTGAAATAGAAAATCCTGTAGAAGTAGGTCGAAAGTTTACTTTGTCCTTTGAAAAGGCCATTTTCAATGTGTTCTACCACCAGCATTACAGTGTCCGTATAGAGATCCTTCAGGTCACCTTCACTTAATCCCGTTTCTGCCTTTAGCTTATAGACGAAGCCGTAGTGCTCATCTATTAAGGTTTTCACAAGGCTATTTTTATCTATACCATGATTGGTGTACAATTGTAAAACTGCAGGATCACCTGGTGGGCTTTGAATATTTTCATGGATCATTGACACGGTTGTACAAGCGATAGCGTGAATAACTTTATTGACTATAAGTTGCCGGGAAAATTGTGCAAGGAGTGTGGTCACAACCCTTCAGTTTCGTTAGCACACTATTCATGAATTGTGAAGGCGGTAAGTTTCAGCTGACGTGCTTCAGTCCTGAAATGGAGATTATTCCCACTTTATTTCAGTTTTTCACATCAAACAAATTGAATTTTGATGCGAAAAAAGATTCACGGGTAAAAATAACCCACTTTCAAGTTCAAGACTGAAGTTGATATCTAGGCGTGATTTAAAGTTTGGCAGCAGTGACCAGGTGGAAATAGAAGCAGCCCTGATTTTCCGAGGGGTTTTATCCGTACTTGAGTGACGGGAGGCGTTCTTTTAGAATCTGAAGTTTCCATAGATAGAGTAAATAGGGTAATGGTGCAAATGTAAATACATTGATCCATTATTTATTGTCCATTTGTAGAATAAATATAAAAATTCATGTTGGTTAGTCCATTATGATGGATGGTCAGTAGGAGGAATTTGTGATTTTTCTGGGAAGATTTCAGCGCTTGAATGGGGGGGATAAAGTGCATTTTTGTGATCATTTTTCGACAATTCGAAAAGTTTATTTAAAATATTTTCGAAGCTAATGTTCTATAAATCAGTTTTTTATTTGTTTTGTTTTATTTTTATACAAAAAAGTACAGGATAATTAGCGGTTAGTTACGACTAATTGTCTGGATTAACAGCAATATCTATTGTGATCCTCCTCAACGAAAAAAGTTATGAAAAAAATTATTCTTACAGTAGCTATGCTACTTGCCGGAGGGTATGTTTTTGCTCAGAATAGTGTTTCGACAATAGTTGAAACGGGTGATTACAGCAAGGCTCTTGTAACCCAGGCCGGGACTCATAATTCATCAGTTCTTCAAAAAAGTAACGCGACGTCCGTCGCTGAGGAAAATCTGGTCACCATTACACAGACCAACATTCCGATTTACAACACAACAGGAAATGCTTCGAAGGTTGAGCAACATGGTAATTCCCATATAACCACAGTTACTCAAATTGGAGACAACGCACTTGAGGCTTACATTGGATCCGATGGTTCAACGGTAGATGCCAATGTGGATAATGAAACTTTTGCCAGACAAAATGGTGTGGGTAATATAGGTCTGCAGTACATCAAGGGTGCGGTAGCCAATGAATCAAAGTTGACGCTCAATCAAGGCGGTTTCGATAATACCTCTACGCAAACGGCTTCAGGTTCAATTTCTTCTTCAGGCTCTGTGGCCCAGGCAGGGAATCGCAATGATTCATGGCAACAAGTGGAAGGGCAACGAAATGAAGCTTTCACAATCCAGCTTGGTGACGATAATTATTCTTTTCAATGGATAGAAGGCGCGGGGAGTGCTGACAATATCAGTTATGTATTGCAGGCTGGGGATAGAAATACGTCTCGTGTCCTTACCAAAGGAGACGATAACGTATTTAATCTGAGTCAGATTGGGAATGATAATATCTCTGTAGGTATAACTGGTGACATTAATTCCAACGCCGAACAAATAGGTGACGGCAACTCCGCAGTACTCACACAAACCGGGGATGATAATCAGTTCTGGGTGGAACAGAACGGAAATGACAATACAATTAAAGGAACAACCCTGGTTGGGGCCTTTCAGCTAGGAACCAACAACAAGGCAATTTTCTCTCAAAATGGTGATGAAAACACCATTATTTCCAATCAGATTGGTCATGATAACTTTGAAAAGGTTATTCAGACAGGAGAGAGCCAGAATTCAATGACCCGGCAAACAGGCAACGCCAATGTGGGCAACATAAGCCAGGGGAATCTTTAACCGCGAATATATTCTTCAATATATTATATCAAGTTTTTCACATTTTTTTTCCATCCTTTCTCTTTTTTCAATCATGAAAAAACTAACCTTAACGGTTGCGTTTCTTTTAGCAGGAACGTATCTTTTTGCACAAAACAACGTTAACAATCTGAATCAGACCAACAATAGTGGATCAGGTATGAACGTTGGAACCATTACTCAAACTGGTAAAGACAACCTTTCCAATGTTGATCAGACGAAGACAACAGGTTCAAGTACCGGCAACACTGCAACAGTTAATCAATCAAATCCTCTTCCTTACACACTTGGTCAAAATGAATCAGATATTGATCAAAATGGTAATCGTCTCAATGGCACAGTGACTCAGGTAGGAGATCAACAAGGATCTGTTATTGGGCAAACAGGTGATCGCCAAACTGCTGTGGTAGGACAAATTGGAACAGGCAATGATTCCGAAATTGACCAAAAAGATACGCGTAACACTTCCAACGTGGATCAAAATGGTAACAACAACGAGTCCGGGATTACTCAAATGAATCGTGGTAATAATGCGACAGTTGAACAGGATTACATCGGTAACCAGTCTACTATCACACAATCCGGTGGCAACTCGGGTTTATCAGGAAATGATGCTGATGTGCGTCAGGACGGCAACATCAACATATCTACGGTAACACAGGTTGGAACAAGCCTGGGTGGTAATGATGCCGAGGTTGATCAGACAGGTGTTGGATACAACGAATCTACCATTGATCAAAATGGGACTGGGAATGAAGCTGATGTAGATCAAAAGGGCGCTGGAACAAACACGTCATCCGTAATGCAAGATGGCGAGGGTAATGATGCTACGGCTGATCAGGATGGTGCACTTAACCAGTCAACAATTGACCAGGAGGACGAATTGGGAGATGCTACCGTAAAACAAACAGGTAACAGCAACGCATCTACGGTTACACAAGATGATTTTGACAATGATGCAACTGTGACACAAACTGGTAATGGCAACAGTTCAACCGTAACTCAGGATGACTCTTACTGGCTGATAACTTTGGGCGGAAACGATGCAACAATTCTTCAGGTTGGTGATAACAACAGTTCAACTGCCAGCCAATCCGGTGCATCGAATGGTCTTGACGTAAATCAGGGTGGCACAGGTCATGTTTCCTTGCTAAGCCAAGTGGACAACAGAAACACGGCTGATGTGGATCAGACTGGAACAAGCAACACTTCCTGGATTGAGCAGGATGGTAACATAACCACTGGTAACTCCGCCAAAGTTAACCAAAGCAGCTTCTCTCAGTTCTCATACATCGTTCAGAACGGAAGAAACACCGGGGATGTAACCCAGGGTGGTGGTGATGACAACACATCCAATCTGAATCAAAATGGTAACCTTAACTGGGCCAAAGTAACACAGTGGGGTGGTAGCAACAACCAGGATTTAGCACAAGCTGGTAACAATAACAAAATTACTGGTGTAGGTGCCGGTGGCGACACTTACGGTGCAGCGCAAACGGGTAACAGCAATATTGGCTTTATTCGTCAAACTGGTGATGGAAACTTGAGTGAATCTTACCAAAATGGTAACAGCAACAACCTTCGTGTGATTCAATCTGGTAACTCGCATGATTCAGTTGGTTTGCAGCAAGGTGATTCCAATGTCATTAATCTTACTCAGACTGGTTTGAACCATTCTTCATCCATTATTCAGACTGGTGGTATGAACAGCGGTGTAGTAGTTCAAAGCAACGGAATCTAAGTACTATAACTTAGAGACTGACTCTCTTTTAACTCAATAATTAGCAAAAAAGGCGCTCATGGTATATGATACTTTGAGCGCCTGATTTGGCTTCTGGTACTTTTCAAAAAATATCATGAAAATCATATCTCTACCAGCCTGTCTTCTTTTTTTTGGATTAGCCATGAATGTAAATGCACAAGAGAAGTCGCAGGGATCAGGTAATAGTACTGAGGACGTGAATAGCGTAGAGGTTAAAGGACCTCATCAATTGAGTGTGACGCAAGGTGGAAAGGGTAATTCTGTTTTGATAGATCAAAAAGGCGGAACAACAACCGTCATGAGTAACCAGAACGTGATTGTGGTTACGTCGAAAAACGGGAATACAATTATCAGCACAATGGATGCTGATACCTCCGGGCACAAAAACAATGTAGTCCATATCAGACAATCAGGGTCGGGTAACAGATCCACAGTCATTCAGACGGGCAACGGCAACAGGTCAACGATAAACCAGTCCGCTTCGGAGAAGCAGAAAAATTGAGTGGTATTTAACATTTAACGTTATGAAAACTTTCATCTTAGCCCTGTCAATATTTTGTCTTTCATGTACGGTTTCCCTGGCGCAGAGCGTCCAAAATGAAGCGCTGTTCGGGAAGCAATACGCTGGCAATCTTTCGCAGCAATCTTTTAATTCACTATTAAGCACACAATCATCTGTTGGCCAGTCGGGCTCAGAAGCGATTATTATACAGACCGGTTTCGGCAACAGCCAAAATTTAGCCACCAAAGGAACAGGTAACCAGGTGGTCTCCAGTCAGCTTGGTGATGACAATACAATTAACCTTGATCTTGTGGGTAACAATAATCAATATTTGCTTCAGCAGCAGGGGTCAGGCAATACGCTTCAAATGAATAAAATATCAAGCAATGGTAGCAACGTGCAGGTAGGGCAGTCGCAAGACGGGAACAGTCTCATAGTTGAAGGTAGCAAAATCGGAACCTTGCAATCGATGACAATCGAACAAACAGGCGGCATGAAGCTTATAATAGAGTCTAATCCGATTTTTATCAAATAATGAAGTTTACGCTTGTCCTCCCGCTTCTAATTCTAATTTCCTTTTTTGTTTCTGCACAAAGTGAAGAGAGGCTTATCGACGACAAGATGTTTTCGAATCAGCCCTTGGAAGAGTCGGGAATGGAGGAGGACGGGTCGATGACTTTCATTCTGGATAACACAAAAACCAAAGTGGGCAGAGACATGTATGAGGAGTTTTACCGGCAATGGAGCGGTATGCAGCTTGATTCCACAGCCATGGCACAGTTCAAAGCAAGCATCTATTCCAATGAAGAGCTTTTGATAGAGCTGGAGGAAATCCCATCACCTGGAATCAACAACATTGTGGGAATCAAAGTGGGAGACCTACTTGTTTGGCAACAATTTGTTCAACCCAGGTTAGAGGCCATGGAGTTACAGGTTGCTGAGGCAGTACAGCAGGTGCTACAATATTTTATAAGTTATCAGGAAATACAAAGTGAATTAGGTAGTGCTGATCAGAGCGGATCAGGTATTTTTTAAGTTAGGAAAACGTTATTAGTATGAAAAGTTTTTGCATTCTTATTACCCTTTTCTTGGGAGTTCAATCCGTTTCGGTCGCACAGGCGATGGTATACAGGCCAAGAAACCCTTCTTTCGGTGGCGACACTTTTAATTATAACTGGCTTTTGAGCTCGGCTCAAGTACAGGACAAAACCAAAGACCCCTCTATTGCCAAAACAACTACCACTACACAAACCAATGATCTGGCAGATTTTACCAAAAGTTTGAATAGTCAGCTTTTAAACTCCATATCACGTCAGCTTTATACCAGCCAGTTTGGAGAGGATGGGATTAAGGAAGGTACTTACAAATACGGTGATTTCACAGTCGATGTATCTCCTGGGTCGGAAGGATTGGTGGTGAGGATCACGGATGGTAAAGGCGGTGAAACGGCAATTACGGTTCCGTATTATTGAAGTCTGTCAAGGGATGCCGGATATAGTACAACATTTATAAACACCCTCAACTCCAAGGAAAAACTTTACAATGCTTTTAGTGCAAAAAAAATATTATAATCTCACGCTCTGCGTCGTTGCAATTATCCTTTTAAATGGATGCAGTGCATATTTTCATCAGCCCACAAGGCAAAAAGGGGCACGGCTTGGAGAGGATACGCGTATCACTCCCGGTTTGAGGACAATGCCCGGCCCCAGTGAAAAATTGGTGGCAGCGGTCTATAAATTTCGGGATCAAACGGGCCAGTACAAACCATCAGAAAGTGGAATCAATTACTCCACCGCGGTTACGCAGGGGGCCACTAACATACTTCTTAAGGCTCTGGAAGAGAGTGGTTGGTTTGTAGCCATTGAACGTGAGAATGTAAGTAATCTGCTTAACGAGCGGAAAATTATACGTTCGAGTATGGCTCAGTACAAACCGGATAATGAAAATTTACCTCCGTTGCTATTTGCAGGGATTATTCTTGAGGGGGGGATTGTATCTTATGACGCAAATATCATTACAGGCGGTGCTGGTCTGAAATATTTTGGTGCGGGTGCTTCCACCCAGTACCGTCAGGATCGGGTGACTGTATATCTCCGCGCAGTGGCTACAAAGACAGGAAAAATCCTTAAAACAGTTTATACCTCCAAAACGATTCTTTCGCAATCGGTGGATGCCAGTCTTTTTCGTTTCGTCAGATTTAAGCGTTTAATGGAGACGGAAACAGGATTTACGATCAATGAACCTTCGCAAATGGCCGTTACAGAGGCGATTGAGAAGTCGGTTCAAAGCCTGATTGTTGAAGGCGTGCGTGACAAGCTATGGTTGGCCGACGCTAAGAAGTCGAATGAAGTGGCTGCCTGGCTTAAGGAGTATGAGGCAGAGCAAAGTGATGCGCAGGTTACAGATCTTTACGGCGCAAAAGATGAAATCGAAAGATACAGATATTCGGTGATGGCGTCGGGTTCGCTATTGCGCTACACCGGCGATTACGGTCCTTCGGTCAATCGTACGGGACTTGGTCTGGCTTTTAATCTGGGCCTTTCAAAATACTGGCAATTACAATTTAATGCTGCTTCCGGCTCCCTGGCGGCCAAAAACTATTTCAGTCGTGACGTCAGTACGGCTGAGTTAAATCTACAGTACCGTGCTTTGCCAACCCAAAAGCTTTCGCCTTACATACAGATCGGAGGAGGGTGGCTATCTAGTCGGACCAATTCTGCTTTTGAATTTAGTGGCAGGAAGAATAGCATGGTAAATGGTGGAGTAGGGCTGGAATATGCACTCAGCCGACGTGTCGGTTTGAATATCACAGGCCAATACAACTACTTCATTGATGACAACTTTGATCTGGTAAGCCGGGGAACAGTTAATGACGCTTACTGGCGCGCTTCCCTGGGTCTGTCATTTTACCTGGGCGGTACTTTCCGGAAGGTCGTTAAATCTAAATCTCTTTAATTTTAAAATATCCGAATTGTGAAATTATTTCAATCATACTTCAGCTACACCCTTATTGCACTATTGCTAATTTCTATGGCGGTGGGGTGTACGGAAGAGACTTTTGTGGAGCCAGTTGTGTATGGCTCTTTAAGTGGATCGGTGCTCGACAATACAACAAAATTGCCTATTAAGGATGCCGTTGTGAAAGTGAGCCCGAGCGGCAGAACCATTGTGCCAGATGCATCAGGTAACTTCAAAGTGGATAGCTTACCGATAGGAAAATATAGTGTTCAGACAACCGTAGACAAGTATAAAACCGATCTGGTTTCGGTTGAAATTGAAGAGAATAGAGCTACGACCATTGCGGTACTTCTGTTTAAAGATAATAACCAGAATAAATCTCCGCTTATACCTACTGTTGTGAAGCCAGAGGACAAAAGTACCGGTGCAGCTTTGTCAACAGTTTTGGCGTGGAAGACGACGGATCCTGACAAAGACTCGCTACGTTACAGCGTTATTCTTTTCAAAGAGGGACAAAGCACCACAATACCTATTGTCACTGGCCTGCATGTAGATACGCTGGTCGTCAACAATCTTGAATACGCTACGACCTATTTCTGGCAGGTTGTTACGTCTGACAGCATTAATGCTCCGGTGTTTAGCAAGGTTTGGTCGTTTACCACCAAAGCGGTGCCGGAACAGCCCTATTTTTTTACTAGGAAAGTAGGTCAAAATTCGCAGATCTTTTCTTCAGATGGCAGGGAGGATATTCAAATAACCAGTAATGGGGCCAGCTGGAGGCCTGTTGTCAGCCCCAACAGGGAACGTCTTGCTTTCATTTCTAATATCAATACAGAACCTCATATTTTCGTATCAGATCGACTGGGAAGAGGGATTAAAAGAGTGACCGTGGTGCCGATTGGTGGTGTTTCGCTGATGGAGTCTTCATTTTGCTGGTCACCGGATGGTTTAGAGTTACTTTATCCGAATTACGATAAACTTTACGTTGTGCACCAGGATGGTACAGGTCTCAGAATAGTGGCTCAGGCTCCACCCGGCCGCTTTTTTGCGGGTTGTGACTGGACCGCTCAGGGAAACAGGATTGTTGCCAGAGTCACTGGCAGTTCCCAATATGATAACGAGCTTTATGTGATCAATCCTGGTACGGGTGTACTTACAAATCTTTTGACCGGACGCCCTGGTAAAATGGGTAATCCGGATCTGGCCCCTGACGGAAAGCATGCCCTCTTTACGCTGGATGTGTCCAATTTTCAGAATAATGAAGGCAGACAGCTTGATTCCAGAATTTTTATTGTAGATGTGCTGACAGGTATCGCTACAGACATATCTGTGGATAAGGAAAAAGGGACTAATGACCTTGACGCCAGGTACTCTCCCAATGGAGCCAGCATCATATTTACCAATACAAGCAATGACGGTTTTTCGGTAAAGAATCTCTTCAAGACCAATTTGGCTGGCGAAGAACGTATTGAACTTTTGAAGGACGCCGAAATGCCTTATTGGAGATAACCCACCACAACGAATGTTATAAGTAAGAGGATAATGACCAGCTTTAAACTAAGGCTCGTGATAAATAAGGTTCTCGATTGTTATGTTTCTCATTTTTGCTCGACCATTTTATGAAAAAGATCATCTCAGGTTTTAGTCGCCAGTTTAGCATCAGGATTGCTATTTTAGGTCTGTTCTCGTTAAACGGCCTCCTGGCCTACGGCCAATGTGCCGCGGAAAATCCATTAGAAGTACCTGCCTCTTATATCAATGGTAGTGCATCGGGGGGAGGAAATTTCAATTCTGTTATTTTCGGGAATTACAGTACCGGTGACGGCGGAGGTACAGCCGGGAGATTAGCGGTGGGTGGCAACTTTACACTCAATAGTTTTGGAGGTGAATACCAGGTAGGAGTTGCGGATGGCGCTGTGGCAACAGACGACAACCTTATTGTTGAGGGTTCATTGTCCAATATCGCAGGAGTAGTTCGTGTGCGGGGAGATGCAAATTATGGCAGTTTGACGGGCATCAGTACCGCACCTGTGCATAACGTGGGGGAAGGTAGCAATACGGTAGCCAGCGGTCTGTTGGATTTTGTGGGTTTGGCCACTTATTACCAAACGCTGAGTGCAACCAAAAGTAATCTACCCGTACTGGGTACCACCAATGTGGTCAATGGAGTGGTGACGCTCACAGGTAATACTACTGTATCAAGTTACGTATTTAATGTGACTCTGACAGGTGGTGAGCTGACAGATATCAAGTATGTGGACATCCCTTTTGGTTCAGAAATCACCATTAACATCTTAAATACCATTGTAAGTATAGCCCCCACAACGGGCTCAACGGCAATGGTGAATACGCACAGGGCCAAAACGTTGTTTAACTTTCCCAACGCAGAACAGATTTCCTTGTCCTCTTTTATTCTCGAAGGTGGTGTCTTGGCACCCCAGGCCGATGTTGCGGCTCAGAACGCACAAATTATGGGTCCAGCAGTGATTGGAGGTGACATACTTCTTGCAACAAATTTTAGCTTCCAGACTTCCTGCATTGTCGATCCTTTACCGGTGACCCTTACATCCTTTACGGGCAAAAGAGAGGGGAATATGACGAATCTCTACTGGACTACAACGATGGAAAAATCATCAGAAAAATTCTCGGTTGAAAGAAGTATTACTGGAAAGAAATGGGATGTTATAGGCGAGGTTCGGGCCCTGGGCGAAAGTTCAACAGAGAAGTCTTATTGGTTTACGGATACACAGCCTGAAAATGGTGTGAATCTGTACAGACTTAAAATGATCGATCAGGATGGTACTTTTGCATACAGCCGCATGGTGAGTGTTGGTTTCAGCTTTGGGGCTGTGGCGAAAATGTATCCAAATCCTTTTAGCGAAAAATTAAAATTTGATTCAAAGAATATTTCTGATGTGAAAAGTATTGAGATTTTAAATCAGTCGGGTAAAGTATTTGTTCAGAAAAATTATGATGGAAATGACATTGTCGTAAGAGATTGGGAGCCGGGATTGTATATTGTTAAAATGATTGGTTTCGGAGGCAATGTTTCAACCTTTAAGCTGGTCAAAAACTAAGTTGAAGGGAAAAATAGTCATTTGGGATAAATTGGGTCTGGCATTTGCCAGACTTTTTTTATAGTTAGCACAGCAATCAATGAACCGACAATACCGTGGAACTGTACATATTAGCAGATATTTATTAAAACGCAACGAAATAGATTGGCAGGTCGTAATGATTTTACAACCATTTCGTTCTTAATGGGGTCTAAACAATAGAAATTAAATTAACAAAATGAAAATCATAAATAGCAGATATATACTGTTTTTGGGTCTTGCTGTCCTGGCAGGATGTAGTTCCAGCAAAACAGTCCCATACGAAGCAAAATGGAATGCCCCCTTTTCGTTTGTGGATGAAGTAAAGCCGGATCAGGTGGATCAGAAATCAAGATTAAGGTATGGAATTATCAATGATGATCAATTTGTATATATCACACTGAAGACAAAGGATCCGAATACCATACAGAAAATCCTGAGCAATGGACTCCGCATTTCCTTCAGCCCGGAAGGGCAGAAAAAAGATGGATACTACTTGCTTTTCCCGGTCATCATGCGCGAGGACCGGAAAGCGCTTAAACGTATTGACACGGATCTTCCCAACAGCCTGGGTTTGGATATCCTGCTCGATTCCTACAACAAAGAAGCGCTTTGGAAGGATAAGCAGGGCCAGCATTCTATTAATCTGGTGGTGGGCGAAGGAAGCATAAAGTCGCATATTTCTATGGATAAGGATGGCGAACTGACAGAGCAAATTGCCATTCCCTTTAATCTCATGGCTGTAAATGTAAAGGAATCCCAGGTAATGGGTGTTAATATCAAAATCGATGGATCGTCGTCGCAATCGGGTTTTTCGCCCAGGATCGGCATTGGTCTAGGCGGTGGGATTGGTATGGGCGGTGGCATGGGAGTAGGCTTCGGCAGTGGTAACGGATATGGTAATAATCAGGCCGACAGGGCTGTTGATATACGTCTTGAGGTACAGCTTGCCCGAGCTACTTTTAATCCGTAAATATCAGTTTCCTGAAACAGTTACGATGCTTATTAGTGCCGGTGCTCCGGGTCAGATGTAAGAACCTTTGTAATCCCCACCAAATACCTGGCGGGGATTATTTTTTGAGGCACGTTTTTAAAACTCGTTCAGGAAATTGTGTTCCGTCTTCACCTAAGTTCCGCCCTTTATTAAAAAGTACCAGCCAAATTACCCACGCTCCTTATACCAAACCCCATTCCCCTTAGCCCAGCCTTTATTCTTTAAGTTTTTTCCTCGAAGGTAAAAATACATTGGTCATTGCCTGGTATTTTCGTATGCATCTCCTTTTGAACGAATGGACTGCTTCTCTTTTGCAGGAATTCCTAAAACGTTGAATGGGAGATACAATAGGATTGCAGGGCTCAATATACCCAGGTAGCCATACGGTGACCCTGAAGCAAAAATGAAATATGATCCCCACATCATTCTTTCAAAAAAATAGTTCGGGTGATGTGAATAATGCCATAATCCTTTATTGCAGACCAGTCCGTTATTGGCAGGATCATTGGTGAATTGATCAAGCTGAAAATCGGCGATTGTTTCTCCTGCAAGCGAGATGACCCACAAGGCAAGACCTACGTATTCGAAATAATTCAGGTTGGGATCAGAATTGTTTGAAATTATAAATAGCGGAATAGCCAGGAGCAAATTCGATATAGCTTTTGCCTGAAAATACCAGAAAAATTTCCAGTGCTGGTCAGGCGCCCAGTCCTTTCGTAAATCTACATGGTGGCCTTTTTCCTCATGTACATACGAGAAAATCTTGTCGCTCAGGTGTATGCCTAAACGTGCCCCCCACAGAACAACCATACCACAGATCAGAAAAAGTCTTGCCGGGAAACCTTCCGCAAGCACCAATAAAATGATGGCTATGACCGGGAAATTCACTGACCAGAAAATGTCCGCAACACCACCGTTTTTTATTTTTACGGCCCAAATCCATGCGAGGATCATAAGACCACTGCACGTGATCATTGACACCAGAATAGGCAAATAAAAGGCGAAGCTATTCATGTCTATGGCTTAATAATCGATGAATTCCCAGCGCTGGTTTAAGTAATAATAGTCCGATCTGTATGTATAACCAATTTGCCATAGTGTAACATATACAGGTCAGGAAAGTACAAGTTTAAGCGATGTGATCATGCGCACGCGTGTGAGCTGCAAGCTTGTGAGCTGAAGGTAAATCGGTTTACTAATTTGCTTCATGCGGCAGTAATCAAGTCAGTAGGATCTTCATATTTACGTTTTCAAACCCGAAATGGATCATCTTCAGTTGATAAATGGGTAATATTCTGACAAAGCAAAATTTCCATCGAAATGATTGAAAGGGGTTAAAATGGTTTCCTACTGTGCCGCGAGAATTTGCTGTAAGCTTTTCCTGCGACTACTGATAGGCTACATTGGAAAGAAATCGTTCAAAATGGTTAGCTGAATACCCCTGCCGGGTAGGTATTAAGCTTTTAGATGACCTCTCAGTCAGCCCGATTTTTCCTTAGAATAATCTTTCAAATTTACAAGTGTTTTAATCTTAAATGTTTCATGTGAAACATAAAGATTTATTTGTCAGTTAATTATAATTTTTATATATTTGATATATACTTGACTAATCAAGTATATATCAATCACTATTAAAGTATATGTCAAATATATCAGCCTCTTTGAAATGTTTTATGAACCTCAATATGGTTCAGGCCGGTGTGGTTCGTAAATTCGATAATAGATTAGCTAATCATGGGATTAGCTTCAATGATTTCATGATTTTATATCATCTTGGTGAAGCCACCGACGAGAAGTTACGGCGGGTCGATCTGGCTGAAAAGATTGGTTTGACCGCCTCTGGGGTAACCCGTGTGCTGGTACAGCTGGAGAAATTAGGGCTTGTTCGAAGGGAAGTCAATAGTCGTGATGCCCGGGTAAGTTATGTGAAACTGGCTCCTGCAGGGAAACGGATTTTGGTCGATGGAACGGCAACTGCTGAGGTAATCGCCGAGCAGATTGTAGGCACGCTTAAAACCAAAAAGCTGGATGAACTGGGGAAGGTATTGATTGAGTTGGGAGGTTTGATTCAATAGATTTTTGGTGTATTTCGTCGGGCCAACGTTGCCAGGCAAATGGCCGTGTTGATGAAATGCGAAGGTCGAATTTGTTACCTGAAACAAAAGAGGGTTTAGGGAGTCCGTTAGCTCCGGGCTCCCTATTTAATTTATTTAGGAGCAAGGGAGGCGTATAATTTCGACTTGTTGATTGCTTTATTTCTGGACGAATTCTTTGTCGTGACTCGTCTATACGATTCGCTGGTAATTTTGAATAGCGCTTAATTACGGCTTTTTTGTTTCATTTCTGAGGATGTACCGGGCAGGTTGATTAATGGAATGGCGGCATATATTTTGGCTGCTTCGTCACGCTGTTTTATATGGATATCCATGGCAATTTACCTGGGTCATACTTGTACATTTAATGAAATAGGAGGGATCCTGTGATGGTGTGTTGGTTGTGTTCCGAATTCTTCAGCGTCGATATAGGGTATGTTGGAGCGTACCCCTGTATGTTAGTTTTCTTACATTTAGCCTCGTAGGCTGCTGTCAAAGATATGGTTTTTGTTTCTCTAATAATTAATTCACACCTGTATTTGGACTCTAAAATGTTCAAAATTAGTATGTTACATTCGTTAATGATAAACATACATTTATAACGGTTTAAAAATATAATAAGTAAAAAATGTATAAAAAGTAATAAAAGCTTTTTATAATTAATCTATTTTTTACTTTTTGAAGTATTTGTTCTTTCCAAATGATGGATCATTATCAAAATAACTAAAAGTAAAAGACATTATAAAAGTTGTTATAATATAAAAAGTATTAAAAGAATATAAAGTACTGAAAGAAATATAAATACTTAATGTTTATAAAGTATTATAAGTCCATTGTGAATGTTGTGGGCAGGAATGGTACTTTATCGTTTGGTTTGAAAGGTAAACTGTACACTATGAACCCTATACCTGTTGGTTGAACTATTTGAGTTTAAAATAAAACATCCCGCAAAGTATCAAACCAGATTCTTTGAGGGATGTTGAGTGAGGGCCTAGACTTCTTGTTGTGGATGTTTGTGATCTTAGTTTTTTCTTCTAAATTTTTTTAAGTTCTACCAGAATGGTATTGTAACCTTCGTCCATATTGACCGTGTTGTTCTGGCGATTTTCTTGGGCAATCCAGTTGAACAAATTAAACCTTTGCGCGGAATCTTTCCGCAAACGTGAGGGCGGTTTTTAGTCCCTGCTTTCTCAGGCTTTCTTCAAAAACTCGGTTTTTAATACTATATTCATTCCATCCACCCGGCAGTCGATTTCTCCACTGCTATTGGTAAGTTTGATGTTTTTTACCAGTTTACCTCTTTTCAATGTAGTGGATGAACCTTTAACTTTCAGGTCTTTAATTAAGGTGACCGAATCTCCTTCGTTTAGCAATGTACCGTTGCTGTCTTTTACTTCCATGATTATTTTATTGTGGTTTGGGATCGCCTGATGGTACAGGTCGTTCTGTAAGCTACAAAGTAGGAAAAGGTATTTTGATTATGCAAGAATCGATTCAATTCGTTGCAGCTCTTCGTCAGAGAATGATGGGCTGTCCAGGCATTTTATAGAGTCCAGCAGTTGAGAAACTTTGCTTGCGCCTATCAAAACAGACGTAACCCGTGCATCTTTTAACAGCCATGCAAGGGCCATTTGAGCTAATGTTTGTCCGCGACTCAGCGCAATGGCATTCAGTTTTGCTATTTTTTCAAGGATCTGGGGCGTTACCTGGCTTTCCTGTAAATAGCCTTCGACCTTCCCTGCACGGGATTCGGATGGTATTCCTTTCAGGTATTTGTCTGTGAGTAGGCCTTGGGCAAGTGGAGAAAAGGGAATGCAGCCCACACCTTCAGTTTCCAGTATACCCATTAGTTCACCTTCGGCCCAGCGTTCAAACATGGAGTATTTGGGTTGATGGATCAGGCAGGGTGTTCCCAGCTTTTTTAAAATTTGAATGGCCCGTCTGGCATCAGATGCCTGGTAATTAGAAATTCCAACGTACAATGCTTTCCCCTGACGCACCATCAGGTCCAGAGTGGCCATGGTTTCTTCCAATGGGGTGCTGGGGTCGGGGCGATGGGAGTAGAAAATATCCACGTAGTCCAGCCCCATTCTCCTCAGGCTCTGGTCAAGACTCGCCGTCAGGTATTTTTTGGAGCCCCAATCGCCGTAAGGTCCGGGCCACATCCTATAGCCAGCTTTCGTAGAAATAACTAGCTCATCCCGGTGAAGAGCCAAGTCCTTCTTTAAAATATGGCCAAAATTCTCTTCGGCCGAACCGGGAGGGGGACCGTAGTTATTAGCCAGATCAAAATGGGTAATACCGTTGTCAAAGGCGGTTCGGAGAATGGCTCGATAATTTTCAAAGACATCAACACCACCGAAATTGTGCCACAGGCCGAATGAAATGGCCGGCAGCAGTAGGCCGCTGTTTCCGCAACGGCGATACGTCATTTGATCATAACGGCCTGAATATGTAATATATGTCATTTTTTTGATTGAATATCCTGTTGGTTGCTTTTGTCTTGTTAGCATCAAAAGCTCGTTACTCACGGAAATACCCAGTTCAGCTACGATCAGTCGAGCAATCTTCTCAACAATTTTAGTTGATTATTTCTATGGTTTTCTGATCAGTCGGAGCACATAACCGCCTCCTGGGGCCATTTTGATGGTAATTTTGTCCCTCTTACGAAGTGTTGATCTGTTAATCGAGTAATCGGAAGCGTACCTGTCTGCATTGGCGCCGTCGCGGCAGATGGTGGCACTATACACTTTGTCATCCAGAAAAGACAGTGGAAATGTCAGTTCTCTGGGCGTAAGGTCGTTCATAGCGCCTATGTACCAGTTGTTGTTTTTCTTTCGTGCAGTTACGATATAGTCACCTATTTTGGCATCCAAAACAATGGTGGTATCGTAGGTGGTGGGAAGGCTTCCCAGAAGGTTCATGAAATCGGGTTCAAGCATACCCTGTGAGGGGTTTCCCGAAAATAGTTGCAAAGGACTGTCGTACACAAGAAACATGGCCAGTTGCTGAGTCCTTGTGCCTATTGACATCACGTTTTCCATACCGGCTTTAAAGCCTGCTTTTGTGGCATTGCTGAGCAGTCCAGGCTCATAGTCCAACGGTCCCGAGGTCATTCGAATAAATGGCAACAGCAGGTTGTGATCGGGATGGGCCTTATCGCTCCACATGTTGTACTCGGAGCCCAGCACAGCCTCCCTGGTAAGCGCATGGGGATACGTCCTGTTAAATCCGGCAGGCTTAAATGATCCATGGAACATGAGCATGATATGGTGTCTGGCGCAGGCCTGGGCTACCTTGTGGTAGAATTGCACCGTTTTCTGATCATCACGTTCGATAAAATCGGTCATGATGAAGTCCACCCCCCATTTATTGAACTGATCCAGTGCCGGTTCAAGTTGCCTGTCCAAGGTCATTGCCAGCGTCCACATGCCCAGTTTTATTCCCTTACTTTTGGCGTAGGCCGTCAGTGAATCCATGTTTATTTCTGGGGTAATTTTAAAAAGGTCGTTATTATCACTCCAGCCAGCGTCCATCAACACCTGTTCGAAACCAAATCGTCGGGCAAAATCGATGTAGTATTTGTAGGTATTTGTATTTATCCCACTCCTGAAGGGTACGTTGAAAATATTTGAAGAGATAATCCATTCCTCGGTAGATTTTCTCGGTTTGATCCAGGACGTGTCTTTAACCCGTGATGGTGAGGCTAAGCGGTATACAAGATCATTGGCCGGAAGTTCCTTGTCGTGTGTTGCCAGGAGCATCACACGCCAGGGGAAGTCGCGGGTGCCTTTTGTACGTGCAATGAACGACTCGCGCTCCGACACATATCGCATGGAATAAAGGCCCTCCTGTACCTTTTCTGCTTTTGGGTAGGGAGCAAATTCTCCCTTTAAGTTGTTGCCTCGCAGGCTGCGGAGAAACATTCCGGGGTAGTCTTCCAGGTCCGATTCTGTAACTACAACCCTCGGTCCGTCAGCCGACAAAGCAAGTACAGGGCTGACCATCAGTGCCTTGCTAGGAATACTGTCGAGCGGTTTTAATTGGTAAGGATCTTCGAAACTTGTGTGATAAATATCTTGATGACCACGAACGCCGACCTGAGAAAAATAGAGTTGATGACTCTGTGAAAATTTAAATTCGGCCGTTTCATTTTGAACGGTGATAGAATCTTTAATAAAAGTGCTGATACGGTACGCGATACCATCATCGTAAGCCCGGAATGTAACACCAAATGAGTTGGCAAAACGATAACTGATTTCGTTGTAGTGATCCCGTATGCGTTTGCTTTTTTCGGGCACGGGGGAGATAATCATTTCTCTTACAGATCGGGTCTGGATTTCTGCTTTCTCCAGATGACCGGAGAGCCTGCTCTTATCTTGTAGGGTCATATCTACGGTGGAGGGGTCAAGCAATGGCTTTTTGTCATAGGACACGGTGTAAGTGAATGCTTTATCATAGGAAATAACAACCTTAACAGCACCGTTTGGAGAAATGAGTTCTCTGGTTTCAGCTGAGCGCGCAGGAAAAACGAAATGGAAGGTACAGAGCAGAATAATGAATGATCTCATGGGTTTTGAATAGGGTGGAATGCCGGGTCTATCTGCACAACGGGTGGGAGCAGAATAATCTCAAATATAGATTTTATTGAACTCTTGCCGCACACTTAAAATAATTATTTATTTGGTATGATTGTGAAAACGGGAGTTTACGGGGCCTCGATGATTTATCATTGAGCTGGACTATTAACCATGGCCTTTCATAAGGAAAGAAACGGTCGCTGATAAAATAATTGATGCATATGATCCAACGTTTTCAACGAATGAAGTGTCATCAATTTTAAACCACCTTTGCTATGAAGAAATTTCTGTTTCTGGTCGTCGCGGCTGCTGTACTCGGATGCCACCCTGATCTCAGCGACGAGCCGCCAGGTGGCTCTACTTTCGATAAAACAGGATATCGCCCCATTTACCAGTCCAACAGCGAAGTAAAGAATATACTTGTGGGTGCCCCGATTCCACTCAAAGATCCTGGTAAAATTTATCTTTTTGAGCCCTACTTGTTTATCAACGAGCGTGGCAAAGGGCTGCACATTATAGATAATTCAGATCCGAAAAATCCTGAGAACATTTCTTTTATTTCGATCCCTGCCAATTTCGACATGGCTGTGAAGGGCAACTGGCTTTATGCAGATAATGCGAGTGATCTGGTGGTACTGGATATCAGCGATCCCAGGTTACCTAAGGTTGTGAAGAGAATTTCGGGGGCGATTCCGGCGATGAATTACCCGCCATACGCAAATGTTTATTTTGAATGTATTGATACTAAAAAGGGTGTTGTAACCGGTTGGGAGAAAGTGAATATGGAAACCAAACCTGCCTGTTACCGGTAGTAAGCATGGTGAAATACACAAATTTTAAAGATAAGATCATGAAGAGATTATTTCCGGTTTTGTTTTTCCTATTGATTGTTGCGGGGCTGCTGTTACTTTTCTATTCCTGTGGGAAGAGTGGCGATAGTCTGTCTCCGCAAACGGGCGTTGGCGGTTCCATGGCTCGTTTTGCCATTACAGGTAACACACTCTACATCGTTTCGAAGCAAACACTGGAAGTATATAACATCGCCAACGGCGCTGAACCAACGAAGACGACCAGCAAGGATATAGATGTGGGCATTGAAACGATTTTCCCCTATGGCGAAAATCTGTTTATTGGATCCACCAGTGGGATGTATATTTTCGAAAATAAGACGCCTTCGAATCCGGTATTGCTTTCACAATATTCACATGTTCAATCCTGCGATCCGGTTGTGGTCCAAGGCCAGTATGCTTATGTAACTTTGCGGGGTGGTACCGAATGCAGAAGAGGGGCAACATTCAGCTCATTGGATGTCATAGATATCAGTGACCTCAGGAAACCCAAAATGATTGAAACCCAAAGAATGGACACCCCTTACGGACTGGGCGTCTCAGGGAATAAACTATTCGTTTGTGAGGGAGATTTCGGGCTGAAAATTATGGATGTCTCAAATCCCGCCAGTCCCGTGTTTGCCAGACAATTCAAGGATGTTGCTGCTTACGATGTGATTGCATTACAGGACCAGTTGATTTTGACCGGTAAAAATGGTCTTTATCAATACCATTTTGATGAAACCGATAAGATGGAGTTGCTAAGCAAAATTCCCGTAGAATGAGATATGTTTTGTTGTTCCTGTTGATAACTGCTAGCCTGGGAAGTGCTTGTGCTCAAAAAAATGAGATGAAGGA
This sequence comes from Dyadobacter sp. 32, assembly GCF_902506755.1. Lineage (GTDB taxonomy): Bacteria > Bacteroidota > Bacteroidia > Cytophagales > Spirosomataceae > Dyadobacter. The sequence continues at coordinate 1,113,183 of NZ_LR735258.1, read as the reverse complement.
GCATGTTATTCTCAAGTTCCTGCCTTTGGGTATGTTTGATTTAGATAATACGTTTCAGCTTGGTGTGGAGGTTCCTATCAAAAATAGCAGGTTCAGCTTACAGCAGGAAGCGGGCTATGGGCATTCTTCCTTTAACATTTGGCCTGTGGAGCGGGGGAACCGACCGGATAACACAACCTTTAAGACCCGGAGTCAGTTTCGATTCTATTTCTTTGATAAAACGAAAATGAGGGCCTATCTGGCCGGTGAGTATCTGTTCAAACGGGTAGTGAACAAGGACCGCCAATGGGTTGGGCAAGACTGCGTCAATGGCGCATGTGGTTATTTTGAGAACAAGGATGTTCGTTTTGGGAGATTTGTAAATGCAGGTCATGTAAAGTTCGGTTGGCAGTTTCATTTTCCGAAACGGATGATCTTTGAAGTGTACACCGGTTTTGGTTTACGCCATATCGAAGGTCGTGCGCTGACCGCTGGAGCATCAAACGCCCGGCTAAGAAACCAGTGGTGGTGGCTAAGTCAGGGAACTACTTTTAACGAAACACTGCCTAGCCTGGCGGTTGGCTTTCAGCTTGGTCTGCTTCTTGGTAAGCTGAAGCCATCCGTATCACTGGACTAAACTCAGGTACCTGAAATGCTTATCTTGCTTTTGTGTACCGGAATGAATCACCTTTAAGCAGTGGATGTTGCCCCTCAAGACCGTCTACGGTTACTTTGAGTACGATATTGTCGGCAAATATTTCAGCGATCCATGGCTCCATGCGGAATTCAAAATAGTTATCGGCATTCTGAATCGGGAAGGTAGAAAAACGTTCCGGGCAAAAATTAAAAAAGAGCTCAATTGAAGCTAACTTACTTTTAGGGCCGATAAAAACTCCTTCAGCATCGCTCTTACCATAGTTCTCGCCGGTTGCGGAGCGTAGCATTACCTCGAAATGGGGCAGCAGCTGGCTATTGGAACTCGTAATCCGGACTATGGTGGAACTGTCTTCGGTTGCTTTGCTGGTCACCAGTGCAAAGTCGGTCTGGGGTTTCGGCCTACTTTTTAAAGTAATGTGGCCATCATTATAGGTCCATCTGCCGCTTCCTTGCCGATCCATCGCACCATAAGAGAAATAGAGCTCAAAGGTACTGTCGGGCTTTAAAAGCAAGGCCGATGCGGTCTCCATTACTCCTTGCAGGTGATATTCCGCAGGAGTCGAAATACGATACTGGGCATGAACTCTGGTTTGAACAAATGAGAATGCTGTGAACAAGCTGATCCCGAACAATAGCTTCATGATGTTTTCCCGTTTTAATTAAATTAACCAATGTTGGCTGGCATTTTGCCGCACATACGGACAATCTAAAATATTGTTCCCCGTATATGCGGTACTGCTGCCTGATTAGCAAGTTACTTAAAATGAGATAGTTTGGAAGCTAAACTTATCTACCGGCCTATTGACGGTTTTTTTATGGAGCCCACCTCACGCAACGTCTCCGGGGCATATTATTTGGCAGACTTTTCGTACTTTGCTACCAAATGTTTTTTAGGTGCCAGGCTGCTCAGGTAGGTATAAATGGCCTCAAGATCGGATTTTTTCATTCCTGCATACATTACCCAAGGCATGGGTGTATTGAGGTCATTTGGTGTCATGTTGGGACTGTGATAGTTGGTGTCGGCATAGGCCTTGAAACGTTGTACAAAACTCTCTTTCGTCCAGCTTCCAATTCCCGTTTCCTTGTCCATGGTAATGTTGGCAGAGCGTACGATTCCGGCGGGTTGCTTAAATTCCATGCCGCCCCCAAATTCTGTTCCGGGAATATTGTTGCCTTTGTCTTTTTGGCTGTGACAATCCACGCAACTGGCAGCACCTATCAGATATTCACCATAAGCGAGTACATCCGAGGTGTCCGGAATGGTTGTAAACGTGGCCGGTGCAGGCATGGTGTTTACCAGAATGTTAATCGGGAAATCGAGCGATGGTTCCGGTATTTGGTTTTCGACGGGTTTTAATGTCCTCAGGTAGGCAATGATGCTAAGCACATCTTCTTTGTCCATTTTTCCATAGCTATGGTAAGGCATTAAAGGAAACAATGGGCTACCATCCTTGCTCACACCGGTGGTTACCGCTCTGAATACTTCGCCGTCCGTCCAGCTTTTAAGGCTGTAAGGTGTAATGTTTCGTGCGTAAATTGTCCCGGGGAAGCCCATATTAGGGTCGAATTTTTCGCCGCCGCTTCCCAGGTCCTTACCCGTAAGAGGTCCGGCAAATTTACTCCAGTCACGTGTACTGTGGCAATCGATACAAACTGTAACATGGTTTGCCAGGTATGCTCCCCGTTCAATCCGCTGTGGTGTAAGCGCTATGGTAAGCGTTTCAGGATCGCCGGTGTTGGGCATTGCAGTTTTTACGTAAGTAATGCCCGCCAGAACGGCTAAAATGAGTACTCCAAGCAGGATACCAATAAATTTGAAGATTTTTTTCATTTTCGTTGAATTAAAATATGGTGAATAATAAAGAAAGGTGAGTTCAACATTTTGGAGGGTTGGCGTGAAGTATAAGGCTGAACCCCTGAACGTTTACCGTTCAGCTTTAAAATAATTTCTGGTATTTGTCTTGTTCATAGACCATTATGCAGCTTCGAAAGCTTATACGACGAGCGCATCGGCAATCGATTTGGCAATGACGGCGACTTGAAGATTTGGATCGTTGCGGTTCGATTCGAAGCTATGCACTTTGTACGGTAATAGGGGTGGTCAAGGCTACCTGAATTGGCCAAAAAGAAGTTGTTTTCTTGCGTTTATTTGTGGTATATTATTTAACGTCGTTAAGTCCTATTCTCTACTTTATTGTAAAGTATTGATTATTAATATTTTGTGTTAATTTAGTCGGGTTTTCGATTCTGGTGTAGCTGTGGACCATTTTAATTGATTTTATCCGGCATATATCTTGATTTGTATGGAAGCCGTAATACGCAGGTGCTCTTGGGAGCGGCTTGTATGTATGGATGCAAATGTTTCCAATAAAATATCTATTTTGCTCGCAGATATAGATTTTCTTATCCTTCAATCAGGTTTGGTACATGGAATACTTCCTTGTTTCATTTTTTCTGCTCCAGTATGTGCGTACGGCACTGGATACCCGGAACGTAATACCGGAGTGGGATCGTAAGGTACTTTTAGCACGCTATGCTTCTGTGGGCTTAATAGCAGCGTATTACATGCTTGATCAGCCGAATTATTTCGACTGGATCTGGAATGCATTTATGCTGCTGCTTCTGTACACAGCCTATAACTATGATGTGTTCAAATCTTTAAGGAGTATTATCCAAGGCATAGTCCCGTTTGTAGCCATTGCCATCTTGAGTGATGCTGCGGAGGTCATTGCTCCTCAGTTTTTTGATCTATATGGATCTTATTTTTCGACTGCTCAGACCTTCGGGTTTATCTTATGCTTCGTGATCTGGTTTTATGCGCGCCGCCAGCAGAATTTATTAATCAAGGAGCGAGCGGAACGGCGTAACGAAGAAATAGAGAATAGAAAACAAAAAGAGTCTCTGGAATTTCTTGTCGCAGAACGAACTTATGAACTTACCCTACAGAAAGAACAACTTCAAAAGACAATTGAGGAATTGAAGTCCACGCAAAATCAACTCATACAGAGTGAAAAGATGGCGTCTTTGGGAGAACTGACTGCCGGGATTGCCCATGAAATTCAAAACCCACTGAATTTTGTGAATAATTTCGCTGAGGTGTCTGTTGAAATTTGCCAGGAGCTTGAGGAGGAAGTCTTGAAAACGGATTTGGGTCAGTCCGAAAAGGACTACATTATTGAAATTCTAGGCGATCTCAGCCAAAATCAGCAAAAAATTGTACATCACGGAAGACGGGCTGATTCCATTGTAAAGGGGATGCTTCAGCATTCCAGGTCGTCTTCGGGCGAGAAGGAGCCAACCGATGTGAACGCTTTGGCAGACGAATATATGCGGTTGGCATACCATGGTTTGAGAGCGAAGGATAAAGAGTTCAATGCCTCGCTGGTAACCGAATTCGATGAGCATATTGGTCTTGTCGACCTTATGCCACAGGATATGGGACGTGTATTCCTGAATTTGTTTACCAATGCTTTTTACGCTGTTTCTGAAAAGAAAAAGGGCCTTGAAGCTGACGGCATCACGAACTATAAGCCAGAGGTAAAAATCGCCACCAAGAAATTCGATAATCGCTTGTTTGTGAGGGTAGAAGACAATGGAATAGGAATGTCTGAGAGTGTAATAGCGAAGATTTTCCAGCCGTTTTTCACCACAAAACCAACAGGGCAGGGGACAGGTCTTGGACTTTCGATGAGTTATGATATCATCACCAATGCACACGGAGGTATTTTGGACGTAGAGTCCGTACCAGGACAAAAGACAGTATTCAAGATTGAGATCCCTGTTTGATCAGTGTAGGAATTATTCAAGATGGGATTTCATTCTAAAAAGTTATGTAGTCAATACTAGCCCCGCGTTTCAATTTTTCGTTTGCTGGATCGAATTTCCCGTTAACCTTTGCTATATTTAGTTCTGCTTTTATTTCAACGTTGGTTTTACCCGTAGCCGGATGATAATGAATGCGTTAAAATTCTGCAACTGTGAATTTTGGATGTCATTTACTATGTACAGTCTTGCTTGCGTATAGGTATTTTCGATATTATTTAGTTTCCAGTTTTTTCATCAAATTTAAGCTATACGCCCATAAGAAATTATATTTTACTGTGATCCGTGTTGAGCTGTCGTAGCTCCTGGTCACCAAATACCTAAACCCAACGTACGTGAAAAACCTCTTCCAGCCTATTTTTAGTAAAACTCCTGAACCGGGGCACGATCTGTCAAATGTCCTTACAGCCGCTGAATTCATCAGCCTGCTGCGTGTTGAAGAAGATTATTTTGATGGAGAACAAAACAATACCAAGCTGATGGTAACTCGGCTTAGGAAAATATTTTATGACCAGTGGGGCTGGAATAGTGAATTGATCAGAGGAGCTGCGGGTGTTGCGATGCGGTACCAGGTGGAAATTCTGATAGATCCCGGTATACATTCCAAACCTGTGCGACGGTACGAGGACAATGAGTACCAACCCAGGCATCGCTTGGTAACGTATAGGAGTGACGACAGGATTTATGGTAACACCAGGGTGGGGCAGGTTCCCGAAATTTACCGCAATGGCCATCAGGAAATTGTGTTGCCAGACGGTAGCTACTGCGATGCAGGTCATGTGCTGGCAGGACTCGATGCTTTTAACTATCGCCAGATAGTGTCACCACTGCCCAATTTTTTACTTTTTCTGAAAAACCTCTTTCCGCATGTGGATTCCAACATGGACATCGTGACCTGGCTGGGAGATATCGCTAGTTCCTCAGGCGATTTTTTGTTTTACTACCTCGCCAATGGAAAGAAAGCACTTGGTATTGAAACGGAACAACATTACATCAATATCGACGCTCCCGGATCAGATATGCTGGGTGATATAGATCCATATGTAATTAAGACTCATTACGATGTTTCAAGCGCTAATGGCAGGCGTGTGTCTGATATTCTGGAAGAATATTATTTTGACACGTCCAAGAAGCGTTCCTTTCGCAGCCGCCGCTACTCTACTTTTTGTACACTAGTTGGTCTAGAGGACTGGAACGGTGAAGTTTTCGGCAACGAAAAGGCATGGCTTTCCTATTACGAAAAGCAATTGCGGGATAACATTTCTTTCCAGGTATTTAGTCTTACTGAGGAAAGCATTAAAAGTATATGGTTGCCTTTGCGGATATATTTCAACGGTTTTCGTGATGTAATCCAATGCGAACTGCTATTGAAGTTGTTTTTAAAGTCTTTGAAAGAATTGATTAAAACAGAACCCCTCTCCTCATTATGACAACATCTCTTAAAGTATTTTATTTGTTTTGCACCTGTGCAGCGATTATCATAATTCCTTACATAGGAGCCTGGATTCATTTTGACGGACATTTTCCGGCGAATTATTTCCAATATCCACCCCTGGTGGCTCCAGAAAAGGCCGGTTTCAGTTTGCCGGTATTTGTGGCGGTAGCCATTATGTTTATTTCCCTGATTGTCCTTTACCTGTTTCCCTCGGTATACGGTTTTAAAAAGGTTACTTCCGTTGCTACACCTCAGATTAATAAGGTCAAGCTACCAGCCTGGTTTTGGGCGGGCCTGGTCATGTGGGGCGGGACTTTGTTTATATTGTGGGGGAAGTTTTCCGAGCCGCGCTGGATTATTCTGTGGGCTGATCTGCCACTTTTCTGGGGCTTTGCGCTGCTGGTTGACGGTTGGGTTTATGTACGGAATGGTGGCAGATCCATCATAAGCAGGTCCCTGCAGGAGTTTATCGGTATTGGCGTCGCGTCTATATCCGGATGGCTGATATTCGAGTACCTCAATTTCTTTGTGGACGACAACTGGATATATCCGAATGGAGCCCTCATACCCGATAACCAGTTCACCATTTACGCGGTCATAGGCTCTGCCGGGCTCATGCCACTTGCGTTTGAGTGGTACACATTGTTTTTAACGTTTGATCGCTTAAAGTACAGGTTTGACGATGGTCCAAAGATCAAGTTGTCGATCGGGGTTATCAATGCCCTTCTGGTATTTTGTTTTGTTTTATTATTCTTCATAGCCTTTTATCCCGATTTGTTGTTCACGCTCCTTTGGGTTGTTCCGCTCATTATCCTGTCTGCTGTTCTGGACAGGCTTAAAATATGGACACCGTTTGAACTGGTAAAAAAAGGAAACTGGTCACCGTTGTTGCTCTTTGCGCTCGCTTATTTTGTTCAGGGATTTTTGCTTGAATTTTGGAATTATTTCAGTGCTTATCACGAGAATGGAAAGATCATATCTGAAACCCCTGCCTACTGGTCTTACAGCGTCCCGTATGTAAATGTTTATCATGTGTTTGAAATGCCTGTTTTGGGACTAATGGGCTACCTTCCCTTTGGCATCTACTGTATTATCTGGTGGGTCGTTTTCGCTTACATGTTGAATATACCCACTCAGTTTGCAGACGAGCGACACATGCATGCTTAGCCATTGTTTGATTTTAGCAAATACTCTGGATAGAAGATGTTGATAACCAAGGCAAACTCATTTACATTAGCCCGCCCCATGAATTACCAAGTCATTTTGAGGGCATGCATCATGATCGTAACGGTCATGGTTTCCCACTTTGCTTCGGCAGACGGTATTGTCTGGGATGGTAAAAAATCCTTTATGGAAATAGCGGACAAGGTTTCTATAATGGAGGATGCTGGAGGGAAGTTAACTATTGATGAGGTAAGTAAAGCCTCCATGTCGACCCGGTTCAAACCCTCGGATCAGCATGTCTTGAATTTTGGGATTTCAGAATCATTTTTCTGGTTAAAATTTTCGTTTTCTAACCCTACAGAGCAAACCCTATGGCTGGAAATGGCTCAGGCATTTTTGCCCTCGGCCGACCTTTATTATAAGGGAGAGGACGGCAAATGGAAAACAAGCTACGCGGGTTACAACATTGAAATAGAGGAGAAGGCGGTCAAAAGCCATTTTCAAGTGTTTCCCTTGCCGGCCGGGCAGCATGATTTTTACCTGCGATTTCAATCGTTCAGCCCGCCAACACCCGTAAGGATATGGCATCATGAGAAGTATGAGGTACAGGCCAACAGGCAAAAGATCATTTACGGGCTTTACGCAGGGGTTTTATTGTTTGTGGTCGTTAATAATATCCTGCTGTTTTTCTCATTTCGCCGGTTTTCCTATTTACACTACGCAGTGGTAGTGCTTATATACATGGCTACAACAGCGGCGGTTTCCGAAGGCTATCTGCCCTATATCGTTTCCAAACCCGATATGATGTATTGGTACCGGGTTATTCCTCAAATCAATATGCCTGTTTTGTGGCTCTACTGCGTTTACTTTCTGGAAGTGAAAAAGTACCTGCCCGCTTTCTACAAAATAGCCTTAGCGATTTTTGCATACTATATTTTGACTATCGTAGTCTGTCATTTTCTTCCCATTTCGCAGACCTTGCTCCTCAATCAGATCAACGCGGTTTCCCTGTTTGCACTGATTGTAGGCATGAGTATACATGTCCGTCGCAAAGGCAATATTTTTGGTTATTATCTCGCTGTAACGTACCTGGTGTTTTGTTTTTTCGTAGTTCTGGAGGCCACTTATATCCAGACTGGATTCCCTCCCTATCTTTTTGGGATCAGCCATACATCGGTGGCTTTGTTGATCGAAGTTTTCTTTCTTTCTTATTTGTTATCAAAACGGTTTGAATGGGAAAAGAAGGAGATTGAAAATGAACGTACAGATGCCAGGCAAAAGTTGTTGGAAAAGACAATTGAAAATGAAAAGATTGTGAAGGAACAGAATATTTCGCTGGAGCAGAAAGTGAATGAACGCACTGCGGAACTGAACCAGTCTCTTACCGATTTACGCGTGCTGCAAAATCAACTGATACAGGCGGAAAAAATGGCCTCCCTCGGTGAGTTAACAGCTGGTATTGCCCACGAAATACAAAACCCTCTGAACTTTGTGAATAACTTTTCAGAAGTGAGTACAGAACTGCTGGATGAAATTAAAGAAGAGCGCCTGAAGGGTGATAAAAGAGACGAAACGGTGGAGGAGGAACTGCTCGGCGATCTGGCTGATAATTTGGTTAAAATCACGCATCATGGAAAGCGTGCCGACAGCATCGTGAAGGGTATGCTGGAACACTCCCGGGCTGGATCAGGTGAAAAGGAGATGACCGACCTGAACGCACTGGCAGATGAATACCTGCGGTTGTCGTATCATGGGCTCAGAGCGAAAGATAAAAGTTTCAATTCCGAGTTTGTGGTGGATCTTGATCCCAAGCTTGGCAAAGTCCGTGTGGTGTCGCAGGACCTGGGCAGGGTATTACTCAATTTAATCAATAACGCCTTTTATGCAGTCAACGAGCTGCGCCAGACAGACCCAGGTTTCAGACCACTGGTCAGCGTCACGACCAAATGTAATCCGGGGGAGGTACAAATTCGGGTTAAAGACAATGGAGCCGGTATTCCGCAAACGATCCGGCAGAAGATTTTCCAACCATTTTTCTCGACCAAACCCACGGGGCAGGGAACGGGTCTGGGTCTTTCTCTAAGCTATGAAATCATTGTAAATGGACATAACGGACGTTTTGAAGTGGAAAGTGTAGAAGGTAAGGGCTCCGAGTTTATAGTAAGTCTTCCGATTACCTAGCTGAGGTGTGCTGTTTGAGTGAAAATGAACGGCACTAGCGGATTTTGACTATCTTCGTTTTGCAACACTTAATTTTTTAGATCCGATAAAATGATGGCTGATTTATGAAAATACTGGTTGTAGATGATGAAATGGACGTCAAATCTTTGTTTGAACAAAAATTCAGAAAAGAAATCCGTAGCGGACAGTTTGTGTTTTCTTTTGCTTTTTCAGGAGAGGAAGCGATTCATTTTTTGGCAAACCATCCGTCGCAGGTGGTCATGATCTTGTCGGACATCAATATGCCGGGAATGAGCGGAATTGAATTGCTGAAATCGATCAGAAAGGATTATCCGTCGGCTCCGCCGCAAGTGATGATGATTACGGCTTACGGAGACCGCCAGAACCACGATCAGGCGATGAAGTTTGGGGCGGATGATTTTCTCACCAAGCCTGTTAATTTTGTCGAATTGAAGGAAAAGTTGATGCTACTGCCTCCATTGGTATAAGTTGGTTCTTTAAAAGTTAACGAAGTGCTTATTATCCTAACCAATTCAATTATTAAATGAAAGCCAAAATACTGGTAGTGGATGATGAAGCTGATCTGGAATTGTTGATCAAACAAAAATTCCGACGACAAATCCGTGAGCAGAAATATGAATTTTTGTTCGCCGGAAACGGTGAAGATGCGTTGGTGGTTTTAGAATCAAATCCGGATATCGATATGGTCCTCAGCGATATCAATATGCCCAAAATGGATGGACTTACCCTGTTGATCAAATTAGGCGAGGTAAGTCCGCTGCTAAAATCGGTTATCGTCTCCGCTTATGGTGATATGGACAATATTCGGACAGCAATGAATCGGGGGGCATTCGATTTTCTTACAAAACCCATTGACTTCAAGGATCTTGAGGTGACCATGGAAAAAACGCTCCGATATGTGGAGCAGTTGAAGAACACGCTGAAGGCAGTCAGGGAAAACGACATTCTCAGGATGTACGTAGATTCTTCTGTTCTGCAGTTTATGACCAGCGATGCATTTGAAAAGTCCCTTTTGTCCAGTGAAAATATTGATGCCACAGTGGTGTTCATGGATATGTGTGGGTTTACATCCATTTCAGAGAAGGAAAACGCGGATGTGGTTGTGCGCCTGATCAATAAATACTTCGATGTAATGGTGAAGGAAATTATTGCGCAGGGTGGGCTTGTTGACAAATTTATGGGGGACGCGGTTATGGCCGTGTTTCGGGGGGCGTATCACCTTGATCGTGCCGTAGAGGCCTCTCTGGCTGTCCGGAATCACATCAATACTTTTAAGGAAGATCTTTCCGATAAAACGGGGTATTATCCCAAGGTGGCCATAGGCCTCAATTCAGGAGAAATGGTCTCCGGCAATATCGGTTCTGCAGCGCTCAGGCGACTGGACTACACCGTGATCGGTGACGTGGTCAACACAGCACAACGATTGCAATCCATCGCCAAGCCGGGCCAGATTGTCATATCTGAAACCGCTTATCTGCAATTAAAAGAGGCGTTTCAATGCGTTCGAATAGGGGAGGTTACCTTAAAAAATAAGGCTAACCCCATGCATATTTACGAAGTGATGGAATAGCATGAGACTGGGCAGAGCGAAACAATATATTCTGGAAAGGCTTCATTCCGATCTTCCTGATCACCTTTATTATCATGGCGTTCATCATGTTCTGGACGTTCTTAAAGCAACATTGACTTTGGCAGAAGGCGAACAAATTCGGGAAGCAGACGCTTTGGTTTTGTTACAAACCGCCGCATTGTATCATGATTCCGGGTTCATATACACCTATAAGGGACATGAAAGCAAAAGTTGCGAGATTGTCCGTACCGTTCTGCCTGCGTTTGAATATAATGATGCTCAGATTGATCAGATATGTGGCATGATTATGGCAACGAAAATACCTCAATCTCCTCAGAATCATTTGGAAAAAATACTTTGTGATGCAGACCTCGACTACCTGGGCCGAGCCGATTTTGTCCCGATAGCTCAGTCTCTTTTTGAAGAGTTGAAAGGGTTGGATATGATCAATGACAAGAATTCCTGGAACGAACTGCAAGTTTCGTTCCTAAGGGAACACAGGTATTGGACGTATACAGCCAGGCAAAGCAGGGATCAGACCAAGCAGCAGCATCTTGAATCGCTGCTACGTAATCAGTAAAACGAGTCACGCTGGTTTTGCCTCAACCATATGCTATGCCGTTAATAAGGTGCTCATTCTTTCGTTCTGAACCCTGATGCGTTGACAAAGTATTCTCAGGACATTTTTTAAAATCTCGTCGCGTTCTTCCATCAGCTCATAAAAGTCTTCCTGATCCATTCGGAATAGCAATAAATCAGTTTCAGCAGAGGCAGTGGCTGATCGGGGTTCGGTATCCATGAGCGCCAGCTCGCCAAAAATCTCCCCCTTATCGAAAAGTGCCAGCCTCTTTTTGTCGTCATAAATGCCTACTTCACCTGAATAGATGATATACATGCTGTCACCGACATCTCCTTTGCCGAAAATTTGTTGACCCTCCGAATAGGTCACTTCCTTCATGATTGGCGCAATGGAGCTTAGTACATTTTCCGGGGTTTGGGAAAATAACTGGGTGTTTTTTAACACGATCACTTTCTCCATCTCGGATATTTTTTGCGTCATTTCAGAATGTTTCATAATTCCATGGGATATAGGTTGTGAACCAGAGATTTGAATATGGGTTGTTTGGCGGATAATGGTTGCCGGGTGAGTTAGAAAAAGTGAGAGATCCTCAGAGTCCTGAATACTGGGCCCCGTGTACTGAATGGCAAGGGCGATAGTCCATGCCGTGAAATACTTGTCCCGATGGATCAGAATATAGTCCAGAATGTGTATAGCCTTGTGAGTATTTCCCAAATATTGGCTCAGCGTTTCGTATCTGGCATTGAGATCTGCATGCTCAAACAAAGCGCGCAAAGCCGGATGTAATGTCCGTGGAAGCAGGCTTTCTATCATTTCAAGGGAGTTGGCACGCCTTTCATTTGATCCGTGTGTGATTCCTTTACGTGCGTTTTGAATAGAGTCTTGGTCATAAAGAAGCATAAAGAGGTTGAATAAGCGCTCAGTCGTAGATTTTAGCTCATAATGCAGGGCATCGGCTAAGGACTGAATAGCAGATAATTCATACATGCCATGCAGTAACTGCGTAGCATGAGCGAGCTCAGCTTCTATACAACCATTCACAAAGTGTTCTGTTTCAGAGGACTGAGGAAAACGGACGAGTGCTTTAAGCACAGATTGCCTTATGAAAGTATTATTAATATTTGTATTTTTAAAATGTATTAAATGTTCTTTACTGTAAATACTTTCAGTAAGTTGTAAAAGTATATTATGGAGTCTTGCTCGCGGATTTTTCTCTGCCTCACGACAAAAATGATACAGCTCCCGGACACCGGCCTGGGTATGAATCCATTTTTCGATGATGGAAATTCCAGGGTCGCCGGTTCGTATAAGTGCATTGATAACCTGCTTGCTTTGCGGGCCGGTTAACAAAGGAATTGTAAGGTTCAATAGCTGGGCATTACCGCTATCGGCTATGACGTCCACTGCGCTCTGCCGCACCACCAGACTGTTATTGGACAGGGAGTTTGTAACGTATTTTTCATAAACGCCCATACCTGTGTACCGAACACATTGTAGGGCCACGATCTGCAATTGTTCTTTTTCCGAATTAAAGAGTTTTTGCAACGTGCCGTGAATTAGGGGAAGGTGTTTGTTGGATTCCCAGCAGCCAATGATGGTGCCACAGACTATATCCGTGTCATCATGGACTAGGTAACCGGCAATCTTTTCCTCAGAGAGCAGACTGTTGGCACAGGCCATTCTTACGGCCAGCGTCTGGCAGCGGGAGTCCGGTTCTGTCTCGATGTAATGGGTAAATGATTCGGGCAAAAAGTCTTTCTTTAATGCTTTTAATGTTTCCAGCGTTTTATACCGAACGGGTACAAAAGGGCTTTGGAGTAATGCAGAGGCATTTTTTACCAGTAAGGATTCTTTGTTTCTGGCCAGCCAGTCTATGGCGTTGATGATCTCTTCTTTTTTGTCACTTTTCAGATTTTCAATGATAATGGGTAATGCTTCTCCGGGTGCAGCCATTTCACCGCTACGAAGAAACCGCTTGCTGATTGCACTCTTCAGTTCGAGTACATATTGCGCATAGGCTTTGCGGAAAATGATCAGGGCTGCCAATGCGAAGAGCAGAGAAAGATCAAAAGTAAGACTCAGATTGGACCATTGCATCGTGTACACAATCCAGAGAATTAAGCCTGATAACAGCATTCCCAGTGGTTCAAAGAGTCCTTTTGCCAGCGTGTGTCCCTTTAATCGGTTTTTAGTGGACAATGGCTGAAAAAGCACCAGAAACACCGGGTCATAGATCGTGCGCCGAACCATTTCAAAAAGAATGTAAGCCAGACAATAGTAGACGAGCAGAGAGGGCTCATCCTTACGGAAGTAGGACGACACGATTAAGCCAAGGGAAGTAACAATGCTTGTAGCAGGCAGAAGGTACAAGGTAAAGCCCACTCCGAACTTTTCTACGATTTTGCCCGAAAACAGCAATTTAATGACAGTAGAAATAAGGTAAGTGGCCGTCAGCAGGGATCCGATAAAAATAATTACATCGTGCTGACTGTGGAATTTGTATTTGACATTCACAAAAAAATGATATTCAATCCAGGTGGCGGCTGCGGCAATAAAGACCATTCCCAGGCATAACGCGGTTACCAGGCCGTTTCCACCAAAATACTTTTGAATAATCTTCGAACGCGGTGGCGCACTGTTGCGGGTTGCGCCATGGTGAGGATCGGGAACATCGGTACGCAGAAATGTAAGTTTTTGCGTATAAAAAGCAAGTGCAAAAAAAACAAGCGAGATCAGTAGGAGAATCATGAGTACCGATGGCGTGTGAATCACTACGGCGAGTACGGCTCCAAGCGCCTTTGCAGGCATATCTCCGGAACCAATGACGCTGAATATTCTTTTACTCTGCCGAACATCGAATACCACGGCTGATAACCCCCAGAACTCCAGATTGATCAGCAGGTATATGATTCTGTAACCCACCATAATGGCGATAGCGGTAGCCACGCCGTGGCCTTGCCACAATAATCCCATCACCACCAATACCATGAATAGCGAGGCCATCATGGTGCCCGTGCTAAGCTTTTCCAGCAACAGGTGGTGCTCGAAATATTCATAGACCTTGCCGGCCAGCATGACGGCAAGAGCGGAGAGTACATAGGCTATGGGTAAAGAATATTCAGGATGATTTTCCAATAGCAGGATGTTGGCTGAGACATATACCAGTGTGGTGCCTACATTGACAAAAAAATTATGGAGAAAGAACAGAAGGGTCTGTAACGAGATTTTACCAGGGAATTTGTTCGTTTTTAAATATTCTGTCATAAGTGGTTTAAAGCTAACTTCATTCCTGTAAAACTAAGCACAAATTTTTCCTTTTTAAAAATGGAAAAATTAGACCGCAGCTTGAGGGTAGCGGGTGGTTAATAGTCGGGATCAGGGGCGGATGATTAACACGGAGGGCGAGCTGGATAGCCATTCTTGATGGGCTTCGACCTCATTTGTCCAGCTATCCATTCCAACTAGCACCAAATCCTGGCTGACTAGAAACTCCGCCCTCAGTGTATTGTCGGAATACATTTGGACGCGGTCCGCGCGCGTTCCAGTCATTTGATGTACCGCTTCATACATTTCACCGGATTCGGAAATGATGCCTGTGATATCTGCAATTACGATACGGACATGAGGATTTGCCAGCAACCGTTTACCGTACGAAAGTATATATTTATCATGCGAGGAGAATATGGGGATGAAAACATGCTGAATTTTAGTCAGGTTCCTTTCAATAAAAATGCCCACCGGAACGTGTACCGATTTGACGATCTGAGCGGTTTGTTCGTCAAAAATTCCGGTGGTGAAAAGTTTATCCTTGCCGGTTATAGAGTCGAGAAGTCGGGCGGGACTGATGATCCTGGTGGTGAAACCTAAAATTTTCTTCAGAATGGTTCCTTCAAACACTGAATGCCCTATTCCGAGGAGAAGCAGGTCAAACTTACCGGAATTGGCATTTTCTACAATGTCATGGGTTATATCCTGTGAAGGTTTTAAAAGTTGATTCACGGTAACGCTTAAAATTCCCGCTTCCTCCTGTATCGGGCGGAATGTTTCTTCGTGATACTCCTCCGTGTTCACCTGATTGAGGTAGCTGCTGGGTGACAGATGTAGCGCGGTGATATTATTTTCAGGTACTTTCGAGCCCGTGAGGGAACTGGCAAGCCGAAGCATTTGTCTGCCACCCTGCGGACTTGCAAAGGCAAACAGGATTGCAAATCGTGAGGGGAGGAGCTGTCCTGATCCAGGACTGACACTTTTGTCAGGAAGAAATTTATCAATGATATCCAGCGCGGGGCCTGTCATACAGGTTGTGACCAAGGCCATAATGACCATCATGGCAAATATCGGGGGCGATAGTACGCCGATGTCATATCCTATGTTTAGCACAACGAGCTCCATGAGCCCCCTGGTGTTCATCAATGATCCGATAATCAGACTTTCGCGCCAACTTTGTTTAACAAAACGTGCCGCCAGAGCACTGCCGAGAAACTTGCCTGCCACTGCTGTAATGATAATCAGGGCTGTAACCATCCAGGCGTGACGGTCATTGAGTAGTCCTACCTGCGTGCGAAGGCCTGTGAAGACAAAGAAAAGTGGAAGAAGAAGTACCATAGACACATCCTCAACCTTTTCTATAAACAGGTTTCTGAAACCCTGGTTTGACGGCATCACAACACCGGCCATAAAAGCACCAAAGAGCGCGTGAATGCCAATGATTTCGGTACAATAGGAAGACAGCAGGAGAATAATAAAGAAAATGCCTACGATGGGTTTTGTAAGTCCTTCCTTGTATGCGTAGTGATCGCCAATCCGTTTGAGGAAGGGTTTCACGGCAATCAGCATGAAGCAGACGTATAATCCGGCAAGGGCTATTGTAAACAGTGCACTCACAAAGGTACCCGCCTTTACGATGGCCACGACAATGGCCAGTATGCACCAGGCTGTGATATCGTCCGTTGCCGCACAAGTGATGACCATGGTGCCGAGCTTAGTTTTAGAGAGACCTTTTTCCTGGACAATTCTTGCCAGTACAGGAAAGGCTGTGATGCTCATGGCTATGCCAATGAAGAGGGAAAAGGAAAGAAAGCTGATACCTGCGGGTGCGTATTGCTGATACATATACAAAGCAAGTGCTACACCCAGTGCAAATGGGAAAATAATGCTTGCATGGCTGATGACGATAGCCTCCTGCGCTTTGGTTTTCAAGATTTTCAGATCGAGCTCCATTCCGATGATGAACATAAATAAGATCAGCCCAATCTGACTGAGAAACTGAAGATTACCCAGCGATTCTTTAGGGAACAGGAATGCAGAAAATTCGGGCAGATACATACCAACAAACGAGGGTCCGAGTAAAATCCCTGCTGCAATCTCACCGATTACTGTTGGTTGTCCTATCGCTTTGCAAATAACACCCAGTATTCGGGCTACAACGATGATCGTCACCATTTGCAAAAGCAGAAGAGCCAGAGGGTGGGTCAGGTTAATGGAGAGGGTGTTTGTGACCTGCGTCCAGACGCCACCGGTTAGGCTATTTTGTAGGCCAGGCATGGTAGTCGTCTCGAGCTTTTGACCAGTTCCTAGAAATAAATACAGTGCCGCGGAAAACAAGACAAGGCTAATTACATAGAATAAAATATTTCTTAGATTCTTCATATTTGTGGTGGAGTACATATTGCAAAATACGAAAATTATGAAAAAGGGCATGGAAAATCTCAGGTTAACGTTTTGTTATCTCTTTGGGGTGAATCTATGTCATGTTGTTGATTACGAGTATGATAGGGCAATTTTTTTTGGCCTGTATCTTTTTATTACGGAAAAATGATCCGCTAAATTTTGAAATCTTAGCAAAAGGTTCTAACCTTGGGGTAATGAATTTATTCATGTCCAGTTATAGTATTAATTTTAAACATTGAAGCGGCGGTAGGTTTGACCGTAGAATATTCAAACCAAAACATACTATCCTATTAGTATTTTTCTACTTAGTACGTCTTTTATCCTAAGGATATACTCAATTCCCCTCATCGTTAATATTCGTTAGAACTGAAAGAAGAGCCTCCATCTTTCAGATGATTTTTTTCTATTGTTTAATTTTTAAGCATTATCTATCTATTAACAATTATTTATTATTCATGAAATTTTTACGAAATCTGGCTCACCTGAGTCTTGTCGTGGGGTTATTTGTCACGGCCTCCAGTTCCAGGGGAGTTGCGCAGACATCGGTTACTTGTAAGGGATTTACTTTTACAGATGGGGTAGTTATCGGCAATGATAACGGAAATGTAATTACAAAGATCCTGAACAAACGTGTGTATGTCGAAAGAAACGGCGCACTTGCTGACAATCTTGGGATTTACTATGCCATGAAACCTGGAAACTATTCTACTCTGAACCAGGATCAGTGGTGGGGTTGTGTGAATCCGTTGGATCCAAGTGTTAACGGAAGTAATATGTTGGGAGATCAGGTAGGAGACGCCATTCCTTGTAACGGTAAACTTATTACAAAGGACAGGTGGTTAAACTTTTACCGTGGGGACGATAATTTCAGGACTTTCAATGTGGCCAAAATCGATAAAGGTGTGTTAAGAGTGCACGCGCTAAGAAAAGATCCAAATACGACGCCCAGCCAGTCGGAACTAAATCTTACCTATGCGGACGGTGTACGGTTTAATATAGGTCTGCTTGAAGCAGGATGGTATAATACTGGTCACAACAATGACAATCCAGACGAACCTACACTTACCAAGGCTGAAATAGACGGGTGCTTTTACAAAGATGATGTAAAGTTTGCAGACTGTATTTCCACCCCAGTGATTGGAACCATTTCTTCTATTTCACAAACGGGACTCAGCTTTTCATTTACTGGTTTCACAGGAGGTATTTTCTCCAAAATCGCCTGGCGTATCATCCCTAGCGTGACAAATAAAGCGAACGAGCGGTCGGGACAAATCAATTCGCCCAACGCATCCGGAACCAACTTCTCCTTCGCGTCCCTGCCTGCTGGTACCTACACGCTGCAGGTGGAAGGTGGCGACTGTAGTTCATCCGTAAATTCTAAAACGTTTGTAATTTCTTCTGGCAATGCCTGCACGCAAAATCCTGTAATTGGTAACATAACACCGATAACACAAACAGGATTGACGTTCAGTTTCACCGGAACGGGCCTTCCAAACCTTACCTGGCGGATTAAGCCTGTGGTAGCTAATGCCAACAATGAGAGAAGCGGAAAGACAGGCGCCGTAAGTAATGCCGGTGTAAGCCTGACGTTTGCATCACTTCCTTACGGTGATTACAATCTGGAGATTGAAGGTGGAGATTGTTCGTCCACCGTCAGTACGAAGTCATTTACTATATCCAAGCCAAACTGCTCCACGGCTCCCGTGATTACCGGTATTTCAAATATTTCTGGTACAGGACTTACTTTAGCGTTTTCAGGTGGTGGATTGCCTAATTCGCTGGCATGGGTTATAAAAAATAGTTCTAACAGTACGGTGGCGAGTGGTACCACAGCAAGTCTATCTACAGGAAGTGTTGCTTTAAGTTTCAGCAACTTGCCCGTTGGTAATTATACGTTGGAGATACAAGGTGGTTCATGTGCTTCCTTGGTAAGCACATCCAATTTTTCGGTACCAAGAATTCCATGCCCTAGTGGACCTACACTTAGAGATGTTTACAACAAAAACGTTTCCGGCTTAACTTTCAACTTTGCCGGTAACGGCGTACATTCGATTAGCTGGCGTATTCTTTCTGTATCAGGATCTCCGTTAAGAACTAGTACGACAGATATTACTCCTACCAATGATCGTCCTTCGATTTCTTACGGGGCGCTTCCAAATAATACCTGGTATGGCTTGGAAATTCAGGGAGGTAATACCTGCGTTTCTACTCCCAGTCTTATGCTTTTTGAATTAGGAGTTGCCGGGCCGCTGCCCATTTATATTGCTGACTTTGCAGCTACTGCTAAGAAGGAAGGAGTGGCACTTTCCTGGAAAGTTGTTTCGGAACAGAATGGGGAAGGATTCCAGGTTCTTCGGTTTGATTCCAATGCCAAGACACCACACATCATTGCATCAATTCCCTTGAGTGATGCAAAAATAGGTACCTATAATTATTTGGATAAGAATCCGGCCAATGGGGTCAACTACTATCAATTAAAGCAGATAGACACCGACGGATCGTTCACTACCAGCAGAATCATCAATGTGAATTTTGATGGCGTTTATGGAATGTTTATGGCGCCAAATCCAGCTCGGGAATTTGTGGACGTAGAATTTGAATCCGGAATAAATGGAACTGCCTCTTTCGATACGTACAGCACAGCTGGAATAAAAGTTTTGAACTCTAAACACAAAGTGAAGATAGGCCAAAATAAAATTCGCATGAATGTTTCCAATCTTGCAGAAGGCAGTTACATTCTCAAAATGGATAATGGTGCTGTTTCAAGGAGTCTTCGTTTCCTCAAGGTTCAGTAAAAGGAGTTCGGAAGAAGGCTTAGTGCAGTAGTATACATGGAGGGTAGGAAAAGTGTTTCCCTCCTTGAAAAGTTAAAAAAGCGGCAGGATAAAATTTATTTTTATCCTGCCGCTTTTTTAACTTTTAGATTTAATCCACAATCAACCAGCTATTCAGGGTAAATGATCGGGTTATTTCACAACTTTAAGCTTACCCTGCATCAGCGTGTAGTGTCCTGGAAAGGTACACACGTATTGGTACACGCCGGGCTGCTTTGGCGCAATAAAGAAGATAGACTCTGTCTTTTCAGGTTCCACAATGTTGGTATGAAAAAGAACGTCAGCCGTTTTGGGAACATAATTCATTTCAGATCCTTTCAAGCCCAAATTTAACCCCAGTTCGCCCACAGAATTTGCGGCACCTGGCTTGGTGATGACCAGGTTATGCAGCATGTCATCGTTATTATTAAAGATTATCTGAATCCTGCTTCCGGCTTTTACCTGAATGTCCGATATGTCGAATTTCAATCCCGGTACGGTTCCAATGGTGATGACCTGGTCGGGGCCGTTTTTCCAATCCGCAGGTAACGAAACCACCCGTTTAGCCGAAGAAGCGGTAGAAGTTGCTACGCTGGATACAGCCGCGCTGTGACTGTTGTGATCTTGCACACCGGGCTTCACAGAGGTAGTGAACTGAGCAGGATCGACAAGGCTGCCTCCGGCAATTTCATTCAACGTGTAATACCCGGTAGCATGCAGTAGACTGGTGCCTTCGGCGGACTTTACACCCTCCGCCTTCAGCTCATGCACATAGCCCTTCCTCAAAGCAGCAGGATCGAGTACCAATCTTACCCGCATGCCATCATCAGATACCACTATTCCCTTCAATGTCAGTTCTTTGGTATTGATAATCGGGCTGCCATACGTATGGTGATATTTGTAATTGAAGCTGCTCAGCTTGTATGCTTCTGCATTGGCGGCCGTTTTTTTGTCTATTGGCATGGTGAATGTAATTTCGAACCCATCGGGCATTGAGCGTACATTTTTCATTTCAAATGGCATCTTACCTGTCCATACCAGTCGCTGAATTCCAAACTTTTCCTTCCCTGTTGCCGCCCAGCCCCTGCTTGTTTGCCCTACAAAAAGAGATCCGTCGAGTCCCCAGTTCAGACGAAGTACCCCCGACATAAACCCTTCACGGAAAGGAAACACCGTACCTTGCCAGGTACCATTTACTTTTTCAAGATCTACACGTGTAATAATGCTATGTCCCTGATCGCCCACAAACATCTGGCCTGCAAATGGGCCAAAGGCGCCATTGGTGACATCTTCTTTAAAATCTGACGTTGATATGCCCACCAGCGTATGCGGAAACCATACCGTTGGTGGTTTTATACCTGGTGTTGTTTTGGAAACATCGTACAGGGGTTCTCCGGTGTCTGGTATATCTTCAGGTTTCAGTTTTACCGGAGATCCTTCTTCTCCACTCCACCTTAATCCCGCAGGATTCCCTGCGAAATCACCTTTTTCCAGGTGCGTCATACGTCCGGATCCAACCCAGTCGCCCTGATTTTCAGTATAAAAAATGTCACCTTTGTAAGACCCGAATCCGGATGGAGAGCGGAGGCCGGTTGCGTACGGGGTGAGTTTACCCTCTTCGCCAAGTTTGAGCATCCAGCCGCGCCATTTAGACTGGCTGGCTCCTTTTCCAACCCAGTCCAGATTCAGTGTTACCAGCATTTCTCCATTGGGCATGGCAACCGGGCCATAGGAATACTGATGGTAGTTGCCGGAAAGGGGCCATTGTGAAAAGGAATCGTAGACATCAGCCACGCCATCATTATCTGTATCTGCAAGACGTGTCACTTCTCCACGTTGGGAAATCAGAAAATCTTTTCCCCTGTATAAAAGTCCAAGGGGCTCGTGAAGGCCGGATGCAAAGCGTTGGAAAGAGGGCCTTCCATCACCTTTGAGATAGGGATTTCCTATCAGCCACACCTCCCCCCGCCGTGTGGACGCGGCAAGACGACCATCAGGAAGCACGGCCATACCCCCAACTTCCATTTTGATATTTTCAGGAATGGGAATTGTGATGATGCGGTAATAATCATCTTCACCTTTTGATTTTGGTTGCGCAATGACGCCTGCTGCTGCAAAGGTTAACAGGCATGTAAGTATTGTATTTTTCATCTGACAAAGTACGCTGTTGTGATTAAATATTGTCTGTTACTTGACTACCAGAACATGTTGTAGGATGTAGGGCCGCCGATGGGTAAAAGCAACTCAGCCATGTCACCCATTTGACGCAATACAACTTTGGCTTTTTTGTCAACCCTGACATAATACCTGTCATCAACCTGATAGAGTCCATCTTCGATTTTTCTGATCTTTTTACCGTCGGCCATCACTGAGTAAAGGCTGCCAGTGACGGGGCTGTCGACAAGAAAGCGCCTGGTAATACCACTATTATCAGCAACCAGATGGTCCGTTACCACCGTGGAGCCAATCGCATATCTAAATCCGGGAAAACCTTGTGAGTCAATCTTATAGCCAAGGAAATGAACATTGGAGGAGTCGGGCCATGCAGATTTTTCATTTTCCAAAATTGCAATGCTGCTTCTGCCGGATACCGGTACTGTCAGGCCAGCCGGGAAGAGTAACTGAGGTTCACCTCGTTCGTACCACATATCTGTTACATTAGCGAATTTTCCACGCCAGGCTTGTAGAAGTGCGCCCCGGTTCAGATCCATGGTGTAATTCCATCCCGATGGGCTTCCCACAGAAATGCAATGTGTACGCTTGTATTTTTCACCTTCCAGCAGCACGAATGAGCGTACCATTTCAGGGCCTGCTTCGGGCGTCACGCTGATATAGGGTTTAGGTTCAGGTTCTGGCAAAGAGGAAAGGAGGTGGAGGTCGTAGGGGCGTACACCCGATTTTTCTGCCCGAAGCCCCAGTGCAGGCTGGCGCCAGGGATAGCGTGCGTAATATAGTTTCAGCTTGTGTGTGCCGGGAGTAAGCGTGATGGCCGCAGAGTGGGTTTGCTGAGATATGCTTTCGCCGGGATTTAGCACACTCTTTCCGTCGATGTCGAGTGACATTGCAGGCCCCGAATAAATACTTGTAAAGATGTACTCTCCACCTTCCTTGGCCTCAATGTTACCTTCATACACCAGATGAAATTCTCTCAATCCTTTGGTTACTTCCTGTGTGAGGCCGTCCGACTTACCCTCATGGGCAAGTTGTGTGTATTGTTTACTGTCCCATTTATCTCCGAAAACCTTATAGGTAAGATTAGACAAATGCAAAGGATTGCCCACAGCCAGTTGCTGGTATCCGATATTTTTGAAGGCTATTGTACCCTTTGTTACCTCTAGTAGGATGGGTTCAGGCTGTCCGGCGGGTTTGGTCAATGGCAGATATACTGTTTCTAAGACAGTCACTCCATTCAGGATTAACGAATTTAGTCGGGCCGAGTTGGGCAATTTGCTAACAGATGCATCATAGGATAGTTCGATAGTCTGCCAAAGCCCTGGGGCCTTCGCGGCGTTTTGCGTGGGGAACTGCCCGGCGTATCCGCAAGTCAAGGAATTGGTTAGGCTTTGCCGGTAGCTATCGGATAAGCGGACTTTCTGCCCGCCAGGAAGAATAATATTACCTTCGGCACCCGGCGAAACCATAAATTCGGTAAATAGGCGAAGATCCTTCGCCTTGACCTTGCTAGTCAGAACGTTTCCTGGGGTTCCAATGAGTATACCCGTGCCCTGTTTGATCCTGGGTTTCCCCGGATCCGTTGGATGAATAGCAACATCGCCTTGAATGGTCCACTGTTTGCCACCGCCTTCAAACGCGGTCAGGTCGGTTAAGGGCAACGTGGTGTAATTCCCGTTTTGACCGAAAACCATCAGTGGGAAGGTTGCCAGAATAAAAGAGACTTTCAGAATTAAAGAATTCATCAGGATTTATTAAGTGTAATGTTTACAACTATAAAAAAGAATTTAGCCTAATCTACTATCATAGAAACAATTATTATAAAATGTTGCCGGTAATAGCGAATGTGTACTGGCTGTCAGGTCTCTGTTTTGGCAAGGTATACAGACAAATAAAAACCTTAAAGGAAAACCGGTATGGCGATCACTTTAAGGTTTATTCGATAAGCGTGATACTTCTAATGGGCTTCCAGCCAGTTGGCACCAACGCCAATGCCTGTTTCCATTTTCACAGGAAGGGGAATCGCCATGCGCATTAATTCATCAACTTTTTCTCTCAGGAGCGAGATCTCATCCCGATGAGCGTCAAACACGAGTTCATCATGAACCTGAAGGATCATACGGGATTTTAACTTTTCATTTTTAATAAAATCGTGAATGTTGATCATCGCAACCTTGATCATATCTGCGGCCGAACCTTGAATTGGCGCATTGATTGCGTTTCGTTCCGCATAACCCCGGTTGGTTTGGTTTCGTGAGTTAATATCCGGTACATATCGACGCCTTCCGAGAATTGTTTCCACATACTCTTTCTCCCGGGCGTCATTAATCACCCGATCCATGTAGGCTTTTACAGCTGGAAATTCTTCAAAATAGGCCTGAATAATTCCGGCTGCCTCACTCCGGGGTATAGAAAGGCGTTGGCTCAGTCCGAATGGGGAAATGCCATAAATAATACCAAAGTTCACCATTTTGGACTTACGTCTCATATCGGAAGTAACTTCTTCCAGAGGCACCTTAAAGACCTTACTGGCCGTAGTTGCATGAATATCGCGGCCTTGATTGAATGCCTCGATCATACTGGCATCTTCACTAAATGCGGCCATAATACGGAGTTCAATTTGAGAATAATCCGCGGATAGAATTTGATAATCTTCGTCTGCCGGCACAAACGCCTTACGGATCTCACGTCCCCGGGGCGTTCGGATGGGTATATTCTGAAGATTGGGGTTGGTGGAACTCAGCCTGCCTGTGGCTGCAACTGCCTGATTATAAGAAGTGTGTATGCGGCCCGTTCGGGGGCTTACAAGTAGGGGTAATGCGTCCACATAGGTGGATTTTAATTTTTGTAATTCTCTGTAATCTAATATTTTACGTGCAATTTCATGCTCATTCTCCAATTCAGACAGGATTTCCTCGCCGGTTGCATATTGCCCGGTTTTGGTTTTTTTTGGCTTGCTGATCAGCTGCATTTTATCGAATAGAATCTCGCCAAGTTGTTTGGGAGAACCAATGTTGAATGCCGTGCCTGCAATTGTAAATATTTCCGATTCCGTTTTGCGCAGGTCACTTTCCAGCACCGCCGACATTTCTGCCAATGCGGCGGAGTCGATACGCACCCCGGCACTTTCCATCGATGCGAGCACTTTCAATAGGGGCATTTCTACCTTTTCAAAGAGGACTTGTGCGTTAACGAGCGGTAATCTTTCTTTGAATATAGTATTGAGCTGAAACGTAATATCTGCATCCTCACCTGCGTATTGGGTGATTTCGGGAATGGCCACATCCCGCATATTTCCTTGCTTTATGCCTTTTTTTCCAATTAAACTGGTAATGGATACCGGAGCATAATTTAAAAAAGACTCCGAAAGGATATCCATGCCATGGCGTTTGTCAGGCTCCAGAAGGTAGTGAGCCAGCATGGTATCACTGAGTTTGCCCCGAACTTCAATAGCATAATTCTGGAGTACTAGGAGGTCGTATTTTATGTTCTGACCAATTTTTTCAATGGATTCATTCTCAAAAACCGCCCTGAAATGTTCAACAATCTCCTGTGCTGCGATCTTGTCCGCAGGTACGGGGATGTAGAATGCTTCACCAGCCATGTAGGAAAACGACAGGCCCACCAGTTCTGCATCAATGGTATCGAGGGAGGTGGTTTCTGTATCAAAACAAAACGCATCCTGCAAGCTCAGATAATAAGCCAGGCTTTTCATCAATTCTGGCGTATCCACCGTGTGATACCTGTGGGGTGTGTCAGAGATGGACCGTTTGGGACGTGGAGAAACATCCTGTTCCGTGCCATCCACGTCCGACATTGCTTCACTGATTTCGGCTGGTTGTTTACCAATTTCTTCGTTGGGATTGCCAAACAAATCCAGCTGGCCTTTTTTTTCAGCAGCTTTGATCTTCGGAGTGCCGGGGTTAAATGTCGTTGGTTGTGCAACACCCAATACGCGCTGACGAAGTGTCTTGAACTCCAGTTCATCAAAAAGACTGATGATCTTATCCGTATCCGGGGCACAGACTGTGAGGTCTTCGGCATCAAATGGTACCGGAACTTTGATGTCGATTGTAGCCAGATGTTTGCTCAGAATAGCCTTGTCACCGTGTTCTCTTATTTTTTCTCCCAGCTTACCCTTTATCTCGTCAGCATGGGCCAGAAGATTCTCAATCGTATCGTATTCGGCAATTAATTTTTGAGCGGTTTTTTCTCCAACGCCTGGGATGCCTGGTATGTTATCGACAGCATCTCCCATGAGGCCAAGAATGTCAATGACCTGATCAATTCTTTGTATTTGCCACCGTTCGAGTATTTCCGGTATCCCAAGCTTTTCAGCACCCTTACCCAGAAACGCAGGTTTATACATGTAGACGTGTTCTTCAACAAGCTGCCCATAATCTTTGTCGGGGGTCATCATGAAAACTTCAAAACCTTCTCTGGAGGCTTCTTTTGCAATGGTACCAATGATGTCATCCGCTTCAAATCCGTCAAGCACGAGTATTGGAATACACATGGCCTCCAAGAGCTTTTTTACCAAAGGGATTGCAACAGTGATATCCTCGGGTTGCGCTTCTCGCTGGGCTTTGTAAGCTTCGAACTGAATATGCCTGAAGGTGGGGGCCGATGTGTCAAAAGCGACGCCGATGTGCGTGGGCTTTTCTTTTTGAAGAACTTCCAGCAAGGTATTGGTAAAGCCAAAAACAGCACTCGTATTTAAGCCTTTGGATGTAATTCTGGGGGCCTTTATAAAGGCAAAATGAGCACGGTATATCAACGCCATGGCGTCGAGCAAAAAAAGCTTGTGGATGGGTTTCTCCATTATGTAGAAATATTGATCGAAACTCAAATATAACAGATGTGTGTTGATGAAATGATTAACCCGTTCAAATTTGTATTTTTAGGCTGTCGGGTTGTGATAATCATTTCTAAGCAGGGAGGTAAGTGAAGATAGGACTGATCATTCCGACGTTTTACAGAAATGATAAAATCGGCAGGTTTCGGGTATAACTAAATATTAAATGTAATTAGAGTTTTATATGTACAATTAATATTAAAAGTATATTAATATGTGCCGTTTAAATATTTATATACTTTTAATTACTTTAATATAAATAAAAAAAATATAACTATAAGAATGAATTTTATGTATGTTACAGAATGTACTTATTTACTGAAATAAAAAGAATAATACTTATTGAAAGTATATATTGTTTTGGTTTTTAAGCAATTGTTAATGAATGCTTTAATATAATTTTTTATTCGAATTATTAATCATCTATCCATTATTATTAAGTGAGAAAAGAGTTTCAGTGGCCCAAGGCAATGCCGCCAAGGGCAGAAATTAAGAATTTTGAGACAGGTATGCACGGCGATTTACGCAATGATGAGTATTATTGGATGGCCGATTATTTTACAAAAGGGCCCGATAGCGAAAAAGTTGTTGAATACTTGAAAGCCGAAAACGAATACGCGGACACCCTTTTGGCAGGTACTGATGCATTCCAGGATGCTCTTTTTCATGAAATGAAAGGCCGGGTAAAGGAAAAGGACGAGTCGGTTCCGGTTTTTAGCAATGGATACTGGTACTATACACGAAGTGAAGAGGGGCAGCAATACTTTAAATATTGCCGAAAAAAGGAGACGCTGGGTGCTTCGGAAGAGTTACTTTTGGATGTGGATGCCCTGGCCAAAGATCATCCCTATTATTCGGCCGTGGGCTTCAATGTCAGCCCCGATAATCGGTATTTGGCGTTCGGTGTGGATACGGTTTCCAGGAGGCAGTATTCAATCTTCATCAAAGATTTGGAGACGGGTGTGTTGCTTCCGGACATCATCTTTCCTGCGAGTGGAGAGTCGGTTTGGGGCAATGATAATGAGACACTGTTTTACACCGCCACGAATCCCAAAACCTTACTGAGTGAAAAGATTAAAAGGCATACGGTGGGAACGGCTACGAAAAAGGATGTGGTGGTCTACAGGGAGAAAGATAAAAGTAACTACATCGGAGTTGGCAAGACCAAGTCGGACCAGTTTATCGTGATTGCCTCGTCTGCTACTATGTCCTCTGAGTATTTCATTCTGGATGCTGATCAGCCAAAGGGCAAGTTCAAAGTGTTTCAATCTAGGATGGATAACGTATTATACGAGGTGGAACACCATGAAGACCGGTTCCTGATTGTTACCAACAAGGATGCCTTCAATTTCAGATTGATGCAAACCCCGCTGGATCATACCGGAGTGGAGAACTGGAAGGAGGTTATTGCCGCCCGCGAGGACGTTTTGCTAGAGGGCATCGAAGTATTTAAGGACTTCCTGGTGGTAACCGAAAGGAAAAACGGCTTGATACAGCTTCGTGTAATCAATCCGAAGGATGAGGGGGAGTATTATGTTGATTTTGGAGAACCAGCCTATGCGGCTTACACGGCGTCCAATCCCGAATATTCCAGTACGCTGTTACGATACATTTATACCTCGTTGACAACGCCGAATTCGGTGTATGATTTCGACATGACAACCCGGACAAGGGAGCTTAAAAAGCGACAGGAAGTGGTAGGGGGATATAATCCTGACGATTACACCACCGAGCGTCATTATGCGGTTTCGCACGACGGGGTAGAGGTACCCATTTCCCTGGTTTACAAAAGAAGCACACCAAGGGACGGAAATTCACCTCTGCTTTTATATGCTTACGGGTCGTATGGACACAGTATTGATGCCGGGTTCAGCAGTTCAAAGCTGAGCCTTCTTGACCGGGGATTTATTTACGCCATTGCCCATGTCAGGGGGGGGCAGGAGATGGGGAGGCATTGGTATGAAGACGGAAAACTATTCAAAAAGAAAAATACGTTTCACGATTTTATAGCGTGTGCGGAATACCTCATAGCAAGTAACTATACGTCGAAGTCACATTTGTATGCCGAAGGAGGTAGTGCGGGCGGCCTGTTGATGGGGGCTATTACCAATATGCGTCCGGATCTTTGGCATGGTGTCATTGCCGAAGTACCGTTTGTCGATGTGGTAACTACAATGCTCGATGAGAGCATTCCGCTTACGACCAATGAGTTTGATGAGTGGGGTAACCCGAAAAATAAGGACGCCTACGATTACATGAAGTCTTATTCGCCCTATGATAATGTAATGCGGATGGATTACCCCAACATGTTGGTGATGACCGGATTGCATGATAGTCAGGTTCAGTATTTTGAGCCTGCTAAATGGGTGGCGCGGTTAAGAACCCACAAGACAGATAACAACCTTCTTATCTTAAAAACAAATATGGAGGCTGGCCATGGCGGCGCGTCGGGACGGTTTGAATATCTTAAGGAGATCGCGTTGCAATACACTTTTTTACTTTCGCTGGAGGGTATTGTTGCATAAGAGTTACCTCCCTTAGTAGATGTAATAAATATAACGGGCAAACTATGGAAAGGCTGTCTTTCCGTAGTTTGCCCGTATTTTTTTGCCTTCAATCGTTTGGGAAAATAGTCCAGTTTGATGAATTACAACTTGGCAAATGAACCCTCTATATCCGCAATAATATCATCGATATGCTCTATTCCCAGCGAAATTCGAAGTTGGGTAGGCATTACACCAGCCTTGGCCTGCTCTTCATCCGAAAGCTGCGAATGCGTGGTGGAGGCAGGATGAATGATCAGTGTTTTAGCATCACCAACGTTGGCAAGATTACTGATGAGCTCCAGGTTGTCAACAAAACTTTCGGCAGTCTTTTTGTCACCTTTCAGGGCAAAAGATAGTACGCCGCCAAAACCCCTCACCAGATATTTCTTGGCAAGTTCATGATACTTGTTGCCGGATAAACCAATGTAATTTACACTTTCAACTTTTGGGTGTTGCTTCAGCCAGTTGGCCAGTTTAAGTGCGTTTTCTGCAATCCTTTCTACGCGAAGCGTAAGCGTTTCAACACCCTGAAGGAACAGAAACGAATTAAAAGGTGACAGCGCGGGTCCCCAGTCACGCAGCCCTTCTACACGGGCACGAATGATAAACTGAATATTTCCAAACGGTCCACCTATCCCAAATACGTCATTGAATACGAGTCCGTGGTAACTGGGTGAAGGTTCGGTAAATTGAGGGAACTTTCCGTTGCCCCAGTTGTAAGTGCCGGCATCTACTATTACACCACCGATTGAGGTACCATGCCCACCTATCCATTTTGTTGCAGACTGAACTACAACATGTGCACCATGCTTAATGGGTTGGCAAATAGCTCCTGCTGCTCCAAAAGTGTTATCTACGATCAAGGGAAGATCGTGCTTATTGGCCAGCGCTGCGAATGCCTCAAAGTCAGGCACACTGTAGCTTGGATTTCCAATGGTTTCCAGGTAGATAAACTTCGTTTTTTCATCGATAAGTTTCTCGAAACTTGAAACATCATCCCCATCTGCAAAACGTGCTTCAACCCCTATATTTTTAAAAGAATTTTTAAACTGATTGTAAGAACCTCCGTACAGAAACGAAGTGGTCACAAAA
Source organism: Dyadobacter sp. 32 (assembly GCF_902506755.1). GTDB lineage: Bacteria > Bacteroidota > Bacteroidia > Cytophagales > Spirosomataceae > Dyadobacter. The sequence continues at coordinate 1,082,626 of NZ_LR735258.1, read as the reverse complement.
TTGTCTCCAACGGTAGTGATATTGTTGATAGCAACAAATTGCGCCGAGTGGCCCGAAGCAGTGGCTAAAGCCGCTACACCGCCTTCAAGAGCCGCGATCCGCTTTTCGAACACATCAGTAGTCGGATTCATAATCCGGGTATAGATGTTCCCAAATTCCTTGAGAGCGAAGAGGTTTGCCGCATGCTCAGCGTTATTGAACACGTAAGAGGTGGTCTGATAAAGTGGAACAGCTCTGGAGTTGGTAACAGGATCTGGTTGCTGGCCTGCGTGCAATTGTAAGGTTTCAAATTTCATCTGGATATTATGTTAAACGTTAAAATTCAAATGTAAAATAAACTATCAAGAATATCGAGTTTGTAGGCTATTATTCTTATTTCAATATATTACTTTATCAATACGCACTATGAATTTGTTATTTTATGCAAGTTAATTCATAATTGTGAAAAGGTTTGTGGCTATTTTTTGTAATTGCCCGATTGTTTTTTCGTCGATCAGTTCACCCTCTGAATTTAGCTTTGCTTTGATATTTGGAATGGACAGGGATAAGTGTTCTGCTTGTCTGGTACCCAGCGCGGTTAGCGTGAGCAGCAGGGAAGCGAGGGCTTTGTCGGCGCCGGAATTTAACGGTGAGGCGCTGATGGCTACTACCCGCTTTTCATTAAACTCACCGCTCGAAACAGTCCAGTCTAAAGCATTCTTCAGCACACCGGGAACACCGAAGGCATACTCTGGCGTACAGATGATGACTACGTCGGATGCTGAAAGCAACTGCTTAAATAACAAGACTGCTTCTGTTTCTACCTTACCCGGATCGAAGTGTGGAAGGGTATCTAAGCCGGAAAATAGATGACAGGCTGTGTTGCAGGGTAAAAGCTTAAAAAATGATTTGATGACGTTTGTGTTGGTGGAGTTGCTCCTTAAACTTCCAGATATTCCTAAAACTTTTACGGTATTACTCATAAATTCAAAATAACCGGGAGAAATTAGTTAATCAAAAATTGCATATAACTTACTGGTATTCAAATGTATGTATGTTTTTTTTATTTGTTTAATGGTGTTATGAATGGCTTAAATCTCTTGAAAGGGAGGTGGATGCACAAATAAGCTAAGGATTTTGCCTCCTTTTCGGTTAGTAGTGAGCCTGGTTTAGGGATTTGGCACGTGCATATCTTGTATTTTGGTTCCGATGTCGGCAACAAGCTCAACAATTTTGTCGCGTAAAATCTGCGGTTTGATGATGGAGGCGTCGGGGGCAATCATCAGATACCACCGGGCAAAGCTTTCCAGGTAGGCACTCAGAAAAGTCATGATGATGTATTCGTCATCGTCTTTTTCGGATAAAAAGCCATAGAAATACCTTTGTTCTTGAATGTATACCGCCACTTTCTTGTGAACTCTTATTTCTATTAGGGTGAGGTTGCTATCGCCGTGGACTTGTTTTTCAAGAAAGTCCTTCAGCGGTGCGTGGTGCAAATTAAAAGAATGCTCGGTGATGTCGATCTGTTGAATTCGATCCGACCTGAAGTTGCGGTACCCCGCTCTCAGGTGGCAATAGGCGATTGAATACCAGTTGTTGTTTTCATAATAAATCCCGACCGGCTCTATGAGTCTGTCACTGGCATCAGCGGAATTTACACCTTTGTATTTGATGGAAACGGCCTTTCTTTCTGAAATTCCTCTTAAAAGTATGTCCAATGCATTGTCCGGGCCCTTGGAGTAGGGACGGGCCATCCGACGGACTTCTATGTGGTTTTCCAGATTTTCCACCATGGTTTTTTCGGAGGATTTTAGCACGGCTTTTATTTTGTACATAGCCGACTGGTAGTGCGACTGCATGGAGAAATCAGAGAATTTTTCCATCAGTTTCTCCGCCGTGATGAAGGATCGGGCTTCGTCTTTTGTGAACATGACTGGTGGCAGCCTATAGCCATCCATAATCGAATAACCAACGCCTGCTTCCCCAATAATGGGAACCCCTGCTTCGGCCAGCGAGTTTATATCACGGTAAACGGTGCGTAAACTAATCTCAAATCGTTCTGCTAAATCCTGTGCGCGGACAATTTTTCGGGATTGAAGTTGAATTAAAATGGCCGTAATACGGTCAAAACGATTCATATTGATTCAAATTTCGGTTGAATGCAAATATACACCGTATAGAAGTTTTAATGCTTATTAAGGGAAGATGCTTGTTGGTCGGTAAGTAGTGAGGCTATGTAATAACGTTACGGAGCCAGTCAATCGGCTCTGCGCCATACAGTCGTTCTTCCAAATAAAGAAATGCCCACATAGGATCTTATTTCAAGCTTTTCTTGCCTCATTTTCATGAAACTACTATAGGTTTTTCCGCTTCTTGGATCGTATAGCTCGCCGTTGAGCCATTCACCAGCCTCGTAGTCAAAGTGGCTTAGTATAACGGCATTGAACAAAGTTCTGCTCTTTGCTTTGTCGTCCGGGTTTTTTTCGTCCCTGCGCAAAGTGTTTCCATCCTTTTCAAACAGTGATTTGGATAAAATTAATTTACCGTAATACTTATTGTCACTTTTGAATATCTCAATCTGTTCATTTTTCTCCTCGTTCATCCATACACCAATTATGTTGTCACCGGGTACCTCCTGGATTTGAAACTGAACTGATGAGAAGTGGATGAGTAGACTAAATAACAAATTACAAAGCATGTAGTGAAGTGTCAGCAATTTTCGAGGCAATTTTTATGCAATATAGTTATATAGAATGTGTTTTCTTAAAATAATTAAATTTTACGTTCTACGAGTTGGAGTAATGTGGAAGTCAGCTTGAAGGTTGTAACAGGATTCCTAGGACAAAATTTATGATGCTGAATCAAATATTTTTTTTCGTCCATTGCCATTAACCAGGTAAGGCAATTATGGATTTACTCACCAAACATGTCGGGAACATTTCTCCTGGATATTGCACCTGTTGTAGTGCTGATCACGCTATATATTTGATGTTAAAAAATATAACACTGTTAGGTCGTTATATTTTATTTTGTTTCTTATTTTTAAATTGCTTATAATTAATTATTTATGGCTTGATTGACCTTCTTATGAAACTTAGCTATTTTAAAGGATTGTGGGAGTTGCGATTTCTAACAAGAGAATCTAACATCGTTAAGTATAATATTTTCAAGATGGTATTGTTAAGCGCTCTCTTAGTTTTTGAAAATGTGACGCGTCATCGTGCTGTGCGGCGGCAAACTTATCGCCTCAAATGGGTTTCATTGAATATTTTTGAGAACTGACTTTGGCTGATAATCCTCTAAAAGAAATGTCTTTTCGATTTGGGTCGCAATCCTACGGGTTTAAATAGAATGTGAGGAAATTTGAAAAGTACAATTCCGATTGTACGGTGATTGCTTGAATTTTTGTTGGTGACGGTTAACGCGGTGCATGTGCTTCCCAGGAACCAAACGAAACGGGGAAATTTCTTAAAGTTTAGCGTAATTTTGGTATCGAAAATTATCAATCAACCTTTTAGAGATACGAATTGAAACTACACAGGGGCTTAGCCGAAGCGGTTATTCTGGCATTGGAGGATATATTTATTAAGAATCGTCAGGCAGATAAGGTTGTTGAAAAGGTTCTGAAATCAAATAAAAAATGGGGAGCCCGTGATAGGGCATTTATTGCCTCCAACACCTATGAAATGGTACGCTGGTGGAGAATGATCTTATACTGCGATGGGTTCGACGTGATTGGGAATCACTATAACATGTGGCGTCTCTTTGGCGTATGGCAAGTACTTAAACCAATTCATTTTAAGCTGGATACCGCATCTGAGCTACCGGGGTGGAGTGAGTTGGCTGACATCGACGTTACATTTGTCTCGGATAAATATACTGAAGCCATGGGTATTCGGAAAATAGCCCAATCTGTTCCCGACTGGCTTGATGAAACAGGTTTAAAGGAACTTGGGTCTGTTTGGGATCGGGAAATCGCTGCAATGAATCAGGAAGCTCCTTTGGTGCTCAGAGTGAATACGTTAAAGACCACAGTAATTGATGTCAGGAAGATTTTTGGTGTTGAGGAAACCGAATTGGTTGACAATGTCCCGGATGCAGTCATGTTGAAGAAGCGCCAGAATGTATCGTTGCGGGATAGCTTCAAGATGGGCTATTTTGAAGTACAGGACGCAGGTTCTCAGTTGATTGCTCCATTTTTAGATCTCAGACCCGGGCTTTCTGTGATAGATGCTTGTGCAGGGGCAGGAGGCAAGTCGCTTCATATCGCATCATTAATGGAAAATCAAGGATCCGTTTTGGCACTTGATGTGGAATCCAGGAAACTTGAAGAATTGGAATTCCGGGCAAAGAGAAATGGAACGGATATCTTGCGCACCAGGTGGATTAGTTCGGATAAAACGATTAAAGAACTTACGGAAAGTGCCGACAGGCTATTGCTGGATGTTCCTTGCTCAGGTTTAGGCGTCCTGCGTCGCAATCCCGATACCAAATGGAAGCTAAAACCCAAATTTCTTGAATCTATTCGTATGGTTCAGTGGGATATACTTTCAAAATACTGTGAGATGGTTAAGGTGGGTGGGAAGATGGTTTACGCGACCTGCAGTATACTTCCCTCGGAGTCAGAAGATCAGGTGAAACGATTCATTGACGCGTATGGGGCGGAATGGAAGTTGATTAAGGAGCACCGTACTGCGCCTTATATGGATGGATTCGATGGTTTTTACATGGCACTTATGGAGAAATATTAATGTTTCTGGGTACAGTCCTCTCCGATTCAATTTATACTTTTGTCTTATTATTAATTTGATAATCAGTACTTTAAATAGATGAATTACGCATTAATTGGGCAACAAACAAGTATCTCTGAAAAACAGGTACGCAGTACCATACAATTGTTTGAGGAGGGCGCTACTTTACCATTTATTTCAAGATACCGGAAGGAGGCCACTGGTGGTCTGGATGAAGTGCAGATTGGAGCTATAAAAGATGCCTGGCAGAAGCAACAGGAAGTGGAGAAGCGGAGGGATGTAATTTTAAAGAATATAGAGGAACAGGGAAAGCTCACTCCTGAGCTTCGGAAGAGAATCGAAAATTTGTATTCGCTTGTGGATCTGGAAGATGTGTATTTGCCTTATAAGCAAAAAAGAAAAACACGCGCCTCGCAGGCCATCGAAAAGGGTCTGGAGCCGCTGGCTGAGCTAATATTCTCGGGAAATGAGAAGGATCCGGAAAGTAGGGCAAGCGCGTACCTGACAGACGAGGTTGCCACAATTGCAGACGCTTTACAAGGTGCCAGGGATATCATGGCAGAGTGGGTGAGCGAGAATCTGGATGCAAGAGCAAAAATCAGGTTAGCGTTTCGGCGTGGTGCCGTGGTTTCTTCCAAGGTAAAAAAGAAAAAGGAGGATGAGGGAGCAAAATACAGGGATTACTTTGCGTTTTCTGAGCCGTTGGCGCGAATTCCCTCACATAGGCTTTTGGCCATTCGAAGGGCGGAAGAGGAGGGGATACTGAGTGTCGATATTTCTCCGGACGAGGAAGAGGCATTGAACGTTTTGGATCGTCTGTTTCTTAAAGGATCAGAAGCGGCCCAGGATCAGATCCAGGCTGCCATAACAGATGGTTACAAGCGGTTGTTAAAGCCGGCCATTGAGACCGAATTTAAGAATTTGAGCAAAGAAAAGGCGGATATATCAGCCATTCAGGTATTTTCTGACAATCTAAGACAGCTTTTGCTTGCATCGCCCTTAGGCCAGAAAATGGTGCTGGCCATTGACCCGGGCTATCGTACGGGTTGTAAGGTGGTGGTGCTGGATGGTCAGGGGAGTCTGTTACAGGACAAGGTGATTTATCCCTTCGATAAACCCGTGGAAGCGGAGGCGGTGGTGATCCAGCTTGTGAAACAATGGAAGGTAAAGGCCATAGCAATAGGTAACGGAACAGCAGGACGCGAAACTGAGGATTTTCTGAAAAAGATCCTGGCTCAATCTGGTTTGGCGGAAGACATAGGTCTATTCATGGTCAGTGAACAGGGTGCATCCATTTATTCTGCTTCCGATGTGGCTCGGGAGGAATTTCCGGATAAAGATCTGACCATTCGCGGATCCGTGTCTATTGGCCGACGTCTGATGGATCCGTTGGCTGAACTTGTTAAAATAGACCCGAAGTCAATTGGTGTGGGGCAATATCAGCACGATGTGGATCAAACCGCATTGCGAAATGCTTTGGATGTAGTCGTAGAAAGCTGCGTAAATTCCGTAGGCGTAAATCTCAACACGGCGAGTAAGCATTTATTGCGTTATGTTTCTGGCCTGGGACCCTCTCTGGCGCAGAATATTGTAGATTTTCGCTCCAAGAATGGAAATTTTAAAACACGCCAGCAATTGTTAAAAGTACCCAGGCTTGGAGCCAAAGCATTTGAGCAGGCGGCAGGTTTTTTGCGGATTGAAAATGGATCTAATCCGTTGGATAACAGTGCTGTGCACCCCGAAAGATATGAATTGGTGGAGAAAATGGCCAAAGATGTAGGTGCTACCGTGAAAGAATTGGTCCAAACGGCGGAAATTAGAAAGGGAATTGTTCCTCAAAATTACGTTACTGAATCCGTTGGCCTGCCCACACTGAAAGACATACTCCAGGAACTTGAAAAGCCGTCTCGTGATCCGCGTGAGACCGTGAAGAGATTCGAGTTTGACAGTTCAGTAAGAAAACCGGAAGATCTGAAATTGGGAATGATATTACCTGGAATTGTTACCAATATTACCGCCTTTGGTGCTTTTGTAGATATTGGGGTAAAACAGGATGGCTTGGTTCACGTTTCCCAAATGGCTGACAAATTTGTAAAAGATCCGAATGAGGTGGTTAAATTACAGCAGATTGTATCTGTGAAGGTAACCGAGGTGGATCTTGGCAGGAAGAGAATTGCATTGAGCATGAAGGTCTAGGGTACACGGCTTTGGGGGCGCAATATGGATGAGACAATAGGCAACATTTTTATACATTTTTGTACAGATCAATAACCATTATGAGGGAATTATATTTTAGTCAGGAGTTGCCCATATCGCTTGAGGAGGCCTGGGAGTTTTTTTCAAATCCCGCTAACCTTGGCCAAATAACGCCACCACACATGCAATTTGTGGTTACTTCATTGTATCATGGAGAGAAAATGTACGCTGGACAGGTCATAAGATACATTGTAAGGCCAGTTTTACAGATTCCCCTTAAATGGTGTACCGAAATCACACATGTGGCAGATAAGCGTTATTTTATAGATGAACAGCGATTTGGCCCCTATGCCTTCTGGCACCATCAGCACCATTTTAAGGAAGTGGGTGGCGGAGTAATGATGGAAGATATTCTGAATTACAAGATGCCATTCGGTTTCCTGGGAAATATTGTAGATGCTTTGTTTGTGAAAAATGAAGTGATGGGCATCTTTGAGTATCGAAAAAAAGTTTTAAATGAGCGTTTCGGAGTCATTGATCCTACTCTTAAATCTATCTAAAATGCATACTGCACGCGCCCGGTGAATACATCGTCGTTTGGATCTCGTTCAAAGCCAGTCAGGCCTGATTTTTCGTTTTTAACACGATTATAATACAATATAAATTTCAAATTCGGATTGGCATAATAGACATATCCTGCCCCGAGAGAATTGAACCGAAGGTCCGCTTTGGTAAATCCGTCATCGGGTACCAAAGCAGTGCCAGCGACTTTTTTGTTAGGGTCGTACCAGTCGTATTTTACAACCAACTGGTGTTTTTCACTTCCAAGATGTTGCAGGAAATAAAAGTAAGCACCGTCGAAGCGCCTGATGTAGAGCGGGTCATTTTTCCCATTGGTTACAGGGTATACTCCAGGCGATTCTGAGGTTAGTAATGTGGCTGTTTGTGTTCCAAACATGTACTCTGCCCGGAACTCCGTGGCTCCACGCTGGTTGGGGATGATCAGCTGCATATCGGCCCCCGCATAGTTTCGTGGGGCAAGTTTGTGCTGGTTCCGTAGCGATGAATCTCTTTGCATGATGTATTTTCCGGCAACCTGTGTGGCTCTGTATAATACTTGAGACTGGCTCGTCATGCCGCCCAGGTAGCCCGAAACTCCAGCGGTTAATGTAGGACCTTTCGATCCTTTCATTTTGGTTGGAAGAAGGCTTATTCGTGCAATAAGATCTTTTTGGCCGTCGAAATCGGTTGGTCCTGACAATCCCTGACCATTAAATAGACCAATGTCAACTTTAATTTTTCCAAAGCGGCTATTTTTCCGCCGGTCATTTAGCGTTAACATGACGCCAATATCCCTTTCCGTTTTCATTAAGATCTGTGACATGCGGCCGCGTTCCGGACTTTCTCTGGTCGCAGAAGAAAGATTTACCTCATAGCCAAATGGCCTTGCAAATAAGCCGGTTGTTACAGACAACAACTTGAATTTATTCTCGTAAAAGCGTCCAAAAAAGTCTCTGGTGAAAAAGCCCCGTTCCGTTCCGTCGAATTGAAAAACGAAATAGGTGGACGGGTCTCCATTTTTAGTGAGGTGGGTATAATCGACGCGCAGACGACCCCGACGGAGCATAAACCTGCTATTGGAATAGAGTGAGAAATTCCCGCCGTCGAAGGTCTCTGCGCCGTTTGTGGTGGTTAATTGAAACTGTGGTTGAATGTATCCGCTGATGCGAACGCGATTGTATTTTTCATAGATGGAGAGCAATCCCTTTCCGACCTGATTGGTGGTGTCCACCATATCCATCAAAAAACGCTGCGCGTAGGCGCTTCCTGACCACAGCAAAAGAGACATTAGAAAGAGGATGATTGCTTTTTTCTTCATTCGGGTAAATCCTGTATTTTGATAATTCCGCAAATATGCGACCTTATCTTAGTCCAACAGCCTCCGCTCCAAAGAAAAATTGCAGATCATTTAAAATCAGTTCATTGTGTCCTACATTTCTAATTAATATCCATACCAGCTACCCTATAACACACCAGGCCCGTGCTCTCACTTGCATTGTTTTGAGATTAACTGGAATGGGATCCTCCTTTGTTTTGCTCCACAACCATTTTTAATCGGCTTCCAACTTGCATCCAATATTCCTCGGCCTGTACCACCAGGGCATCTGTGGGCAAATTGTCCTGCGTGATTACCAGAATCGTGTTGTCATTAAACGGAGCCAGGTGATAGCTTACATGAGAATAGTTATCTTCGAAATCTTCGGTTCCGGAAAGGGAACTCCATAGACTGTAGCTTAGGATTCTTAGCGGGTTGATCTCCAAGATAACTCCTTTATCAGTATAATGAAGACCGTTCCATTCGCCATGGAAAAGAATCGGACTGCCAATGTCCCAGCTGGACAGTGCTTCTTTCAGCAAATAGTGGTGTATTTTTGCTGGATTTGTAAGTGCGTCCCATACCTCTACATCAGTTGCATGGATGGAAATCGACGTGGTGGCGATTAGTTCTCGGTTCATTGCAAGTGGGAATTTGGTGATGTCATTGCACTAAGAAAATCATGCCATGTGATGTCGAATGAATAATGAGGGCACATTTGCCCTCATCGCCCACTGTTATCTGGCACAGAATATACATGATGCTCTTGAGATTCGTGGGCTCTGGGATTTAATTTATAAGTTCAATATGCTGATAAACAGGCGATTTGTGAATTATACTTATATTACTTTTTATAATAATGTTTAATACTATATGTTCTTTAAATATCAAAAAGATTTAACATATAATAAGTACAATACATTATATATTATTATAAGTTATAAATGTATATGGCACATATATAGTAAATTATTTTATATTAGTAAGAAATGTATTTAGAGTTTTAAAAGATAATAAGTAATTAATAAGTTTGATTAGTATATTACTTTTAATATAAAATAAATGTATGATTAGCTTCTATACATTTGCCAGGCTAGTGAAAATTTTGGTTAGTGTGCTGTGTTAGCGTTCAAAGCAGCCCACCTTTAGTTGAGGGTGATTTGTCAGGATTCCTTGGTGAGCGAGCCTATCTATATCGCTTATTTGATTTTCATGTAGGGCCACGATGGTGATTCTAGTCACCGGCGGATAGCATCTGTATGTATCCTCCAAAGTTCGCCACCTGCCGAATCAAATGTTGTTTGTGTTCGATTGATGTGTCAGGGTTCATTGGTTTTAAATATGAATTAATCCGGGAGTAGAACAAGACAAAGTCTTGTTAACCGGTGCATTTTTTTATTATACAAATTGTATTATTCTTATATTTGGCCTCCGATAACTATGTTGCCTGCTTGTTTCAAACGAAAGTGGGATGTGTGCTGTGATAATCGGTCGTTTTCGACGATGAGGTTATTTTCGTTAGGCTTGATTTCATGTGTTAGCCGAACATTTTGTAAGGGATCCTTAAAAGGGTTTCCGCATTTAGGAGAGACAGCAGTAATAATGGTTCATTTAAGTCGAGCATAACAGTCTATTCCGCTTTTAATCGGCCTCGGAATTCGAATTGCCTTGTGGCCGTCTGTTAGTTTCATTATGCCCTCAAGAGAGGAAACGGAATGGCGGGCCTTAATTATAACCGGGGGGAAGTCAGAACCATGGCTATCGTCCCTGTGGCCCATTGCTTGGTTTGGTGGTGTTAAGTCAATTTTAGACCTGCGCCACTTAATTTGTATTGGCAAAATACAGGGGCGTAGCCCTGTCCTCTTCTTTGCAAAATATCCAATTGAAAGAATGGGGGGAGTCCTGATATCTCATACAATCGTATCATTCCCAAAGGCATTGCGCATCACATTCAATTCCAAATTCCCTGTAGTGAGCATGCAGGTAGACGCGGTATAAAAACAAAGCACTGCCTTCCGAGTATTTCTTTACCCGACGTTTTTATACCTTCCTCGTTAGTAGAATTAGAAGGATTGTGCGGCGCCTTAAATAAGGGGTAACAACAATCAATTTCACTATTAGCCATATCAGAATGCGGGAATGACGCGGTTTAAGTACCACGTCATTTCACTAAAAGGATGTATTAATTGGTGGATTGTTCGGTTTGCAGGCAAATGATGCAGGACGTATTTATTACTTTTTTTGTTCCAGGCTGTCTACCTAACCATATGAATTGTTGATAAAACGGCTAGGTTGCAATTGTAAATATTATATTTATTCAGAGTAGGAATATTATTAAGTTGCTGTAAATGAGTAGTAGTATAGCGCAATATATTTTTTTTGTATTGTACATTTTAAAATATTTAAAAGTATAAAAAGGTTATAAAGTATAAAATGTATTTAAAATTATACTATGTATTAATAGTATAAAATGTAAATAATTTGCTGATAACTATTAATAGTATTAAAAGTATAAAACCTTAAATAACCTTTTTTACTTTTTCAAAGTATTAAATGTATAGTTTCGTCATTTTATATTTCAGGCCGTGAGCACGAGAACTATATCTAAACTCCTGACCATATCGGGATCGTTTGGAACATTTTTCGCTGGCTGAATGATCTGCGAAAGGCAAATAGATTACTGGTAAGGAGAACCAATACATAGGGGGCCAAAATGCACAAGGTCGTGCCTTATTTAAGAATGGTGAGCCCGCCTTTGTATGATTGTCGGGTATATTGAATGATGTAATAGTAATAACCTCCCGACATATCAGCGGGGCACCAGCTTTGGTTTAATGTCTGCGTATAAAATACCCTTTTTCCCCAGCGGTTAAAAACAGTAATATCGATGAAACTATCGCTGCAGCTGCCGCTTGGAAAGTCGTCAAAAACGAAGCAATCGTTTTTACCGTCATTATTGGGTGTAATTACATTGGGAATCTCGGGCATGGGTTGAGATTCGGCATCCTTAATTGTGATTGCCACGGATGTGGTATCCAGTGCAGCCACGCAGCTTTTATCAATGGTTACAAAGTCGACTGTAAAGGTTTTTTCCGAAGCGCCTTCCAGTAGAGCACATTCGGGATTCCAGCCATAGGAGGATGTGATCTGCAGTTTGCCTGTTTTTTCGCTGAACGACATGCCGAGGGTTTTCAGATCAAACCCACGTCCGGAGGCAGATAGGGTAATGGTGTTGGTGTCGGGGTCACTTGCCACTACATTAAATGAAATACCACCACTTGTGCCTAGATTATAGGTCATGCTCTGATTGCTCAATGAAGTGGTAACAGACGGTGCTGTATTGGGAGATTGGTCTATGATAAAGTAAATCGGTTTGGTAATAACGTAAGGGTTTGCTTCACAGCGCATATCCTGCAATTTGAAATCCACAGCCAGGGTATCACCCTGTTTTGCATTACATGGAGGAGTCCACGTAAAGTTTTGTTGCACTGTTGCTTTTCCGCTTATCTGGTTGAATTTCATTGCCAGCGATGAAAGCGTAAAACCACGGCCCTGCGCCGACAGCAAGATGTCATCCTGATCTGCATCATTGCCAAAAACAGTAAATGTGACAGGCGAACCAGCACTGGCATGAACATATTCCCCTGGCAATGATGTAGTGATTGCCGGCGCCGTATTGGCGCTGTTGTCACGCCTTATGAATATGGTCAGTGTATCGGTCAGTGGAACCGGGCAACTTTCATCTTCTGCAAGAAGTTCTATCCGAATGGGCCTGTTGTCATAGGATATAAAACATTCTTCCAGGCAAATTTGAAAGCGTAACGTATCGTTATCCGCAGAAGTGGTAAACTGAGCAGGAAGTAGGGTGAAGTAGTTTTTTGTTGCGTTGATCGTTTGTCCGTTTACCCGGATCATCTGATTAATGGTTGGGTCGGTCACCATTACTTCAAAACACATCGGATCGTCCTTTTTTACGGTAATGATTTCATTTCCGTTGTAATAGCTTCCTTGGCCTACGGGTTTAAATAGGAGTTTTGGCGGCTCCATTTTGGGACAATCGACCACCTTAAGCTGAAAATCGCGGGTAAGACTACCAATTTTTACACCGTCGCGAAATTCATCCACTTTCACGGCAAATACATAAAGCCCGGTGTTGGCAGGCGTGACCGACAGCATTCCGGTTCTTTGGTCAACGGTGAGTGGTTTTGGTCCGGGTATCATGTTGGAGACTGAGATTCCATCAATCCAGGTGAGTCTGGGGTAGTTGGAAGAACCACGGCCGGTAGCACTTGGGTTGTTTTTGTCTGAATAACCTTGCATAGGCGTTATCAACGAGTAGGAGAGGCTGTCACCATCCGCGTCCGTACCGCCAAAATTGAAAAAGAAAGGCGAATTCACGCAGGCGTAATCACCCTGAATGGCAGGAAATATGGGTGATGAATTTTTGAAAGTGTTGTTGTTTTTTACAACAGGCGGGAATTCAAGGTAAAATAAGGAGCCCGCATCGCCGGGATCTTTAATGTTCGTAATGGTACCGTTTCTGCAGCATCGGTCCCATATCATGTAATATCCCTGGGGATCATTAAAAGCGGCGACATCGAGTCGGACGTCGATGCTGTAAGTGATCATGTATGTCTGTAAATTTGCTATTCCACACTCGGGATTTGCGTAGGAAACAGATTTTCGTTCTACTTTTGGGGCTTGAACATAACCTAGAGCAGCATTATCCCTTTTACGAAAGACGTAAATATTCGCAAATTGATCCTCTGCTCCGGGATTTCCGTTTAGTGCGTCGAAATACATGGTGAGGCCGATCCTGTGGGCATAGGTACTGCCAGGATTATCGACTATGAATAGTTGGCCACCTACAATGTGGGTGGCCTGCGCTTTGGTTAAAAGAAATATGAGAATGAACGATAGGATCAATCTAAGTTTCATGGCTTGCATTATCTGTAAAATTTTTTCCGGTAGATTAGAATTTAGAAATTAAAATCAAGAATATGTCCAGGGGTGCAAAATATGAATACGTTGAAATTACGGATTTCGCGGCAGAAGGCAAATGTATATTTAAATCAGAAGATGGAGTAATTTTTGTTGAAGGAAATGTGGCTCCCGGTGATGTAGTAGACCTGGAGGTGGTAAGGACGAAGAAAAAATTAAAGGAAGCTGTGGTTACCAGGATTCACAAGGCTTCTTCCATGCGTGCCGAACCTTACTGTTCGCATCATGGCGTGTGTGGTGGATGTAAATGGCAACATATCGACTATGCAAACCAGCTTCGTTTTAAAAGGCAACAGGTAGTGGATCATTTCGAAAGGATTGGCAAGATCAAGAACGTGGAGATCAATCCAATCCTGCCCGCCTCTCAAACTGAATATTACAGAAACAAACTTGAGTTTACATTTTCAAACTGGCGATGGCTCACCCGGGAGCAAATGAGCAGTGGTGAGGAATTCTCCAAGAATGCTTTGGGATTTCACGTACCAAAACATTTTGACAAAATTTTCACGGTGGACCACTGCCATCTCCAGCCAGACCCTTCTAATGCAATACGTAATTCATTGCATGCCTTTGGTGAGCAAAGTGGCATACCTTACTATGATGTGAGGTTCAACAGAGGTGTATTGAGAAATGTGGTCATTCGCACAGCTAATTCAGGCGATATTATGGTCATCGTGCAGTTCGGTGAGCAGCACGATCAGGCGATAGAGGCGGTGATGCAGTACATGCAGCAAAGCCATCCTGAAATTACTTCACTGAACTACATCGTGAATCTGAAAGGGAATGATTCGTATCAGGATCAGGAAGTAATCAACTATTCCGGAGAAAAAACAATCCGGGAAACGATGGAGGATCTCACATTTTTGGTTGGACCAAAGTCCTTTTATCAGACCAATTCTGCTCAGGCTTTCAATTTGTTTAAGATCACCAGAGAGTATGCCGGATTAACCGGAGAAGAGTCTGTTTTTGATCTTTATACCGGAACAGGTACCATAGCCAATTTTGTGGCGCGTCAGGCGAAAAAGGTAGTAGGCGTGGAGTATGTTGAGGCAGCAGTGGAAGATGCCAGGATCAACTCTGCATTGAATGGGATCAAAAACACCTCGTTTTTTGCGGGCGATATGCGCCGGGTAGTAAATGAAGACTTTTTGCGGATTCACGGCAGGCCACAGGTCGTCATTACAGATCCACCACGTGCGGGAATGGATGTACCCGTGGTGGAAACCATACTGAAAGCGCAGCCTGATCGGATTGTGTACGTAAGCTGCAACAGTGCCACACAGGCGAGAGACCTGGCTCTGATGTCGGAGGATTATGAGGTAACCAGAGTACAACCGGTGGATATGTTCCCTCATACGCATCACGTGGAGAATATTGCTTTACTGGTGAGAAAGTAGATGGGCCTCGGGCATGGGGCAGAGGGCATGGAGCTTGGGGCTTGGGGCTAGGGTGGGGGTAATAAGTTTCCTATGCCCCGGGCACTCAAAAAGGTGGTTCTTCGTTAGGGCCTTTGTAGTCAAAATTGCTCAGGTCGTTGGCCTTGCTCCTGATTGTTCCAGCCGATAAGGAGGACTGGCTCTCAAAGGAAGCAATTGGATTCGCAGTATTGATGGGTCGATCCATAGCGTAAGGCACCGGAGCATACTGTGAATCCAGATCGGCAAACTTGGTGAACTTACCTATAAACCTGAGTTGAATGGTGTCCAGCGAACCTGCCCGGTTTTTGGCAAGGATTACTTCGCCTATGCCAGCTACTGAGTTCCCCGTTTCGTCCTCAGTGATACCATAATATTCGGGACGGTACAAGAATATTACCATATCTGCATCCTGCTCGATGGATCCGGATTCCCTTAAGTCGGACAATTGTGGCCTTTTTTCGCCACCGCGCGTTTCTACGGCACGGCTTAGCTGAGATAGTGCTATCACCGGCACATCCAGTTCTTTGGCGAGGTTTTTAAGAGATCGTGAGATCATTGCAATTTCCTGTTCACGATTTCCTGCGCCTTTGCCACCGGTATCGGCGGTCATTAACTGAAGGTAATCAATGACAATCATCTGAATGTCGTGCTGGGCCTTTAACCTTCTACATTTAGCTCTTAACTCCAGGATGGATAGGGCGGGTGTATCATCGATAAAGATGGGGGCGTTGGTCAGCTTGTGAATACGTTTGTGCATGTGATCCAGATCCTCATTCGAGAGCCTTCCCTTCCGTATTTTTTCACTGTCTATCTCTGCTTCCGCTGAAATGAGACGGTTTACAAGCTGTACAGAGGACATCTCAAGTGAGAAAATTGCAACGGCCATATTAAAATCGACAGCGGCGTTACGAAGGGAAGATACAACGAAGGCTGTTTTTCCCATACCCGGGCGGGCTGCCAGGATGACAAGTTCCGTTTTTTGCCAGCCCGATGTCACACGATCCAGCGCACTGAATCCTGATGGGACGCCGGTAACGCCATCCTTCTGGTTTCGTTTTATGTCTAACTCCTTTATAGCCTGCGCCATAATGGAGCCCATATCCGAATAATTTTTCTTGGTACTCGCTTCTGATATCTGAAAAATGGATTGCTCCGTTTTGTCCAGAAGCCGGAAAACATCCGTCGTGTCTTCATAGGCCTCACGTAAAATCTCAGACGATATTTTGATCAACTCACGTTTAACAGCCGCCTGAAGAATGATGCGTGCATGGAACTCAATATTAGCTGCTGAATTAACCCGGCCTGTTAAAGAAATGATATATGAGGCACCACCAATCATTTCCAGCTCGCCGGTGCTTCGCAACTTGGCGGTAACTGTAAGCATGTCAATCGGCTCAGAATCCGCAAATAGTGTTACAATGGCCGTGTAGATACGTTGGTGAGATTCCTTGTAAAAACTGTCTGCTTTAAGAATGTCGGCTACGGCGGTAAGTGCGTCTTTTTCAAGCATCAAAGCACCTAAAACCGCTTCTTCGACATCAATGGCCTGAGGAGGTAATTTTCCAAAATTTTGCTCTACGGCTGGTGTTCTTGAACTAACTGTTCGCCGGGGTGAACCGTTTGATTTAGCTCCCTGTTTACCTGATTGATTGTATGTAATATCATTTTCCATATTGATACAAAACTAATCATATCGGGCGTCCGGGAAAAGAAAGTAAGGGTAAGTATTTTTATTACATCGACTCCTTGGGAGTGATGGGCTGATTATGAAATAGTTGATCTGAATTTGTTTATTTTACATCGTTAGGTATTGGGCATTACTTATTAATTCTATTCATTAGTCGGCTATATTTCGGTTATTATTACTAAATTTTAGACGAATTGACGTACAACTAAACTTATAATCATTTGCTAGAAAAAATCATCACACTCGAAGATGTATCCATGGTTGATTTTTTGGGTATTCATAATACAAATATCAGGGAAGTAGCTGCAGCTTTCCCTCAGAGTAAAATTATTTCAAGAGGAAACGAAATCCGGATACAGGGTACTGCGCCGGAGATTATGAAGATAACGGAGCTGCTGGATTCACTGGTGGTGCACTATCAAAAGTATGGAAAGGTCACGAACGATAATGTGCGGGGTTATTTGACAGGCATTACAGCAACGCAGGCAAAGCATGTAGAGGATGATGATGATGTAATTATCTATGGAAACAAAGGTCTGGTGGTTAAGGCAAAGACGCCAAATCAAAAATTGCTTGTGGAACAGGCCTACAAGTATGACCTTGTTTTCGCCGTTGGTCCCGCCGGAACCGGAAAAACCTATACCGCCGTGGCTATTGCCGTGAGGGCACTGAAAAATAAAGAGGTTCGTAAAATTATCATAACCCGTCCGGCGGTGGAAGCAGGGGAGAATCTGGGATTTTTACCTGGTGATTTAAAGGAAAAGATCGATCCCTACTTGCGTCCAATTTATGATGCGCTTGACGATATGATTGCGCCTGAGAAGTTGAAATTGTATCTGGAAAGCAGGGTAATTGAGATTGCTCCACTCGCTTACATGCGTGGACGAACGCTGAATAATGCATTCATTTTGCTCGACGAGGCTCAAAATACCACGCCCATGCAGATGAAAATGTTTTTGACGAGAATGGGGCCCAGTTCCAAGGCAATTATAACCGGAGATAAATCTCAGATAGATCTTCCGAAAAACCAGAAATCTGGTTTGATTGATTCTTTAAATCTTTTAAAAGGGATCAAAGGAATCAGCTTCGTAGAGTTAGATGGTTCGGATGTGGTGCGGCATCGCCTGGTGAAAGATATTCTTGCTGCGTATGAAAAATCGGAGCAATAGCTTCATAGCGGGTATTTGCCTCATGTCATCAGGACTTTTGTATCCGATGACACTCGTGGCACAACTTAGTGCAGTTGATTCCACTGTGGTTCGATGCGTGACCGATGAAGTGGATCAGTTCAAAAGACAAACAAACGCTTCTTATAAAACAGGCCGAATAAATGCAGAACGATTAATCGAAAACTACATTACGGAGAATCGTTCAGCCTTCAGGATTGCTGCTGATGAGATCATACAAATTCCGGTGGTGGTGCATGTCATTCACAATCAAGCGGATAATCGGATTGGTGGTGCCAATAACACCAATATAAGTGACGAGCAGGTTTACAGTCAGATAGCGGTCCTGAACGAAGATTACAGAAAGAAAGAAGGAACCAACGGGCATAACACCGATCCTGTGGGGGCAGATACAGGGATAGAGTTTGTGCTGGCGCAGTATGATCCGGATGGACGTAAGTCAAATGGGATTACACGTCATTATTCGACAAATTCTCGTTTTAGCCCTTACACCGATGACGATGTTCTGGCAGGAATTTCTTCATGGCCATCTGACAAGTATCTCAATATCTGGGTATGCCCGATGAGTTCGGGATATCTGGGCGTTGCGCAGCTGCCTTCGGTGACGGATGTCAACGGCCTTGATAACAGCAAAAAGGATTTTGGCCTCACGGATGGTGTTATCATTGATTACAGATATTTTGGCAGTGTTCAGCACTTGTCTGCGGCAGGTTCTATTACCAGTAAGACTTATGATTTGGGGCGAACCACCACCCATGAAGTTGGCCATTGGCTTGGGCTGCTCCACACCTGGGGCAATGTGGATAACTTCTGTGGTACAGATTACTGCGCGGATACCCCTCAGGCAAAAGCCGGCAATCTTACATTTGTGTGTGATTCCAGGTTCGTTGAATGTGAAGTTCAAACCACACGGGTAATGATTGAAAATTACATGGATTATTCGCCTGATTTGTGCATGAATATTTTTACAAATAATCAGCTTGAACGTATCAGGGCGGTTCTTGCATTGAGTCCCAGGCGGGCAGAGCTTGTAAAGTCATCAAGAGAGCAAAGACTGGAACCTGCTGAGAAACTTACATTGGAATTGTTTCCCAATCCTTCCGATTCGGAGTTGTTTGCCAATGTAAGATTTCCGGATTTCCAAAGCTTTTCACTTTCGTTGTATGACCAGCGAGGTATTCTTCTAAGCGTGATACGATTTGATAACGTCTGGAGCCGAAAGGTTCCCATTAACACGGAGGGACTTCTGTCGGGCCTTTATATTTGTAAAGTTTCTACGGGTAATGAGTCGGTGAGTAAGCGTTTTGTCATAAAATGAGGCGTTAATTATGGTTGCCAGGCTGCCTTTTGTGGGGTTTGTTTTTTTCCTGGCCAGCGGGATCGTTTTGGGCAATTCGATTTGGCAACTGTTAGAGGTCACGCTCAGCATGATTGTGCTTACTGGCTTCCTGCTGGCTGCTATGGCCTGTCTGTTTTTTGTATATCGGCGGCATAATCTGGTTTCAGTAACATTCGCTGTTTTTCTGGTTGTTTCAGGAATGTTCTCCTGTATGTTCCGGAACCAGCTTTTACAGCAGGAGTTAACTCAATTCAGCGCCGTTCCTTACCAACATTATGAGGCCTATGTAAAGTCAATTCCAGAAAAAAGGAAAAAATCTTTACGCGTTGAAATCACGGTGAAGGGTTTGAAAACGGACAAAGGTTGGACTTCGGTGAACACAAATGCGCTCGTCAATTTTCCCTTGGACGCCTCCATAATTCCCCAGCCGGGTGATCGGATTGTGGTTCGCGGCCAGTTGAAGCAACCCCAGGGTCCACTAAATCCGGAGGAGTTTGACTATCAAAAATATCTTTGGAATAAAGGTATTGTCTGGACGGGTTATTTGCCTTCTGGTTCCTATCAGGTTATTAAGAGTAATGGGAACTTGTGGAATCCTTTCTTTTGGAGTGTTTATGTTTCGCAATGGGCGGATAAGAAATTCAGAGAAAATATTCAGGACGATCGTTCCTATGGACTTGTAAAAGCGATGCTCCTAGGACGACGTGACGATCTGAGAACTGATCAGGTCGACGATTATACTACTTCCGGAACGGTACATATTCTGTCGGTATCCGGAATGCATGTTGCGCTGATATTTCTTGTAATCAGTGTCCTTTTGGGCTGGATGAAGCGTTTACCTGGTGGTAAATATTGGTATATGGCCACTGTGATATCCTTGCTTGTTTTTTATTCCATGGTCACAGGCTTACCCCCATCGGTCCAGCGGGCAACGCTGATGTGCATTGTATTTGTTGTTGCCGAAGTTTTCCTGCGAAAGCACAATGCTATAAATACCCTCGGTGTTTCCGCTTTTTTGATTTTGTTGCTCGATCCATTTGCGTTATACGATGTGGGTTTCCAGTTGTCGTATCTGGCGATGTTGGGTATTTTTCTTTTCTACAAGCCTCTTGAAGCAATATGGTCACCTTCCAGCTGGCTGCTCCAAAAAACCTGGCAAATCACTGCGCTTTCATTTGCAGCACAGTTGGCCACCTTTCCCCTAAGTGTTTATTATTTCCATCAATTCCCATTTTACTTCTGGCTGGTCAATCCATTTATAATTGCGTCAACAAATGCCCTGCTGCCAGGGGCAATGCTGTTGCTATTTGTGAGTTTGTTTCCATTGGAGCCGATACAATGGTTGGTCAACGCGATCGTACACCAACTTGCATATTTTACCAATTTTTCCGCATCCATCCCAAAACTGCTGCCAGGTTACCTTATTGATAATCTCTATCTGGATCCAGTTGAAATCGTCCTGCTTTATACGCTGATGTTATTTGCTTTCGGAGCCTATGAATCCCGCCGACTTTCTTATCTGAAAAGGGTTTACGCGTCCACAGCTTTGTTAACGATTTACAGCCTTTCCGTGATTATACAAACCTATTTTACCTCTGCGGTAATGTTTCATGCCGTTCCCCGCCACAGCGTGATCAGTTTTAAAGAGGGGAGCAGACTTTATATTTCAAGTAATCCTGAATTTCGGCTCGACACGAATGCTTACAACTTTTACATCCGTAATTATGCCATCCGGGAAGGTATATTGGAGAAGGTGTATCTCAGGAATGGGGAAGACGCGAATTTTACCGGCTTACACTGTCGACAGGCCGGCCATGGTTCTCTGATAAAGTTTGGTGAAACTACAGTGTACAGAGGTCCATATCCTGCATCCGTTCCGCAGGTGAATTACCAATTGTTGACCGATGCGAAATATCCGAAAAATGAATCTCTCAAAATTGCAGGTAACCCTATGTTTTTATTAGGTGGTGATGTGGGGCAAAAAACGGCAGAAAGATGGAAGCAGGTGATTCAGAAGCATGGAAACGCCTTTCATGACCTGCGGGTAGCCGGTGCCCTTTTACTGCACTGAATAAATTCTGTTAATTTCGGCAGTGAGTTTTCGGTCCCATTTTTCCTGAGCGCCTGCATTGATCCCGTGTCCGGTTTCTCCATCGTAGTTTTCCTGCTCAGTGTTCATCTCCCTGAATGATTCCAGAAACTGGTATTGAATTTCGCTGTCAAAATCGTCAATAGTCAGATCAGCCTTTTTCAGGCGTTCCTTAAATCGCTCGACGACTACCCGGGTTACATCAAAATGAAGCTGTTCGTGCCGGATTGTATTCGCATTTCTTGCATTGGCATTACCCCATGACATGCTCTTTACCATAAACACTTTCAAGCCTATTTCCAAAACCATATCGGCACCCTTGGGGAATGATCTTCCTTCATACGCAAAACTGGTAAAAACCGCAGCTGCATATCTGCTTCCTACTTTCCCTTTACCCCTGAAATCGTCCCATATTAAAGGCCGTTTTGGGTGATAAAATACCGTATCGCCATCGTTTCTTCCCTGAATATCTTTGAAAATAAGAATGAGATTTCTGGCCAGGGCAGCATTTTTCCCCACATTTCCCAGCATCCATTTTTGGAAATGTATAATGGATTGATCCAGCATTTGGGTCACAAGTTTGGCATGATCATAATCCCTTTCGGTACGTCCGTACGTGACAGTGGTCTGAAAACTGGTAAGTTCTATAGCCTGCATGTTTCTGTACCAGCGGAATGATACATTCAATTTAGCCTCTCCGTTGACCTTGTTTGGCCCCATACGTTTTTCTGTCAGCGCCAGATCTTTGATTGTGATGTATAAGGGTACATATGCCTGCTCCCTTTTTTGAACCGTTTTTGACCAATAGCTGAAGAGTTCTTTTTCAGCGGATTTTGGCAAAAAAAGGGGAGTTTCACGTCCAAATACGATTATTTTCCCCAATGTTGCGCCGGGAGCCCTTCGACGGTCTTCTACTTCCTGAATGAAGAATTGATTTTGTCTTATCAAGGATGTATTTTCTTGTTTCAGATTGAGCAGTACTCTATCCTGTTGTGCCAGCGTTTTGGCGTAAACAACCAAAAACAGTGCGGATAGCAGTAATCTGAGTACGCAAATTCTCAATGTATATTGAATCCAAAGCATGCTTTGTATAAGTTTGCAGACATTTTTAGTGTAATAATCCCAATGACTTTACTTACAACGAATTTACGTCCTGAATTTGATGCGATATATATGGAATTAGCCAAAAACTTGGCGCTACGTTCCCATTGTATCAAGGCTCAGGTGGGTGCCGTACTGACCAAAGATACACGAATCATCTCTATTGGCTATAACGGCCCTCCGGCAGGAACTCACAATTGCGACGAGGAGTTTCCGGAAGTGGGTTGCCCGCGAGACGCGAAAGGAAGTTGCTCTCTTGCCCTCCATGCCGAACAGAATGCAATTCTTTTCGCAGTGAAAAATGGATCGAATATTGAAGGATCAACCCTGTTTGTTACACTGGCACCTTGCATTGCCTGTGCACGGGTTATTTACACCATGAAAATTAAAAAGGTAATCTTTCTGAACTCTTACGCCGCGTACAAAGGAATTGCGGTCGAGGAAGGAGTAGAGTTTCTGCGTCGCTTTGGCGTAGAGGTAGAGCAATATGCGTTACCGTCCATTTAAATGAAGCTTGGGGTTTTGTTGAAAGCTGAGAACTTCAAATGATAATTTGAAGTTCTCAGCTTTCATATTAGTGATGATGACCGCCTTCGCCATGTACGTGTCCGTGATCAATCTCTTCTGCTGTTGCCGGACGAACGGAGATGATCTGACCTTCAAAATGCATGGATTTACCTGCCAGCGGATGATTGAAGTTCATCACAACCACCTCTTCTTTCAATTCTACGACTTGGCCATGCATGCGCTCGCCGTCTTCATTGGTCATAGGAATGATGTTACCTATCTGAAGCAATTCGTCCTGATTTACCTCATCAGTTTGAAAAACCGTTTTTGGCAGTTCCACCACCGCTTCGGGGTCAAATTCGCCATAACCTTCTTCGGCTTCCACGGTGAAATCAAAAGTATCACCAGGCGCAAGTCCCTCGATCTGACTTTCAAATCCCTCGGGCAGGCCGCTGATTCCCTGAATGAATAACATCGGATCCTGTTCGGTTACAACTTCTACAACGTCCATGTCTCCATCCTGATCAGGGATTCTCAGACTGTAGGTCAGCGTAACTACATTATTTTTTTCTACCTTCATTTTCTTGTTTGATTATTAATATCAGTGATTATGAAATAACTATTCCCGTTTCGTTCCAAAAGTACAAACGTAATTGAATTTTGCCAACTTGTCAGTTTTATGAACTTTTTAGCACACTTGCTATTGTCCGGAAGTAACGAAGGCATCATTATGGGTAATTTTGCCGGTGATTTTGTGAAAGGCCTTCTTACCCACGAAAAGACGATGAATTGGGATAAAGATTTTCTTTTGGGTGTTAAATTACATAGGTTCATAGATGCCTTTACAGACAGCCACCCGATCGTGAGAGAAACAAAAAGAGCAGTGGCTCAAACACAGGGGAAGCTGGCAGGAATAGCACTGGATATTTATTTCGATTATTTTCTGGCCAAAGATTTCCGTCATTATAGTCCCGAACCGTTGGAGCAATATGTGCCGACTATGTATGCCGTTTTCAAAAGAAATGAAATGCTTATTCCAAGCCAGATGACGCCGATGGTGTCAGCCATGGTCGAACAGGATTGGCTCACATCCTATGCTACCATTTCGGGTATTGGGCTTACTTTCAGAAGATTATCGAGACGTGCATTTTTTTTGTCTACCATAAGTGACGCTCATCTCGAATTACAGGAAGGGGAGAGCTATTATCAACTTCAATTCAATGCTTTTTTTCCCGAGCTCCAAATTGCCTCTGCTGAATTTTTAGCAATGAATGGTGCGTGAAGTTTTTTAAGTTTGTATGTAATCTGTTTGTTGCGTACCAAATAAAGAATTTAATCCATGGCCTTAACGCCTGACGTCATACTCAAAGAAATCAAAAGTAAAGTTTACAAGCCAGTTTATTTCCTTTACGGGGATGAGCCCTATTACCTGGATACCATTGCGGATATGCTTGAAAACCAGGTGGTACCTGAACATGAAAAGGGATTCAACCAATTTATAATCTACGGAAAGGACTCAGATGTTGCCGGCGTTTTGAGTTATGCCAGGAGATTCCCGTTTATGGCTGAGCGTCAACTCATTTTGGTTAAAGATGCCAACAAACTTGCTGGTATAGATTACAAGGATCAACTGGCCAGGCTTGAAGATTACGTTCAGAATCCGTTGAAAAGTACAGTACTGGTGCTGTGCTTTCAGGCGTCGGCAGATGAGCGAAAGAGCTTTATCAAGGCTTTCAATACACATGGAGCTGTGGTTCAGTCCAAAAAGTTGTACGATAACAAACTCCCGGAATGGGTTTCCGGCTACTGCCAGGGCGAAGGTGTGAAGATAAGCCCGAAAGCTGTTCAAATGCTGGTGGATAATATTGGAAACGACTTAAAGAGATTGACGAATGAAATTAAGAAAATAATGGTTAACCTCCGGGTGGATCAGGGGGTGGATGCAGATGTAGTGGAGCGGTTTGTGGGTATCAGCAAGGAGTATAATGTTTTTGAGTTTCAAAAGTCCCTGATCCAGCGTGACGTCATAAAAGCTAATCGGATTATTTCTCACTTTGCAGCAAATTCCAAAGACAATCCGCTGGCACCCATGCTGATCATTCTCTTTGGTTTTTTCTCCAAACTGCTCCTTGCTCATGCGAGCAGCGACAAATCTGAGCGGGGGCTTGCAGCGGAGTTGGGTGTCAATCCCTATTTTGTTAAGGATTACGCTCTGGCTATGAGAAATTATTCTTTGCCCAAGGTGACTCAAATTATTCATTATCTGCGCGAATGCGATGGACGTTTGAAAGGATTGGACGGCGTAAGTTATTCCGAAGGTGAGCTGCTCAAAGAATTGGTTTTTAAAATCGTTCACTAATTTCAGAACAGAGCAGTCGGGCATTATTCTACGATTGAATTCAGCAAGAAACGGTTTTCTGGCAAAAGTCGGGCATAGCATATTTGCAAAATGAATGAACTACCATCTATTCTTATCCCCGTTCCGCGCTGTTTTAGTTTTCAGGAATGCATCTGGTTTCTGGACAGGAATTATGACGATTGTCTGCATGTGATAGACCAGACTGGAATTAAAAAAGCGCTGGTAATTCATGACGAAATCCTTCTCATCAAAATTGTGGAACGACCTGGCTTTCTCGAAATCATGGTTTTATCTGGAGAGAATAATGCCACGATCAGGGAATATTTAGTCGGGTTTATAGTTGAATGGTTTGATATAAATCGGGATATTCAGCCCTTTTACGATCATTTGGCCAATGATCCTTACCTCGCATACATGTGCGAGGCCTTCGGTGGTTTGCGCCTGATGGGTATAGAGGATCTGTTTGAGGCGCTTTGCTGGAGCGTAATAGGCCAACAAATAAATCTTTCGTTCGCTTACCGGCTTAAAAGAAGGATTGTAGAACGATATGGAAGATTTGTTTCGTTTGAGAATGAGGTGTTTTTCACCTTTCCCGGTTACCAGGTATTGGCTTTGGCGGAGCCGGAAGATTTAAAGGCGATGCAGTTTTCTCAAAAGAAAGCAGAGTACGTTATAGGTTTGGCAAAGGCGTTTTCAAGTGGCGCACTGAGTAAGCAACGGGTTGCTGACCTGCCCGATTTTCCCAGCCGACAAAAATTGTTGATGTCTTACAAGGGTGTGGGATTATGGACGGCCAATTACGCCTTAATGAAATCTTTGCGTGAATCAGAGGGGATTCCACATGGTGATGTTGGACTTTTAAAGGCGCTTGTCGGTCATGGAATTATTTCCGACCGAAATGAAAAAGAAAAGATAGAGCAGTTTTTTAATTCATACAAAGGATGGGAGAATTACGTTGTAATTTATCTTTGGAGGAGTCTTGCGGACAGGCAACAGCTGCCCCTCCTTTGAAGTGAGACCCTAACATTGCTCTATGCACTTACCTCGTCGTTCTTACGCTCCCCAATTTGCTGTCTCCACATGGCATAGTACAGTCCTTTTTCATCCAGCAGATCGGAATGGCTGCCCATTTCGATTATTTTACCTTTTTCCAGAACATAAATACGGTCTGCATGCATAATGGTCGACAATCGGTGCGCGATCATTACGGTAATGTGTTGACGCTGATCTGTGATATGGCGGATGGTATTAGATATTTCTTCTTCGGTCAGGGAATCAAGGGCAGAGGTTGCTTCATCAAATATGATTAGATTCGGGTTGCGCAACAGTGCGCGGGCTATGGATAGTCGTTGACGTTCGCCTCCTGATAATTTCAGACCTCCTTCGCCTATGACGGTTTCAATTCCGTTCTCAGCCCGGGACAAAAGATTGTAGCACGCTGCCTTTTGTAAGACACTATCTATCATCTCGTCGCTTGCTAATGGGTTTACAAAAAGAAGGTTTTCCTTTATAGTCCCTGAAAAGAGCTGAGTATCCTGCGTTACGAAACCAATTTTGTTTCTCATTTCATCAAAATCAATTTCATTTCCACTGTTTTCATTGTAATAGATTGTGCCCGGGCTGGGGTGGTACAAGCCTACCAGTAGTTTTACGAGGGTGGTCTTACCCGAGCCGGAAGGTCCCACAAATGCAATCGTCTCCCCACGATTGACCTGAAATGAAATTTCCTCAAGAGCGGCCCTGTTGGCCGACTGATGCTGGAAACGCACATTTTCAAATCTGAGGCTCTCAATAGATTCTATAATGACAGGATTTGTGGGTTTTTTTTCAACCGGGCGGCTCAGCAGATTCTGCAGGTTCGCAAGCGAGGCTTCTGCCTCCCGATAGGACAAAATAACATTGCCAAGTTCTTGTAGAGGCCCAAAAATGAAAAAGGAGTAAAATTGCATCATCATCATCTGCCCTACGGTGATCTGGTCATAAAACACATAGTAAAGCAACGAAAACATGATACACTGCTGAAGAAAGTTGACAAAAGTTCCCTGGATAAAGCTGATGGAACGTATGCTTTTCACCTTTTTGAGTTCCAGTTTCAGGATCTTGAATGTGTTGGCGTTTAGCCTCAGTATTTCCTGCTGTGTCAATCCCAGACTTTTTATCAGTTCAATGTTTCTGAGTGACTCCGTGGTGGAACCTGCTAACGCAGTGGTTTCCTTCACAATGTTCTTCTGAATAACCTTGATTTTTCTGCTCAATAAACTCGTGAGGATGGCTAATACAACAGAGCCCACCAGGTATATGACCGGTAGCATAGGACTAAGCTTGAAGGCGACGATCACTACAAATACAATTCCGACCAATGTGGCAAAAAGTACGTTGACGAAGTTGGTGATAAATTTTTCACAATCGGCCCGTACTTTTTGTAAAACGGATAACGTCTCACCACTACGCTGATCTTCGAAATCTTGAAACGGAAGTCTTAGCGCATGCCGTAGCCCGTCTGTATACAGGTTTGCGCCAAATTTTTGGATGACAACATTCACAACGTAATCCTGAAATGCCTTTGCAATCCGGGAAACCATGGCAGTACCGATGATGAGTAGCAAGCCTATCAATACCCCCCGGAAGAATTCAGAATTGAGGCCGTTTTCACGGAAATGGCTGGCCTTGTTTGCAAACGGGTCTATCAGGTAATTACCTAATATGTATGGATTTAAAAGAGAAAATACCTGATTGATAGCGGCCAGGAGCAAAGCTAGTAGGATCAACCCTTTGAAGCGGCCGAGGTATTGTAACAATAATTTCATGGTGGTTATTTATCTATTTTAGTGTTGTATACAAGGGGGGCAAAATGTCCTGAGTAAAAGGAGAAGACATTCAACGACGTTGTCTTAGTATACAATCATCTTATGAGAAAGCGCTTCCCATCTCCTACAAACCGAAACTTTTGAAATTTAATTCTATGTACAAACAGAAAAAGGCACTCGAGGAGTGCCTTTTTCTGTTTGTAGCGGGGAGCAGGATCGAACTGCCGACCTTAGGGTTATGAATCCTACGCTCTAACCATCTGAGCTACCCCGCCGTAATTGTGGTGCAAAAGTATATCAAAATTATTTAAGAGGCAATAGCTTTTGATATTTCTTGACAAAATTTTAACTTACTGCAAATGCAGAATATGGTCCGATGATTTTTATAATTGAATTATGCTATATTACAGCTTTGAAACAGGACAGCTCATTGAATACAGTAAGGTCACTCTTTTAATACCTGATTATTATGGATAAATATAAGTTTGTTACCGAGTTTGAATTGCGTTCCTCTCCTAAAGTTTTATTTCCATATATATCAACCCCATCAGGTCTGGAACAGTGGTTTGCCGAAAAGGTAACCGTTTTGCCCGATCATCGGTTCGACTTTCAGTGGGATGGTGATAGTCACATTGCAAAGCAGACTGGTTTACGGATTAACAAGGCGGTGCGGTTCGAATTTGAAAATACGAGTGAGGATGAGCTCGACAATAACCATCTGGAATTGAAGCTCGAAGTGAGTGATCTTACTCAGACCACCTTTTTAAGGGTAACAGATTATTCGTCTAATAAGGACGAGGATGAACTATTATCCCTCTGGCATGGGTTTATGGATAATCTAAAAGAAATTGTTGGGAGTTAATGAAGAAGCTTGATAAGCTGGTTTTAGGGGCCTTCTGGGGGCCGTTTTTTATTACAATGTCGGTTGTGGTTTTCGTTTTTTTAATGAGGATCATGATTTTTTATATCGATGATTTCGTTTCCAAGGAGCTTGGCATTTTAGACTATGCAAGGCTCTTTTTCTTTTTTAGCCTGATCACTGTCCCTACGGCCCTGCCTCTTGCCATGTTGCTGTCGTCCCTGATGGCTTTTGGCAATCTGGGCGAGTTTTTTGAGCTTACTGCCATCAAAAGTGCCGGGATTTCTGTGGTCAGAGCCATGGCGCCATTGTTTATTGTAGCCATTGGAGTGACTATATTTTCGTTTTTTTTTAACGATCGTATATCGCCTTGGGCCAATCTAAAGGGCTATAGTTTATTGTATGACATCAAAACAACCAAGGCTACGCTGAAAATTAAAGACGGGATATTCTACAATGACCTTCCGGGATTTAGCATTAAAGTAGATAAAAAGGAAGAAAATGGTTTGATGAAGGGAATGGTTATTTACAAACATGATAGTCGTTCTTATGAACTGGGCAACACGACTATTATTCTGGCCGACTCCGGCAGGATGTACAGTAAAAATAATAACCGCTATTTGGTGATTGAGTTATTTAATGGAACGCAGTATATAGAAGAAGCCGGCAGGGGAGCCGGTACGTCATATCTTTCCTCTCCGGGAGCCACGCCTGTGATCACAAATTTTCAAAGGCATGAATTTGATCACTATGAGATGATCGAAAGTCTGTCGTCGTTTGGAATGAAACGAACAGACGAGGGGCAGTTCAAGTACCATGAGTTTATGAAAAACATAGCGGATCTGACTTCCACAGCGGATTCCATGCGGGCAAGTTACGTGGAGACCAAAAAAAATCTTGTCCCAAACAGCCAGCAGTATTTCTCTTATGACTTTAAACAGGGAACGGACAAGTTGCTGAAGCCAGGCAAGTGGATCGATTCCCTTGTTAGCCTGCCAGTGAGCGATAGTTTGAAGAACGAGATTTTGGTCAATGCGAAAAGTGCGGCTTCCAGTATGCTCAGCTATACGAGTAGGGAAGTGGATAATTTGCAGACTAAACTTAAGGACGCCAACAAATACGAACTTGAAAAGCATCATAAGTACACGCAGGCGCTCTCTTGTCTGATCATGTTTTTGATTGGAGCCCCTCTTGGTGCCATTATCAAGAAAGGTGGATTTGGAGTCCCCGTATTGGTTTCCATACTCTTCTTTATTCTTCTTTATGTGATTACCAACCAGGGAGATAAGTGGGTGAAGGAGGGATTGCTGAGTGTTCCCGTTGGAGCGTGGATGGCCAATACTTTATTATTCCTAACCGGTTTATACTTCGTTGACAGAGCCCGGAGTGACTCTGCCTTGTTTGATAAAGATGTGTATCAAATGTTTATTAAAAAAATGAAGTTGAAATGGACAGGTAGATTCGCGAATCGAGAACTTATAGAATCATAGTTATATTATATTTCCTAATGCAAAATATAATTACTACTTTTGCGTCCTTATTCACCGCATAGTGCAGTGAAATTCACATATTTAATCTGTTGTTACAATCATGTATTTAACCACGGAAAAGAAGAGAGAGATCTTCGAGACTAAGGGTTTTAAAAAAGAAGGTGGAGACACTGGTTCCGCTGAATCACAAATTGCTTTATTTACGTATCGTATCAATTATTTGAACGAACACTTAAAGACGCACAAAAAAGACAATGATACCCGCCTTGGCCTACTGAAAATGGTAGGGAAGCGCAGAAGATTATTGGATTATCTTTACAAAAATGACATTGCTCGCTACCGCGCGATCATTGCCGAACTGAACATTCGTAAGTAAGTTATCAATCAGGGAACTTCCTCACAAGGTAAGTTCCCTGATTTTTTGCGGAATTTTATCTGATTTACACAAGAAACGTTTTGATGACGTCTCTATCGCTTTTCAAACATCACATATTCTATGCTCTTTAACATAGTTACCAAAACTATACCTCTTCCTGATGGGAGAGAAATTACCATTGAAACAGGAAAATTGGCAAAACAAGCAGACGGTTCTGTAGTTGTACGTATGGGTAATACGATGCTTCTGGCAACTGTCGTGGCTAATAAGGAAATACGCGAAGGCATTGATTTTCTACCAATGTCTGTTGACTACCAGGAAAAGTTTGCCTCTGCGGGAAGGATTCCAGGAAGTTTCATGCGTCGTGAAGGTAAACTTTCAGACCATGAGGTTTTGGTCAGCCGCCTCGTTGACAGGGTGCTTCGTCCTTTATTTCCTGACGACTACCACGCTGAAATTCAGGTTAATATCATGCTTATGTCGGCTGATCTTGAAGCCTTACCCGACGCACTCGCAGCATTGGCTGCCTCAGCGGCACTCGCTGCTTCCGATATTCCCTTTGGTGGGCCGGTGTCAGAGGTTAGAGTGGCCAAAGTCGATGGTAAACTTATTGTTAACCCGGGAACCTCTCAACTGGAAAATGCTACACTGGAATTAATCGTCGGAGCTACTTATGACGATATTACAATGGTAGAAGGTGAAATGGATGAGGTGTCAGAAGAGGAAGTGATTGAGGCACTGAGATTCGCTCACGAAGTGATCAAACAACAGTGTCTGGCTCTGAAGGAGTTTGAAGCAGCGGTTGGAAAAGTGGAAAAGAGAGAATATCCTGGTGATCTTCAGGACGAAGAGCTTGAAGCGCGTGTCAGATCTTATTGTTATGACAAGGTGTATGCAGTGGCGCAGTTGGGATCTTCCAATAAGCAAGTGCGTAAGGACGGCTTCAAGGCTGTTCTTGCTGAGTTCATGGAAACCATTGGTGAAGAGGAGGTGGTAAATACCTCTCTGATCAAGCGTTATTTTCACGATCTGGAATATGATGCATCACGTCGGTTGGTATTGGATGAAAGGAAAAGGTTGGACGGTCGTCGCCTGGATCAGGTACGCCCGATCGCCTCAGAAATCGATTTTTTACCAAACGCACATGGTTCTGCGTTGTTTACCCGCGGTGAGACACAGTCGCTGACAACGGTGACATTAGGAACTAAAAATGACGAACAAATTATAGATACCCCGTTGAAATACGGTTACAGTAAATTTCTTCTTCATTATAATTTCCCTGGTTTTTCTACCGGTGAAGTAAAACCCAATCGTGGCCCTGGTCGTCGCGAGGTGGGACATGGTAACCTTGCGTTACGTGCCCTTAAAAAGGTCCTGCCTGTTGCAGAAGATAATCCTTATACTATTCGAATTGTTTCAGATATTCTTGAATCGAATGGGTCTTCTTCAATGGCAACCGTTTGTGCAGGTTCTCTTGCTTTGATGGACTCGGGACTTAAAATCAAGGCGCCGGTTTCCGGAATTGCCATGGGATTGATTTCAGATGAGAAGACCGGTCAGTACGCCGTTTTGTCTGATATCCTTGGAGATGAAGATCACCTGGGGGATATGGACTTCAAGGTAACCGGAACAGATAAAGGAATCACCGCATGCCAGATGGACATCAAAGTGAATGGCCTTTCGTTCGAAGTGTTATCTGAAGCTTTACTTCAGGCAAAAGCAGGAAGATTGCATATTTTGGGCGAAATGAATAAAACCATAAAAGAAAGTCGCCCGGATCTGAAACCTCACACCCCTCGCGCCGTCGTAATAAAAATTGACCGCGAAATGATTGGAGCTGTAATCGGACCTGGTGGTAAGGTGGTACAGGATATTCAAAAGGAATCTGGAGCAACCGTATCGATAGAGGAAAAAGATGGTGCAGGTTTTGTAAGTATATTCTCTGCGGATAAGACTTCAATGGATAAAGCAGTTTCACGTATACGCGGTATCATTTTGGTTCCTGAGATAGGCGAAGTTTATTCAGGTAAAGTGAAATCAATAATGCCCTTCGGAGCCTTCGTTGAGTTCCTTCCAGGTAAAGATGGTTTGTTGCATATTTCGGAGATCAAATGGGAAAGGATCGAAAACATGGATGGAGTGCTGGAAGTTGGTGAAGAGGTACAAGTAAAACTGGTTGAGGTAGATAAAAAGACTGGTAAATACCGTTTATCCAGAAAAGTATTACTTCCAAAACCGGAGAACAAAAACGCATAAAATTGTGTTTTTGGAACAAGGGCATTAGCTAATGTCGTTATTTACACATATTAATATAAGAATTTAGGATGAGACAGCTCAAGATCAGTAAACAAATAACCAACCGTGAAAGTCAGTCATTAGATAAATATTTGCAGGAGATAGGTAAGGTTGATTTGTTGACGCCGGATGAGGAAGTGACGTTAGCTCAAAAGATCAGGGATGGAGATCAGCTTGCACTAGAGAGGTTAACAAAAGCGAACTTGCGTTTTGTCGTATCCGTTGCAAAACAATACCAGAATCAAGGACTTTCATTGGGTGACCTGATCAACGAAGGAAATTTAGGTTTGATTAAAGCTGCGCAACGTTTTGATGAGACGCGTGGATTTAAATTTATATCATATGCAGTTTGGTGGATACGCCAGTCCATTCTTCAAGCACTTGCGGAACAGTCGCGTATTGTAAGGCTTCCTCTTAATCGGGTGGGCTCTTTAAATAAGATTTCTAAAACATTTTCGGAACTTGAACAGCGCTTCGAACGCGAACCTTCGCCGGAGGAACTAGCCGAAGTTCTTGAAATTTCGTCTTCCGAAGTTGTCGATACGATGAAAATTTCTGGTAGGCATGTCTCAATGGATGCACCATTTGTTCAGGGGGAAGAAAATAGCCTTTTGGATGTTTTGGAAAATGATCTGGAGGACAAACCCGATTCAGGCCTCGTAAACGAATCGTTGCGGAAAGAGGTACAGCGTGCACTTTGCACACTTACACAGCGGGAAGCAGATGTAATTGCTTTATATTTCGGGCTGAATGGTGAGCACGCGATGACTTTGGAGGAAATAGGGGAGAAGTTCAACCTTACTCGTGAAAGAGTTCGTCAGATCAAAGAAAAGGCGATCAGAAGACTACGTCATGTATCCAGAAGTAAAGCTTTGAAGACCTATTTGGGGTAATCAAAGTATGTTGTTCCTGTCGTACATCGTATTGAATTCCTGTAATTATATCAAAAGGCCTCTTTCGAGGCCTTTTTTGTACATCTGAATATGGCCGTTTTACAACCCATTGTTGATATTGCTGAAATATGCCACAGGCATGGCATTCGACGCGTAGTCGTTTCACCCGGATCGCGTAGCGCTGCGCTAACCCTTGCTTTCGTGAGGCATGGCGGCTTTCAAGTTCAGGTTGTTATTGATGAGCGCTCAGCCGGTTTTATCGCCTTGGGTATGGCTTTAGATTCGGAAGTGCCGGTGGTGATGATATGCACATCAGGCAGTGCTGCATATAATTACGCACCGTCTGTGTCCGAGGCCTTTTTTCAACAAGTACCCTTGCTTGTCTTCACGGCTGACCGTCCCCGTGAATGGATCCACCAACACGACGGGCAGACAATCTTCCAGTCAGAAATATTTGGCAGTCATGTGCGGAAATTTTTTGAATTGCCCGCGGACTATGGGCATGAAGATGCGTGCTGGGCGATCAACCGGATGGTGAATGATGCTATTTTATCATGCACTGGCGTACCCTTCGGACCCGTTCATGTTAATGTTCCCATCAGAGAACCATTTTATCCATTGGAGGGGGAGGTTTTCGCACCGTCTAATAATCTCCGTGTTGTAAATCGGATTCCAGCCCTTTCAACGTTGTCTTCCGACAGTTGGAATACGCTGTTGGAAAAGTGGGATTCTTGCGGCAGGATTCTTATAGTAGCTGGTCAATCTAAGTTTAATGCAAATTTGAACAACGTACTCAGTCAGATTTCAGAAGAATTGGACGTAGTAATCGTGGCAGATTGTATCAGTAACGTCAGGAATGATTCTAAGTTTATTTCCTACCACGATCTTTTTTTACCCAATCAAAACCCTGACGATTTACGTCCAGACTTATTGATTACATTCGGCCTTTCCGTTATTTCCAAAGCGTTAAAACAATTTTTACAGAAAAATCCAGCACTGCATCATTGGCACGTCAGTGAAGATTCGCATTTGGTAGATACCTTCCAGTCTTTAACCTGTCAGATTCCTGTATCCCCAGAGTATTTTTTCGAAAATATTTTTGAAAAGCTTGATTACCAGTTGTTTGTACAGGGAGGTGAGCCTGAAACGGATCCATCGTTTTTGACGAACTGGGTCAGAAGTAATAATCAGGCAAAGCAGCTTCTGTATGCTTATTTGGATAATCTATCATTGTTAAATGATTTATCAGTGATATATGGTGCTATTTTGTGCCTGAATGATCATTGGAGGATACATGTTGCAAACAGCATGCCTGTTCGATATTTGAATGTTCTAGGGGATACATTGGGAAACCGTATGGTTGCCTCCAACAGGGGGACAAGTGGAATAGATGGTTGTGTGAGTACGGCTATCGGTGATGCTTTGGTATCGGATAATTCTGTTTTGCTGATCACTGGCGATCTGGCATTCCTTTACGACCGTAACGGATTAATTATAAATTCACTTCCTGCTAATTTAAAAGTTCTTGTTGTAAACAATGCCGGGGGCAATATTTTCAGAATGATTGATGGACCTTCCAAACTGCCTGAACTTGAGGATTTCTTTGAAACAAGACATCAGTTTTCCGCTAAAGGTACAGCCCAGGATTCAAGAATTAATTATTTGACCGCCACAAGTAAGCACCAACTGGAAGAATTACTACCCAGTTTTCTTTCAGGCAACGGAATGTCGATACTTGAAGTGTTTACGGACCCGGAAGAAAATAGCCGGGCATGGAAAGGGCTTAAAGCGCATGTAAGAGCGAAGTGGTAATCATTGGCACTTGTTCCTAAGCTCAGCAATGGAAATGCTGTCGCTTAGTATTTTACCTTGGTTCCATAATTCACATGCTTTCACTTTATTTTTTAACTCCCAATAGGTAAGTCCGGTCAAGCCGTATAACATATCAACGTTTTGTGCAAGATCTATTGCTTTTGAAAATTCAGCTAGTGCCGCCTGAGGTTGTTTGGTCCGTTGAAAATAGATGCCCAGATTGCGCAATGCATAACCATTTTCGGGCATGATCTCTATTGCTCTATCCAGCAATCTCTTCGCACCCACTAAATCGTTGTTTTGTAGAAGAGCGTATGCTTTGTTGTTTAACGCTAGCGGGTCTGACGGATTTTTGTTAAGAATCAGATCAAAATAGGCCGTTGCCTGCTTCCAATTCTTATCTCTAATGGAAATAAGACCAAGATTGTTTAAGGCTTCTGGCTGGGAGGGGTTCAATTGGGAAGCCTTTAAGAAGTCTCGCTTTGCCTGTAAATACGAGTTCATATGATAATAAACCGCCCCTCGATTGACCAGGGCTTCTACATTATTCGGATCTAAGGTGAGGGCCTGGTCATAATCCGCAAGTGCTCCTGCTTCATCATCCTGGGCTTGCATCAGATTGCCTTTGATCAGAAAGTAACGTGACGAATCTTTGTATGCTTTCGCAATTGATTTCAAATCTTGCTTTGCCAGCTCGAAATTGCGTAACTGGATATTGGCTTCGGATCTCACCAGATTTGCCTGTATGAGACTCGCATCAACCTCTATTGCTTTTGTTAGATTGTCAACGGCATCATTTGTGCGATTTAACTTCAACAAACAGATACCTTTGTTGAGATAGGCATCTGCAAATTCAGAATTCTTTGAGATTGCCTCATCGTAGAGACGGAGAGCCTCGGCATGGTTGTTTTCCTGATAGGCCCGGTTGGCTTTCAGAAAAAAATCCGATGCATCCTTTTTATTCTGGTTGTCACATGATTGAAGCATTAGTGCTATTAATATTAGTACTAATGCAGAGGTGACAGGATTGAGAACACGGGCATTGAATTGATTACAATAAATAACTTTTTTTAGCATGAGATATATTAAGGACATTATTAATCCGGACTTTAAAATTAGCATTTATCAATGGAACAATAAATACATTGTAAAGATTGAAACCGGAATGCTTGAACAAACATACAAGATTGATGAATATGATGTAACGTCAGTTGATGAAATTGAAAGTTCTCTTGATGAAAGTTTTTTGGCATCTGTTAGGAAAAGGTTCGATGACATGGGAACGGATTTCAATGATACTTTGCTCCGAAATGAGGTTATTTTCTAATTCGTCCCTACATTACAAAAATTCTCGTTTATATCCGTTATTATACGGTTTTGATGCGGTTTTCGTTTAATAACAAATATTTGTGGCACGTTGAAAGTCTTTTATTTATTTTATGATTGTAAACATTAAATCCCCACTAATCTCGATCAAAAACACCCCTATGCTCTTAAAACGCAGTAGTTATACGTTTGGTCTCTTTCTATGTGCTGGTGGGTTGACAGTTCAGGCTCAGAATACCATGAGTCTTACGGCTCCTGAGGCACACTTTCGCAACGGCCTGGAATATTATGAAAAGTCCAACTTTGTCGCATCCAGGCAAGAGTTCAATGAATTTTTGAATACCCAGGACAAGCTCCTGAGTACCGGCGATTACAATAAAGTAACGGCGGAGTATTACGTGGCCGTGACCGGTCTGTATCTGAATTATCCAGAGGCGGAAGTGCAGGTTGATCGGTTTGTCAAAAACCATGCGGAACACCCCAAGGCGCAACAGATTTACAGCGACCTGGGTAAGTATTATTATGAAGCCGGGGAGTATGAGAAGGCGATTACATACTTGGAAAAAGCGATTAAAACCGCTGGTAACAATGCAAAGAAAATGGAAAGCACGTACCAGCTTGCCATGTCGTACTACAACACCAAACAGATGGATCTGGCTCTGCCCCTTTTTAATCAGGTTAAGACAGAGACCACCTTTGCCAATGCGGGTGATGCATCCTTCTACTCGGGCGTTATTAACTATCAGCGTAATAAATTTGAAGAAGCCTATCAGGATTTTAAAAGGGTACAAGATCATCCATACTATAAGAATGAAGCGCCTAACTGGATTATTTCGTCGCTCTATCAGTTGAAAAGATATGATGAGCTGGTGCAATACGGAGAAAAGATCCTGGGTCAGCAGAAGGGGAATACTAAACTGGATGATGTGGCTCTCTACGTAGCCGAAGTGTATTATGAAAAAGAGGATTATCCAGCGGCAGTTTTAGCATACGAACGGTTCAAGAAGATGAAACCAGGTGCTTTGCCCCCGGCTGTTGTCTTACACCATGGTCACGCGTTATTTAGAACTAATAATTATGAAGGGGCAATAGGCGCTCTTAAACCGATTTCAAACGGCAAAGATTCTGTATCGCAGTACTCGTCATATCTATTGGGAATCAGCTATTTAAAGACATCTAAGTTAAGTAATGCTTTAACGTCCTTTGGGCATGCATCCACTTTGGGCTTTAATGCCACCGTCAAGGAAGAGTCGGCCTATAACCACGCAAAAATCCAGCTTGATTTAGGAAGTAACAATGAAGCGATTAAGGAGCTGAACGATTTTATGGCTAAGTACCCTAATAGCAAACATACGGATGAGGCAACGGAGTTGGTTGCCGACGGCTATGCAGGTGCAAGTAACAATTTAGGTGCAATCAAATATATTGAAGGACTGTCCAAGCGCAATGCTAAAATTAATGGCACCTATCAAAGGCTCACCTACAACCAGGGTGTTACTGATTTTAATCAGGAACGATTCGAGTCGGCGATTACCTATTTTGACAAATCCTTGAAATACCCTATCGACGAGTCCATTTCAATATCTGCAAATTATTACAAGGCTGATTCTTATTCCGGTTTGAAAAGGAGTGCGGAAGCGGTAAGCCTTTACAGTCAGATTGCCAAAAATTCCAAAGCCGGTATTTATGCGCGAAAGAGTCTTTATGCATTAGGATATCATTATTATAATCAGAAGAAATATGCTCAGGCGCTTGGATACTTTAAGGAATTTGTAAGTAACACACAGGGTATGGACGCGCAGGTGATCGAGGATGCACATGTACGGCTGGCCGATTGCTACCTTGCTGCCAAGAATTATAACGAAGCCATAAGTACCTACGAACAGGTTTCAGCTAAGGGCAAGGTGGACAAGGATTATGCCTTGTTTCAAAAAGGACGTGCTTATGTTTACATGAGTAAAGAACAGGAGGCTCGTCGGCAGTTTGAGCTCTTAATTGGTGGATATCCTTCTTCGCGGTATCTGGATGATGCCTATTTTCAAATGGCCGATATCGATTTTAAGAATGGTTCGTATTCGGCGGCCGTAAAAGGATTTACACGTTTGATCAACGAAAAGCCCAAAAGTTATCTGATCCCCGCTGCATTGCTCAGGAGAGCTCAATCGTATTACAACCTGCAGGTGTATGAGCAGGCAATCGTAGATTTTAAAAAGGTACTCACCGAATATCCTGAATCACCTTCGGCGAGCAGCGCTTTGGAAGGAATTCAGGAGAGTTATACCGCCGTGGGCAGGCCGGAAGAGTTTTCGCAGGTGATTGGCGCCGTTAGAAAAAATAACCCGGGTAACGAAAAATTGGAGGAGGTGGAGTTTGATAACGTACGGAATCTTTATTACGCTGAAAAGTATCAAAATGCTAAAACTGCTCTTTTAGACTTTTTGAATACTTACCCTTCAAGCAAGCACCAGTACGATGCAAGGTTCTTCATCGCTTCTTCATTCGATAAATTAGGAAGTGTAAACGAAGCATTACAGTACTATGCAAAGGTAGTACAGGACAATCGTTCCACTTTTGTAGCTGCTGCTGCCCAGCGCTCTGCTGAGTTGGAAATAGGCAGGGGTAATTACAACAACGCAGTCACAAACTTCAGGATATTACTTAGAAATTCTGAAAGTAAAAAAGAGCAAACGCAGGCTTGGATTGGTCTGATGGATACCTATTACAGTCTGAAAAGTTATGACTCCACCTTGTATTATGCCCGGGAGGTAATTAATGTAGGCAATGTGATTCCAGGAGGATTAGGAAAAGCGCAACTGTACTTGGGCAAGGTGCCGTATGAAAAGGGCGATCTGGTAAAGGCGTCTGAGGAGTTTAAGAAACTTGCCATTTCTTCAAAAGATGAATATGGGGCAGAAGCCAGCTACTGGAATGCCACCATACTGAATAAAAATAAAAAATATAAAGAAGCGGAGACGGCTATTATTGAAATGGCTAAAAATTTCGAAGGTTTTGATTACTGGCGGGTACGTTCATTTATTTTGCTCTCCGAGGTCTATATGGGAATGAATGACTTAGGTCAGGCCAAGGCAACACTTACTTCGATTATCGAGAATTCGGATGACAAAGAGGCGGTGGAACTGGCCAAAACCAAATTGTCTCAAATCGAAAAACAGAAATGATAATCGTTTTTAAAAATCTGCAAAAAATATATAGTATGCGTATTGGTAATAAAATGAGAACGCCATTTTACTTTTTGATTTTTGTTTTCTCCGCGACTACTCTCCTTGCACAAAGAGGAGAGATTGAAAGTCAGACTTACGAGATTGTGAAAGAAAAGAGTATCGAGTTTGCGCCAGCAAACCGGGTATTTGACAAGGTACAGCCTGTAAAGGCCAACGCTACGGACAAGAAAGTCAATTATGAACTTATAGATCCGCAGATTGACCTCATGTCGCCCAAATTGACGCCAGCAGTCGGAGTGTCCTCTGATCAGAAGGAACGTGCAGGCCAGCCTGATGCCCTGAATAACTATATCAAGCTCGGAGCGGGCAATTATGGACGGTTTTTGGGAGAAGCATTTGTGAGCGGACGCACGTCGGAGGATCTGGTATTTACCGGCCAGTTGAAGCAGAACTCCGCTGCGAACGGGCCTGTTGATAATAAGAACTCCGCAAATTCAACTACCAATTTTAAAGTTGGTGGTAAATACATCATGGCCAAATCTAAGGTCGAAGTAGGGCTTAATTACGATCGTCAGAACTATTATTTTTATGGCTATAAGCCACAACCAGAATCTGTATCTGTGAACCGGGACACCATTCGGCAGACATTAAATCAATTTGGCATTAACCTTGGATTTGAAAACACGGATGCTTCTGTGGCTGTTGATTATTCGGTGAAGACCAGTTTGAATACGTTGAGGGATCGATATAATGCCTCCGAACTTGACTGGGGTACGAAACTGACTGCCTCCGTACCCGTTTCGGGCTCGGTGTATGCACTGCTTGAAGCTGACGCATTCGTGTCACAGCGGGTAGATAAGCTGACGTACGATAGAAACCTGTTCAGGGTTAAGCCTACATTTAAGTATATTACTGATTTGTTTTCTGTAACTGCAGGATTGAATGCAGTAAATGAAACTGATAGTGAGTTGAAGATTAATAGAACAAAAGCCTTTCCTGTGCTGAATGTAGATGTTGTGCCTTTTACAGGTTTGCATGTTTTTGCAGGGGTGAATGGTGATATCGTCAGAAACACGTTGAAAAGTATGTTAAGTGAGAATCAGTGGTTGGGCCCCAATGTGCTTGTCGTAAACACAGAAAAGAATCTGGACCTGTTTGCCGGCGTGAAAGGGGAATCTGTGGAAGGGTTCAACTACGAAGGACGGGTTTCCCTGGCCAAGTACAAGAACTTTTATCACTTCAATAATTCGCTTACCGATACGTCAAGATTTTCAGCCATTTATGATCCGGGAAAAACCAGAGTGTTAACCATTTCCGGACAGGCAGGATACAACTACAACGATCTGTTCAAAACCTCTTTAAAGGTGAACTACTTTGACTATGCAGTGGGATCCGTAGAGGAAGCCTGGCATAGACCTGATCTTACGTTAAACTGGTTTAATGCCCTGGCGATTAGCAAAAAATTGTTTGTAACCGCAGATTTGTACGTGCTTAGGGGAATGAAGGCAAAGAATTTTCAGAGTGGAAAAGTTACAAAACTACCGGCAATTGCTGACCTGAATTTGAAGATAGACTACCTGTTAACCAGGAACTTCTCTGCTTTTGTTGCGATCAATAACATCCTGGGAAAACAATATCAGCGGTACCAGTATTACCCACAGCAGGGGCTGAACTTTGTTGGCGGATTATCCTTTTCTTTCTAACTTTGAAGCTTTAAATCGTT
Organism: Dyadobacter sp. 32; assembly: GCF_902506755.1. Lineage (GTDB taxonomy): Bacteria > Bacteroidota > Bacteroidia > Cytophagales > Spirosomataceae > Dyadobacter. Next base: position 1,040,373 of record NZ_LR735258.1, on the reverse strand, counting down.
AAAGTACTTCAATGATACCAGTTGAGACAGTTATAAGGAAATTAATTGTTGATTACGAATTTGTGATTCTACCTGGGTTTGGTGCGCTTATTTCGCGTCAGATACCAGTGAATTACGATAAGGAATCAGGCTCGTTTTCGCCACCGGCTAAACGACTGGCATTCAATGAGTCTTTGAAGTTGGATGATGGGCTTATAGCCAATTATATTTCTCGGCATGAAAGTATTGCTCATAGTGAGGCAGTTGTGTATATAAAACGCTACACGGATCGCTTATGGGCTGTCCTTGAGGCGAGGGGAGAAGCCAAGATTGCGGGCATTGGCAATTTTAAAGCGAACAGTGAAGGCAGGCTGGTGTTTGATCCTACCTCCGAAAGGCATTTTAAGGACGAGTGGTATGGGTTCCATAATATCAATGTAAAGTTGGTGACGCCAAATAGTTCGCTGGCGGCCACCTCTCAAAAAATGATTGTTGAAGAAGGTATTGAGTATGTCGAAGAAGAACAGGAGTTACTGACACATAAAGTGCAATGGTGGAGATGGGCTTCAGCTGCTTTGATCATCGGGCTTCTGGGATATTTTAGCATAGACTTTGTTTCGGATCAATCTGGCAATACCAGTAATTTAAATCCGCTGAGAATGCTCTTTCCTACCGAAAACATCAGGATTGAAGAAAGTGACGCAGTGGAAGATGTAATACCAGTCAAGCAGGTATTCACCGGGAAGGAATCAACGGAACCTGTTGATTCATCCGAAACAGTTTCCGCCGTAACGGAGCCCGCGGCAGATACTGCTACTGAAATAGCTCCACCGGCCGGACCGGAAGTTGCTATCAAATCGGGTGGTTTTTTTGTTATTGCCGGTGCGTTTAAGGGTAGCAAACAAGCCACTATTCTTTTGGAGCAACTCAGAAAGAAAGGATTTGAACATGCACTGCTTATACCTGCCGACAAGCGTAGTAGTAAGGTGAAAGTGGCGGTCGACAGGTTTGAGCTTGAAACTGATGCCTACAAGGCTTCAAAGAAATTGAAAGAGGTTACAGGGGAAATCGGGTGGGTTTATAAAGTGAAATAGGAAATTTAATCTCGATTCTATCCAAGGAATAAAGAAGGAGCCATGTTGCTCCTTCTTTTGTATTTATACGAAATTGATCTAATTTTACGTTCCATTCAGAAAATAAACAATTAACAGTAATGATCGTACTTCAGGCAGAAGATCGTCAACGAATAGCAATATCCTGGGCAATGTCTTTTGGAATAACGATTGCTATGCTTGGATTGTTCTTTTTCATACGGCTTACCAGTGGGGTTCCCAAAGTGGAGCCAATGGAATTATTTGTTGAGGTGAATTACGGTACAAGCAAAGTTGGAAAAGGTGACATACAGACGTTTAACAAACCTAACGATTCTAAGGTAGCAGAGAATATGAAGGCGGATGCAGATGAGGTGAAGAAGGTTAAATCTGTATCTACTCCGAAGCCAACGCCGCCTACACCACCTAAGGTTGAGTCTACCAAGCCGACAAAAGTCGTTGCCGAAAAGCCAGTAATCACTTCCAAAACTGAAAGTCCGGTTGAAGCTCCGGAAAAGACTGAAACTAAGAAGTCCGCTGGTAGTGCTACTTCGTCTACACCCGTTGCCAAACCAGCCCCTGAAAAGGCAGTAAATAAAGATGCGCTTTTTACCAAGTCTTCGGGAAGTAAATCGGGAAGTAACGGTACCAATGGTACGAAGGCAGGAGTAGGTGGAAACAACAATGGGGATGATGCAGAGGGAGTAGGCGACAAGGGGGCAAAGAATGGAAGCCTGTATGCGAAGACTTACAAAGGAGAAGGGGGTGGGGGTGGAACTGCTGTTGGATTAAGCCTGTCGGGCTGGAGCTGGTCAAGAAAACCCGTTGTAAATGACAAATCAGACGCAACCGGCTCGATCACGTTTAGAATAACCGTTGATAAAAATGGTAGAATTAAAAGCATCGTCAATTTGAGCTCGACCATTACCGACTATTCGGTGATAAATCAATACAAAAATGCAGTTCGGGAATTAACCTTTATTCCCAAATCTTCAAATGTGCCGGAAGAGTCTATTGGAACCATTACATTTAAAATCAGTTCTCAGTAGCGTAAATGACTTATCAGGAAACGATTGACTACTTATACAGTCGATTGCGGGTTTTTCATCAGATTGGAGCCCGTGCTTTCAAACCCGGGCTTAATACCACTTTTCAGCTGTGCGATATCCTTGGTAATCCTCAGGAGAAGTATCCATGTATTCATGTGGGCGGTACGAACGGAAAGGGTAGCACATCGCATATGCTGGCCTCCATTCTCCATCAGGCCGGTTACAAAGTGGGCTTGTATACGTCGCCGCATCTTAAGTCCTTCGGAGAACGTATAAAGGTTAACGGGAGACAGATAGAGGAGTCATACATTGTGAATTTTGTTGATGATAATATTTCTAACATCGATAGATTTGAGCCCTCTTTTTTCGAACTGACTGTTGCAATGGCGTTTACCTACTTTGCAGATCAAAATGTAGATATTGCGATCATTGAAGTAGGTATGGGAGGGCTACTGGATTCTACCAATGTGATTACGCCGGTTCTCTCGATAATTACAAACATAAGCCTGGACCATACACAGTTTTTAGGTGATACCCTGGTAAAGATAGCCGCGCAGAAGGCAGGAATCATTAAGGAGGGCGTTCCACTTATTGTAAGTGAGTTTCAGGGTGAAGAACTTGCCGCAGTTTTTGAGGCACAGGCGGCTTATTTACATACCAGAGTCATCTATGGTTCCAAGCGGTACAAAGTGCGGGATTTGGGCTTATTTGATGGTAAGTTGAAGGTGGAAGTTAAAGACCCAGGCTTAGAATATGTATTCTATTCTGATTTAATTGTGGAATTATCGGGCCAGTACCAGTTGCGAAATTTGTGCGGGGTGCTCGCTGCGGTTGATGAGCTTGCTCTGTTGGGTTGGAAAGTGGATCACGAAGCTACCAGAAAAGGGCTTGAATCATTTGCCCGTGATACCGGCTTAAAAGGGCGTTGGCAGCGACTTTACCATAAGCCCCTTGTAATTTGTGATACGGCGCACAATCATGGAGGTCTCTCCGCGACTTTGGCTCAATTTGATAGCTTGAGCAGCAGCCAGCAGCGGTATGTTATCGGATTTGTGTCGGATAAGGATGTGAGGTCTATTTTAAATTTGTTTCCTGCTGATGGCGTGTACTACTTTTGTGAACCTTCAAACCTACGAGCACTTAGTGCTGATGAACTTTTGAGATCTGCACAATCGATCGGTTTACGTGGATCTGTTTTCAAAAATGTAAATGATGCTCTTAAACGTGCCTTTCTAGATGCGAAGGATACGGATACAATTTATGTGGGGGGGAGCACCTTCATTGTAGCTGACTTGAATGAATTATAGTATAAAGGTTAAGTAATGGGTAGAAAGAAGTTGCATCATTATCAATTTAGCGCTCAGGCGGATAATGTTATTGAATCGGGTAAGGATTTGTATAAGACTATAAAAGGTAAATGGAAAGAGTTGTATTTCAAGAACGATGGAAGTATAGTCGTTGAGCTGGCTTGTGGTAAAGGTGAATATTCGGTTGGTTTAGGTAAAGTCTTCCCTGAGAAAAATTTCATTGGGATGGATATTAAAGGTGACAGAATTGCCAGAGGAAGCATGATTGCTACAGAGGCGAAATTGAACAATGTCGCATTTTTGAGAGCCGGAATTCAATACGCCGATGAGTTTTTTGAAGACAACGAGATCGATGAAATTTGGCTCATTCATCCTGATCCACAGGTGCGTGATCGTGATGAATATAAAAGGTTAACAAACCCCGGTTTTTTGAAGAAATATGCTCGTTACATCAAGCCGAATGGCTTGTTTTGCCTTAAAACAGACAGCGATTTTTTGTACCAGTATACTCTAGAAGCTATCAGAACTCAGGCGGAGTATGAAATTATTGATCACACACATGATTTGTACAGCTCAAGCCTTCTTTCGGATCATCATGAGGTAAAAACGCATTATGAGCGAATATTTTCGTCAAAAGGTCATTCGATAAAATATATAAAAGCCAGGATATTGTAAGAAAAAAAAGCTCTGTTTCCAATATGAAACGGAGCTTTTTTTCTGGGAGTTTTGAGGTACGGAAGATTATTTGCCGATAAGTGTGGCGAAATAATGTACGGTGCGAACTAGTTGAGAAACATAAGACATTTCATTATCATACCAGCTCACTGTGCGTACGATTTGTGTTCCACCAACCTTCTGAACCCTTGTTTGAGTTGCGTCGAATAAGGAGCCAAAACTGATTCCGATAATATCACTGCTGACAATTTCGTCCTCGGTGTAGCCGTAACTCTCATTTGCAGCTGCCTTCATAGCGGCGTTGATTTCTTCTACACTGGTTTCTTTACCAAGAATAACGGTTAATTCGGTTAAAGAACCTGTAAGGGTAGGTACGCGTTGTGCCGAACCGTCGAGTTTTCCTTTCAGGGAAGGTAAAACCAATCCAATTGCTTTTGCTGCACCGGTACTGTTAGGTACAATATTTTGAGCAGCAGCACGGGCTCTTCTCAGATCGCCCTTTGGATGCGGAGCATCTTGTGTGTTCTGGTCGTTTGTGTATGCGTGAATGGTGGTCATTAAGCCATTTACGATACCAAATTTCTCTTCAAGCACCTGCGCCATGGGAGCCAGGCAGTTGGTAGTACAGGATGCACCACTAATAATGGTTTCTGAACCATCCAGGATATCATGATTCACATTGAATACAATAGTTTTCAGATCGCCCGTCGCAGGTGCCGATATGACAACCTTCTTAGCGCCGGCTGTGATGTGAGCACCCGCCGATTCAGCACTGGTAAAAAATCCTGTACATTCCAGAACAACGTCAACGTCGTGTTGACCCCAGGGAATTTGTGCAGGGTCTCTTTGAGCATATATAAGAATTTCTTCGCCGTTAACAGATATAGAGTTTTCTGTAGATGTTACATCAGCGTTGAAACGTCCTTGTGCAGTATCGTATTTAAGTAAATGAGCAAGTACCTTAGGACTTGTTAAATCGTTTATGGCGACAATATCAATGCCTTCCATGTTGTAGATTTGACGGTAGACCAATCGTCCAATACGCCCAAAACCATTAATTGCAACTTTTACTTTTGACATATGTAATATGGATTATGTTATAACACTGTAAAATTAGTCAATATATACGAAATTTAAAAGCAATGTCAAGAACAGATGCGAATTGATTACTATTGTTTTTAGTAATTTCCGCCCATTAGTAATTTATTTAGTTTACTGATTTAATTAGTATTATTTGGTTTATTTTAGTTTTACGACTACTACCTTATGTGGTTGTTTGATATCTATAAGTCTTTTATATTTGTATTCTGGTGCGCCTGAATTGATGTATAGTTTGATTTTTATATCATATTGTCATCTTGTATAATCGGCTGATTATCTGTATTTTAAATAGTTTATATTAATTTTTAACTTTAACATGAATATTACATCCCGGGTTGAGGAAATTTGGTCGAATCGTGAACTATTAAAAGAGCAATCCGCAATACAGCTCATAAAAGATATAGTCGAAGAAGTAGACAAAGGCAGACTAAGAATGGCTGAACCACAAGCTAACGGAGAATGGTTAGTTAATGAAGCTGCTAAAAAAGCGATTATTCTTTACTTTCCCATCCAACAAATGGAGGTAAGTGAAGTCGGTATCTTTGAATATCACGATAAAATGAAACTTAAGACCGGTTATAAGGAACTCGGGGTTCGTGTTGTTCCTCCGGCTGTTGCGAGATACGGTGCCTATATATCAAAAGGAGTTATACTCATGCCATCCTACGTTAATATTGGTGCCTATATCGACGAGGGCACAATGGTAGATACCTGGGCTACCGTTGGCAGCTGTGCACAAATAGGTAAAAATGTACATCTTAGTGGTGGCGTAGGGATTGGCGGAGTGCTCGAACCTGTACAAGCGTCTCCTGTGATCATTGAAGACGGGGCGTTCATTGGATCGCGTTGCATTGTTGTGGAAGGTGCTCATATAGGAGCTCGTGCAGTCTTAGGAGCGGGCGTTACAATTACTGGAAGCTCTAAAATTATTGATGTTACTGGTCCGGAACCTATCGAATATAAAGGAATGGTTCCCCCAGATTCCGTGGTTATACCAGGTACTCTCCCTAAACAATTCCCCTCCGGCGTGTACAATGTACCCTGTGCACTTATAATTGGTAAACGTAAACCAAGCACTGACCTCAAAACTTCCTTGAATGATGCGTTACGAGAAAACAACGTAACTGTGTAGTTCTTGAGAAAGCGAAAATAATTTACAAATGTAAAAAGCGGCATCTTCCCATGTCGCTTTTTTTCTGGCTACCCATTTCCGGGTTCAATTTTGCTCAAAAGCATCATGACGGCAAACAGCACCTAATATTCTTTACTAAGGGCTATTGGCGATAACAATGTTAATTAATTAAATTAACATTTCTCAATTTTTTATTTACAAATTTATATTATTGAATTTCAATCTGTATACATGTGTAGGTAAGACCTCCCTTTGTATTTACATTAATATTATTTACATTTGTATTTAAAACTTATAGAACTGGTATGGATTTAACCGAAAAGATCAAGCAGATTTTAGAAATTAAAAATTTCACTCCATCACATTTTGCAGATGAAATAGGTATTCAACGGGCTAGTATCTCCCATATCCTGGCCGGGCGAAACAAGCCCAGTTTGGACATCATTCAGAAAATAATTCGCCGATTCCCAGATTTGGGATTTGACTGGATCATGGACGAGTATGATCTGCCAGAAATAAATCAGCAGAAAACGATTTCTGAAACAGCAAATCCTACTTCAGGAACCGCAGGGCGTAACAAAAAACAATTAAGCACAGATCAATACATCCATAATCATACTATTGAAAAGGAAGCTGCCAATGTGGTATTAGAAGCAATGGAACCTAAGGAAAAAAAAATTGATCGGATACTCATACTCTATACCGACGGTAGTTTTCAGGAATTTAAAAATTAGCAACTCTTGTACAGAGATACACTGTGAATCAGCACAGAAAGCTCATAAATAAACGCAGGCAGAAATAGATTCAGGGGGCTAGCGCAAAACAAGCACCTCTCCCTTATAATCACCAAATCTGGTTTTGATAATATACGGATAAGCACCAGGAGCAACAACGATATTTTTATAAGTTCCGTCCCATGGGAGTGCATACCCCTGGGAATGAAAAACTACATTACCCCATCGGTTAAAAATGCTTACTTCCAGTATTTGCCCATCGTGGTTATACAACACAAATGCATCATTGACTCCATTACGATCCGGGCTGAATGCATCCGGAATATACAGGCGATCAATTACAGATACGAGCACAGAATCTGTTGATTGACAGCCATTGGCAGATGTGACTTCTACCACATAGGAGGTAGGGGCTGATGGTCCAAGAACAGCTATGGAATCTGTGGAAACACTTTTCAAACCTGAGTCTTCAGGCATCCAGTTGTACATGTAGCCTATACCTGATGGGGTTACACGGGCTGTAACAGAAACAGTTGTTCCCTTCGCGATAGTAACTATTTCGGGCAGGGCTATTTCAATCAGTTCTCTTTTAATAAAAACTGAATCACGCCCGGTGCAACCGTACCGATCTTCCCTCATTTCAAGCTTGTACTCGCCAGGATCCTGGACGGCGATCTGACCGCCAGTAATGGCTAGTTTTACATTTCCTTTCCACCACGTATACGACAATTCTCCCATGTCTGCACCAGTGGAACTTGCCTCCAGAACCGTCTCTTCACCTTCACACAAAATAGCCTTACCCTGGATAATTTTAGCCACAACCGGGTCTGCATACAACACCCGAACGGGCACTGAGGCAGTGTCACTGGTACATTTTGTTTTATAGCTTTTAATCACCGTATAAGTACCTGTATCACTTACCATCACCTTTTCTGAATTCGCTCCAGCTATGTTGAGTCCATTGAGTTGCCACTGGTATGACCACTGATTAGACGGGGTTGTTTCCAATTGGACAAGTTTAGCCGGACATACTCTCACTTCCGTGGCAGGTTGCGCTTGAAACATTACAACAGGCGGTTCTGGTATATCAGTACCACAATCAATAACCAATAGCTGAAAATCTCGCCTAACCACACCAATTCGTTTGCCATTCCTGTACTCCTCGCATTGAATGGCAAATACATACAATCCAACAGCATTCGCAGTCACGGTCAAAAGGCCGGTGCGAGGGCCGATTGTTAATGGAACCGGACCTGGAATGGCATTGTCGGTCGTAATTCCGTTTTCCCAGGTAACCAAAGGATACCCAGCTTTGGGTGAAGAATTACCTATCGACATATTCGCCAGATTACTGGTGTTCCCTCGCATTGGGGTTACCATTGAATAGTAGAGCTCGTCGGCATCAGCATCAGAAGCCGACATGTTCATGGAGAAGGACCTATTCACACATATATATTGTCCATTGGGAAACTGAAATACCGGAGATGAATTGACTATTGAGACCGGAGGAAATTCTAAATAGAAAACCATTCCTGTTATACCGGCCAATTTGATATTGTTAATGTCGCCGTTCCTGCAGCAGCGCTCCCAGACTATATAGTACCCATCCGGCTCATTATATGTTTGAGGTGATAGGGTAATACTTCCGCTGTAAACACCCTGAACGGTGTTCATAGCTCGTGCCGTGGCGCAGCTTTTATTCTGATAAGTGACGTTCTGAGAAGAGCGGTAATTAACAACAACAGAATCTACAAACTGATTGTTTCTCTTTTTATAGATATACAAAGATGCTCTGAGATCCCTGTTTCCCGCACTTACCGTGGTAGGGATGGTCAGATTATTTGCATCCCAGAATTGGAGCAGGCTAACCTCATACGCATAACCGCCCCCCAACGGCTTCATCTTAATTTCGCCTCCGACAATGTGATTTGCAAATGAAACATTGCTGGACAAAACAATCAAGTGCAGACATAGCAGAATATAGTACACTTTTTTCATAGGAAGTTTCCATAACGTATAAATAATCAAACAGAGCGCCCGACTTAACTCTATACATTAAAGTTAGTAAACAAAATTTGTAATTGCCTCCTTTCCAGAGTGAAAGCGTGATTCCGACCCAAAAATGCTGTGAACATCTGTCGAAATACGGCGAAAATTAATAGACAATCGAATTTGCTCTATAACCGATGCGTGTTCGAACCAACCTATTTCTATGCATCCAATTTCAAATGAAAAACAAGTGTCCGCATGGATACAGACAGAGCAGGATGGTAAGAGAAACCATAAAATTTACCTTGTTTAAAATATGATAATATGATCTATATATTGTCATATTTCAATAGTAAGCCTTGCATAAAGTGATGATCAAAAAGATTTCAAAACGGTACAATTCTCATTTAATGGATTAACCAAGGCACTGCGCACTACAAGTATCCACCTCCCTCTGTAATATTAAACAAGCATTATGGGCTGGCTTTAAAATGTTTCACCTAAACTTAATCTATGCAAAAACAAGCTGATGAATCACAAAAGATATTTCGGAGACCAAGTCGGTCCTCTGGAATTCAACACTTTAAACACTTGGAATACAACCGGATCCAAACCAACTCTTTTAATCATTAAGAAAGATCAAAACCTAAATAATTTATGGATCAATTTCGACTATTAAGGTTATACTGTAACTTGTATAACATCTTCAAAATGTCCTTTCCACAACTTGTCCTGGGCATTTTTTGTACTTCGACATTATTCGCCTCCCCCTTGTATTCCGGTAATACCAGTGGACGGAATCCGGCCTTTACGGTGAATACAGATCAAACCGTCAGAGGTAAAATTACGGATGAGAAGGGAGCGGCGCTTCCAGGCGTTAGCGTAGTGCTGAGAGGATCCAGTACCGGGACCGTATCCAACGCGGAAGGCCAGTATTCCATTGAATTGCCTGAAAGCGGTACAAGGGTACTTGTATTCTCTTTTGTAGGTTATCTATCCAAAGAAATAACTGTAGGTAATCAAAGCTCGATAGATGTTGATTTGGCCGTAGACACCAAAGCTCTTGAAGAAGTGGTTGTGGTAGGATACGGTACGCAACGCAAAAGAGATATTACCTCTGCAGTATCAGTAATCAATATGGAAGATATTGGTGAAATGCCGAAATCGAACGTCACACGTATGCTGCAGGGTCAGGCTCCGGGTGTTATTATCAAACAAAAAAGCGGTACGCCCGGGCAACAATTTGAGGTGAAAGTGAGGGGTATCAGCTCCCTTGGAGCCGGTAGCGATCCATTATATGTAATCGATGGCTTTCCTGTGGGTATTTCCGTTGGTCAAAACTTAAACCCCAACGATATTGAAACCATCACCATCCTGAAAGATGCCGCATCCACAGCGATCTACGGGGCAAGAGGATCCAACGGTGTGGTACTTATTACCACAAAATCAGCCAAAGAAGGAAAATTGAACCTAAGTGTATCGGTAGACTATGGCGTGCAGAATGTTCCCGATTCCCGGAAAACGAAAGTATTAAATGGTCAGGATTTCGCACAATTCAAACGGGAAGTGTTCATCGGCAGGTATATTCTGGCCAATGGCAAGTCTCCGGAAGAGACGGACATTCCCATCAACTTCCGTAACCCGGCCGATACCAAAGTTTCAACCAACTGGTTTGACCTGATATTAAATAACAATGCTCCATATAAGGACATTAACCTGACCTTGTCATCGGGAAAAGGCCCCATCAAGTCCGTGGTTTCCCTCGGATACTACAAGGAGGACGGTTCCCTTCAGTACACCGGATATGATCGTGCTTCCCTGAGAACCAACCTGGCCGGCGATATCAACAAATTTATCACCATGGGAATCAATCTGGCCGGAAGCTACTCCACTTCCAGGGTTGCCGCAACCAATGGCAGGAGCAATCTGGTAGGGTTAACCCTGATCAGCGATCCGCGTTACTCCCCATACGACGAAAAAGGCGAGCTGATACCGTATTACAATGGTGTGGGCGATATTTTCGGCTTTCCAAATATGCTATACGTTCTTAAAAATGTAAAGAGAACACGTAACATCGCTGATGTTTTAGCGAACGGTTACCTTGAGTTTAATCTTGCCAAAGGTCTTAAATTCCGATCCTCCGTAAACGCCAAGATTAACTACAACATGTATAAGGACTATGTTCCGTCGACCATAGGAAACGCGATTGCAACCGGTACCAACGGAGCACCTCCACGAATTGCCACTGCCAGAGATGACTCCGAAGAACTCAGAAATTATTCGGCCGACCAGCTGCTTACCTACAACAATAATTTCGGAGAAAACCATCATTTCGATGCCATGCTGGGCTATACCGCACAGCAGGAAACCGTCAAAGGACTTTATGGTAGCGGAAATACTTTTCCTGACGACCTTGTCCCATACCTTGGAGCCGCTACCATTCGATCATCAAACTCCATCGAAAGAAGATGGACAATGATCGCTTACCTGGCCAGGGTCAATTACGCATTCAAAGACAAATACCTGCTTTCAGGAAGTTTTCGCCGGGAAGGAAGTTCCCGATTCAGCGCAGGGAACAAATATGGTAACTTCCCAGCCGCTTCCGTGGGTTGGAGAATTTCGGAGGAATCATTTATTCCTAAGGCGTCCTGGCTTACAGACCTTAAATTAAGGGGAAGCTGGGGGATGACGGGTAACAATAGCTATGCGGTCAGCGCCAACAACAACTTCGAAACGGCTCAGAACTCAGGAGATGACGGAAACTACGCCAGCCAGTCCTTTTTAGTGTTAAACAACTATGTTTTCAACAATACACTGGCGTCGGGTAAGGTTGTAAACCGGTTTGCCAATGAAGCCTTAACCTGGGAAAAGTCTAACCAGCTTGACGTTGGTCTGGATCTTTCCACGTTCAATAACTCTCTGGTATTTACTTTCGAATACTACAAAAAAATAACGAATGACATGCTTCTGCCTTATAGCATTCCTGCGGTTTCCGGGTTCACTTCGACTCTGACAAACCTCGGTAAGGTAGAAAACAAGGGGGTGGAACTTGCCGCTTCGTACAGATTAAAAATTGGACAGGTTAATTTCCGCACCAATGCGAACGTCACCATCAATCGTAGTAAAGTACTTGAGATCAAAGGAGCCAATGACTTCTTATTGTACGGAAGCCAGTATGGCGGATATAACATCAATAAAGTTGGGCAACCCATCGGAATGATCTTTGGATACAGAAAGCTGGGGATCTTTAACACCAAGGCAGAAATAGATGCTGCTCCTTTACAGGAGGGGGCTATACCTGGAGCCATGAAATTTGCCGATTTGCATGGAGCACCTGACGGGGGGCCTGACGGAATCGTTTCATACGATACCAAGGATATGACGGAAATAGGAAATCCAAACCCAAAGTTCAACTGGGCATGGAACGTGGGCGCCGATTACAAGCGCTTTGATTTCAGCGTACTTCTAATGGGTGCATACAAATTTGATGTATACAGAAATATCGAGGCATCTACCATGAATATGGATGGCGTTTTCAATGTTCTTGAAAAAGCCAAAGACAGATGGAGATCGCCTGAAAATCCAGGACCTGATCCAAACAATAAAAATTCGCAGGGTGGAACAGACTATTTCAAATGGTCGCGGGAGAGTAGCGAAAGGTATGTGTACGATGGCACACACATGTGGATTAAGAATGTTACAATTGGTTATACGCTTCCCAAGATAAAAGGTATACTATCGGATGCACGGATCTTTGTGAACGCAGCCAACCTTTTGCTCGTGACCAAATATCCTGGCAACAACCCGGATGCCGGCGTCAGAGGTGGAACGGAGCTTAATAACGACGATGAGTCGTACCCTGTTCCAAGAACCTACTCAGCAGGTATCAAAGTTAACTTCTAAAAAAATCACTCAGATGAAAAAAATTACAGCAATAGCCATCATAACGATCTCACTTTTTCAGTCGTCCTGTAGTGAAGATTTCCTTGATGAAACCGACCCGACAAAGGTTGGTGTAGGTCAATTTTACCAGAACGAAGCGCAGGTAAAACAGGCTCTCAACGGAGTCTATGGAGCACTTCAGTCCATGACCAACACGGCTTATATTTTTGGTGAGTTCCAAACCGACAATACAACCGTCGATTTGAATCCCTCCGATCGGGGTGGAGCGGGAGGCTGGGAAGCTTTCGAATTCTCAACAGTAAATTCGGGCAATGGAGAAATCAACAACTTGTGGAATGTGTATTATGCAGCCCTGTATAATCTCAATCTCACGCTTGAAAAACTGGCGACTGCAACCATTGACGACGCTCCCAAAAAGGAGATAGAAGGCCAACTCAAATTTTTGAGAGGCTACATGTACTTCAATCTGGTCCAATACTTCGGCGATGTTGTCATTGTAACCAACACCTTGTCCAACCCTGAACCCGCTTTTGACCTTGTGAGGTCTCCTCAGGCACAGGTTTGGGCGCAAATAGAAAAAGATCTGACAGAAGCCGCTGCATTGCTTCCTGCCAAGTACACCGCAGCTGCAGACAAAGGCCGTGCCACTAAAGGTGCCGCGCTTGGGTTATTGGGAAAAACTTTTCTAACTACAAAAAAGTACGGCGAAGCTGTTACCACGCTGAAGCAGATTACCTCCCTAGGTTATGCGCTCAATGCCAACTATGCCGATAACTTTGACCCGGCGCCTGCAAAAAAGAATGGGGTAGAGTCACTGTTTGAAGTGCAGTACCAGGGAGATAATGACCTGGGAGAGCAAAGTAACTTTCAATACGTTTTTGCTCCAAGGGTTTCACTGGGCGCTGTCACTGGTTACGCAGCAGGGGCCAACGGTGGTCGAAATGTACCTACCAATGACATCATGGCAACCTATGAAAAGGGTGATCTAAGAAAGGATCTTTCGCTTAAAACCAGCTTTACCCTTGGGACAACAGTATATCCCGTACCTTACGTAACGAAGTACAACTACCCGCACACCATTGTGAACAGAACCAATACCAATTGGCCGGTACTCAGGTACGCCGATGTTTTACTTATGCTGGCGGAAGCAATGAATGAACAAGCAGGAGGAAGCGCCGAAGCACTAGGTTATCTGAATCAAATCAGGAAAAGAGCGGGTCTGGCCGAATTGACAGGCATGAGCCAGGCAGATTTCCGAACTGCGGTATTAAAAGAAAGGCGATTGGAGCTTGCCTTCGAAAATCACCGGTGGTTTGATCTGAAGAGAACTAAAACACCAGCACAATGGGCCTCGTTTATGAATGCCCACGGAGCCATGGAAAGAGCTAATCCCACAGTAGCAAGGGGAAATGTCCCTTTCAATACAACGGATTACGTTTTTACAGAAGCAGAATACGTGTTACCGATTCCGGCGTCACAAATTCTCATCAATGCGAAACTAACTCAAAACACGGGCTATTAAGGATTGCATTAAAAGCGTTGTTTGTTCCAAATCTCAGGAGATATGCCTTAAAATGCATATCTCCTGAATATTTAACAACCATTCCTATAAATTTTCGTTATTAAAATGTATAATTAGCAGTTATTCAACTTAGTCCTATACAAGCCCTGCTTGGTATATTATTCTTAAACCACTAATTACAATTATCGTGTTATTACAATCAACTGAAACCTTCTGGCTATGGCAATTCCTGGCACGACTTCATCCCTTGCTCGTGCACTTTCCAATCGGACTTTTATGTGTGGCACTAATCCTTGAACTGATTGATTGGAAACGTAAAAATCAGAAATTACAGGACGCTACAAATATTCTAACCTGGATAGGCGCAACGAGCGCAGTGCTTGCTGTTATTTTTGGCTGGATGCTGGCCTCTCAGGAAGAATCCGCAGGAACCAATCTTGAAATTCACCGCTGGGCAGGAGTAGCCACAATGGGCTTATCCATCGCAGCGCTCATATCCCTTCGTTTCAAAAAGCGAATCCCATACAGGATACTCTTAATGGTCACGGTACTCGGTGTCAGTTTTGCCGGTCATTACGGTGCCATGATCACCCATGGTGACGACTACCTGAGCAGTACCTTGCCTTTTGGAAAAAACACAGAGGAAACGCCATCCGACGGATCTGCTAATTTCTCATTTGCCAGCATGGGTGCGAATGGAGCTGCCCTTACCCCAACACAGATTGAAGATCTCAACCTGGAAGTTCGCACCATTCTGGCCCATAACTGCTATAGTTGCCATGGGGAAGCCAAAATGAAAGGAGAGCTTCGATTAGACAAGAAGGAACTTGTAATGAAGGGGGGAGAAAACGGCCCCGTTATCGTTCCCGGCGATCCTGGAAAGAGTGAGATGATCCGAAGAATCACCCTTCCAATCGGCCATAAAGATGCTATGCCCACAAAGGGGAAAAGACTCACAGACAATGACGTAGCAACGCTAAAATTCTGGATCGAAAAAGGTGCTCCATACCCCGACAAGGAAAAAAGTATTTATCGAGTGGCCGAAATGGCACCCAGAATGCCGGCCATTCCAGCCGCAACAGGTGATCTGACACAACCGATCGATCGATTCGTGAATGTATATTTCCAGAAGAATCAAACGAAGTGGTCACCGGCAGTCAATGATCGCACCTATATAAGAAGGGTGTATCTGGATGTGATCGGATTGTTACCGCCACCCGACAGTATCACTGCTTATGTGAATGATTCCCGCCCAAACAAACAGGAAATCCTGGTTAAAAACCTGCTCAACAGAAATGAGGATTACGCGCAGCATTGGCTCACCTTTTGGAATGATGCCTTACGAAATGACTATTCAGGTACAGGGTACATTACCAAAGGACGATACGACATTACCAAATGGCTTTATACATCGTTGCAGCAAAATAAACCATACAACTGGTTCGTAAAAGAACTGATCAGTCCTAATCAAGAATCGGAAGGATTTATAAAGGGAATAAAGTGGCGGGGCACCATCAATGCCAGTCAGCGGGTTGAAATGCAGGCTGCACAAAACGTCGCTCAGGTACTTCTGGGATTAAACCTGAAATGCGCCTCCTGTCACGACAGTTTTATCAGCGACTGGAAACTGGAAGATGCCTATGCCTTTGCCAACATATTTGCCGACACCACCTTGGAAATAAACCGGTGCGATAAACCTACCGGAAAGATGGCCGGCAGAAGAATACTGTATCCTGAATTAGGGGAAATTGATGTGGATGCACCCACTGAAAAAAGACTGCGTCAGCTTGCAGATTTTCTTATACAACCCAAAGACGGTCGGCTGTACCGAACACTCGTGAATCGTATTTGGGCTCAGGTTATGGGTAGGGGACTGATCGAACCCGTGGACGTGATGGACAATATTCCGTGGGATGCAGATCTGCTGGACTGGCTTGCTTCGGACTTCGTGGCAAACGGGTACGACATAAAACGTCTGATTCAAAATATTCTGACCTCAAAAACCTATCAACTACCGTCCGTTTCGGTGAAGGAAGCAGGCGATCTGATGACGAATAATTATAAGTTTACCGGAATGGTACGTCGCCGACTTACTGCTGAGCAATTTGCAGATGCGGTTAGTGTTACCTTCAGTCCTGTATACGCCGATTCGGCTCTGGCCATAAACAGGCTTCCTGAAAATATAAAAACAGAGATACCCTTTCCCCGTGCATCGCTGGTTAAAAACGACCCATTCCTGACAGCACTAGGAAGACCAAACCGTGAAACCGTAAGTACAAGCCGGATGTCTCAGGCTAATCTGCTTCAGGCATTAGAGCTAACCAACGGTTCCAAGTTTACGGCAACGCTCAAATCCGGTGCTAAAAAATGGAAAGCCCAATACCCCACGTCCAACGCGCTGGTAACAACCCTTTACCAAAAGGCCTATGGACGTGCACCACTTGAGCAGGAGCTTGCAGTAGCCCGGAAAATACTGGGCGACAAACCAAATGAGGAAAGTATACAGGATCTTGTTTGGGCTGTAACACTATCACCTGAGTTCCAGCTAATTTTTTAGAATGATAAGAGAAGTTCTAAAAAGGATAACTAAACTTATTAACAGTAATAATACATATTATAAGGCGAAAACTTATAATACATTTAAAACTTAAAAAACTATTAATAAGTATAATAAATATTATTAATAAAATTATTATTACAAAATCAACATGGCAATGAATAAGTGGAATAGAAGAGAATTTCTTCAAAGAACCAGCGCCGCCACACTTGCCGCACTAGCGGCAACATCTCCAGTAGCCGGGCTCTTGTCTGGCTGTAAACGCATTGGAGCTCCGGATTCCTCCGCCGACACCGTCATTCTTTTGTGGATGGCCGGTGGCATGGCACATACTGAAACATTTGACCCGAAGCGATTCACTGCATATGAAACCGGCATGGAAGGCAACCGAGTGCTGAGTACATTTAAACCTGTACCTACCGTTCTGGATGGCATAAACTTCTCGGAGGGACTGCAGTCAATAGGAAAGGTAATGGACAAGGGCACCCTGATCCGGTCCTACACAGCCGCCGATATGGGTCATATTCTGCATTCCCGACACCAGTATCACTGGCACACCTGTTATGAACCGCCGCAAACCGTGGCCGCACCACACATCGGTTCCTGGATTGCCAAAGAGTTAGGCCCAAAAAATCCTGTGATTCCGGCTTTCATAGACATCGGTCAACGGTTTACGGTAGGGGAGGCCGAAGAGCTGAAAGCATTTCACACTGCAGGATTTCTTGGCAACGAGTTTGGCCCGTTTATGATCCCGGATCCCAGCCAGGGGCTTGAAAGTGTACGGCCGCCTGTAGGGATGGATGCCAAACGATTTGAACGCAGAAATCAGCTTTATAACGACCTGATCAGCAAAAGTCCGGTAGGGGAGTTCGGCAGTGATTACCAGAAAGAATCGTTGAAACGATCCATGGAGCAGGCCTATATGCTGCTTAATTCTCCCGAATCAAAGGCTTTTGACCTTTCCACCGAGCCCAAGGAAAGTTATGATATTTACAACACGGGACGATTCGGATTGGGCTGTCTGCTTGCCAGGCGATTGACCGAACAAGGTGCCCGGTTCATCAGTGTAACTACCGAATACGAACCGTTTAAAGGTTTTGATACACACGAAAATGGGCACACCCGGCTGGTAGATATGAAAAAGATGATCGATGGCCCCATCGCCCAACTGGTTAAGGATCTGGACAAGTCCGGGCATCTTGACCGGACGATGATTGTACTTGCCAGTGAGTTCAGCCGCGACATGATGGTAGAAGGCAAGCCGGAATTTAAAGTTTTGGAACAGGTCAATCAGCCCGACGTGCTGACCGATATGAAATTCTACGGGATGCATCGCCATTTTACCGATGCCGGATCGATGCTCATGTTTGGCGGCGGCATCAAAAAAGGTTTTGTTTATGGCAAAACAGCAGATGAAAGACCTTGCAAAACCATTGAAAACCCGATAAAAATTGACCAGGTCCATCAAACCATATATCATGCGCTGGGCATTGCGGAAGACACCCAGTATGAAGTAGAAAAGAGGCCCTTTTATACCACTCCTGATGGTAAGGGAAAGGCGGTAATGGAACTCCTTAGTTGAAAAAATCAACTGTAGTCACCGAAGAATTTGGTTTTCAATTCCCGACACCTGACAATGTCTGTCAGGTGTTTTTTATACTTCATGTACGTTATTGATTGTGAAATTAAACGTTTTGGAATGTATTTTAGTAAATAGTACCATTTCGTCGCTTTGAAATTAAAAGAAGTTATGACGAAAACTTCTTGGTTACATCGGCTCAGAATTCTAATCGATATATGCATACCCAGGCAGTTACCCGACACAACAGGATACTCCCTAAATTATTTCTTATCAAATTGCGCATACAAGACTATTCATAGTAATATTATACCTTTTCCATGAACAGGTATAATTATTCAAAATAGACCATCCAAAAACATCTATGTTTTCGAAACCTTTACTTATCAATAATTTTTAAAACGCTGAACTGAAAAATGTACACAAAAAAACAATGGTTAAAACTTCCAATGACTCTCGCCGTAATACTGGCAATTGGGGCTTTCTGCGGGGTCATGCTTAGTAACCGGACTGCCAAACACCGTCCTCCCGGCTCTAAGGTGGATAAACTTAAACTTGCAGCCGGATTTAAGGCAGAACATCTTTTCAGTCCATCAGAAGAATCCATTGGATCGTGGGTTTCAATGGCATTTGATGATAAGGGCAGATTAATCACATCGGATCAGTATGGTAGCTTGTTTCGTGTAATACTACCAGAGATTGGTTCTACTGAAAAGCCAAAAATAGAAACCTTAAAAATTGAGGGTGACACAGCAAAAATTGCGATGGGTTTTGCCCACGGTTTGCTTTATGCCTTCAATAGCTTGTATGTAGTAGTCAATAACAGGGAAAATCCAAAATTCCCAAAGGGTAGCGGTCTTTACAGATTGCAGGATACGAATAATAATGACCAGTACGATAAAATTACCTTGCTTAAAGCGATGAAAGGTGAAGGAGAACACGGGCCACACAGTGTCCAGATCTCCCCGGACAAAAAATCACTCTACGTTGTTGCCGGAAACCACACAGATTTGCCGGTGATGGATACTTATCGCCTGCCAAACAACTGGACCAGTGACAACCTGTTCCCTTTCATTAAGGATCCGCGCGGGCATGCCAACGACCGTATGGCTCCCGGTGGCTGGATCGCACACACTGACCCTGATGGAAAAAAGTGGGAGCTTGTGAGCGCCGGTTATAGAAATCCGTTCGACATTGCCTTCAACGAGGCGGGCGACATGTTCACCTACGATTCCGACATGGAGTGGGATTTCGGAACACCGTGGTACCGCCCAACCAGAGTTTGCCATGCTACCAGTGCGAGTGAATTCGGCTGGAGAACCGGAGATGCCAAATGGGCTCCGTCTTTTCCGGATAATGTACCTGCCATTATGAATATTGGGCAAGGATCTCCGACCAACCTCATCTATTTAAAAGACGCACGGTTTCCAGAAAAATACAAAAATACGCTGCTCGCATTTGACTGGAGCTTTGGAATCATGCATGGACTTCATCTGAAACCGTCAGGAGGAACCTATTCCGCCGATCATGAAGAGTTTCTATCAGGCTCTCCGCTTCCATTGACAGATGGTGTGGTAGGACCAGACGGAGCACTTTATTTTTTAACGGGTGGTCGCAGGCTTGGATCGGACCTTTACCGGGTTTATCATCAAGATTACAAAAACATAAAACCAGGTTCCAACGTTGCAGCTGTAAACCTTACACCAGAGCACAAATTACGAACTGAGCTTGAAAAATATCACCTTGGTGCCGATCCAAAAGCGATTGCTGCTGCCTGGTCCCACCTTGCTCACGCCGACAGATCGGTGAGTTATGCCGCGCGTCTTGCTGTAGAGCATCAGCCAGTCGATCAGTGGAAAGCTAAAGCGCTTGCCGAAACGAACCCGCAAACCAAAGTATATGCCTTGCTTGCTCTGGCTCGTCAGGGAGATCCCAGTATTAAAGAATCATTGTTGAAAGCACTCACCAGCATTGATTTCAAAAAGCTTTCCGAGTCTCGTCAAAGAGATCTCCTGCGTACTTTTGAAGTTACCTTCTTCCGGTATGGTACGCTAGAAGGAGCTTTGAAAAGCCAGGTGACCAATTATATCAGTCCAAACTACCCTTCGTCATCGCCACTGAGCAATCGCCTGTACAGCAAGCTGCTTGTATTTCTGGAGGCACCCAAAGCGGTGGAACGCACACTTGCTCTTTTGATGAA
The DNA here is from genome assembly GCF_902506755.1 of Dyadobacter sp. 32. Taxonomy (GTDB): domain Bacteria; phylum Bacteroidota; class Bacteroidia; order Cytophagales; family Spirosomataceae; genus Dyadobacter. The sequence goes on along the minus strand of NZ_LR735258.1, from coordinate 1,019,555 downwards.
AAATGAGGTTTTTGATGACAAGGATAATGAAACAGCCACAGCATCAGCCGATCTTATACTCCGAAATCCCCAGTATGGATTGGACATAGCAGGTATGCTGGAAAAAATGCCTGCGAAACAGCAAACGTTTTACGCTTTTGTGCTCAGCGGTGCCAAAACCGGCTGGACTCCCCAGTTACGGGACAACTATTTCAAATGGTACGACAAGGCTTTCAGTTATCAGGGAGGACGCAGCTACATCGGCTTCATTGAAAAAGCACGTCAGATAGCGCTCAAAAATGTGCCACAGGATAAATTGGCTTATTATAATAAACTTTCCGGAGCTGAAAAACTTACCACCAATGGAAATGACCTTGCCAGAATGTATTCCCCCAAAGGACCGGGAAGAAGCTGGAAAGTAGAGCAAGCCGTAGCCGTGGTAAAGGATAGCCTGGCAGGCAGTGATTTTGAGCGTGGTAAAATGATATTCTCTGCGGTTCTCTGCAGCAGATGCCACATGGTCCAAGGAGAAGGTTCCGATATCGGACCGGACCTTACACAGTTGGCAACACGTTTCTCTACTGAGGACATCATGGACGCAATCATTGAACCCGATAAAGCTATCTCCGATCAATACGCCTCTACGATTTACACACTTAAAGACGGAGAGTCGGTACTGGGACGACAAATGAATGAAGATGCAAATTTCTATTACATTGCCCAAAATCCATTTGACCAAAAAACGATCCGGAAAGTAGCTAAGAAAACAGTGGCATCCACAAAAATTTCCTCTGTTTCGATTATGCTTCCTGGCTTGATCAATGGACTCAACCCGTCGGAATTACGGGATTTAGTGGCCTACCTCAAATCTGGTGGAAGTAAGAACAGCCCGATTTACAAAGAGTCAGCTGCAACAAAAGGAGGAAAATAATAGTACATATAATATGTATTATTATTTTTAAAAGTATAGAACTTATAGCCTGAATGGAATTAAAAACAGGGAAAGGGTAGTAGAATCATCCTGACTTGTAATTTTAATTTCATTCAGGCAATTTTTATTTACACGGATGAATAAGGCACTCAAATTACTCCTAAGTACATTGTTTTTGTTTTCACTGGCTTCTACTATTGTCAGTATAAGCCATCCTCCCAAAAAGATTCATCGTGTGCTGATCATTGAAGGTCAAAACAATCATCGTAACATGAAGGAGGGGTCTCAGGCAATGAAGGGCTATCTTGAGGAAACCGGGATTTTTAAAGTTGAAATATTATCAACACCCGCAAAAGGTGGAGATATGAACAACTTTGACCCTGATTTCACAAAGTATGACGTAGTTTTATCCAATTATAACGGCGATTCCTGGTCACAAAAAACCAACCAGTCATTCGAAAAGTTCGTCAAAAATGGGGGAGGGGTAGTTGTGGTACACGCGGCCGACAACGCCTTTCCAAAGTGGGAAGCCTATAATAAAATGATCGGTATCGGTGGCTGGGAAGGCCGAAATGAGAAGTCGGGTCCCTACTTATATTGGGATGAAACCAAACAAAAAATAGTAAGAGACACCGTTGCGGGCGTAGGCGGAAGTCATGGTAATCAGCATGAATTTGTCGTAACAACTCGGGAAAAAAGTCATCCGATCATGAAAGGATTACCCGTAGAATGGCTTCATCAAAAAGATGAACTTTACGACAGACTCCGAGGCCCGGCCGAAAATATTACTGTTCTTGCCACGGCATATAGCCCCAAAGAACAAAATGGTTCAGGCAAAAATGAGCCTATGCTTATGACCCTAACCTATGGAAAAGGTAGGATATTTCATACCACTTTGGGCCATGAAAATTACTCGCAAAAATGTGTAGGGTTTATTACCACTTTGCAACGAGGGAGCGAATGGGTAGCAACAGGCAAAGTGACGCAGGTGGTTCCCAATGATTTTCCCACCCGAGAAAAGGGAAGTACAAGGAAGTAAGTTTACATATGTAATGTGTCAGAGTTAACCAGGCACATTTAGATCTGCCAGCATTTGTCAGGCGAAATTGACAATTGAATTTTCAAACCTATTGTATGAATTACAAATCAAACAGGCGTACCGCTATTAAGACCATGGCAACCGGTGCCGGGCTTCTAACTTTGCCCTGGACAATGGAGTCGGCTTTTGCTACATCCGCGAAAATACTGGGACCAAAATTAAATGGAAAGATTAATCACTCGGTATGCCGTTGGTGCTATAGTAAAATCGATTTTGAGGTTTTCGTACAGGAAGCAAAAAAAATAGGGATAACTTCGGTTGAATTGTGCGGACCCGATGAATGGCCGATTATAAAAAAACACGGGCTGACCTGTGCCTTGCCTTGGGGTGAGGGAATGACCCGAAGCATTGAGAAAGGTTTTAACGACCCAGTCAACCATGACGAACTCATAACAGGTTTTGAAAATATTATCCCGAAAGTACAGGCCGCCGGATACGACAAAATTATATGCTTTTCTGGAAATCGAAGGGGCATGTCCGATTTAGATGGAATGCGCAACTGCGCCATAGGCTTGAGAAAATTAATGCCGATAGCCGAAAAACACAATGTAACCCTGGTCATGGAATTGCTGAATAGTAAAGTAAACCACCGCGATTACATGTGCGACCGTACATCCTGGGGTGCCGGCTTGTGCGACATGGTGGGTTCCGAAAAATTCAAATTGCTCTATGACATTTACCACATGCAGATTCAGGAAGGTGATGTGATTGCTACCATCCGGAAGTACCACAAATACATAGCGCATTATCACACAGGCGGGGTGCCCGGAAGACACGAAATTGATGAAACTCAGGAACTGTATTATCCGGCCATTATGAAAGCAATTGTAGAAACGGGTTACAAAGGTTTTGTTGGACAAGAGTTCATACCAAGTAGGAAAGATGATATTGCTTCCTTAAAACAAGGGGTTACCATTTGCGATGTAGCCTAAAAAATAAAGTCATGGTCAATCTCCTAGCATTCATGACACGTATCCATATCTCTGAAAAAGCCTTGCGAAAATTATAATCATATGAAAACAAACTTGTCCATTACAGAAGCAATGACAGCGGCAAATGAAGCACTGGGTCCACAGCTAAAAGGAAGGATAAATCATTCTGTTTGTAAATGGTGTTACTCGAAAATTCCTCTGGAAGATTTTGCAAAAGAGTGCCAGAAAATCGGATTAAAATCAATTGAACTGTTAGGGCCAGCTGAGTGGCCGATTTTAAAAAAATATGGACTGACCTGCGCTTTACCAAATGGCGCGGGAATGGGAATTGAAAAAGGTTTCAATGATCTGGCACTGCATGACGAGCTTGTCAAAAGTTATGAAGATCTTTTTCCAAAACTGAAGGAAGCAGGATTAACATCCGTTATCTGCTTTTCAGGAAATCGGCGTGGTATGTCGGATATTGATGGGATGCGAAACTGTGCAATTGGATTGAAACGACTGATGCCGTCAGCTGAAAAGTATAATGTAACATTGATCATGGAATTATTGAACAGCAAGGTTAACCACAAAGACTACATGTGTGACCGCACGGAATGGGGTGCCGGCCTATGTGAGATGGTGGGTTCCGAAAAATTCAAGCTACTGTATGACATCTACCACATGCAGATCATGGAAGGCGACGTGATTGCAAATATTAGAAAGTATCACAAATACATCGGCCATTATCATACAGGTGGTGTTCCGGGAAGAAATGAAATTGATGACACCCAGGAACTATACTATCCGGCGATCATGAAAGCAATTGTAGAAACTGGTTTTAAAGGATTTGTGGCTCAGGAGTTTATACCCAAGCGAACTGACGCAATTGCATCTCTTGCACAAGGTGTGCAGATTTGTGACGTTTAATTCATAGTGCAGCTTTAGAAAGAAACCATTGCACTAACTGCAGTGGTTTTTTCATTTACGACGATATTTGATGAGAAAATCAAAAACGAAACCCAAAAAGAAAACGGCTCATTTCACAACCAAACATCCTCAAAATAAGCAGGTTATTATTAAAATCAATGCTTTCCCTTGCGCTCACATTTGAATGAAATAAATCACCCGCACTACATACCGTTCTGCACAAATCTCAGGCGCATATCAGCGTTCATTATCCACCCCCCAACACTCAGATGACTGTTGTATAATTTATATTATGTTAAATAGACTTTTCAATCATAAAGAAGGGGAATGTTTCCATTCCCCTTCTTTATGATTGTCGATCCAAATACTATTCTTCGATACAAGTAATTGATTTACCAGCGAATTCCTCTAATACTTTATCAACCACTGCAAGGTTATCCTTGGCTTCTGCCAAATCCTTTGCCTGGATAGCCCTTTCAAAATAAGGTTTGGATTTTTTGAAACGTCCGCAAACGCGGCCTTCGACTTCCTTACCGCGTTGTTGGTATTCACTGAGGGTCATGTTATCCACTTCACCTTTCATGATTACGGCTTCATTGAAATACCAAACGCCCAAATTATAAAGGCCATCCGCATTGGTGGGTTCAACCTCCAATACTTTTTTGTAATAAGCTTCTGCCTCCTGAGCTGATTTCGTTTTCTTCTCTTTCAGTTCAGCGAACTCTTTTTCCAATGCAGCTACGTCATTACCCTTGGCAGATTCTTGAGATGCCTTGATGTCGCCGTCCAATTTGGCCACAGCAGCTTTCGCCTCATCTCTTCGTGTGGTGTTTTCTGTCAACTGTCTTTTGAGATCAGCATTTTTTGGTTGCTTTTTAATCAAGGCTCCCAAGCGCTTGATCTCTCCTTCAATAGCTTCCAGCTTACCTTTTTCGCTGTCAAGTTCTTTCGTCAGACTCGCTACTTTTGTGGTACCCGCACCCAGCTTGGTGTTCACTTCTTTGATTCTGTCAACCGTTTTTCTGTTAATATTATCATACAAAACGGCAAGGTTCAATAAGTTAGCAGAATTTTTCGGATCCTCTTTAACCATCGCTTCCAGCTGCGTAATTGCCTCGGGTTCACGGCCACCCACTAGCATGATGTTAACGATCTCCGATTTAAGATCCTTATTACCAGGTGAACGTTCAAGCCCCTTGTTCAGAGTAGCCAGCGCCTTTTCGAAATTATTTTCGGTACGGTAAACCTGTGCAAGTCCATAAAATACACTAGGATCTTTTCCTCCGTTCGCTGCATACATTTCCCAAAGTGACTTAGCTTCTTCTTTATTATCTATTTGATTGGCAGTAACACCTCCATACAACGCAACGGTTGTATCCTTAGGGTTAATTTCCAACGCAGTCTTGAACAATTGCAATGCTGAAGGCAGATTCTTTACCTGATACTGTTCTGTTCCCTGTTTAAAAATGGAATGAAACAGCATGGTTCCCTCTTCCCCTTTCAGCGCCTTTTGTGCTTCCTTGGCAGATTTACCAGGCTCCCCTTTCTTAGTAAGATCCAATTCGACTACTTTTTTGTAGGCAGCCAAAGCCGTTTTAGAAGCAACTGAATCCAGCTGGGACGCCTTCAATGCAATATCTTCATAAGTTTTCGCGCGATCAACCCAGTAGGCTGCTTTGACATTACTTTTCGCATCACTTATGCTATTGTCACTTTTTTCTTTGTCCTTACGGAGCTGATCCACCATTGCCTTTTCCAAGGCATCCTGCCCGAAAGCAGAAAGGCTCATCAGGCCAATAGCGGAAGCTAAAACAATTCTTTTCATAAATTTCAACTTTTGCTGTGATTGATAGTTCTTAACCGTAAATATAGATTTAATATTGGATTTATTTCAAAAATCATGCCTCATCCTCTTCTGAGTCGTCGCCCTCCTCTTCCTCGGAATCCTCTTCAATTTCATCCTCGCCTGCAAGTTCCTCCTGCTCATCCGAACCAACGATTTCAACATCAGATGAACCCTGAATAACCTCAGCGGCCCTGACAATCAGGTTACCTTCTTCATCATATTCATCCGCTTCCTTTTCATCCGGGTCTTTCAGAATGCGAGTCACCGACGTTATTTCATCCGAATTATTTAATCTGATCAGCTTGACACCCTGCGTATTACGTCCGGCAAGTCGAATATCCAACACACTCATCCTGATCGCTATACCATTGCGGGTAATGATCATGAGATCGTCCTGCTCGGTAACTTCCCGAATCGCCACCAGCTTTCCTACTTTATCGGTTGCGTTCATTGTTGAAACACCCTTCCCGCCACGTTTGGTAATACGGTAGCTATCAATGTCTGAACGCTTACCAAAACCATTTTCAGAAACAACAAGCAACTGAGCATCTTCGCGACTGATACAAACCATGCCAATTACCTTATTGCCTTCGTCATTGAGATTGATACCCCGTACACCTGCTGCAGTCCGACCCATCGGTCTCACCCCTTTTTCATTGAAGCGAACCGCACGCCCGGCACTTGATGCAATGACTATGTCGTTGTCGCCATTGGTTAGGGCAACATCGAGTAACCTGTCGCCCTCATGAATGGAGATGGCAATGATCCCATTTGTTCGTGGACGCGAATAGGCCTCGAGCAAAGTCTTTTTGATCGTGCCTTGCTGCGTACACATGATCAGATAATTGTTATTGATGTAGTCATCATCCGATAATGTGCGTACATTGATCACAGAACGAATAGAGTCCCCATTTTCAAGACTGATCAAATTCTGAATCGGTCTTCCTTTTGAGGTCTTGCTTCCTTCGGGAACTTCGTACACCTTCATCCAGAAAAGCTTACCGTACTCTGTAAAAATTAAGAGATAGTTGAGCATTGTTGCCGAAAACAAATGCTCGGTGAAGTCGGTATCTTTTGTTTTGACACCACGAGAGCCTACTCCTCCCCTAGTTTGTGTACGATATTCCGCTAGAGGTGTTCTTTTGATATAACCTTCATGAGAAATGGTAATCAACATTTCATCATCCGGAATCATATCTTCATCACTGAACTCTTCTGCCGAAAACTCAATCTGCGTCCTGCGTTCATCGCCGTAGCGATCCCTGATCTCCCCAAGTTCGGTTTTGATAATCTCAAATTTACGATACTCATTGGCCAGTATGTCTTTCAAGTCTGTGATCAAAAGCATGATCTCTTCATACTCTTTCACAATTTTATCTCTTTCCAGACCTGTCAAACGCTGCAAGCGCATTTCCAGAATTGCCTTTGCCTGAATCTCACTCAGAGCGAACTGCTCGATCAATCCGATTTTAGCAGCCTCAGGATCCCTCGAATTACGAATCAAAGAAATCACCGCATCCAGATTATCCAGCGCAATGAGCAAGCCCTCAAGAATATGGGCACGCTTTTCAGCTTCACGGAGTTCGTATTCTGTCCGCCGTGTAATCACCACAAGGCGGTGATCCACATAGTGCTTGATGAGGTCTTTGAGATTCAAAGTTACCGGACGTCCTTTCACCAATGCCACATTGTTTACTCCAAATGAGGACTGAAGTGGTGTGTACTTGTACAAGTGGTTCAGAACAATATTGGGGATTGCATCTTTTTTCAGATCAAAAACAATACGCATCCCATCCCTATCCGACTCATCCCGAATGTCGGAGATACCGTCCAGTTTTTTGTCATTGATAAGCCCCGCGATCCTTTCGATCATGGCGGCCTTGTTGGTCATGTAAGGAATTTCCGTAATGATGATCTGCTCCCTACCCGTTTTTGAAACTTCAAACTTAGCTTTAGACCGAATGATGATGCTGCCACGTCCTGTTTCAAAAGCCGAACGCACGCCATTGTATCCATAAATAATGCCACCGGTTGGAAAATCGGGGGCCTTCACATGTTCCATTAATTGTGGAATGGTGATTTCATTGTCATCAATATAGGCCAATACCCCATCGATCACCTCTGTGAGATTATGAGGGGCCATGTTGGTAGCCATACCTACCGCAATACCTGATGAACCGTTAACCAACAGATTGGGGAACTTGGCTGGTAAAACCGACGGTTCAGACAATGAATCATCAAAGTTTGGCTGGAAATCGACTGTATCCTTTCCAAGATCATTTAACAATTCATCAGCCAACCGTTTCAGCCGAGCTTCTGTGTAACGCATCGCAGCGGGATTATCACCATCCACGGAACCAAAGTTACCTTGCCCATCTACCAGCGGATATCTGAGCGACCATGGCTGCGCCATACGGACCATCGTATTGTAAACGGAGGAATCACCGTGCGGGTGATACTTTCCTAACACCTCCCCTACTATACGTGCTGACTTTTTATGAGACCTGTTGTAATTGACGCCCAAGTCGGACATTCCATAAAGTACGCGCCGGTGCACCGGTTTCAAACCATCGCGAACGTCGGGCAAAGCGCGGGAAATAATGACGGACATTGAGTAATCAATGTATGCACCACGCATTTCATCCTCAATATTAATGGGGATAATGTTTTCACCAGAAGATTCTGCCATAAAGAATTAGAAAAGAATCGAAAAAATTAAGTGAGAAATCGAGTTAATACAACAACTCACATGATTAATACAATAAAATGAGTTACAAAAAGTCAAATTTCGCTATTTTAAAGCACTCTAACAAACTAAAGGCAAACCATATTAACGCTGGATTTGATTATTCACCCAATCCAGAGAGGCTGTGAATTTTACGCCAAAGAAAGTTAATCAGCCAACAACATTAAATTACAGCTCCTAACCGCTTATTAATCAAAGTGCACATAACAAAATCTCAAAAACATGCCGTTAGCCCTTACCTTTTTAGCCATCCTGTTCCTGGTTTTATTAATTGCCTGGCTAAAAATTGATACGTTCATTTCATTTCTTTTGGTGTCTATTGCGCTTGGCCTTGCCAGTGGTTTGGATGTGGCCACACTAAGCAAAGCCATTCAGAAGGGTGTCGGAGGAACACTGGGCGATCTTGTACTGATCGTTGGGTTTGGTGCCATGCTTGGCAAGATGGTCGCGGACAGCGGAGCAGCCCAACGAATAACCGATGCGCTAATCGGTATATTTGGTAAAAAATACATTCAATGGGGCATGGCGCTCGCTGGCTTTGTCATTGGCATCCCCCTTTTTTACAATGCAGGATTTGTGATCGTCATACCGCTGATTTTTATGATCAGCGCCACCGCCAGGTTGCCTTTACTCTACATTGGTGTTCCCATGCTGTCTGCACTATCGGTAGCCCATGGATATCTGCCCCCACACCCCTCTCCAGCTGCGATTGCCAGCCAACTGAACGCTGATATAGGAAAAACATTACTCTATGGAATTCTGGTTTCTTTGCCGGCCATAGCGGTGGCCGGACCACTTTTCGGAAGTACTTTAAAACGTTTTCAGCCAAAACCAGATCCCGATCTGTTTGACGTCACCCCTCGCCCTACCTCCGAACTTCCGGGCTTAGGTATAAGCATTATTACAGCACTGCTTCCTGTTCTTCTGTTGACGGCTATGTCTGGCATAAAAGGCATTTATCCCGATAACAAAATCATTGGTCTTTTGGCTGAACCCTATTTTGGGATGCTGGTGGCCGTCCTATTTGCTGCTTATACGCTTGGCCTCAGGCGCGGTATGAACATGAAAACAATTAGCAAATCCATGGAAGAGGCCTTCAAAGGGGTTTCGGTCATTTTGTTGATTATAGCCGGGGCCGGCGTATTCAAAGAAATTATGACCGCGAGCGGGGTTAGCACTTACATTGCCGAAGGCCTTGTAGGTGTGGACATCTCCCCCATTTTGTTGAGTTGGGGAATTGCTGCCATTATCCGGGTTTGTGTGGGATCGGCCACTGTGGCAGGCCTCACTACGGTTGGTATCCTATCTCCGCTACTGATTCACTCTCCAATCAAACCTGAACTTATCGTTTTATCCATCGGTTCCGGTAGCCTCATGTTCTCGCATCTCAATGACGGTGGCTTTTGGCTCTTCAAAGAATATTTCAATCTGACGATCAAAGAGACACTTTTAACCTGGTCGATCATGGAAACAATTGTCTCCATTATGGGGTTGCTGGGGGTTTTAGTACTAAATTTGTTCCTTTAATATTGATTATATCAAACACAGAAACAGACAATCACTCAATTACCCATCATGGAAAATACCCCAGAAAACAATTTTGCTCAGCTTGGGCTGACCCTCCCCCCCGCCCCCAAACCAGTTGGCGTATATAAACCCCTTTTGATTGTAGATAAAAGGTGGGTATATGTTTCAGGACATGGAACAGTTCAGGAAGACGGAACATTAATAAAGGGTAGAATTGGCAAAGACCTGGATGCAGAACAGGGAAAGCTAGCTGCCCGTCAGGTTGGTTTGGCTATCCTTGCCACCCTCAAAGCAAATTTGGGCAGCCTCAACCGCGTCAAGAGGGTTATCAAAGTACTTGGCATGGTCAATTGCACAACCGAATTTGAAAAGCATCCATTTATCATAAACGGCTGCAGTGAATTATTTGCAAAAGTGTGGGGTGAAGAAAATGGGATAGGTGTGCGCAGTGCCGTGGGAATGGGTACCCTGCCCGACAACATCCCGGTGGAAATTGAAGCTATGTTTGAGCTTGAAGAAAAATGACGAATTAAATCCAATAACCCGCTTGGATTATTGGCCCATTTGTCATTTCCGTTTTTTCAATTCTAATTTTCAAATCATTCATGTGGTACCAACTCAACGATACAGCACGGGTTATTTCGCCCTCGCTGCTGTTCTACAAAGAGCGTATTGAAAGTAACATCCAGCGCATGCTTTACATAGCTGGAGGTCCTGAGCGGCTCGTTCCGCATATAAAAACGCATAAAACAGCTGAAATCGTGGGTATGCAGATTCAACAGGGAATCAGCAAATTCAAATGTGCCACAATTGCAGAAGCCGAAATGCTGGCCGATGCTGGCGCAAAATGGATTCTGATTGCATATCAGCTTGTTGGCCCTAATATCCCAAGGTTATTTGCGCTTACTCAGAAGTATCCCGACGTGGCGTTCCATTCACTGGTTGACACGGAGCTTACAGCGGATGTGCTTAACGCCTTGTCGGCAGATAAACAACTCGTCTCAAAAGTTTTTATCGATGTCAACAATGGTATGAATCGGACAGGTCATACCCCGGACGCTTCTGTTTTGTCCTTGTACCGTCACCTCTCCACGCTTTCGAACCTAATAACAACCGGACTGCACATCTACGACGGCCATATTCGTAATGCAGAGTTTTCCGAGCGGAAAATGGAAACCGATGATGCCTATGAAAGTGTAAGTCCACTGATTGATCTGCTGCGAAATGATCTAGGACACGATCCAGTCATTATAGCCGGCGGCTCTCCTACTTTTAACGTGCATACCCTACGGGAACACGTGTTGCTTAGCCCGGGCACCAGCGTACTGTGGGATTGCGGGTATGGAGAGCGTTTCGACGACCAGCCCTTCCAATATGCTGCACTGATACTCACGAGGGTTATTTCAAAACCATCTATGGGAATAGTCACGATTGACCTGGGTCATAAGGCCATCGCAGCGGAGAATCCTATTGAAAATCGGTTTCGAATTTTAAACCTCAACAATTACACAGTCAAAGGTCAGAGTGAAGAGCACGGTGTTTTAGAATTACCTGTGGAGGCATGGGAAAAAATTTCCATTGGAGACGTGCTGTACGCAGTTCCCTATCACGTGTGCCCCACCGTGGCGTTGCATGATTATGCATCGGTCATAGAACAAGGTGAAGTGACCGAAGAATGGAAAATCGTTGCGAGGAGTCGTCGACTAACCATCTAATCAAATTCCCACAGCTTCAAAAGGAACCACCACTTTTGCCTTTACATGAACATATTAAAATGACCCATTATGTTTTTATTTGATGCCCATCTCGACCTTTCCATGAATGCTCTGGAGTGGAATCGGGATCTTACTCAGGAACTAAACACCATTAGGGAAAGAGAAAAAAACATGACCGACAAACCAGACCGCGGTTTAGGAGTGGTGAGTTTCCCGGAAATGCGCAGAGCCAATATTGGCATGTGCGTTGGAACTCAGATTGCCCGATTCGTGAAACCTGACAGCCTGATTCCAGGGTGGAATTCACAAGCACAGGCCTGGGCGCAAACGCAGGGCCAAATAGCGTGGTACAATGCAATGGAAGAAGCCGGAGAAATCGTACAGATACGCGACTTCCCTGCACTCAAAAAGCATCTGGCACTCTGGCAGAATGCGGAGTCAACAGAAAACTTGCCCATCGGATACATACTTAGCCTGGAAGGTGCCGACTCGCTCATTAGCCTCAAAAACCTGGAAATCGCTTACAACTATGGACTTCGCGCCGTGGGTCCTGCACATTACGGACCCGGGGTATATGCCTATGGCACCGATGCCGATCAGCCGCTGTCACAAAAAGGCAAAGATCTTTTGAAGGCCATGGATGCCTTAAATATCATTCTGGATGCTACCCACTTATGCGACACAGCATTTTGGGAAGCGATGGAGATCTATACGGGACCCGTGTGGGCAAGCCACAATCTGACCCGTACAATTGTACCGCACAATCGTCAGTTTTCCGACGAAATGATCATGGAATTAGTTGGTAGAAAGGCCGTTATCGGAATGGCTTTCGATGCCTGGATGATGGTGCCCGGATGGATCAGAGGTAAATCTACTCCACAAAGTACTGGTGTAAAAATAGAACACATTGTCCAGCATATCGACCATATATGTCAGTTGGCAGGCAATACTAACCATGTGGGTATAGGCTCCGATCTGGATGGTGCGTACGGTAAAGAACAAAGTCCCGGCGATCTTGAATCTATTGCAGACCTACAGACTATCCCTGGACTACTCAGGAAACGGGGATACGCTGAGAAAGATATTGAACAGATCATGTGGAGCAACTGGGTAGACTTTCTGGAAAGAGCCTGGAGTTAACAGAACTAAAATTCACCGGATCTCGCCAAAGCGGATCGAGCACTCAGCTGATCCGCTTTGGCGAAAGTCCAGTCCGCGGACGCATTAATAAAATTCTTCTGAACCCCCTCTCCCACCCACATCATTTAACAATCGCATAATATCTCTGTCGCGAAATATTTACACCTTTGATAAGTGATAGCAACGTGGCATACCCAAGTCGCACCGACAACAATTTGAATACGATTACTATTTGGAATAAATATAAATAATAACTACATTTGAAACGCTGCCGCTAGCTGTACTATGTAAAGCCGTTAATTAACATCTACCATTCTCAACTATGGCCCTAATATATCAGATATCCTTCCGGACAAGACTAAGAAATAGTGTTGCCATACAAAAGCTCCACGATTGCCTGAAAAAACTGGACGTAAAGCACTGGACTTATGACTTCCAGGAACTTCTGCTTACGCTCCGCTCCGAACTTCCTGATTTCAAGCGGATACAAACAGCCCTGCAGCTTGCCGGGTATAAATGTGATTTTATAAAGCTAGAAAACCTTCAAAAAAGTACCTTCTAAGACTACGCTTGCATATATCCCTTTACCGGTGCTTTGCAAAATCCTTTAATAAAAGGGCATCGAAGGTTACTTCAATGATTGGCCCTCCACCCGAAGCATTGTCAATTTTCAATTTACCTGCAATACGCTTGTCCGTTTGTGCCGAAAATGTGATTGCTTCCAATGGTGCCGTTCCGGAATACTGAACCAGTTGACCGTCGAGGCTAACCCAGAACAATATTCGATCCGCCGCATCAAGATCCACCTGCATACCTTCGATGTATTGATCTACACAATTCATTACGCCGCATGATTTTATTCGACCATCCATACTGGCATTTGTAAAAATGAGCCGTCTGATCTTTTTGTTTGGATCGAACGAGTCCGGACCGGTTACAAAATGTGCAAATTTGAGTTCTACATGGTACGTTTTCTTATTTCCTTTGTAGGTCAACATACCCTTTGCATTGTCCTTTTGCAGCGTGAATGCAACAATTGCAAACATAAAAACGAGTTGGATTCCTTTGATATAAATCCGTGAAACGCGCTGGGTATTGAGGAGATTTTCCATGTACTGCTTGTTTAGGTTGATCATAATTAAAAATTAAACAAAAAATAAAGTCGACGAAACCATTCCGCCCATTTCACGTACACCCATACAAACCGAATGACCACTACAGCGTCACCCAAAGGAGTTACTGAAATGCTTAATGACTTACAAACGCCGAACAAAAAGCTCCCTGCTGCGAGCCAACTACCTCTTGATTGATTCCACGTTTTCCTTAACGACACGGATGGCTATTGGATCCATAATCTTTAAGTGCCGCCTTGCGAGAGCACGGGTGAGGGGAACTTTGGTTTCCTTATCGTCAGAATCAAATTCCAGTACCACCATGTTACGACCAAATCGATTCTGGCCTTCTTCCAAAAAATGGTTAGCATGACCCGTGAATGGCGCATTCACTGCACCTATCAATGGAGAAATTAGCTGCCAACTTTTCTTTTCTACGTTTGGTTTCTGCAAACTATTTTTGATCAATATAATTTTAATTCTATCTTTTGAAACCTTCTGGTTGTCTATAAGATAAGTAGCCACATCAAAGGCGGTAGCTAAGCCATAATTCTCAAAATATCCTCCATCTACAAACTGATGATTTGATTTCTCTCCGATAGTCGACGCAGCACTCAAAAACGGAAACAGCTCCGACAAGTTTACCGCCTCACGATAAGTAATATCTTCATGGATAATACGCGGAGAAAAAATAGTATCCTGCAACGGCAAAATGGCATTGGGAAAAATAGAGTCATTTCCAACGATGAAGGGCGACAAAACGGTTCGTTGTCCTGAATTAATCTCAAAAGTATTTACGAAATGAACCGGAATAGTGTCCACATGATCCGCAAAAAAACCCTTAAACGAGTCGTGCCGGCTAATGTCAATTCCAGGACGAAAGGTGTTTGTCGCGTATCCATCGCTTTTTTCACCCGCTAATGCAGCATTCATGGCATAATCATATTCTTCTCTGATCCTCACGTTCCGGTCACGATACAAAACCGCTGAATCTTTATTATTGATCAGAGAACCTATTTCCCTTATCCAACCACCGAATAACCCTTCGAATGCATCCCCAAGCAACAGGCCGTATACTGCGCTGGAATTGTAATTTTGTTCGTAAATGTGATTCAAAAATTGAGAATAGCTTTTACTGTTCCGCCCTTTAACGTGGTGATACACCCCTACCGAACCACCCGAAACCGTACTGTATAAGAGCGAACGTTGCCAAAAATCCGGAATTTTCCTTTCAAGTTCCTGCAAGATTTTAGCTGTAAAATAGCCCGCCCGACTACCTCCACCCATGGCACACACCAGGTATATATTGTTATTTCGCGTTGAATCAAGCTGATCGATGATTGATATTCTTCGTTCTAGCGCAGCCTCCAGAAACCCATACTTATTCAATTTCGGATCAATTTCCAGTGAGTCACTTTCACTGGCCGAGCTACTGGTATATTCCCGAAGTGGCACTACAAACTGCCCTCTCGGAGAAATTACAGAAGCCACAAGAAAAAGCAAAATCCCCATAAAGCCGGTAATCTTAATACCAATTTTTTCACTGGAAGCAAGGTTTCTACATAAGTCCAGGTATACGATCAGCAGCGCAAAGACAATCAATAAAACATATATGGTATTGGTTGTTGTGAGCGAGGGGACAACAAAAAAATAAGCATTTATAAACAATAACAAAAATAACACCGTGTAATAAAAGTGCCTGCTATGCCTGATATTGTCGGCCGATGTCATAGCAGTTACCATAGCAATCACTTCCTTGCGCGTCAGTTTGGTGTCATTGGTAAAAAAAAGGAGTTTAAAAATGAAAGCACTGCTTACCAACACAAAAACGGAAACGTAAATATGAACCAGGGCATCTGCCGCAAACCAATTAATCAAACCTGCCACAACCAGGATAAAAATCAATTCAACTATTAGTATTTTGATCAAAATGATGAGGTACCGGTTGCCCCCCAAATATTTATCGCCCCATCGCACCAAGATCTCCGAGGCGCTATTCAAAAACCTGGATACCAAATGTATGTGAAGAATTTTGAACTCTATCAGCAGAAATACGGCTACTCCCGCAAGGGAGAATACAGGCAAATACCAGAGGGGAACTTCAACTGGCTCGTTCCGGAATAAGAAAGCTCCCGCAATCACATAATAGGGAGTTATGGCAAGAATGGACAGAAACTTTGTTCCCATATAAAACCGAACGGCGTCACTCTTGGCCCTATAAAATCGCTTTGGAGAAAAAAGAAAAAATGGAATAATCCAGATCGCCAAAGTCATCAGCAAGAGACAACCGAACAACCACCACAATGACCAGAACTTTGAACTAAATCCATTGTTAAGAAGATGGTCAACATAATGTATGACTATGTCGCTACCCACGTCGACGTTAAATAAGATAAACCAAAGCACAACCACCATCAACACACTATACCAATTGAGCCTGATTACCCGCCAGATAGTAAAAAAAACATCTCCTCTCGAAAAAGATGGCATGGCACTGTACCGCTGAATCAGCGAACTCATCCAATGGTAAGCAATCGAAAGTTCATGACGGAACCAGTATAAAAGCAAACCGGCCCCTACAACAGTAAAAATGAGCGGAAGTTGGCTAACGTTAATCAAGTTGGGAGGATTTAGGGTAAGACAAACATCTTCGACACGAAAAACGCCACGAATGAACCACTCCCTAAAAATAACAAATTCAATTATTTGAAAGTCAAAATCTTAGCTCTATTTATTATTCGGCAACTTTGAATTGTCAACAATGCGAATAGCGGTATCCATTCGGGCCATACACATGAAACCAACAGCCCTCCACCCTGTTTTAAACCTCTGTTTTAAATCGGGCTTAACGTCCTCGACAGCTCGAACCTTCACGATGCTTTTACCCATTTCACGCCAAAGAAGTGGGTCAGTTGGTACGCTTTAAAATATTGATCTGAGGCTCGTTAAATAATTTTCAACCGCTCTTCTTCCAGATCCAACTGATACAGCTGCTGTCTGATTACCTCTTCATCGATCTTCGGATTTTGGTTAAGCACTGCCAGGTACTGTCTCTGTATATCCAGTATTTCGATGAAAATTGCTTTGGTACTGTTACTCATAAGGTCCTCGTCATTGACTTTTGAACGCTCCTCCCACTTCCTCATAAACTGCTGTATTCCTGCGTGCGGGCTGGCTTCATCGGTGTACTTCGTCCGTACATATTCATATACATGCTGTTTTAGACCAAGCTTCATCTCCTTTTTCGTTGCTGCTTCCGAATCTTCATTTATAAAGTCACCAAAGATACGCCACCGGGTAATGATATACGGCAAGGTTAGCCCCTGAACCACCAGTGTAAGCAGTATGGCCACGAAGGTAATAAACAATATCAGACTACGCTGTGGAAATGCAGCACCACTGTCGAGCGTTACCGGGATAGCCAATGCGGCTGCCAGTGATACCACACCCCGCATTCCTGTCCATCCCAACATCAGGGGTAAAAGTACAAACCTCCTTTTGCCGCTAACCTTTGGTGCCACGCTAGGCCGGAAAATGCGGGTAGCCAGCATTGAAGCATAGGCACTGATCATCCTGGCAGCAATCAGAACAAGAGTTACCAAGACACCATACCCAATGGCAGTTCCCAACGGAATACCTTGTGAGCGGATTCCTGCAACAATTTCCGGAAGTTCCAACCCGATGATCAGAAACACAACGCCGTTTAGTATGAACACAAAACTTTCCCAAACACTATATCCTCTCACCCGACTGGCACTGTCTAAAAATACAAGACGCCTCGCCGACATATAAAGTCCTCCGGCAACAACGGCAAGTACACCAGATGCATGCAGCTGCTCGGCAATCCAATACATAAGGTAGGGCTCAATCAGCGTCAGCGCGATGTCCGAAGACGCATCGGTTGGCAGTCTTTTGTGAGCTTCAACAAACAACCAGGCCACCAAAAAACCAATAGCAGCACCTCCTATAACCATCCACAAAAAACTAAGTGCAGCATCCTGCCACACAAACTGGCCTGTACCTACGGCTACCAAAGCAAATTGAAAAATAATCAAAGATGAGGCGTCATTAAGCAAGCTTTCTCCTTCCAGAATTGCCGAGGTGGATTTAGGTATTTTTACAAATTTGGTAATGGCGCCTGTACTGACCGCATCGGGTGGCGATACGATACCGCCCAACAAAAACCCCAAGGCTATTGTAAATCCTGGAATGTACTCATGTGCTACAATAGCGACCGAAAGGGCTGTAAAGAATACCACCAGAAAGGCAAAGCTGGTAATCATGCGCCACCATTTTTTCATTTCTTTGAATGAAACTGTCCAGCAGGCTTGAAAAAGCAGCGGTGGCAGGAATATAAAAAAAATGAGGCCAGGATCTACCTTTACTACCGGAAGGCCCGGGATAAAACCGATAACCAATCCGCCAATAACAAGCAGGATGGGATAAGCAATTTTAAGCTTAACAGCCCACATATTCAGTATCACAATAATGGCAACCATGGCCAACATAAATGGCAAAATAGTATGCATTAAAATTACCTAAGCGTTTAAATTTGATCCTATATTTATTTTGAAAATGGCTTTGATGAAAACTGCTACCGGCATACATAGAACGACAGGACTCCTGAATCAACGTGTTGTTCAAAAGGCTAACAATGATCACCCTGTTTTCTATGTAAATACCGAAGTAACAATAGGCAAAATAGTTTCATATTTCCTCATCAATCTCCAATCCTGGTCACGGATTCTGCCAGAAACATGATTTTATTCGATAAATTTTCTGAGATTCCTTTCGGTACAGGACAAGACTGGCCAGTTAACAGCCAAACACAATGCTTTCCTGTATGGTTACAGGGTACAGTTCATTTCTTTGGCTGAGACTGCTCATAAGTTGGGCCATAAAGTCCTGGAACCTTATTTCCCGATGCTCTCAAATGTGCTACCAACTCCCCGCGATGATGATAAAGATGATTAAACAAAAATCCCCGAACAACCTGAATTTTTGGCATTGGGCCCAAAAATACCTGATTTCCTGCACCCATTGACCAAAAATTCATATAGGTCCCTTCGTCAGAGTGTTCCAAAACAGATTTTGCCGCAGACACGTTTTCTTCGAATTTGGCCACAATGTTAGCTGCCTTGCTTATATCTCCCTTATCATATCTGTACACACCCATGTCCAAATAATCACGGTTAAATGTACCCTCATACCAATTGTAAACCTCTGCAACATGTGACGCCAACTGTCCGATGGACCACAAATGCGGTTGCGGACGATAGCCCAGGGCGGTGTCCGGAATGGCGTTTAAAAGTTTCCTTGTATTTTCAGCCTCGTGCAAAAACTCACCGATTAACGCTTGCTTGATCATGTTGTTGAATTTTAGTTGATGATAAATATTGTAAGTATGTTACTCCTGTTGTTTCTGTATAGCTATATAGCCTTCATTTTATTGCCTCGTGCTTCATGGGTAACCTCCGCCATACCCAACGCATCCAAAAGAGGTGGATATACATCCCAAACCTTCCGCTAAACCCCTTTTTCAAACCATACCAGCCACCAACCGGATTACCCTCAGAACGTCCCCACGCCTCCACAGTTCCCTCTTTTGCTGCTTTCTGTTCATCTGCACTCCCTAGTTCAACCCAGTCTCCATGCTGCTTTAACATCAGGTACAGATCATCAATGCAGTTTATATGGTAATGCAGAATTGTTTTTCCGACCGTACAAACCAAGATATCATTTCCATTCTTTTCTTCCACATGCATCGTGTATTGGCTGGAAAGCGGAGGGGTTGTCAATTGGAGCGGACTTTCTTTTGTCCCGAAATTATATTTCATATTTCCTAACCGGTAAGATTGATCCCACAATAATAAAAAATTTCTTCCACATCATAAACATAGGTGGTCTCTCCATGGGAGCATGGATATAACCGTTAAAATAAACAAATGAACCATCAGCCAAACCAATAAAGGACTCAGGTTCAACCGTCTCCAAAAAACGAAAATTTCCTGATGCGGAAAAACAATTGGACAGATGTATCTTGCGTCCGGTTTAACAATTTGAAAAGCAAAATCTGAGATAAACAGGTGTTGTTTCTAAGCCAAAAAACTGATGCGAACTGCGGATACCTCCTTTAAAATAGAAAAAATTGACAGGATAATCGACAATAATTTCGACCAACCTGAATTCGGAATAGATAACATTTGCAGAGAGTTGGGCGTTAGCCGGTCACAACTTTACCGGCAGGTGAAGGAGTACACGCAGTTATCCATCTCTCTGTACATCCGTAAAAGAAAGATGATCAAGGCGGCAGAGCTGCTGAGATCTTCTCCGATGAAAACATCAGAGATTTCCTACCTGCTCGGCATCGACAGCCCGCAAAGCTTCAGCAAATACTTCGCACAGGAATTTGGGGCATCACCAACAGCATACCGCAGACAGCGTGATGAAGAGTCAGCCAATACGCCAGAAGAAAAGGCAACAATCGTGACCTTCATTGCTCCGCCGGATAACCCTCCTCCGGACAATACTCCATCCGAAGACATATCGCCCCGAAAGCGAACCGCGGGCGTTTCCCGCCAAATACGGCTGAGCGCTTTGTTCCTGCTTCTGCTTTTGATGGCATCCTGCGTCGCTTTCTGGATGCAGACGCAGGAAGTAACACCTTCAGCAGAACCGGATACTGCCCTTTTTGAAAACTCCATCGCCGTGATGCCTTTCAAAAACCTGGGACCGGAAAAAACCGATTACTTGTGTGTTGGTGTGCGCGACCAAATCCATGGCTCCCTTGCCCTGATAGATAAGCTCAAGGTTATTTCCACTTCTTCCACCGACCGCTATAAAAACACCCATACCCCCGTCGACTCTATTGCCAGGGAGCTTGGGGTGAATTACCTGCTAGAGGGTTCTGTCCTTGTTGTGGATCAACAGCTAAGGATCAGGGTGGAACTGGTTAGCGCCGTCGACCATAGTACCGTATGGACCAATTCCTACGACGGTCAAATGCCTGCTGTTTTTGATTTGCTTAATCAGGTAGCGAAAGAAGTAAGCCTGGAACTTAACCAGAAGCTCAGTGATAATTTTGAACGTCAGAAAAATAAAAAAACAACCCACAGTCTGATTGCCTACAATGAATACCTGAAGGGACGCCAACTGATACTAACCCGAAAAAAAGAACAGTTACTGGCCAGTGTGGTGCATCTGAAACGGGCAGTACAGGCCGACCCCAGGTTTAGCGATGCTTTTGCGCAGCTGAGCGTTGCCTACCACCTGATGGCAGAAAACGGAGTCATCCCACGCGATTCCAGTGTAAAACTGGGTGAGCAATATGCCTTAACAGCCATCAGACTGGATCCGAATTGCGGGATGGCTTTTGCGGCTCTGGCCAACCTCTACCGCGAGCAGCAAAAATGGGATCAGGCCGAAGCTGCATACAGGATAGCCCTGAGGCATCAGCCCAACGATGCCATGATCAATTACTGGTTTAGCTTACTATTGCGGATTAAAGGCAACGTGGACGAGGCCATGCGATACAGTATGAAAGCCACTGCTCTTGATCCCTTACATCCGGTCATTCATGCAGGCAACGTGCTCAATTGTCTGTACGCAAACCAAACAGAGCTTGCACAAAAATGTATCGACGACGGAAAAGATCTTTTTAACGAAACTTTTGCCTACCACCTGGCCTGTACGACTTTCTACACAGCCAGACACGATTACAAAAGAGCTCTGCTTCATGCCCATGAGACCGAACGCCTGAATCCTGGCGTGAGGATGGGGACCCAGATTGTTTTTCTGAAAGCGCGAGACGGCCGAACCGATGAAGTACTTACTTATTTGAAAGCGCTACCTGAAACGCCTGAAAACGATGCCGCACGAGCCGTCATATATTCGGGACTGAACGATAAAGAAAAAAGCATCCACTATTTGCTGAAAGCAACCAGCCATGGCCGGATTCTCGGCGACATCAAAGTTTCCCCTGTTTTTGAGATCATGCGGGACGATCCCCGGTATCTGGCCACCTTGAAAAAATTCGGGCTGTAACAGGTACGAAATGCGCCTGGATTCTGCTTCTTCTGACCCTTTTTGACCAAATAGCATAACTCTGCAACAATAATCCAAGGTTTTGGTCAGATAAGCAACATCCCAAAAAGGCATCGCAAGTACATTTGTAAGTTAATCATTGCGAATAATACCATCTCCTTGACCGATACAAAAGGTATCGCATTCCTCTTTTTTTATCATGACAAAAAATTCTATCCGCGCTGTGTACGCGTCTCCGCTAATTGTGGTAAGGCTGCTTCTGTTCTTCTCTTTGCTAGCCTGCGCTGGCCACCTCTCCGCCGCCATTCGATATGTAAGAGCAACCCCAACCGGAAGTGGCGACGGTAGCAACTGGGACAATGCAAGTAATAACCTGCAGGCCATGATCACGGCTTCCACCATCGGTGATGAGGTGTGGGTAGCAAAAGGCACTTACCAGCGAGCCAACAGTGGTGAGTATTTCAGAATGAAAAATAACGTGAAGATCTATGGCGGCTTTAAGGGGGATGAAACAAGTGTTGCCCAGCGGGATCTGATCAATACGGCGCATGCCAGCATTTTGCAGGGTAATGGCACCCACGTGGTGTACAATAACAGTGGCATTGAGGCGTCTGCTTTACTGGATGGCTTTACCATTACGGGCGGTTCCGGAGATTTTGGTGGCGGGATCCGTAATTTGAGCGCTTCGCCTACCATAAAAAACTGCCTCATCACCAACAATGCGGTCAATTATCATGGGGCCGGAATGTACAACGCTTCTTCATATCCCATTTTGATCAACTGTAAGGTCACCGGCAACCGAGCTACTTCTTTGGGCGGGGGCGTTTACAATACTGACTCAGCCCCCAAGTACACCAACTGCTCTTTCAGTGAGAATACCGCTGTTAACGGCGGAGGCATATTTAATACCGTCAACTCAACCGCCACACTTACCAACTGCACCCTCACAGGCAATACAGCCTCTAACGGTACCGGAGGTATATCCAACAATAGTTCAACACTTACTCTACGTAATAGTATCGTTTACGGAAACAGCAGTGGGATCAACGCTGGTGATATCAGCTGCAGTCTTGTACAGGGCATGACCAGTACCGACAATGGCAACATTTCCGGTGATACCGACCCGCTTTTTGTAGATGCTGCCAACGGCAACCATCGCCTGCAAGCCTGTAGTCCGGTTATTAACAGGGGAAGCAATACTTACTACGCCAATGGGCAAAACCCCGATTTATCATCGATTACGACCGACATGGAAGGGGAAGCCCGCTTTTATAACAATGGAATCGTAGATATGGGGGCTTATGAGTATCGGGGAGTAAGCCCGACCACCAGTACAATACACGTAGATGCATCTGTGGCTACTCCCGGAAACGGCGAGAGCTGGGCTACGGCCATTTCCTCCCTGGCAGAAGCCATCCGGGTTGCCCATGAATCCTGTGTTTCTATCGATAAAATTCTGGTCGCAGAAGGCACTTACTATCCGGAGTATAAGGCGGGAAGCGGACCAAGTGAACGCCATAAAGCTTTCACCATCACCCGCAAAGGCCTGGAACTACTGGGCGGATACCCATCGGGTGGCAATGGCACCCGCGACCCAGACTTGCATCCCACGATCATGAGCGGGGATCTGGGCACGCCAGGTGATAACTCCGACAACGCCTATCATGTACTGATCACCGTTGGTGGTGAACTCGATGAAAGCCTGCAAGTAGATGGTTTTACGGTGAGAGATGGAAATGCAGACGGTGGAAATGGAGATTTTATATCTGTAAACGGCTTTAATTTTATTAGTAACGCCCGATGCGGAGGGTGGTACAATGTATACGGAAGTCCCCGGTTGAACGGGATGAGGATCACAAACAACCGTTCGAATAACATTGGTGGAGGAGTATTAAACGAGGGAGGGAATCCAATCGTAACCAACACCTTGATCAGCGAAAATTCTGCAAATCAAGGCGGTGGATGGTATAACTTTTACGGGAACCCTTCCATGAAAAATATTGTGATCCGCGGGAATCATTCCTCTCTGGATGGCGGTGGATGGTACAATGGTGGAGGAGATCCCTCGGTAGAAAATTCTCTCTTCACTGGAAATAGCACTGGGCTCACATCAGCAGTCTGGTTTGGGCGTAATGGAAACTCCTCCCTGGTTAACTGTACAGTCGCTGGTAACACTGGCAACGCCATCATGCATTGCTATCAAGGCAAGATTAATTTCCGCAACAGCATCATACAGGACCCCAACGACCGTGATTTATCTTACAACTTACGAGATATTTCTTTCGCCCACAGTATTGTAAAAGGCAGCGGTGGCAGCGCCAACTGGAATAACGCAATAGGTACGAATAGCGGCGAAAACCTGGACATCGATCCGCTTTTTGTAGATGCTGCGAACGGCAACTATCGCCTGCAAGCATGTAGCCCGGTTATTAACAAAGGAAGCAACAGTCACTATTCCTACGGGCGAGATCGCGATCCTAACTTATTCAATACCGCTACTGACCTGGATGGGAACGCACGTTTTTACAATAAAGGGACAGTAGACATGGGTGCCTATGAATTTTCAGGCCAGCCATCTGAGCTGGCTGCGGATAGGGATGAGGTTTCAGCAATGATCGAGAGAGACATTTTCCTAAGGGCGAATGGTTCAGATTGTAAGCTGATCGCCTACCTTACCCCCAAGGGAGCTTCAGCCGTTTCCGGACAAGTGAAAGCCAAATTATGGGTAGAAACTACGCAGCCAGGAAACTTTGTAAAACGCCACTACCAGATAACCCCCACCAACGGCGCTGAAACGGCGACGGCCAAAGTGACACTCTACTTTACCCAGCAGGAATTCACGGATTTCAATGCAGCGAATTCCACCAAACTGCCGATCAACGCGACGGATATGGAAAACTACAAAACGAACCTGCGCATTGAGAAACGGTCTGGCGAAAGCGACGATGACTCGGGCTTGCCGGGCTCCTACGCTGGTGATGCAGAAACCATCAATCCGCTGGATCCTGCTGTAAACGGAAGCATCGTCTGGAATGCCTGGGCCAGTCGTTGGGAAGTGAGTTTTGACGTGACGGGTTTCAGTGGATTTTTTGTAAAAACCATCGACAGCCCTCTTCCGCTGAATTTACTGAGTTTTACCGGAACAAAAGAAAAAGGTGCTAACCTGCTCAACTGGAAAACAGCCAACGAAGTGAATACGTTGAATTTCGAGGTGCAAAGCAGTACGGATGCAAAGAATTTCACCAAAATCGGAACAGTGAATGCCAGTGGCAGCGGCAATCACCAGTACAGCTACCAAGATGCGACACTGTACCATGGCAACGTTTACTACCGGTTGAAGATGAATGATCGCGATGGTTCTTTCGCTTACAGTAAAATCATTTCACTGGCTAATCGTGAAGTAGGTCCGGCGATGGTCTACCCTAATCCGGCAAAGGAATCAATTACCCTCACCGTTCCACCAACACTATTCCAGAGTACTGCCGCCTTGTACGATGTAACAGGAAGGCTACTTCAGAGTATAATCATCACCACAAACACGCAGCAGGTCTCCATCAAATTGTTACGCAGCGGCGTGTATATTTTAAAGTTAGCGGATGGCACGGCGCAGCGATTTGTCAAGGAATAATGACGCAGAAAGAGAGCTGGATAATTCATTCCTTTATTCCAGAAGACGATCATATACAGTCATGCAAAACTTCTCCATTTTTATGAAAATGCCCTTTTTTACCCTCAATTTTAAAATACCAAAGATTAAACATTTGTTAACGCTGATGGTATTTACGGCCATCTCCATCGTCTCAACCCACGCACAAAATGTGATTCGTTATGTAAAACCAGCCGCGGCTGGCCTCGGAGACGGAACCAGCTGGGCCAATGCCAGCGGAGACTTGCAGGCTATGATCGACGGTCAGGGTGTTACCGAAGTATGGGTAGCTGCTGGGACTTACAAACCAATCCACCCTGCCGATAACCTCTCGACCAACAACAGAGACAAAGCCTTTGTGATGAAGGCCAATGTGAAAATCTATGGCGGTTTTCCGGCTACGGGCTCACCTTTGATGTCCGACCGTAATCTGGAGACCAATACATCCCTGCTCTCGGGAGACCTCGATAACAACGACACGATCAGTATCATGGATGCCTACCACGTGCTGATAGCCGCAGGAAATGTTGGAAGCGCTATACTGGAAGGTTTTACCATCAGCGGAGGACATGCCTATGTATTCGATGAAACCTCCGCGGATACCCCCTTCGACAGGAGTCTTCTTGTTAACGGTAAGGCCATTTTGACAAATCAGGGAGGGGGCATTGCTATCTTCGATGCTTCTCCTGTTCTGAGATATGTCAAAGTCACTCGAAATTCAGCGCTACTGGGGGGAGGAATAAGTCTGACTTCGTCTTCTGCGAACATTTCATTTTCCGAGATTTCAGGAAATAACGGACCTCAGGGTGGTGGCGGATTGGCCAATTTAGAGTCCAGTCCCACGATCAGTTACAGCACGATCAGCGGCAATAAGAGTAACGGAAAGGGAGGCGGTGTTTTTAATGATTCGTCAGCTCCCGTATTCGTAAATGCCCTTATAATTGGGAATTATACAGTCAATCGCGGGGGCGGCATGTATAATGAGTCAGGATCAAATCCGGTTCTTACCAACCTGACAATCAGTGGAAATAATGCAGGAGGAGGCGCAGGAGGGATTTACAACGTCGATACTTCCTCACCTGTAATTCGAAATTCCGTCATTACTGCTAACAACTCGGGAATAACTACTACAGCCACGCTTAATTATGCCAACAGCCTGATCCAGGGCCTGACCTCTTCGGACAATGGAAATATTCCCGATTCTGATCCTTATTTCAAAGGTGCACCCGCCTATTCATCAGCTCCGTTCAGAACAGGAAATTACCAGATAGATCGGTGTAGCCCGCTGATTAACAAAGGGGATAACTCCGTGGTATCATTCTTCACCACCGATTTTGCCGGCAACCCCCGTATACATCATTGGACGGTTGATATTGGTGCTCTGGAGTACCAGGGTAATTTGCTCACAGCTGAGATTCGCTATGTCAAACCTGTTACTTCCGGAACTGGTGACGGTTCGAGCTGGGAAAATGCGAGCGCCGACCTTCAACAGATGATTAATACGGTTTGTGTGGAGGAAGTATGGGTGGCTGCGGGTACTTACAAACCTATTCACCCGGCGAATAACAGCTCAGCCACCGATCCAGGCAACCGGGACAACGCTTTTGTGATGAAGGCAGATGTAAAGGTGTATGGCGGCTTTCCCGTTACCGGCTCCCCTGTTATGGAAGATCGCAATCCCGGCACCTACGTTTCACTACTTTCGGGAGATCTTGATAACAGTGGCGCCATCAACGATAACGATGCGCACCACGTCGTGATAGCAGCTGGAGATGTCGGAAGCGCCTTGCTGGACGGATTTACGATTAGCGGAGGAAATGCGACGGATAATGTTCCAAATCGCACCATTCTTGTTAACAACAAGGGAGTCCTATCAAACAGGGCAGGCGGCATTACGATATTCGAGTCGTCACCTGCATTAAGCCATATCAAGGTCATTGGAAACAAGGCACTGAATGCTGGTGGGATCAATATCATTAAATCAAGTCCAGCCATTTCCTTTGCTGAGATTTCTGGCAACCAAAGCACAGGAGGCGGCGGTGTAGGGATCGAGAGTTGTAACCCTTCTTTTCTTAACACGACCATTAGCAATAACACTAGTAACTATGGTGGAGGCATTTATAATTATCAGGGTGCGCCAAGCTTCATGAATACGTTGATTACCGGTAACCATGCAGCCATTCATGGAGGTGCTATGTACAATACGTCGGGACTAAATCCTGTTCTGACGAATGTGACGATCAGCGGAAATAACGCTACTGATCAGGGCGGCGCAATTTATAACGTTGAAACAGCCTCACCAATCATCCGCAACAGTGTCATTTCAGGAAACAGTTCGGGAGTCGTTACAACCGGCACGCTGGATTATGCCAACAGTTTGATTCAGGGGCTGAGCTCCAGTGCAAATGGAAATGTGCCGGATTCGGATCCGCTGTTTCAGGGGGCGCTCTCATATGTTTCAGCACCGTTCTCAGCTGGAAATTACGGGCTTGAACCATGCAGTCCGCTTCTAAACAAAGGAGATAATGCCCAATTATCCGGTATCACGACAGATTTGGCGGGGAATCCCCGAATTTATAATACCACTGTTGATATCGGTGCTTTTGAATTTCAGGGTAATTTCTCTTTAACTGAAAAGCGCTTTGTAAAACCTGTTGCCTCTGGGACCGGTGATGGAACCAGCTGGCAGAATGCGAGCGACGATATTCAGCTGATGATCAATGCGCCTTGTGTTCAGGAAATTTGGGTAGCCAAAGGCAGATACAAGCCGAAGCGGCGTGCGGACAATCTTTCCGAGATTAATGATGTCAACAGCAATAACGCTTTTGTTCTCAAAAAAGACCTGAAACTTTATGGTGGATTTAACGGAACAGAGACAACATTAAGTGAAAGAGTAATGAGCCTAGCCGGCCGTTCTATACTTAGTGGTGATCTGGACGACAGTAATACCCAAACTAACGCGGATGCTTATCACGTTGTAATCAGTTTAGGAGATGCCGGCTCGGGTACGTTGGACGGTTTTATCATTACCCAAGGTAAGGCGGGGCATGGTAACAACCCGATGACGGTAAAAGGTGAGGTTATTCCCAGCGATCGTGGAGCGGGTATATTTATTAGCCGCTCCTCGCCCCTGATCGCCAATATTTCCGTTGTTGAAAATGTTTCTATTGCCGGAGGAGCAGGAATCTACAATTCCGAATCTTCGCCTGAGATTAACAATTGCTTGATAAGCAGTAATTTTGCGACGGGTTCTAATAGCAATGGAGGTGGCGTTTTAAATACAAATTCATCGTCACCACGAATTATCGCAACCATCATCAGCGGTAATGGCACCGGTGATGTAGGAGGAGGAATATCTAATGTATTTTCCTCGTCTCCTACAATCATCAACTCACTGATCACCGGAAACCGGGCAGGAGGAACAAGAGGAGGCGGCGCAATGTCCATTGAAGTAAACTCTTCCCCGAATTTGATTAATACAACCATCAGTGGAAATGCATCTTCGGGTGGAACGATATACAGTAATTATGCCTACACAGTTCGCAACAGCATTATTTGGGGAAATGAAACAGGGTTGTCCGGAACAGAGCCAACCTACTCCAACAGCCTGATCCAGGGTAAAAGCAGCGTAACGCAGGGAAACATTACAGGCACCAGTAATCCTTTGTTCAGAAATGCTCTGGGTTTTGCATCGGCTCCATCAGCGGCAGGTGACTTCCGGCTTTGGGTCGAAAGTCCGGTGATCAATAAAGGTGACAATAGTGCAATTTCAGGAATTCCCACGGATCTTGACGGCGCTTCTCGAATCTTTGACGATGTGATCGATATTGGGGCTTACGAGAATCATGGAGGGCAATTTCCGATTTTGTATGTCAAGGAAGGAGGTACTGGCGGAGGCACGAGCTGGCAGGATGCAAATGGTGACATTCAGTCTGCGCTCAATGCACCACAGCCTCATGAAGTATGGGTTGCAGGCGGTACATTCAAACCGTTAAGATCCGCGGAAGATCCGGCGACCGTGACTCCTGGTGATAGAAAAAATGCTTTTGTGATCAGAAAAGATGTGAAATTATATGGAGGATTTGCCGGAACAGAAACGACGTTGGCGGAACGTAATCTGGGCTTGACTGCAAACCGATCTGTGCTGAGCGGAGACCTGGACAATTCTAATTCGCTTACCGACGGTGACGCTAGTCACGTAGTGATTAGTACCGGCGACATCGGAACGGCAACTTTGGATGGCTTTACAATAACAGGTGGTAATGCCAACGCCGCCGGTAATGCAATTTTTGTGAATGAAAATTATGTTGATCAATTGAACGGCGGAGGTGTCTTCAATCAATCAAATCTTTCACAGCTACAAAATGTCATAGTTAGCGGCAATTCAGCCGCACAGTATGGTGGCGGGATTTATAATAATACTACTGCAAATACCGCGTTTGTGATCACCAATAGCGTCCTAAGCGGGAACACAAGCGTTCTTTATGGCGGAGGAATTTACAATTTATCCTCTTCGCTCACGATCATTAACACCGTTGTCAGTGGTAATCAGGCTGTTTTGGGTGGTGGTTTATGTAATTCGGCCTCTTCACCAAAGATTGTAAATACAACGATCACAGCCAATAAATCAACCAATTCGGGTGCTGGAGGGGCAATATTTAATTTCGGTGATGCAGCGTCTTCATCACCGGTTATTCAAAATACAATCATCTGGGGTAACAGTGGCGGAGTATTTCAAGGATCACCTGTCTTTACGCATAGCCTTGTTCAGGGATCAACGTCTGCAACGGATGGAAATATTCCCGACAACGACCCTCAGTTTGTGGCGGGAATTTCATTTAATAGTGCTCCCAATTCAGCCGGAGATTTTCGCATAGCAGCTTGCAGCCCGATGGTGGATAAAGGCAGCAATACGTTTTTGGGTAGTGTTCTGACAGATTTTGCAGGAAACAACAGGTTTTTCAATACCACGACAGATATCGGAGCATACGAGAATCAGGGTGAAGGTTCTGTGACAGTAAGGTATGTAAAGCCAGTGGCATCGGGAACCGGAGACGGTACCAGTTGGGCGAATGCCAGCGGAGACCTGCAGGCGATGATTCAGGCTCCCTGTGTTCAGGAAGTATGGCTGGCTGGTGGAGTTTACAGGCCCAACCGCCGGGCAGATGTGCCAGAGACAATGACTCCGGGTGACAGAAACAATGCTTTTGTCATGAGGAAAAATGTAAAAATCTATGGCGGATTGGCGGGTACAGAATCGGCATTGTCTGAACGAAATCTGACGATCGGTGCGAACCGCACGGTGCTGAGCGGAGATCTTAACAGTAACAACACCGTAGATGACGCAGATGCTTACCATGTGGTGGTTGCATCTGGCGACTTGGGAAATGCGTTGCTGGATGGACTAACAATCAGCGGTGGAAATGCCAATGGCCCGATTGGCGGTCAAGTATCAGTTAAAGGAAATACCGTGTTTCAGTTTTACGGAGGAGGACTATACAATATAGCTGCTTCCGTCTCAATGAACGCTGTTTCTGTAATGGGCAGCAAGACCTCCAACGATGGAGGAGGAATCTTCTCAGATGAAGGAGCACTGAACATTACCAACGCCGTAATCGCCGGAAATAGAGCTGATGGATCCGGAGGAGGAGTCTACAACAGGTTAGGTTCGTCGACCTTTACGAACGTGACCATCAGCGGGAACCAGGGAGGGGCGATTTCCAACAACAATGCGACGGCAACCATTGCAAACAGTGTAATTTATGGAAATAGCCACGGACTTACTGACGACGGATTTTCAATTTCGTACAGCTTGATTCAGGGTTCTTCTTCTACCGCCGACCATAACATTGCTGATACGTCGCCCAGATTTGCGAATGCACCCCTGGTGGGCACTGCTCCTTTTACAAATGGCGATTATCGTTTGCTTTCCTGCAGTCCGCTTCTGAATAAAGGTAATAACGCATTGCTAAATTCCTTAACCGCAGATATCACAGGGAACCCGAGGATATATGGTACAACCACCGATATCGGCGCTTTCGAACTTCAACTGGATGGATCAACCGCGTCGGGCATCCGGTATGTAAAAGCGGGTATGCTCACAGGTACAAAGGATGGCAGCAGCTGGGAGAACGCCAGCGATGATCTTCAGGCGATGCTGAACGATTTGTGTGCCAGTGAGGTGTGGGTTGCGGGAGGCGTTTACAAGCCGATACGTCCGGCCAATGATCTCTGGACCATCGATCCCGGAAACAGGGTTAATGCTTTCGTACTCACCACCAATGTGAAACTTTACGGTGGATTTGCAGGAACAGAAACGGCACTTGTACAGAGGGATCTCACCATTACTGCTAACAAATCTGTTTTGAGTGGTGAACTGGACGGCAGCGGATCATTCAGTGGTAATGATGCTTATCATGTTGTTCTTTCGGCCGGAGACGTCGGCACTGCCGTCATTGATGGCTTTACTGTTACTGGGGGTCATGCAAATGAACCAGGCCAGTCCATTCTGGTCAACAACCGTACTATTTCCCGTTTGAATGGTGCGGGGATCAGCCTCTACTTTTCTTCACCCGTCATTTCAAATGTAACTGTGACCGGAAACATTGCACTAACAACGGACGCTGGATCGGGAGGCGGAGTCTTAATGAATAATTCGTCTCCGGTAGTGAAGAACTCGGTGATCAGCGATAATGTTTCAAGGTATGGTGCGGGGGTATTTTCAACAGGCGCCGCTTCTTCTCCTTTGTTTATCAATTGCAAAATTTCAGGAAACGTAGGTGAACTATCTGGTAGCCTTGGTGGGGCTATCTGCAATCTCGGGAATATGCGACTGGTGAATTGTCAGATAACTGGCAATAGTATTACCGGAGATGGCGGAGGTATCGCGATGGTACAGCAAAGTAAGCTGGTAGCCATCAACACCGTAATCAGCGGCAATAAATCGGTATCCGGCTCGGGATCCTTTGCCATTTATGGTAATAATGCGACTATTGAGTTTGTGAATAGTATAGTTTGGAATAATAGCGGATCGCCGAGCGGAACGAACTACACCTACCGGAACAGTCTGATCCAGGGACTGACGTCAAGTGAAAACGGCAACATGCCAGACATCGATCCACAGTTTAAAACACCACTGGATTTCGCTAACGCACCATCGATGGCCGGAGATTTCAGCCTGCAAAACTGCTCGCCACTGATTAATTCGGGCACAGCCGATACAACGGGGTTATATCTTCCCCTGGCAGATCTGGCGGGAAATGCACGGATTGCCTTTGACCGTATTGATATGGGCTCATTTGAGAACAGCCATACGCCGGTATCCAGCATTGCAAGTAAATCGAGTGTGGTTGTAAATATGCAGAAATCCGACGGCACTATTCAGTATTACAACCATTGTAATGAACTGGTTGCCACATTGAATGGAACCAATGACGCGGCCTCCGTTTCCGGCAGTACAGCGGCCAAGGTTTGGATAGAAACCAATCAATCCGCGGCTTACGTGAAGCGGCATTATGAAATCACACCATCTAATCCCGAAGGCGCTGGTATAGTCACGCTTTACTTTACCAACCAGGAATTTAAAGATTTCAACGCTGCAGGCCCTTCCAATCTTCTTCCCGACGCAGATGAACCGGCAAGCATTGCCTCTAGAACCTCTCATGTAATACTGGAGAAGCTTTCCGGCACAAGTAGTAATGGAACCGGGCTGCCTGCGAGCTATACAGCAGGTACTTCCAACATTACGCCCTCATCAGTTGTATGGAATAGTAGTCTGGAACGTTGGGAAATTACTTTTTCAACGACGGGATTCAGTGGTTTCTTTGTAAAGACCAATGCTACTCCATTACCTGTAACCTGGATTTCGTTTACCGCTGCCTTAAATATGGAGAATCAGCCTGTTTTAAACTGGAAAGTAAACGAGACTCTGGTAAAAAGTTACGAAATCCAACGGAGCCAGAATGCGACGAATTTCGAGTCGGTCGGGACCGTGGATGGCAAAGGCGATGGTGTGAACAGTTACCAGTTTACAGATATCAATCTGCTAACGTCGCATACCTATTACCGGATCAAACAGACTGATTTAGACGGTTCGACCAGTCACAGCCGCATGATCGCTGTACGGCCCAAGTCGCTTTTCAGTTTTTATCCTAATCCTGTGACGGATGTAGTCACCATCACAGTAGATCAGGATCAGGTTGGAACTAAAGTAACAGTTATTGCGGCTGATGGAAAAGTTGTAAAACAACAGACCATCAGGAGCCAGTCGTTTTCCATAAATGTCAGAAGCCTTCCCGAAGGCATTTATCTCGTTCGAACACAGAATGGCCATTCCGTCAAATTGGTGAAGGAATAGACTATGGGCCTTTATAGTTTATCCCATTCAGACATAAGTTGAAACTCATTTTTGAAACAAAACAGTCAACCGGCCAGTAATGATGATCATTGCTGGCCGATGGACTTTTTGGCCTTCAAATTGTAATTTACTGATAGAATTTTCGCTCACTGATACGGATTTCCCTGATTCGTTGCAGTTGCTCTTCAAAGTACTTTTTGCCGAGAATGGTGCCGTCATTTTTAAAACGTTCATCATCCATCGCAAAACCTTTGATGGTAAATTCCTGCACAATGTGGGTCGCCCACCTTCGAAAAAGTACAGCCCGCTCAGAATTTACCTTATAACCAACCGCAATGACAGCCGAAAGATTGTAGTGTTGTGTATTGTAGGTTTTACCGTCTGTGGCAGTTATCCGAAAATTTCGGATAACTGAATCTTTATGTAATTCGCTGTCGGTAAATATTTTTTGAAGATGATCGCTAATGGTTCTGACATTTACATGATAGAGCGTTCCCATCATTTTTTTCGACAGCCAGATATTTTCATCAGCAAAAATAACATCCACACCTCCGTCTCCCGTAGCGGCAATAAAGGTTAAGTATTCCGCGGCAGAAGACCTTACCATTGATTTTATATCTGACTTCCCTTTGCTCATGTTCAGGCTTCTATTTCTGCTATGATTTTATCAATATCCGCACGCAGCGCATTGATCTTCTCTACCGTTTTTGCAACTTGCGTGTTCAGGATGGCAATATCCACGTGTCCGCGGTTTCCTTTCCCCTCCACATATGAACTCACAGAGAGATTTTGGATCAAGCCAAATCCTTGGGGGGAAGGAAATAGGGAATTCAGGCATAGAGTTTGGATAGTCTAAAAAGGAAGAATGAGATATCCCGGACGCCGCGGGATGTTGAGCGAAAGGCCTTGATCTTGGCATTGAAGGACTCGGCCGATGCATTGGTGCTCCTGTTGTTGAAAAAATTCAAGATGCCCAGGTAATGGGTTTGAATGGATCTGGCAACGGTTTTAAAGGAATCAATTCCACAGTCTTCTACTGCATTGTACCATAGCGCCAGCTTTTTGAAGGCCACTTCTTTGCAAGTACAGGTTCGAAAGATGATACCTAAATCGGTAGACAAAGAATGGGCCTGTTTTATCAAGGGAAAGCGCTCAAATAATAGCCTGGACCGTATTAGCTGGCTCTTAGTCCACTTATCCCTATGCTTAAATAGCAGATATCGGCTCCTGGCCAGCAATTGTTTGATGCTATCTCCGTTTTCAAGAACTTCTGGTTCAAAGCTTACACCCGCCTCCTTTGCAGCACTAATTGCGTCATTTTCTTGATCAAGAGCTTCCCATCGATATTTAATCCTGATTTCCTGTACGGCCTCATATGCCAGCTTTTGGACATGAAATCTATCTATTACCCGATGAGCCCTAACAAAACAGCGCTTTACGATCATCCGCGGCGGCGGACCGCTTCATGTTGGCAGCCATATCGAGGGTTACCTCACGAACTGTGTCCCGAAGTTTTTTTGGAATCTTCCTTAAAACTTCAATAACTGTGTCGGCTTGTGTCCCTTTAACCATCGCAACAAGCGCCCCATTCCTTCCTTTGGCAGCTTTATTTGTCACAATGGTGTATAATTCACCGTTGGACAATGCAGTTTCGTCTATACTTAGATGCACCCCCGTGTTTTTAGGATACAGCATCCAATCCTCAGCATGCTCTACCTGATTCCATTGGCGATAATCGCTGATGTGATCCTTATATTGCTGTTGTAATTGTTTGCCGTCAAGGTGAAAATATTTACCTAGCTGGAAGCAGCTAATCGGGTTATTGTCAATGCATTCCTTTTAAAAAATTCGCGAATTCCTTAGTCATTCGCGTTCCTTGCTGTACAATTTTCCAGTCCCTGCTTACAATTTGACCAGTATCCTTGACTTCCCATCGACGACGCTTGATACATAGTGTAACTTTCTGATTACGAATAGGAAAGTCCTGGATATAAATTTCCGGAAGAAAACCTTTGGATTCCAATTTCTCATCTTTATACTCAACCGGAGCGATGTTCTTTTCTTCTAAATAGATATTAAGACCAGGAATGGACTCAATGACTTTGGTTAGTTCAAAATACTCTAGGATGCCTTCCGGCAAAAGTACGCGCACAAGGGCGTGATAAGACTCGTTCAATGCAAACAGTATTGGTTCTGGATGCAAAACAAAGAATCTATCTGTTTCCCCCCAACTTTTTCGCCTGATCCGAGATTTTCCACGAAATAATTACCTTCAAAATGACATAAAAAAAACCAAATTCAGTGAAGAATTTGGTTTTAAGTGATCCCGCTGGGATTCGAACCCAGGACCCATACATTAAAAGTGTATTGCTCTACCAGCTGAGCTACGGAATCATTTACGTCTATCTGCTGTCAGGTGCATTAATTGCTTGCTCCTAAATGCTAACGTGGTGCAAAAGTACAATTTAATAAATAACATGCAAACCGTTAATCAATGTTTTTTATTCTTCTATAAGCCTTCATCAGGTAAAGTACTGGATGTGAGAATTTTGATAGATAAAAAAAATACAAATTCAAAACGTAAAATAACGACCATAAACAGCCTCAAAACTGCCTTACAGCAAACGATTAGTTTATTAAAGTTTTAACCGCACCGAAATTGCCCCTTTGTTGGGATCACATTTTAACCAGCCGGTGATGCTCATTCTGGGACAGGTCACAGGCAAAACTTCATGCTCCAACGCACTACTTTTGAAAAACACTGCTTTACGATTTACAGGGGCCACATTCTGGTGCCCATCATGTTGATAAATGCGAAGTTCACCTCCATCTCCCGCATGCCAGTCGTCATTCAGATACATAACCATGGAGTACTGTCTGCTATCGTTATCCCGGAACTGATCCAGGTGCCTCTTGTAAAAGCTACCCTTTTCATAAAGTGTGTAGTGAAACTCATATCCCGTGATTCCAGTATAACATGAACTATTGAGGTAGCTGACAAAACTGTCCATTAAATCAAAAAATTGATTCTCATAATCATTGCCATGCGCCCGATCCAGCCACAATATTTTATCGCCCCTTACCAAGCTATTCTGCCTTATTTGCTGGTCATTCCCAACGCTGGCGGCTCTCAGCTGATCGCCTGAATACAATGAAACCAAATTCGCTTTGAGATGTAAAGCAAGCGATTCACTCAGGAAACGATCCGAAATACCAACCTCTCCGCTTATGTAACTGTCAATCAGTTGATCGAACGCGATTTGCAATATGTATCGACGGATGTTTAGTAACATTTTCCGCCTGCGGGTGAAGGTAGTCTAATTTGCCCACAACCTAAGCTATTTCAATAGGGGAGATTTACCGAGTTTGCATCTCTGTTGAAAATTTGTAAATTGACTGCCTCTCATATAGCTTCTTCCCAGCTATTGAGCAAACGCTCTTAAACTATAATCCTCGTTAGCTAAGATCAGTCCGCTTAATTAACGAAAAAGCGGCAATGAACCTCGAGATAAATAATCCAACTTGACTGAAACAACGCAAAACCTATGGGTCATCCTGATGAAATGCAATCATATGAAAAAGGTCGAAATAAAGTAAGTCGCTCCCCGAAGCCTTCTTACGTGGTATCGGCCGTTTTTGCATTCCTTGTCTGTGGGATTGCCTGGTTCCTGCTTGCACCTCCCAAACAAGATCTGCAGCTATTGGATAATGGCTACGCGATGGAAAACTTCACGACATTGGGCGTAGGAATGGGCGGCGGCGCAGATAGCGTTCAGCTTGCGATTCAGTATTATAATAAAGGACAATATGCTACTGCAAGTAAAGTTTGTGAGCGGATCCTTGCCAATGATCCGGAAAATGCCGGGGCAAAAAAAATAGCAGGCATCGTTTCCCTGCGGTTATTGGATTACGAAAGAGCCATAGCGTATTTCCATCAACTAGGTGCACTCAAAAATCTTTATCCCAACCCGGGAAAATTTTATGAGGCGATCGCCTTACTTCAAAGCGGCATTCCGTCCAATATACCCCATGCCAAAACCCTACTCCAGGAAGTGATCGTAGAGCAACTGGAAGGCAGGGATGAAGCCCTGAAATGGATGGATTAATTTTGCCGAAAAATACAACGCACTCCACAAGTTGGATCAAGAGCAAATGTTGTGGACTAACTTGGATTAAGCATATAATTGAGTCAGGCGATACAGGAAGAATTCAACGTTTCTAACCCCTCGGAACTGGCTTCTGAATGCCTTTACTTTGGCATTGAAAGATTCTGCCGAGGCGTTGGTGCTTCTGTTGTCAAAGTAATTGAGGATGGTTTGATAGTGGTTCTCTATGGACCTGGCCACAGTATTGAATGACTTAAAACCAGATTGTCTGACTTTTTCATGCCATTTAGCCAATCTTGTCAGCCCGTATAGCTTTTCTTCTGTGTCTGTGAAGATATTGCTGAGTTCTTGGGCCAGATCATATGCCTTTTTCAGGTCTGGAAAACGCTCAAAGACTAGATTGGCTCTCTCTTTTTGACCATCAGTCCAGGTATTGGGCTTTTTGTAAAGTGCGTACCTGCTGCGTGCAAGTAATTGTTTGACCGTATCACCGTTAGCTAATATTTCTGGTTGATACTCTGTCTGAGAGGCCTTTGCCTGCTCAATAGCTTCGTTTTCCTGGTCCAATGCATCCCATCGGTGTTTGATACGGATTTCTTGAAGGGCTTCGACTGCCAATCTTTGTACATGGAAACGGTCAGTAACTCGCACTGCCCGCGGGAAACAACGCTTGGCGATCATAGTCATGCTACTGGCCATGTCCAAGGTTATTTCAGTTACTTTTTTACGTAATGATTCGGGGATTTTACGAATGACTTCAATAACTGTTTCAGCCTTAGTACCAGCTACGATGGCGACTACAGTCCCTCTACCGCCCTTTGCAGCTTTATTTGTAACAATAGTGTAAAGTTCCCCGCGGGAGAGACTGGTTTCATCTATCGACAGTTGAGATCCAAGGTTCTCCGGGTACAGAAGCCATTTTTTTGCGTGCCCTCTTTGGTTCCAATCTTTAAATTCGCTCTGAAAATCACGGTATTGACATAGCAGGTCACGTCCTTTTACTCCATAGAACTGTCCGATAGAATGGACACTATTCGGATTCGTATCGACTGATATCCGCCCGGCGGCCCGGTTTTAAAAAATTCGCGAATTCACTTGTCATTCGCGTCCCTTTTCCAATTTCCGTCCAATCTCGATAAACAACCTTGCCTGTCTTTATATTCATCCACCTACGTCGTTTGATATGAAGAAATACCTTGTGCCCGCGAATTGGAAAATCTTGAACCGTAATAACCGGGAAAAAGCCTTTTGACAACAAGTTCTGGCGCTCCGGATCATCTTCTGCAACGTTTTTCTCCTCAATGTGCGCATGATAGACGCCATCCCGCTGATCAAAGGAAGTGAGCGCGAAATTTTCTAGAATGAACTCAGGAAATAGGAATTGAACTACTGGCAAGAAACTCTCCAAAGCAAACAGGGGATCAAGTGGAAAAGTTGGGGGGCGATTATGCATAAAGTTTAGAAAGCCGGAACAGGAAGAACTTGATGTCTCTTACACCTCTTGATGACGATCTGAAAGATTTAACCTTGGCGTTGAAAGATTCGGCCGATGCGTTGGTGCTTTTATTGTTGAAAAAATTCAGGATATCTAAATAGTGGGTTTGAATAGACCTGGCAACGGTTTTGAAGGAGTCTATTCCGCAGTCTTCCACAATGTTATACCACAATGCAAGCTTCTTGAAGGCTACTTCCTTCAAAGTGCAAGTCCGAAAGATAGTCCCCAGATCCAAAGAGATATTGTAAGCTTTCTTGATTAAGGGATAACGTTCAAACAGCAACTTGGCCCGTTTTACTTGCGAGGTGGTCCACTTGTCATGGTGCTTAAATAGCAGATATCTACTTCTTGCCAACAACTGCTTTACTGTATCTCCGTTTTCGAGAACTTCTGGCTCAAAGCTTACTCCCGCCGCCTTGGCTGTACTAATGGCCTCATTTTCCTTATCCAGAACCTCCCAGCGGTATTTGATCCGGATTTCCTGTACCGCTTCATATGCTAATTTTTGTACATGAAAGCGATCGATTACCCGATCTGCCTTAACAAAACAGCGCTTCACGATCATATTCATATTGGCTGCCATGTCCAAGGTAACCTCACGAACTGTGTCCCGAAGCTTCTTGGGAATCCCGTTTAAAACTTCAATAACAGTTTCAGCCTGAGTGCCTTTAACCATCGCAACAAGTGCTCCTTTCCTCCCTTTGGCAGCTTTATTTGTAACGATGGTGTATAATTCCCCGTTAGAAAGAGCAGTTTCATCAATGCTTAAATGAACACCTGTATTCTCAGCATACAACATCCAGTCTTCTGCATGCTCTATTTGATCCCATTGGCGATAGTCACTGATATGATCTTTATACTGCTGCTGAAGCTGTTTCCCTTCTAAATGATAGTATTTACCCAGTTGTGAACAGCTAACGGGATTATTATCTATACAACTCTTTTAAAAAATCAGCGAACTCTTTGGTCATTCGAGTTCCCTGTTGTACCACATTCCAGTCTCTGCTAATTATCTCTTTTGTATCCTTGACTTCCCAACGACGGCGTTTTATACAGAGCGTAACTTTCTGATTACGAATAGGAAAGTCCTGAATATAGATTTCCGGAAGAAATCCCTTGGACTCCAACTTTTCATCTTTATACTCAACAGGAGTAATATTCTTCTCTACTAAGTAGATGTTTAATCCAGGAATGGACTCAACGACTTTGGTTGGTTCAAAATACTCTAGGATGCCTTCTGGTAAAAGTATACGGACAAGTGTTTGGTAAGAATCGTTCAATGCAAACAAAATTGGTTCAGGATGCAAAGCAAATAATAATTCAGCTTCCCCCCAACTTTTCAGCTTGATCCCAAACAGGTTTGATTAAAAACACAAACCTAGAAAAATCCTATGCGCTCCACAAGTTTTTGATTTGATCCTGAATATAGATTTCCGGAAGAAATCCCTTGGACTCCAACTTTTCATCTTTATACTCAACAGGAGTAATATTCTTCTCTACTAAGTAGATGTTTAATCCAGGAATGGACTCAACGACTTTGGTTGGTTCAAAATACTCTAGGATGCCTTCTGGTAAAAGTATACGGACAAGTGTTTGGTAAGAATCGTTCAATGCAAACAAAATTGGTTCAGGATGCAAAGCAAATAATAATTCAGCTTCCCCCCAACTTTTCAGCTTGATCCTTGATCCCCCATTTTCCGCTTGATCCATCATTGTGAAATCTATTGTGAAATCTCAACAAATTAAAAAAGCACCTAGCAAATGAATGCTAAGTGCTTGATTTTAAAGAGCCCCCAGTCGGGATCGAACCAACGACCTACTGATTACAAGTCAGTTGCTCTACCAGCTGAGCTATGGAGGCCTTTTCTCTGGTTGACGACAGCGAATTGTTATTCCGTTATCGTGGTGCAAAAGTAGTAGGAAACACTATATGACGCAACACCTACACAAAGAATTTTTAAACTTTTTTTCAAAATTTATATAGCCTCCTGAATTATAGACAGTTGGTGTTTCATATCATTCAACTGATCTTGAGCACTACTGATTTTCCGCTCGAATTCGGCTTTT
The DNA here is from genome assembly GCF_902506755.1 of Dyadobacter sp. 32. GTDB lineage: Bacteria > Bacteroidota > Bacteroidia > Cytophagales > Spirosomataceae > Dyadobacter. Next base: position 977,906 of record NZ_LR735258.1, on the reverse strand, counting down.
AATCTGTCCGAGGTCTTTGACTTAGCAAAGAATTCAATATTGTTCTGCCAAAGCGAGATGTCGTTTTCGAGCTGAGAAATTTTCCGCTTGATGTCATTTTCCTTCCGGAAAAGATTTCGACCGCCGTCTCCCCCATCCCGAACCAGCTCTACCTCGCTTTCAAGCACTGCCTGCTCCTTTTCCTTTGTAGAAAGCTGTCCTATTGCGCTCACATAGGTATTTATAGCATTAATATACCGTTTCTGTATCGCCTGCATGTCCTTTTTGGGAACAAAACCGATAGAACTCCATTCGCTTTTAAAGGCGCTCAGCAGATTCAACGACGATTCCCCTTTACCACTAGCCGCCAATTCAATTCTTTCGATCAGCTCGACCTTCTGTTTCAAATTCTCCTCGAATCCCGTCTCCACTTCCTTGTTCTTGGCGCGTTTCTGATTGAAATAATCATCGCAGGCCTTTTTGAAGCGATCATAGATCGTATCCTTGTACTTTTCAGGTACCTGACCGATACCTTTCCAGCGCTTCTGGAGATCAATAATCTTATTGGTATTGGCAGGTGTATCCTCCCCTGTTGCAAGAATGGCCTCGGCTTCTTCACAAAGCTGATTTTTCAATCCGAGATTCTGCTCCCGTTTCGATTCCAGTTGCCGGAAGAACTCACCCTTGTTGTTGAAGAAAGTTTTTAAAGTGGCCCAGAACTTCTTACTCAGCTCCTTGCCCTCGTCCCTTGGCATAATTCCTTTCAACGCTACCCACTGATCCTGAAATGCCATTATTTCCTTTGTCTTGGCATTCCATTCCTTTATACTTCCTGAGCTGTACGCTGTAAATGGGACAATCAGTTCATATATTTTGAGCTTCTGGTCGTAGTTTTCCTGCATTGACTTCTTTTGCTCGGCAAACTGCCCACGCTGCGCGTCATACAGTATATCCATCGCAGCCTTAAATCGCTGCCATAGCTTCTCCTGATCCTCTTTGGGTGCTGGTCCCAAATGTTTATAATCTTCAAAAATGTGCGTGGCATCATTCAGAATCTCCTTGGTCATAGGTCTGGATTCCAGCGATTTTGCCAACTCCTCTACCTTTTCGCACAATTCGGCCTTCAATTCTGCATTTCTGCGACGATCCAGCTCCTTCAACTCAAAATAGATGTTCCGGTTGCTGAAATAGCGGTCGATCAACGCATTGTAGGTTGCCCACAAAGTCCCGTTATGCGGAGATGAAATGTTTCCTGCACCTTTCCACTCCTCCTGGATTTTTTTGAATTCCTCCCAACTGCTTTTCATTCCGGATGCGTCGGTTTCCCGAACTCCTTCTTCCTCCAGCAATGTCCGCAAACGCTGCAATAGGGCCGTTTTTACGTTGAAGTTTTTGTCCTTTTCCTTATCCAGACTCTGATAATAGGCGTTTTTAACACCTCTTATTTCGCGGCTGATGGCATCAATACGCTGTGTATCCGAGTCATATTTGAATTCAAATCCATCCTCACTACCGGTATCATCTACAAATGCTTTCAGGGCAGCTTCCTTACTTTTGGATTTGATCTGATCTATAACCGGGCGAATGTCCCGCACCAGCGTTTCCGCCTTCTTCAAAGCAGCCGGTTTGAGTCCGTCTCCGCTAAGGGAAGCAAGTTCGTTTTCCAATAATTTAACCAATTGTTCTTTAGACAACTGACTATAATCTACGTCTGACACCTCTTCTTCATGTTCCTCTTCCAACGCTTCATTAAGATCAATTTCAAGGGTGTCAATTGTTTTTTGAGTCAGGTCATCCTGCGTGTTGCTTTCGACCCCTTCATGTTGTTCTTGTGCCATCGTATTAAATGTTTCGTACGTGCTACTCTTATAGATTACAAATCTAATAATCTTTCCATTGAATTGGCTATTTTTGATTCCTAACATCGATATAATAGTGAACAATGAGTAATTCAATTGCAAATATCAGAAATGAGTACAGCCAGAGAGGGCTCCAGGAAACTGATTTGAGCGCCAATCCACTGACTCAGTTCGAAAAGTGGTTCAACGATGTAATCCAATCGGGACTTGATGAACCCAATGCCATGTTGCTCAGTACCATCTCCGGAGACCGACCAGCAGGAAGAATAGTTCTTTTGAAAGGACTTGATCAAAACGGATTTGTCTTCTTCACCAATTATGGCAGTCGCAAAGGCCGGGAAATGCACGAAAACCCCCATGTGGCGCTGACGTTTTTCTGGAAAGAATTAGAAAGGCAGGTTCGGGTTGAAGGCATCATTGAGAAGACTACCGTGGAAGAATCAGATTCCTACCACAACAGTCGTCCCCGTGGTAGCCAGATAGGTGCATGGGTGTCGGCGCAGAGTGAAGTGATTGATAACAGGGAATTACTGGAGAGCAAACAAAAAGCGCTGGAGGATCAATTTGCGGACCAACCGGTCCCACGCCCACCGCACTGGGGTGGATATCGGGTCATACCCAACTACATGGAGTTCTGGCAGGGTCGCCCGAGCCGCCTGCATGATCGGCTGGCCTATACAAAAACCGAGGCCGGGTTGTGGAAAATAGAGCGACTCTCTCCTTAACATTGATCTGTCATAAAAAAAGCACCCTGAATCCGATCAGGGTGCCTGCAAACGAGTTTTTTTTAATACTATCTTTCGCTCATCGCAACAAATTCACGCTTGGGTGCGCCAACATACACCTGGCGTGGACGACCAATAGGTTCTTTGTTGGTACGCATTTCTTTCCATTGGGCAATCCATCCAGGAAGACGGCCGATCGCGAACATCACGGTGAACATGTTGGTAGGAATACCCAAAGCCCGGTAGATAATACCTGAATAAAAATCTACGTTGGGATACAGCTTACGAGAAACGAAATACTCATCTTCCAACGCTGCCTTTTCCAGTTTTTGGGCAATCTCAAGAACAGGATCGTTGATACCGAGCTTGTTCAACACGTCGTCAGCTGCCTTTTTAATGATTCTTGCACGCGGATCAAAGTTTTTGTAAACTCTGTGACCGAAACCAAACAATCGGAACCCGCTGCTTTTGTCCTTCGCCATATCGATGTACTTCTGCGTATCGCCGCCGTCGTTCTTAATTGCTTCAAGCATTTCGATCACTTCCTGATTAGCCCCTCCGTGAAGCGGCCCCCACAACGCACTGATGCCTGATGAAATTGACGAGTAAATATTGGCATGTGATGATCCCACCAGTCTAACCGTTGAAGTCGAGCAGTTTTGCTCATGATCGGCATGTAAGATTAACAACTTGTTTAAGGCAGCAGAAACAACAGGGTCAACTGAATATTTTGCCACAGGTAGCGAGAACATCATGTTCAAAAAGTTGGAACAATAGTCCAGATCATTCTGCGGGTAATTAACCGGATGCCCCTGCGATTTTTTGTACGACCAGGTAGCAATGGTAGGCAGCTTAGACATCAACCGAATGATGTGCAATTCTGTGGCCTCTGGTGTATCGATATCAAAAGTTTCGGGATAAAAGGCGCTCATGGCACTCACCAGTGACGAAAGAACACCCATGGGATGCGCATTGACCGGAAAGCCTTCAAAGATCTTACGCATGTCCTCATTGACAAGCGTATGCGTTTTTATCTGGTATTCAAATTCGGCAAATTGTTTTTCTGTGGGTAATTCACCATAAATCAGAAGATAGGCCACTTCCAAAAAGGAAGCTTTTTCTGCCAGATCCTCTATTGAATAACCACGATAGTTAAGAACACCTTCTTCTCCATCCAAAAAAGTGATGGCGCTTTTGGTAGCACCCGTATTTTTATAGCCGGCATCAATTGTTATGTATCCTGTAAGATCACGTAATTTTGCTATATCAATGGCCTTTTCATGCTCACTTCCTTCGATTACTGGAAACTGGTAATTCTTACCATCAAGGATTAATTCAGCTGTTTGGGACATATAAATTAAGAATAAATATAAAAGTTTAGAATACTAAAATGTTGATGGCTGACAGAACTTGAAAGAGTTTAAAACAACTAAAATATACCCGGACATGACATTAAATTACTGTTAAACCGAGACTTTTAAGCACGCTTTGCCCTCAAAACCTATCCCGCAATATCTTAAAAAACTCTGTATAATCTATTATTATCTCGATTTAATTTGTGAACATTCAATGTAGAGGCAATAATATTTCATAATTTAAAGTATTAATGATATTATTCTATTTTAACTAAAATAACCAGCGACCTCCTCATGCCTTAGTCATTAACGAGAGCCGCCATGTTGATTTTTTCGCATGCATCATCCATTCCGGCTCCCATCAGCACTACCTTTTCCCAACTTCACCTTCACAAAATACCGCCCATAAAGCCCCAGAAGTATTACCGGCAACAAATGTGCGCCATAGATAAAAGCTTTACCTGTGATCCTGTATGTGAAGGTAGAAAAGGTGACGTAAACATAAAAGAACCATCCGATAGAGACGAGCATAAGCACCAAATACCCATAAGCTACATTTTTATGACGAACATACCTGTAAAGACCCTCACACAGCAGCACAGAAATACCCACTACCAGCAGCACCGTGAGCAAAGCCCTGGGAAAAGTTTTGATGTAGGAGTGCTTGTAAAGCAGAATGCCCAGCCGACCGACCAGGTTGGGGTGCGCCAACAAGTACGCGTCGGTTATACTCAGTACCAATAGCAATAAAAAACTGCTTAATCTCAAACTCATAGAACTTGTAACATTTAATTTAACCACAAACTTTTCACTAAAACGATTCGTACATACGAATAACCTCTCTGACCTTTTCTTCCTCGGGAGCATCGGTATCCAGCCAGTGAATTACAATTCCATCCTTTTCCATCTTACGAAAGTATGTCATCTGACGTTTGGCAAAACGATGAATCTCTGTCTCCAGTTTCTTTTTCATCTCAGTCAGAGTGAGCTTGCCTGTCAAATACAGGGTTACATATTTATACTCCAGGCCATAATAAGTCAGTTGTTCTGCGGACAAGCCACTGCTTAATAACTCACTCACCTCCTCTACCAAACCGTTGGCAATCCTATCGTGCAGGCGTGAACTGATCTTCTGTCGGCGAAGCTCAACAGGGGGATCCAGACCGATACACACGTACTCATAATTTTCAGATGCATCTGCAGATGAAAGTTCTACGTCAGGATTCTTTTTTAGAAACGAGGCAATTTCTATTGCACGAATTAATCTTTTCCGCGTAGAAGTATCGGCAACCTCGCTATATGCACTAACCTCCTGATCGAAAATTTTCAGCAACTCTTCCGATTCCAGCTCGTCCAGTGTGGCCCTCAACGCTTCATCTTTCGGAATGCCAGTGAAAGAATAACCTTTGAGGATGGCATCAATGTACATGCCCGAACCTCCACACACCACCGGAATGTGCTGGCGGGAACATATCTGCTGATAAGCCACGTCAAAATCCTTCTGAAACAGGCTTACATTGTACTTCTCCCCCGCCTCCAGCACATCAATTAAATGGAACCGAACTTGACTTCCATCGACAACAAATTCGTCCAGATCCTTACCTGTCCCGATCGTCATACCGCGATACACCTGCCGGGAGTCGGCACTGATCACTTCTCCGCCGATGCGACTTGCCACCCGTGCCGCCAGTCGCGTTTTTCCTGACGCTGTGGGGCCAAGGATCACCAGCAGTGGCTTTTTTTTTAAGAAATGTATATCACGAGTACCCACCACAGAAGGTTTAAAAGTTGTATAAGGCAGATGAAACAAATGTGTGCGAATATTTTCACCAAAATTACACCAAAAGAAATCTTCTAAACCCATCAATCCTTCTCTCAACCGAATAATTTCACTTTTCCGCATTACCTGGATAATTCTTGACAAACTTCCGGCTTCCTAAATTGTAAATAAGCACCTTGCCTGCCTGTTCTTCAGCCGAAAGCTTCCAATTAAAACGGCATTGCGAAACCGGATCGAGCCAAAACGGTATGGGAGGTGTTTCTGACACGGCTTGGAATCCCATTTTCGCATAACTCCCGCCTTCGGACCACTCCAGATCGGCGTATGTCATGATATCTCCGGGACTAAAATCTTTGACAAATGCGTTGATCAGCTTGCTTAAGCCACCGATTACGGTACAATTTAGCACACTGGAAAACCTGATCAATTCATAGGATCGATAAGGAACATCGCCTCGCCGGAATATACGGGGGTGGCTAAACGTAGCAACAGCGACAAGAAATTCTGAATCAGGGAGTTCTTCACCAAATCTCTGATCCAAAACCCGGTAATATCGCTCAGGAAGAAAGAGGCCATACCGGATCTTCGAACCCACGGAACCCTGCAAATGATTGCGAGTTAAAAAATCGCCCGCCCGCTTTTTATCTATTCGCCGAGGTACAGTGAGCCTGGCAGGTATCTTTTGCGAAATGCCGAGCAAGGCGGCGATCCGGGATTTCACAATCAGCTGACGGGCAGTCCAATCATCTTCCCAAATGACAATTTGCGGGCAGTCAAGGTCTTCCTGTACAAAATCGGCTTTGGTAAATGCATTTGTCACGCCAAGACTTACCCACTGTTTCAAATCAATCAGTGTGCATATGATCAACAATTGGCTTTCTGAGCAAATCTCAACCCTGTCGAAGGCAGGAAATTCGCATGAGCTAACCCTAGCCCCTTTTCCCAAATGCTCAATCCAGGAACAAAACTGAATTGTAAATGCCGATTTAGATTCCAATTTACGCAACAATCAATCCATGTAAAAGCGTGTAAGTAAGGGTAAATTCGGTTGCAAACAAAAAAATAGCGCAGTAGAATTTACTGCGCCAGCGATTCATAGGGTATCAGTTCCGGACTATTTAGACTTCCCCAGTCCAAAAATCAAGCCTACATTAACACCACCAAACTGCGATGTCGACTCAAAATTCACATTGTCTGCGGTACCTGTCTGGGCGCTGTTATTTTTGTTACCATAAACAAAATGATAGATCCCTTCGATCTGCAACCCTACATTGCCAAAGGCAAAAACTACTCCCAACCTGGGCGCTGTTCCAAAATTGCTATGTCTCGTGGATTCACCAATGGTGTTACCGTTGTATTTGGCATTGTATTTGGAGAAATACATTCCCGCATCGCCACCTACGTATGGACGAATTACACCTTCGGTAAAAAAGTAGTCTAGCGTGGCGGTTACCGGCATAACGGCTCCATTAAAACTTAGCGTTTGACCAGCAACAGTATAATCGGTTCCGTCTGCATAAATTTTACCAGCTATCCCGATCGCGAAATTTGGAGAAACAAAACCTCTCAGATTTACCCCCCCACCTGCAATTGTTTTAGAATTTTCACGATTTGACTTAGCCAGTCCACCTTGCACACCCAGTGAAAGTTGGGCAAATCCGCTTACATTCATCAGAAGTACCACTGCCATTGCCATTGTCGAGCGAATCAATACAGTTTTCATAAAATATTGGTTTATAGTTTAAAGATATTGCTAACCCTCAAAACCAATACCACGCCACAATTAACAATAATGATATTAAGAAAATCTTAGTTTGTTGATTTAGAACAATCTAACCGCATAAAATATCATAATAATCATAATTTAAAACCCCAACGAATGTCCACGTAATTCCTCATCTGTAAACGGCATCCGGGAAAAAACTGGGCAAAAATCCATTAGTGGAGCGGCTTTAAACCGTGCCATTGGCCTGGCCCGCCAGCCTGGCAGCTTCCCAAACAATCAGGGCTTTTTTACGGGTACTTCCCCAACGGTATTCACCTAAAATTCCTTCTTTTCGGATTACACGATGACAGGGAATCAGATAGGCAATCGGATTATCACCCACAGCCGTACCAACAGCTCTCACCGCCTTTGGATTTCCGATGCTGTTCGCTATTTGCTGATATGTAGAGACCGCTCCCGGACGTATCGCCAACAGTGCCTCCCACACCTTCAATTGAAAATTGGTGCCCTGGACCAGCAAAGGCAGCTTTTCAAGCGAACCCGCATGGGGCTGAAAGATCTGCCGAACATACTTCGCAGTTACGGCTGTATTGTCCGCTATGGAAGCGAAATGCCACTTTTTGGCAAGAAGAATGAGTTGTTCGTCCCGGAAACCTTCCTCAACGAAAGCCATCGTACATATTCCACGAGCTGTTACCGCCAGAAAACACTCTCCAAATGGTGTAGGATGAAAACCATAGTCTATGTGCAAACCTTTACCCGAAGTCTTGAATTCCTGCGGTGTAACCGCCTCGATGCCTGTAAACAAGTCGTAGACTCTGCTTTGGCTCGACAATCCAGCAGATTCGGCCAGCTCAATCAGGTTGGTTGATTCGCTTATCTTTTGCTTTAAATAATCCGCAGTAATGTACTGCAAAAACTTCTTTGGACTTACACCAGCCCACTCACTGAAAAGCCTTTGAAAATGAAACTGACTTGTGTTCACCTCCGCCGCAACCTCAAACAATGTCGGCTGGCTCTTCACATGCTCCGTTATATATTCGATCGCCCTGGCAATCTTTTCATAATTATAGGTTTCTTGATCCATAAAACGCATTAGTAAAACAAAGGATATACCGAGCAACTTGTTATAGAACTACAATACAAAAATGCCGGGAGTACTTTTTAGACCCAACCTGAAACTTGCTTAACAAGTTGCTGAAACTACTGTCTCAGTGACCTAACCTTATGACATTTGCCTTTAACACTAAAAAAAACACAGGATTACATATCAAACGAAAGATATTGGAGTTACTTTAATGTACCACAATTTAATCAAAATACCCAAACCTGATAAGTCATGGAATTAAACCCAAAAGAGACTGCACTGGTTCTGATCGAATTCCAGAACGATTTCACGACGGAAGGCGGCATCTTTCACGGCGCCGTAAATGGAGTCATGAACTCCAACAACATGCTTCAGAATACGGTCGACACCGTAAATGCAGCACGCGAGGCCGGCATACAAATCGTTTATGTGCCCATTTCGTTCACCGAAGATTACCATGAGGTAACCGCTACACCGTATGGAATTCTCAAAGGTGTTGTAGACAACGGCGCTTTTAAGAAAAATACCTGGGGAACTGAAATTGCCGAAATTTTAGCTCCTGAAAAAAATGACATTATCATTGAAGGAAAAAGGAGCTTCTGTGGATTTGCCAGCACCAACCTGGATTTTATCCTTCGTAGCACCGGTGCAAAAAACGTCGTGCTTGCCGGATTTCTGACCAATTGCTGTGTAGAATCTACCATGCGGACTGCTTATGATAAAGGTTACAATGTGATCTCGCTGACAGACTGCTGCGCTTCGCTTAGCGCCGAGCAACACAACAACGCCATCGAAAACGACTTTCCGATGTTCAGCCAGCCCATGACACATGACCAATTCATCCACCTTATTGAAACTCAGGGCTCATTGGAGCTTAAAGGAAAAGGATACGAGTAAAATGTTCAACGTAAATAACTGTAAATGAAATCATTAAAATACATTGTGGGATTGTGTTTAATCCTTATTACCAGCACTGCCAACGCGCAAAACTTCAAAGCAGATCTAAAAAAATTAAATAATGATGTCGAAGCCGCTTACAAAAACAAAAAACTGACAGAAGTAGAGTATATCAAATTAAAAGAAGAGCATAATATTATACAGCAGGCCATAGACAAAGCCGCAGCCGACGGTGTTACCACTCCCGACGAAAAAAACAAGATCTATTCCAAAATCCTGAGATCGAAGAAAAGATTTGCCAAGTACAAAACCAATGCGGAGGTATATTAGCTGCTGGCTTTCGGCTCTCACGTGTTAACAGAGCTGGCAACTGCATTGTTAATTTGAACAATAGAGCTCATTAAAATTTACACCAAAGGTCCGTCTCTTAGTACAGGGACGGACCTTTCGCAACCAGTATGCATGTAAAACGTTGGGGGAAAACCTCCCAGATACCCTAGTAATCCTTTTTCCCGTCCTTCTTGGCCTTCTTTTCGGCACGTTTCTCTTTCAAATTCTTCTCTGGCTCTTTCTTAGTACTTCCCTTGTCCAGATTTTTACCCTTTGCCATGACTATTAAGATTTAGCGTTACAATGTCAAATTAACAGAATTAAATAATCACTTGGTATCTACCCATCCGTTTTTTTCCAGGAGATTCATTTTCCCGTAATCCAGTCCATAATGTGATTTGCCCGGGCACCGGTAATGCCATTGCTGGGACTTATGCCCTCTCCCCGCAGCTCCTTCACAATTTGTTCGATCAGAGGTTGCTGAACATGCGTCGGATACGGGATGTTGAAGACTTCTGTTCCCGCTGCGGTTTCCACCTTGATATCAAATTTTTCGAAAAATGAAAAATGTATCCTCCCTTTGGAGCCCACTATCTGCGCCTGGTCTTCCCTCTGCTCCTTGTTAACCGTGTAACACCAACTTCCCAGGCCTAATATCCCAGACTCAAACTCAAAATTTGCCACAGTTATGTCGTTGGCTTCATACAATCCTGCCTGATTGCGGGATATTCCGGATGCCGCTTTGATGGGTCCAAAAACATATTCCAGTAAATCGAACTGGTGAGAGGCCAGGTCATGAAAATGCCCCCCGCCCGAAATGGCAGGATCAACACGCCAGCGCGGTTTGGCGTTTTCGCCCACTTCCTCGTCGTAGGGTTGCCATTGCAAACAGATATTCACGAACCGCACATCACCAATTACCTTACTATCAATGAGTTCCTTGATTTTTAGAAAATAAGGTAATGCTCTCCTGTAATAGGCTACAAATAATGGCAGACCCGTCTCTGCGCTAATGGCATTCATCCGGTCACATTCTTCTGCGTTTCTGGCCATTGGTTTCTCCACGTACACTGGCTTTCCAGCCTGCATCGCCTTCCGGGTATATTCCTCATGCATATCGGGTGGGGTGGCAATGTATATGGCATTCACTTCCGGGTCATTGATCAATGCATCCACATCGTCATACCACTTCGGTACACCATGACGAACCGCATAATCTTCTGCAAGTTTGCCGTCTCGTCTCATCACAGCAACGAGCTCCGAATGCTCCACTTTATTAAATGCCGGGCCACTTTTCACTTCGGTTACATTCCCACAACCAATTATCCCCCATTTTACACTGTCCATAGTATTCTTTATAAGATTGATTATCAAGTAAGCACTTTAATTACCTATTCTAATGAAATGAGGCTATTTTTGCTAAACATTCCGATAAAAGAATTAGCGGCCTGACATCAAAAACGGATATCCATGGAAACTCAAAAAAATAATCCCCTTCACGGTAAAACACTGGAAGCAATTCTGAATGAACTGGTTGATTATTTTGGCTGGGACCAGCTTGGCAATCAGGTCAACATCAATAGTTTTCAACATGAGCCCAGTGTCAAATCAAGTTTGAAATTTTTACGAAAAACACCCTGGGCGCGTAAAAAGGTCGAAGACCTGTATATTCATATGCTGGGAAGAAGGTGAATCAAACAAAATTTCCAGGAATGAAACTGTTACTCAATTATCCAACATTCATCTACCGAAATCATGCCCTTCGTTGACTATTATCAGATACTAGGATTACAAAAAACGGCCACCGACAAGGAAATCAAAAATGCCTATCGAAAACTCGCCCGTAAATTTCACCCCGACCTCAACCCGAATGACAAGGAGGCTGAGAAAAAATTTCAGGAGCTCAACGAGGCCAATGAGGTTTTGAGTGACCCGGAAAAAAGAAAAAAATATGACCAATATGGCCAGGACTGGCAACATGGAGCCGAATATGAAAAGGCACGCCAGGCCCAGAGCCAGCAAAGAAGATGGAGCTCCGGCGACGCAGGTGGCGATGGATTCTCGGATTTCTTCGAATCCATGTTTGGTGGCGGATCCGGTTTCAGTGGCGGACGCCAGACCAAATACCGTGGACAGGACTACAAAGCCGAAGTTCATCTTGACCTCCGGGATGCCTACGAAACGCACAAGCAAACCCTGACCGTAAATGGAAAAAATATCAGGATCACCGTCCCGGCAGGAATTGAAAACGGTCAAACAATCAAAATACCGGGACATGGTGGCAAAGGTGCGAGTGGCGGACCGGACGGAGATTTGTACATCACTTTTACAGTAGCCAACGACCCCAGGTTCCGAAGAGCAGGCAATGACCTGCATGTAAAAGAGGAACTGAATTTGTACACGGCAGTGCTTGGTGGCGAAATTATCATTGAAACCTTGAGTGGCAAAATCAAACTGCCCGTTAAGGCAGAAACGCAGAATGGCAGTGTCGTGCGCCTAAAAGGCAAAGGTTTTCCTGTTTACAAGAAAGAAGGACAGTTTGGCGACCTCTACCTTACTTTTGATGTAAAAGTGCCTACGAATTTAACCGAGAAACAAAAGGAACTATTTACTGAACTCTCTAAATCCTGATGGCTATGGAAGCTCAAAAACTAATCGCTGCCGACACTTTTTGTTCCCATTACCAGGTTACCTATGCGTTTGTGCAGTCGTTGAACGAACTGGGCCTGATCGAAACGGTAATCATGGAAGAAACTGAGTTTATCCAGATACCGCATCTGCAAAAAATAGAACAGATCATCCGGCTTCACGAGGATCTGGACATTAACCTGGAGGGTATTCAGGCCATAGATTCACTTTTGACCCGGATTGAGCGTATGCAGGAAGAAATGATGGCAGTTAAAAACCGGCTCCGGCTCTATGAGGCGTAACAGACTATAATCTGCTTACACCGAATTCAAAAATGTGAATGCCAAATAAGGAACGTATCTTTGTACCCCGCTCAATCCAATGAGCGGGTCGTTGACAAGAATTCGTTTCTATGAAATTTGAAGATTACCACATTGCCCCGGAAATAAAGCGAAGCCTGGAAAAGGCTGGATTTAAACGTCCTACCGACATTCAGTTCAAAGCCATTCCGGCCATTATGAAGGGTGAAGATGTACTCGCCATTGCGCAGACCGGCACTGGGAAAACTGCCGCCTTCGCCATACCAGTCGTAGATCTGCTCTCACGGCAGAAACCTTCCTCCCGTGCCGAAGGAATAAAATGTCTGGTAATGGTGCCTACAAGAGAACTGGCAATCCAAATAACAGAAGTATTTGAACGCATTGCGCAATACACTTCCATCAAAGCAATAAGCGTTTTTGGCGGGGTGGAGCAAGCACCACAGATCGCTCAACTGGAGAGGGGCGTTGATATACTCATTTCCACGCCCGGCAGGATGTTTGACCTGGTGAGCCAGGGACACATCAAACTAAACCGGATCGAAATACTTATTCTGGACGAAGCCGACCACATGCTGGACCTGGGGTTCATCAAAGACATTCAGGATCTGATCAAATTTTTACCAAAAAACAGACAAACCCTGTTTTTCTCGGCGACGATCAATGAGAAAATCAAAAAACTTGCCTACTCTTTGGTTCGGAATGCAATCCGGATTCAGATCTCCCCGCAGAATCCCGTAGCCCGAAACATCACACACTCCGTTGCTTTTATCGGCATGGATGACAAACGTTTTTTTCTGGAAAGAGTGATCAAAGAGAATCCGGATAAGAAAATTCTGGTTTTTGTACGCACCAAAGTTCGTGCTGAGCGTGTTTTCAAGGCACTGGAACGAATGGAGATAGAAGCCGTCACCATTCATGGAGATAAAGAGCAAAAGGATCGCCTGGAAGCCATGGCGTCGTTCCGAAAAGGTGAGGTGAAAATTCTGATCGCAACAGATGTGAGTGCGAGGGGAATCGATATTGCCAATGTAGACTACGTGGTCAACTATGATTTACCTGAGCAGGCCGAAAACTATGTACACCGCGTCGGACGCACCGGCCGTGGTGTGCAGAAGGGCATTGCGGTATCGTTCTGCAGTCCGGAAGAAAAGCCTGTGCTCGACGAAATACAGGAGTACCTCGGACAACCGATTGATATTCTGAAAATCAGCACGACGGATTACAGCGAGACACTCGATTTCACAGCCGACACCACCGATGACCTGAAATCCCTCATGAAAGAAGTGGAGGAATTTGAATCAAGAAAAAAGAAGCACAAAAAGCGCTAACCTATAATTCTACATAGACGGCATTCATCTCCCGGCATCTGCTCACGGGCTTCCTTTCTGTAGATCCCCATTAAATAGGCAGCAGATCGCTATTTCTTACATAAACGATCCGGTTATCCCACAGCACCCTGTCCCAGTGGTCCTGGGAGCCTACCACAATGATCTTGTGCCCCTTCCCTATTCTATCTACAACAGATGATGCCGAAGACGGCTCGTCTCTCAGAAATGTATTTTCATTGATAATGATCCCGGTCTTGTAAAATGACGGAATATTTACAACTCCCAAAATCACGAGCAGGTATCCGACAATAGACACCTTGTGAATCCGTAGAATAGCCTCCCTCCTTCTTACTTTCAGAATCATGATCCAAACAATGTAAATACCCAGGGCCAGCAATAAAATGGGAATGTAAGCTCCATAGCGCCGGTAGAAAATGATAAAGTAATTGTAATCATCGAAGGCGTATCCAGTGAGATTATGCTCGTCTGCAAGCTTAGCCATTTTTTCAAATAATTTTCTGGACGGTTTTATAAGCGCTAGTTTGTTCAGATAATAAAGGCAATCGGTGTAATTATTGGCCCTCTCCGACAAAAATGCAAGCTTAAGTATAAGGCTTTCATTATTTTTTTCACTGTCATTAAAACTTTTTTTATACAAGGAGTACGCCTCCTGATACCGTGCGATAGCAAACAGAGAATCAGCTGTTTTCAACACAGTACGCGGTCTGGCAAAGCCCAAATCAGGCAGGATTATCAGCACCAGAAGTATGAGAAAGCCAAGGTATTTGTTATGGATTGCTTGCATTATAAATTTTAGAATTCTACTTTTGCATCGCAATTACGGAAAACGCTCCGGCTAATCCAATACCTTGTCCGATTCCGTAGCTCAGCTGGTAGAGCAATACACTTTTAATGTATGGGTCCTGGGTTCGAATCCCAGCGGGATCACTTGAAGAAATAACAAAAAGGCTCAAAAGCCTGCAAATCAACTGATTAGCAGGCTTTTTTCTTTCCGGATTATGCCAAAATATTCAATTTTTCGCAAATTTTTGGTGAGTCATTCGGTGGGTTCAATAGTCTGATGTCTTCACTCACCAGAATCTTTATAACTCATTGTATAATAAGATGTTCAAGCCGTGAACATCTTGCGCTGAACAGGCTTGCAAGACTACTTTTGTTCAACTTTTTAACCTGAAAAAGGTATGAAAACAAAACTGAGTCTGCTTTTCTATTTGAAAAAGCCGAACGCCCAGAGTATCACCAAAGTTGATTTACGGGCCGTGCCATTTCACTCGTATCCCTATAAAAATAGCTTCGTAACCGACATTCTTGGAGAAGCCGGTGTTTCGCCGCCATTAATCCCTACTGCATGGGCTGACCCCAGATCTGCATACTATTTTCGTCAGGCCCGGGATAGTAAAAACAGACTTTACATTTGCAACAATCCCTATGCAATAGATGAAATTTTCAGATACGATGGAAGAATTTTTGAAAAGTTCGCCCACCTGCTGAGCCGGAGGATCTACTCAGCCCTCGTCGTGATGCCCAATGATGAGATCAGTATTTTTGATACGGTGAATTCAAGGTGGTAACTGGAAAACGCCAGATTCAGTGCCGGATTCAGTTTCCTTGGATCGGTCTCAATTGCCTAATGTGGAAATGGCGGATGGCTATTATCACGATGGAAACACGTGGCTTTCCACGTATTCGACGGGGTTACTTCAATATCGGGGCAACAAAAGGGTGGCGCAGTTTGTGGGCAAACAACCCAATTCCGGTTCATACATCGTTCAATCGTGGAAACTGCTAATATGCTGTCCTGGGACGGCACCTGTTGAAAAGTTGTCGATTGTATGTAATTTGCCTCGATGGAGTCAATGCCAACAAATTATTCAGTTTTAGCTGTCTGGGAATGGGCGCGCTCACTTCTACATCTGGCATACTTTCTTTAAGCAAATTTAACATGGCTACGCATCCGTTACTCTCAACGCTCCAGTCGAGGCACGACTTTCCATCTTCTGAATTCGAAAAATTCCTCGCTCTTTTTCAATCGCGAAAAATTGCTAAAAATGAAATGATTTTTCATCAGGGAGAGGTTGTAAAGCAGCTTATGTTTATTTTGAAAGGTTGCATGCGCCAATATCACCTCACGCAGGAAGGCATCGAGAGGACTATATTTTTCGCAGAAGAGGGATGGTGGTGTGGTGAAATGGATAGCTTTATCAACCGGACACCTTCTACCATGAGCATGCAGGCACTCGAAGATTGTCAGGTTCTGTCCATTGATCTGGAAAACTGGGAGCATGCTACCCGGACTATTCCGGATTATGCGCTTTATCAAATAAAAAACAGGGGCCGTAATGTCGCATGGCTTAAAAACCAGCTCAGCAACATGGCCACTGAGACACCGGATGAAAAGTACAGAAGAATCCTGAAGGAAACACCTCACTGGATAAACCGTCTTCCGCAATACCACATCGCAAGCTACCTGGGTGTTACACCGGAAACCCTCAGCAGAATTCGGAAAAGAAATATGCATTTGTGAAATTTCTTGATTTGAATCAACTTTTTAAAAGATTTCTAAGACTTGATTTGTATGCCATAAAAAACATATGTTATGAAATCCTTTGAAATAATAAATCTGGGTAATGGTTTGGAAATCCATTTTTGTTTGGATGCTACTGATACGAATGCACAATTCACCATGTTTAAAGTAGTAATTCATCCCAATGCAAAAGTACCTGCTGCTCATTATCACGAAAATTTTGATGAGACTATTTACGGACTTAAAGGATCGCTGACACTAATGGTTGATGATCAGATTATCACTCTTGGACCGGGTGACTTTCATTTTATCAAAAGAGGAAGAGTTCATAATTTCATCAATCAGACGGATGAAACCGTTGAAGTCCTTGCTTTTGCCAATCCTGGTGTTCTGACAGCGAATTACTTCAAAGACCTATTAGGGATATTCGAAGCTGGCGGTCCGCCCGATATGGGCAAGCTTAAAAGCATAATGCTGGAATACGGACTTGTTCCGGTTGTCAGCTAACACCTGTTATTTCTTGTTTTTTACCAGCCGTTTAAAGATGGTTAGGGATTTCTATATCCAAATTTTTCGGTAGGAATATTTGGCTGTCGCCTGATATTATGGAAGAACCCGTCTCAAAAAAGGTTTGCCGCACTTCGCTCAATGGGAATTTTGAAATAGTAATTTCCATTTCTCACTAAACACCTTATAGTTAGCATGTTAACTTAAACGTTTTGACCCAAATTTGACAGGATTTGTCCCACAACTGATCGTGCACAGAAGGCACGAACGATATTTTTGCGTCTGGTAAAATACATGGAGGTTGTATGTATTCCGACAAAAAAATCAGACATCAAAAACTTAAACGTAATGGAAAACATTAAAGTCATCAATTACTTCATTGAGGAAATAGTCAATAATAAAAATTTGGATGCAGCCAATGAGATCGTGTCGGAAGATTTCATTGAACATGTCCCGTTCCCCGGGCAGAAGCAAGGCAGAGAAGGCTTAAAATCTGTGCTTAATTCCATGTTTACCGGTTTTCCTGATATGCACTGGACTGTCGATGAACAGATTTCGGAAGGTGAAAAAGTAGTGACCCGGTTTACGTGGACGGGAACGCACCAGGGTGATTTCATGGGCATTCCGGCGACAAATAAAAGTGTTGAAGTTTGGGGAGTGGTGATTGATGTCGTCAAAAACGGTTGGTTTTCAGAAAGCAGGATCATCATGGATACGGTGGGTCTGCTGACGCAACTGGGCGTTATGTCCTGATCCATTCCGAAACATTTACAGCATGGAGCCGATGTTGCGCATGCCGGTATAAATCGCTGTCCCTAATTTACAAACTGTACCGTGCGGTCAGAGCGCACAGTGCGGGTTGTCAAGCTGCCCGAAGACCCGTTCAGCCGAACTACTCAACAATTCAATCAAATTTAATCGTTCTCCAACATCCACCGGGATCGCCGTGCCTGTTGGAGAAAGTTACGTTTGGCGGGAACTCCCGAAAGCGCTTAAAAATTCAACTTCCACTCAACTTACATTTTGCAAACTTCCAAATCATGAAAACACTTTACATACTTTTACTGACGCTCGTCAGTCATCTTGCTATCGCACAAACCCCTTTCATTACCCGTTGGAACCTGGCCACAGCCGGATCGGGAGCAACACAACTCACATTTAGCGTAGAGACTTCCGGGCCGGTAAGTTACACCTGGCAGGAGGTGTCGCCCGGCATGGGATCGGGGTCAGGCACATTTACGGGGAGCACGGCCACCATTACTGGCCTCCCTTCGGGCGCTGTCATTGACCTGAGTATCAGCCCGACCAATTTCAACAGGTTGTATATCAACAAAGGCATTGACAAAAACCGGTTGACCGACGTCCGCCAGTGGGGAACTACGGCCTGGACCTCGATGGATGCTGCATTTTACGGCTGCTCCAACCTGCAGGTCACTGCCGCAGACATACCCAATTTGAGCGGGGTTACCAGCATTGAAGCGATGTTTAAGGAATGTTCAATCCTGAACGGGCCAGCAAATATCGGAAGTTGGAACACGGAGAATGTGACTCGAATGAATAACCTTTTCGAGGCAGCAAATGTCTTTAATCAGCCAATAGGCGACTGGAATACGGCGAAGGTGACGAATATGCTCAACATGTTTTTTCGTGCAAGTGCTTTCAACCAGCCCCTTGACAGTTGGAATACGGGGAAGGTCAATAATATGAATTCCATGTTTGCGGAAGCAGATGCTTTTAATCAACCTATCGGCGCATGGAACACGGAAGATGTGACGGATATGACGCATATGTTTTTCTCTGCAGATGCCTTTAATCAACCTGTTAGCACCTGGAATGTCGCAAAGGTGACCAGTATGCTCAATATGTTTGGAAACGCGGTTTCCTTCAACAAGTCTCTAGCTAGCTGGAATACCGCTAGTGTAACTACCATGTCGGGAATGTTCAGTGGTGCCATCGCCTTCAATCAGCCCATCGGCGCCTGGAACACCGCCAGTGTAACGAGCATGAGAAGCATGTTTGTCAATGCCAGTGCCTTCAACCAACCCATTGGCGCCTGGAATGTTACAAATGTAACCGATATGTACGGCATGTTTGCCAGGGCCAGTGCCTTCGACCAGCCCATCGGCGCCTGGAATACTGCAAATGTGACCGATATGACTGGCATGTTTGAAAAGGCCAGTGCCTTCAACCAGCCCATCGGCAATTGGAATACCGCTCAAGTCGCGTATATGGGCCGGATGTTTGGCGATGCCAGTGCCTTCAACCAGCCCATCGGCGGTTGGAATACCGCTCAAGTCACAGATATGCGCAGCATGTTTGACGAGGCAAGCTCCTTCAACAGGTCCCTCGGCAGCTGGAAGCTAAATGCCACGGTAGATTTAACAAATATGTTTTTCAACAGCGGCCTCGATTGCGATTACTACACCGCAACACTGGTTGGTTGGAGCGCCAATCCTGCCACACCAAGCGGGCGCTCACTTGGCGCCAATGGCAGATCTTACGGCACCAGTGCTGCCGCCGCCCGTAACAATCTGGTGACGATCAAAGGATGGACCATCACGGGTGATGCAGCATCGGGCTCAGATTGCTCCGGTGCCCAGTCTTTTGTTACCCGGTGGAACCTGGCTACGAGCGGATCGGGACCGACACAACTTTCATTCGGAGTGGAAACTTCCGGGACGGTAAATTACACCTGGCAGGAGGTGTCGCCCGGGACGGCTTCAGGTAATGGCACTTTTACAGGCTTTACCGCTACCATCACAGGCCTTCCTTCCGACGCGATCATTGATCTTCGCATCAGCCCGGGAAATTTCGAACGTCTCAATATCAACAATGGCACCGACAAACACAGGTTGACCGACGTCCGCCAATGGGGAACCTTAGCCTGGAAAAATATGAGTCTTTCCTTCTACGGCTGCTCAAATTTACAGATCAGCGCCGCAGATCTACCCAATTTGAACAGAGTTACCGACATGGTATCCATGTTCAGACTGTGTACAATTCTGAATGGGCCAGCCAACATTGGCAGTTGGAATACGGAGAATGTGACCAATATGAACAGCATGTTTAATGGAGCCAGTGCCTTTAACCAGCCTATCGGAACCTGGAATACGGCGAAGGTGACCAATATGTTTGAAATGTTTCGCAATGCTATTGCGTTCAACCAGCCTCTCAACACCAGGGCGAATGGCATTTGGAATACAGAAAACGTAACCAATATCGCAAATATGTTTTTGGGTGCCATCGCTTTTAATCAACCCATTGGCGGCTGGAATACAGCAAAGGTAACCACTATGGTGGGCGTTTTTTCAGGGGCAACCGCCTTCAACCAGCCCATCGGTAGCTGGACTACTGATGTAAATAGCATGGCTAATATGTTTAATGGTGCGAGTTCATTCAATCAGCCGATCGGGAACTGGAATACTGCGACGGTTACAGCCATGAATAATATGTTTTTCGGAGCAACAGCTTTTAATCAGCCTATTGGCGATTGGAATACGGCTAATGTAACCAATATGAACCAAATGTTTCGTCTTGCTACTTCGTTCAACCAATCCCTCGGTGACTGGACGCTGAATGCCGGGGTGACTTTGGTTGATATGCTTACTGGCAGTGGCCAGAATTGCAACTACTATAGCGCAACGCTGAACGGATGGAGCGCCAATTCTTCCACACCCAGCGGTCGTTCGTTAGGCGCCAGTGGCAGATCCTACGGCACTAACGCTGCGGCGGCCCGTACCAATCTGATTACGACCAAAGCCTGGACCATCACGGGTGATGCAGCATCCGGGGCGGATTGCTCTTCCGCTCTACCCGTTACCCTGGTTTCCTTTTCCGGGAAAAAAAACGCTGAAAATAAAAATACACTCAAATGGATCACAGCCGATGAAAAGGACTTCGACCGGTTTGAGATTCAGCGGTCGGGCGATGCGAAGGTGTTTGAGACGGTTGGAGTTGTGCAGGGGCAAGGGGCAGAGGGTTTGGGGAGCGAAGCCTCGAGATCTCAGGTACTCAGCACTTACACTTTTACCGATCCAGCGGCGGGGGCTTCCAACTACTATCGCCTTAAAATGGTGGATCGGGCCGCGAACGGTGTGGACGATTCATTCGAGTATTCCCGCATCATATCCATTGCCAATTCAGCGGAACAGGCTGTGGTGGGAAGTTTTTATCCTAACCCTTCAAACGGAAAAGTATTTGTGGATGTGTATGCGGTGGAAAGCGGCAGCTGGACTTTGACGGTTACCGATCCTGCCGGAAAAATCATCGGCACGCAGGTGCGTGATCTGAAAATGGGCATGAATAAAATCAGTGTGCATGGGCTGTCTACCGGCCTGAATCTGGTACGTTTTGCGCATGGGCAATTCTCAGAAGTCAGGAAGCTGATCACAGAGTAAACGTGGCTTCTACTTCATTTTACGTAATTCAATATTTTAACACCATTTCTTTCAGAATAACTTATTCGCTCCTCAAAATGAAACTTGAACTATTCTATTCCCGCTATAAATTTTGCTTTTCTCTTTTAATCGTCGTTTTGTTATTCGGCGATATCACGCTGGGCGCGCAAACCATCTGGACCAGTGGAGCGGGCACCACCAACTGGAGCACTGGCAATAACTGGAGCACCGGCGTACCTCCGGATGCGACAAGTGATGTCGTGATTTCCGCAACTCCCACCAGGCAACCGGTCATAGGAGCCAGCGTAATCGCGCTTGCAAAAACTGTTGAAATACAAACAGGGGCCACCCTCACCATTGCGTCAACAGGCAAGCTCACTGTGAACGGTTTTAAAGTGATAACTGGCGGTAGCACGTCGTTTTATAATGCAGGTACATTTGAAAACAACGGACAGCTCGTTGTCGGGAATATATCCAGCTCAGGAACTTATGGAATCTGGAATACCGGGACCTTTAAAAATAACGCCGGTGGAGACATCGACATTGACGGATCTACCCAAATTGGTTTTTACAATTCTGCAGGGACAGTTACGAACGTTGCCAGTATTACGATCGGTGGCGCCGGCAGTGCAGGTACCGACGGGCTTCGGAACAATGCAACCTTTAACAACAATACGGGCGGCCTGATCGTGATTAACAACGCGAGTATGTTCGGTTGTAATAACAATTCGGGTACGTTTACCAATGCCGCTACTTTGAAAGTCGGTTCTGTTGCCGGAGTCGGGCAATATGGAATTGCGAACGCTGCCATTTTCAATAACAATTCCGGCGGAGACATTGATATAAACAGAACCACAAGTATTGGTTTCTATAATTCCGCTGGCACAGTTACGAATGCCGCCGCCATCACGATCGGTTCCACCAGCAGTGTGGGTACGTATGGGATCCTGAACCAGGCAGCCTTTAATAACAACACGGGCGGGGCGATCGGGATTGACAATGCGCTTATGTTCGGTCTGAATAACCAATCAGGAACATTTACGAATGCCTCCACTTTAACGGTCGGTTCTGTTGCCGGAGTTGGACAATATGGAATTGCCAATGCCGCCATTTTCAACAACAACACCGGGGGAGACATTGATATTGCCAGAACCACAAGCATCGGTTTCTATAATTCGGCCGGAACAGTTACGAATGCCTCCGGAATAACAATCGGAGCGAACAATAGTGTAGGCCAACAGGGGCTTCAGAACGAGGCCGCCTTTAATAACAACACCGGCGGAGTGATCGGGATTGACAATACATTGCAGTCGGGTTTATACAACGTTTCGGGAACATTTAACAATGCGGCTACACTTGTTATCGGTGCAGTATCGGATGTTGGGTTGAACGGAGTGCGGAATGAAGCAACTTTCAATAACAACTCGGCGGGAACGATCAATATTAACAGATCTGCAAGTGCCGGTTTCCTTAATTCAGCCGGAACAGTTACCAATGCCGCCGCCATCACGATCGGTTCCACCAGCAGTGTAGGTACATATGGCATCCTGAACCGGGCAGCCTTTAACAACGCTAGCGGCGTGATCGAAATAGATCGTTCGCAAGAGGGCGGTTTTTCCAACTTTGGAACATTTAACAATGCGGCTACTTTAACCGTCGGTGAGCTCGCGAGTGTTGGAACCTACGGAATTCAGAATCTCGGCACTTTCAGCAATAATGCCGGTGGAGACATTTATGTTAACAGAAGCACAAGTATAGGTTTCGGTAATTCTGAGGGAACCGTTACAAATGCCGCCAGTATCAGGATCGGTGCAAAATATAGTGTGGGGAGTATGGGCGTCGAAAACAGGGCCGCTTTTAATAACAACACTGGCGGCGTGATCGAAATTGATCGTTTGACATACATCGGTTTTTACAACGTTGGAACATTTAACAATGCTGCTACTTTAACCGTCGGTGTGCTCGCGAGTGTTGGAACCTACGGAATTCAGAATCTCGGCACTTTCAGCAATAACACCGGTGGAGACATCGCTATCGACAGAAGCAGAAGCATCGGTTTCTATAATTTTGCCGGAACAGTTACGAATACAGCCAGCATAAGGATCGGTGCAACATACAGCGCCGGTGCAACTGGTCTTTACAACGGTGCAGCTTTTAACAACAACGCAGATGGTGTGATCGAGATTGATCGAAGCGATGATGATGGTTTAAATAATAATTCAGGAACATTTACCAATTCCGCCACCTTGGCAATTGGCGCTACCGCGAGTGTTGGAGAAAACGGAATCGTGAATAGCGCCATTTTCAATAACAATACGGGCGGAGACATCGACATTGACAGAAGCACAAGTATCAGTTTCAAAAATTCTGCCGGAACAGTTACGAATGCCGCCAGCATAAGGATCGGTGCAACATACACTGCGGGGAGTATTGGCCTGGAAAACAAGGCCGCTTTTAATAACAACCCTGGCGGCGTGATCGAAATTGATCGTTCATATGCTTACGAATTGTCAAACAGCGGCACATTGACAAATTCCGCCACCTTGAAGATTGGTGTTAATGCAGCTGTGGGGACAAATGAGATCCGGAATTTTGCCACTTTCATCAATAATCCGTGTGCGCAGGTGATTGTGGAGAGAGGTAATTTTATAAACCTTTCGGCCAGCACTGTGACCAGTTCCGGACTCATTCAAATTGCCAATATTTTAAACAATGCGGGAAGCTTCACCAACAACGGCGTACTGAAGTATGGCAGTCTTACAGGAACCGTTGTAAATAATCAGCTGGTTGTTAACAACATTCCTACACCAATCTTTACTTACGGCGGCGCATTCTCCGGAACAATTGACGGGATATTTTCTGATAGCGACGCAATGGAGTCTGCGGGTGATTTTACCGCTCCCAACGACTTCGAGGCCAGTGAATCGCAGTCAGTGGGTGTTCATACTTTTTATGCCAAAGTCTCGCTGAACGGGTCAGATTGCTCATACATCGTGCCATTTACGTACTCCGTCACGGCGCTACCGGTCACCCTGGTTTCCTTTTCCGGAAAAAAAACCGCTGAAAACCAGAATACGCTCAGATGGATCACAGCCGATGAAAAGGATTTCGACCGGTTCGAGGTTCACCGTTCGGGCGATGCGAAGGTGTTTGAGACGATTGGAAAAGTTTTGGGGCATGGGGATTGGAGCATGGGTGTCGCCGCGGAGCCGGGTCAAATCCTTAACAATTACACTTTTACCGATCCGACGCCGGAGGCTTCCAACTATTATCGTTTGAAAATGGTGGATCGCGGTGGTTCATTTCAATATTCCCGCATCATATCCATTGAGAATTCAGCGGAACAGGCCGTCGTGGGTAGTTTTTATCCTAATCCTTCAAACGGAAAAGTATTCGTAGATGTGTATGCTGTGGAAAGTGGCAGCTGGACTTTGACGATCACCGACGCAGCCGGGAAAGTCATCGGCACGCAGGTGCATGATCTGAAAATGGGCATGAATAAAATCAGTGTGCATGGGCTGTCTACAGGCCTGAACCTGGTACGTTTTGCGCATGGGCAATTCTCGGAAGTCAGGAAGATCGTCCGTGAGTAGCCTTGTCTTTCGTACGGGGGCGCCAGTCCGGCCCGTCAGGCGCCCCCCTGAAAATGACCAACAGATTATCACAATGATATTGGTACGATTTGCTGTTTGAGAAAAACAGGCAGAACCAACGAACAAAAGCCGAAATGAAAAAAAAATATCTGATAAACATCATTCTGTGCAGTGAACAACAAATTAGGATTTCTTCGGAACCTCAGACATTTTTTTTACCCAGCTTTCCATCAATGCTCTCAGTGAGTCGGCCTCGGATGGGAATTTTTGGTAAACATCCGTAGTCTCGCCCTGATCGTTACTGATGTCAAACAAAGAATATTTACCCTTTTCATTTACCAGCTTCCATTTGCCTTTTCTTATGGCATTTGAATTTCCGGAATTCCAGAATAGCGGCCTTTCTTCCATGCGCAGTTTTTTATCAAAAAGTACATTTTTGAAACTTTTCCCGGCACAGTCTGGATCCCGGGGCAGCGTTGTACCTGTTAGTTCGCAGATCGTAGGAAAAATATCCATCGTCATGAGTTGCTCCGTACTGGTTGCCGGTTTGATCACACCCTTCCAAGAGGCAATGGCAGGGATCCGATGCCCCCCCTCCCAAACCTGCCCTTTAAATCCTCTGAATGGGAAATTAGACCCGACCTGATTGGCCCCATTGTCTGAAATAAATAGGACGAGTGTCTTTTCGGAGATAGCGTGTTTCTCAAGTGTTGCCATAATTTTGCCAATGCCTTCGTCCATGATTTCTATCATCTTACTGTACACTTCGGCCTGGTTATCAATTGAAACAGGTTTAACCGGCTTGCCTTCCTTTCGTTCAGGCCCACTTTCCCGAACCTGATAGGGAGCGTGTGGTGCTTCATGCGCCACATACAGAAAGAAAGGCTTGTTCTTACTTTTTTCAATGAACGAAAGGGAGTGCTCAGTGATAAGGTCCGTTGTATAACCCTTTTCGTCAGATTTGTCCGTATTGAGCCACCAGTCAAAATTATTCTCCTGATCGAAATGGCTTATATAGTCAACATTACCACTGGTGTAGCCTTTGAAAATATCAAAACCCTGTTTCACTGGCGAGTATGCAGTGTCATAGCCCAGATGCCACTTTCCAATAATTCCTGTCTTGTAATCCCGCTTTTTCAGTACCTCGGGAATCAGTACCTCGTTCAGGTCAAGCCCGACATGCCGGTGGCTTTTTGCGGTGATCACACCTGAAATACCTACGCTCTGAGGATATTTCCCCGTAAGCAAGGCTGCGCGTGTAGGACTGCATACCGCTCCATTGGAATGAAAATCGAGAAACCTGATCCCCCCTTGTGCCAACTTGTCAATATGGGGTGTTTTCGTTTTTTTGTTCCCATAGCAAGCCAGATCACCATAGCCCATGTCGTCAGCCAGTATGATGATTATATTGGGCTTGTCGACATGTTGAGCTACGCCCAAGGCCATCACCGAAAGAATTAACAGCAGTGTAATCAAATATTTTTGCATCAAGAGATTCACATTTAATGTCGCAGGCGTTTGCTTTGTCAAGCCAGTTGAACTAATTGCTATAAGCGGCATAGCTTCTAATTATACCCCGGATTTTGAGAACCAAGACGGGCATTATTGATAAATTCAGTCGCCGGGATCGGATACAGAAAATATTTTTTACCAGTAATGGGATGTGTGATGACCCTCTCAACCGGGAAAGTGCGCTTTGAAATATCCATTTGCACCTGAATGGCGGCCGTAAGATTACCCCAACGGTTCAGGTCGAAATACCTGTTACTAAAATGAATCTTACCCTGTTGTGTTAATCTATAATTTGAGTAACGCCCCAGGGCATTGTGCTATCGAACTGCCCCTCGGTATCTAGTGCACAGTATGTTTGCCCCCATTTGTACTTAAAGAAGCGTGACCATTTAAAAGCAGACTGATTGATCTTCCGTGCCTATGTTAACCACCCTACGCCTTACACTGTGCTCACTTCTTCTGGCTGCTGCATTGCTTGCTCAATCACAAGCTTACCAAACTCCGCTTGTGGTTACATACAAACAAATCGATACCCTTAGCCTGAAGATGAACATCTATCTACCTGCTGCAACTTCCGGGGCAGTAAGCCATCCGGCAATTATCTTCTTTTTTGGAGGAGGCTGGAAAGGCGGGAATATCAGCCAGTTCCAAGGGCAGGCGATGTACTTTGCTTCCAGGGGAATGGTCGCCGTTTTAGCGGACTATCGCGTAGCATCCAGAAATAATACCACTCCGTTTGAAGCCGTTGCTGATGCCAAGTCCGCAATCCGGTACCTGAGAAAAAATGCCGCAAAATTTCATATTGACCCGAACCGCATCGTGGGTGCTGGTGGTTCGGCCGGAGGCCATCTCGCCGCTGCAGCTGACCTGACAAAACTGGAAGAACCACAAGCAGATACCACCGAAAGCGCCAGACCCAATGCTCTCGTCTTGTTTAATCCGGTGTTAAATAACGGGCCGGGTGAGTATGGTTATGACCGCATAGGCGATCGTTATAATGAAATTTCTCCATTTCACAATATTCAAAAAGGTGCCGCGCCAACCATTGCATTTTTTGGGACCAGCGACACACTTATTTCCGTAGAGACGGCAAAATCCTATGAGACAAAAATGAAAAAAAATGGGAACCGCTTTGAACTTTATCTCTTTCCGGGTCAGTCTCACGGTTTTTTTAATAAAGGGATTTATTACGAAAAAACACTGCGGCAGGCCGACATTTTCCTCGAATCACTCGCTTATTTGTCAGGAAAACCGACCATTTGAGTATTTTCCAAGTACTACTTTCAAAGCCCGAATAGCTAATGGTCATAAAATGTCTCTACACAAAATCCTGAACAGATATG
Organism: Dyadobacter sp. 32; assembly: GCF_902506755.1. GTDB lineage: Bacteria > Bacteroidota > Bacteroidia > Cytophagales > Spirosomataceae > Dyadobacter. The sequence continues at coordinate 949,995 of NZ_LR735258.1, read as the reverse complement.
GAAAAGCCGCTCCCACTCCTGGTAGTTTCAGGCCAAACTCCCCTATTTTAAGGCCAACTGACACACCCGTCCAGAGAATACCACTAGATAGTAATAAGGCTGATATGACTACCTTAATATGCAAATACAGGAACCATTTTTCCTATTTTTTTCAGGTCGGACTAATTAACTTTGTAAGGTGACTTATCAGAGAGTAGCTTTCAAAGACAATTTTCGATAACCTGCCCCACGGATTTTATTTCCTCAAAACTCAACGATGTCTGTAAAAAGAACTTTTGGCCCGGTCTTATTCATTGCAGTTATCCTTTTCATCACTATTTTTTCTAATGCCTGCTTTGGTCAACACTTATCTGAACTGATCATTCATTTTAATCAATTTAAAGGAAGACCAACAGATTCCACCCAGGTATCTGTATGTAACAAACTGGCTGAAAAATACTTATATAACCAACCGGACAGCGCTGTTTTATTTGGAAAGATAGCCTTGCAGGGCGCTAAAAAGCTTCAACTTTCCAGGCAGAAAGCTAAGGCTTACAATCAGATTGCCAAAACCTACTATATTACAGGATCCTATTTTGAGTCGCTATCGTATGCAGATTCCGCTTTGGCCCTTAGCAGGCAAAGTGATTTCAAGCCGGAAATTGCCACGGCAATCAATACCCGGGGGCTAATTTATCTTGGCCAGAACAGGTTTACTGAGGCCATACCGGAATTTTCAAAAGCACTGCTTTTGAATGAGCAGTTAAAAGACAGTGCAAGAATTGCAGCGAATTACTTCAACATCGGTTTAGCTTACGACGAACTTCGTCAGTTCGACAAAGCATTTTCTAATTTGGAAAAGGCATTACTGGTTGCAAAACAATGCAAGGATGGACATCTTAACCAAATGTCTCTGAACCGGATCGGCGAAACCTATTACCACGCTAAAAATTATAAACAGGCATTATACTACTTTCGGTCCGCACTTGGTTTTGCCGCTTACCAGGACAAATGGGAAGAAGGGTTTGCCTATTCGGGTATGGCTCAGGTCCTATATGAAATGAAGGAATACCCGCAAGCACTGGACTATGCAGCCAAAAGTTATGCGTTAATGAAAAAGCTGAATGCCGACTGGGATACGGAAAGGGCAGCCCATATTTTATCCAAGTGTTATGCAGCTCTAAAAAACTACCAGAAAGCATATGAATACCAAGCCATTGCACGCGCCTATGGCGACAGTATCCTGAACGAGAAAAAGGAACAGGAAATAAATTATCTGCATTTGCAGGACAAAAAAGCTGAGAATTTAGAGTTGGTAAGAGAAAATGAAAACAGCCGGCAGGTGATCCAAAGTAACCGTATCGTTATTATCCTGACTACCCTGTTCTCGATGCTGCTGTTGGCTACCCTATTTTTTTTAAGGCGAAATATCATTCGAAAAAACGCCCTAAACCAGGAACTAAAACATAGAAACACGGAGATTGAACACCAGAAAGAAGAGATTCAGGCGCAACGCGAAGAGCTGGTTTCGATTAATAGAACTAAAGACCGGGTCTTGTCTGTAATCGGCCATGATCTGCGAAGCCCTTTTGCTTCCGTTCGTCAGGCTTTAGAACTGGTTCGGAGTGGTGATATTGACAAGGCTGCTCAGGAGATGTTATTTGAAAATTTCCACAGACAAATAGGGCTGGTCTCAGAGCTGATCGACAATCTGCTTGCCTGGGCCAGCAGCCAGCAGAGCGGACAGACAATTAGATATAAAAAAGTCAATTTAACCGAGGCCACCCAAAAAGTAATTTCACTTTACAAATTTTCCTTCGAACAAAAAAAACAACGTATCCTGTATACATGCCAAAAGGACGTATTTATTGAGGCGGATGAAAATCATGTAAAAATCATTCTTCAAAACATTCTGAGCAACGCGATCAAGTTTACTCCTCAGAACGGGACAATTAAAGTATTTTATACACAAGAAAAAGATTTCGTAGCCATCCATATCCAGGACAATGGAATGGGTATGTCCGGAGAAAAACTTGCAGCATTGTTTAAGGCATCCGGGGTGGCGATAAACGAAAAAGGAACCGAAAGGGAGCCAGGCACGGGCCTGGGTTTACTGCTTATCAAACAATTTGTGAAAGAAAACAAAGGCCGGATAGAAGTGAAAAGCGAAAAAGACAAAGGATCCGAGTTTATAGTCTATTTCAAGTCAATTCATACGACCGAGCCTTCGCTTTAAAATTCCAGTCTAAACATGATTCAAACACCGAACGGGTACGGGACAACGGATAATGGTCAGCCTTGTGTCATAAAGAATAACATTCCCTTTGACAATTTAGGCTAAAAGTAATCACTTCTCAATCATCTGGTATCGAATAAGCAGGGATCCCGGTTTATCCAAAATCTTTATTTCAATTCCATCCGTTAATTCTTTCCCTGATTTTGTTATTCTGACGCCATTGTCTTCATAAAACAGTTCATATTGAGCATCGGTGACTAATCCGTTCAATTTAATGATCATAGACTCTTCGGTAAACCGATCACGTCGAAATGCCAATGCCAGTCCGTCTTTCTGTTCAGGACGGTTTAACTGGTACGCCAACCAGGAATTGTTATTCATATACCGTTTATGAGCGACGGTTAACGGATAATAATCCCCATAAAAATAGGGCCTAAATCGTTTAAAATCAGCTATATATTTTTGATATGTTTCTATGGTTTCATTATTACTGCCATCAACACTCCAAGTTATAATGGCGTTACTTCCCAGGCTTGATCTTACATAATAATTGCCTGTTTTGTTCAGAGCGGTTCCGTGCAGGGGCAGGTAAAAATTCAATCCGTAGCTATGATTTTGACTACCGGTTGAATTTTGTTCCAGATCCGTGCGCCAGAAAGGGGTACTGCGCGATGTGGTTTCAAGATCAATTCTTCGGCCACCCGACGCGCAATTATCGATGATCATATTGGGAAAGCGAACAAGCAAGCTATCCCAGAAAGCGTATAAACCTTCGATGTATTTTGCTTCTGAAATGCCAACCCTGTCCGGGGCATCCTGATTTTTCCAATAAGGCATAGGATCAAAATTGAAGTCCTGCCGATAGTAATCAACACCTTCCTTCTTAAAAAACTCGGTCAAATAATCCGTTAACCACATTCGGGCCTCCGGGTTGCCAAGATCATATAAATATGAATCTGAATTGGGTAAGCTCTGCAACCATTTCGGGTGATCGTTGTAAATCTGTGTCCCCTTATACACACGTTCAGGTTCGAACCACACCAAAAATTTGGCACCCGCTGCATGCGCTGCGTCGGAAACCGGTTTGAGTCCGTTGGGGAAACGTTCCTTCTCAACCGTCCAATTACCTACATTCTGTGGCCATTCCCCATTTTCTTTATCCCATCCGCAACCGGAGTACCATCCGGCATCAATCCAGAAAAGTTCAGGTGTAAATTTGAATTGCTGATATCGTTTTATATGTGCCACTGCTGATGCTTCTGTAATACAGGTATGAACAGTACACGGGAAAGGTGCGCCATCCAGTTCGAATGAAACCGATAAAGGCAACTCGGGATTGCTACCGTTAATTTTCCGTGTATGATGCGCCAGAATAAATCTTCGGAATTGGTTGTGACCCATCATCCGGTCTTCACCTTTCCAAAACAGCAGACAAATTTTGGGCGTTCGGATCTCTTCCTTTGGATGCAATGAGAGATGCATGTTTTCCATTCCTGATTTAAGGGAAACGGATTTTTCGCCTTTCTGAACCACATCGGCAAACCATTTGCCCGTCCAGCCTACCGCAACCACAATCCCCTGTTGTCCAGGCATTTCAATATTAAAAAACGGGAAAGCGGTATCGTCCGATGAACGCCCACCAACGGGAGTCATGTAACTATTTTTTCCGATTTGCATTGGCTCATCAAAAGGCTGGAAATCATTCACTGCCGCATTGCTTCCTTTGGAACGATGGAGAATGAATTTTCCGGTCTCCTGGCTAAAAAAAGAATAGTCAATGGCGCAGGTTTTTTCGATAATGGGCGAGTTTTTTGCAGAAAGATTACTGAACCTCAATACCCATTCCACCGCCGGAAAATCGGTGAAGGAAGTCAATGTGCATTTCACCGAAAGGCCACCAGAAGGTTCGGTATAGGTAAAAATAGTTACTTCTGCATTGGATTCAGTTGGATTGAGTTTTTGTTTACTGAATTTCCAGTTTTTAATAAACGAATCGGAGCGTTTACCGCCGTAAATGAACGAAAAAGGGGGAATTTTTCCCTGAGCGAAATTCTGTTCTATCCATTGATAAACATCGCGGGAGGTATTTTGAAACGATTTAGGGAATTGCCCGTACGTAAAATGGGGCCTAAAGGTAATGAATATAAAGAAACACAACAGAGACAGCAATCTTATTTTCATTGTTTTTATGAATTGGTTTTGTAAAACGCTACGGAGAGGCTCATTTCCATACAAAGGACAAATAAGTCATTGTCTTCCTGGCATAGGCCGGAAATTCAAATTGATTTCAATCACTTTGAAAATGCTTTGGTCTTGCGTGTTTTGAAATGCCGGTCTGCAAAGTTCAGAAAATACCACCAGTCCACGCGCGTTAATTCGTGATCCCCTTTCCTGAGGTGATAGCCAACAACGCCCTTTCCTGCATCCTGGCCAGCCTCGGGGAACTGATCCGATTCCAATCCCGCGAGGTTATACAATTTGTAAACAGGGCCTGCATGAAACGCCGCCAGGAACTCACCCTTTGGGTCGGCCCAGGTATCTTCCACCGCACTGGCCACGTACACCGGGCGTGGCGCCAAGAGGGCAATCAACGCATGTGCATCCACCGGCAGATCATTTTCCCGACCACTATATTTGATGAAATTTTTACAAAACCAATAAGGCACTGCCCGGGTTAAATCGGCAACCCTTTCGCCAAAATTTCGCCGGTAAAGTGACGCCCCTCCTTCTCCGGAATTATTGGAGATGGTCATCGCAAATCTTTGGTCCAGCGCTGCGGCCCAAAGTGCCGCTTTCCCCAATCGAGAATGCCCCATGACCGCCACTTTTCCTGCATCAACCTGCTTATCGGTAACAAGGTAATCCATCGCCCGGCTTAATCCCCAGGCCCATGCAGCGATACTTCCCCAATCGTCCGGCCCTGGTTTCGGGAAAAGGGCGTGAATATCGTCGGGGGAGCGATCCCGCCGATCCAGTTCAATGTCACCCTGATATACCGTAGCCAAGCCATAACCGCGTGCCAACATCTCCTCTACAGGCCACCTTTCAGCTCTTGCTCCGCGGCTGGCCTCTGTTGCACGGTGGCCCGTGATCCCGCGAACCTGATCGTATCTCATCCAACGTTCACTCAGGGTAATTCCCGGATCTGCATGAATAGAATGATTACCTTCAAAATTAAGTGCCAAAAATACCGGCACAGGTTTACGTTCACCAACAGGGAGATATAGGAGAATATCCATTTTAGGTTTGTCTTTGTCACTAAAATAGAGGGTAATCTGTTTTCTGACTGCCCTCCCATTCAATGCCTGCTGGTCCACAGTATTCACAACGACCCTCACAGGAAGCTTGGCTGCCGGTGTTTTTCCATAAATGTGCTGTTCAAAAAGGGAAACAATTTCGGGTCGCCGTACATTCTCCCAAGCTTTCTTAGTATTTACAATCTCGCCCGAATTGGTCAAAAGTACCTCTGGCAAGATATAGGCACTTACTTTGCGCTCATCTTCATTGGTTTCTGTTTCCTGAGCATAACCCACAAAACAAAGCAACGGCATGGACAGAGCAAATAAAATGATTGTTTTCATTATATAATTATCAAATCTTCGGTTCCCATCCCGGCTCCTAAGTACAGCTGCGTCTCCTGCGGATACAGACTATTCGCATTTTTGGAATCCGTTTTAATAAAATTACCTGTACAGTATGACATATGGCCAGACGGCCAAGGCGCTTTTTTTCGACCCACCCTCAATGATAGATTTTTGTGTTTCTGTCCGCTTCACTACAATGAAAGTGTTGGAATGCCCGTGTTGCTTCCCCTTCAGTTCGTGTCACCTGTACCCATTTCTTCCTACAAAAGCCCGCTTCCTCCAATGTATACTAAGGATTGACAAAAAGTTCGTCATCAGCCGCAACGTTCAGACCGGCCAGTCGGAAATAGGTTGCCTTGCCAGGATATTCCGTGCGTTGTTCCAACAGTACGGCTCCCGCCTTGGGCAGAAACAGCCTGGCCGAAGAAGGGGTATACAAATTGATACCCAGCCCCTCCCCTCCTTCGTAACCCTGATAATAAATCATGGAAGCTAGCTCCGCAATAATTCGTCTGCAATTATTTGGACAACGGTAGCCTTCGTCGTGGAAATAATGCCTCGCGCCCACAATGGGCGTATAGCACCGGATTTACTATCTCTGAGGCGGTTGCGCCGCAAAGAGCAAACATATCCATCTATACGTCAGCTCCTTTTGTAACTGACATCAACCTTTCTTTCTCCCGAGCAATTTTGATTCCAGAATACACGGGGAATTGTAGACTCATGACTGTGCAAGAAATAAAATAGCCAGCGCAGACCGTAAAAACCTGAACCTTTTACCTTTATTCAATAAATATACGTTTGTAAGATCAATTCATTCAACAGGCTGAAGTTTGCGTCAATAAATAATCAAGGCCATAGTTTAACTTACTATTACAGTAGACGATTATTAAACTTAACAACCATGCCCTCTGCCCCCAGGCACAGAATTGAGTCCGTAGACCTTTTGAAGGGGTTGGTAATGGTGCTAATGGCCCTGGATCACACGCGGGATTATTTTTACCAAACGGGCACCTTTTATGACATCACAAACCCCGCCACTGCTTCGATACCCTTGTATACCACGCGTTGGATCACCCACTTTTGTGCACCCACGTTCAGTTTTCTAGCGGGCGTTTCTGCGTATATGATGGGAATAAAAAAAACTAAGTCTGAGCTATCGGATTTCCTGTTCAAACGTGGTTTTTGGCTCATCTTAATGGAATTGACGGTCATATCATTCGCCTGGTATTTTAATATCCGCTTTAATAATATAGATCTGGCGGTGATCTGGGTGCTTGGTGCAAGTATGGTATTCCTCGCCGGATTCGTACACCTTCCTGCCAATGCAATTCTCATCATCTCATGCGCACTCATTTTCGGGCATAACCTGTTTGATGACGTCCATTTTGATGGAAATGTTTTGTGGAGTGTAATTCATGAAAGTAACTCCTTCAAACTATCTGAAAACCTCACGCTCAATGTGGTGTATCCCCTTGTTCCCTGGATTGGCGTTATGGCACTGGGCTATTACTTTGGCAGATTCTACGACATCGCCATTCCTCCAAAAAAACGGTCACTGCTTTTCAACCGGATCGGCACGGTGGCAATCTTTTCATTTGCCCTGATCCGATTCTCAAACTGGTATGGCGACCCGGTGCCCTGGACAACATTCCAAACAACTATTCAGACGATCATGTCGTTTCTGAATGTGAATAAATACCCGCCTTCACTTCTTTACCTTTTGATAACCTTATCCGGAGCATTCTTTTTTCTGGCCAATTCAGAAAGCTGGAAGGGAAAGATCGTAGCTTTTTTCTGCGTTTTCGGAAGGGTTCCCTTTTTCTACTATATACTTCATCTCTACGTCATCCGTATTTTCGCTATGATCATGGCCGAATTTACTGGCTACGGTTGGCAAATCATGGTACAAAACAACTTTGACATTGAGCTCCATGGTTTCGGATTCAGTCTTCCCGTTGTTTATCTGATCTGGATCGGAATAGTCATGCTACTCTACCCGATTTGCCGATGGTTTGACACTTACAAACGTAATCACAAAGAAAACTGGTGGCTGAGTTATTTATGACCGATAAAAATAACGGATATTAATTTTTATTGTCTTTCAAAAATGCCAAAGGATAAAGCTGCTACTTGGTTGACTTTAACACATTCCTAAGTTTCTCACCAGCAACTATTTATATTATGATGTCAAAATTGGCATAAAAATCCTGCTCACTGCATTTGTAAGCTATTATTAAAATTGTAGTTTTGCGCTGCGATTAGGCTTTCAGTCGAGTAATACGTCTGTTCTTAATCGAACTCTCAGCAATAAAAAAAATACCGGTTTCGGCCAGATGGTGGAATTGGTAGACACGCTACTTTGAGGGGGTAGTGCCTTCGGGTATGGGAGTTCGACTCTCCTTCTGGTCACGAAAAAAAGTGCGTTTGGAGCCTCTAAACGCACTTTTTTTATGAAAAATAAATCTGTGTCGATTTTGTGTCGTGCACGAGCTACTATGGATCAAGCCAAAAACTTATGGAGCGAGTATGTTTTTCTTAGGTTTGTGTTTTAATCAAATCTAGTTGTTTTGGAGAGTTTCATCTCCATGGATGTTTTCTGATTACCTGAACCTGCTTTCCAGTACTCCGACAAGTGACTACCAACCCGCCTGGATTGCGACCTATGCCTGATGTTCAGGCCAAAGCCGTCAGAAAGTCCCGTTCCTGAGAATCATCCCCCAGAAAGATATTGACGCCAGCCTTAACAAGTTTTGGGGCTTGTGAGGCATATTGCCCGAAGATAATGATTCTCATTTTCTTCTTATGTATAAGGACAAGTTCCTTGATATATGCCGTTTCGTCCAAACGGTCATCAACGTTCATAAGCAATGTTTGATACTGGCCGGAATGAGTCTCCTTATGTAAATCAGGAATGGTACGTATGATTTTTATTCTTTCGCACTTGAAAGCGATGATCTCTGACACAAAGTGGTCAACGACAGGATAACGGTTAAAAAATAGAAGATTCATAGAACGCAGAGTTTGGCATATTCGAAAGTAACCATTTGCAGACTCAAACACAAGCCTGGTTCATTTTTTTGATACTTTGATAACTTCTGAATCCGGATCTACTATGCATAATTACCACCTTAAAATGGTTGCCTCTATTCGGGAGGTATTCTTGATATCCAGAATTGCCACTTCCCAACCTCCTTCTTCATCATCCTGCGGGCTTTATCGGCGAAAGAGTGCGGGAGGTGTGAAACCAAATCTTAAACTGCAGTATTTCTCAGAGTTGCTCGGTATTGGAAAAATGAAATGATTGGGCAAAGATTCGACGTTGAAGGTTTCGATATCAATGCTTACACATAAAAAAGCTCCTTGTCCAGCTTTCCGACTATCGTTTGAAAATCTTCGGGCCGCGAGGCGAAATCCATCTGATTTACGTCAATTTCAAGTAGCCGGCCGTGGTCGTAGTTTTTTACAAAATCCTCATAAAACACATTCAGGCTGGTCAAATAGTCCACGGAAATCTCGGCTTCAAAATCTCTGCCACGCTTCCTGATCTGAGAAACAAGCTTGGGTATATCCGCTTTGAGGTATATCAGCAGATCGGGCTGGGAAACCGTATTGATGATCGATTTGAACAGCAACTGATAGGTCTCATAGTCTCTTTCGGTCATGATCTTTGACTCATACAGATTTCGCGCAAAAATGAAAGCATCCTCATAGATCGTCCTGTCCTGGATGATGGTGGCGTAGGTGGTGGATCTGATTTTTTGGACCTGCGCAAATCGGTTGTTTAGAAAGTATATCTGAAGATTAAAGGCCCAACGCTCCATGTCGCCGTAAAAATCGGCCAGATACGGATTCCCCTCTACCGCTTCGTACATTACGTCCCATTTGTAATGCTCACCGAGCATTTGGGTCAAGGTTGTTTTGCCGGCGCCAATGTTGCCTATGATAGCTATGTGCATAGTTGCAGGTGATTTTCATATCTTGGTAAGACACAAAAGTAGGAATTTAACCTTCACATTTTTGGCTGACACAAATCAGTTTTTTTCAGTTTCTATAAACTTTTGATATTCGTATATTTGCACCCTGTTTGAGCAAAGAAAATATATTCGTATCAAATTTTCCGCTCGTTTACAACCAATGATCTGTTTATGAAGCCTTTCCGGGTAATACTCTATTATTTCTATGCACCCATCGCCGATACCGAAAGCTATCGCGATGCGCATCATATTTTTTGCGTTGAAAACAATTTGCTTGGCCGCATCATTATCTCTCCGGAAGGATTAAATGGCACCGTGTCAGGTACTCCGGAGGATTGCGAAGCTTACATGGCTTACATTCGTTCCGATGAACGATTTTCAAAAGTGCAGTTCAAAATAGAGGAACACGATAAAATTGCCTTTCAGAAGCTACACGTTCGGGTAAAGGATGAAATAGTCAACTCCGACCTGAATGTGAACCCGCTGGTGCGTACAGGAAAGCACCTGGAGCCGGCCGAGTTCAAAAAGATCATCAATGATCCTGATGTGGTGCTCGTGGACATGCGCTCCGATTATGAACATGAAGTAGGGAAATTCAAAGGTGCAATCACTTTTGACATGCACAATCTACGAGAGCTACCCGGGCACATTCATGAGATAGAGCATCTGAAGGACAAAAAAATTGTCACCTACTGCACAGGTGGAATCAAATGCGAAAAGGCAAGTGCTTATCTGTTGGAAAAGGGCTTCACAGATGTGTATCAGCTGCACGGCGGCATTATACGATATGGATTGGAAGAGGGAGGAGAAAACTTTGATGGCAAGTGTTACGTTTTCGATAACCGCATCACTGTGGATGTGAACAAAGTGAATCCAACGGTGATTTCGAAATGTTTCATTTGCGGTACGCCATCGGACAGGATGATTAACTGCGCCAATGCCGAATGCAACACCCACGTACCTGTATGTGAACACTGCGGCTGGGAAATGGAAGGTGCTTGTTCATCTACCTGCAAAGCCCATCCGGGCAAAAGAATTTACGATGGCACTGGCTACTACGTCAGTCAAAGTAATCACTACCATCCGATGCAGGGCCTTAAAAGTCAGAAAAAGAACATCAAGAAAATGAAGCTGGCTGCAAAAGAAGTGGAATCCTGAACGCTAAACCAGATCCTTTTCAAGCACAAAGTCGTTCATCCAATAAGGACCAATGGGGATATCTTCTTCGCGGATAACCTTGAAACCCATTTTTTCATAAAATGATCTGGCCTTATTGTAACGGTTTACATTCAGTGTGAGTTTTACTGCGCCGTGTTCGCGCACAAAACTCTCCACTGATTCCAGAAGATACTTTCCTGCTCCGGTTCCCTGGGTGCCAGGAAGCACATAGATTTTATGCAGTTTAAAACTGCCAGTTTCTTCTTCCGATACCGATGCGAATCCCTCAGCCCTTTTTCCATTGAGCAAAATCAGAAATTTCTGATTCCCCACAGTCATTTGTTCTTTCAATGACTGGAAAGAATAAATTTTCTCGAACATAAAATCGATTTGATCCTGGCTAAGGATTTCACCATAAGTAGGTTCCCATGTTTGTTCTTGTATGCCGATGATCTCGGGTATATTGTCGACATTGGCGTGTATTATGGAGAATGACCGCATATTACCTAAATTTGACTTTTTAACGCAAATAACCATAAAATTAAGTAACTCTTACACATCAGGCAGACTTCCACAAGAATGCGGAATGGCATGGAAATAAAAAAACCTGCCAGGATGTAGGGTATAATATATGAAACCACTCATTTTAGTTACAAACGACGACGGTATTACCGCCGCAGGCATCCGAAATTTGGTTACCGTCATGAAGACCATCGGAGACGTAGTTGTAGTTGCCCCCAACAGTCCGCAATCCGGAATGGGTCACGCAATCACAATTGGAGAGCCGCTAAGATTATACGAAACACACATTTTTCAGAACGTAGTCGAATATGAATGCTCGGGTACACCAGCCGACTGTGTGAAGCTTGCCAAGCACTACGTCCTGCGCGATAAGAAACCGGACCTGGTAGTAAGTGGGATCAATCACGGCAGCAACAGTTCCATCAGCGTGCTATATTCAGGAACGATGTCTGCCGCCATTGAAGGAGCCATAGAAGGTATTCCGGCCATCGGATTTTCGCTCTGCGACTTCCGCGAAGATGCTGACTTTTCTCACGCACTTCCATTTATTGCCAGCATCACAAAGGCCGCGCTCGAAAATGGCATACCCAAAGGAGTAGCGCTGAATGTCAATATTCCTGCCAAGACCGACACTCCTTTGAAAGGGATCAAAATTTGCAGGCAGGCTGATGCCAAGTGGCAGGAAAAATTTGACTACCGGGTGGATCCCAATGGCCGCGGCTATCTATGGATGGCGGGCGATTTCGTTAACTTTGACACCGAAAAAGAGGACACCGATGTGTGGGCTCTCGACAACAATTATGTATCGGTGGTACCGTGCCAGTATGATCTCACGGAGTACAAGGCTTTGAAAGACATGTCAACCTGGAATTTTTAGTTCACTTAGAAAAAGACTTATGGCCCTAGTAGGAAGTTTACTTAAGAAAGGCATACTGTTCAGCAACCTGGTAGTGAATAGAAAAAAAAGCAGCCTTGAAGTACAGCAGAAAAAAACCTTAGCAAAGCTTCTTGCCAAAGCCCGTTATACAGAATTTGGCGAAAAGTATGATTTCGACGAATTGCTCTCCAATATACTTTTTGGTAAGGAAAGCGCTTTTTATGAGCAATACCAAAAAACGGTTCCGATTCATGACTACAACAAAATATTCAACGAATGGTGGTACCGATCTCTGGAAGGTGAAAAAGATATCTGCTGGCCGGGGAAAACGAAATACTACGCACTAAGCTCGGGCACCTCAGAATCGGCTTCCAAGCATATCCCGGTAACCAGGGCAATGTCGCGTGCGATTCAAAAAACCAGCATTCGCCAAATACTATCTTTGGGTCATTACAAAGACCTGCCCGATGACCTTTACGAGAAGGGTTTTCTGATGCTGGGAGGCAGTACCAACCTGAACGATCAGGATACCCATTTTGAGGGTGATCTGAGCGGAATTACAGCTAAACAAATTCCGTACTGGTTTCGGCCCTATTACAAACCTGGCGAGAAAATTGCTGCGCAAAAGGATTGGGGACTAAAACTGGAGGAAATAACATTGCAGGCACATGAATGGGACATTGGTTTCATCGTTGGTGTTCCTGCATGGATTCAGTTGTTGATGGAGAAAATCATTTCTCACTACAAAGTGAAAACGATTCACGACATCTGGCCCAACCTGCGTGTTTTTGCCCATGGAGGGGTTTCCTTCGAGCCTTACAGAAAAGGCTTTGAAAAATTGCTGGCGCATCCTTTGATCTACATCAATACCTATCTGGCTTCGGAAGGATTCATAGCCTATCAAACGCGCCCCGATGCTCAGGGTATGAGCCTGGTTTGCGACAATGGAATTTTCTTCGAATTTATCCCTTTCAATGAAGCTAATTTCGATTCAGAAGGCTCTTTACAGCCCGATCCAGAAACCTTAATGGTGCACCAGGTAGAAGAAGGGAAAGAATACGCCCTGTTGCTCTCAACCTGTTCGGGTGCATGGCGGTACCTCATAGGCGACACGGTTAAGTTCATTGATAAGGCCAAAGGCGAAATAGCCATTACGGGAAGAACGAAACATTACCTGAGCCTTTGTGGAGAACATCTTTCGGTGGATAACATGAATAAGGCCGTGGATCTTGTTTCAGACGAAATGGGGCTGACCGTGAAGGAGTTTACCGTTTGTGGTGTTGAGCACGATTCAATGTTCGCACATCACTGGTATATAGGTGTGGATGAAGCCAATGTCGATACTGATTTATTAAAAGCCAAGCTGGATCAGAAACTTGGTGAACTCAACGACGACTACGCCGTTGAGCGGAAACACGCTTTAAAAGACATTATCATTACCGTGCTCCCGAATAGTGCGTTCTATAAATGGATGGAGTCGAAAGGCAAAATGGGTGGACAACATAAATTTCCACGGGTATTTAAAAATTTCCTGATCGAGGAATGGAAAGAATTCCTGATAAAAAATGGTTATCTCACCGCTCTGGTGTGATTTAACGAGCAAGTTTTAAAGTAAGGCAAAAAGGATGCATCCGTTGACGCATCCTTTTTTATTAAAATCTATCATGCCTTCCTCTCTCACTTGAGGAATTGATGGTAGGCAATTTGTCCGGCGATAAATATAAATACCACACCGGTCACCTTATTAAATACGGTTACGACTCGCGGTGTAAAAATTCGCTTTAAACGATGGGCAGACATGGCAATCCCACACTCCACCAGAAACACCGAGATGAGACTGGCTCCAAAAAAAACCAGCACCTGATCGAGATTGTAATGAAGATTAGTCCGGATGTAGGAAGCGATGGTTACCCAGCTGATAAAATTAACCGGGTTGAGTGCATTCAGAAAAAAACCGGTTGTGAAGTAGTAAATAAAATTACCAAATTTCGTTTTGGGATAAGCCAGGGAGGGCTGTCCCTTGATCAGATTGGTCATCCCTAAAAGAAGCAAAAAGAGAATCCCCGCACCTGCCATCCAGTTTTGAAATCCAGGAATAACTGGCAATAAGGCGGTTCCGAAGATAGCAAAAAAAACAAAAATAGCGTCCCCGGTAAAAACACCCAATGCGATTTTGACGCCACTACCAAAGCCGTTATCGACACTGTTTTGAACCAGGGAAAAGAAAACCGTACCGAAAGTAAGACAAAGGGCAATTCCGGTAAGTATTCCGTACAGAAGAGCTAAAAACATGATTTAAAAAAATAATTCGATATTAAACAAATCCCCACTGCACATCCCCCCGGCGGCCCGGTCACATCTCACACAAACTAAATTCCTTTCAAACGTGCAGCCATTAAAATACCACAAACCGAAAGGGAATCGGTAATGCGGGACGACATGACCATATCCACGGCCTCAGATAAGTGTACCCGCCGAACCTGGAGCACCTCGGTATCCTCGGGTTCCGCTTCCATCTGGGTTAAGCCTTCGGCTATGTACAAAAACCCTTCCTCGTTGGTGGCCGAATTGGAGGTGTGTATACGCGCAAGCTGTGTCCATGAGTCGGCTACCAAACCTGTCTCTTCTTTCAGTTCACGTTTTGCGGCATCGAGCGGGTCACCATGCAACGCCCCACCTCCCTCGGGTATCTCCCACGAATATTCGTCAATGGCATAACGAAACTGCCCTACGAGGTAGATTCTACCCTCTTCGTCAATAGGTAAAATACCAATGGCTTTATTTTTGAACTTTACCAACCCATAAATACCGTCATTGCCGGAAGGATTAATCACCTCTCTATGATCGAGTTCCAGCCACGCATTCTCGTAAACCGTTTTGGAATTAAGTGTTTTCCAATTATTTTCTGTCAGCATAACCCACAATTTATTGTTATTTTTGGCACTCCAGATTCAAATTTGAAATGCAAATAAACCAAAATAAGCGCAAACAACGCCTCATACTTTTGTCTTTTGTGGCAAGTGTGCTGTTAACTGGTTTGAAATTTTACGCTTACTTCCTGACGTCCTCCAATGCGATTCTGAGTGATGCCCTCGAATCAATTATCAATGTAATTGCCAGTGGATTCGCTTTTTACAGCATTTATTTATCATCACAGCCCAAAGACCGCAACCATCCTTACGGGCATGGCAAGATTGAATTTTTCTCAGCAGGGTTCGAAGGTGCACTCATTGTTATCGCTTCCTTTTTCATCATTTTCGAGGCCGTGAGGCGCATGATGGATCCAGCACCTATTGAAAATCTGGCCCAGGGAACATTGTTTATCCTGATCACCATCCTGATCAATACATTCATTGGCTATAAGCTACTTGAAGAAGGAAGAAAGTCCAATTCCCTTGCCCTCACCGCAGATGGCAAACACCTATTGTCCGATAGTATAAGCAGTGTGATGCTGATCATTAGTGTAGGACTGATCATGCTGACGGGCTTTCAATGGATAGACAGCGTGGCGTCGTTGTTTTTCGGCATATTTCTGATTTTCAACGGCGGACAGTTGGTTAGAAAATCGGTGGCCGGCCTTATGGATGCAACCGACGAAGTGGTCCTGGAAAAAGTGGTGACCACGCTTAACGAAAACAAACAAACCCACTGGGTCGATCTGCACAATTTACGAGTTCAACAGTATGGATCCGACCTGCACATTGATTGCCATCTTACCTTACCCTATTATTGGGAATTGCTAAAGGTACACGAGGCCATTCATTTTTTTGAAGATATATTAAAAGCAAGCCATAATGGCGAGACCGAAATCTTCGTTCATGCCGATCCATGCCTGCCGCAGTGTTGTCACTTTTGCAGGATAAATAATTGTCCCGTAAGGCAGCATACCTTTGTAAAGGATATAGAATGGGACCCCGCCAATCTGGTCAAGAATCAAAAGCTTTTTACGGAGGAAGAAATCGCTCAAAAAAACAATGTTTGAATGTTACAATAAATGTTCAAACAGCTCAACAAGTTTCAAATTTATCTTTTCAAATAAACACTCATATCAATGAATTTCTCAAGACGGGATTTCCTAAAAAAGGCAGGTGCCACGGCTCTTGCTGCTACAACGATAACGGATCTGCTGGCAGAAGCTACTGCCAAAAAGCTGTGGTTTGATATTTCACTTGCTGAGTGGTCATTGCACAAGGAACTTTTTGCAAAAAAAATCACCAACCTCGACTTTCCCGCAATCGCTAAAAATGACTTTGGTATTAGCATTGTCGAATATGTAAATCAGTTTTTCAAGGACAAAGCAGAAGACAAAACTTACCTGAGCGAACTTTTGAAAAGAAGCAAGGACAACGGCGTCACCAACCACCTGATAATGATCGACGGTGAAGGCGGTCTCGGTGAGCTTGATGTTGCCACCCGGAACAAGGCCGTTGAAAACCATTACAAATGGGTAGAAGCTGCCAAATTTCTTGGCTGCAAGACAATCCGTGTGAACGCTTTTGGTAAAGGAAGTAATGACGACATTGCCAAAGCCGCTGTGGAAGGTCTGGGTAAACTTGGCGAATTTGCCGCCAAAACCAAAATCAATGTCATTGTAGAAAACCATGGCGGATCTTCCTCAAACGGTCAATGGTTGTCGGGAGTGATGAAGCAGGTCAATATGAAAAACGTGGGCACGCTGCCGGATTTCGGAAACTTTTGCATCACCAGAAAAGATGGCGGATGTGCAGAATCCTATGACAGATATCAGGGCACCAAAGAATTAATGCCCTACGCCAAGGGTGTAAGTGCCAAAACGTATGACTTCGACGACAAAGGAAACTGTATTGAAACCGATTATACCAAAATTCTGAAAATCGTAAAAGACAGTGGCTTCAAGGGAATAGCGGGTATTGAATACGAGGGAAGCAAACTTTCGGAGCGTGATGGAATAAAGGCCACCAAAGCCCTGCTAGAGCGCCTCGGACCCACAATTTGAAAGTCTGGTTAAGAATCAAGACAGGTCGTCGGATCGCCGGTACGCCGGCACGCCGGTGCGCCGGTGCGATGACGAATTATTAGTAAAAAGAACAGAGCCTGATACATCCAAAATGAATGATCAGGCTCTATTTGTGATTGCCTAACATAGGTTGCCCTTAAACGGTAATTTTAACATGAGCAATTCGAAATTAAAAACTAAAAAAAGTACAAAACTGAATATTCGTCCATATCGTGTGTTTAGTGAAGAGTTCAAACGCGAAAAGGTAGCGCAAATTTCGGCTGGTGAGATCAGCATTCTGTCTTTTTCTAAATTGTGGTCAGTAAGCCAGAATACCGTATACAAATGGATTTATAAATATTCTCCTGATCACAAAAAGGGAACTATCATGGTTGTACAAAAAGATAGCGAAGCTGTTAAACTTGTTGAGTTGCAGGGTAAAATTGCTGAATTGGAACGTGCAATTGGTCAAAAACAAATGATTATCGATTATCAGGATAAGCTCATTGAGATCGCCTCTAAGGAACTGGATGTCGATCTAAAAAAAAGTTTCAATCCTGGACCTTAGAGCACTTTCGTATGAATTTAAGTAACCACATGTATTCGATGAGCGGCTTGTATACTCATTGCCAGATCAGTAAGCAAGGGCACTATAAGTCCTTGCAGCGAGAGATTCACTGGCAAAACCAGGAAGAGCTGGTATTAGGGCTGATCATGCAGGTACGCGAGATTCACCCAGCTATGGGTATTCGAACTATCTATGAACTTTGTCAGCCCGAAGGTATTGGCAGAGATGCTTTCATCAGTATCGGCATTTACTATGGATTCAGGGTGAAAGTGTTTCGGAACAAAACCCGAACAACCTTTTCCAGTCCATACAGCCGTTACCAGAACCTGCTGGTAGATAAAGAGCTTGATAATATTAATCAACTGTGGACTAGCGATTTAACGTACTTTAAAGTCGACAATAAAGACTGTTATATTGTTTTAATCATGGATGTGTATTCCAGATTGATTGTCGGTTATTCTGTTGCAGATAACATGAGAGCTGCAAACAATGTCGCCGCTCTGAAAATGGCTCTGACTATAAGGGGTTTACACAGCTATGAGCACAAACTGATACACCACTCGGATCGGGGGGGACAATACATCAGCGACGTCTACACTGATCTACTGAAAGAGCACAAAATTCGTATCAGCATGTGCAACATTGTCTATGAAAACGCGCATATAGAACGGGTCAACGGAACCATCAAAAATCAGTATCTGATTCATTGGAATATTACAAGCTTTCAAATGCTAAAAACAGAAGTTAAACGAGCTGTTGAGACTTATAACAACCAAAAACCGCATTCAGCCCTAGACGGTGCTACACCGATCGCGTTTGAACAAAAAATCAAAGAACGTAAAGACTCTGAAAGGCCTAAACTCAAAATCTGGACTGCATCAGAATCTAAAAATCACAATCCAGATCAATGTATAATTCAATTTTAAACTTTATTCATAATTTTAAACTGAAGGCAACCTATACTAGGCAATCACAATTCTTAATTCTTAATTCTTAATTCTTAATTCTTAATTCTTAATTATCAACTCACATCTCAATATAGCTCAAAAACTCTTTCTTCGTCCCCTCTTCAAGAAACCTACCTCCATAATAGGACGTAACCGTAGCGCTTCCCGTGTCACGTACGCCCCTCGACTGCACACACATGTGACGTGCATCAATCACAACAGCTATATCTTCTGTTTGCAAAGCTTCTTTTAATTCATTTGCAATTTGAACAGTGAGTCGTTCCTGTACCTGTGGACGTTTGGAAAAATACTCAACGATCCGGTTTAATTTGGATAGGCCAATCACCTTACCACTTGAAATATAGGCCACATGGGCCTTGCCATAGATGGGTACAAAATGGTGCTCACAATTGGAAAAGACAGCGATGTCCTTTTCGACAAGCATCTGATCATACTGGTATTTGTTATCAAATAACGTAATGTTTGGCTTGTTCTTTGGGTCCAACCCACTGAACACTTCCTTGATATACATCTTGGCTACACGCTGAGGAGTACCCTTCAGACTATCATCAGTCAGATCCAGACCCATAATTTCCATGATGTGCCGGAAATGCTTCTCTATCAGCTCCATCTTCTCCTCATCATCCATGGCAAAGGCATCCGCTCTCAAAGGCGTTTCTATGGAATTGTATAAATGATCATCCCCCATCGCTTCAATTTCAACAGAGTCATTCGACGGGATATTCAACAAAGTTCCGTTCTGTTTCATATAATCTTATTTTCAGGGATAGCCCTGTATCAATTTTAGTTCGTAGAATATTGTAAATCACTATGGCAATATTTTCAGCAGATGGATTCAAAGTGTGAAACTCAGCAACATCCAGGTTTAGATTTCGATGATCAAAGCGGTCCAAAACAAATTCCTTAATCAACGAACTCAACACTTTCATATCGATAACATAACCCGTTTCCACATCTACCTCCCCTGTTACCTGCACCACCAGCTCATAATTATGACCATGAAAATTGGGGTTGTTACATTTTCCAAAAACAAATTCGTTCTTCTCCTCCGACCAGCCGGAATTGTGAAGGCGATGAGCCGCATTGAAGTGCTCCTTGCGAAACACAGCAACTTTTTGAGCCATATAGGGATACTTTAATTTAAAAATGCCTTAAATGTCGTTACAAAGTTTGTGTCCAACACATTTAAAGCCTCGGGATACACAAATAAGATACCCTTTGGAGTTATATGCTTTTCGGTAACAACACTTGTTTGAAAAATGTTCACAAAGCCACCAACTTCTTAGCTCAATGGGCAATTCACTACCCTCCGATATTTCTTAAGATAAATTAAAATATGTCGTATTTGATCGTAACTTGCGCTTTACAGTATAAAGCACCTGAACCACTATTTAACTTTCTTCCTAATTTCCTACATGTATAGACGTTTTTTTACTCAAATGGCCGCAGTCACCGGAACAGCGGACGCTATGATGTCAGTACCTCCCGACAGGCAGAAAAAAACATCCAGCCGTTTTGAAACTAACCTCTACGGATCGAATCGGCGGGTGCTCATACACTCGGAACAGGCTCTGTATCTGACCGGTACAGGGCTTTACACCTGTTTTAGTAAAATTGAATCGGAGATTAACTTTGCGCTGGATCAAATCGAAAAGATCGTGCACGGAGCACCGGTAGCGTATGACAGAAGCCTCCTTCATGAAGCAGTGGCCGCCAAAGGAACCACCCCTGACAGTACTATTGCGCCCCATACGTGTAAGATTGAAACGACAAAGTAACTTTTTCAAATAAACAATAAATCTAAACTCTTATTAAACTCTACTAATCAATTCCAATGACTCAGAAAAACAATTATTTGGTTCCCATGCTGGTGATGGCATTAATATTTTTCATGCTGGGATACATCACCTGGACCAACGGCCCTCTTATTCCCTACCTTAAGATTGTTTGTAATCTGGAGACCGATGTTCAGGCTTTCTTTGTAACCTCTGCTTTCTATTTCTCCTATTTCATCATGGCGCTACCCTCTGCCTCTCTTCTAGAGAAAATAGGGTTCAAAAATGGCATTATTGCCGGTCTTATCGTGGCTGCCCTTGGCTCGTTGTTGTTTATTCCAGCCGCCAACTCAAGAATGTACGGTCTTTTCTTAACGGCTCTCTTTATGCAGGGATCCGGATTAGCGCTGCTGCAGACAGCGGTAAATCCCTATCTGAGTATATTAGGTCCTATCGAAAGAGCTGCCCAAAGAATCAGTATTGTAGGTATTGCCAATAAAGCTGCCGGTATCGTAGCCCCTGTATTGGTTGGCGGGATCATCCTGAAAGGTGCTGGTGATCTGGAAAACAAATTGATGGTAATCACCGATCCGAAGGAGAGAGACGTAATTCTTTCGGAAATGGCAAGTCGAATCCAAACACCCTACGTGGCACTTGCGATTGTTTTGATCATAGTAGCCGTTCTCATCTTTTTCTCCACACTGCCTGAAATACAGGCAGAAGAAGAAGCTACAAGTGTTCAAAATCAGAAGAAAAGCGTTTTTGGATTCCCCAATCTGATACTGGGCGTAATAGCCATTGTTTGTTATGTAGGTGCTGAGGTTATCGCAGGAGACGGAATCGGGCAATATGGTAAAAACATTGGCATAAGTCTGGATGATGCTAAACACTTTACCTCTTACACCATGGCGGCGATGCTTGTGGGTTATGTAGTGGGAATCATTGCCATCCCCCGGTTCATTAAGCAGGAGGACGCACTTAAATATTCCGCAATCATCGGTATCATATTCTGTTTGATTGTAATCTTTACGGAGGGCTACACTTCCATTCTTTTTATTGCGCTACTCGGACTGGCAAATGCACTGATGTGGCCTGCCATTTTCCCTTTATCCATCAATGGGCTCGGAAGCTTTACCAAAGTGGGAGGAGCCATGCTCATCATGGGTATAGCACCCGGAGGAGGCTTGCTACCTTTATTGTACGCTTCACTTGGTGGCGAGACCAATCCTCAGCGAGGTTTTTGGGTCGTTATCATTTGCTATGTTTACATTCTTTATTACGCACTTGTTGGTTACAAAAAGAAAAGCTGGTAGTACATGAAAATATCAACACCCGGCCGCATTTGTTTATTTGGAGAGCATCAGGACTATTTGGGTTTACCGGTCATTGCTGCGGCAATTTCAAGAAGGATAAGCATAGACGGCGATTATAGAAACGACAATAAAATCATCCTGCATCTACCCGATCTGCATGAGAAAATAGAATTTTCATTGGATGAAACGTATCCCTACGTGGTTCAAAGGGACTATTTCAGAAGTACAATTAATGTCCTGAAGCGCAAAGGAAATATATTTTCCAGGGGCTTTGAATGTGTCATTACCGGTAATATACCCATAAACTCAGGTACATCAAGCTCCTCCGCTCTCATCGTATCCTGGGCTCATTTTTTGGATAAAAAAAGTGATAATCCCTTTAATTATTCTCAAAAAGAACTCGGCGAAATTGCGAATGCGGCAGAAGTGCTCGAATTTGGAGAACCAGGGGGAATGATGGACCATTACTCGACAGCTATCGGTAACGTAATCTATCTCGAATCCACACCCCAAATCCACGTCGAAACGCTGACTCCTGAATTGGGGACATTTGTATTAGGCGATTCGCTAGAACCAAAAGATACGCTGGGTATTTTGGGCCGGTGCCGGTATGGAATGGAAGATGTCGTAAAAAAAGTAAAGGCCCTTGATCCTGAATTCTCCATTTTCACCTCAACCCTGGCAAGAACGAATGACTACAAGGCGATTCTTTCGCAGGATGAGCTGAGTTTGTTACAGGCCAATATTGATGATCGTGAGATTTTGCTGGAAGGAAAGGCATTGTTGTCACAGGTGGTAATGGAGTCTCAAAGGCAACAATTGGACCATACTTTTGGTCAATTGCTTTCACGCCATTATAAAAATCTGCGGGATCATAAACGCACCTCCACCCCGAAAATCGAACGCATGATGGATGCTGCCTTGTCCGCAGGGGCTTTGGGTGGCAAAATAAATGGCTCTGGCGGAGGCGGTTGTATGTTTGTGTATGCGCCTACCGGAGCCGAAAACGTGGCCGAAGCAATAGAATCCGCTGGTGGTAAGAGTTACATCATTACAGTTGATTCGGGAACAAGAATGGAGAATTGAACCTGTCGACTAATAAATGAAGCCAAAACACCCAGGTGCCCGACGGTTGCCTGGGTGTTTTTGTTTTTGCATGTGCTTTTACAAAACAAAGTCGACACAGGAAATGCACCAATAAAATTCCATTTGTGTTTTACTTTCGTGAACTTTGCAGACCGTATCGATTGCAATTTTAAAAGTAAAAGAACTTTCGGTATTCATTATATAAAACAGCGATGACTTTGATCACAGCTCCCGAAAAAAAAACAAACATTTACTGCCCGTCCCTGACGGAATACATACGCCGCGATACGATCACCATCAAGATCGGAGATATACCAATGGGATCACAGTATCCTATCCGGGTGCAATCCATGACAACGGTGGACACCATGGATACGCAGGGTTCGATTGAAGAAGTGAAGAGAATGGTCGATTCGGGATGTGAGTATGTCCGGATTACCGCTCCAAGTGTTAAAGAAGCACAGAATCTGGAGAATATCAGGAAGGGCCTGCACAAGGAGGGAATTCAGGTGCCTTTGATAGCCGATATTCATTTCACACCAAATGCCGCAGAGCTTGCTGCCAGGATCGTAGAAAAAGTCCGCATCAACCCGGGCAATTACGCTGATCGCAAACGTTTTGAACTAATCGATTACACAGACGCTTCCTATGCTGCCGAATTGGAGCGGATCAGGGAAAAATTCATCCCGCTCATCAGAATTTGCAAGGAATATGGTACAGCCATGCGGATTGGCACAAACCATGGTTCCCTTTCGGATCGTATTCTCAGCCGTTATGGTGATACGCCCCTGGGCATGGTAGAATCGGCGTTGGAATTTCTTCGCATTTGTGAGGAATTCAACTACTACAACATCGCGTTATCCATGAAATCCAGCAACACCCAGGTAATGGTTGAAGCTTACAGGTTACTGGTTCTTCGTTTGAATGAAGAGGGCTTGAAATCCTATCCTTTGCATTTGGGAGTAACTGAAGCCGGCGAAGCTGAAGACGGGCGAATCAAATCCGCAGTAGGGATCGGCACTTTGCTCGAAGATGGCCTTGGGGACACGGTTCGTGTATCACTAACCGAAGCGCCTGAAAATGAGGCCCCGGTGGCAAGGGCACTCATCGCAAGGTACACTTTACGTACACCTCATGGCCATATCGAACCGGTTTCTCACTGCCCCATCAACCCATTTCAATATGTCAGACGGGAGACCAAAGAGGTTTACAACATTGGGGGCCTGAATGTGCCCCGGGTGATTGCAGATTATTCCAATCATATTGTGTCGGAACTGGATGACCTGAAAAGCATAGGTCATTTTTTCCTTCCAGTGCCCGATAAATGGGCAATGAACGATCAGGGTGCAGACTTTATTTATTCAGGAAAAAATCCGGTGCCCTTTATGCTTCCAAACGGCCTGAAGGAAATTATTGACTACGAGCAATGGCGCGAACATACCGATAGAAGTAACAAGTTTCCCCTACTAACCGCTGAGACATGGCTCAGTAACAATTCGCTGGAGCTTTCTGATCAGATAAATTTTATAAGCGGTACGATCCACTCATTCTCTCCGGAGTTTCTGGCATCCCTATCCGGCAAACTCAATCTGGTACTTGTCCTATCCAGTGCCAACGAACATGCCATGCCGGAAATGCGGCGGTTTTTCTATAAACTGGTCGAGAACCGGATCAAAGTACCCGTTGTGATTCAGCGTACGTACAAGACGGACTTAAAGGATGACCTTACATTGTATTCCGCAACCGACTTGGGAGGTTTGCTCATCGACGGCTTTGGCGATGGAATCCTGCTTTCCCCTCAATTCACCGCAGACTCCAATCATGTAGAAAGGCTTAAAGCCAAATCTCTATTCAACAGCATCGGTTTTGGCATTTTACAGGCGGCAAGAACCCGCATGTCTAAAACTGAATACATTTCATGTCCCTCCTGTGGCCGGACGTTGTTTGACCTGCAGGAAACCACAGCCATGATACGCAAACATACCGAGCACCTGAAAGGAATTAAGATTGGTATTATGGGCTGTATCGTAAACGGCCCGGGTGAAATGGCAGATGCTGATTACGGCTATGTAGGCATGGGAAAAGATAAAATAGCCCTTTATCGGGGGCAGCAGGTTATCAAACGGTCGGTAACAGCGGCCAGGGCCGTGGAAGAGCTGATTGAACTTATCCGGGAAGACGGTCGTTGGATCGAACCCAACGAAGTAGAAGTCCTTGTGTGATCAAACCATTTTAAATCCATTCCTATGAAAAAGTATTTTCAATTAGGCGACGTATTTTACTATTTTATCAGGGTATTCAAAAAACCCGACCCGAATGCGCCATCGTCATTTAATCTGCGTATGATGCATGGAATCAATAAAATCTCCATTGTGATGTTTCTCTGCGGGGTAATTTATTTCATCATCAAACACTTGGCATGAACCTCGAATCAATAAGGGATTACTGCCTCTCTCTCCCAGGGGTTACTGAAGAACTTCCGTTTGGACCGGATACATTGGTCTTTAAGGTTTTGGGTAAAGTGTTTTTACTCACACCGATCGAATCACATCAGATTCAGTTCAACGCCAAGTGTGATCCGGAAAAAGCAGAAGAACTCCGTACCATCTATCCGGATGTTCGTCCAGGTTTTCATATGAATAAGAAGCATTGGAACACCGTGCTGGTGACCGGTAATATTTCCTCAGACCTTATTTTCTCGTGGATCAAACACTCCTACGATCTGGTGGTGAAAGGACTTCCTAAAAAAGATCAGCTGGAATTACAGTAATTTGAGTAATTGTATATTACCCTGATCTGCAAGAATTATATTTTACAAAAGGGCAAAAACACAAAAGGCTATCGCCCTCGCAATAGCCTTCTGTGTATGCTGATTCCTGTTACCTATTTTGCTGCTTTCATCTCCTCGTCCAGTTTTTTACTAAGTGTCTCACAAAGACCTTCAATAGAGTCGGCCATGGTACGGTCGTTGGTCGCGGTCAGCAACGTATCGGCAATCCCACTCATAATTTCGATGTAGAATCGTTTCATCTCGAACACTTCCATTTCCTTCGTCCAGAGATCAATCTTTAAAGTCCCTCTGTGATAGTGATCCCACACCGCGATAGCAATGGCACGGGTGTCATTGATGCCTTCGTTGGGATTATCCGTCGCACTCCAATGTATTTTATCAGGGACATTTTGGTTATCCAGCTCAACGGTAAAGTGAATTTCAGAATTTTTCATCCGTAATTTAAATGTTAATTATAGTCTCAACGGACAGCTTTGCTTTATCGGGGACAAAACAGAGCTTGAAGCAGAACAAACAAAACAGTCCGTTTTCACAAAAGTAACCAATTGGGCAACACAAAGTGATCCTACTTTCCTGTTTGTGAAAAAACGCGTTTTAATAAATCACTAACCCGAGCCACCGGATCTTTTCTGATTTTCTTTTCTTCCTGGGCAATAAGCACGTACAATCCATCTATCGTCTTCTGCGTGGCGTATTCCTTTAAGTTAGGATTTACCTTCTTAACCAAAGGGATTTGATTGTAAGTCTTAACCAGATCTGCGTAATATTGTGTAGCCTTATTCAGATTCAAGGTGCTGTCTACAACCGGGAAAAAGGTGGAAAACAATTCCTGATTTGTGGTACGCTTCAAATACTGGGTTGCGGCGTCGTCCTCACCTTTCAGAATTCCCACTGCATCAGTAATGGTCATGGAGGTGATGGCTTTCACAAAAATCGGTTTGGATTTTTTAGCGGCATCTTCCGCAGCCCTGTTTAATGAGAGTGTAAACTTGTCCACTTCACTGCCAAGTCCCATCTTGCGCAACGTTTCAGCGACCTTTTGAGCCTCCGGCGGAACGACAATTTTAATTAATTCATTTTTAAAATACCCATCGACTTTGGACGCTTCGGCCGACCCGTTTCCAATGCCTACGGTCAACGCTTCTTTCAATCCCCGGGCTATGTCACCCTCGGTAAGAGCGCCACCCGACTTTTGAATTCCATCCAGCACCTTACCCAAATTAGAATTGAATTGTGCCTGCGAAGCACAGCCGGATAATAGCCCGCAAAGAGCTATAATTAAGAATTTTTGGTTCATTAGTAATCAGTTTGTTAATTTTCAACTATGACTCAAACGTACTCAATAACGATTAATTTTACTTAATTTTGAAAAATAAACGGTGTATTTAACTCAAATTTTGATTTATGAGCCAGACAATCCGGGCTGAAATTATTACCATAGGAGATGAAATTCTGTTTGGACAAATTACAGATACGAATACACAATGGATTGGCTCTCAACTCACCGATATCGGTATCAGGCCGACTCGAAAGACCTCCGTTGGTGACAACAGGAAAGATATATTGTCCGCAATTTGCGGGGCTAGTGAACGCGCTGATATTGTAATCGTTACAGGTGGGCTTGGACCCACCAAAGATGATATTACCAAACAAACATTTTGCGAGTACTTTGAAAGCAGCCTCGAAATAAATCAGGAAGCACTTAAATTGATCACCGATTTCTTTGCTAAAAGAGGTCGCGTTATGACTGAACTGAACATTCAACAGGCGGCGCTCCCAACAAACGCAACTTATATCCCAAATTTATGGGGAACTGCGCCAGGCATGTGGTTCGAGAAAGATGGGGTTATTTACGTTTCATTGCCCGGGGTTCCATACGAAATGAAAAGTCTGATGGAATTTGAAATTCTACCCCGACTGCAGAAACGATATAATCAAAACATTATCACACACAGATCGGTACGCACAATTGGTATAGGCGAGTCATTCCTGGCAACCCAAATAGCCGATTGGGAAGATGCATTACCGGAACACATAAAACTTGCCTACCTGCCGCATTTCGGTCAGGTAAAGCTAAGATTGACCGGATCTGGGACAGACAGTACGCAGCTCAACGAGGAACTACAGGCCCAAATAGATCAATTACTTCCCTTGATCAGGGAAAATGTCTTTGGATTTGATTCGGACGAACTTGAATCGGTCGTTGGAGCGTTACTCACTAAGAGCTCTTCGACGCTGGCCACCGCCGAAAGTTGCACCGGAGGCTTTGTTGCCAGCCAAATCACCAGTGTCCCCGGTTCTTCTCAGTATTATCAGGGAACGGTAGTAAGTTATAGTAATCAAGTGAAAGTGAACATTCTGGGCGTTTCACCACAGACCTTGGAAACATACGGTGCCGTAAGTGAGGAGACAGCCCGCGAAATGGCCGAAGGAGCGAGAAGATCACTCAACACCACCTATGCCATTTCTACAACGGGTGTCGCAGGACCCGACGGAGGAACCATTGAAAAACCCGTAGGGACCGTCTGGATAGCTTGTGCAACACCTACGGAAACAGTAACTCAGCAACTCAAATTGAGTGGCACGAGAAAGATCAACATTGAACTTACGTCCTCTTATGCGCTTAACTTGTTAAGAAAAACCATATTAAAAGCATTGCCAATTGAAGCTTGAATCGGATGCAAAGAGAAGAATGAAAATAATGGCCCTGTTTCAACCATTCAAGTAATCATTAGCTGATACCAAAATACGCATGAAAATAGTCGAAATGTTGATGCCGCCTATGGGTGAAAGTATCATGGAATGTACGGTACTGAACTTATTAAAAAAGGCCGGAGAAAAAATTCAAATAGACGATTCTATTCTGGAGGTTGCCACCGACAAGGTAGACACCGAAGTTCCGACACCCTATACGGGTGTATTAACCGAATGGTTGGTGAAAGAGCAGGAAATTGTTGCCATCGGAAGCCCGGTAGCTAAAATTGAAGTAGACGACGATGCCATCATTGTAGCGGAATCATCGTCACCTGCCACTTACTCTGAGGACACCCACGATCCAGCCGTAATCGAGAGTCTTGAGCAACGAATCGATGATGTAGTTCGTATATCTGTTGAGCAAAGCCTTCCACAGGAAACTGCTGAAACCAATACCTTCTACTCACCCTTAGTGCTCAATATAGCGCGGGAGGAAAATATTTCGCCAAAGGAGCTTTCTTCAATCCACGGTACCGGTGCAGAAAACCGGGTAACCAAAACGGACATCATTGCGTATCTGAAACTGCGAAAACTCTCAGAAGACAAGCCATTGGCTTTTACCTCGCTGAATGGTGGCAATGAGATCATAGAAATGGATCGAATGCGTAAAATGATTTCACAACGGATGGTTGAATCCAGACGGATATCGGCTCATGTTACGTCATTTATCGAGACTGATATGACTTCTGTTGTCAAATGGAGGGAGGCAGTTAAAACAGATTACCGTAAGAAGTCCGGTGACAGTATCACTTTCACGCCGATCCTGATCGAAGCCGTGGTAAAAGCAATCAAAGATTTCCCGTTGATTAACATCTCGGTGGAAGGCGATAAAATCATAAAGAAAAAAGACATCAACATAGGGATGGCGGTGGCTTTGCCTGATGGAAATCTGATCGTTCCCGTAATTCATCATGCCGATCAGTACGATCTGCCAGGCCTGGCACGAAAGGTAAATGAACTGGCGCGACGTGCCCGTGAGAATAAACTGAAAGCTGATGATCTGACCGGTGGGACCTATACCATCTCGAATATCGGCGCCTTTTCCAATCTGATGGGCACGCCCATTATTGTTCAGCCACAGGTTGCCATTATGGCTTTTGGAGCGATCAAGAAGAAACCGGCAGTTATTGAAACCGCACAGGGCGATCTGCTTGGAATCCGGAGTCTTATGTTTATATCTCACTCCTACGATCACCGCGTGGTGGATGGTTCATTGGGTGGCATGTTTTTGAAAAGAGTAAACGACCATCTCGAAAATTTTGACACGCATAGAACACTAATGTGATGCTGAGACTTACCCTAGACATGGACGACGTGCTTGCCAACACGCACAAAAAGCTAGTCAATATTATTTTGAACGATTTTGATTCCTTACTTACAGAGGAACAACTGCATTCCAAAGCACTAAAAGAACTGTTACACCCAAAACAATTAAAGAGATTAAATAAAATTATTGATTCGCCTGGCTTCTTCGCCGACATCGAAGTGATGGACGGGGCAAAGGAAACGGTGTATCGTCTGTCCCATTTTTACGAAGTTTTTATAGCCACTGCGTGCATGGAATTTCCCACGTCATTCAAGGATAAATTTGACTGGTTGCACAGGCATTTCAGTTTCATCCCGTGGACAAACATTGTATTTTGCGGTTATAAGAGTATCATTCATTCTGACTACCTGATAGACGATCATGTGCGAAATCTGATGGCATTCAAAGGGGAAGGTATATTATTTTCGGCACCGCATAACCTGCAAAACCGTGCATTTAAGCGGGTAGCAAACTGGGAAGAAATCTCAGAACTGTTTCTGCCAGTTGCCTGATAAAAGCCGTTTAACAAGAGAATTAAAGTTAAAGCTCACAACGGTCGAACGCCCGACCCCCGAAAGTTAATCTTATGAAATTACTATTGATCGAAGATGAGCCAAAAACGGTACAATCCATCAAGCAGGGCCTGGAAGAAGACGGCTACGAGGTAGATATTGCCTATGACGGGCTCATTGGCAAGCAGATGACCAAAAACAACACCTACCAACTTATCATCAGCGATATCATCATTCCGGGAATCAACGGCATTGAATTGTGTCGTGAAATTCGCAAAGGAGGGGACGAAACGCCAATTCTTATGTTAACTGCTCTTGGTACAACGGACGACAAGGTGACGGGGCTCGACGCGGGTGCTGATGATTATCTTGTAAAGCCGTTTGAATTTAAAGAATTGCTGGCCAGAGTGCGGGCACTTACCAAACGAGGTTCTTCAATTTCACAAACAGCCCAAATACTTCGTTTTGCTGATCTTGAGATTTCCATGGATGCCAAAACAGTTCATCGAGCGGGAAACAAAATAAACTTAACGGCCAGGGAATTTAATTTACTGGTGTATCTGATCAGAAATCAGGGTCGTGTGATTTCCAAGGTAGAAATTGCCGAACAAGTATGGGACATTGGTTTTGATACAGGTACCAATGTCATTGAGGTATACGTAAATTATCTACGCAAAAAGATAGACAAAGACTATCCGGTAAAACTTATTCACACCCAGTTTGGAATGGGCTATGTGTTAAAAACCGAGTAAACCATGCAGATCCGCACCCGCCTTACCGTTCAATTTTCCCTTTTGGTGAGCGGAATACTGCTGGTCACTTTTGTGGCCATCTATTTCTTTTCCTACATCAATTTAAGAGAGGATTTTTACGACAGACTGGTTTCAAAAGCCAATTCGTCTGCGCGGCTATTGGGCGGAGTGGTAGTAAGTCCGGATATCATCAGAGCTTTGGAAGGGTCCAATACCGACCGGATCTATAATCAGATCATTCTGATCTACGATGATAAAAACCGGCTCATGTACACCAATTCCAGTACAAGCTCCAAAAGCATTCATGTTTCCAGATACTGGCTTAACGAAGTGCGGAAGGCTGGAGAGATCCGATATACCGACGGCCAGTCGAAGGTGGTCGCATTGTCCACCAAATTGCCCTATACACAAGCCGTCGTGTTACTGGGCGCTCAGGATGTGGTTGGGCAGGTCAATTTGATCAACCTTTCCAAACTTTTGATCGGTCTCTTTATTGGCGTGACAATTATTGTAGCTTTCGCAGGTTGGATTTTTGCCAAACGAGCACTCCGTCCCATATCCCGGGTGATGAATGAGATTGAGGGAATTCTGCCACAAAAGCTGGACACCAGACTTGAAGTTCCTAATCAGCAAGATGAAATTGGACGGCTGACCACCACTTTCAACAAGCTGCTCGATCGCATTGAAACCGCGTTTCAGATGCAGAAAATATTCGTTGCCAATGTATCTCATGAGCTAAAAAATCCACTGACAAAAATCAGGTCACAACTCGAAGTAAGCGCTATGAAGGAAAGAAGCACTTCCGAATACCGCAGCACCATACACTCCGTACTTGAAGACATCCAGGAGCTAGCCCAGCTTTCCAATACCCTTTTAGAATTGGCGAAGGTAAGTGAGGATCAGGGGGATCTTCTGACAGAAGTGGTGAGAATTGACGAATTACTATGGGACACGCGCACCACCTTGTCCCAATCCAGCACCCAGTGCTTCATACAGTTTCAATTGGACGAGCTCCCGGACGACGATACCTGGCTGGAAATATCGGGCAATTCAACACTGCTGAAAACCGCATTCCTCAATTTAATGGACAATGCGTGCAAGTTTTCGGAAGATCACTCCGTGAATGTGAGTTTACGAACATCCGAAAACAAAGTAACGGTTCAGTTTAGCGATAAAGGTAA
Organism: Dyadobacter sp. 32; assembly: GCF_902506755.1. GTDB lineage: Bacteria > Bacteroidota > Bacteroidia > Cytophagales > Spirosomataceae > Dyadobacter. The sequence continues at coordinate 917,681 of NZ_LR735258.1, read as the reverse complement.
AGGAATCCCGGAACCTGACCGAACACTGGTGTTCCAGCCATTTTACAGAAGTGAAAACACCGCCAACGTCAAGGGCTATGGTATTGGCCTGTCACTGGTGGATAGAATTGTAAAATTACACAACGGCACCACCACCATACTGCCCAATCATCCGCAGGGAACAATCTTCATTCTTGAATTTCTCAGACTCTAAGCAAATTCTAATTTTACCTTAAGCTCGTTTTAAGTATTGCAGTATATTTTTGTATTGTTCCTCTAAGGCTATTGACGAAGGAGGTAAAAATATTAAATGAGATTTCATTTTTTGTGGTGTTAATAAGCAAACTTGGCAGGTGTCTATCACACCTGCCAAAGTTTTTTTAGGGGTATGTCGAACAGGTTGATGTGGTCACAAAAAAACAGCTCACATTGCTGCAAGCTGCATTCATAGTATTCAGGCTAAGGTCAGGCTTTCTTTCTGATCTCAATAATCTTCATCTTGTTCAATAGCTTAATCACAGGATAAGTGGGGTCAACTTCAAACCATTTAGACCCAAAATTGATTGAATTGGGCCGTTTATGATGATTATTTTGAAACAATTCACCCATCATTAAAAAGTCAAAAATCAGTGAATTTTTAGATTTATCATCGTTATCAAAATTTTGATAACCGTACTTATGACCACTCCAGTTCACGATGGCTCCATGGATGGGGCCCATCAAAAAATGAATAGGCAACAAAAAGAAAAATGCCCAGTGCATATCCAGGTACAGATACGCAAGAATGTAAAAAGCGGAGTACAACAAAGCCCATCCCAATCTGGACATCCACGAATCCCCAAGTTTTTCTATAAAACGCCATTCTGGATAATTGCGCTCAAATTGAGACTCGATAGCGCGCTTACGATTCAAAACGGCATTGTAAATATCCTTAGTCTCCCACATCATCGTGAACACATTTTTGGTATGGTGGGGTGAATGCGGATCTCTTTCTGTATCACTGAACGCATGATGCATCCTGTGCAAAATAGCATAAGCTCGTGGGCTCAGGTAGGATGATCCTTGTGAAAGGTATGTAAGCAGATAAAAAAACCTCTCCCATGGTTTACTCATTATGAACATCTTATGTGCCGAGTAGCGATGAAGAAAAAAGGTTTGGCAGAATAGAGAAAGATACCAGTGCACAACAAACACCGCAAGAACAATATACATGAATGACTTTTTATTAATAAATTATTACACCTTACAAATTTAATACCTAACGCTGATAATACCATCATGAAGGAACGTAAATATGTCCTTCTATTTATATTCAGTCTAACAAACCATCCATCCGAATAACCCTTATTCCGATGGCAGGATTACAGCAGCGTGAAAGCATAACTTACCAGGTTGGCACCCATTTGCAAAGCCTTACGTCTCAATTCCTCCGGATCTTTATAAACACTCTGGTCCTCCCATCCATTTCCCAGGTCGGTCTCATAGGAGTAATAACAAAGCAAACGCCCTTGCCAGATCAACCCAAATCCCTGCGGCTTTTTCCCATCATGCTCATGAACCTTTGGCAATCCGTCCGGGAATACGTATTTGAGGCGGTATACCTGATGATCAAACGGCAATTCGACAAACGTAAGCTCAGGAAAAACCTTCTTCATTTCCCTGCGAATGAAGGGGTCCAGGCCATAGTTATCATCGATATGTAAAAAGCCCCCTGACAACAAATAATTGCGCAAGTTTTGCGCATCAGCATCTGAAAAAACCACATTACCATGTCCGGTCATGTGCACAAATGGGTAAGTGAATAAATCCGGGCTTCCCACTTCAACCACATCTTCGGCGGCACTTATATTCATCCTGAGTTCCGAATTACAAAATCTGATTAAATTAGGCAATGAGGTTTTATTAGCGTACCAGTCCCCCCCTCCTCCGTATTTAAGCTTTGCAATCTTTAAGGTCGACTGAGAAAATACGGAATATGTAAAACACATGAGCAACATGGGCACCAAGACCCAACCTTTGATAATTTGCATATGCACAGCGATTTATAAATTTTAAGCAAGTGATTGGTCATCCCACAGTTTTCAATAATTGTGCCAGGTTGATAGCGTCACATCCTGCGACTGCTGCAGTTTCTGTACGCAAACGATTTGCTCCCAACGATACGGTTTCAAAACCCTTCTCCACTGCGACCTGTACCTCAGACGGCGAAAAATCACCTTCCGGCCCAATGAGTAGAACTGTACTTTGATCCTTCCTGACCTTTTGAAAGACATGATCATACAATTGATTATCGGGCACATAGGCAATTAACTTCCTATCAGCCACTATTCCCGTTACAAACTCCGTAAAATTACTGTTTAAAGTGATTTTAGGCTTATAAAATTGTTGCGACTGTTTCATCGCAGCAACTGCGATCTTATTCAATCGGGTGAGATTCACCACCCTCGACAGTCCCTCGCGACTCGTATGATCTGTAACAACAAATTCGATCCGTTCCACTCCAAGCTCGGTCATTTTTTCCACCATCCACTCGTTTCTTTCAGCCTTCCTGGTCGGAGCAACAGCAATGGTAATTGAAAAAGGGCGCTTAGGAATATGAACGGAATCAACCACTTCCAAAGTAACCTTCCTTTGTCCTACATTGATTCTGCAACGCTGATGCAAACCTGCCCCATCTGTAACATCGATAACAGCTCCGGTAGTCAACCTAAGCACCTTTGTACAATGACGCGACTCCTCCTCATCCAATTCATAAACCCCAGGTTCCGGCAGAAAAAATAAATTCATAAAACAGTCAACAGCAAAATGTCTGAGTCCAAAACGTAGCAATGTTCAAAACTAGTGAATTTACCCCAAAGACACCTTACTAAAAAAGTAACAATACCAAGAATTTAAATATATTGAAAAACATCGCATATTTTGGATTTTAACGGTATTTCGATAGTTTCAGTCCATAATTTCATCTGATTTTAGGCGAACCGACGCAAAACTATGCCCTTACGTATAGATTTGACACGACACCCAAATTATAAGAAAAATACATTTTTTACTGACAATACTACCAAATTCCCAATAATATTCTGCGGTTTCATAAATTTTATTAGATTTAATTTTTTAAAATACAATTTAGCATTAATATTGTGTCGTATTATTAATTCGTCACCACTTTATCTAGTACTATTATGTCAAAATCCAAGCTGGAGTATATTTGGTTGGATGGCTACAAGCCGACCCAGAGTTTGCGCAGCAAAACCAAAATTGAAGAAGATTTTAGCGGCAAGCTGGAAGATTGCAGCAATTGGTCATTTGATGGCTCATCCACTGAGCAGGCTCTTGGAGGCTCGTCTGACTGTTTGCTAAAACCTTGCTATATCGTACCTGATCCGCTTCGCAGAGATGCGTATTTGGTAATGTGCGAAGTTTTGAATGCTGATGGAACTCCACACATTTCTAACGGTCGGGCAACAATAGAAGATGATGACAACGATTTCTGGTTCGGATTCGAACAAGAGTACTTCCTTTGGGATATTGAAACAAACAAACCTCTTGGATTTCCTGCAAATGGATATCCAGCACCACAAGGCCCATACTATTGTTCAGTAGGTGCTCAAAACGCATACGGCCGCGACATCATTGAGGAGCATCTTGATGCTTGCCTTGATGCAGGTTTGAACGTAGAAGGAATTAATGCCGAAGTGGCAGCAGGACAGTGGGAATTTCAAATTTTCGCAAAAGGCGCGAAAGAAGCCGGAGATCAAATCTGGCTGGGCCGCTACCTGCTCGAGCGTATCGGCGAAAAATATGGTGTTTCAATAAACTGGCATTGCAAGCCATTGGGAGATCTTGACTGGAACGGAAGCGGTATGCACGCTAACTTCTCCAACACTGCCCTGAGAACAGCTGGCAGCAAAGAGGTATTCGACAAAGTTTGCGAATCGTTCCGCCCTGTAGTAAAAGAACACATTGATGTATACGGTGCAGACAACCATTTAAGACTTACCGGTAAGCACGAGACTGCAAGCATTCATGATTTCAGTTATGGTGTTTCCGATCGTGGTGCGTCCATTCGTATTCCTGTTCTGGTTCCTCAAAAAGGATGGAGCGGATACCTGGAAGATCGTCGTCCTAACTCGGCTGCTGATCCCTACAAAGTAGCTGCACGTATTATCAAAACCGTAAAAGCTGCTCTATAACAATTAGAATTTTGCAATAAAAAAGCCGCTTTACAGCGGCTTTTTTATTGTTATCGGTTTCCCATAATTTCAATCTTCCTCTTCGCTTCCTGTGAAGGAATACAACGTGGTATCCAGTTGCAGCCTTCCTGAATTGAAACGGATAATGAAGTCATTGATCACCCTTTCATTTATTTCCGTTTTGTTAAGCCCCACCTCAAGGCCTATCCCATATTCAAACGTATCGTCAATCTCCACGTGTTCCCTTACGGTAATTTCTTCATTCTCTTCAATCTCCTCAATAAATTCAGTAAGCAAGGTTTCTGCTTCCTCCTCCTTTTCGGGGTCTACTTTGTAATGATCATCACGCTCATCCTGAGACACATAGTCGGGAAATTCCTTCTTCAACCTTTCCAGTGCTTCGTCATAAACCAAGGTGGAATGATGCAAGCGCAAAGTATAAATCAAGGCATCGTACACCACCTCCTTCTCTTTGTAATAGCCTACAAACTGGATGTGCGCATGTTCATTATTTTCCTCTTCATCATCTTCAAACTCGTCAGCGACGTAAACAAAATTTAACCGCTCAGCCTTACATTCTTTTTTTAGCTGCGCAATTTCTTCTGGATCAAATCCCGGATTCATAATATTAGTTTAAATTGGTTGTTATCGACAATTGAGTTTTAACTGAAATTACCGTTTAAAAATTACAAATAAAAAAATTATTCCAGAAATAACATTTCCCTATACTTGGCAAGCGGCCAGTCCTCATCATCTATCAGCAGTTCAAGCTTGTCTACGTGATATCTGATCTCATTGAAATAGCCCTTCACTTTTGATCCGTAATAGGTTGCCCGTGCGAGAAGATCCTCAATATTGTTTGCTGTTTTCCTGGCCTCGGTCATGTCATGTACCAGTTTTTTAATGACCACAACATGCGTAGATATGTCCCGAATTATTTCTTTAATGGGCTCTGCCTCCTCAAGCATTTCAAGATCCGTTAGCGACCGTGCGGTCTGGGCAAGCTTAAACTGGTATTTAACCACCGTTGACACAATGTGATTTAAGGCCAGGTCGCTGATCACCCGCGATTCTATCTGCAATTTTTTAACATAGTTCTCGAGCTCAATCTCGTACCTGGCATGAAGCTCACGCGAGGAGAGTACGCCCATTTTTTCAAAAGCGCTGATCGTACTTTCTGTAACATAAGCGTGTAACGCATCATAAGTAGCACTGATGTTGGTCAAGCCTCTGTCTTTTGCCAGTTCCACCCATTCATCTGAATATCCGTTACCCTCAAATAGAATTTTTTTGGATTCTTTAAAGTAGCGCTTTAGGATCTCCACAGTAGCCACTTTCTTTTCTTCACCTGCTGCCAGCCTGTCATCCATTTCCTTTTTAAATTCCACCAGCTGATTCGCCACGATGGTATTCAGTACGATCATCGGTGAAGCACTATTCTGGGCACTCCCCACGGCACGATACTCAAATTTATTCCCGGTAAAGCAAAATGGTGAAGTTCTGTTCCTGTCCGTATTATCTCGCTGCAGATTGGGTATCCTGGTAATTCCGAGCTTATAGTAAAAATTTTCACCCTTTTCCAGGGTAATCTCTCCTTTATTGACCAGCTCTTCGAGCATGTTGGTCAACTCTCCGCCCAAAAACACCGATACAATCGACGGCGGAGCCTCATTTGCACCTAAACGATGTTCATTCCCAGCAGAAGATATCGAGGCGCGAAGCAGATCCGCGTGATCGTGAACAGCCTTTACAACATTCAGAAGAAAGGTCAGGAAGCGAAGATTTTCCTTAGGTTTGCTCGTGGGTGCCAGTAAGTTAATCCCTGTATCGGTGGACAAAGACCAGTTGTTGTGTTTACCACTGCCATTGATACCTGCAAAAGGTTTTTCGTGAAAAAGTACCTGAAAATTATGCCGCTCCCCTACCTTTTGCATCAGGTCCATAAGCAAAGCATTGTGGTCTATGGCCAGGTTGACTTCCTCAAAAGTAGGCGCGCACTCAAACTGCCCCGGTGCTACTTCATTATGCCTGGTCCTGACAGGAATTCCAAGCTTAAGTGCTTCAAATTCAAAATCCACCATGAAAGCATTTACTCTGGGCGGGATGGAGCCAAAATAATGGTCATCAAGCTGTTGCCCTCGGGCCGGACTATGACCAAATACGGTACGGCCAGTCATCAGCAGGTCGGGCCGGGCATAGTACAATGCCTTATCTACCAAAAAATACTCCTGCTCTATACCCAACGTGGGGGTAACTTTGTCCACATCACGGTTAAAAAACTGGCAAACCTGCGTGGCTGCTTTATCCAGCATCACCAGTGATCGTAGCAAAGGCGCTTTATAATCCAGTGCTTCACCAGTGTAAGAGATAAAAACAGACGGAATACATAAAGTTTTACCACCAGCTCCGTTATCCATTAAAAATGCAGGGGAGCTAGGATCCCAACCTGTATAGCCCCTTGCCTCGAAGGTAGCACGTAAGCCACCACTGGGGAAGGAAGAGGCATCAGGTTCCTGCTGAACCAGGGCACTGCCTTTGAATTTTTCTACCGCTTTGCCGTCAATGGTCAGATCGAAAAAGGAATCGTGTTTTTCCGCAGTAGATCCGGTAAGAGGTTGAAACCAGTGCGTATAATGGGTGGCGCCCTTTGATATAGCCCACGACTTCATGGCAGCAGAAACTTCCTCAGCAACTTCGCGATCAATGGTAGATCCCGACCGGATGGCGTTACTTATCTTCATATAAGCCTCTTGAGAAAGAAGGGTCCGCATGACATCGTCACTAAAAGTATTGCTTCCATAAAGATCAGCTACCTTTTCTGTAGGCGGTGTCAGCGTTGGAGCTACTCTGCCCTGGGCAATTTCAAAAGCTTTAGAACGAAAGGTCATAAGGGGACGGATTTTAGATTATTGCAGTCAAATTTATTTATTTCATCATACTATCTTCCAAAACTGCACGAAATTTTCCATTATTTCACATGCACTGCCATTTCCGGTTACCTTTTCATTCTATTTTTTTGGAATTTTACATTTCCATTAAAGACACCAATGTTTAAGCGACTCATATTTCTATTTCTATACTGGATGTTCTGGCTTCTCAGTTTCCAGCTCTTCCGACTACTTTTTCTCGGTTACCATTATCAAAAAGCCCTTGATATCGGAGGCAGTCTGATAGGACAAAGCATCTGGCATGGCGTGAGAATGGATATCTCTTTTGCAAGCTATATACTGGTTATCCCCACATTGCTTGTTGCATTCACAGGAAACAACTGGAACTGGTACCTGAAACTCATGCGCGGCTATAGCATAAGCATTTCCATTCTCATGGCTACACTGGTTGTGATTGATCTCGAACTTTTCAAAGCCTGGGGATTCCGAATTGACAGTAGCTCGCTGCATTACCTAAAGACACCCAACGAGGCATTCGCGTCAATGGCTGCCGCACCCGTTGTGCCTCTTACGCTGCTGCTTATTATACTATCCGTTATACTTATCAAATGTCTTGTCAGGATAGGCTACCGGAGCATCCCATTTTTCAATAAGGTACACCTAACGCTCAACTTCGTACTCTTCGTTTTTCTGACGGCCTGTCTTATTATTCCAATTCGCGGTGGTTTACAGCAAATTCCTATGAATGAGAGTAATGCGTATTTTTCAAACAAGAGTTTTGCCAATTTTGCTGCCATAAATGTTCCCTGGAACTACGCAAGCTCGGTTATCAACAGCAGTTACAGCAAGTTAAATCCATATATCACTATGGAAGAAAACAGAGCAGAAGAGATCGTTGCCAACCTAAACGTAGCCAGTTCGGAATATGAGCAACTAATTCGAAACGCTGAAAAACCGAATGTTGTCATTATCATCTGGGAAAGCTTTACAGCAAAAGTAGTTCGTGGACTGGGAGGTGTTCCGAGCGTTACCCCTCAGTTTGACCAATTAGCAGAACAGGGCATTCTCTTCAGGAATATCTACGCCAGCGGTAACAGGAGCGACAAAGGCATGGTGGCTATCCTGAGCGGTTACCCATCTCAACCCATCCCATCCATCATCAAAATCCCTACCAAAACAGCAAGCCTGCCCTCTTTGCCCAAGTCGTTAAAACAACATGGATACTTTACCTCATTTTACTATGGTGGTGAAACGGAATTTGCCAATATGAAATCCTATTTTCTCCAGCAGGGGTTTGATCGTATTACCGACAAGCATAGTTTTGAAAAAGCAGACATGAACTCAAAATGGGGGGCGCACGATCATGTCGTGTTTAACCGCCTCCTCACTGACCTGGATCAGCAGCGACAACCCTTTTTCTCAACCATTTTCACTTTAAGCAGCCACGAACCATTTGAAGTTCCTGTGAAAAAAGCAATTCCGGGAAACGATACGGAGCACCTCTTTATGAATGCGCATCACTACACGGATTCGGCCCTGGGCGATTTCATTAGAAAAGCAATGACAAGGTCGTGGTGGTCCAATACGCTTGTGGTAATTATTGCGGATCATGGACACCCATTGCCAGAAAAACCCGCCGGCAAGCTAAACGAATTTCACATTCCCATGTTGTGGCTTGGCGGGGTGCTCGAAAAAAGATCCATAACGATCGATACGCTGGCTTCTCAAACCGACCTGGCAAGCACTTTACTACATCAGCTCGACCTGAAAGCCGATGAATTTACCTGGAGCAACGACATCTTAAAGAAAAACCGCACACCATTTGCATATTTTGCATTTAACAATGGCATGGCCTGGGTCAAACCCAACGGATTTATGGTGCAGGAGAACGTTGGACGTAACCTCATCGAGCAGGGTGGAACCCTGCCTAAGCACGAAGTGGAAAACGCCAGAGCCTATTTACAGGCCTCTTTCGCAGATTATTTGAAGCGTTAAGTGTAAAAGGTGTAATTTTGCGAGTCAAATTAAGAGATATGAAAAAAATTGCCTTTTACACACTCGGGTGTAAATTAAACTATTCGGAAAGCTCTTCGATAGGAAGGATGTTTGAAGAAAAGGGCTATTCAAAAGTTGAATTCAATGAAACTCCTGACATTTTCATCATAAACACCTGCTCGGTAACAGAAAATGCAGATAAGAAATGCAGAAAGATTGTACGGGAAGCTCAGAAAATAAACCCGGATGGCTTTGTTGCAATCATTGGTTGCTACGCTCAGCTTAAACCAAAGGAAATTTCTGAAATACCAGGGGTGGATATCGTGCTGGGGGCCGCAGAGAAATTCAGGCTGGTGGAACTCATCGACAGTTTTCACAAAACGCCTACCGGTCAAGCTGCTCAGATTTTCGCGTCGAGCATTGAAGATGCAGTGGCTTATCATACTTCCTATTCTCTCAATGACCGCACCCGTACGTTTCTTAAAGTGCAGGATGGATGCGACTATCCCTGTGCCTATTGCACCATTCCGCTTGCCCGAGGCAAAAGCCGGTCAGATACCATAAGCAATGTGGTAAAATCGGCGTACGACATCGCGTCGAAGGGGGTGAAGGAAATCGTGCTAACCGGGGTCAATATTGGTGATTTTGGTATTCAAAACGGACAGCGCAAAGAAAGCTTTCTGCACCTGATCCAGGCACTGGACGAAGTGGAAGGAATAGCGCGCTTCAGAATTTCTTCCATCGAACCCAATCTACTTACAGATGAAGTGATTGAATTTGTAGCGAGGTCAAAACGCTTCGTACCACACTTTCACATTCCGTTGCAATCAGGGTCTAATCAAGTCCTCGGATTGATGCGAAGAAGATACAAACGTGAGTTATACACGGAAAGAGTCGCTAAAATTAAATCTTTGATGCCCGATTGCTGTATTGGTGTAGATGTGATTGTGGGTCATCCCGGCGAAACCAACGCACTGTTTCTTGAAAGCTACCAATTCCTAAACCAACTTGACGTTTCATACCTGCATGTTTTCACTTATTCAGAAAGAGAGAATACGCTTGCAGTAGATATAAAGCCGGTAGTAGCAAAAAGTGAAAGGGCTGAGCGCTCGAAAATGCTGCATATTCTGTCTGAAAAGAAAAAACGCCACTTTTATGAGCAGCAAATCGGCAAGATAGGAACGGTTCTGTTTGAAGATGAAATACAGAACGGACAAATGCTGGGTTTCACGGAAAACTATATCCGGGTGGCTGTTAAATACGATCCTTTGCTGGTGAACGAAACCAAAGAAATTCAGTTCGACCACATAAATGCACTTGGATTCATGGAGGTTACGGAAATTACAGAAGAAGTGTTTCATTAGACTTACCACTTCCAATAGCAAAAAAAGCCGGAACCATAAAGTCCCGGCTTTTTTGCAATACATAATATCCAATTAATTTTTTAAGCTTCTACAAGAAACTCATCGTGCTGACTAACGTCAAGTCCGCTTTTCTCGTCAGACTCAGATACACGCAACGGAAGAATCAGGTCAGTAATTTTAAGAAGAAGCAACGAGCCAAGGAACGCGAATAAGGAAACGCCAACCAGTGCGATTACGTGATTGATGAACAACTTGGTTTCTCCAAAAGCAAGACCCTGATCAGTTACAAGTGGATTGATTGCGCTTGTTGCGAAGATACCAGTCATCAACATGCCGACCATACCACCTACACCATGGCAAGGGAACACATCCAATGTGTCGTCCAGTGTTGAACGTGTACGTAGATGCGCCACGTAGTTACTGATCACAGAAGCAATTGTTCCGATAAAGATAGAAGCAGGAACGGTTACAAAACCAGCAGCAGGTGTAATAGCAACCAAACCTACCACCGCACCGATACAAAAACCAAGTGCAGATACTTTTTTACCTTTTGCAACATCAAAAAGTACCCAGGCCAAACCGGCAGCACCCGCCGCAGTGTTAGTAGCAGCGAAAGCAGAAACTGCTAGTGGAGAAGCAGACAATGCTGAACCTGCATTGAACCCAAACCAGCCGAACCAGAGCAAACCTGTTCCTAATAGTACGAATGGAATGTTCGCAGGAGGAGATACATGATCTTCCAAAAGAGACTTCCTTCTTTTCAGATATAACGCACCCGCCAAAGCTGCCCAGCCCGCAGACATGTGTACCACCGTTCCACCAGCAAAATCAAGAACGCCCATTTTAAACAAGATTCCGTCAACGTGCCAAGTCATGTGGGCAAGCGGTGAGTAAACGAATATCGAAAACAGGATCATGAACAACACATAAGAACGGAAGTTGATACGTTCTGCCATGGAGCCTGTTACCAAAGCTGGTGTAATTACAGCAAACTTCATCTGGAACATAGCAAATAACGCGAAAGGAATTGTGCCGGATGCAGGTCCGTCCAAAACGCCTTTGAACATAAAATGCGTCATTGGGTTACCTACGAATCCTCCGATGTCATCTCCAAAAGCAAGACTAAAACCTACCACAACCCATAATACACTGATCACACCCATCGCTATGAAGCTTTGAAGCATTGTCGATATTACGTTCTTGTTGTTTACCATTCCCCCGTAGAAATAAGCCAATCCGGGAGTCATAAGAAGTACCAGAGCAGAAGAGACCAGCATCCAGGCTGTGTCGCCCGCATTGATGCCCTCTGTTACGATTTTAGTAGGCAAACTGGGTACAAATGCCCCCAACAAGCTAATTATCAACAAAATAATTAGTGGCAAATAATTACGCTTTTCCATTGTTGTAAAAATTACGATTATGAATGATTAAGAAGGTATTTGATTAAAATTTGTAGATAAATGCCATTCCAAGCGTAGTCTGGCTATTTTTTGTAAAGTCACCATTGGAATCCTCAAACTGCTGTTGTGCATTCGCACCGGTAGCCTTTGGATATGCATCCAACCGAATTTCCGGCTTCAAAAGCAAGTGACCGTCAGCAAGGGTAATGTTTCCAGTCAAAGTAAACGAATTCACTTTGGTTCCGATACCGGCAATGGGGTTTTCCTCTGTTCCTTTTCCTTGTGGAAAAGCCAGCAAACCTCTCACACCGTTATCATTGTTGAAATTTTCATAACGTAAACCTATACCGAAATTATCGCTTATAGCGGTATTCGCATACAACGCTATGCCACCCCATGATTCAGTGGTGCTTGGACCACCTGCACCCTGGTAATCACCTTTCTGTGCACCATAGGAAGCATTTACCCCCAACAAAAACTTCTCTGTAATCTGATAACTTGTAGCCACGTCATACATGGTATACGAAGCACTTGGGGTTTTGCCATCTTCCATACTCGGACTCGCTTCATTACTACTGATAAAATTCAGATACACGTTCCAACCTTTTACCGGGGAAACGTAGAGCTGACTGATGAATGCTTTCTTTCTATTATTGTCTTCAATTCCATCAACATTATTTACAACACCCGCCATTAACGATACACGATCGGAAAATGCGTAGGTCGCTTTAAGACCTGTGTGGTAAAAAGGACCATTGTTAAATTGGTTAGACAAAGAATAATTGAAGTTTGCGGGTGCGTCAATTACTTCATAACCAATATGTGTTCCAAACTGACCCGCGGTCATCGAGAACTTATCGGTAAACTTATAAGTAAAATAGGCTTGTTTGATGGCAAGTGCAGTACTGAAAACGGCATTCCCATAATTACCCATGTTTGCGTTGGGTCCAAAGGTAAGATCTACAACTGCTTCGGATTTGCTGTTGGTGTAAGATGCCCTTGTCTGTACCAAACCCAGCGAAAACTGACCAGAACGCGAATCAAATACTCTAGCTGTACCTGCCGCACCGCCATTGCTGCGCGATAAAGGTTTGTTCAAGTTGGCGGAATAATAAGAATCAAGATAGCCGGAAAATGCAAACGCACCTTTTGCCTCCTCCTCGTCCTTCACTTCTGTTACTTGATTGACCTCCGCAACGGTAGCTTTCTTCTCTTCCTCAGACTTCGCAAAACCCAATAAAGGAAACATTAGAGATAATACTGTACAATAGACTTTTTTCATAATTTTATTCTGTTTAAGTTGTTTTCGCTTTCCGGCATCAATTATGAATCAAATATTGAACATAAATTATATTATTCAAATATTTTGGTAAAAAATAATCCATTAAAATACAATTTTCTATTTTTTATTCTATTTTTTACTGGAATCTAATCATAATATACCAAATTATGCAAAAATAAATTCCTATTCATTATTCTGTATATTGAACCAAATACAAAATTTTATAAATCAACATCTAGATAAATTACTTCTCAGGAATATTACTATTTTACCATTTTCCAAAAACGGTGAAGCAAAAAAAAGGCCCGCAATCTGCGGGCCCAAGTCCAAAATATTTCGTAATTATCTGTTACTCACCATGCATCCATGATTTTTTAGCAAGTAATGTTTCGTCCTCCTCTTCATTATCGGGATCTGGTATACAGCAATCCACGGGACAAACTGCCGCGCACTGCGGTTCCTCATGAAAACCAACACATTCGGTACACTTGTCGCTAACAATATAGTAGAATTCATCAGAAACGGGCGATTGCTTCTCTTTACCGCTGACGATGGTTCCATCCCCAAAATCAACCTCTTCCAAACTGGTGCCATCTCCCCAAGTCCACTCTACTCCTCCTTCATAAATAGCCGTGTTGGGACACTCTGGCTCGCACGCCCCACAATTTATGCATTCATCGGTTATCATTATAGCCATAGTCGCCGGATTGTTTATATTTGTTCCTATTTTCTCTGTATCAGACTAACAAATATAACTATTTAAAGTTTCAAGACAATCAGAAAATTAAATACAATATATAGAATTTAATTATTTATCGTTTACCTGTGATGATATCAAGAAATAGCAGAATAAATGCCTTCGTTGAGCTTGGAAAATATTTAACTGATCCCCAGAATACGCCGCATCTTGAAGAACTGGCCATCAGCGCCAATCGAAAGAACAATTGGTTCACCGTACCCAATGTACTCAAATCTTTATCTGCCATAGGCACGCAATATCTGCACCCTGATAAGCTTTCGGAATGGTGCTACACGTATCAAGAAGTCAGTAACTCTAAAAAAGTAGGTGTGATTATGGCGGGGAATATACCCGCAGTAGGCTTTCATGACGCTTTGGCTGTTCTCATCAGCGGGCACACCCTGATGGCCAAGTTAAGCTCCGAGGATCAGGTGATCCTTCCTTCATTGTTCGAAGTACTCACGCAAATAGAGCCCGCCCTGAAAGACAGCATTCAGATTGTAGATCGCCTCAACGCTGCGGATGCTTATATCGGAACAGGAAGTGACAACACCGCCCGGTATTTTCATTATTACTTCGCAAACAAACCCAACATCATCCGCAAAAACAGGACCTCTGTTGCTGTCCTTAACGGCGCTGAAACGGAAACTGATTTAGAAAATTTGGGGGTGGATATCATGCAGTATTTTGGACTTGGCTGTCGCAATGTCTCGAAAATATTTGTTCCGGAAGGATATGATTTTACCAAGTTCTACGAATCCATTCAATCCCTTGATCAGGTATGTCTCAATCATCATAAATACTTCAACAACTACGAGTACAACAAATCCGTTTTACTAATCAACCGTACACCTCACGTTGACAATGGCTTCCTGATGATCACAGAAAACGAAGCGCTTGTTTCTCCCATTAGCGTTTTATATTATCAACCCTACCACACACTTCACGACGCGAAGGCACACCTCATTGCCAACGCAGATAAAATACAGTGTGTCCTATCAAATGAGTCAATTATTGAAAATCATATTCCTTTCGGTAAGGCGCAGACACCCGGATTGTTCGATTATGCAGATACTGTTGATACCATGAAATTTCTTTCTGAACTATGAGTCAAGATGCCGTATCCGCACGGACCCCAAAAGCCCATTGGCAGAAGTCGGGCAGTACAGCAGACCACGTGGAGGTATCATGCTTACCATCCTGCACTTCCAGGTAACAAATATCGTGGCCCCACCCGTAACCCTTCCTTTCGAGCTCCGAGATACATTCCAGCGTATCCTGTATGGAGTCAATAACACCGTCTCCGTCCCGATCATCCGTCTCATCCTGTGTCCCCGTCTGAAACCAGAATTTCAGAGCGGGCATTGAGTAGGATTCCCTGATCTGCGCATGCATAATCCGATCCGAATTTTCGTATCCATATCCAACGGCCTTGCCCCGCCACCAGAGGGCCCCTGAAAAGACAGCCACCTTTGAAAAATAATGAGGATGGTGCCAGGCAATGTCAAGGGCCATTAATCCCCCTAAAGAACATCCTGCATAGATATTTCCCTGATCTCGGATTGGATAATGCCGCACCAGTAAGGGCAACAATTCGTGAATAACAAATTTTGTCGTAGCACCAGCAAAAACGCCTCTACCTGCGTAGTCGGCCCTTACTGCGGTGCCATATTCCTGGATCCTGTTATGGTTGGCATGGATACCTACGACAATAACCTGTTCAATTTTCTTTTCTGCATACAGCAGATTGAGTTGTCTGTTCATTTGCAGCTCTGCAAAATCCTGACCATCGTTGAATAACAATAGTTTGTATACACGCAATGGATCTAAATCTGCGGGAATAATAATGCTGAGATGCACCTCCCGATGAAGATATTCCGAGAAAATGCTATTTTCGACGAATGATGTCAATGGACGAACCAAGTTGGGGTACAGATGGTGATGAATTGTGAAAAAGTCTGCAATTTAGGTAAAATCATCCTGATGTGAAACCTACGTCCCGTTTATAACCCGAGGCCGGCGATAGGCTACGGATGCATGCACTGCCAAGACCACCAATGTATACTTAATAATGGCGATAATATGCTAAAATTCCGATATCAGAAAGCTCGTGGCTGTGCCGAAACAAGGTCCATCGCATTAATTTGGTTCTAAAAATTACTTTCGTAACTTTCCCATATTAACTAACAAAACAAGCCTTGGAAGAAAAGCATATTAAATATTACTCTCATCATCTTCAACGCGAAATTGATATGCTGGTATTCGGCAGCTGGGGGTACCCTATATTGCTGTTTCCTACGACATTAGGAAAATACTATCAGGCTAAGGATATGGGGCTCATAGCGTCCGTACGCGGACTGGTCGAATCCGGCAAATACAAGATTTACTGTATCGACTCCATTGATGCCGAATCGTGGTATGCGAAGCACCTTTCCCCAGATTACCGGGTTTTGAATCATGTTCAATACGACAAATTTCTCTCCAATGAATTGGTGCCATTTATCCGGTCGGAATGTCACGTTGAAAAGATCGGTGTGGGAGGCTGCAGCTTCGGCGGATTTCATGCTGCCAATTTCGCATTTAAACACCCCGACAAAATTGCCTACCTCGTTAGCATGAGCGGAGCCTTCGACATCCGCAGTTTTATGGATGGCTTCTACAACGACAATGTATACTTTAATAACCCCGTAGATTACCTCCCCAATGAACAAGGCTGGAAATACGGACACATGAAAATTGTACTTGGCACGTCCGAATGGGATATCTGCCTGGGCAGCAACATAAAACTATCCGACATACTCAATGCCAAAGGAATTGACCATTGGCTTGATATATGGGGCTGGGAAAAACACGACTGGCAACTTTGGAATAAAATGTTCCCGCACTACCTTTCAAAAATTTTATAAATCGGATTGTTGAGTGGCATACGTTCAATTTTAGAAATTCATACCCATTATACTCATCACAAATAACTCACATACAACGCAAACCGAATTATGAAGAAAATAGGAATTCTTTTTGGAATGGAAAACACTTTCCCTCAAGCATTTATTGACAGGGTCAACAGCAAGGGAGAAAAAGATATCATTGCAGAAGCCGTCACGATTGATAAAGTCATCCAAGCTGATCCAACCGAATATGCGGTTATTATCGATCGTATTTCTCAGGATGTACCGTTTTACAGGGCGTATCTCAAAAATGCCGCTCTCAGTGGAACCGCCGTCATAAACAACCCGTTTTGGTGGAGTGCCGATGAGAAATTTTTCAATAATGCACTTGCCGAAAAAATTGGCGTCCCGGTTCCTAAAACAGTGTTGATTCCATCCAAAGAACGACCAATGGACACTACGGAAACCTCCTTTCGAAATCTGGCATTTCCGCTAGCCTGGGAGGAAATGTTCACCTACGTGGGCTTCCCGGCTTACATGAAGCCCCACGACGGCGGGGGATGGAAAAGTGTATATAAAGTCTCCGATCCGCAGGATATGTGGAACAAACATGCAGAAACGGGGCACCTCATCATGATGTTACAGGAAGAGATTGTTTTTGACGACTATGTAAGATGTTACTGTATTGGTCAAAAAGATGTACTGATCATGCCATACGAGCCTCGTAATCCACATCATTTGCGCTATGCAGCCGAGCTAAACGCCACAGGTGAAGCCAAAGAGCAATTGCTTGCAACAATAAAAGATTATGTTTTAAAACTAAATATTGCCCTTGGCTACGATTTCAATACCGTCGAATTTGCTGTTCGTGACGGTATTCCCATTGCCATTGATTTCTGCAATCCGGCGCCAGATGCTGATGTATATTCCGTAGGGCATGAAAACTTTGAGTGGGTAGTAGAGGCGGCAGCCAATATGGCAATCGATCGCGCAAAAAAACAAGTACCTGGACAAACGAACCTGACCTGGGGAACTTTCATCAGCGAAGCGATCACCTTGGGAATGGCGGGCTCAACCATTACCGAGCCGGATGCAACTCCAACCGCTAAAATCTCTGCAAAAAAGGAAAAACCTGCTCCAAAAGCTGATATTACAATTGTAAAAGAACCGATCAGGAAAAAGGCGACTGCCAAGTCGACAGAGGAGACCGCCGTAAAGGAAAAAGCGCCTGCTAAGGCCGAATCAAAACCTTCCAAAAAGAAATAACAACCCAAGACCATCAACAAACATGCGCACCTTTACACTGGGAATTGAGGAAGAATTTCAAACGATAGATCCGGTAACCCGAAATCTCCGGTCTCACATGTCAAAATTGGTTGAAGACGGCAAAATCACTCTGAACGAAAGGGTGAAAGCAGAAATGCACCAGGCCGTGGTGGAAGTGGGAACCAATATTTGCCATAACATACAGGAGGCCAGGGAAGAGGTGACTTACCTGCGGAAGATGATCCTGGACCTGGCCGACAAGCAAAACCTTCAGGTAGCTGCTGCGGGCACCCATCCTTTCGCAGACTGGGTTGAGCAGCTAATCACCCCGGATCCTCGTTATGATGAAATCATCGACGAAATGCGTGATGTAGCACGTGGAAATCTCATTTTCGGGCTCCATGTGCATGTGGGAATTGAAAGCCGGAATGAAGGAATTGAAATCATGAATGCCGTGAGGTATTTCCTGCCTCATATCTATGCGTTATCTACCAATTCTCCCTTTTGGTGTGGCCGCAACACTGGTTTTAAGTCATACAGATCAAAAGTATTTGACAAATTCCCCAGAACCGGCATCCCCGACCACTTCTCCAGTGCAGCAGAATACGATGAGTATGTAAACCTGCTCATCAAAACCAAGTGTATCGACAACGGAAAAAAAATATGGTGGGACATACGGGTCCATCCATTTTTCAACACCATTGAATTCCGCATGTGCGACGTTCCCATGCGCACCGACGAAACCATATGCCTTGCTGCCATTATGCAGGCACTGGTTGCCAAGATTCACAAGCTGCACCGCGCCAATCTCAGTTTCAGGCCCTACCACAGGATGCTGATAAATGAAAACAAATGGCGGGCTGCGCGGTATGGCATACAAGGCAAGTTGATCGACTTTGGTAAACAGGAAGAAGTAGACTATCGAATTCTGGCTGGTGAACTTCTGGAATTCATTGATGACGTGATCGATGAGCTTGGTAGCAGAAAGGAAATCGAGTACATTCATCAGATCATGGAGATGGGTACGGGAGCCGATCGCCAACTCGCTGTTTTTGACAAGACAAATGATATGAATGCCGTTGTAGATTATATTGTCTCCGAAACCAGGATAGGACTGGATTAAACTAATTACTGACACCGATAATCGTTGCAGGTGACACCGGAAGAGCATCACCCAGCGATATCAAAGGCAAAAAAATGAATAACCCCGAAAAAGAATTCAGAATCGCTATTCTGGACATGTACGACGGCCTTGAGAACGAAGGTATGCGTTGTATTAAAAAGATAATAACGGAATTTGGTGTAAGGGAGCAATTCCCTGTCAACTTTACTGTGTTTGATGTAAGACAAAAACATGAAATTCCCGGACTCGATTACGATGCCTATATATCCAGTGGCGGCCCTGGCAACCCGGCTCCCGGCGGTCACCACTGGGAGGAAAGATTTTTTCAATTTCTTGACCAGCTTTTAGCATACAATTCAATTGGACTAAGGAAAAAGCATTTGTTTCTTATTTGTCATTCCTTTCAAATGGCAAGTATTCACTGGAATTTGGCGGAAGTAAGCAAACGAAGAAAAACTTCGTTTGGAACTTTTCCGGTCCATAAAACTCCTTTAGGAAAAAAAGAGCCGATTTTGAGTCAGCTGAAAGATCCCTTTTGGATTGTTGACTCCCGTGATTATCAGGTCACGCAACCAAACGTGGCCAATATGGAGACTTTCGGTGCCAGCGTTCTGTGTCTTGAAAAAAAGAGGCCGCATATTCCATTGGAGCAAGCGATTATGTGCATCCGATTTTCTAAGGAGATCTTTGGCACCCAATTTCATCCGGAGGCCGATTCGGAAGGCATGCTTAGATATTTTCTCAGGGAGGACAAAAAGGCCAGTATTGTGCGTAACCATGGCGCTGCCAAGTACAATAACATGATCGAGCACCTCAATGACCCGGACAAAATACTGATGACCGAGTCGGTAATTATTCCATCGTTTTTAAAAACTGCCCTTTTAGAACGCGATTCAGTAACAGCCTGATTGCTCCCACCTGCTACCACATGACTAATTTAGTTTAACATTATGCATCACCCATCACGAAAAGAATTCAATGCGTCTTTCAGTGAGAAAGCTTACGAACAGTTTGTAAAGGCAATCGATTCGGATTATCCGGGCCAACTGGATTTTCGTATTGCAGAAACCCCCGTCTTTATTCCAATTGCCCTGAAAAACCATATCATTTCAGCTTGTGAAGAGATCATAGAAACGCTGGTATCACCTGGTTTTATCAAGCAAACTGAAAGGGCGGTACCTGATAACCAGCGCGTGCCTAATGAAAATGGGCATTCTTCATTTTTGGCCATTGACTTTGCCATTTGCAGATCTGATGCGGGCGAGCTCATTCCGCAACTCATTGAACTGCAAGGATTCCCATCCATATTTGGTTATCAGGCTTACCTCTCTGAAACATTTCCGAAACACTTTTCCATCCCAACGGGTTTTGACTATGCGTTAAATACCAATGATTATCATGCCTACATCGAGTCGCTCAAAGCGTTGATCGTTGCCGATGAAGATCCGGAACAAGTGATACTGCTTGAAATATTTCCGGAAAAGCAGAAAACAAGAATAGACTTTGAAATAACCGAAGCAATGATTGGCGTAAAAGCGATCTGCTATACCAAACTGATCCGGGAGGGACGAAATCTATTCTACGAGAAAGACGGTCGAAAAATTCGGGTGAAGCGGATTTACAACAGACTGATTTTCGATGATCTTGCCAAATACCCGGATGTTGAAACGAGTTTTAAATTCACGGATGATGTAGATGTCACTTGGGTGGGTCACCCCAACTGGTTTTTCAGAATCAGCAAATTTGCACTTCCATTACTCAAAAGCCAGTTTGTCCCTGAAACAAAATTTGTCAGTGATTACAGCCAGTCGTTTCCATCAGACCTTCAAAACTATGTTTTGAAACCACTTTTTTCCTTTGCCGGAAGTGGTGTTAAAATTCATGTGAACAAGGAAATGCTTACCTCTTTATCTGATCCTGAAAATTATATATTGCAAAAAAAAGTGGTCTATGAACCGGTGATTCAGGCACCTGACGGGCTGGTTAAATGTGAAATCAGGATGATGTATGGCTGGCCCGACAACGCCGACCGCCCAGAATTAATGATCAGCCTGAGCAGGCTTAGCCGTGGAGAAATGATTGGTGTGGATTACAATAAGAATTTTACCTGGGTGGGTGGCAGCGCATGTTACTTCGAAAAGTAGAAGATAACCATCTCAAAGGGTGAGGGAAATTACTATACATTTTCCACTTTTAAATAATTAAAACAGTCGTATACTTTTAATAAGTATAAAACATTTAAAATGCATATTACTCATCGTCAGCTTTTTTTTGATCACCTCGCCCAGACCTCTGATTTTCCTCTTGCCCTTGATATTGAACGTGCGGAAGGTATTTACATGTACGATAGGGATGGTAAACGGTATCTGGATCTCATTTCGGGAATCGGAGTTAGCAGTGTAGGTCACAGGCATCCCGAGGTTCTTAAAGCCATCTATGACCAGTTGGATAAGCACATGCATTTACTTGTGTACGGCGAGTATATACAAGGTACACAAGTACTGCTGGCCAGTGCCTTGTGCAACACGCTGCAGCTTGAAAGTGCAAGCCCTTCTCCATATGGACTGATAAATAATGTCTATTTTACCAATTCGGGAACCGAAGCTGTGGAAGGAGCCATGAAACTCGCGAAGCGATTTACGGGGCGCTCAGAGTTTATATCTTGTTTTAATGCCTACCACGGAGCCACCCAGGGCGCACTTAGCCTTTCGGGTGCCGAATCGTTTAAACGAAGTTTCCGGCCTCTGCTTCCCGAAATAAAAAATATCAAACATGGCCGGTTAGAAGATCTTGAAAAGATAACAAAAAAGACTGCCGGGATTGTGATTGAAATTGTAGGGGGGGAGTCCGGAATCAGACTGGCCAGCAAGGAATACTTTAAAGCGTTGCGCCAGAAATGTACGGAGACCGGCACTTTACTCATTTTCGACGAAGTGCAGACAGGCTTTGGCCGAACCGGAAGCTTTTGGGCATTTGAACAGTACGACATTTATCCGGATATATTGCTGAGCGCCAAAGGCATGGGTGGAGGTATGCCAATTGGCGCATTTATGGCTTCGCACGAAGTGATGCAGGTACTGAAAACCAATCCGGTACTTGGACATATCACCACTTTCGGCGGGCATCCCGTAAGCTGTGCAGCTTCACTTGCAGCGTTAAATGTCACCCTCGCCGACAACCTTCCGGCAGGCTCCATACCAAAGGGAGCTTTATTCAAAAGTTTGCTTGTTCACCCCAAAATAAAGGAAGTCAGAGGAAAAGGCCTGATGCTTGCTGCTGAAATGGAATCCTTTGAAAAGCTAAAAAAAACCATTGATGGGTGCATTCAGAAGGGCGTTGTTACGGATTGGTTTCTATTTTGTGATGAATCCATGCGCATCGCCCCCCCCTTAACCATTACAGAAGATCAGATACGTGAGAGTGTCAGCATCATCCTGGAAGTTCTTGACGCTATATAAAACAAGTATAAGACGCTTACAGTGAAAGGGGTTTCAATTTATGTTAGTCAAAAATCAATTTAATGCCGGAAAAGACTCCCCTTTAACCAAAACTTAAAACAAGAATGGAACACCACATAAAAAACGATTTTTTAAGAATCTCGGTTAAGCAGACCGGCGCGGAGTTAAGTTGTATCGAATCCGTCCGATCAGGTCTATCTTATTTATGGAATGGCGATGCGACTTTCTGGCCCAACCACTCCCCCGTCCTGTTCCCAATTGTGGGCGGACTGAAGAACAACAGTTATTTCTACAAGGGTCAATCTTTTTCCTTACCACGACACGGCTTTATTAGGGGGAATACAAACATCACATTAACCGCGCAAACCGAAAACAGTCTTACGTTTGGATTAGTGGCCGATGAAGCCAGCCTGATGGTATATCCTTTTCAGTTTGAGTTTTCAATTACCTACACCTTGTTCGCTAATCGATTGGTGGTGAGTCATTTGGTGAAAAATACCGGCGATGAAGACATGTTCTTTTCGCTGGGAGCGCACCCTGCTTTCGCATGCCCGCTTCATGCTGCAGAACGATACGAAGATTACTATCTGGAATTTGATAAACCGGAAACAGATTCTACCTGGGTACTAAGTGCAGAAGGTCTGGTGACCGAGGAGAGCAAACCGACGTTGCATAACACAAATGTACTCCACCTCAGTCGCACATTATTTGATCACGATGCCTTGATATTTAAAAACCTGAAATCGCGTCAGGTTAGCCTGCGAAGTACCAAGTCCCAACAAGTTCTTACTGTTCAATTCGATGATTTTCCATATCTGGGTTTGTGGGCAAAACCAAACGCGCCATTTGTATGCATTGAGCCCTGGCTGGGAATTGCAGATAGTGTGGAAACCAATCAGGATATTGAAACAAAAGAGGGTATCCTTTGCCTGAAAAGCAAACATCATTACAGTGCGGCTTATACTATATCAATCAGCGAATAGCCAATTCTCGTGTGTTGGGATCAGCCTTCCGGATATCTTGAATCTATAATTTCTTTAAAAACTTAACCAGCAACACATAAAAAAGGCCCTTTACAGGGCCTTTTTTATACTTATAATCAGAAGGTTACCTATACGATAGCCTCTATCTGAGCGTTCAATTTATCTTCCAAAGTAGTTTTAGGAACAACGCCTACCACCTTGTCGACCAACTGTCCGCTTTTGAATATCATCAACGTTGGGATGCTACGGATTCCGAATTTTGCTGGTATAGCCGAATTCATATCTACATCCATTTTACCAATAATTGCCTTACCTTCATATTCTCCGGCAAGCTGCTCCACCACAGGTCCTATCATTTTACAAGGGCCACACCACTCAGCCCAAAAATCAACAAGTACTGGTTGATCACTTTGAATAAGTTCTTCAAAAGTGCTATCCGTAATTTCAAGTGCTTTTCCCATTTCAAAAAAGAGTCTTAATGATTTTTATATGTTGCTACTACAATCAATTATGTTATCTAAAAGTTCCGCAGGGGCACACATAAGACACTCAGTTTAAAAAGAATTTCACCCCATGAAACCCGTTAAGCATCTTAAATAACTCATTGGTGGGTGCTACCCTGTACCCTCTTGATAGCATTTCAACTTCAACATGTGTTTCGGGATCTGTAACCGTCATATTTACTGTGCAGGAACCCGGATGATGAGCAAAAGTATCCTGCAGCACGTGGATGAATTGGGCGTCTATCTGATCGAGGGTCAGGTTGATTCTGATTTTTTTACACAATTTTTCTCTGATCTCGGGCAATAGCTGGATAGACGAAATCTTAAATTCAAAGTTATCGTCCTGCTTCCAGCGCGTTTGAACCTTACCCTTAATATACAGAAAATGACCCACTTGCAGGTAGTTTTTAAACTTGATATAATCCTCGCCACCAAGCAGCATTTCCATTGATCCCTTGTAATCCTCAATTTTAAAAATCATAAAAGGGCTTCCGTTTTTGGACATACGCTCCACTGCACTTGTAACAATACCACCAATACTGGCTTCCTTACCAAATAACCTTGGCGCCCTTTCACCTTCGTGTATTTCCATTACCTTGTCCACGGTGCAGGAACAGAAATTGTCAAGCTCCACCCTGAACGTATCCAGCGGATGACCGGAAATATAAAAACCAACCACTTCCTGTTCGTAGCGCAATTTGGCCAGGTCGTCCCACTCAGGGATTTCAGACACTTTCGGCTTGGGAATTTCCGCTCCCCCTCCCGAATGGCTAAACAGATCAGGTGAAGTATCACTCTGCTGTTTATTGGCATACCGGATCAGCTTTTCGATAAATGTGGCATTTTCGCCCGGTTCAATCGCAAAATATTGCGCCCTGTGAAATTCGGGGAAACAATCAAACCCACCTGCGTATGCAAGGCTCTCAATTGTTTTCTTATTTACAGTTCGTAAATTAACCCGGGTAATGAAATCAAAAATATCGGTAAATGGCCCATTCAGATTTCGTTCTTCAATGATTGCCTCCACCGCTGCGTCACCGCTTCCTTTTACACCTGCCAGTCCAAAGCGTATTTCGTGCTTTTTGTTGGCATTAAATTGCCGGTCCGATTCATTTACATCTGGCCCTAAGACTTTGAGGCCCTGGTTTTTACACTCCTCCATAAAGAAGGTGATCTTCTCAATATTCCCAAGAGAACTTGTCAGTACCGCCGACATGTACTCCGCGGTATAATGGGCTTTCAGATAGGCCGTTTGATATGCTACAAACGCATAACAAGTTGAGTGAGACTTGTTAAAGGCATAGGAGGCGAATGCTTCCCAGTCGGTCCATATTTTTTCAAGTTTTTTGAGATCCAGCCCCCTTTCTCCTCCTCCCTTCATGAATTCCCCCTTCATTTTATTCAGGGTTTCAATCTGTTTCTTACCCATTGCCTTCCTTAGGGTATCGGCCTGCCCTTTGGTGAAACCACCTAGTTTCTGTGACAATAGCATCACCTGTTCCTGGTAAACCGTGATTCCGTATGTATCGGCAAGGTATTCCTCGGTTTCCGGCAAATCGTAAGTAATCGCTTCGAGCCCGTTTTTACGCCTAATAAAGTTGGGGATATAGGCAATCGGCCCCGGACGATAAAGGGCATTCATGGCAATTAAATGCTCAAACCGATCCGGGATCAGGTCGCGCATGTGCTTTTTCATCCCATCAGATTCAAACTGAAAAATGGCATTGGTTTCACCGCGTTGAAACAACTCAAATACTTTGGGGTCGTCCAGCGGAATATCGTCAATCACAATATCCACGTTGTGGTTTTGTTTGATCAGTCGGAGGGCCTCCTTTATAATCGTAAGATTTCGCAGCCCCAGAAAGTCCATTTTGATTACGCCGGCATCCTCAATAATTTTTCCCTGATACTGGGTAATGAGAAAGTCCGAATCTTTGGAGGTGCTTACTGGGATAATCTCGGTAAGATCGCTTGGCGCAATGATAATACCCGCGGCATGGATTCCAGTGTTGCGCACGGTTCCCTCCAGTCTTCTGGCTTCCTGTAAAACACTCGCCTGAAGATCCTTTCCGGCAATGATCGCACGCATTTTTTTCACATTCTCAAGTTCCTCAGGTGCTATACCCTCTTTCTTGGTAAGACTCCCCTCCCCTTCCAGTGGTGCAGAAAAAATCCGTGAAAGGGTCATGTTGTATGCGGGCTTGTCAGGAACGAGCTTAGCCAGCATATTTGCCTCAGGAAGTGGCAGATCCATCACACGGGCCACATCCTTAATGGCTGATTTTGCCGCCATCGTACCATATGTTACAATCTGGGCAACCTGATTGTAACCGTATTTTTTGACAACATAATCAATCACTTTTTGACGACCTTCATCATCAAAATCCGTATCAATATCGGGCAGAGAGATACGATCGGGATTTAGAAAACGCTCAAAAAGCAGGTCGTACTTGATGGGATCTATATTGGTGATTCCCGTTGCATAGGCTACCACCGACCCTGCCGCGGAACCACGCCCGGGACCAATAAACACGCCCATTTTTCGGCCTGCATCAATGAAATCCGCTACGATCAGAAAGTACCCGGGGAAACCCATGTTCCGGATCGTTTCCAATTCAAAGTTCAGACGATCTTCAATCTGAGCGGTAATGGTACCGTACTTGAATTTCGCTCCCTCGAAGGTAATGTGCCTCAGATATTCCCACTGATTAAGCACGTCCGCAGTAAGCTCTTTCTTTCCAACGATTTCGGATAAGGTGTGCGTCTTGAACTCCTCCGGGATAGGGAAGTTGGGCAAAAGAATATCTTTATTGAGGTTCAGGGTTTTGATCTTGTCAACAATCTCGTTGGTGTTGTCCAGTGACTCAGGTAAGTCATGGAACAACTTCATCATTTCACTTGTATTTTTGAAATAAAACTGGTCATTGAAAAAAGCGAACCGGGATCCTTTCGGAATGCCCTTTTCATCATCAAAATCTTTCGCAGAAGGTGTACTTTGCTTGTCGCCCGTATTGATACACAACAAAATATCATGCGCATTCCAATCTTCCTGATCCACATAATGGGAGTCATTGGAACATATAACCTTCACATTATACTTTTTGGCAAAACGTAAGAGAACCTCATTGACTATGTATTGATCCCTGATCTCATGACGCTGTAACTCCACATAAAAATCGTCGCCAAATAATTCGAGCCACCACCTGAATTCCTTCTCCGCTTCCTCTTCTCCTTTTCGTATGATGGTTTTGGGGATGATGGCGCCTATGCAGCAGGTTGTGGCAATCAGCCCTTTGTGGTATTGAACGATCAGTTCCTTATCAATACGGGGGTACTTTCCATACATCCCTTCAATAAATCCAAGAGAACACATTTTCACCAAATTCTTGTAGCCAATCTCATCCTTTGCCAATAACAGCTGATGATGGCGTACGTCCTTTTTATCCTTTGTAAACTGCCGGACATGCCGATCTTCGACCACATAGAATTCGCAGCCCACAATCGGTTTGATGCCTTGCTTGTTGCCCTCAGCTACGAACTCAAAAACACCAAACATGTTTCCATGATCCGTGATGGCTACGGCAGGCATGTTATCCGCTTTTGCTTTTTTAAACAGCTTTTTGATATCTGCTGCTCCATCGAGAAGAGAAAACTGGGTATGACAGTGTAAATGTGAAAATTGCATGCTTTAATAGGTTGATGGGCGGTGGGCAGGTTGCTTTTGGCGTAACGAAAATTGTGTTAATCAGCTGCTACCTATTCTTCATGGGTGTGATTCAGTATATAATTCATATAATCACAATAAGGTTTCAGTAGTTTAATGCCGGTCAGAATGTTTTCCCCAAAGTTCTTCGAAGTCACCTCTTTGTCTGAAAACCTGTGTGTAAAGAAAAGCTCCTTGCGTTTGAGCAAAGCTATTTCGGGATGATCCTTTGGGTAACCCTTGGGTGCTGTTTTCAAAACCTCACCCTGGATCTCCGGAAAATATTCCCGAAAAGCCTCATCCTCAATGATGCCCTTGAGTTCACCGGCATTGTAGTCGATCTCCTGCCGGTACTTCCCCAATTGCTCGGCTGTGGGATCCCACATGCCTCCGCCAAGAAATGATTGTCCAGATGGTTGGATATGAAGATAGTAATCAATCTTTCCAGCACTTCTTCCGCCAGGGCCAATGCCAGCACTCAGGTTACTTTTGTAGGGAGCTTTATTTTTAGAAAAGCGGATATCTCTGTTGATCCTGAAAATGCAGTCTTTCACCTGCAGATTGCCCAGATCCTGAAATTTGCTTACCTCTTTTATCAAAAACGCAACCAACTGTTCGAGATCTGCTTTTGCAGCGTCATATTTGTTTCTGTTCTCCTGAAACCACTCCCGGTTATTGTTTTCGACGAGCTCCGTTAAAAATTGCAATGTTGCGGACTGAAGCATATGAATAAGTCTCTTTTATTTGTCTTTGAGGTATTTTATACAAATCAGCACATAACCTGCCGCGAAATCGATCCTGACGATTTCCTTTCGATATAATTTCAAATTTACTACCAATTTTTGATTCAATTTAACGAATTTTGACATTTGGAAGCATCGATATTCGTTAAAAACTGATATTCAGAGGGAAACTCTGAATGTTATAATTTCCGGCTAACGCCTGGTTAAAACAGTTGGACTGAACTTCGGATTGACACCACAAAATGGGGATGCAAGCCAGCCATCAGGTTTCCGGAACAAAAAAGTTGAACTCATAATAAGATAAATTCTTACAGTTAATGGCCAGAATCCTCACAGGAATTCAAAGCAGCGGGCGACCGCATCTGGGTAACATTTTAGGAGCAATAATTCCTGCAATTGAACTTTCTAAAAATCCGAAAAACGAATCATTCTTTTTTATTGCAGACCTCCATTCGCTTACAACGCTGAAAAGCGGAACAGAGCGAGCGGAGTTTGTACGGGCTATTGCGGCCACATGGCTTGCTTTTGGTTTTGATCACAATAAAAATGTTTTTTGGCGCCAGTCCAGGATTCAGGAACATGCTGAACTTGCCTGGTATCTCAATTGCTTCACTCCTTTTCCAATGCTCGCCAATGCGACCTCATTTAAGGAAAAATCCGAAAAACTTGCCGATGTAAATGCGGGACTGTTTACCTACCCGGTACTGCAGGCAGCCGATATACTGCTGTATGATGCCAACATCATTCCGGTTGGAAAGGACCAGAAGCAGCATCTGGAAATGACGAAAGATATTGCCAGCAGATTTAATCAGCTGGCTGGCAAGGAAATACTCGTTTTACCAGAGCCAAAGATTGACGAGAGAATTATGACGATACCTGGCATCGACGGCCAGAAAATGAGCAAATCGTATCATAACTACATCGACATTTTCCTTCTTGAAAGTGATCTCAAAAAAGTAACAAAAAAAATCCTTTCCGACTCGAAAGGTCTTGAGGAGCCCAAAGACCCTGATAACGACATTACATTTAAAATGTATTCCCTGCTTGCCACTGATGATGAAATCGCCGCCATGAGAAGCAAATATGTGGCTGGCGGGTATGGTTACGGGCACGCCAAACAGGCCCTTTACGAATACATTCTTGAAAAATTTGCCGAACCACGCCGGATTTTTAATTACTACATGGAAAACACCGCTGAACTGGAAAGCATACTGACCAGCGGTGAGAGCAAGGCAAGAGCGATAGCACAGCATACCATCAGCAAAGTGAGAGACGTTTTGGGATTCAGTTCATGACAGAAATCGTTAATTCCCTCGTAAACTACGATCAGGATCTTTTCCTGTGCCTGAATAGCCGGCACGAGCCCTGGATGGATAGCATTATGTTTTGGGTTACGTACAAGGTCACGTGGCTTCCTATGTATGTGGCAATGGTTATGATTACTGCCCGGGCTACCGGCATGAGAGCCATTGCTATTGTTATTACAGTTATCGTCGCCGTGGTATTGGCAGACCAGATCACTTCCGGCATCATGAAGCCCTATTTCAGCCGGTTCAGGCCCTGTCACGAGCCATTGCTTTCAGGACTTGTTCACGAAGTAGGAGGATGTGGCGGATCATTTGGTTTTGCATCCTCCCACGCATCAACCAGTTTCGCACTGGCAATCACGTGGTTTACCCTGCTTCGGGATAAGATCAGGTATATGTGGTTATTGATACTTTGGGCCTGTCTCTATTCCTATAGCCGGGTGTATGTGGGTGTCCATTACCCCGGAGATATTCTGGTTGGTGCATGCGTAGGACTGCTTTCTGGCGCCTGTTGCATACAGCTTTATCGGATATTTATTAAAAAATATTATCTTAATTAACTGATTTTAATTACTTTTGCGCAAATTTTAAGTTCGCCATGGGCTCATTTAACACAGTAAAAATATTTTCAGGAAGTCAGTCGGAGTACCTGGCAAAGGACATTGCCCGTTTCTATGGCAAGGAGCTAGGTGGCTACAATCTGCGAAAATTCAGTGATGGCGAATTGTCACCCAGTTTTGAAGAGTCGGTAAGAGGTTGTGACGTATTTCTGATTCAATCCACATTTCCTCCGGCAGACAACCTGATGGAACTATTGTTGATGGTGGATGCGGCGAGAAGAGCTTCGGCTCATTATGTCACGGTGGTGCTACCCTACTTCGGTTATGCCCGCCAGGACAGGAAGGATAAGCCCCGTGTAGCCATTGCTGCAAAAGTTGTTGCCAACCTCCTTACGGCGGTAGGTGTTGACCGGCTTATGACAATTGATCTGCATGCCGGACAAATCCAGGGCTTTTTTGATTTGCCGGTGGATCATCTGGAAGGAACCTCCATCTTTGTCCCCTATATAAAATCACTCAATTTAAAAAATCCGCTTGTTGCTTCCCCGGATATGGGTGGAGCAGCCAGGGCACGCAATTTCGCAAAATTCCTTAACGTGGACATGATACTTTGCGATAAGCATCGCAAACGTGCCAATGAAATTGCAAGCATGCAGGTCATTGGTGATGTTGAAGGCATGGACGTGGTGTTGGTGGATGACCTCATTGATACCGGGGGAACACTTTGTAAGGCAGGTGAAATTATTCTCGACAAAGGCGCACGCTCTGTTCGGGCGATATGTACCCATGCCATCATGTCGGGTAAAGCGCACGAGAACATCTCCAATTCTGTTCTGGAAGAACTTATTGTAACGGATACCATTCCTCTGAAGCAACAGAATGAAAAAATTCGCGTATTATCCGTTGCAGAGCTCTTCGCAAAAGCAATTGGCAGAATTCGCGATCACGAGTCTATTAGTTCATTGTTTATAAATTATCAGTAATTTTTTTTAACTTTTTTAATTATTATTCTTATGAAAACGCATGAGATTGTAGGGTTTAAAAGAGCGAATCTCGGTAAGGTGGAAGCCCAGGAACTTCGTTCTCAAGGTTATGTTCCATCTGTACTGTACGGTGGCTCTGAGCAAGTTCATTTCTATGCACCTGCTATGTTGTTCCGTGAGTTGCTTTTCACGCCGGATATTTACAATGTTACTCTCAATATCGAGGGTACGCTTTATAATGCCATTCTTCAGGAAAAACAATTTCACCCGGTTAACGATGCTTTGATTCATGCAGACTTTCTGCAGATCATTGAAGGCAAAGAAATCAAGGTTGATGTGCCTGTGAAATTGACAGGAACTTCACCAGGTGTGATGAAAGGTGGTAAAATGAATCAAAAATTACGTAAATTGCGCGTACAAGGTCTGGCTGAAAATATTCCAGATTATGTTGAAGTAGATGTTACTGACCTGGATTTGGGCAAATCCGTTAAGGTGGGTGCTGTTACTCCGGAAAAATATCAAATTTTGACCGCTGTAAGCAACCCGATTGCCTCTGTTGAAATCCCACGTGCACTTCGCGGTACTTTGGGCAAATAAGTATTTTATTTTTCATGGCTAATAGATGCAAACGTGCCGACCATTGGTCGGCATATTTGTTTTACAGTAGAAAGTGTTGCTCAAGCATTGGTCGCAAGCCAGTCGCCGAGCTGCCGCATCAACACCTCGTTGATCCGACGATAACTTTCATGAGTCCATCCTGCAATATGTGGCGTAAGTACCACCCTATCCGAAGCAGCCAGATAATCAAAAGCATTTTGCTGAGCCACTGTGAGTGTTTTAAGCTTCTCATTTTCAAGAACATCCAAACAGGCTCCCAGAATTTTCCCTGATTTAAGTCCCTCTACCACAGCGTCTAGCTTCACTATTTCTCCCCGTGACACATTGACCAAATAAAATGGCCTGGCAAAATTTTCGATAAAGTTGTGGTCAACAAGATTGCGCGTTTGGTCGGTCAGCGGTATATGCAGGCTAAGAATATCAGCCTGGGCTATGATGTGCTCCATTGAAACTTCCTGCACCCACTGGTCGCCAAAGTCCGTCTTGTATTTATCGTGGGCCAGCACCCGGCAACCAAACCCACTCATTCGGCGCGCAGTAGCACATCCGTTATTCCCGAAACCAACAATACCAACTGTCTTGTTCATCAACTCCACCCCCCGATTTCCTTCCCTATCCCATGTACCCGAACGTACTTCTCTATCCGCTTTTACAATATTATTAAACAGCCCAAGCAGCATTCCCATGGTGTGCTCAGCCACTGCATCCCGGTTTCCCTCACCCGCGTGAAAAAGAGAAATTCCTTTTTCTTCTACAATTCCCAGGTCAATTAAATCAAGGCCCGCGCCAGCCCTGGCTATGAACCTGAGTTTAGTGGCAGCCGAAAGAATTTCGGCATCAATGGAGGTTTTACTTCTGATAATCAAGCCCTCATAGCCGGATATCGAACGGATGATATCAGCTCTCGTAAATTCAGGGTGGTAGGAATAATCCAAATTATACCGCTCCAGCATCTCAAAAAGCGAATTATGCATAGTGTCTGCAATCAGGATTTTCATAGGAGCACAGGATTTTTTGTAACTTGCCGTTCGATTACTTTTTCGCAAAAGTAACACAGAAAAAAACAACCGACCTAGTCAATAGCATTTAACATACATGAGTGATCAAATCATTGAAAAACCCACCATTGGAATAACCATAGGCGATTATAATGGCATTGGACCGGAAGTAATCCTCAAAGCCCTGGAAGGAAACCAGTTAGCAAAATTGTGTACGCCGATCATTTACGGCTCGCTTCGTGTGCTTAATCAATACCGGAATCAATTGGATATGAAGGATTGGTCACTTCATGGTATACAAAAAGTGGAACAGGCCAATGTCAAATTAACCAACGTCATTACGTGCTGGCACGATCACCAGGCGGAAATAGCGCCCGGTAAAATAACCGCAGAGGCTGGCCAAGGTTCCCTAGCCGCCCTCAAGAGAGCGGTGGAAGACCTCAAAGCAGGAAAAATTCAGGCTTTGGTTACGGGGCCAATCAACAAGGACAATATTCAAAGCGACGATTTTAAGTTTCCCGGCCACACCGAATACCTGGCCGAAGCATTTTCTGTGAAAGACGCGCTCATGTTTATGGTCGCTGAAAACGTGCGCGTGGGAGTCCTTACTGGCCATATACCGCTAGAAAGCGTAAGCGCCAGCATCACTGTCGAAAAACTGACTACCAAAATAGAACAGATGCTGCAGTCTTTAAGAGGTGATTTTGGCATCAAAAAACCGAGACTGGCAGTTCTGGGACTCAATCCACATGCAGGGGAGAACGGTCTTCTCGGAACCGAAGAAATTGAGATTATGCAGCCGGTGGTAAAAAGTTTTAAAGAAAAAGGGAAACTGGTATTCGGTCCGTTTTCAGCTGATGGTTTTTTTGCCGCCGGTACCTACAAGCAATATGATGCGGTATTGGCCATGTATCATGACCAGGGTCTGATCCCATTCAAAACCCTCGCGTTTAACGAAGGCGTCAATTTCACCGCCGGACTCTCTGTTGTAAGAACTTCGCCCGACCATGGCACTGCTTATAACATTGCTGGTAAAAATGTGGCAGAGCCAGGTTCTTTGCTCAAAGCGATATACCTTGCGTGCGATGTCTCAAGGTACCGAGGTCAGTCCGCTGAGCTGGATCGTAACGCATTGGTTTCAAGGCCACAGCAGTCAGAAAGCCAGCACCCTGCAAAATCCGGTGGTAAACAGCGGTTTAATTGAGTGTGGGGCAGAGGGTATGGGGCGTAGGGGACAAGGAATACGTAAATTGAAAATATTACTTTATAAATAACTGCTTACATGCTAAAATCAATGACCGGATACGGTGTATCCAACATCGAATCTGAATCAATCAACGTCACTGTTGAGATCAAGACATTGAACTCTAAATTCCTGGATATTTACTGCCGCATCCCGCGAAACTATTCTGAAAGAGAAATAGAAATACGCAATATGCTGACTTCTGCACTTGAAAGAGGGAAAGTGGAATTAACACTTACCATCCAACCTGTGGGCAAGGCCATTGCTTCGACATCAGTGAACCGGGAGCTTGTCAAGGCCTACTACACGGATCTTTCCTCAACGGCAACCCAAATGGGCTTTGCACCAGACCCTACTGAATTGTTACGCTTAGCCTTGCAGCTACCCAACGCCTACAACAACGAAACCGCAGAGGAATCGGACCGGGAGACCGACTGGACGCAGGTGAAAGTGGCAGTGCAGGAAGCGATCCGAAAATGTTCGGTGTTTCGCGAGCAGGAAGGGAAAATGACTGCTGATAAACTGGTAGATTACATCAGTACTATCCAAACCTTGCTGGATCAGGTTACCGAACAGGATAAGCTTCGCATTCCGGCAGTTCGGGAAAGACTCGCAAAACAGATTCGGGACATACTTACGGACGAGAATTTCGACCCGAATCGATTTGAGCAGGAGCTGATTTATTACACGGAAAAGTATGATATTTCAGAGGAAAAAATAAGGCTTGCCAATCATTTGAGTTATTTCACAGAGACACTGGATTCAAGTGAAAGTAATGGTAAAAAGCTAAACTTCATTGCCCAGGAAATAGGACGTGAAATCAATACCATCGGCTCCAAGGCCAATGATGCCTCCATACAACGGCTGGTGGTACAGATGAAAGATGAGTTGGAAAAGATCAAGGAACAGACGATGAACATCATCTGATGATAAAGAAAAAAAAGCTTCCGCTTTCATTCTTTCAGGCCTACGATACGCTTACATTGGCTCAAAAATTATTGGGCTGTGAGTTGGTTCATGATAGTCCCGACGGTATTACCGCCGGGATTATTGTTGAAACGGAGGCTTACCTTTCTGATGACCCTGCCTGCCACGCCTACCAGAGGCGAACACCCCGTACCGAACCCATGTACGCCGCTGCCGGAACCATTTATGTTTACCTCATCTACGGAATTTACCAATGTGTAAATGTTGCCAGCAACCGAGAAGGTATAGGAGAGGCCGTTCTCATCCGGGCCTTGCAACCAACGCAGGGAATGGACCTCATGCAAATGCGACGTAAGATGAAAATGAATCGTGGTGCATCCGCTCAGAAAGAAATCGGGGTAAAGCATTTATGCAACGGACCTGGTAAATTGGTGGTTGCCATGAACATCAATAGCATTAATCACAATAATAAACTTTTAACGGAAAGCAGTCTTTTCATCACACCCTCAGTTACTCCTGATCCTGAAATAATAGCCACCACTCGTATCGGCATTAACGTTGGCAAAGATCTTCCCTATCGATTTTTGATAAAAAACAGTGAATTTTTAAGTAGAAAGTAGGTTGGGCTCACTCTGTAAATCACACAACAAGCGTGAATCAACTAAAAATTAGATGATTCGTATAATCGTTGGTACGGGTATGAGTAATATTCGATAATAGACAATTTCCTTTTGATGATTCATTGCATATCTTTGACATCAAATAAAAACCCCTCTATATATGACCCTAATTTTTTCTAACGTGCTCCGAGCAATTTCGAAGCAACCTCCATTTTGGTAGAAAATTGTATGGCATTTTTGTCAAGATGTTTAGTATGGTGCGCCGTTGGTCTGCTCATGATGAGTTACCAGTGCTCCTCTATGAAGGGTTCCCCAAAAAAAACGACCAGCAGCCAATTGTCGGATTTAACGAATGTACCACATCCGGGGCAGGATACTGTGGAAATTAACAGGCTTTGCGAACGAGCACGTTACTATCTGTATCAGGATGCGCAAAAGGCTATGGAATTCGCTAACAAAGCTCTAAGATTATCTCAGGAAGTACAGTGGGATAAAGGGAAGCTGATATCCTACAACCTGATCAGTACCGCCTATTTACTGGATGGGAGCTACGATGTCCTTCGCGAACTGGCCAACGAAACCTTCAAGCTCGCCAAGAAAACGGAACTCCCCATTTACTCTGCCCATGCACGTCGCTTTCTGGGAGAAAGTTACAGCGAGTATCGGGAATGGGATTCGGCACGAATCCATTATGATTATGCCATTAAAGAATTTGACCGCCTGAATGAAGACAGTGCAAAGGCGGTTTGCCTGGAGAGTATGGGAAGTTGTTTTCGGGAAAAAGACGACTTAAAAACTGCTTTGCTTTATTACGATCAGGCACTCCAGATATTCGAAAAAATTGGATCCTCTTGGGGAAAAGCATCCGTTTTGCAAAGCAAGGGTTTTCTCAACATCCGTCGCCGGGATTTTGACGGAGCTGAAAGAATGTTTATGCAATCTCTGGACATTTATAAGCGAACAAACAACTTATTTGGGCAGTTGAATGTGCTGAATGATCTTGCCAATACCTATAATCTCAATCAGAAGTACGAATTAGCAGCTGAAACATCCCAAAAGGCGCTAAGCTTTGCGGAGCTATACCACTCAGAACAGCAAACCAACTGGGCGATCCAGTCGTTGTCACGCTCCTACCGCGGTCAAAAAAAATATGAGGATGCTTTCAAACAACTAGAACAGCTTACCTACAACAAACGCAGGCTCTACACTGAACGTCTGGAAAGGCAGTTCACCATGTATCAGCTGATGTATGAAAATGAGCAAATGGGTACGGCAATTCAGAAAAAAACCATCGAGGACCAACAACGGGTACAGCAAGTCCTGATCGTATTCTCCTGCCTTATTGTGGCTTTTGCTGCATTTCTTTGGTTAAACAATAAAAAATTACGAAGAAAAAATGCAGAAATCAAGGAAGCACTGATAGAGGGGCAAACACTCGAAAGAAAGCGTGTAGCGGCCGAACTGCACGATCACCTGGGCGGAACGCTGGCTTCGCTCAATTGGTACTTACATGGTATTGATAAAAAAGTTTTATCCAGCGAAGAGCAAAAAATCTATCAGAGCGTTCATCAGATGGTCACTTCTGCCTACAAGGAAGTGAGGAGCTTATCGCACAATCTCATGCCAGCTGAACTCGAAGAACACGGCCTGGGAATGGCATTGCAACGGCTCGTCGACAAGCTCAATGACAGTAATCTGATCCATTTCAACTATTCACAATCATTTGTAGATAAGAGGCTTAGCAATCAGGTTGAATTCGAATTGTATAGCATCGTGCTGGAATTGACCAATAATATTTTTAAACATTCGGGTGCCGACAAAGCAGCCATAACACTTTCTGAAAACGCAAAATCCATCTACCTCACGATTACAGATAATGGTACTGGAATGCCATCTCAAATAAAATATGGCATGGGACTGGGCAATGTAAAAAGTCGCGTACAAAGTCTATCCGGAAAAATCGATATCCAAAATCCCGAAGGAAAAGGAACGGTTATTGTGATAGAAATCCCTCAAAATAGCGCCAGTTGACCCGGCATAATATTAGCTGTATCGTTAAAGTGTTCACTTGCCTTTTTAGACCTCCTGGTGTGGAGTAACTGTTTGAGACAACCAACCGCAACAAATTTCATGAAAATTACTGCCCTTTCTACCATTCTTAGCCTTGTGTACCTACTGTCCTACGGACAAAATTCACCAGTGGCAAACAAATCAGATTCCTATCTGAGATTGATTCCGGGATCGGCTCAATCGGGATATAACCGGATTGAGCTGGCATCAGACGTTGACAGCACCTGGAACCGCTGGAAAGAGAGAGGCTATAGCTTTGGTTTCAACCCTCAACTTACGCCAATGTACACCAATATCAACGGCATCGTCAGTACTCCCTATATGATCCAGGTGAGAGGGAACGCCATGGAACGAAACAAAAAACGCTGGGGTTATCATGTGTTTGAAGGTTATGCTACCGACGACAAGTCGCGTATCACCATGCTGGTCAACAAACATATTGAGGAAACATTGCCCGTTGCGGAACTTTACTATTACGGAACCGCCTATGATCACTCAGAAAAAGCGTACAACTGGTTCAAAATTGGTTCTGATGTAAGACAACACTCATTTATGTTTGGTCGCGACAAGGCGCTTTTCTACGGGTCACTTAGGTTAACCAACGCGCTAACCCTCGGGAACATCAGCCGCAATAACATTCGTGCCGAAAAGCCAGAAGGAGATGACGAAAAAGTATATGAAGAAGATGCAAAGTTTGTCAACTTCAAGGAATTGAAAGGAAGTGGTAATGGGACGCTGTTTTACGACGAAGACAATGGTATCGTAGCCATAAAAATCAACGGCAAATGGATGAAACTGGCGGTGGAAAAACTACCCGAGGGCGTAAGCTATCCGTTTTAATAAATTAATTAACATCTCTTGTCAAATAGCAGCCAAAAGCCTCCCGGCTTACTCTTTGACCGTTGTGAGATTCGAAAATCTATTTTATCAAATGAACATAAGTGATGCTGTTGAGCACTTTTCAAATACCCTTCATGGCAGTTTACAGAACAACTCTTTCTCACGGTTGTCTTTGGGAAATTACAAAGGACCAGAGGAGAACCTTAAAAATATCTATGTAAAAAAGGCGGTTATCAGGCGGGAAGAAAAGTTGAGCTTTACCTATCGCTATAAAACAAGGGATATCGTGAAAAATCACGGTATAACCGAGGGCGAAGGCTTAGTAAATAGCTACATTCAGGAGGGTTTCCTCACAGCCAACCTGTTCACAACGGAGCTGGATTTATTACTGGAAATTCAAAAAACGGGTAAAGTTATTCTTAAACAAAGCGATCCATCCTCCACAACTTTACCATCCAAAGAGCACGACAAAAATAAGATCCGTCCGATAAGCCCCACCAGCAAACCTTACTTGCACGATTTGAATATCACCGATACAGACGGGCATGTTTTTAAAAAGTCGCAGGATAAATACAAACAGATTAACCATTATATTGATCTCCTAAGCCCACTGATCAGAGACATACCGGCTACTGAAAGGCTCAGCGTGGTGGATATGGGCTCCGGCAAGGGTTACCTCACTTTTGCATTATACGACTACCTCACCAGTGTGCTGAACATGGATGCTGAGATAACAGGGGTTGAATTTCGTCCCGACCTCGTCGCCCTTTGCAATTCAATAGCCCGGAAATCAAATTTCGGATCACTTCGTTTCGAGGAAGGCACCATCGAGAATTACCAGAGCGACCATGTGGATATACTCATTGCACTGCATGCCTGCGACACAGCCACCGACGACGCAATTCACAAAGGCATCACCGGCAACGCAGATTTGATCGTTGTGGCTCCCTGCTGCCACAAGCAGATTCGGCGGCAGATTGAAAAGGCAAAAGTGAACACGGATGTGGACTTTCTGACCCGATATGGTATATTTCTTGAGCGACAGGCAGAAATGGTTACGGACGGCCTTCGTGCCATGATCCTCGAATACTTTGGTTACAAAACAAAAGTCATTGAATTCATCTCAGACGCCCACACGCCAAAGAATGTAATGATCGTGGGTCAGAAACAACGAAAACTAACTGTGAGAGATCCAAAGATTCTTCAAAAAATAAAAACTACAAAGGCCTATTTCGGCATCGAAATGCATCATCTGGAAAAAATGATGGGGATTTAGTGCCCTTAAATTGCAATTTTCAGGCATATAACGGGCCTGGCACGTATCTTTGCAACTTTTGCAGCACCTTTAGTACTTTATATGTGGAATAAAATAGCGACTGCCATTATTCGCTACCGTCTTTTATGGGTTGGACTCGTATTGGTTTCAACCGTGTTTATGGCTTACGAGGCCAGTAAAATAGAACTCTCCTATCAGTTCGCAAGAATTCTTCCCTCCAACGATCCTACCGAAAAAGAATATCAGGCATTTCGGAAACTCTTTGGCGAAGATGGCAGTGTGATGGTAATCGGTTGGCAGGATGCGGAATTATTTGAAGCAAACAAATTTCGCGATTGGTGTAAGCTTTCTCAGGAAATCAAGCAAAAAAAAGGAATAAAGACTGTTCTCTCACTGGCCAACCTTTCCAAACTGGAACGAAACGATAGCCTTCGCCGATTTGACCTCATTCCACTTATTAAGGAACTGCCAAAAACGCAGGCAGAAGTCGATAGCCTGAAAAAAGAAATAAACAACCTGCCCATTTACGAAGGTTTGGTTATCAATTCCCAAACCAACGCCACCCTCATTGTAATTACGTTCAACGACAAAGAGCTGAACTCAAAGAATCGCCTGACCATCGTGGGTGATATTGAGACCATGGCAGAAAAATTTGCTACCAAGTATCAAACCGATCTGCACTACTCCGGTATGCCTTACATACGGACGGTCAACATGAAAAAAATCTCCTCCGAAATGGAGCTTTTCATGGGACTTGCTGTGCTGGTCACTTTGGTCATACTCTGGGCATTTTTCAGATCACTGCGGCTCACCCTATTGTCCATTGTTGTGGTTTTGATCGGTGTGGTATTTTCCGTAGGCCTGCTTCATCTTTTTGGATATAAAATCACCGCGCTAACCGGCCTGATCCCTCCCCTGCTGATTGTGATCGGTGTTCCCAATTGTGTTTTTCTGATCAACAAATATCAGGGTGAACTTAAGGCAAACCGTAGTAAGGATGATTCTATTCGTGAGATGATCCGTCAGATCGGACTTTCCACATTTTTGGCCAACATGACTACGGCCATTGGGTTTGGTGTATTTTATTTTACCAATAGCAGCCTGCTGGTAGAGTTTGGCGTTGTTGCCGCCATCAGCGTCATGATCACGTACGTATTGTGTCTGTTGCTACTGCCGATCACCCTGCACTACATGGACGTTCCAAAATCGCGTCATATGAAACATTTGGATGGCAAATGGGCGTCGGGCTTTTTAAAGACTGTGAATCATCTGGTGCATTACCGCCGTAAAGAGATTTACATCTCCATGGTTTTGCTGATCGTCATTTCAGCATATGGAATGACAAAAATTAAAACAATAGGTTATGTAGTGGACGATCTTCCAAAGAAGGACGTCGTTTATACAGATCTTCGCTTTTTTGAAAAGAACTTTCATGGCGTGCTTCCGTTCGAAGTAATGGTAGATACCAAAAAGCGTAATGGTGTGTTTGGAGATGAGGCACGAACACTCTATAAAATTAAATCATTACAAAACGAGATGGCCAAATTTCCGGAATTCTCCAAACCGGTATCGGTAGTGGAAGCAACCCGGTTTTTATACCAGGCCTATCGTGGCGGAGATGCCAAATACTATGCCCTTCCTGGTGTAATGGAACTTAATAAGCTCAATAGTTTCGCGCAGGGGCAGCAGGGCGCCTTGGGCAAACAGACCAACGCTTTTCTTAATCAGGACAAGCGGGTTACCCGGGTGAGTTTCCAAATGGCTGACGTCGGCTCTGAAAAGATCAAAGAACTCATGAATAAAATCCGGCCAAAGGTGGATTCCATTTTTAGCCCCGCAGAATACAAAGTGAGCTTGACCGGGCACAGCCTTGTTTTCCTGAAAAGCAATGATTATTTGCTAAGCAATCTGTACGAAAGTCTTTTGATCGCCATTATATTGATTGCGATTGTAGG
The DNA here is from genome assembly GCF_902506755.1 of Dyadobacter sp. 32. GTDB lineage: Bacteria > Bacteroidota > Bacteroidia > Cytophagales > Spirosomataceae > Dyadobacter. The sequence goes on along the minus strand of NZ_LR735258.1, from coordinate 875,777 downwards.
TATGGTGTTGTTCCGTTCCATTCCCATTATACTTCTTTCCAAACTGCCCTGCCTGATTCCACTGGCGCTGACTGCGGGTATTATGGGTTATTTTGGAATCTATTTCAAACCAACAACAATCCTCATTTTCAGTATTACATTTGGTATCGCCTCGGATGGAACCGTTTACTTTTTGACCCGCTACCGGCAAGAACTTTATGAAAAACGTCTTAGCCCGTCCCAGGCAGTAACGAATTCGATTTTTGGAACTGGTTTGAGTATGATCTATACGGCGGTTATTTTATTTTCCGGTTTTATTATCTTCGCAGCCTCAAGCTTTGGCGGCACGGCAGCAATGGGCGTAATGGTATCTATCACCTTGCTGGTAGCCATGTGTACCAACCTGATATTGCTACCCGCTTTGCTACTTTCCATTGCGAAGAGGCAAGGTAAAGAGGTAGTCCCGTCTTAGCCCAAAAATCACCAAATTAAACCATCCACCAAGAAATGAGAAGACATCTTCTGGCGCTTTTGATAAGTGCCGCTTGTGCACACCATACCGCAAAAGGGCAATCAGAATATCAGACAGATTCAATTTTTATTCGAAAAATTTTCAATACCGCGCTTAGCGACGGGAAATGCTATGAGGTGCTGAGGGATTTGTGCTTCAAAGTAGGTCCCCGGCTGAGCGGATCCGCCGGTGCAGCCAAAGCTGTTCAGTATACCAGGAATGTCATGATCGAGCAACAGTTTGACAATGTGTTCCTTCAGGATGTAATCGTGCCTCACTGGATAAGGGGAGCAAAGGAACAGGGTTGGATTGTTACCGGAAAAACGGGTAAGATTGCTGTTCCGATTACTGCACTCGGAGGCTCTATTTCTACCCCTAAAGGTGGCATTACCGCTCAGGTGATTGAGGTAAAAAACTTCCAGGAACTGCGTGAGAAGGATCCCGCCCTGGTGAAAGGGAAAATAGTGTTCTTCAACAGACCTATGGATCCTACCAGATTCAGTACGTTTGATGCCTACGCCGGCGCTGTGGACCAACGCGGCTCCGGCGCCAGCGAAGCGGCAAAAATGGGGGCGATCGGGTGCATAGTACGTTCCATGACCACCCGCCTGGACGACATACCACATACCGGAAGTATGCGTTATGCCAGCGGAGTGCCCATGATTCCTGCTGCATCTGTTTCCACGAACGCAGCAGAACTACTCAGCAAGACGCTTGCCAAGAACCCGCAGACCAAATTTCACTTTCAGCAAAATTGCGAGACATTGCCTGATGTTGCCTCACATAATGTAATTGGCGAGTTGCGTGGTGCGGCCAAAGCAGATCACTACATTGTAGTAGGCGGTCATCTCGACTCCTGGGATTTCGGTCATGGCGCTCATGACGATGGCTCTGGCTGTGTACAGTCGATAGAGTCGCTTAGATTGTTGAGGGCACTAGGCTACAAGCCTAACCACACCCTGCGTGCCGTGATGTACATGAACGAAGAAAATGGATTGAAAGGAGGAATGGCCTATGCCGATTCTGCAAGATCCAAAAAGGAAAAGCACCTGGCGGCAATAGAATCTGACCGGGGTGGTTTCACTCCCCTGGGTTTCGGCATTGTAGGCTCTGCTAGGCAGAAAGAAAAAATTAAAAGCTGGGCCAAGCTCTTTGCGCCTTACGGGATGCATCAGCTGGGTGTTGGTGGTGGTGGCGCAGATATTGGTCCACTTGGACCACTGGGCACTACCCTACTCGGTTTGATGCCCGATACGCAACGGTACTTTGACTATCACCACGCACCAAACGACACCTTTGACAAGGTAAATAAGCGTGAATTGGAACTGGGCGCAGCCGCAATGGCAGCCATGGTATATCTGATAGATAAATATGGACTAGAATAAAAGAGCCTGTTTGAAATTGAACCGTTCAAGACGATTCAATTTCAAACAGGCCAAAAAGTAACCAAAACGTTTGTTTTGAAAATTATTCCCCTGGAACCACCGGAATTTTGGCAAACGATCTATCCATCCAGTCTTCTGGTATTTCGTCTAGATCCTGTTTCAATTTCTCTGCCCATATTTCCGAGATTCTTGCCAGGTCCTTCTGCTCGTACCGATGTTCAACGATCGAAAAACTATCTTTTTTGTAAAGCACCACATCAATGGGAAAATCCACGTCGTTGTTACTCACCCGTGTAGAATCAAATGACAAAAACCCAGCCTTAAGGGCCTGTTTCATTGTCGAGTCATCATTCAGCACACGATTCAGTATCGCCTTGCCTTGCCCGGAATTACCAATAATAACATAAGGAGATCCTTCATCAAGCTCCACCCAGTTCCCTTCCGAATAAAGCAGAAATAATTTATGGTCGGGATCATCTTTAAGCTGTCCACCCACAATTGTATTCAGATTAAACTTCAATCCGGCTCGTTCTAAGGACAATCTATCTTCCTCAGCCACCCGCTTGATCTGTTCGCCGAAGGCATTTACGGCTTTGAAAAGTTTGTTATAAACGACGCCATCATCAATTAATTCCTGAAAATAATGAACCGCTTTGTCGCGCACAGAGCGGAGACCGCTGGTCATAATGAAGAGGGAATAATTGTCTTTCTGGGCAATGTAAACTTTTTTCTTGGTTGTGGTATTTGTTCCGGCGGTAATGCGGGTGTCGGCTAGCGCCACCAATCCTTCCTTCACCTTAATACCTAAGCAGTAGGTCATGTTTGTTATTATTTTAGGCCGGTGCATCCAATCAAATCTTCACCTGGCTAATTGGTCTGTAATTGGCTCAAAATTACTCAAATCGAGCATTGTGCACAGCATTTTGACAAACTACTTTCAGCGATATTTGCTACCCGACCATTTTAAATAAAATACAAACGACTGTAATAGAAGAAGTTATAATGAAATTAATGAAAGACAAAAAAGACACAAAATTGCTTTGAATTGGCTGAAATAAGGTACCACCGAAACCATTTTATCATTGCATCACTTCACCACCTAATAGAAACCAACGAAGGATAGTTAATTTTGTATTTGTATTTCAACCTAAAACTCAGAATCAATCGGGGAATACTCACTTCGATTCAGTAAATGGCCATGATAGAAACACGACATCTTTTTACCAAACTGGACGCAAAATTGATCGAACTTTTGCGCTCCCTCTCCCAAGATGATTGGCAGAAGCCCACAATAGCGCGCCTGTGGAATGTGAAACAGGTTGCATCTCATTTACTGGACACCAATCTGAGAACCTTGTCCATGGCCCGAGATGGGCATTTTGTAGCTCCTGATCGGGAAATCTCCAGTTACCTCGACCTTGTCGCATATCTGAATCAGTTAAATGCTGACTGGATCAAGGCAACCGAAAGAATTGGGACCACTGTCCTGACTGATCTTCTGGAAAGTACAGGTAAAGAAAACTCCCAGTTCATACAAACTTTAGATCCTCATGCACCTGCCATTTTTGCCGTAGCATGGGCAGGCGAAACTACTTCCAAAAACTGGTTTCATATTGCACGAGAATTCACCGAGAAATGGCATCACCAGCAACAGATACGTGACGCCGTAGGTAAACAAGGTATTATCACCAGAGAATTCTTTTATCCCTTCATTGATACCCTGTTACAGGGCCTTCCACATGCTTACAGGGACGTAAACGGCACCACAGGCGACGTGGTGCGGATAGAGATAACCTCCGAAGTTGGAGGGAGGTGGTATCTTCTCTGGAATGACTCAAACTGGATACTGACCAAAGCTACTCAAAAAGAAATAACCAGTGCTGTAACCATTACTCCCGAGGTGGCCTGGAAACTCTTTACAAAGGGACTATCAATGGATACAGCCAGCAGCGTGGTCATTATTGAGGGAAATGAGGCACTCGCCCGCCCGGTCCTTAGCCTTGTAAGTGTAATGGCCTAAAATTGGATGTCAACGCTGTAAAATGATGAGGAGATTGATCTAAAGGGCCTCAACAGTGGTATATGAAGATAAAACGAGGATAACTCAACCCTGGATCAGCATAATCGCTAACCGGTTTGAATGTTTTTAGTTTAGCACCTGTATTGTAAACTGATCATGAAAATATATTTCACAATTCTCATAGCGATGCTCCTTTCCCTGTCCTGTACAGAGCGCATGGACGATATTCCGGAAATGAAAACGCCGCGAGACACCACGGAACGTAGCTTCCTGGCACTGGGCGACTCCTACACCATCGGGCAGAACGTTACCGAAGCGGAGCGCTGGCCCGTAATCCTGGCGAGGGAGCTTTCCAGTGAGAATATTAAGATTGGAAAGCCAGAAATAATTGCTACAACCGGATGGACCACAGGCAACCTGCTGAACGCAATAGCAGACTACAAGCCTGCCAGGTCGTTCGATATGGTTTCTCTACTGATTGGTGTAAATAATCAGTATCAGGGTCGCTCAACACAGGAATTCAGAACAGAATTCAAGCAATTGTTAACGAAAGCAGTTGCGTTAGCCGGAGGCAATAAGGACCGCGTATTTGTCTTGTCCATACCCGATTGGGGGGTTAGCAGTTTTGCCTCACCCACTGAGCGAGATGCCATTGCCCGCTCCATTGACAGTTTTAACGCCATAGCCAAAGAGGAATGTGAAACCGACAAAATTCTGTTTATTGACATTACGGAGGAATCGCGAAAAGCATTAAATGATCCAACCATGATTGCCCGGGACGGACTTCACTTTTCAGGACTGATGCATCAAAAATGGGTCAGCTTAGTGATCCCGCGGATCAAAGGCACTATTCTACGACGGTAAAATGTATTGTTAAGATAGGATAATCCTTACGCCATCTCAAGAGATTTTAGCTGTAATAGTTGAGACTTAATCTGACAGTTAGTAAATTTACTAACCATAAAATCAGTTAAGTTATGACGACAACGCAAAAGTTAATTCAACCCAAACTTGGCTTGTTAAAATTAGCCGAAAAGTTGGGAAATGTATCCGATGCCTGTAAAGTAATGGGCTATTCGAGAGATTCCTTTTATCGCTTTCAAAAACTGTATGATGAAGGTGGAGAATTGGCGTTGAAAGAAATAAGCAGAAGTAAACCGCTGTTAAAGAACAGGATCGAAAAGCAGATTGAGGATGTGGTAGTAGCCTACGCCATTGAATCGCCAGCGTTCGGGCAACAACGTGCATCTAATGAATTAAGGAAAAGAGGAATTTCAGTTGCACCTTCAACCATTCGCTGTGTCTGGGTTCGCCATGATCTGGAAACGTTTCAAAAGCGTTTAAAAGCACTTGATGCAAAGGTCGCCCAGGAGGGAATAATTCTGACCGATATACAAGTCGCAGCACTGGAACGTAAAAAGGAAGAAGAGCAAAGCAGAGGTGAAATAGAAACTCATCATCCAGGTTATCTGGGCGCTCAGGATACTTATTATGTCGGATATATAAAAGGTGTTGGTAAGATTTATCAGCAAACATTTATTGACACATACAGCCGCGTAGCTTTTACGCAGGTTTATGATCGCAAAAATGCATTGGTTGCTGCTGATATGCTCAACGATAAAGTTTTGCCATTTTATCAGGACCAACAAGTTGATTTACTACGTATACTGACGGATCGAGGCACAGAGTATTGCGGTGCGAAGGAACAGCATGAATACCAGCTTTATTTAAATATCGAGGATATTGATCACACTCGAACAAAGGCTAAGAGCCCACAAACGAATGGGATTTGCGAGCGTTTTCATCGCACCATGCAGGAAGAATTTTATGCTATTGCATTCCGAAAAAAAATCTACAATAGCTTAGAATCTCTGCAACTTGATATGGATAAATGGATGGAGTATTACAATTCAGAAAGAGCACATAGCGGTAGATATTGTTATGGGAAAACACCAATGCAGACCTTTTCAGAAAGTAAGGCAATCGCAAAAAGTAAAAATGTGAATGAGCTTTTTGATAAAAGTAATAACTTTATAATGTCAGAGAAAGCGGAAACGAGCTCTGCTGGAGAGCAACTCGCCAGGAATACTCTGACCGACGAAAATGATAAAGGGGCTGTTAGTTTTCCAGCCCCTTCTTCCCAAAATCATTTTTTGAGCAATCCCTAAAAAAACTCAACTGTCAGATCTAGTGTTAGTTATTACATTTTAGCCGTATCACCAGTCCGTTCATCGCTGCATCAGGTCTCAGCTGGCAGGCCAGGCGACTGTTTCTATCCGCGTCGGGCAATGTATCCAGTGTTGCCATTTCATTATCATTGATTTCACCCAGCTTCTCGCCTCCTTCCAGAACTTCGATGTGGCAAGTAGCACAAAGTGCCATTCCGCCACACGTAGCCTGAATATCGTATTCATAGGCTTTCAGAACCTCCATTAGATTGAGTCCCATATCCTCAGGCACTTCCAGTACCCGACGTTCCCCGTTCTGGCCCTCTATTGAAATATCTATCATGGTTAAAAGGCATTAACGCCGTTAACAGTTGTGTATTTAAAACTTAGTTTCTGGTCAGGATATACAAATTTAAAGGCACTTTGCATCATAATTGCCGCTTCATGAAATCCGCAAAGGATTAGCTTCAATTTTCCCGGATACGTGTTTATATCACCAATGGCATAGACACGCTCCACATTTGTGGCATAGTCGAAGGTGTCAACAACAATGGCTGATTTTTCTACACCCAGGTTCCAGTCAGCAATCGGCCCTAGCTTCGGACTTAATCCAAACAGCGGAATAAAGTAATCGGTACTGATTGTCGTGGACTGCTTTTTATTATCCAGCACGGAGACTTCCTTCAAAACACCGTTCCCCCCAAGACTGTTCACCTGAGACTGCAACAGGAGATCGATCTTCCCGCTTGCTGCCAGCGAAAATACCCTTTCTGCCGAATCGGGTGCACCACGAAAAGTATCCCCACGATGTACCAGTGTTACCCTGGACGCTACATCTGCCAGGAAAATAGTCCAGTCCAATGCGGAATCTCCACCACCGGCAAGCACCACCGACTTATTTCTAAACTGCTCAGGTTTTTTCACCATGTAGTGCACACCCCTACCCTCAAATTGTTCCAGATTTTCCACCAGGGGCTTTCTCGGTTCAAAACTGCCCAGACCGGCGGCGATCACAACTACTTTACAGTGAACCCTTGTCTGCTCATTGGTAATGACTATAAAACTACCGTCATCTTGTTTAACTAATTCCTCTACACGTTCGCCCAGCGTAAACCCGGGTTTGAATTCCTCTATCTGACGCATCAGATTTGACACCAGATCTTCTGCAATAATACCTGGTGCCCCCGGTATGTCATAAATGGGCTTTTGAGGATATATTTCTGACAACTGTCCCCCCACCACAGGAAGTGCATCAATCAGATGGCATCTCATTTTCAACAGACCCGCTTCGAAAACGGCAAACAAGCCAACAGGGCCTGCTCCTATGATACAAATATCGGTATTAACCATGGCGCTACTTTTTATAATTTGAACATGACCAAACTTCCGGCCTATGCTCAGAGTGAATAACTCCACAAAAGTAAATGGTCCTACGGGCTCAAACCAATGCCAAGTAATTATAATCAATAACAAATTGTTATCAATCATTCCTACAGTCGTACGTAACGTTTGACAAAAAGTACCTGCTCCGGTCAGATTAAAAACTCAATCATTCCCGGCAGAATTTCAATTTTAACATTAAGTTCTTCCTCTGGTTTTAAACGCTCATCATCCGCATGTACATCCCTGCCCTTCCAGGTGATTTCCAGTTTTTTGGCTTTTAGGGTCGTAAATACAAATTCACCTTCTCCACCATGGATACGATCCAAAAGAAAGTTTTCGAATTTCATTTGATGACTTTCCGGAATAAGAACCACATCAAACTCACCATCTCCGGGATCTCCATGCGGTGCAAGTTCAAGATTAGGTCCAATTGATTTGGTATTCATGACTTCCACCATAATGTACTTTCCTGAATGTTCCACCTCATCTGCAACGATTCTACAAGAAACAGGTTTGTAATTCAGGACAATGTCGTGAAGTTGTTTTCTTGCCATCTTAATTCTTTCCTCCCTGGTATCAGGCTCTTCTTTTTCCTGAACTTCCATTTCCTTCATCAATCGGGGAAAAATACCACATCCGAATCCTTCGAGGAAAAAGAGATCTTCTTTTAATCCATAAACCTTTCCTATATCGAATTTTTTGAGCTCCCACTGCTGCCATGATTTGATGGTTTCCTCAAGGCTCCCCCCTATACCAAGGGTTCCTGCGACATTATTGGCCGTACCATGCGGGAGAATGGCAATGGGGAACTGCTTGTCAAGCCTTTTACGCTTCATCAAGGCTTTAACGATACGTCTGATGGTACCGTCACCTCCGGCACAGATCAAAAAATCAGTTTCACTATCAAACTCGTCCCAACCCTTTTCTTTCACTGAGGCCTGCGAACACTGGTAGCCCTGCTTCTCAATTAATTTGATGAGCTCCTTACCGGAGAAGTCCTTCTCACCCGCTGTCGGATTGTGTAAAAGCTGTGCTTTTTTCATGTCTAAGATCTGTTGCTATCCATATTTGAATTTAAGGTGACACCAACGCAATGAAGCTTGAAACTACAATTGGTAAGGAACCCATGTCGAGCAGTGCACCCATAAAAAACATACCAGGCACAGTTTTATTAGAATTTAACGAAAAATTTAGTCGACCATGAAAATTCTTGTAACGAATGATGATGGCATATACAGCCCGGGTATTGCGGCGCTGGCCAAAATTGCTTCTCGATTTGGTGAGGTAAAGATCGTAGCGCCTGACGTTGAGCAATCGTCTATGGGACATGCCATAACAGCTTCCCGCCCATTATCTTATAAAAAATCTCCCATTAGTTTTGATGGAATAGAGGCTTACCGCGTCAATGGCACACCGGCAGATTGCGTCGCTTTGGGGCAGCACCTTTGGGACAAGCCCGATGTCGTATTATCGGGTATCAACATGGGGCCCAATCTGGGAAATGCCATGTGGCACTCCGGTACGCTTGCCGCTGCAAAGCAGGCCGTCCTGTTTGGCATAAAAGGAATTGCATTAAGTACACCCGCCGGAGACGTAGAACCCGACTTTGACCTGCTCGACCCGTTTGTAGAAAAGGCGCTGGAGGTTCTTTTCGACAGTCCGCATCTGAACCTGATTAATGTAAATTTTCCCTCCAAACCACAGGGAGTGAGATGGACACGACAATCCGTAAGGCTCTACGACAACAAGATCGTTCCGGCATTGGATCCGATGGGACGTAAGCATTATTGGTTCACCGTCATTCCGCTGGAAGCTTCAGAAATCGGGACGGACAGATGGGCTATGGAAAACAATTTCGTCTCTATCACGCCCCTCCGCCTGGATCTAACCAATGAGGAGGAGCTCGCCAAAGCGCTGGTAGCCCATCCTGTATTAGACGTGAAAAACGGTAATTGATCAGCTATATCGTTCCGTTTCTCGGTTATTTCCGGTTCCTATTGATGGAGTTCCATTGCACCGTTTTTCCGCCGCGCTGTTCCACCAGCCACACACGACATCCCGGAAAACGGCGGGCGTATGATTTACTCTTTTTTATGCCCGCCACACTAAATGCCGTTGCAAGGGCGTCAGATATGGTACCATTGGGAGCAATCACCGTGGTCCGCACATGAAACAGCAGACCAATCCCCGTTTTTGGATCCACAATATGCGAATATCGTACGCCCTGGTGTTCCATGTATCGGTAGGTAGGACCAGAGGTTGCCAGAGAAACGTTACTAAGCGTTAATGTTTCCAACGAGTCATTCCCATTGGAAATATTAATTTGCCACCCTTCGCTGCCTGGTGGAGGATTGGTGAGCACAATTTTGCCACCTGCATCCATCATGGCCGATGTGATTCCGTATCCTCTCAGCACCTGGATGGCCTCTTCTGCGGCAAAACCTTTCCCAAGCCCTCCGATGTCCAGTCGCATGCCTTTCTGCTTTAAAAGAACCTTTTGCCCTACAGGATCAAGCTCCATTTTCTTATACCCGGTTTTTGAGCGTGCTGAATCAATCTCCGCACGGCCAGGGAGCGTTGATTTTCTGGTTGCACGCCGCCACATTTGTACCACCGGGCCAAGCGTCGCATCAAATACCCCATCCGTTTTTGCACTGACATCGTTTGACACCTCCAGAATCTCAAAAAGCTCTTTGCTTACCGGAACCCATTGACCACTCCCGGCGGTGGCGGAGAGCCTGTTAATTTCACTGCCATCCCGGTAATCACTCATCATCTCGTTAAGCACCTCCACACGATGGTAAGCGTGCCGCGCGGCGACCTCAGCTATGGAATCGCTTGATGCGTAAAACACCAGCTTAAATGGGGAACCCATCATCCCTTTTTCAAAACTGTAGCGCCTTTCCTGCGCATGAGCAGGATTTATGGAAAAAATTACCAAACAAAAAAACACAAGACTCCTTAACACCCGATCTTCAACCATGAGTTTACGAAACTATATTGGTAGCCCTCACGGCTATCCCACATTAGATTTATTACCAAATGGTCAAAATTAGTAAATTTGAATTACAACCAATTTTTACTGAATTCAGTGCTCGTAGCCCCCGACGTTCCATGACGGTTAATACGCTACATATCAATGCACACCGGACTAAACAACGTCTACAGCTCGAAAAAATTCTGGTTCCGGCCTATTTACGCAACTTCAAAATTCATTTGAATCAAAAAGACTTCGAATTTCATTAAGGGGTAGAATCCCATTATTGTAGTCTTATTTTCCAAACCAGTAGTATCAAACTAACCAAAGCTCGTAGCGTTTCATTCTTCATTCACATGGAAAAAACCAAACCTGGTAATTACCGATGGGTTATTTGCGCCCTTCTTTTCTTTGCAACTACCATCAACTACGTCGACAGACAGATCCTAGGATATCTTAAACCAACGCTTGAAGTTGAATTTAACTGGACCGAAACGGACTATGCCAATATTGTGATGGTTTTTGCGGCCTGCTACGCATTGGGATACATCGTTTTTGGAAATTTTATAGATCGTATCGGTTCCAAACTGGGCTATACGATATCAATCACCGTCTGGAGCATTGCCGCCGTTGCACACGCTTTCGCCAAAAGCACCTTTGGTTTCGGAGCTGTTCGCGCCATTCTTGGACTGGGCGAAGGTGGTAACTTTCCGGCAGCGGTGAAGGCCACAGCGGAGTGGTTTCCAAAAAAGGAACGTGCACTAGCCACAGGCATATTCAACTCGGGAACGAGCATAGGCGCCGTAATTGCCCCGATTCTAATTCCCTGGCTACTTGGTTCTTATGGCTGGCAAACAGCTTTTATCATCACCGGCGCTATCGGATTCGTGTGGCTTGTGTTCTGGATTATTTTTTACGAAATTCCTTCCCGTTCCAAACAACTAAAACCGGCTGAATTTGAATACATTCACAGCGACAACGAGGCCATTACAACAGGAAAAGAGAAGCCGATCAAATGGATTACCCTGCTCCGTTTAAAGCAAACCTGGGTTTTTATTGTTGGGAAATTCCTTACCGATCCTATCTGGTGGTTCTATCTCTTCTGGCTCCCCTCCTACTTTGCCACAACCTTTGCGCTTGATCTAAAAAAGCCAAGCCTTCAGCTTGTTGTAATTTACACGGCCACAACCTTTGGTAGTATTGGTGGCGGATACTTGTCTTCCTGGCTCATCAAAAAGGGATGGAAACCTTTTAAAGCCAGAAAAACGGCTTTGTTAATAGCAGCACTTGTAGTGCTACCAATTATCTTTGCACAGTATGCAACCAACGTATGGATGGCTGTTGCAATCATAAGCGTATCCACAGCAGCGCACCAGGCCTGGAGTTCAAATATCTTTACAAGTGTATCCGACCTTTTTCCCAAACGCGCCATCAGCTCTGTCGTTGGGATTGGAGGAATGGTGGGGTCGCTGGGTTCAACGTTTTTCCCCCTTCTCGTTGGAGCACTCCTTGATTTTTACAAGAATCAGGGTGATATCGGCGCTGGGTACAACATTCTGTTCATCATTTGTGGACTGGCCTACATCGTTGCATGGGGAATCATACATTTACTGACCAAAAATATGAAACCGGTTGAAGATTCGTTAAACTAGAGGCTCCTTATTCACTTCCACAGTTCTGAATCACAAAACGCAAGCACCTCTAGTCGAATGTCTGTAATGAACAAAAGTTTTCGTTATCCATTGCTCATATTGGGTATCTCCTGTACGCTGTTTTATTGTAAAACAAACAAATCAAGCGTTAACCAGCAGATCACTGCCAGTAACAATACAGAAGTGAAAGCTGAAAAGCCGGATCTTTCCAAATCACCTTTCCTGTCACCTCAGCAATCCATGGCCAGAATGCAACTGGAGCCAGGATTCGAAGTGAAACTGGTGGCTTCCGAACCGCTCGTAAGTACGCCCGTAGCCATGTTATTCGATGACAAAGCCAGAATGTGGGTTATCGAAATGACGGGTTATATGCCCGACAGCCTGGGAACCGGAGAAGATATTCCCAATGGAAAAGTGGTCATTCTGGACGATAAAAACAAAGATGGGGTATACGATGATCGTAAGGTATTTCTGGATTCGCTGGTGCTACCCCGGGCGATTTGTTTTATTGATGGTGGCCTGCTTGTCGCAGAACCGACTAACTTGTGGTTTTTTGAAATTAAAAATGACAAGCCTGGTAAAAAAGTGCTCGTTGACGACAAGTACACCGTTGGCGGTAATGTCGAGCATCAGCCAAACGGCCTGTTACGTGCTATGGACAACTGGATTTATAATGCAAAATCCGACAAAAGGTATCGGAAACAGGGCAATAAATGGTTGATCGAGCATACACACTTTCGCGGACAATGGGGAATTACCCAGGACAATTACGGCAGGCTTTACTACAACAATAATTCACAAAACCTGCTTGGAGATTATTTTTCTCCCGGCTTCGGCGCAACCAACGGTAATCAGCGGGGTGTGGCCGGATTCAATGAAAAATCTGTTGCCAATAACAAAGTATATCCTTTGCGCCCCACTCCCGGCGTAAACCGAGGTTATATGAAAGACGTCCTAGACGATAGTCTTCGGCTAAATAACTTCACAGCGGCCGCCGGACCCGTCATTTACAGAGGTGACCTTTTTGGCAAAGATTACAACCTGAACGCTTTCGTTCCCGAACCGTCTGCCAATCTCATAAAGAGAAATATATTAACCGAAAACGGGTATATTACAAAAGGTGACATAGCCTACAAAGGCCGTGAGTTCCTGGCAAGCACAGATGAACGCTTCAGGCCCGTAACCTTGTACAATGCCCCGGATGGAGCACTTTATGTACTCGATATGTATCGTGGGATCATTCAGCACAAAACATATCTCACTCCATATCTGAAAGGACAGATTGGCATGCGGGACCTTACCCAGCCACTTTCTGCCGGAAGAATTTACAAAATTATACCTAAAAATACAGTCGCTAAATCCGTGGGGGTTCCAGACCAGGCGGAACATCTTGTTGAACTTTTGGCTCATCCAAATGGCTGGGTTCGCGACAGAGCTCAGCAAAAACTGATTGATGGCAAGTATCAGGACGCCATTCCTGCGTTGCGTGCCGCCATCTCCCAGAAAACCGATCCACTACTGGCCATACACGCGCTATGGACTTTGGAAGGGCTCAATCAGCTAAACAAAGGAGAAGTACTGACCTTGCTGAACGAACCACAGTGGGTTATTCGCATGCAGGCACTTACCGCTATCCCATCTGTAATCAATGCCGATTCCTACCAGCAATTTGCCAGTGTACTGGATAAGATGGTCGTAAATAAGGACTCCCTTGCTGCGCCATACATTGGTTTTCTCACCAATCAAATTCAAAGATTTGATAAGAATTCAGCTAAAATGCTCGCCCAAAATCTGATCAGGACCTACCCTGCCAACCGATTTGTGGCTGATGCGGTGATCAGCAATCTTGAAAACCAGGAGGAAACCTTTGGAACCGAAATTTCTTCCCTTCTGCCCAGTCAAAACCTTGCGGTCAACCAGCAGTTGGACAAAGTCATGGCCGATATGAAACGGGCTCGTGGCAATCGTGATCCAGCTTTGCTGGCCAAACAATTCCCGAAAGGGGCTGCACTTTTCAGTACCATTTGCCAGACCTGTCATGGAGTGGATGGTAACGGTGTAAAATCCCTCGGCCCTCCGTTGAACCAGTCTGAATGGGTCACAGGAAATAGTAACAAATTAATTTCCATCGTTCTGTTCGGACTTACAGGACCTGTAAAGGTGAATGGCCATGTGTATGAGTCTCCGGAAATAAGTGGTGACATGCCGGGTATTGGCTACGACAAAGACATGCCGAATGAAGATATAGCCCAGCTGCTCAGCTACATCAGAAAATCCTGGCGCAACAACGCAGAAAGGATAAGCACCGAACAAGTTGCCACCCTTCGTCAAAAGCTAAACGGGCGGGAGAAGGCTTATACGCAAAAAGAACTAGATGCAATGTAACAGCCATGAGTTAAAATACTTCTGCTCATTTTGTTGTTCTGACTAAACAAATTCAGCCATTTCAAGGAATTCAATTCCCCGAAATGGCTGAATTGTATATCAATTCATCAGATCACGTTCAGTTCGTACATGGTGTTGAAAGCAAGACCTTCCCGATCGTGTATTTTCCACAGGTTTCCGATGGTCTTGAGCTTTTTGGTAGATTCCTTTTCCGGGCCAAAGTAACAATCGGTAAAAAAGCAGCACCTTCTGATGGGTGATTTCTCAATCGCTGCCCGCAATAATTGATCTATATCCCGCCTGAACTGCTTTAAAAATTTAAATCGATGAAGCTGGTTGGCACCACCCTCAAACTCCGCTTTGACGCCCGTAGCGATGGGACTATATAAAATATCCACCGGTTCGAAATCCCAATCGATTAGTTCACTCGCGAAAAAAAAGTTTTTCTTATCATCAATGATCTCCGGGTTGCCGACATGGACAATGGTGCCTGTTTGCTTTTTGAAAAAGTTTACAAATCGGGGCCTGTGGCTTTCAAGTCTCTTTTCCTCAAGTATAGCAACCGAAAAGTCCTTTTGATCCAAATTCAAACCGGTAGAATTTAGAGAGGCAATTTCAACAATAGGCATGATGAACTCTGAATACGTGGGGAGGGAGGTTCTCTCATGTAGAATATCTAATCCGATGCTTTTTACAAGACATTACCTCTCACTCAAATAAGATACTGATAGAAGCTATACGATTGTTTGTATAAAAAGTAACGATTATAGTGACATCAAATTTCGACGTGAATGTAAATCCTTGGTCACAGACCACCTTTGAACTGTCTACGTGAACCAAGCCGATGCTTTGAAGGATACCGAAATGATTGAAATGAATGACTGAAACCATCGGCTACCAAGCGATGGGCTAATCTTAGGAATCAAATGACACCGTCCCGCTTTCTGAAGAGCGACCAGCCGATGCAGTAACATGTCAGCAAATCAGACAATTTATGTCTTTCCTGTTAGGCAACAAACTGCGTCAAGGTATGCGTGACCAAATATTAGATTAGCGGGCTACATGGATCAATTCTATCCCTGAAGTATGTTTACAAATTTTTTAAAGTGTTGATAGAGCCCATCCCAGTCTCTGTTTTGGATCAATTGTTTATCAAATAACTGCCCACCAATTCCTAAACCATCCGCCCCGGCAAGCAGAAAATCGGCCATATTTTCCAGACCCACCCCACCCGTTGGGAGCAGTTTCAATTGACTCATGGGCGCCTTGAGGTCTTTAATATACTGAGGGCCCAATGAGGTTGCCGGGTAGATTTTCACCATCGCTGCACCCAGGGTCCATGCCTTGTAAATTTCGGTAGGGGTATATGCGCCGGGAAAAATAGGAACCCCCTTTTTAACACAGGATTTGATCACCTTTTTGCTGAGGACAGGTGTCACAATAAACTGGGCGCCCGAATCCAAAGCCATTTCCAGATCGTCTTTGTTACAGACAGTACCGGCCCCAATGTTGAGTCCACGTCCTTCCTGCGTAAGTGCCTGCCGTATGATATTTCCTGCGTCGGGTGTGTTCATCGTAATTTCAACGGTAGTAAGACCAGCCTCTCTGAATACCGGCAATACCGCGAGAACCTCTTCCATTGTTAGATTTCTTACAATACCAACAATTGGTGCTTTACTGAATAATGACCATTCAAAGCTGTTTTCCACTATAAGTTTGGGTTATTTCACTAATACCTTAGTAAGTGATATGTTCAATTGTTTGAGCCAGTAGCCTTTTGATTTCCATGAGGTTGGTGATGTCATACCCAACCACTTCACTGATCATTTGGGAAAATTAAAATTTCAAAAACTTTCCCAAGACGGTCACTACCCGATTCATTTATGATTGCTTCATTTTTTTCGGCTAACCTGCGTCACGGGCGAATAATGGTACCATCAAACTTCCTGACCTGCCAATTGGATTTGGTTGTTAACGGGTATTTTGCCGCTTCCTTTTCATTGATATCTACCCCAATTCCCGGCACTTCATTCACCGACATGTATCCATCTTTCATCGTAGGGCAGCCCGAAAAAACGTCGAGCGTCTTTTCATTGAAAGATACCGCTTCCTGAATACCGAAATTCCAAATCGCCAGATCAATGTGGGCATGTGCAGAGTGACCTACGGGCGAAACATCCCCTGGTCCGTGCCAGGCAGTTTTCACATTGAACCACTCACCAAGCCGTGCTACTTTCATGGCTGGCGTGATGCCCCCAATCTGAGAAACGTGTATGCGAATGTAGTCAAACCACTGATTGACCATGGGCTCCAAAAATTCGTTAATGTTATTGAAAAGCTCTCCCATGGCCAAGGGCACCGTGGTGCTGGCGCGCAGCTGTTTGAACCATTTCATATTTTCGGGCGAGAACGGATCCTCAATAAAAAAAGGACGGTAAGGTTCCAGCTGCTTGATCATGTTGATTGCGTCCATCGGCTGAACGCGCTCATGAATGTCATGCAGCAACTCAATGTCGTCTCCGCAACCTTTCCGAACGGCCTCAAACAGCTTTGGGATCGATTTGAGATAGGTGCGTTCGTTCATATAACTGTCTGTCTCGCCTCCAAAACCCGCCACTTTGAAATCGGGCTTTTGCTCTGTACTCCCTACTGCTCCATAGCCACCTTGTTGGATACGGATATACTTAAATCCCCTTGCCTGAATACTCTTTACGCTTTCCACCACCTCCTCCGGTGTCCGACCATTGGCGTGGGTGTAGCAGGGTACGGCAAAGCGCGACTTACCTCCGAGTAGCTGATATAACGGCATACCGGCACGTTTTCCTTTAATATCCCACAAGGCCTGATCCAGACCACTCAACGCGTTGTTTAGCACCGGGCCATTTCGCCAATAGGAACTTACATAAGCCGCCTGCCACATGTCTTCTATATTGTCGACGTCCTTTCCTACACAAAATTCGTTCAGGTAAGTATTGATCGCAACCACGACCACGGCTGCTCTTTGGGTAAAAGTTGCACAGCCCAGGCCATACAATCCAGGCTCGGTGGTTTCCACCTTTACCACTATGAGGTTGGACCCCTGCGGTGCGGTCACAATAGCTCTTACGCTTTTTATCTTGACCGGCTTCATGGCCTTTGCATAATCAGGAATACCTTTTTCCTCACGGGCAGCGGCATCCGAGACCCCTCCAAACAAACCGAGCAGGCCCGCAGAGCCGCTGAGTCCCAACATTTTCATGGTGTCGCGACGGGTAAAATCATTTTTGTTCATAAGCAACTGTCGGAATAGTTAAGGTTCTGTAACATTTCCTGGATTTGATGTAATGTGCAGTAATTTGCAGCCACAGTAATTAAAACAACATACTTACAAAGTTTTACTTCTTATATCTCTGGAAGGTGTATCTCACATCACCTTTTACGTACTTTTCCCAGACAACCTCACATTAAAACGACAAAATTAACAGGCCGTTCCAACCATTTCAGACCATCTTGTTTCTTAACAGAATCTGGTTCTAATTTTTAGCGGAATTTTCCTTCAATCCGTTTGGCTATGAAAAACTCATTCTACTTATGTTTGCTAATACTGCTCACAGGCTGCAACGAGGAAGATGTGCAGCGAACAGAAGAGTGCTCAGCAGTCCAGGTTTGTACCGAGGTTTACATGTCTCTGATTCTCGAAGTAAAAGATTCACAGGGCCTGCCTGTTGCTTTTACGGAATATTACACCACCAAGGTCGTCACAGGACAAAAGATATCCTACCAAGAAACGAATGCTGATCCCGCTAGAAGAAAATTGGGCATGTACCCTATTCTCACTGATGGAGACATGGACCAAACAAGTCTGCAAGGCGCGGATTTTGAGTTTACCGGAATAAAAGACGGCAAGG
This sequence comes from Dyadobacter sp. 32, assembly GCF_902506755.1. Lineage (GTDB taxonomy): Bacteria > Bacteroidota > Bacteroidia > Cytophagales > Spirosomataceae > Dyadobacter. The sequence goes on along the minus strand of NZ_LR735258.1, from coordinate 857,430 downwards.
TTTTGGTTAAAAAAACCTTTAAAATAGGCCACGACTGCTGCCATGTGAAACTGCTTTCAGGGGAAACAATGATTGTGGTGGACTAGAATGAATCACAAATTAAACCCCTGCGTTTTGCGCTTACAACAACCCATCACCATGATGCTGACAAAACTTATAATAGCGCTTCTCTTAATAATGAATGCCGTAAATCTATCTGCACAATCCAGATGGTCGGTAGGGGCAAGCTATGGGTATTTCAGTAACAACCGATTGATAACTTCTCATTCTTCTAAAACCTACAAAGAATATCGCAATGAAAATGAGGCCAGCCTAGGCGGATTCAATGGTGAAGTACTCGTTGCATATCGATTGACACAAAATCTTGGGATTGAAAGCGGACTTGGCTTTTCAAACACGGGTTACGCTATGAAAGAAGAGAAACTGATCGACCCGGGATTTTCGCCAACTACTTCGGGATTTAAATCTGAACTAACCCGCTACACTAACAAAAACCTGTACCTTCCGCTTCACCTCACCTATTCCAACCTAAACAGGCTTGGATATGTGATCAGCGCCGGCCCGTCTTTAATATTCCGTAACGCAACAGAGGTGGAATATATTTTAAGAAAGCAATTCGGAGACCCGGAAGGTCAGAAGAAAACGATCAGAGAAAACACGTCTGACCTGGGTAATGTTGCTGTGGCGTTTGACCTGGGCATGGGACTCCGGTATCGGATAACTAAAAGGGTTACAACGATTTTACGGCCGTCCCTGCGCTACGAGCTCACAGGCAGCGAAAATACCGATATCCGCGATGGACGCTATTACATTGGTCTGTTTGAAAATGAAAACAAAACCACCCGCGAACATTTAATAAGTTATGGCGCATCGGTGAGGTTGATGTACAATTTGTAAACAAAAAAGGTTAAGGATGAATAGCCATATCCTCGACACATCACACCCGCCCAAGGCCCGGTTACATCTCACATCTTACTTCTCACATCTCACTTCTTACTTCCGCCCGGCGGCCCGGTCACTTCTCACTCCTAACCACTTTCGTACAATCCACATATTGGTATTTGCCAAATACCGTTCGCTCCAGAGTGAGCTTGTAGATACCCCACGGATATGATTTCTCAACATAAACGTTTGCTTTTTTTGGGGCTATTGACACAGGTTTGCTGTTCAACATAAATTCGGAAACAGCTCTACCGTTCATTTGCACAGGGATTGGTAAATTGTATAGCTTTAAGACCGTGGGTGCTATATCCACATTTGAAGTGGGAAACGTGCTTGTGAAGCCGCGCTTAAAAGCGGGACCGCGGGCATACAAGGCAATATTGATTTCATAAGGACTCGATCCACCATGGCCGGCAACTCCGCCCGCAAAAGCGGCGCCCGCATACCCTTTTCCATTTTTTTCATCGTTCCAGTTCATTGCCACCAAAATATCACCAGCTCGTGCATGGTTGTAATGAATGGCATCAAATGAAAGTGTACCGTCCACCCACCCCTTATCGTCCCCGCTTTTGACCGGCTTCGTAAATACCGCACCCACCCATTCCTCTTGATGAAGTACATTTACGATTTTTTCAATGAGCTTCTGATCATGATCCTTTACATAAATGCCGCCCTCTGCAATCACCACATCATCGGAGTCCTTTGCTTTTTTTAAACCCTCTTTGATGAGAAAATCAGAGAGGTTCACCTTTCCTACGTGCGTTACAAATCCGTGGTCGGTGGAGACGATCACATTGAACTTCTCCGACAGCCCTCTGTTTTTCAACTCCTCCATGATCCGCCCGAACTGCCCGTCCACATATTTAATGGCCGCCACCGCTTCGTCTGATCCAATTCCATGGCTGTGCGCCGCCCCATCCGGATCGGAGAACCATATGGCACTCACCAGCGGGCCGTCATCCGAAAGACCAAATTTCAACAAGCCATCAGTAATCCACTTATGCCGGGCATTATCGTCGGATTCATTCTCGCCGGGAGCCTTACCTATGGCCTGGATCACCGTGGGTTTAAAAGTTTCGGGCAGGATCAAGTCGGGATTAATGATCGCTCCATTCACCGTATGATTCTGAAGAAATGCCTGCCCCGTTGTTCCTGAGCTGAAAACCATCATTTTCTTGCCAGCTGTTTGCAAGACTTCACCGAGTGAAACCGCTGTAAGCAAAGGACCGGAAATGGCTTCCTTCACTTTCGAAAGCTGCTCATAGGTTGTACCGGTGGCTTTCACTTTACTTATTTCAGGGAAATAGACAGCGTTGCCCAGCAACCCGTGGGTACCCGGGTACGATCCGGTTGCATAGGAGGAGGAATTCACCCTAGTGACGGTTGGAAACACACTATGATGCCGGGCTCCATAGCAGGCGTCTTTCCTGAATGCCGACAAATGGGGCATTAGCTCTTCGGTGATGTAATCAGGTCGAAGCCCATCGAAAAAAACGATGAGCGTCTTCGTCTTGAATTGCTTATCCGCTGCGGAATACTGCGCAAAGGCACTTACTGCAATCGCCAAAACCAATACTGTAGCAACGATTCGTTCGATCTTCATTTTATAATTTTAATTAACACAAAAATTCCCGGTTATCGGATCTCTTCCGAGATAACGGTGTTGGTAGCCCTGTTGATTCCATAAATGACCACCTTGTCCCGAACACCATGGTCGAGTGCAATACCCTGCCCGTGAATGGAAGACGGAATCGTTTTTAAATACTTCAATGTGTAACCCGATCGGGGAATCTCCAGCAAGTATATTTCCGGTTTATCATGGCCGGTCAGATACAGTTTCCCATCTTTACCGATTGCGCCTCCCGAATTGCTTTTGGGTGTGAAGGCATCTATGACATTCTTGGGGAAAACCCAGGCTTCCACCTGCTGCCAGTCCAGGGTGTATTTCATAAGTGTAGTCCAGCGGACGTCTCTTCCTTCGCTTGCTTCCTTCCCTGCATAATGCGCAAAACCAATATACCAGAAACCCTGCTTCTGATCGAGCCAGGTCAATGAGCCATGCTGCGCGATCCCGAAACTATGCGTGTCGGTATGGGTTAAGGTCTTCGTATCAAAGATTTCCACCGAACTGGCCATTGGAATTTCAGGATAATTTGAATTGGCACAATACAACTTGCCATCAATGACCACCCCACTATTTAAATGTTTGATCCCTTCCTTTTCGCCATCCCATGATGCCAGAAGAGAGCCCTTTTGTTTTTCATACTTACGGATCGTGCTGTTGTTGATCACATAAAAATGATCCTTATCAACAGCCACGGCTTGTTTGGCCTCTGAAACTTTAAATTCCTGTATGGCAAACGCCTCCTGAGCTTGGCCATGGTAATGAAAAATCAAGAAAAGGAGAAACGGAATAAAACATTTAGCGATAAGCGTTTTCATAATAAGTCACTTTAAAGCTAAAAGTTAAAAAGACAAAAAATTACTACAATTTTGCGTTTGTAGCTCATAGAGATTATAATATTTGCCCTCAGAAATGCTTATTGATTAACAAATCTGGCCAAAACCATGGCAAACTGCTGATGGTTTACGTTTTTTGCAATTCATTTCCTACCCGACCACCACACTTCATCATGACCGAAAATACACCACTTCAGATCGCGTCCGAATTTGTTCATCATACGAACAAAAATATCTTTCTCACCGGAAAAGCCGGAACCGGTAAAACCACGTTTTTGCATAATCTTAAAAAAACTTTGCACAAACGTATGGCCATTGTGGCGCCCACCGGTGTAGCAGCAATCAATGCGGGTGGCGTGACGATTCACTCCTTTTTTCAGTTACCGTTTGGGCCTCATATTCCTGAGAGTATCTCCGCATCATCCAGCATACACAAATTCCCGCGAGAGAAAATCAATCTGATCAAAAGCCTTGATCTACTGGTAATCGATGAGATCAGTATGGTGCGGGCGGATATGCTGGACGCCATTGACGAAGTGCTGCGGAGATACAAAGACCGAAGTCGGCCCTTTGGGGGTGTGCAGTTACTCATGATCGGAGACCTGCATCAGCTTTCACCCGTTATCAAGGATGATGACTGGAACATGCTCAAAACCTATTATGACACTGTGTATTTTTTTGGAAGTCGTGCACTGCAAAGAACCAATCCAGTCCGCATCGAACTGACGCACATCTACCGGCAATCCGACACCACGTTCATTGACCTTCTGAATCGGATAAGAGAAAATAAGCTGGATGCAGCTACATTGGATACATTGAACCAGCGATTCATCCCTAACTTCAAACCAGCTGATGACGAAGGATACATTACACTGACTACACACAACGCCAACGCACAACAGATCAATGCTGCCAAACTGGAAGACATCCCGGGAAAAGCAAGGACGTTTGAGGCTCTGGTGACGGGGGATTTTCCGACCTACGCCTACCCCACCGAACTGTCACTTGCCCTTAAAACACATGCGCAGGTCATGTTTGTGAAAAATGATTCGTCCCGCGACAAGCTTTATTACAACGGGAAAATCGGACAGATTTCACGCATTACCGGTGACCTCATTTATGTAAAATGTAATGGCGATCAGGAAGAAATAGAGGTGGCACCCACAGAATGGAACAATGTTAAATACGCACTGAACCCCGCCACGAAGGAAATAGATGAAGAAATAATTGGCAGTTTTACGCAATACCCTTTAAAACTCGCCTGGGCTATTACCATTCATAAAAGCCAGGGATTGACTTTTGAAAAAGCCATTATTGATGCCAATGCGTCCTTTGCCCATGGACAGGTGTATGTGGCCCTGAGTAGATGTAAAAGCTTTGAGGGCATGGTGCTCAGCACCAAAATTGGACCGACCAGCGTAAAAACCGACGGAACCGTAGCGGCCTATTCGAAAGAAGCAAGCAACAATCCACCCGACAACAACCTTTTATCAACTGCCAAAATTGATTTTCAGCGGTCGCTCATCATTGAAGTTTTTGATTTTGGAGAAATAAATAGAGCTTGTTTGCAATTGAAGAGAATTCTGGCAGAAAATGCGCCGCTGTTAAATCCGTCATTACCGGAAGCCGTAAAGCCTCTGATAGAAAACGCTGAACAGAATCTTTTCGCGGTTGGAAACAAATTCAGAGTCCAATTAACGCAGCTGATGCCGGAAGGTGTAATGCCGGAGGATAACGAAACTGTGCAGGACCGCATACGTAAGGCGGCTGAATATTTTGCTGAAAAACTCGACCATATATTTTACCCACACATCAAAGAGCTTGAAATTGAAACAGATAATGCCGCGCTTAAGAAAACCGCTTTGCAAGCGCTTGAAAATTTACAGAAAGCGGTGTTTGTAAAAATTGCCTCTGTAAACGTGTGCCTGCCGGAGTTCAAAACCTTGAAATATCTTCAGGCAAAAGCCAATGCCGATATTGACTTCAAAGCAAAAACCCCGGCAACGGCTGCCAACAAAGCCTTTCGTCCTTCCAAACAGATGAAAAATGGGGCACTTTATGATCACTTAAAAGCGTGGCGAAACCAGACTGCAGCTGAAAATGATGTACTGGACTATATGATACTGCCCATGAAAACCCTGCTCGAACTCACCGAATCCATGCCAGCCAATCTGAAACAGCTTGCAAAGATAAAAGGAATAGGAAAGGCAAAGCTTAACCAGTTTGGCCAGGAAATTGTGGAAATAATCAGCCGGTATTGCGACGGCCAGGGAATTGAAAGAAGCGATGCGGCTGTTGAAGAGGAGACCAAGACGGTCACGAAAAAGCAAAAGCCGGACACGAAGCAGGCGAGCCTGGATCTGTTCAAATCAGGTAAAACGATTCCGGAGATTGCCAGGGAACGAAACTTTACTACAGGCACCATTGAAACCCATTTGCTGCACTTTATTGGCACAGGAGAAATTGATCTTTACGATATTTTCCCGGAAGAAAAGATAAAATTAATCACAGATTACTTTTCAAAAAACCCTCAGGCAACGCTGAGTGAGGCAAAAAATAGTTTGGGAGAGCTGGCCTCCTACTCCGAAATCAGGGCGGTTCTGATGCATCTCAGGTTGAATGGGGCTGAAGGATAAACATGTGCAATGTTGTTTACTCTACCATCCTGTCCAGCAGTTTCTGAATATATTCCTTTTCCACAAGCGAGTCCGTCTGGCTGATCGTTTTCAGGAAATAGTGCCTGGCCTGCTCATGATTTCCTTCCAGATAGTTAAACTTACCAATGGTGGCGTTCAGCAGATAGTATTGGTTCAAAAATGGCTTTTGCTGTAATCCATTCAGAATGCCCCAAGCCCTTTTCTTCTGGTCGGAATAATAAAGGGCAATGGCGTAATTCATTTCAACAAACGGGTTTGGATTGTTCTGAAGGAGTTGAACATACAGCCGGCTGATGGATATCCAGTCGGTGGATTTGAAATCCTCGGCCACGCAATGCAGATACGCAATCGACGCTTCATAATGGTAAGAGGAAACCATCTGCCCTTGTGACTGAAACAAAAAACTGGAACCATACTGGATCAGATCCTGATTCCACAGAGATCGGTCCTGCTCTTCCAAATCCAGCAACGCACCGGAAGGATCGAAACGCGCCTTGAACCTGGCTGCGCTGAACAGCATCATGGCGTGTAATGCAGCCGTTTCTTTATTGCCAATTGCACTTTCCAGCAGTGCTTTGTTCATGATCAATGCATCCTCGCAAAGCTCTTCCCGCAAGATTTCCTTGCCCCATGATGACTTATAACCTTCATTAAAGACCAGATAAATGATCTTGTGAACGATGGGCAACCGATGTTTCAAAAATGCGAGATCCGGCTCGGCAAGCAGAATTTTCTCATCACGGATTTTTTGCCGGGCCCGCAACAGCATTTTGTCAACCCCATCGAGTGTCATACCTAAAATTTTGGCAATAGCTTCTACTTTCAGGTTGACTACGTATTTCAGGGTAATTACCACCTGAACCTTCGGAGAAAGATCGGGATGGGCACAGGAGAACAGCAGTTTCAATTGCTGATCATCGATGGGGGATTCGGAAAACCGGGGTTCATCAGCACTGAAATCTTCATATTCAAACAATCCCCGAACTCGTTCGTCGACCTTGATGCGGTTGAGTGCTTTATTTCTGCAAACCCTGAAAATCCAGCCTGCCGGGTTGTCAGGGACACCATCGCACGGCCAGTTGCTCAGGGCAGATGTAAAAGCATCCTGCACAAGATCCTCCGCTGTTTCCAGGTCTATGCTTTTGGAAAAATACAGTAGTGACGACACCATTTTTCCATAATGGCTTTTGTAAAGCCGGTCTACTTCCATAGGCACGTTACGCCCTTTATCTGTCATAGCACCACACCAATAATGGGACGTACCTCAATGGCCAGCCTTCCCTTCAAAACTTCCGGACAATTCTGCGCTATACCGCCAGCCTGATCGAGATTTTCCGCCCGGATCAGCACATACCCGCTCACGGCCTCTTTTGCCTCGATGAATGGACCATCCGACATCACAAAATCCTTGGTCACATAGTGCCCATAAGTGTGTAGTGGCTCACCGGAAATAAAGTTGCCCGACAAGGCAAGGTCCTCAACCCACCTGGTCATAGCATGAATACTGGCGCTAAACTGCTCAACAGATGCTGTACGCTGTAGCCTCACATCTTCCCGAATCAGTAGTAAAAAATTTTCCATAATCCACTGTGTCAAACACCAGCTCTGGTCCTTTTATCGCAAGTACAAACCCTTCTGATTTTAAAGTCCGATAATGGGCCTCACTTCGACCACGCTGGTTCCATTCAACACCTGCGGACAGGTTTGAGCGATGGCCACCGCCTGCGCAAGATTTTCTGCCCTAATAATGACATAGCCACTGATCGCTTCTTTCGCCTCTATAAACGGACCATCCGACAAAATCAGCTCCTTATTCACATACCGACCCATTGGCTGTAGGGGTTCCGCGGCGACGTAGTTGCCCGTTTCGGTGAGTTCTTCAACCCAATGGCCCATACGCTGAATACAACTTTGAAAGTCTTCCTCTGAAAGCTGTTTACGCTTTTCCATGTCTTCCCTGATCAACAACAAAAACTTTTCCATCTACATAGGTCATTTTAATTTTCAAGAACTCTGATCGGCCTTACCTCAATAACCACCTCTTTGGTATGCAACAACGGACACATTTGGGACAATCGTACCGCATGGTCTATGTTTTCGGCCCACACGATAAAATACCCGCTTATGGCTTCTTTGGCCTCAATAAATGGACCATCCGAAAGCACTTTTGTATCCGTGACATACCGCCCTGTTGTTAACAAAGGTTCCGCTGCAACGTAATTTCCTCCCGCAGCCAGCTCGTCGACCCACCCGAGCATGAGATTGAGCTTGACCAGATATTCTTCTTCAGTCATCTGACCGACCTCCCTGAGATCCTGCCTGACTAGAAGCATAAACTTTTCCATGCCTGTTCGCTTGTTTAACATTGTTACTGGCTTGATGGAGATCTGACCACCCGGCCAGCACAAACCATTGGGATAATTAAGTCGGATTAAATAATTTTCTACCTAACTACCTCCCGATGCGAGCTGCCTGATCTTAAAATATTCATGACCGTATTGTAGCTCAATTGGCAAAACCCGGCTTGTGTCCTTTTCCATTTTTGTTAAACTTACTTTGGCTGGACGCATCTGGTTACCACTACGGCCCGTTGCCGATTCTCCGTTGCTGTGAAATCCATTCCCTTTTCCCTAGATTTGCCGTACAGGATAACCGTTATGATGCAGACAACGTGTATGCAAGAATCCGGACAACAATATAATTCTTTGCTGTCTGACAATTAGCAAAAAAAGCAAAACACCACTTTATGGGAAAAAGAATCGATCAGATCACACCTGAATTGCAACGTTTTATTGAGCATCAGAAGATTTATTTTGTGGCTACCGCAATGGCTTCGGGCAGCGTAAACCTGTCACCAAAAGGCATGGATTCCTTTAGGGTATTGTCTCCGAACAGAGTCATGTGGCTCAATGTAACCGGCAGTGGAAACGAAACCGCAGCACATCTGTTGGAGAATGACCGGATTACCATCATGTTTTGTGCTTTTGAAGGCAAACCTTTAATCCTGCGTCTTTATGGCCACGGCAAGGCATACCATCCTCGTGACCCGGAATGGCAGGAATTTATAGATTTGTTTCCAAATACACCCGGCTCCCGCCAGCTTTTCGATGTGGCGGTTGAGGTGGTACAAACTTCGTGTGGCATGGCTGTACCATTTATGGATTACAACAGGGAACGGGAAGAGCTGAAAAATTGGGCTGAAAAGAAAGGAGAAAAAGGCATAAGCGCTTATTGGAATGAGAAAAATCTAACCAGTTTTGATGGGTATCCAACGGGATTGTTGAACGAATGAGCAGCGATCATAACCTTTATAAAAACTGACGGATCGGGGCAATGACATCATGTGGATTCACTAGTAAATTATCCCAACTTTATGCAGAACAGAATAATCGGAATAATGGGGGCGATGCCCGAGGAAATTCTGGCTGTAATTGATCTTTTGGATCATAAGCAAGAGCACAAAAGTGGTGGCCGGAGTTATTTTTCGGGCACTTTGCATGGTATCCCTGCATATGTGGTCATTTCAGGATGGGGGAAAGTGGCCGCAGCAGCCACCATTTCGACGCTGATTTATAAATTCAACATAACAGAACTCATATTTACCGGGGTGGCTGGAGCTATCAGTCCCAAACTGTCGATTGGGGATATTGTGCTTGCCACGCGACTTATGCAGCACGACATGGACGCAAGGCCCTTTATACCACAATACGAGATCCCCCAGCTGGGCAGAATATTCCTGAACAGCCCATTGCCTCAAATGGAAGCAGCAAAAGTGGCTATCCAAAATTTACTTGCAGATAGAACGATTCAACAGGCTGAGGTAGAAAACAACCGCATCCGTTTCGGGATCACCAACCCTGAATTGCACCTGGGAGACATTGCCAGCGGTGATAAATTTTTTTCAAACACAGCTGACAAGCACAACCTGCTCGCTGGTCTTCCTTCCATCCTTTGTGTAGAAATGGAAGGCGCGGCAGTCGCACAGGTTTGTTTCGAAAATGATATTCCGTTTACCATCATTAGGACCATTTCTGACCGGTCTGATGACCATTCCGTGGCGGATTTTTCTGCATTCATTAAAGAGGTAGCGTCCCGCTATTCGTTGGGTATTATCAGAAATATTTTTGCCAACATGAATTAATTTCGTCCTCAACTCTAATTTATAAATTACCTGAATAGACCTCCATTAGTATTCTTTATTTCCCTCAACGCCACTGAGCATGTCACATTTCCCGGTTTCCAATTCCACCCTTTCCTCCACACACCTCGCTCATTTTTTAGAAAAGGTGTACGATATCGGTTCAAACCCGCGTTGTCATTTGCTCAAAACCGGCATCAACCACACTTATCAGATTGATAGTGAAAAAGGGAAGTTCATATTTCGGGTTTACAGCATGAACTGGCGCACAGACAAGGAAATTGAAGAGGAAATAAGATTACTTCAAATATTAAACAGTCAGAATGTTCCGGTTTCTTTTCCGATTCCGGATCAAACCGGGCGCTACATTCAGATTTTTGATGCGCCGGAAGGTCCCCGACAGGGCATGTTGTTCTCATTCGCGAGCGGACAAAAAATACTTAATCCGTCCCCTGAAACACATTGGAATATAGGCGTCGCGATGGCAAAAATGCATCTCGTTACCCAGGATTTACAACTCGACCGCATTACCTATTCTTCCAAGGTGTTGCTGCTAGACCCTATGGAGCACATCAGGCATTTCCTCCCTCCCGACACGGAGGAATGGCTGTGGATGTGTACAGCACAGCAATACTTGTTACGTGAATTTGAAAACATCGACACCGGTCAGCTACGCCACGGAGCGGTCCATCTGGATATTTGGTTTGATAACATCAATATCGATACCCAAAACCAGGCTACAATCTTTGACTTTGATTTCTGTGGAAATGGGTGGCTGTGCTTAGACATTGCCTATTATGTGATGCAGCTTCACAGCACGGAAAAGGAAGAAGTTGTTCGTACTGCAAAAATCAACGCTTTTGTGGAAGGCTACGAAAGTGTCACCCAAATGACCGCCGAAGAAAAACGGATCTTACCAATGCTTGGCGTCAGTCTGTATTTTTTTTACCTCGGCGTACAATCCTACCGGTATGACAACTGGTCCAATGTCTTTTTTAATGAAGTGTATCTGAAACGATTTATCCTCATGTTGGTCAAGAAGTACTATGATACCAACGGTTTGGGGTAATTAACTTGTTTGTACTTTGGCTGTCACGCAAGTATTCCATGCCGATTCAGTGTCCTCAATGAGTAGTATTTTCAGCATTCTTTTGCTTTCATTAGTAACGTCTGTAAGGGTTTCTAAAATAAACACCGGCTCTATTAAAATGCACCTAACTGATTCATTGTCCCTACGCATGAAAAAATGTAACATCATTTTCTTCTTTCTTCTTTTGGTTGCGTCCAATACCACGTTCGCTCAAATAAAGGGGAAAGAACTTTTCAATGGAAAAGACCTTAAAGGCTGGCATGTCGACGTACCTGAAATGGATAAAAATCCCAAAGCACCCATGCCTTTTATCATCCGAAATGGCTTGCTTGTCAGCCTGGGAACACCGGGCGGGCATTTGATCTCCGATGCGCAATACGAAAACTTCCAATGGACATTCCAATACCGTTTTGCGGGTAAGCCGGGCAACTGCGGTGCCCTCGTGTTTGTATCCAAACCCAGGGATCTGTATGAGATGTTTCCCAAATCAATCGAAGTGCAAATGATGAATCAGAATGCCGGTGATTTCTGGTGTATTCAGGAAGACATCACCGTGCCGGATATGGAAAAAAGGCGTGGCCCGAAAGAAAAGTGGGGCGTCAATGGGGATAAACTCAGGCGTGTCCCCAACCTTACCGACGGAACAGAAAAGCCATTGGGGGAATGGAACGCCATGCACATAGAGTGCGTGAAAAATACCATCAAAGTTTGGCTAAATGGTGTTTTGGTAAACTATGGTTACAATGCCACCGCTTCCAAAGGGCAGATTGCGTTGCAGTCGGAAGGCTCCGAAGTTGAATTCAGAGACATCGTGATCAAACCGATCAGTAAGTTGACGGACTGACTCTGAAAGTTTTTTAGTTTGAAAGTTAGCCTACGGCTAAAACTTAAAACTAAAAAACTCCCAAACCCATGCCCAACTTTCCTTACACGCCCTGTGCCACCTTTTTCATTTTTTCCAGCCCTGTTTTAGCCACCAGAAGCGGATCCTGCGCGTAATAATCTTTATTGAAAACCTCGAAAGAAAGTATAACAGGTCTATCCGGATTTTTTAAAGATTTCAAAACATCCTTTAACGGCGCAATTCCATCACCCGCATAAACGCGATCCGCATCCGTGATGGACTCTCGTGGCGGGGTTTTAGGATAATCATTCATGTGGAAAATTTCCACGAGCGGTTTGCCCACCGATTTCACACTGTCCATACCAGACCCACCCTTGTGCAGGTGATAGATATCCATCAACACACGGGCTGACGGATGGGAGGCCTCGGTGGTTACATACAGGATCTCTCCTACCCTGCTCAGGTTTTTAGAGAAACCCCAAAGTTCCAGATGTGGCACTACCCCTGTTTTGTCGCCAAGCTCGAGTATACTACGGTAACGTTCAGCAACCCTGGCCAAATCCAGCGATGCTCCGGTAGTAGCACCCATGGGCGGAGCTGCCACCCTGGGACATCCGATCTGCGACAGCTGATCCATTTCCATCTTGAGCTGCTCCAAGGCCTTCCCTCTCGTTGCTTCATCATCCACGATCCATGGTGCAAACCCGATGGCGTCTTCGATTTTCAAACCCAGATCGTCGACAATTTTTCTCGCATCCGACAAACTTCCACCTGTTTTTAGATAATCCTGTAAAGTATTGATCCAGATTTCTACCGACTTGTAACCCGCTTGAGCAGCCACTTCCAGCTCCTTCCTGAAGCCAAGCTTATGCCCACGAAGCGTGCTCATATTCAATGAAAAAATGAATGGACTTTCTTTCGCCTTTTGTTTCTGTTCCATGGGTAAAAATCCAGCTCCGGTTATGGCAAGTGTGGATGAGAGTGCTTCACGACGGTTCATTACAGTATTCTGTTTTGATTGGTATAACTCTTGTCAAAGTATACACCTGGCGTTTTTTACCGCTGTGCGAATAATATTGTATATTTCGACCTGTTTCAAATCGCTTATTTATGGAAGCCACCGACTACGTAATACCCGCACAAACGCGCATCGGACATGTGCACCTTAAAGTTGCCAACCTTGAAAAATCACTGGCATTCTACCATGGACTACTTGGCTTTGAAATAGTTTCACGTTACGGCGACCAGGCGGTGTTCGTTTCGGCAGGCGGATATCACCATCATATCGGACTGAATACCTGGTACAGTAAAGACGCACCTCCTGCCCCGAGGCATGGTACCGGTCTTTTTCATACGGCCATATTATACCCAACGAGGCTGGATCTGGCGGTCATATTCAGCCGGCTCCGGCTAGCTAAATACCCCATCACCGGAGCCAGTGACCATGGTGTTTCGGAGGCAATCTACCTTGATGATCCCGACGGAAATGGTGTAGAACTATACTGGGACAGGCCCAGGGAACTTTGGTCTTACCTTGAAGATGGTTCCATTGAGATGTTTACAAAAAGCCTGGATCTGAACGGCTTACTGGGAGAACTCAAACCTTCGTAATCGAATATTGGCAATAACAAAGATCAATCCTTGCACGGAACCCTTTGCAACACCAGACCATCAAATTTTAGGGTATTTACATTTTCGAAAACCATGCGGCCATTTTCTTCTTTGACCTTACCATAACCCTCTACCAGCAATGAATCCTTTTTAAGAAAAACAACCTCACGAACCGACTCCCTGCCTTCCGACATAAAGGTGTAGGCTGCCCGGATCGTATCCCCGTATACCTTGCCTAAAATGGTTCCGTTGTTCTGATCCTTTTCATATAACTTGTAACCCAGACTTCCCGTGATGCTATCGCCAGTCATCAGCGCATTCAAAAGAACGGTGTCTCTTTTGACCACCGACGAATAGCATACATTATAAGTACTGTCCGTTTCGGAAGTTTTCATTTCCACAGCAGAATTTTGTGTGGGGCTTTGATTGCAGGCGGTAATCCAGCAGCCTAATGAAGCAGCAACAAGTTTGGATAAATGTAGGGAAAATCTCATGTGGTAATTGTTTGGATATGGATGGTAAAACATCAGCTGCCAGAACAAAAGATCCGTGTTTGGCAGACATTATAGCATACTGAGTGCAAACATGATGCCAGTAAAGAGCAATCAGGAAACTTTTGGTAAATTGTTGACCGAAAGAATCAAGTCTTTTATCATTTTCTCTGCTTGCCCATTGATTTAAAACAACCCTTTCACCGTGAAGAAAAGCATGGAGCTTTTGTACAGAACTGCCACCATGGCCGATACGGGCCAGTTACAACGCTTAGGACTCAACGCTTACGGTCAGTTTAGAGCGGATTTAACAGAAGAGAATTGGAAAAGATTTCTCGTGTACCTGTCCGCAGAAAATACTTACCCCGACCTGCTGAAAAAGTCGACCTGCTTTGTTTGCGAATTAAATGACGAAATAATCGGGATGGCCTACCTCATTCCCCATGGTAACCCCACTGACATTTTCCCACCGGACTGGTGTTATGTAAGAATGATAGGTGTCCATGTGCGCCACGAAGGAAAAGGAATAGGAAAAGCATTGACAAAACTGTGTGTCAACCAGGCAAAAGCGTCTGGTGAAAACATCATCGGATTACACACTTCCGAATTTATGGATGCTGCCCGGCACATTTACGAGTCCCTGGGCTTTGAAAAAGTAAAGGAACTGGAACCCAGATTCGGTAAAAAATACTGGCTTTATAAACTGGACCTATAATTGTTTCTGTCGATCAGCAGCAATTCAGACCTCTGTGTTCATGCTGTTTTCGAACAAAAACTGTCCGATTCCGAACAAGACCAATATTATTTGACACTGGTAATCAAGCAAAAAGCACATTTTATGCTGGTGGCATTAATATTTTATACAAAGAACTATGTTATGCAATGTACAGGAGCATGGGGGCTCGGGCATAGTGCATGGGAGACTACCTTCAGCCCCGAGCCCCCTGCCCTATGCCCAAAACCATCAAACACTTTATGCTTAAAAACTACATCAAAATCGCCTGGCGGAACCTGTTGAGAAATCGAGCATTTTCTGCAATCAATATCCTCGGCCTTGCCATTGGTCTTTCGTCCTGTATGCTGATCAGTTTATACGTGCTGGACGAGCTGAGTTTTGATCGTTACAATGAAAAAGCGGACCAGATCGTTCGTGTCGCTTTTAAAGGCAATATGAATGGCGGGAAAATAAATGAGTCGCACGTAATGCCCCCAACCGGCCCGGCCATCAAAGCCGACTATCCCGAAGTGCTGGAAGCCACCCGACTGCGTCAGGCAGGGGGCCCGAAGGTGCAGATCGGCGCAAAAGAGTTCCGGGATGAACACATGGCATTCGTAGATGCGAATTTTTTCAGCGTTTTTACTTTGCCATTTGTAAAGGGTGATTCCAAATCAGCGCTTATGGAACCGAACACGCTGGTTATCACAGAGAAAACCGCAGCAAAATATTTCGGAAATCAGGATGCAATCGGAAAGATTTTGAAATTCAAAGGCTCTGACATGAATTACAAAGTGACAGGTGTAATCAAGGAAGTCCCATACAACTCCCATTTCCGGTATGACATCTTTGGCTCTATGGCTGGCCTTGAAGAAGCGAAAAGCACATCGTGGATGCAATCGGAATTCTTTACGTATTTGCTTCTCCAAAAAGGTTACGACTACAAAAAACTGGAAGCCAAACTTCCCCAGACCGTTGACAAATACATGGGTCCGCAGCTGAAAAGTGCCATGGGACTAACCATGGCGCAGTTTCGCAAAGCGGGTAACAACCTTTCCCTTACCCTGCAGCCACTAACGGACATCCATTTGAAATCTGATTTTGGATATGACCTGAGCCACCGTGGCGACATTAAATATGTTTACATTTTTAGTGCGGTAGCCATCATTATGCTGATCATCGCCTGTATCAATTTTATGAACCTTTCCACAGCAGGCGCATCCAAGAGAGCCAGGGAGGTGGGCGTAAGAAAAGTAATGGGCTCTGAGCGGAAAGAACTTGTGTGGCAGTTTCTGCTGGAATCGGTTTTACTTACCTCTATTGCACTGATTTTGGCTACCTTCTTTGGTGTACTGGCCCTTCCTCTCTTCAACGGCCTATCTGGTAAAGATCTGTCACTGCAACTCAACGCGATTCCGAAACTAGTTCCAGGCCTTTTGCTGTTTGGGCTATTGGTTGGGATTTTGGCTGGTACCTATCCAGCATTTTTTCTGTCATCGTTTAAACCTGTTTCCATTTTAAAGGGGAAATTCACTGCGGATAAGGGCAGCATCGGACTACGAAGCGGATTGGTGGTCATTCAGTTTTTTATTTCCATCACCCTCATGATCGGCACCACGGTGGTGTATCAACAGCTTCGATACATCCAGAACAAAAATTTAGGATATAATAAGGAACAAATTCTAATTGTAGATACCTGGTCGCTTAAAGAAAATGCCCGGGCGTTCAACGATGCCTTAATGCGTGATCCACGGATCGAAAACGTCAGCCAGTCGGGTTATGTACCAGCCGGAGCATCTTACAATAACAATTACATGGTGTATCCCGACGAAAAAAACACCACCCTGGTGAAGACGCTGCGATACGAAGTGGATGCCAACTACATTCCTACCCTGGGTATGGAAATGGCTTATGGCCGCAACTTCTCCAAAGATTTTGGCAACGATTCGTCGGGGGTGATCATCAATGAGTCTGCGGCAAAAATGCTTGGCTGGAAGATGGACGCACTCGATCATACCATTTCCCGTTTCAGTTCCGAAGGCGTAAAAAGCACTTTTCGCGTTATAGGTGTGGTGAAGAATTTCCATTTCCGATCCCTGCATGAACGTATCGAACCCCTGGTAATGACCCTGGGCAAAGGAGCAGGTACAGCAATTATTAAACTTAAAACCAGGGATGTGAGTCCATTGCTCACAGATCTCAAAAAGAAATGGAATACCCTGAAACCAGAAAATGCATTTGAATATTCATTTCTGGACGAAAGATTTAACAACACCTACAAAGCCGAACAGAAAACGGGTCAGATCCTTGGCGTGTTCGCAGGCCTTACCATCTTTGTCGCATGCCTGGGGCTGTTTGGTCTTGCCACTTTTACGGCTCAGCAACGTACCAAAGAAATTGGTGTCCGTAAGGTACTGGGTGCTTCTGTCGGGAGCGTGGTGACACTGCTATCAAAAGATTTCCTCAAGCTGGTGGCGATAGCCATTGTGATCGCTATGCCCGTGGCCTGGTATGGAATGAACCAGTGGCTGCAGGAATTTGAATATAGGATAAACATTTCCTGGTGGATGTTGGCCATCTCTGCGGTACTATCTGTAATAGTTGCCTTGCTGACCGTTTCTTTTCAATCGGTCAGAGCAGCCTTGCTGGACCCAGTCAAAAGTTTACGTTCAGAATGACCGGTTTGGTGACGTCATTGGATCCCTTCACCAATTCTTATTGATTTCACGCAACAGTAATTCCGAATGATTGCCAACACCTTCCGGAACTTGGAAAAGATCCCGGAAGGTGTTTTTATTTTCCAGCTTTATTAGATTATTTTCAAGGTGGTGTAAGTTTTTGGTAAATAAAACAACTTATCGTGCAAATAGGCAAGGTGGTCACACAAATGTTATTCCATGCAAGAAGCATTCCTGAACGTAATCGATCAGTATCAAAACATCGTCCACAAGGTAACCAGGCTCTACCGGGATAGCCTGGAAGACAGGCAGGACCTGTTTCAGGAAATTGTGTTCCAGCTTTGGAAAGCATTTCCCGGCTTTAGGGGTGACGCCAAAATAAGTACCTGGATGTACCGCATTGCCCTGAATACGGCTATGGCTACCTACCGCCAACGGAAAGTCTCCATGGAAACCTCTGATGTTATTCCGGAACATTTACATCCAACGGATCAGCAGGAATCATCCGAAAACCAGGAAAAGCTATTCTCCGCATTACGGCAACTGAACGATTCCGAAAAAGCAATAATTTCCCTGTTTTTAGAAGATTACAGTTACCAGGAAATTGCCTCGATTACAGGAATAACAGAAAATTACGTTGGCGTTAAAATCAATCGGATTAAAGAAAAACTCAAACTTATATTAAACAGATAAACCTATGGAGATCGATGACTTAAAATCCAGCTGGCAGGAATCGGGTGGAAAACCCATCAGTCCGGAACAAGTAAAACAGATGACGAAGCTCAATCAGCATCCGGTATTGAAAAAAATCCGATTCAAATTGCTCTTTGAAGCACTGCTTCTTTGTGTGCTTCTTTTGGTTTATTACGATGGATTTGATGGTGATAAAAAACCTTTTTTTGTCAACTTACTTTTAGTGATTTGCATCGTCATTTACATTTCCAACAATGTCCTGGGATACCTATCGTTACTAAATCCGGTAAAGGCAGACAACCTTGTCCTGTCTATCCAAACCCACATTTCTATTCTGAAAAAGTTGTCAGTGTTCTCTCTTTTGTCATCGATGCTGTATGCGGGATCCTTACTTCTCTTTTTTGCCAGCTCCATTGCCTTTACGCAACAAAAATACATGCTCATTGCGGCCCTCGTTATTTTCACAGTCGGAATGTTCTTTTTTTCCATAAGAAGCTGGAAGAATAAAATACAACGCTTTCAGAAGTTGCTGGACGAGTTTCATTAAATGACCATCAATTCATGAAACCGTTTTAAATGAGCTGATTTGTTTGTTTATTCGCCTGACATTGGAGTTAGAATTCAATTATCAGGATTTTTGATGATCACCAGAATTAAACTTGCCTTGATTGTTTTAATCACCGCTTTCCTCGCATTCTCAGCCAAGGAAAAGGAGGCAACGCCAATAGGTGTCCAGGAAAGCATACAACTGTTCAGGGCGGATGCTCCAAAATTTGCAAGCAGCACTACTCTACTCCGACAGGCAATCCTCTCCATCAATCGGAAAAACCCGGAAACAATTAAAAATGCCCTTCAAGCCTTGGCAGACTCCCGTGTAGCCTACAAGCGGATAGAATCGATGATGGAGTATTTTTTTGTGCATTCAGCACGAATTTACAATCGTGCCGCAAAAACCGAAATCGAAGAGCCCTATCTGGAGTATCAGGCACCGATGGGACTGCAATACATGGAGGCCTTGCTCCATGAACCGGATCCATTTTCAAAAAAGAAGGACCTGCTGGAACAAATTACGATTCTGGAACACGCTGCAAAAGATCTCAACTCACTTTTATACCAATTTAAGCCATCCGACAGCCAGATACTCGAAAGCTTGAGGCTGGAACTGATCCGGATTATGACGTTGGGCATTACCGGTTATGACGCTCCGCTTCTAAAAACCGGAATTACGGAATCGTATGAGGTGCTTCTTCATATACAGAAAGCGCTGAATCCTTACATGAGACTTTCTGCTAAACCATCAGACAGTCTATCCTACTATCTGAAAAGCACGCTCCAGTTTCTGAAACAAAATCCGAATTTTGACACCTTTGACCGGCTTTCCTTTTTCACAAATCACGCGCTACCGTTACAAACCCATCTCGGAAAAATGATCTCCCGATCGGGATTTCAACTGAACACATCCGGCGTATTGAATTACGACGCCGACCACCTCTTTAAAGCCGAAGCCTTCAAAGGAAAATTTTTAGATCCCAAAACGACCAGATCGGAGATTGCACTCGGTGAAAAACTATTTTCCGAAGCCGCCCTTTCAGGTAACGGTCAGATCAGTTGTGCCACCTGCCACCCACCGGGCCGGTTTTTCCAGGATGGGCTTGCAAAAAGCGTGGGCTTCGATGGTAGCACACCCGTTAGCCGCAATGCACCCAGCCTGTTGTATGCTTCGCTGCAACATAGTCAATTTTGGGATGGACGAGAAAAAACCCTGGAGCAACAAGTGGGTACAGTGACCCACGACGCCCTGGAAATGAATGGCAACACAGCGGTTACCCTGGCTCGGCTGGCGAAAATGAAGGCGTATAGAAAATGGTTTAAAAGGGCTTATTCCAAAAACGGAACGCCCGCCATCACAGAAGCAAACATTCAAAAAGCCATAGCCTCTTATGTGCGGACACTGCAGCCTTTCTATTCTGATTTTGACCGGTTCATAACCGGTGACAAGACTGCCCTTAACTCAAATCAGATTAAAGGATTCAATTTATTCATGGGCAAAGCACAGTGTGGCACCTGTCATTTCGCACCACTTTTCAACGGGCTGGTGCCGCCGCTTTATCAGCTAACGGAATTCGAAGTTTTGGGCACAACACTTACCGAAAACCTCAGTAAACCAGAAAAAGACACTGACGATGGCCGGATTAGGGTGAGACCTATAAAGTTTTACGAAGGTGCGTTTAAAACCCCAACGGTTCGAAACTCCGCTGTTACCGGTCCTTATATGCACAATGGGGCTTTCACTTCCCTGGATTCGCTGATGGAATTTTATAACAAGGGAGGCGGTGCCGGATTGGGCCTTGACCTGCCCTATCAAACCCTATCTCCAAATTCATTAAATTTGTCAGAAGAGGAAAAAAAGTATGTCATCAGTTTCCTGAACGCCTTGACCGATCGCATGGAGGTAAATAAATAAAATCCATCTGCCTGAATCTCAATAATTCGGACAATTACCAAAAAACAATCTCAGCCCTAACCTGAAATGAATAAATTATTACTCCTGATTTCATTTGTGTCCATATCGGCCGGCACTTTGGCACAAAGCATCATCCGGGGGCCTTATCTGATGGTGGGAACGCCTACCAGTATGGTGGTGCGGTGGCGTACAGACCTGCCCACTACCACCCGTGTACAATTTGGTACCGCTGCCGGAGCTTTGACGCAAAATGTAACGGACAACAGTCCGGTGACGGAGCATGTTGTGAAGATCACCGGACTTACTCCCAAAACCCGTTACTTTTATTCCATTGGCTCGGTATCAGGCACCTTGCAGGGTGATGCCGGCAATTATTTCGAAACGTCGCCCCTCGTTGGCCAGCCGGGAAAATACCGGTTCGGAGTATATGGAGATTGCGGGACAAATTCGGCGATTCAGGCCAAAACCAGGGATCAGATGCTCAAATACCTGGGAGATAATTATCTGAATACCTGGCTGTTACTAGGCGACAACGCCTATGGATTCGGAACGGATACGGAGTACCAATCCAATTTTTTTAATCACTACAAGGATTCTTTCATGAAAAGAACTCCATTGTATCCGAGCCCGGGAAACCACGACTACAACAACGATAATTTTGATCGTCAAAACGATCATAAAGTGCCGTATTACGACGTATTCAGCATGCCAACCCAGGGAGAAGCCGGTGGCAAAGCCTCCGAAACGCAGGCGTTTTATTCCTACGACTATGGGAATGTACATTTCTTATCGCTTGACTCGTATGGACGTGAAGACCAGGCCACGCGCCTTTACGACACATTGGGAAGGCAGGTGCAGTGGATCAAGGCGGACCTGGCAGCCAATCAAAACAAGGAGTGGGTAATTGCCTACTGGCATCATGCCCCCTTCTCACAAGGTTCGCGCAATTCGGAAACGGATCCTGAAATGACAGCCATACGAGAGAATTTCATACGTATACTGGAGAGATATGGGGTTGACCTTATTATCTGCGGACACAGCCACATCTATGAAAGATCTCGACTGATGGGCGGTTTCTATCAGCCGCACAATGCTTTCAATCCGTCGAAATACAATTACAGTTCTTCCTCTGCGAGGTACGATGGCACCGACAACTCCTGCCCGTATATCAAGAGTACGGATAACAACAAAGGTACTGTTTATGTGGTCTCAGGTTCGGCCGGGCACCTGGGCGGACGTGCCGCCGAATATCCGCATAAAGCCATGTACTATTCCCAATACGAGAAAGGCGGGGCATTTCTGCTGGAAGTGGAAGGGAATCGACTGGATGCAAAATGGGTAAGTGAAGATGGTGAGATCCTGGATAAATTCACGATGGAGAAAAACGTCAACAAAAACCAAAACCTGAATCTGGAATATGGCAGTTCGGTTACCTTAACACCATCATTCATAGGAAAATATTCCTGGAACAGTGGTGAGACGACCAAAAATATTACTGTCTCACCAAAAATCACCACTGAATACAAAGTACGTGATGAGTTTAATTGTATCACAGATGCCTTTAAAATCAATGTAAGCACACCGTCCACGGCTAAAATTTCGTCTTTCACGGGTGTGGCTACTCTGGCCAACGTTGTCGATCTCAAATGGACAACGGATTATGAGGTAAAATCAGCAAATTTTATTGTAGAAAGAGCGCTGGATGGAAAGGATTTTCAGGAAGTTGGTCGGGTTGCCGGGGCGGGGAACTCGGATGTGGCTAAATCCTATAACTGGACTGATCCTTCAAGCAATTCCCTTTTCAACCAACAAACACTTCATTACCGGCTTAAAATTACAGATACCGGAGGTGGCAGTACGTATTCACAAATCATTCGTGTGGACATTCAATTGTCAAAACTTACCAGTAAATTTTCCTCTTTCACCGGAACCGCAGATGTCGGAAATAACGTGACATTGAAATGGACCACCGAATTTGAAAACAACTCCTCTCATTTTATCATCGAAAGCAGTATTGCGCGCAGCGGTTTCAAACCTGTTGGAAATGTACCAGCGGCAAAAAACGCTGCCCAGCCCAAATCGTATGAATGGATGGACCAGACTTCATCCAATGTTGTAAACCGCGATTCGCTATTCTACCGGCTGAAACTGCTTGATCTGGCGGGAGACAGCACTTTCTCCAACGTATTGGCAATCAAGGTACAGATGGTCAGCAAGGCGGTGGATATAGAAATAATGCCAAACCCTTCCATGGCCAACGCGGTGCAACTACGCCTCACCGGAAAGACCAGCGCAGCATGCAAGCTGATTCTTACCGATCCGTCGGGCAAAACCATTTCGACAAGACAAAGCACGCTGACCAACCAGGCCGTACCCTTTCTACCCGAAAACGCCGCGCCGGGTCTGTATTTCCTGGAAGTAGTCATTGGAGAGACCAGGATTGTAAAAAAGGTGGTGGTATATTAAGAAAGGAGTTAAGAAATCAGAACTTAAAGAAGTTAATGAACTTAAAGAAGTTAAATACTTGTCACATAAGCCAAGTTTAACAACTTAACTTCACTGAATCCTTCTCCCTAGATCATTTTCGAACCAATCCATTGTAGTAATGGATCGATTCAAGTACAGAGGGCAGATTGCTGGGCTTATTGACTACATCCTTTTCAATGTAGATATTTCCTTTGAAGCTCTGTTTTTTCAATTCTTCGAAAACGCCGGGAAAATCCACGACGCCGGTTCCCACGGTGACGTCCTTCAACTTCGGGTTGTTGAATGCGGCAATGTCTTTCAAGTGGATCGCGATGATATGACCTTTCAGTTTTTTGATTCCTTCCACCGGGTTCACCCCACTCTTTGGCCAATGCCCCAGATCGGCACATGCTCCAAAATTGGGATGCCCCTTGATGGCCGCTAATACCGAATCGGGATGCCAGTAGGCACTCACACCTTTCCAATGTTCATGGATGGCGACCTTCATTTTGTACACACCCGCGAGGCTGTCTATGCTATCCCACATCCGAACAGGAGGCTCAGCAGTCACGAATTTAACCCCCAGCTGCCTGGCTACTTCAAATTCCTTTTTCCATGATTCGACCGTATTGCCGCCACCGATGTAGATTGATTCTATCTTTATGTTTTTATCCGCAGCCAGCTTCTTGAGCTTGTTAATACCCGAGGGTGATAATTTCGACATCACAGAATCCTTCAACGCGGCACCTGTCTTATGAAATGTCATGGCTTCTGCAAATCGGATACCTGCGGAGTCGATATACTCCAGTGCTTCAGGAAATGAAACAGTGTGAAAAGTGTACATGGCAACCCCCAGCTTCCAGTCTTTTGCGGGGTTAACATGCTGTCCAATTACATGTTCCCGGCTTAGGAAGAAAACGATTGCTGCTGTAAGAAATAGTTGGAGTTTCATTCAAAATCAAATTATTACCAAAACCAAAAGGATCCGAAATATGCTTCCAGATCAGGATTTCACTGCTTTGATGATCAGTATATCCCTTTCAACGGTTTGACCCAGCATTCCGGTGGTGCTATCCACTTCCTCGCTCACGGAATCTATTACAAAACCTGCCTGTGTCAATACCTCAGTCGACGCAACCCGGTCATACAGCTGAAAGCCATATTGGGTAAATGGCAATTTTTCCATAAAACTTTTATCCGTGATCGTCATCACCAAAACGCCCCCAGGCTTAAGCACGCGATATATTTCAACCGGATACTTCACCGGATCCTTCCAGAAATACAGGGTATTTACCGTAAATATTTTGTCAAAAGTACCGTCTTCAAAAGGCAGATGTTCGCCGTCGGTAAGTTCGAATGAAGCCTGTTGCGATTTCACCAGCGCGCTGTTGATCCGTTCGGCTTCCTGGATCATTGTAGGAGCAATATCTACCCCCACATAATGCCCTGTCGTCAGCAGGTCAAATAGCAGATGTAGGTGAGCCGCATTGCCTGGTCCGATTTCAAGAATGTTGTCATGCTCAGAAACATCCATGACCTGAATGGTCCTGGCAGTCATGCCTCCATTGTTTTCTGCCATACGTTCGGCCGTGGCTATCCCACTGGGTCCGTCAGGCTTGCCCAGTTGCTGGGCTATTTGTTTCAGTTCGTCCGTGGACCATTCCTTTTCCATGATAGAAAATAACTGTGCTGCGTTAATGAGGTTAAATATCCAGGTGCAACTTAACAAACTTGTTTAAACTTTTTTCAAACAACAAAAAATAACTCCGGATTCATAGTTCTTCCGGAGTTACTCTGAAACATGAATAATTGATTCGAACTAATATCTATCCCAGAAAAACGGGGGCTCAATTCCCAGGGCACGCAGATAGACATATCCTTGTCCACGGTGATGAATTTCGTTATCTATCAAATACAAAAGTGTAGCGTAGTTTGTATTCTTGTAAAGGCCAAAAGCCATATCAACCTTCTCAAAATGATGTGGCTGAATCTGCGGCCATAGCGCATTAATGGTTTCCGTGGTGCTATCCCACAAAGTGAGTACCTCTTGTTTGGTTGCTGGGGCTGGGGAATGTCCGTTGGTACCGAATTCATTATCAGACGACCAGTCACCGGTTAAAATCCCCTTCATACTTGGCCTGGCCAGATCCAGCATTTCCATGACCAATCCCGCAAAGGGCCGCATTCCCCCGATTGAAAAACTATAAAATTCACTTTCGGGAAAAGCTTCGATCAATTTTCTGGTCAGGAGCCGATGGCCCTGCCAGTGCGCCAGTAGAGCGTCCGAAGGTATTACTGCAAAAGACTGTTCCGTTTCTTTCTCCATGATGTTCGTTTCCATAATTTCCAGGTTTATAATGTTTCTATTTGTTTTACATTACAAATGAAACATCAGCAGATGACAGCCCTATGTCAGCAGGTTTTCAGCGAAAGAAAATATTTTAAATAATTCAGTGTTGCTTTCTACCATCTGCTCTGCCTTGGCCAAAAAATATACATTTTAAAACCCGTCATGGCAAAGCGGCCGGTCACACGTCGAAACGAAGCTGAGCTTTGGATCACCGGCTTTGAGGAGCCAAAACCGGAACTTAACCCGAAATAACCAGATAAAGCCCGAGAATAAGTAATCCCTATTTCGACAGATGCCTGAGTTTGTATATTTCATACACGGGAGCACCGCATTGGTTTTTTATTACCTTTTGCAGATAAGCTTCCTGCCCTTTACTCCTGATCATGCGCTCGTATCTTCGAAAGGAGCTGTCATTGGTGACGATGTAATTTTTCCCAAAAACAGGTGTTTGTTTCATCACGTAGGTCACCAGGAGTACGCTGTCGGGATGAATCAGATCCTTCCGATGTTCATCGTACCAGGCATTCAAATGTGGCCTGCTGAATGTGACGTGATAAGGCTCGTAGTAAGATTTCTTTCCGCCTCCGGAAATCAACAGTGGAACATGTACACCCCACGACACCGATAGAATTTTATTTTCAGGCCGTTTGCGCGTATATTTTATCAGATCGGTCATCTGTGGTATAAATAACTCACCTGAAACACATGCTGTGTTTACTTTTTTGAAAAATTCGAATTGAACATACAAATTACAGAGTACCCACAGTCCCACCAGCGCTATCCATACCTTTCCCGGCCTTCGGTCGCCTTGGTTTGCCAGGAGATAAAATGTATTTACGAAGAATATCTGCAAAACCGGGTATAGCATAAAGGTATGCCATGCATTGGTGGCCTCGATCGTCAGTACGATCTCCATGAACATAATCAGCAGCAGCAATCCGGCCGCGGTATGAAAACTCCTGAAAGCAACTTTTCCTCTCAGGTACAAAAACACATTTGCCAGAACAGTTGCGGCAAGAAGCAGATTACCGAACATCTGAAGCCAGAAACCTCTGAGATCCCAGCCGAAAAGATAAAATATACGGGTGCTTAGAATGGAATACTTCAACATTTTCAGCTGAACCGTGAAGTAGTGTACAATTTCACTGATGGTATGCGGCGGCGGTGCGGGATGTAAACCCAAAAACTTAATGTAACCAATGTATGCTACGGCCAGCATCAAAAAACCAACAGAGTAGCGGCCGATTACCGTGTTAAAAAACTCCCTTATCGTCAGCTGACGGATCAGAAGCTTTTTAACATCTGACCAATACATCAAAAAAGCAACTCCGTAGAGGGCATTGATAAACCATAAAAAGTTTAATTTATTAAAAACACCCAAAATTAGCAACATACCTATAATCAAATACCTGCGAAGGTTTTCAGGCTTTCCGATCATCAGCAGCACCAGTAGCTTGATACAGGTCTCTATGGCAGAAGGCCCTTTGTCTAACCGGTGAAGGGTAATAAATGTAAGATCAACCGAGAGGAGCAAAAACGTTGCATAGGCGACGTACCCATTGAAGTATTTCCGGGTTATATTATAGGTGAGGTAAAGATTAAAAAACAGTAGCGCCACCATCGGAAGCCGTATGCTCCAGGGATCGGCTCCGAATATTTTGAAAACTGGAATGTACAGCCACGACTTCAAAGCGCCAATGTAACTGAACACAATAATAACCACATCGCCCCATTTCTTGTGCACAAAAGTGGCTCCATCCAGATCACCCAGCGCTGCGTTGGCAAATAAAAGCTCGTCGTAATCAAGACCAAAATAGTCGAGCTTGTAAACAGAAAGGAACAGTAATAGTAGTGCAGGAATTAAAAAGGCAAGAGTAGAAAGAAGTCTGCTCTTAAATATGAAGGACATGCCGTGACAGATAAATTGAGATAATTAGTCTAAACTTTAATGCCGAAGCTTGATTATTCAAAAAAGAACTGGCACTTCCGCAGAGATATGAGCACAAACATAGGAACAATTAAATGCCTGGCAAAAACCTAATGCAAACGGCTCATTGAAAAATCTTCCCTGCACCAGCGCTCAATATTTGAAAACCAGGCATCCGACACGTCTTGAAACTAACGGCTTATCACTTTCAACAGAGCCCCTAAAACTAATACAAAATAAGCACCAATTACTAATTACCAAGACGCCTGAACTCCATTCCGTTATACACGAGTGTTTCTACTTTACCCGAAATGCTGATAGTAAACATTGCCGTTCCCCGGGAAACCGACCGTTTGGAATACCGGCCATAAAAAGTATCGTAGTGCCAGTGCGGGAGGGTAACTTTAATTACTTCATTAATATTAAAGCTAAGCGCGTCACCATCCGCCAGCACTTCGGCCTGTCCGTACAAAGGACTGCTGTAATTGCCGGCATAAGCTCTCAGCTCGACTGATGGAGAGGTACCCGGTACCCGGTTTGCCTCAAAGGCCTGTCTCATGTGCTTACTCTCTTCTGAGAGGTTGGCGTATAAAGCTTTAAATTCGCTATTCCAGTCGCGTGTGCCCCCGAGAGCGAAGAAGTCAAAGGTTTTGTACATCAGCACATGCCGCACCTCCGCGTGATCAAAGTTGCCAAAAATGTAAACGCCCAGTTTTTCATCCGGAAGTTGTCCGGTTATCGCAGTCAGCCCGGACAAGCTCCCGGTATGGAAATTCACTTTATGCCCTTTGTAATCGTGCTGGTACCAGCCAAGACCATAAGTCATCCAGTTGGGCTTAAGTATTTTCATGGTAGGATATTCCTCCTCCGGAAAAAAGGTTTGCGGCTTGAATATTTCATTCCAGGTTTTCGGGGCCAATAATCTGCCTCCTCTGAATTTGCTACTATCCAGCATACAAATGACCCACTTGGCCATATCGTCGGCATTAGACCAAACCGCACCGGCAGATCCAATTTCACTATCCCTCCCGTAGTCGATAACCCTAATGGTATCGTCGATACTGTAATGGGGCCTCGTTATGTTTTCACTTTTCACAAACTTCCTTTTAGGCGCTGTTCCGCTCATGCCAAGGGGTGTAAATATCCTTTCCTGTATCACTTCCGACCAGAGCTTGCCGGTAATCTTTTCAATGATTCTTCCGGCAGCAGAATACATGATATTCTGATATTCAAATCCGGCCCGAAAAGGGTAAGAAGGTTTCACCATCACCATTCTTTTAAACATTTCACTGGCGGGTACATCCATAGCTCCGGTAAAAAAATCTGTACCTCCTATACCGGTATTGTGAATCAGCAGATCCCGGATCGCCAGTTCCCGGGTTACGTAAGGGTCTGGCAACTGTAGTTCGGGAAGGAATTTCTGAACTTTATCAGTCCACTTTATCTTACCCTCGTCTACCAGCATGCCCATCAAAGCAACCGTCATCGCTTTGGTGGTAGAAGCACAGGCAAATAGTGTTTTGGTATCTACCAGCTCCGGCTTGCCCAGTTCCCGCACCCCGTACCCTTTTTTGAAAATAACCTGTCCTCCCTTCACAACGGCTATGGACATGCCGGGCACCTTCCATTCTTTACGAACCTTTTCCACATAACTATCAAATTCCTGAATCTGCTCCCGGGAGATATTTTTCTGTCCGAAAGCAACCAAAGAAATTAGAAAAAGTATCGTCGTAAATGCCGGCTTCATGTTAACGGGAGATCGAAGGCTGGAACAGAAAGTAATCGTAAATGGAACGGGTAAGGTGGGCTATGGTCTGCTCCCGCTCAGCCAATGGTTGACTGGATTTACCTATAAAAACCGCAATAGCGATGTGACCGGCATTATCCGGAAGTGTAATAATCCCAACGTCATCCGTGGCATTGGCATCCAGCGAACCGGTTTTGTGCGCCACTACAGTCCCTGGCGGCAGGTAACCTTTTAGCCTCGCCAGACCTCCTCGGCAGCGCTCCATCACACCGAGTAGCAACGCCGTGCTTTCAGGATTCAGCGCTTTCCCACTGTGAATCTGACTAAGCAGGTTTACCATTGCTTCAGGCGTGGAAGTATCTCTGGGATCTGCCTGTAATTTCGCCTCGGCAGCTTTGACCATTTCGGATGTCTGCGATTTGAGTAACCGGTCGTAAAACCCAAGGCTCCATTCTCCGGGGGGCGGCAGAGTAACACCGTCCAGATCGGCCAGGAGCTCTATGATGGTACGGTCCACCGACATTCCCTGAATGCCCAACGCACTCAGCCTTGCCCGAACCGCAGATACCCCTCCTACCAGCCTGAGTAAAATGTCTGTTGCTGAATTATCGCTGATCACCATCATCAGTTCAAGCAAATTCTGAACGGAGAGTTGCACACCAGGCTTGGCAAACAGCACGTCAAGCGTTCCACTGCCCGGATGCAGGTCAGAGGGCTGCAAGTCCACCATGGTCATCAGTGAAAGCTCACCCTTTTCTATTTTAGTAAAAAGCGTAACGGCGATCGCCACCTTCACGGTGCTGGCCATTGGAAACGCTTCCCTGGGATTCAAATTTACCGTCTTGCCGGATTCAAGATGAACCGCGCTCACTCCTACCTTTCCCTTGGCAAGACCAGCAATACGTTCGAGTTCATTTTGCAGTCTACTGCCTGCCAGATCGTTGCCTGCATGAGGCTGTGCAATCAACACACCGGCATTCATGATCAGGCCAACTACCAGCAACACAAATTTGGGTACAATAGAGCAGTTCATAAATTGTTCGTTTTGAGTGAAAATCAAGGAATTATCGAAGAGAGTGCCTGATCAAGGTCTGCGATCAGATCTTCGACATTCTCAATGCCAACCGAATAGCGTATAAGACTTTCCGGAATCCCCAGCAAGGCTCTTTGTTCCTCGGTGAGTTCCACATGGCTTGTCGTGCGCGGTGGGCCGGCAAGTGTACTCACCGATCCAAGACTTGCCGCCAGATGCACCAGTTGAAGTTTTGGCAAAAATGCTTTTACCATATCATAGTTACCCTTTAATGCGAAACTCATTACACCTCCAAATCCCGACATTTGACTTCTGGCAATATCATGACCCGGATGACTTTTCAGGCCAGGGTAAAAAACATTCTCAATTGCAGGATGAGCCATCAGATGTTTTGCAATTTTCAACGCTGATGCATTTTGTCGCTCGATCCGAAGTTCAAGGGTTTTCATGCCCCGGAGTATCATATATGCAGGATCGGCCTGGAGACTGGCCCCGTTTATTTCCCTGAATTGGTACACCTTCTTCACCAACTCCACATTTCCACAGAGAAGCCCTCCCATGGCATCGGAATGCCCGCAAAGGAATTTTGTCGCACTGTGAATCACCAGGTCGGCCCCGAGTGACAAGGGATTTTGATTGATGGGTGTTGCAAAAGTATTATCCACCACCACCACAGCACCAACCTGATGGGCAGCCAGCGACAGACGCGTGATATCCACCACTTTGAGTGTGGGATTTGTAGGTGTTTCAAGGTAAACAACATCACATCCTTTTGCAATTTCAGCTTCAATTTCCTCATGATTGGTGGTTTCACAAAGCGTCACCTTGATACCGTAAGCGGGTAGAAAGTCCAGAAACAGCCGGCTGGCACCACCGTATGTATCCTTGATGGATACAACTCTTTTGCCTGGCCCGAGTAGGGAGAACAGTGTGTTGCTGATCGCACCCATACCTGTGGCAAACGAAGTTGCGGCTTCGGCACCCTCCAGCAACCTGATTTTTTCTTCCAGTACATGCACAGTAGGATTGGTATTCCGACTATAAATGTGGCCTTCTGATTTTCCTGTGGCTACGGCGTACCATTCATCGAGATCTTCGTAGGCAAAGGCTACACTGTTCACAATCGGCGCAGTGGTTGCCCCACTTAAAAATCTTCCGGTTTCTCCAGCCCATACCGAGGCCGTGCCCTTTTTTAATTTTGATTCACTCATTGATTCAGGAATTGTAATTGATATGTTCTTAGTTGTGCCAATTTCAAAATGTTCAATAACCGGTTTCATTATTCAACCAGCTAAATGTATGAAAAACCGGCCTATTGAATTCAGCTATTTTCTAAACCTCACTGAAAGTCTGCTACGGAATCTGCAAAACGAGCGGGTAACCCCATCCCATTGTTATTCAAACTGGCAAATTTTAAGGGCAAAGAATGAACTTCTTAAGAACACGTAATTTAGTAAACGCACATGTACTTCCCATCATAAACTTTGATAGTTGCATATTAAACGATATAAAGTAACAGTCCATGCCATCCATTGAAGCATAACACCCCTTAAAGACACCCACAATCGGTCCAAAATGTACTCCCTAGCACTGGTTTAATTCTAAATCCCAACGAAGATCTGGTCTTCATCGAAGCGGCGACCCCGTCTTCATTCTCCATTCTCAATTCTCAATCGCAACTGCAACCCGGTCTCAATTTTTAATCACCCCTAAAAACCTGCCCATCCAATAAGGAAGCAAAAAGCTATCGCCTGCGCTCAGCTCGCTGGTCCCGTTCGATTCTCGATCCAGCTTAAATAAGTTTCGGTTGTGTTTCAGCTCAGGCCGCTCGTCGGGAGGAAGTACTTCTTTGGTTGTTTGCCCACGGAAATTAGGTGCGACCATTTCAATATCCTTTCTGTGACTGTTGCTGACCTGCCATTCAATCATATCCAGCGGAAATTCCTTCAGATACCAGATTGTTTCGTCAAAATCAAAGTCTTTGGCACCCGTCATCCGGTAACAAAGATTCCAGAGTCCGTTTTTTTCCGGTCGTTCCAGCTCCCAGTGTTGTTGAATGGCAGTTCGGTATTGCTCTTTCAACTTGGCATCGAAAGCGTATGGGTAAAGACACCAGTAAGCCAGGAAGTACATTTCATCATCCGAATGATTCCACCCCTCCGAGAGCATTTTGGCCCAATCGTCCGCACCCTGCTCCACTTTACCAATTTCCGACATAGGCCGAAGTAGATTTTCCAGATACCCATGCCTGGTCATGAGCTCATAGGCTTTCTGTTTGTAAATTTCCTTACCCGTAAAATGATAAGCGGCCTGTAAAAACCCGATGATGTTGGACGAATTCAATTTCCTGTCACCAACGTTTTTTGGAAATCCATTAACATATTGAGGATTCCATTTACCCCACAGGGTAGGTTTACCATCATAATCGATCAGGTACCAGTCGTTCTCGGTAATATTGGTCATGAGCTTGTCCATAAGGTTAATGGCTCTTTTCTTTACCTCTCCATCCATGTGTTCGGCCAGCAAGGTGAGCGTGAACATCTGCCCGACCGTCTGGTCACTGCTCGTGGTTCCTTTCCAGTCCCACTCTTCATCCTGGGCATGCACCCACCCGTTGTTCATGCCACTCGTCCACTGTGGATCAGAAAGTTTGTGATAGCCTCTTCTTTCAAATCCTCTCGCGAAATATCCCTTCATTCCGGTAATATCAAACAACCTTTCCATGGCTTCAAAGGACTCCAGACAGTTAGCCAATGCCTCTTTACTACCAGTTACTTTGTAGCGAAACAGCTGACTAACCAGGTACATGGACGTCCATAAATTGTCACTTTCCCGCACACCCATTTCAAAGGTTGATAAATCTCCATTTTTCAACGAAGAAACATCACAGTTGAATCCGTGTCGGATGTGCCTGAGCCGTACCTGTTTTTCATAAATAAGCGCCTTTTGTTCCAGAGTCATCGGGTCAAACCGGATATCGCCCAAGCCTCTGTTGGTGAGCACAAGTACATTATTCTCTGAACCTGCAACGATTTTCAATACCCGGTTTCCCGGTAACCACCGATCACCAAAATAGTAATTAAACTTGCCATCATCACGTAACATAAATGCTCCCTGCTCCGTCCCAAACCAAAGCTTTCCGTTTATTGAACTGACCGTCTGAACACTCGTAACAGGCAACTTGCTATTCAATGGGCTGATATATTTAAACCGCCGGGAGTCCACTACGAAATAACCGGTGGTAGTGCCGACAAAAATTTTTCCGTTGGCCACGTCAAAGCAGTTCATGTTTTTTCCTTCAAAAACCGTTTTTAGTAACTTGTCCTGCATGGAAAGCGTTAGAATTTTACTCTTGCATAAAATCAAAAATTGATTTTCCTCCGCATCAAAACGGATATCCAACGCGGTGTCTTCTCCGAGCTTTGCTTCCAGTAAAAGGTCAGCCATGCGGTAAAATTTCACATCTTTACCGTTAGAAATAACAGCGTTAAAATCTTTTCCAGTGCACATTATCTTCGCGTCAGGCATATGATGCCTCACAAGCCATTTACCTGCAAAGGCGTTGCTGAATAATTTCAGACTATCCAGGTACACAAACTGATTTTCATACAACCCAATCGCACGAAGGGATTTTTCGGAAAGCGGCTTGTATCCAAGATCGGGTTGGAGGGTGCCCGGAAACTGAAATGCTCCTGAATGAGGTCGCAAAACTCCCTTTGAGGCCAGGACCGTGACTATCCCATTCCTGTCAGAACCAAGATCCGATACGGATACGGAGGTGTCCGGCAAATAATATTTTATGCTGTAATCCTGCAAATAGGCCTTGTCCTGGTAAACAGTTGATTGAGCAATTGCGTCATATAAAGCCAGGCACGTTAGTAGAAGCAGTAAAGTGTTTTTTTTCATTGAATTTAAAATGATTGCTGGCTAATATACAGGGCGGTACTGAATTGAGGCTATTCCGGCAAATAACCTGAAAACCGGTAGATAACTTGTGTATGGTTATTTCGTCCAAATCATATAATTTGTGCTATTTGCATTATTTGGTAAAATGCACCTACACTTCATCGTCCAAAATTACATTTCTGAGACGCCTGTACCATAATCCTGATCTGCACCAAAATGACACTTCATGCCCCTTCGCCAACACAAGGAAATTGATGCTTACAACCCACATAAACCAAGAATCAGGAAGTATGCGTAGTTATCTTTTGATATTGTTTCTTTTCGTTTTGATGCCCGCGGTCACATCGGCCCAGTTCATTTTCCAGAATCTTAAATTTCAGGATGGGTTAAGCGAAAAAGAGGTACGATGTCTTTACAAAGATCCGGATGGCTATTTGTGGATTGGGGCGTCTAATGGCCTCAATCGCTTCGACGGTGCCATTATCCGTCAGTACCCGTCTGCTGTCGGGACCAAAAAACTGTATATCAACGCCATTCACCCAATCAAGAATGAGAACTACCTCTTAATTGGCACTAAGGAAGGGATCAGGATTTTCAACAAAACCAATGGGTCGTTTATCCGCGATAAGCGCTTTTCTCTACTTGATAAAGAAACGGTCGAAGTGATCAAAATGGATGACCAAAAAAGGTTCTGGATTGTCTGTACCTCTAAAATATTCATTTTTCACGAGGGGCGACTTTTTCCAGCTGCCGCATTGATCCCCTCATTAAAAACAGTCCAAAATCCCGCTTTCTACTTCAACGGTTTTGTATGGGACCGCCTGCGACGGGGCTTCTGGGTAGGCGGAGAAAAAACCTATTTCATTGATTGCGAGAATGAAAAGGTTTTCAGCAAAGAAAACAATCCGCGTGCTTACCCGTATTTGAACAGCACAAGGGTAGAAGCCATCGTTCTTGACAAGAGCTTCAATTTATGGTATGGGTGCAATCAGGATCAGACACTTCATTTCTGGGACCATAAACTGGGGACGGATTCTGTAGAAAACCATGCAGACGGGAAAAAAGCGTATGATGGTTACAACTGTCTGTTTATAGATCAATTAGGGCGTCTGTGGATCTCTACCTGGGGATTTAGCGCTTATATGAAAGAGCCCGGAAAACCCATCGTAAGAATCCCATACAGCCAATCTCAAAACTATTCCATCGCGTATGGCCATTTCAGAGATGCCATTCAGGATACGGAAAGTAATGTCTGGCTTGGAACCATCAACGGTGTGAGCAAAAGCCAGTCCAATTCCCCAATCACCGAAATATTTCATATACCCAGCTTTAAATCGATGTTTGAGACTGGATTTGCTCATGCCAATTCAATTGCCGTTGATGGTAACCTGATCATGGCTTGTAAGGAGGAAGGCGTAGTCGCCTACGACATGAGCAACAGAAAATACAAACGTTACACAGCCACACAAGGTAAGGATCTGATAAAAAACAGATTTACTAATGCAACAAAATCAAAGGACCAATGGTGGTTTTCCGGAAATGACGGTGTTTATTATCTGGACAACAAACTGGATCGACTGGTGCGGTTCGAGAAAATAAAGAAAAACCATGGATCAAGATTTGCAACTTTTGTCATTACCGACCACAAAGGAAATGTATGGTTTCACATTTGGAGCGACGCCATTTATCGCTACAATGTGGATTCCGGGATCTGTGACAGGTTCGACGGCACTGATAAAAAATATGGCTTGTTCAATTACCGGCGGGTACAAAGCGCGCTGAAACTTCGTAACAATGATCTGGTGTTTACAATTAACCGTGAGGGAATATTGAAATTTGATGCCGTGACCGAACAGTTTACGGTGCAACCCGTCACGGATCCAGCCAACTTCTATGTCACACATCTTGCACAGGATAAAAACAATGATCTGTGGGCCGCAGTGTACGACAGAGGACTGCTGAAATTTAACAGCCACGGGCAGATTACTGATAGCATGACCACCAGTACAGGCTTATCCCTCGATGAGATTAATCACATCGATATCGATGATAAAGGCACACTCTGGGCTTCCAGCCGGGTGGGTCTTGAATTTATCGATCCCGGTACACGAAAAGAAACGCGGGTGCAGATCGATTTGGGAAAAACGTTACAGGATTACTGGAATTACCTTAAATACTTCGAAGGTAAAATTTATGCCGTAATGCTGGATCATGTGGTGGTAATCGATCCGTCACAGTTTCAGTCCATCCCCGTAAAAAAGCCTCCTCATATTACCTCCATACGGGTGTTCCAGAACGAAAAAAGGCAAAATCTAGTCAATGGAGAATTACAACTGGAAGCCAACGAAGATTACATTACCTTCCAGTTTGCTTCGCTAAATCATAGAGACGTACCGTCGTTACAATATAGCTATCAGCTCGACGGCATTGATCCAACCTGGGTTAATGCCGGGCGTACCCTTACCGCCTCTTACAACCAGTTGCCGCACGGCCGTTATAAGTTCAGGGTAAGAACCACAGATGAGCATGGCAGATGGATGAAAAAGGCAACCGTGATGAAACTTTATGTGGAGCCGCATTGGTGGCAAAGCTGGTGGGCTATCGCTTTTTATACCTTACTTGTTCTTACATTTTCCTTAGCCAGTTATCAAAGCTACATGGCCAAAAAGCGAAAGATCGTTCTGGACAACACCATCGATTATTTTGCCAATTCCGTCTATGGCGAGAATTCTGTCAGCGAAATATGCTGGGACATAGCGCGAAACTGCATTTCTCAATTGCGTTTCGAGGACTGTGTGGTGTACTTGCTGGATAAAGAACGAAATATAATGACCCAGCGGGCAACCTACGGCCCCAAGAATCCCAAAGGGCATGAAATAAGTAACCCCATCGAAATTGAACCCGGCAAGGGAATAGTGGGAACCGTAGCCCTTACTGGCAAAGCACTTATCATCAAAGACACCTCGGCAGATCCCCGGTATATTGTGGATGATGAGGTAAGACTTTCCGAAATCGCTGTCCCGATCTTACACGAAGGAAAAGTCATCGGAGTGATCGACTCCGAGCATCGGAAAAAAGACTTTTTCACCGAAGAGCACCTTCGCGTGCTTTCTACGATTGCCTCCATAAGTGCCAACAAAATTGCCGAAGCGATCGCCGAGGCCCAGGCTCAGGAAAAAGAAATGAAGCTCCTGGAAATAAACAAGATG
Organism: Dyadobacter sp. 32; assembly: GCF_902506755.1. GTDB lineage: Bacteria > Bacteroidota > Bacteroidia > Cytophagales > Spirosomataceae > Dyadobacter. The sequence continues at coordinate 820,009 of NZ_LR735258.1, read as the reverse complement.
CTTGCCGAGAGCCAGCTGATGGCGCTGAGAGCTCAAATGAACCCACACTTTGTATTCAACTGCCTCAATAGCATTCAGGAATGCATCGTTACAGAAAAGTATGCCGAAGCCAGTAAATATCTGATCAAGTTTTCAAAATTGTTCAGGATGGTATTGAACAATTCAGGTAAAAACCTCATTACCATTCGGGAAGAATATGAGGTGCTGGATCTGTATCTGCAGCTGGAACAGATGCGTTTTGACCGAAGCTTTACATATAAGATTATCATTGATGACGAACTGGAGCCAGACGAAATTATGGTTCCGTCGATGCTCATGCAGCCGTATGTGGAGAATGCACTCTGGCACGGTCTGATGCACTCTACCTCTGAACGAACCCTGACGGTAGAGTTTCGCCTGGTTCATGACGAGATGCTACAATGCAGAATAGATGACAGTGGCATAGGCAGAAAAAAATCCTTTGAACTTAAAAAAAACAACAGTAAAACCAAAAGGCACGAATCCAAAGGGCTGCTGATTTCTCAGGAAAGACTTGCTGTACTTACACGGCAGGGACAGCACGCCGAGGTAAAAATGATCGATAAGTATGACCAAAACGATAATCCCACCGGCACACTGGTCATCATAGAACTATCCACCATGTTACAAAATCACTAAACGGGAAGAAACCGGAATGCCGTTGGCTCAATGAGGAATCCATTGGCTTGTCCAATTGAGCCGTTCAATCATTTAATTTGGTAAGACTACCCGCTACCCCGTTTATTTGTATCAGCAATCTTAACCAAGCCTGAAATGACTCTACTATTTATTGAAAGGGAACTCGGCGTAACGATCATACTCATCGCACTTTGCATCTTCACGCTTGTAACCTCCATAATCAAAAAAATGGAAACCAAGAGGCATACCAAAATACTGAATCACGGCGTGGAATCCGAAGCTACTGTACTCGCCATAGGACCCACAGGATCCTACATCAACAATCTACCTCAGCTAAAAGTACAAATGCAGGTGGAACCGAGCAAGGGAAGAAACTTCGTTACTGAAGTGAAGCAGGCCGTTCCTCAGGTAGATTTTAATTTATTACATTCCGGAACACGTATCGTTGTCAAATATCATCCTGCACATCCCAAGCAAGTCATCCTGTTACGCACCATTTAGCACATCCCTTTGATCTTTCTGCTGATGCCATCAGGGCTTGCCGTTCTAGGAGTGTGTCGGAGTTAAGCTATTTTTTTAAGGTTTTGATTGAGATTATCATAATATAATGGGTGATTAAGTCAAGTATTGTCAGGAAATGGCCATTCAATTGTAAAATTGGCAAAGATTTTGACTTGAAAATCTAAGTCCGACAGGCACCTAGCCATGAATTCACTGATACCGTAGGCAATAGTCCTCCCAAAAAAAACAGAGCGGACAAATTACCCTTCCAGCAATCCCTCTGCGAAATCAACGCCAACATTCTGTTAACGATCGTTAATAAAGCTGCTCAGTCGTGCGCCTTCACTTTCTTTGTAAAGTTTAGGAGGTTTTATATGTAATATCCAATAGAAATAGTAGTTTCTGTCGGGACTTTTCTTGTTTATATAGTCTATTACATAGCAACCCAGCATAATCATTTGATACTTTAACAATTTGCACATGAACCGTAGAGACGTCCTGGAAAAGATTACCCTCATGATGGGTGGTGTACTGGCTGCACCGCTGATGGCCGGAGCAATGGGGGAAAAACTAAATTTTGGATCTTCAGTTAATTATACGCCTGAACAGGAAGCCTTGCTTGCAGACGTGGCGGATGTGATCATACCCACCACGGGCACGCCCGGTGCAAAAGCCGCCGGCGTTGAGAAATTCATAACCCGTGTTGTGCGGGACTGTTACCAGATAGACGAACAAAAGAAATTCTATGACGGGCTGGCATTACTGAACAAAGACAGCAACGATACCTATGGCAAATCCTTTTCGGCGCTCGATACAAAACAGAAGAATGAAATTGTAAAAAGAGCTACGACGTCCAACAAGCCTTTTTTTGTACAAATGAAAGGATTGACCGTTACGGGATATTTTACATCGGAAATCGGGGCCACACAGGCGCTGGATTACCTTCCAATACCCGGAAGATTCGACGGTTCATGGCCAATGCCGAAGGGACAGAAAAGCTGGGCTTTATAAAAACCGTCAGCAAACCAAATCACCTGAACACAAATATTAAAATAGAATGGCGAATTTAAATATTGATGCGGTAAAAGATATTTCCTACGACGCAATCGTTATCGGATCGGGCGTATCGGGCGGCTGGGCGGCCAAAGAACTCACTGCCAAAGGAATGAAGGTTTTGATGCTGGAAAAAGGCAAAAACCTTGAACACGTAACCGGTTACGAAAACGCGCTTAAAGCTCCCTGGGAAAGTGAATACAATGGCCGTCTGACGGTGAAGCAAAAGGAGACACATCCATTTCTTTCACGCGATTACCCTTACAACGAAATGACGGAGAAATACTGGATGAACGATTCGGATTCTCCCTACGAGGAAAAGAAACGGTTCGACTGGTTTAGGCCAAACATCGTGGGTGGCAAATCGATCATGTGGGGACGTCAGTCCTACCGCTGGAGCGACCTGGACTTTGAAGCAAATTTAAAAGATGGCATTGCAGTGGACTGGCCTATCCGCTATAAAGACATTGCACCCTGGTATTCGTATGTTGAGAAGCACGTGGGCATATCGGGCGAAAAACTGGGCCTTCCACAGCTCCCGGACAGCGATTTTATCCCTCCCATGGAAATGTACTTCGTGGAAAAGGAAGTGCGAAAAAGACTGGAGAAGCAGTTTCCCGGCCGCACCATGACGATAGGCCGGGTTGCTAACCTGTCGCAGCCCACCAAAATTCAGCTGGAAGGTGGTCGCGGCCCATGCCAGTATCGAAATAAGTGTTCGTTGGGTTGTCCTTATGGCGCATATTTCAGCACCCAATCCAGTACCTTACCGCCAGCCATTAAAACAGGCCTGCTCACGCTGCGTCCCGATTCCGTGGTCAGGGAGATTGTTTATGACGACAAAACAAAAAAAGCTACGGGTGTAAGGGTGACCGATTCGGTCACTTTGCAGGAAAGAGAATACCATGCGAAGATCATTTTCGTTTGTGCCAGTGCAATCGGCTCAACGCTTGTGCTGTTGAATTCAACTTCCAACCGCTTTCCAAACGGCCTAGGCAATGATTCTGGTGAACTGGGACACAACCTGATGGATCACCATTTCCGTACCGGAGCAAGTGGTACCTGGGAAGGGGATCTGGACAAATACTATTTTGGTCGGCGTGCCAATGGTATTTATGTGCCCCGTTATCAAAACATTGGCAACGACAAACGGGATTATATCCGGGGTTTCGGCTACCAGGGAGGCGGTGGTCGCCAGGGTTGGCAGCGCAACATCGCGGAACTTGCATTTGGTGCCGATTTCAAGGAGGAACTCACCACACCCGGCAACTGGACAATGGGCTTTGGCGGTTTTGGTGAGACCCTACCTTACCACGAAAACCGGATGTATCTCAATAAAGACAGAAAGGACAAATGGGGTATGCCTACCGTTGTTTTTGACGCCGATCTTCGCGAAAATGAGAAAAAAATGCGCATGGATATGAAGAATGACGCCGCCGAAATGCTGGAAAAATCAGGTCTGAAAAACGTCAGAACGTATGACAACGGCTCTTACCTGGGTATGGCCATTCACGAAATGGGTACCGCGCGTATGGGGCGTGACCCAAAAACTTCCGTGCTAAATGCAAATAACCAGCTCCACGCGGTGAAAAACGTATTTGTAACAGACGGAGCCGCCATGACATCGGCGTCGTGTGTGAACCCGTCGCTCACTTACATGGCGCTAACCGCCCGGGCGGTAGATTTCGCAGTGAAGGAATCGAAGAAGAAAAATTTGTAAGACTTTCCGTGTGAGAAAGGAGATGTAAAAAGTAAAATGTATGTAGAGCCGGTTACAGCGATGTGACCGGCTTTTTTTTGCCAGTACGAAAGACAATGGTAAGAAAGATCGCTCCCCCGGATCACCTTGCCTTGGCGTGTTCAAAATGAAAACATAAACGATAGATGGAATTGCATATTTTTGCAAAAATTAAGTTACAAAATGGAAAACACACTTTTGCATGCGCATGACAGGAAAACCCACTCGGCAAGAAAAGCAAGTTTACTCATCTTTCTGGTATGCGGCATCGGGCTTTCGTGCTGGGCACCGATGGTTCCGTTTGCCAAAACCAACCTTGGACTCGACGACGCTACACTTGGGGTTGTGCTGTTATCTCTTGGCGCCGGCGCCATTCTTACCATGCCATTTTCTGGTATGTTTATCAATAAATATGGAAGCCGCAAAGTCACACTGATCGCCTCAACTGTTATTGCCATTATCTTACCTCTTTTGCTTCAGGCCACCTCTTCCATCCAGCTTGCCGGAGCGCTCTTCATTTTTGGAGCCGCCATAGGTTCGATTGACGTGGCCATGAACGCGCACGCCGTGTTGGTTCAGGAAAGATATGGCCGTCATATCATGTCATCATTTCATGGTATGTTCAGCGTTGGGGGCTTGCTCGGCTCCATAGGCTTGGGTTTTTTGATAAAACTTGGCCTGTCACCTGTGCTTGCTGCCATCAGTATTTCCGGGCTTCTTATGTTGATCACCATCAGCCAATACAGATTCCTTTACGCGCACAAAGACGAAGCTACGGTGGAGTCATTTTCATTTGTTTTACCACGCGGGCCTGTTTTGGTTCTGGGTCTGATGTGTTTTGTATTTTTTCTGGCCGAGGGTGCCTTGCTTGACTGGAGTGCCGTATTTCTTCAATTCAATCGTGGTTTCGATCCTTCCATGTCCGGACTTGGTTATGCGGCATTTTCCATAGCCATGGCTGTGATGCGGCTGACGGGCGATAAAATCGTAAACCGTGTCGGTTCGGACAAGGTGGTGTTGTATGGTGCTCTGGTGTCGGCCGCAGGTTATTTCATCGCTGTGTCTTTCACCTGGCCGGGGGCTGCTTTGATAGGCTTCGTGTTGGTAGGATTAGGCGCTGCCAACGCAGTTCCAGTATTTTTCACTGCGGCTGGCCAGATCCCAAATGTGGCGACCTCCATCTCTCTCGCGGCAGTTACAACGCTGGGGTACTCAGGCCAGCTTGCGGGTCCTGCTCTGATCGGGTTTATTGCCGAAGGAACCTCCCTACCTCTGGCGCTCGGGTTTGTGGGATTTCTATTGTTGGCTGTCGCTTTTGTTTATAAGCCTCAGACGGGAAGCCTGGGGATATATTTCGATTAAAAGTGAGACTCGTGTTTGATTGTTAAATTGTTAAGCATTCGCAGATAAATATATAATGATCAAAATTTAACCAATAGCAACTTGCGAGGTATTTTTTAGTTTTAGTCACTAAAACGCCTCTCCTGTAAACAAATAGAACCCGGGGCCTTCTTTGGTGAAACCTACGTCCAGACGCAAAAAAATGTCTTTTTTGGGAAACAACAAATAACGTAATCCCACTCCTCCGGATGGGCGTATATGTTTCCAGCTAAATTCATTCACTCTAGGAGCCACCACCGCCGCGGCAGCGAAAACCGTTCCTCCAAAACGCTTGGAAAAACTAAAAGGTAACCACCGGTGCTCGGCCTGCGCAGCCAACATATTTTTATCACGGTAACGTCCATAATAGAAGCCACGCATAATCATTTCGCCTCCCATCAATGCCATTTGATTGAAAGGAACATCACCAGAAAAGAAGTTGCCATAAACCTGCCAGGCAAGGACGTTTCTTTTACTGGTTGGGTGCGCTGAGCGGACATCCAGATTAACCCCTTGAAAATTGTGATCGCTTCCCAGAGACGGATGATATTTGAGAAAGGAAATTTCACCAAACAGTCCTTTCCTTACATTTAACACGTTGTGTCTGTTGTCGTAAACCAACGCAGCTCCCAAGCCTAAATTCCGTCCACCGCTGCTACCAAGTGGTTGTTCATAGCCCTGGTGATCCTTTGGTTGATTGAAACGGGTATTGTAAAGCTGCTGGTAATCAATCTCTGGCCCCAGAAATAGATTAGGTACCACTTTCCTTAAAACCCGCTGCCGCAAAAGTAAATAATTGGCGTCGATCAGTGCCGGCTCGTCACCGCTCGTTTCCGGCCCAATGCCGTAATAAAGTAACGGAAATCGCTGAAAACGAGTTTTACCAAGAAAAAACCAGTTGTCATTGTCGCCATAGATCGCATTGTCAAGCCAGATTCCATACTGTGCCTCCAGCGTAATGAAGGTAAATGCATTTACTTCACTAAGCCGGTTTAGCGTGTCATTTTTGGCCTGAAACAGGAGGAGAGAAGAAAACCCAAATTCGAAGCTTGTCTCCGGAGAATAAGCCAGTGTGGGATATATCCTAAAACTTGGCTTTCCAGGCGAGGTGGTATCGGTTACGGTTTTTTGAACAATTCGCTTCAGCCATCCTCCCTTTTCCTGAGCGATAAGTGGGCCACATGAAAGCAACGCCAGTAGTAGAATCAATAAATATTTATATTTCAAACTTCGTTGATTAGTCGGTGACGAGTGTATACGCATATCCCTAAAAGGGATACCATTTGCTCTTAAGTTCCATTTCGGGAGTGTCTTCACTACATTTCGCTTAATAACCTTAAATAACCAGTACCTCAGAATGATTAAAAAATCAGGCCAGTCTCCCATTTATACATTCACTCAATACTTACCGTTCAGTCGGCAGGCTATTTCTATTTCTTCACAATCAACCAAACACTGTGCTGCAATAATGCAATCAATCGTCTTGTTTAACCGGATTTTATCGCGGTAGAGTCGGGAATAATCAACGGAAACGCATGAATCGAGTCATAAAACACTTCCTAAAACAGCTTCAAATCCAGTAGATGAAACAAAAAAAAGAGGCTCATCGCCTCTTTTTTTATCTGCAAAGCAATTGGTTTTCAGCACATTGAATGGCTTACGACTTCAATGCTTCACAAATTTGAAGGTGTGATTCTCTGTCCCGGAAGCCACACGAATGATATACACCCCTGACTTCAAACCGGGAAGTGCATTGGTTGCACTTTTGTTGATTTTGTCAAGAGAACCCTTTCCTGAAAAAAGAGCTATTCCATCTTTGTTCACGATCTGATAAAGCCAATTCGAATGAGTAGATGCTATTCCTGAAAATTTTAGATTGATCTGATCAGCCACAGGATTAGGATATACGCTAAATTCAAACTCCGTTTCACCACTCATTTGTACTGGTGCAACTCTGGAATAGGTAAATTTCCCATCGTAATCTGTTTGTTTCAAACGGTAGTAAGACACGCCATACAGCGGTGACGTATCCGTAAAACTGTAACTATGGAGACTATTGCTATTGCCTTTTCCATCCCGCACGGCAATATCTTCATATGAAATTGCGTCCGCCGATCTTTGTACCGTAAAATGACTGTTATTTGATTCCTCTGCCGTTTTCCATTCCACCTGAACCTGATCATGGATTCTCCTGGCATTAAAAGACACCAAACGCACCGGCAACGGGGTTGAAAAGTCGATCCCAATTAATATCGGATCGTGATCTGAAGAGCGGAAAGGACTTGTCGCATCTGCCAGTATAGAAGTGTACTGAAGAATGGCAGGCTCATTGGAATTGATGTTCCATTTTTTAACAGTGGCGTATGGGCTCATCGTAGATGAAAAGACTGCATGATCCAAGGATCCTAGCGCGCCGTCAAAACTGTATGAATATTCAGTAGCCAAACTTGGAACAACAAGGTTTCCCGCACGAAGAATATCCATAGGATCTTCTTCATAGTAGGCATTATAGTCGCCTACACTCACAATTCTGTCCGTGCCGCCACTGATTTTAAGATTCTCAATAAATGCGAGTAGTGCAACAGCCTGCGTTTTACGGGTAGCGTTGTATGCACTCTGGCCATCGTTCTGATCAATATCCAAACCGGTAGCATCACTGGACCCCTTGGATTTGAAGTGATTCACAATGAAAGTAAACTTTTCCGGAGCCATCACACGTCCGCCTGGTACTACTGCCGCCAGCGTTTCAAAGGTTTGCCCCAGAAGCGGGCGCGTATTCTGACCACCACCGGTTAACTGAGCATCTCCATAGGTTTTCAATGAACTAACCTTGTAAATGATCGCACATTTAATCTGATCAGAATTGTCCGTCTGAACCGATGCACCGTCATTTACAATCGCATAAGCGCCCGGCGTGCCCAATTCAGCATTTAGGCCATTCACAAGGTCCTGAACGGCGGAAAATGCTCCTACCCCATCATTTTCGATTTCTATCAACCCCACCACGTCCGCATTCATTTGCGCAAGCGCTTTAATTATTTTACTCCTCTGTACGGCAAAAGCCGCTGCACTCGCTGCACCTCTGGTCGTAGGGAAACCGGCGCCCTGGCCATTACCGTTAAAATAGTTTAGTACATTGAAGCTGGCTATTTTGATACCGGCATTTGTAAATGTAGGAACAGATGGGCGCGTAACCGTAAAAACGGGCAAATCAGCTCCTGCCAGTGGCTGAATGCGGTATTTGGCAAAACCATAACCCATAATACCCTTCAAGGACGATATGGTGCTGTTTACCCGGATGGTATTCAAAACAGGATCGAGATACGGTACTGTCGTTAGATTACTTAACCCTGATCCATCATCAAGCACAATCAATTTGGCGGCATTAGCAGCTGCGTAAGCGTTCACCGCTGGTACATTGGCAGCACCGTCAGAGCCATTTCCAGTTGCCGGATCATCGTTGGGATCCACAATTTGTGTCGGCGTGTAAACGCTTCCATTCAAAGAAAGAACAACTTCACCCCGGAACGCAACATCGCTTACATCTGTGACCGTCAGTTCGGACGCAAATTGTACCCGCATGCCTTCATACTTCTCTGCCGAAGCAGGCGCGTTGTCCGTGATGCTGATATCAGTAAAAGAAGGTGCCGGGTTGCTGCCTGACAAAATGGAGACAGCCGGAGAGGCGATGACAGCCTGATTAAAAGACGGGGATCCGCCATTTTCCTGAACCGTTCCCAATACCCGTACCAGATCTCCCACCTTCACGGAGGGATCACTCATTACCACGAAGATTCCTTCTGATGTATTTTCATCAGCATCCGCGTCAACATCTTCTTCCTGAATATAAAATCCGGCAGGCTCTAAGGTGCCATATACGCCTGTCACGATAGCTTCCACCTGGAAAGTTCCGGCAGTGGCTTGATATCCCGCTCCCTGAATGGTGTTAATTTTTGTTGCGCTGCCGAGCGCTTCTACCCCGTTGGCACTTAGGTTAACCGTCACAGGCGCATTCAAACTTGCATGCGTGAGGGTGATGCTACCCGAAGCCGCTCCAGTGGCTGCGACGGAAGTCGTGATATACAGCCATAAACCACTTGCAGTACGTTCAGCGTCTGTTATCGTAGCCGAACCACTGTATGGACCTGCCGGGTCTTTCGAAATTGTAAATGGAGCATCCACAACAACGGCAACATCTGTGGCGTCCAGATTGGCGAATTTCAACAAAATAGCTTTGTATGGTGCGCTGGTATTGATAAATACGTTACCAAAACTTACGGTACCAGACGATACACTGATGCTGGGTGTATTCGAAAACTCCACTGGTGAAGAAGTATTCTGCGGGAAGGGCTTTACAGTTCCAGTGCTCGTAAAATCTGTGTTGTTATTGTTCCTATCCCATCCATTTCCAATGCCCGGAGTCCAGGAGTTATTTCCGGATGCGCGTATAATGGAGCTTTCATTACTTGGAGCCGGAGCTCGCCCAGCGCCCTCATAAAAGTTACCACTAGAACCGAAACCAACAAGATCAACCACGTCGGTGGTAGGATTGGAAACTGCCAGGGCAGCCGTGCATTGGCATAATAAAACCTTTCCTGCGGTTCCAGACATCCCTGCATTCCCGGTCGCATCAGGAGTGGGCAAAGCAACCGCAGTGCCACTTGCATTTGTTCCGTCGGCTTGCTTTACCAAATAGTACCCACCGGCTTTGATGGTACCGGACAAAGGTGTTGCATTATTGAAAGAGCCACTGGAGCTTGCATACTGTACCGACCAACCGTTCAGGTTCACATCAAAAAGTGTGGGATTGTAAAGCTCCACGAAATCGCTTAACCAGTAAGCCCCGGAATTTCCTCCACCGCCATAAACTTCACTAATGACTACATGATTGGCAATTTGAGCGTCAGAAAGCCTGACAATTGAAAGCATGAAGATGCTTAACAGAAGTAATTTTTGTTTCATTCGAATTGTTTAAGTTTGTTGATATCCGAAAAATAGAAACAAAACTAAACAATCCCTAGCCCGTGGAGATGACGTCAGTATTAAGTCTGGAGAGGGCTAGATAACATAAAAAACGGACAAGTCGAGCAGACCTGTCCGCGATTCGTAAACAACTTCGCCTGCTTTTTTACAATAACGCAGCACCAAAAACCCCTGCACTGTCGCCCAGCCTGGGTTTCAAAATTGGCGTCGTTACCACACCTTTGTTGAAAATATATTTTTTTATCCTCTCAAAACCTGCGGTGTACAAAAGATCGATATTACCCACACCCCCGCCAATCACAATAAGTCCCGGATCAAGTACATTGATTAAGGTAGAAATAGCTCTGCCATAATATTCCAATAATCTTTCGATTGTCGCTTTTGCATGTTCATTTTTTCCCTCATTGTATTGTTCGAGAATGGTTTTAAGAGACAACTTTTCCCCGCTCACCTGCTCGTAATACCGCTCCAAAGCTGGCCCGGAAATCACCTGCTCCACACAGCCGGCTTTTCCACAATAGCAGGGCACGCCATTTTCCTCCAGAATGTTGTGGCCCCATTCTCCGCCGATCCCATGATGACCGCCGATGATCTTGTTGTTCACAACCAGCCCTCCTCCTACACCGGTACCCATAATCACGCCAAAAACGACCTCCGCCTTGGGATATTCTTTTCCGGCACCTATCAATGCTTCGGCCAGTGCAAAACAATTGGCATCATTGGCCAGCTGTACCGGGATACCCAGAATAGCCTCCAGATCTTGTCGCATCGGCTTCCCATTCAGACAGATGGTGTTGGAATTCTTCATCAATTGTGAGTCTGGTTCCAGTACACCGGGTGTGGCAAAGCCTATTTTACGTGGCTTCTCCCCAACTTGCTCGGCTACCATGTCTATCAGTTTTTTTATTTGGGACAAAATGTGCTCATATCCCTTTGCAGATTCGGTTGGAAGGCGCATCCGCACCACCACTTCAAGGTTATTGTTTGAATCCAAAACGGCACACTCAATTTTGGTGCCTCCTAAGTCTATTCCCCAGAGTTTCATATTTGATTAGCTGTGAGCTATCAGCTGTTGGCTAATAGCTTTCATTGGTTTGTTCTTTAACTGCTTAACTGCTAGATCCCCTAACTTCTCCTCAACGAACTTTGTAAAATTTATAGCCAAACATGAAGATTACCGCATAGCAAATAATAGGCAGATAGTAGGCCGTTGCCACATCGTAGTCGGCCACAGCTCCCATGAGAAACGGGAAAAACGCACCACCACAAACACCCATCGAGATGAATGAAGACGCCTGTTGGGTATGGGAACCCAGATTCTTCAATCCAAGACTAAAAATAGTGGGGAACATAATACTGAAGAAAAAGTTAAGCATCAGCAGCGCGATAAACGAAGGCCATCCCCAGCTCTGCGCTACAATTAGGCACATCACAATGTTACCGGCTGCAAAAATGGCCAAAAGTGAATGTGGTGCAATGACCCGCATCAAAAAAGTACCTACAAAACGACCTGCTAGCATCAGACCCATGAAAAGCCCCATATAGTTGGCTGCCACAGCATCCGTAAAGCCCATCTTTTCATGGCCATAATTAATAAAAAATGCCCAGGTACCTCCCTGCGCAGCCACATTAAAAAACTGAGCAGCAACAGCCCATTTAAAATGTCGGTGCTCAAAAAGCTTTTTTCCAGACTTATTATCCTCATTTACAGAGTCAGCAGAGGTACTGCCATGAGGATCAGTTAAGGCTGGCACTTTCACAAAAGAAAAACCAATGGCAATGCAGGCTATCACGGCTCCTATTGCAATATAAAGCACCTTGACAGAAGTTAAGTCGGTACTTCCTTCTACGTTGTTACGCAGCAGAAAGTATGATCCAATGGTCGGTCCTATAATGGCGCCCAGGGCATTAAACGCCTGAGCAAAGTTGATTCGCTGGTCGCTCGTCCGTTGGTCTCCGAGTGATGCAACAAAGGGGTGTGCCACAGTTTCCAGTGTAGAGAGCCCACATCCCAGAATAAACAACGCAAGTCCAAAAAATGGGAAAGACGCAGCGGCCGCGGCTGGAACAAAAAGAAACGATCCGCCGGCAAAGAGAGATAGTCCCAGAAGCACCCCGTTTTTATAACCAAAACGTTTCATGAACAAACCTGCTGGTATGCCCATTACCGCATAAGCCCCAAAAATAGCAAACTGCACAAAAGCAGATTGAAACTTGGTTAGACTTAGTACATGCTGAAAATGTTTGTTCAAAACATCCCCCATGGTGATGGCGATGCCCCAAAACATGAATAATGAGGTGACAAACACAAGCGTGACGAGATATTTATTCTCGGTAAACTTCGGGGCATTTGCGGCATGCGAAGGCGGGGAAACGTTGCTCATTTAGCTGAATAATAAAATTAAATGTATGGTATGTTCTATTTTTGAAAATGTAAATTAGGTAAATTTAAATACTGTTTCCAATCAAAGTTTTTTACATCATGCCCTCCCAGCCTGATAGGAAAGCGAATTCGTATGTAAAGTGGCTCATTCAGAGCGGGGAAGGTGGTGAAAGGGAAAGGCTTGCTTCCCATAAATTAATGAATTTTCTTCCCAAATAGTAACCTGGTGGAGATAAGGCCGGTAACAGGTGAAATTTACTGACCTTGTGATAATTTTATCAATTTGTAGTAGCGAATTGCTATTTTTGAGTAGTGGCTTAAAAAACAAAGTATATGAATGCCAAAAGTCTTCCATTAGCAGTTGGTCGAGAACTAAGGGAAATTGCAAATTTTGTTAAACAAAAAATTAAGGACTCACGTTTATCGCTGGATCTAAAAAGCAACAATGATTTTGGATTCAAAGTAGTATACAAAGCTTTTAACAAATTATATTTCTCAGTTACCGGTTATGACACCGATTCTGAAACTGTAGAATACACTGTTGTAATGATTCCAAACGACCTATACACTTCGATCGAAGAATCTTACGACGCGGAAAAATATATGGTTAAAAATGATGTTCTTATTAATTTTTTAGATTGGTTGACCCTCCTTGATGGATATGAAGAATTGGCACCCATCGACTTCAAAAATCTTTTTAACATAGACGAAGACGAACAGTTCCTTCAAAACGAACCGGATACCTTCACAGAAAAGGATCAAATTCTAACATACTGCCTTAAAAGCCTCTCCGTCTCCAATTTCCAGGGAATTAAACGGGCTACAATAGAAAACTTGCCCGTTGATACCAGATGGGTATTCTTGGTTGGGGAAAACGGATTCGGGAAAAGTACGATTTTGCAGTCTATGGTTCTCGGGTTACATGGATCCAAAGACGGTGCATACGACTACGCCCCCGATTCCGGATCACGCATAAAAGTGGAGTACAAAAGTGAAGATCAAAACCTACTCAATAACTTCAAGATTAATCAATCCCCGCTTCTTCACCTGGCTGCGTATGGCCCTGTAAGATTAAACATGCAGGTGGATGCAAGCATAAGTGAAGCCGCTCAAAAAAGTGGAACCTTGTATAGTCTTTTTAGAACAGACGGGGTCTTGCTGAATATTGAAAGTGAGCTTGTAATATGGTACCTCAAAAAGGACGATCGTTTTAATCTGGTAAAAAAAGCATTCCTTAAACTTGTCCCAAACCTGTCAGATATTCGGTTCAACTCATCAAATAACCGTATTGAGTATATTGAAAAAGACACGATAAACGGCGAAGATCAATATGAACCACTTCCTTTTGAAAAAATCGCTTCTGGTTTTAGGAGCATTATCGGCGTAGCGGGTGACATGATTGTTCGACTTTCGAGCAGTCAAAAAGAAATACAAAACCCATCTGATCTGAAGGGTGTTGTTATCATTGACGAGCTGGATTTGCACTGGCACCCCAAATTGCAAAAACACATTCCCCAGCTGTTCAGTGAGGTTTTTCCCAATATTCAGTTTATCGTTTCAACCCACAGTCCAATTCCATTACTTGGAGCACCCAAAAACTCCGTTATCCTCAAAGTGAATCGAACCAAAGAAGAAGGAATAACCGTGGAAAAAATAGATATTGATCTCAAAACCCTGACTCCCAATCTAATACTAACTTCGGATGTTTTTGATATGGACGACATATTTTCCAAGCAATTGGAGGATTTGACAGAGGTTAGAACAGAAGACACATTTGAAGAAATGGAGAAAAATGATGACATCGACCAATATCTTAACGAGTTTGAAAAAAGTAGTCGACAATTCCCTGACGAACTTTTCGAACCCAGAAACAAATAGGTTACGGGATAATGATTAGTGTAAAAAAAGATTTCACAATCCTGCCGAAAAAGTTAATTGAATCCCGAAGACTCGCTCTTATATTGGATTCTATCACTACCCAAAGTAAGCATAAATTCGATTCGAAGGTCTACAGGGATGCAACCTTGGAATCACTGGAAGTGCTGTATCATTCGAAATGTGCCTATTGCGAGACCAACACTTCCGCAGGTGCTGCAATGCAGGTTGACCATTATCGTCCTAAAAAGAAGGTCAATGATGATTTGATTCACAACGGCTATTACTGGCTAGCGTATGAGTGGAGTAATTTGATCCTGTGCTGCAGTAAGTGCAACCGCAAAAAAGGTTACAGCTTTCCAACATCAGCAGCCAAAATCACAGAGCCTTCTCTTGATGCGGATGGATTACCAGAAATCGAATACTGCGTAGCTGATTCGGCCAAACTCAGAGCAGAAGAGGCACTAATTCTACATCCTGAGCTGGATGATGTAGAGACTCATTTTGTGTTTGGACCAAATGGAGACATTTTAGGGTTAAGTTCCCAAGCAGAAAAAACAATTGAAATATGTGATCTTAATAGAAAGGAGTTGGTTTTTAAAAGACTTGGAATTCTGAAACGTTATGTAAACGACCTTCAGGAAATTTTACAAGAATTCTCCGAAGGCACAATTAATAGCGACCAATGCAGAGAATCTGCAAAACGAGTTTTCAGAAGGCTTGCTGCACTTCAGGATCCAAGAAGAGAGTATTCAAGATTTGGCTATTTCCTTTTTACCAAATTCGACTTTTTCATCGCCAACTCTCTTAAAGACAAACAAAAAGATGCAGTCCTCAAGCTTTTTGATCTCTTTCTTAAAAAAGAACTATAACCTTCGACGATTAATTTATGTTCTATTTTTGAAAATGTAAATTAGAGAAATTTAAATACTGTTTCCAATCAAAGTTTTTTGCATCATGCCCTCCCAGCCTGATAGGAAAGCGAATTCGTATGTAAAGTGGCTCATTCAGAGCGGGGAAGGTGGTGAAAGGAAAGGCTTTGGTGTCCAAAAATTTGTAAACTGCATCGGCTGCTTTAGCCCTTGCACATTCACATTCTGTAAGCGGTTCAGGCGTACTATGGGTGAGAGTCAACTGGCAAAAAGCGAATATCGAGTTCTGGGTAACCAGAATAAGTACACATTTAACCGATAGCTTTAACATGTGGTTTCAGGATCTGAGCATGACTATTATAAAAAAATCGTCCTGCCGAAACCATCAAAGCCGACAGTCTGCAACAGGACGATTACTAAACAAAGAGCTCGCTTCCTTAAATTTTCTACACCACCGGATAAGTTTTTAATTGATTTTCAATGGTGGCCAACTGTGAAAACATCTCTTCGCGATACGCATGGGTATGTTGGCTCAGTTGCGGAATCAATCCACGATAATAGTCGATTCCAGCGAGCAGTTGATCTTTAAATTTTTGCAGGTACTTTTTCTTTTTATCATTTAGGTCATTGGCCTGCATTTCAATATCCTTTCTGTAATGCTCCACATACAGGCTCAATTCATTGATAAACATGTTGGGCCGGCTCACATGGCTTAACAAATCCAGTTTACCATAGATATGTTTAACCATTTCGTCCAGCGAATACACCTTCGAAAACCAGGCCAGATTAGGTCCCGGGCAAATGGAAACGGCATGATTTTCTCTCGGAGTCAGCAGACCATGTTTCTTTAAAGTAGAGGTACTCAGGCCATCGCATAAGCAAAGCTTTTCGGTAACCGCCTGGTATTGCCGTTCATACTCCTGGGAACTGAGCTTTGCGGACTGCAGCTGTTTTATTTTCAGGTTCTGATATTGCCTCGACGCTGTACAAATCGGTTCGGCAGTAAACTCGGTGTTCGACACCAGATACTTCTTGTTACATGGGCTACCGGGCCTGCCCTTTGCAATGCGTTCCAGCCTTTGCTTTTCGGCACTGCTCTTTTTGAAATTATTGAAAAGTACGCCCAGCGGTGATGAATTGCTGACATAGTAATCATCACTTTTGGCTGAAACCAGATCTTTCAATGTAGCGTCGTCCACATTGGTAACCTCCGGAACAAGCAAAAAAGGGCTACCCCATCCGGTGGCATCCACTTCGTAATGGTCCAACAAAAAACGATCTTCCTGGGCAGTGCCAATGCCGCCCTGTACCGTAATGCGTGTGGACGGAGCACTGGCTATTTCAATTCCCTTTAATGCCAGGGCAGGCAGATACAAACTGAAAAGAGCCTCAAGCATTTCCTGTTTCCGGTCTTTAAACTCTTCCAAAATAGGTCCAAGCAGGTATCCTTCGGTGGCAAATGCATGTCCCCCACAATTCAGACCCGACTCAATGCGAAACTCAGAGACCCATATTCCTTTTTTGGCCAAAAACTTGGCCTGAATAAAAGCAGACCGAAAGTCGCTAACCTTGAGGATAATTCTCTTTTTCAAATGTCCCTTTGCATCTGGAAAAAAGTCAGGGAAATTTTCAACGTAATTGTACAACCGTGGATTCATACCTGCCGAAAGAACGAGCGAAGAAGTAAGTGTACTGTTTGCGAAACCCCGTAATGCTGCAGAAGCATCGGAAAAAGTATCATCGAGCGGTTCACCGAAAACATCCTTATTCAGTTTATCCACCTTGGACATGATGTTCACATCAATTGCCCCTTTTGAAATTGCATTTCGAAGCCGCTCCTGCAAAGCCGTCCTTTCCGCACCGGGCTGCATAGCCTTCATCTCAAGGTAACGTGTTTTTAAAGCAGCGCTGTCGGGCAGCAGTTCGAAATATCGGGTAATATCTGTACCAGTCTCAAAGGGCTCCTTTTGGAGCGTTGAGAAATGCCGGTCTATAATCCTCTCCATCAGGTTCAGATAGGCCGTTATGCGTTTACTGCGAAAGTCGGGCTCACTGGTTGGGATAGGTATAAAAACCTCCCCATTCGAAAGCGTGTGATGTTTTCTCATCCTTTCTATCATTTCATCATCTACGATGGACGCAACGGATGAAATACCGAAGGGTGAAACCTTGATAGGCGTATCAACAGAATATCCCAGCCCTAGTACCGGAATATGAAAAGTATGCGTTTGATTTGTCTGGATCATAAATTGCCGGAGCAGTAAATTTGAAGATCCAAAACTAAGGCAACACACATTCGGAAAAATTGACGTGTGTTGGTCTCAAGGCTGATATAAATCAGGAATTTGGTTCCGTTGTCTTTTAAATGCCCAATTGCCCGGCAACTTTTTCAATCCAGAACCGGGCCATCAGCTCATGACCGGCCGGCATGGGATGTATTCCATCCCATATCCAGTATTCGGCGGGTGCTTTGCTAAGCGCTGCATCGAAAGCATGCTGGAACGGTACGTGTACAGCCTGAAATTCGGAGGCGAGTTGTTTGGTAATCTTCTGCCGGATGCTGACCTCCCTTTGAAATACCTCCCAATTGTCTTTCACTTTCCCTACGGGCAGAATGAACGGTTCGCACAGCACAAACCGCAATGCAGGGAGCTTAGCCTTTGTTCGAATGAGTAGTTCCCGGTAACCTGTCTCAAATTGGTCAGGGGTGCATGAGGTATCACCCCTGACAAACCCGCCGACATCATTGATACCTACCAAAATACTCAACACATCCGGCTCTAAGTCAAGCGTGTCGGCCTGCCAGCGCTCAGCCAGATGTGTGATCCTGTTGCCACTGATTCCCCGGTTATAGAACTGAAAACCTTTATCCGGGTAGTCATACCACAACCTACCCGCAATGTTGCAGGCGTAACCATGACCCATCACATGGTTCCAATCGGTATTCCGGGTTCTGTTACCATCTGTGATCGAATCCCCCTGAAAGAGTACCGTGAGGCCGTATGCATGATGGCTAGAGAGCTGTTTTTGATCCAAACCCGCACCTATTGCCGGATTTCCTAGGCTGGCACCTGTGGCTGCCACTACAAGCGTTTTGATAAAATCCCTTCTATTTTTCATAATAACCCTGTTACCAAGACAAGAACCCCGGAATTTCGCATTACTTCAATTTTGTAAAAAAACCATTCATAAACATCAGCTGATATTGGATCGCGTTGTTCCAGTACGGCCAGTTGTGTCCTCCCGGGCGTGTGATGTATTCATGCGGAATATTCCGGTAGAGCAGTTGCTGATGCAGATTTTCATTTACTTTGAAAAAGAAATCTTCCGTTCCGCAGTCAATGACGAGCGCAAGTGAATTGGGTGTCAGTAAATGCAGCTGATTTACCACTGTATTTTTTTCCCACCTTTCCGGCTGCTCGGCATATTTGCCCAGCCTCCGGGCCATATCCCAATTATTTGGAAACGGCCGTATATCCACTCCCCCACTCATACTGCCGGCAGTTCCAAAAACGTCCTGGTGACGGATACCCAGGTACAGTGCCCCGTGTCCGCCCATGCTCAACCCTGTGATACCGCGTCCACGCCGATCCCTGATCGTTTTGTATTTGCCATCGACAAACGCCACCAATTCTTTTGACACATAGGTTTCATATTGAAATTGAGGGTCTATCGGGCTATCCCAATACCAGCTTCCTACGGCCCCGTCCGGGCAAACAATCATGATATTGTACTGATCGGCAAGCTTGGTGACATCCGCTGCCTTTTTTATCCAGTCGCTATAATTTCCGCCATAGCCATGCAACAAATACACCACCGGCATTTCTTTTGACTGATTATAACCCACAGGTTTTACGATGACCGCCTTGATTCTTTTTTTCATCACTTCGCTATACGTTTCCACCGTATCCACTTCTGCCGCAACAACATCCAGCGACATAGTGGCGAATATCAACCAGCAAGCAAGCAGCATACATACATTTTGACTCAGGAAAGTCGGCAGACTTTTCAGCATCGCGCCTTCCCTGAAATACAGCTTTTCAATTTTGTTCATCAGACTTAGAATTGATTCATCGATTAATTTTTTCAAAGGTAAATTACCTGTGCTCATCCTAAAACCATATCATCCAGCATCCATACTTACTGTAACACGCATAAGTTTGGTAATCGAGGAGAATTTTCTCCACAACTTTTCATTAAAAATACCTGTATTAAACGCACTATTCGGGCAAAACGGGGAATAAGAGCGCAACTAACTGGCAAAACCGGTCTGGCATAAATTTGTAACCAAACACCGCATAACTATCACCATTAACCTTATCTTTCACATGGGAAATCTTCTTTATACAATTGCCGTTATACTTGTCATTCTATGGCTGATTGGCTACTTCGGTTTTGCTAGCTTCGGGATGGGCAATATCATTCACATTTTGCTTGTGATTGCCATAGTAGCCGTAATACTTCGGGTAATCCGCGGAGATCGGGTGGTTTAGATCATTCCAGCTACGTCGTTAATGAAAGAGTAACAATATCAACTCATTTGTTAACGATTTGCATATTTTATCACATACACTTGTAATCAATAGATGAAGAGCTATCCGGAAATTTCCGGATGGCTCATTTTTTTTGCGGGTTGTCCGCGTTACGGTAGTATATTCACAGCATTGACTTCGATAGCCCCCTTCACGATTCAGACTCATGACCCACGAAAAAATCTTTAAACGAAAAGATGGCAGCCAGGTAAAGTTGTCTGTCTGGCTCTATGTCCACGAAAACAAATCCAACTGGGGCTATCTGATGTGGATTAAAGAATGCGGATCGGACCGGTGGATCGACCCATTCAGTGACAGGGATTACGTACTACGAATCATAAATCCCAAATTAAAAGAGGGCATCAAAGTCGATGCCTTCGATCATTACGTTTCATCCAAAGAAATTCTTGAAGCGAAATTGGAACTTTGGAAATTAATCAAACCAGTTTAACTGTCACAGCACATCTTTAAGGACTTCCCAAACGTTCTCTGCCACAATTTTATGCCCCTCAGCGGTAGGATGGATTCCATCTTTCTGATTTAATTTCACCTCGCCACCTACCCCTTCCAGCAAAAAGGGGATCAGCTTTACATTGTTTTTGTCGGCTATCTCTTTGTAAAGTTTCCTGAATTCCCCGGTATATTGGCTGCCCATGCTCGGGGGCATCTGCATGCCGGCCAGCACCAGTTTTGCATCCGGATATTTCGCTTTTACTTTATCAATGATTGCCTGAAGATTTTTTCTGGTCTCCGTTACAGGAATGCCGCGGAGACCATCGTTGCCACCAAGCTCAAGGACAAAAACATCCAGCGGATTTTTCAGAACCCAGTCAATACGGCTATTCCCGCCAGAAGTAGTTTCTCCGCTAACGCCAGCATTTACGACCTTATAATCCAGTCCCAAAGAGTCTATTCTTTTTTGGATCAGCCCGGAAAAGGACTGCGACGGATCATCAAGCCCATAGCCGGCAGTGAGACTATTTCCAAAAAATAAAATGGTTCTCTTGCTGCTCACGGAAGGTTTGGAAGCCGCCACGGACGTATCCGCAGAATTATCTGTGTTTTCTTTTTTCTCCGTATTACATGCTGCAAACACGATCGTTAGTACAAGAAATCGGGCAATGGTTGTCATCATATATTTCATAAACACAATCAGATTTGTTTTATGGCACAGGAATTTGCTTAACAAATTATTCAAAGGTAACAATCCCCGCCTAATTCACAGATGAGGAAACGACCGTTCACTTATTTTTAAACGCCATTCAACCTATATTTATCTTCCATTTCAATCCCATAGAACCAAATTTTATCAAAACCGGTTGCCAAGTCTTACAAAGCACCCAAAATACAATCATTTGATGAGCACCATTCTCGATCTTCAACAGGTAGGCAAAGTATATCAAAGTGGAAATCGGTCGCTAACCGTTTTAGAAAATATTAATTTCTCGGTACCCGCCGGATCCACGTTATCTATTGTTGGGCCTTCCGGAAGTGGTAAAACCACATTGCTGGGGTTATGTGCAGGACTGGACCGATCATCTTCCGGCCTGGTGGAGCTGCATGGTACCAGGCTGAACGGATTAAATGAAGATCAACTGGCAGCGGTCAGGAATAAATACATCGGCTTCATTTTTCAAAACTTTCAATTGATGCCTACGCTGACCGCTCTGGAAAATGTAATGGTGCCTTTGGAATTAAGAGGTGAGAAAAATATAAAACCGCGCGCACTCGACCTGCTCGATAAGGTGGGCCTCGCCGATCGGGGGCACCATTATCCTACCCAGCTCAGCGGCGGAGAACAGCAGCGCGTCTCACTCGCCAGGGCTTTTTCCAATAAACCACAAATTCTGTTTGCCGACGAACCCACGGGTAATCTGGATGCGGAAACAAGTGAACGGGTCGTGAAACTCCTTTTCGAACTTAACCAGGAAGCCGGAACAACACTCGTGGTGGTCACCCACGACCTGGAACTTGCTGCCAAAACACAACGAATCATCCGAATTAAGGGTGGCAAGATCATTTCTGACCAGCCCACTACGACAGGAGAAGAGGCATGAGTGCTCAGCGCCTCAAACTGCCTATTGCAAACCAACATCCTGCTTCATAATATTGTATACAGTCACATAGATGCAAAACGAATTTTCTAATCCCAACGAAGGAACCAATCTGAACTGGCTATTAAAAATGGCCTGGAGAGATAGTCGGCGCAACCGGTCCCGACTTTTGTTGTTCATTTCGTCCATAGTCCTCGGAATTGCCGCACTGGTAGCCATTTATTCTCTGGGAGACAATCTCAGGTCAAATATTGACGACCAGGCAGCCTCGCTGCTTGGAGCCGACTTGGAAGTATCAGGTAATAAAGCACTTACAGGAAAAGACAAAGCATTTATTGACTCCCTTGGTATCAAAAGATCCGAGGAGAGAAGTTTTGCTTCCATGATACTTTTCCCTAAAAACGGAGGAAACCGCCTCGCACAGGTAAAGGCACTGCAGGGCGATTTCCCCTATTATGGGGAGCTGGAAACCGTTCCTGCAGCTGCGGGAAAAGCCTTCCGCTCAAAAAAAGAAGCGCTTGTGGATCAGACACTCATGCTGCAATATGAAGCAAAGGTTGGCGACTCGATTAAAGTGGGTGAAGTGACCTTTGCCATTGCAGGCATACTCAAAAAAGCTCCAGGACAGACGGGCTTCACCAGTTCAGTTGCTCCGTCCGTATATATCCCGATGCAGTATTTGACCCAAACCGGCCTCATGCAAAAGGGCAGCAGGATCGCCTACCGAAATTATATCAATTTCTCAAAAGAAACCGACGTCACGAAACTTATTGAGCAACTTAAACCACGGATTGAAGCTGCCAATCTTGATTACAAAACGGTACAGACCCAAAAAGAAGATACCGGCCGATCGTTTCAGGATCTGACCCGGTTTCTCGCACTCGTCGGTTTTGTAGCCTTGCTACTGGGTTGCATAGGGGTTGCGAGTGCAATACACATTTACATTCGCGAAAAACTCAACTCCATCGCAATTCTCCGCTGCCTGGGCGTGCGAGGCTCACAGGCATTTCTGATCTATCTCATTCAAATAGCAGGCATCGGGCTTATTGGCTCCATACTCGGTGCATTGCTGGGTACGGGTATACAGCAGTTTCTGCCCTATGTGATCAAGGACTTCCTGCCTTTCGAACTCACCACCGGCATTTCGTGGTCGGCTGTTGGGCAGGGTATTGGGATTGGTCTGATCATTTCCATTTTGTTCGCTTTACCACCACTTGTAGGTATTCGTAAAATATCGCCCCTGAATGTTCTGAGAGGATCATTGGAACCATCCAAACTCGAAAAAGATCCGTTAACCTGGGCCATCTATGTGGTGATCATCCTGTTCGTATTTGGGTTTTCCATGCTCCAGACCAAAAGGGTTATCGAAGCTGTAACCTTCACCGGGGGCATACTGGCGGCATTTCTTATACTGACTGCCATGGCCAATCTGCTGATGTGGCTCGTACGCCGGTTCTTCCCGACCTCGTGGAGCTACTTATGGAGACAAGGCCTAGCCAATCTTTACCGACCTAATAATCAAACAATTATACTGATCGTGGCGATAGGACTTGGCACAAATTTTATCTGTACATTGTTTTTTACGCAAAATATTTTACTCAAAAGAGTACAGCTTTCGTCCAGTGGCAACAAACCTAACATTGTTCTATTCGACATTCAGACCAGCCAGAAAGAAGGAGTTCTTGCCATTGCCAAACAGCGCGGCTTAACTGTGAACCAGATGGTGCCGATCGTCAATATGCGCCTCGAGGAAGTTAATGGCCTAAATGCGACAGATGCTTTGAAGGACACCACAAACGGAGATGCCGCAAGGATTTTCGGCCGGGAGTACCGGGTTACTTTTAGAGATACCCTCACTTCTTCAGAAATAATAACGGCAGGTAAGTGGCAGGGTACTTATACCAATACATCCGCTGGCATTCCCGTTTCTCTTGAAAAAGGATTTGCCGAACGAAACAAAATCGAGCTGGGCGATACGATGACTTTTAACGTCCAGGGCTCCATCATGACAACCGTAGTTGGCAGCTTGCGCGATGTGAACTGGGGTGAAGTGCAAACCAATTTTCTTGTAGTCTTCCCGAAAGGCGTGCTGGAAGACGCACCGCAGTTTCATGTGATGATG
Source organism: Dyadobacter sp. 32 (assembly GCF_902506755.1). Taxonomy (GTDB): domain Bacteria; phylum Bacteroidota; class Bacteroidia; order Cytophagales; family Spirosomataceae; genus Dyadobacter. Next base: position 795,859 of record NZ_LR735258.1, on the reverse strand, counting down.
ACCCACGTCCCTTCGCCACAAGTATCTGCACAGTTTCAACAGGCGTTGGTTCAAAGCTATCCGAATGTTTCGATCATAGACCTTGCACTTGTACTCCGTGTCATTGATGATCTTTTCGAAAAAATTGGATTTGTCATCCGGTTCATGGCCGGGTTCAGCATCCTTACAGGTCTCATCGTCTTGATATCTTCGGTGTTGATCAGCAAGTATCAAAGGCTTCAGGAAAGCGTTTTGCTTCGCACATTAGGCGCAAGCCGCAGGCAGATCTTCGCCATCACTTCGCTGGAATACATGTTTCTTGGCTCACTGGCAGCCGCAACGGGCATCCTCATTGCCCTCATCAGTAGCTGGGCGCTGGCAAAGTTTAGCTTCGAGACCGAATTTACACCGGAATTACTACCAGTGGTATTACTCTTCGCCTTTGTTTCGATGCTGACCGTCTTTATTGGATTGATCAACAGTCGGGGACTGTTATCCCGCCCACCCCTGGAAGTATTACGTCAGGACGTTTAATAGCGGTGCCCCCCATTTGGCACAACTCGCCGCACCTACTCTTAACAATTTGATAAACCGGGATTGCTGAAAACCTTGGATGAATTTCCGAGTATTGCAGCCAGAAACTGGTTGTGCTAAATGGTACGCGCAACCCATTTTCCATTCATCCGCAACTATCAACTTATCCGGCGCCAATGCTGATTCTCAATACATTTATTGCAATTTTTTCCTTGAATTTTTTCAAACGTTTGCATAGAATTTCAAACGTTTGCATTCCCTATTGAGTATATTCTATAATTTACATTAATAATACAATTTGTATTCTTGTAACTTGTAAGACTCTACTCACCCCGCCTGATCAGAGAAAGTGCTTATTATTTTATCAATTTGTAACCCATAATTTATTATTATGAGAAAATCCTTGACTCTATTTGTCAGAACCGGGACGTTTCGCAGCTGCCTTTTACAGTTTATCGCGCTTTGCGGACTGTACGCTGTGGCCGTTGCTGAAATGCCTGTTCGAAAAAATGCAGCAAAAGAAATTCGTCAAAAGGGAAACGTTTCGAAGGAAATAACCTTGACCGGAAAAGTAGTTACCGGTGAACCCGGTACCGGACTACCTGGCGTAACTGTAGTCATCGCACAGGAAGGTGGGGGGAACAAACAGGGAACGACCACGGACGCCCAGGGTTCATTTTCATTTGCCAACCTTCAGACCGGCACAAAATATAACCTTGAGTTCAGTTATATCGGTTTCGAAAAACAGTCTGTAAGCAATTTTCTGCTTACAGAGAACAACAGCAATTCCTTGGCTATCAACCTGAAAGAATCTGCTTCTAATTTATCAGAAGTGGTAGTGGTAGGATATGGAAGCACAGTGAAAAAAGATATCACGGGCTCCGTAAAGTCACTTAAAGCTGCTGAATTTAATGCCGGGATCATCAACTCTCCCGAACAATTGCTTCAGGGCAAGGTATCAGGCGTGAATATTACCTCCGCTACCGGCGAACCGGGAAGTAAAACATCCATTACAATCCGGGGCCCTGGAGGCGTTCGTACAGGCAGTACACCCCTTTTCGTGGTAGATGGGATGGCGCTGGACAACAGCGGAACCGGAGGCGACGTGAACCCACTCAACTTCCTTAATCCCCAGGATATCGAATCTATAGATGTACTTAAAGACGCTTCTGCCACAGCCATTTATGGTGCCCGTGGCGCGAATGGCGTCATACTGATTACGACGAAAAAGGGCAAATCAGGCCAGGCAAGTGTTACATATTCCGGATCACTCGGCCTCTCTACAATGGCTCGCCCGCTGGATGTATATTCCGGTCCGGAATTCTTATCAGAAGGTAACAAACTGGGCGGAAGCGCCATTATCAACGGTGGTGCCAATACGGATTGGCAGAAAGAAATCTCACGTCGCGCTGCGACCCACAATCACAATGTTTCCATCGGCGGTGGATCCGATAAAATGACCTACTACGGTTCATTCGGTGCCCAAAAACAACAGGGAATTCTGAAAGGCAGTCAGATGGATCGTTACACAGGACGGATAAATCTTTCCCAAAAACTGTTAAATGACCGGGTTACCGTGGATCTGAATCTCAATGCCACAAATTCAAAAAGGCTGAGAGGCGATAATCAGGGACTCATAGGGGCTGCCATTACCGCTAACCCAACTTACAAAACATTAGACGAAAAAGGAGAACCTTTTCAGTATCAGGATGGAACGAACCCGCTGATCACGCTCAAACTTTACAAAGAACAACTGGTAACAAACCGGGTACTGGCCAGCATATCACCATCTGTGACTATCTTCAAAGGGTTGGTCTACAAGCTTAATTTCGGTATCGACAATTCCACTGCCACTGAAGACCGGCAACGTCGGCCCAACACCGTACCTTACGAGATCGGTAGATTGGAAACTTACTTTACAAAAAATTCCAACCGTCTGATCGAAAACTATTTGACCTACACTTTTGCAAGCAAGAATCACAGCCTCACCGCTCTGGTTGGTCATTCGTATCAGAATATCTTCCTGCAGGGTAAAAATTTCAGTATCAACAAATTCCCAGTTTCGGACATTGAGCCGATTTACAACCCTGGCCTTGGGCAGGACCTGACCTTGGTGCTCAACCAACCAGGAGGCTACACGGTTATCAACGAACTTCAATCGTTTTTTGGCCGTGGTACCTATTCCTTCAAAGACAAATATCTGATGACAGCCACCCTTCGGGTGGATGGTTCTTCTAAATTCGGTTCCAATAACAAATACGGTTACTTCCCTTCATTCTCATTGGGATGGCGGATCTCTGATGAGGAATTTATGAAATCATCTCCTTTTTCAGATCTGAAACTTCGTGGAGGATGGGGCAGAACAGGAAATCAGGAAATTCCATCCAAGATCACACAGGCCCGCTTTACGTCCTCTGTGTCAGGTACCACAAGTTATCCTTTGGAAAATACCGGCCCTTACCCCGCAGGTACCGCCTACACGCGTCTGGCTAACCCCAATATCCAATGGGAAGTATCCTCGCAGACCGACATAGGTCTTGATTTCGGAATATTTAAAGGTGCATTGACCGGTGAGATTGATTATTTCACCAAAACATCTGAAAAAATACTGCTTGAAGTAATCCCAGCCGATCCTGTGCAGCCGGCGGGTACTTTCTGGACCAATGTTCCGGATATGAAAATCATCAACCAGGGCCTCGAATTTGACTTAAATTTCAGAAAATCCCTTGAAAATGGCTTGCGCTACTCAGTTGGTGGTAACATGACCTTTATTAAAAACAATGTTACCAACTCTCCGTATACCGTAATACCTTCAGGTTCTGCATCAGGCTCGGGTCTTACCTCGGCTACGATCAACGGTTACATCAATGATCAACCGATCGGAACATTCTTCCTGAAAGAGTTTACCGGCTTTGATGATAAAGGGATCAGCACTTTCCGGGATGTGGACGGCGATGGTATTGTTACAGACAAGGACCGTATTGCTGCCGGAACTGCGTTGCCAACCCGCATGTATAACTTCAACGGAAATGTTGCTTTCAAAGGATTTGACCTCGCTATCAACTTCAACGGCGTTGCGGGCAACAAGCTTTATGATAACACGGCTAACTCCAATTTTTACAAACTAAAGCTTTCGAAAGGTGTAAACGTAACGCCGGAGGCGCTTGAAAGTCCGACGGAGTCCATTAACAACTCAGCGCCCGTTTCCACACGTTACCTGAAAGACGGTGCTTATCTCCGCCTGAACAATCTTGTTTTGGGCTACAATCTGAATACCGCCAAACTTGGTATAAACAAGTGGATTCAGACTGCAAGAATATCTGTAACCGGTCAGAACCTGAAAGTGTGGACCAAATACAATGGCTATGATCCGGAAGTTAACAACGACCGTTCGATCAATGGGATCACGTCTTACGGTATCGACTACCTGAGCTATCCAAAAGCGAAGACCGTAATTTTTAGCCTTAACCTAGGATTTTAATCAAAGAAATGATGAAAAAGAAAATATCACTCATATTGACGGCAGCAGGGATACTTTTCCTGACCAACGCCTGTACAGATTTAAAGGAGCAGGTACTCGACGAAACTTTAAGCGCACAGGTTTCTGACGAAGCTGCGGTAAGAGGACTTATTGCCCCGGTATACGCATTATTGCCAACCCTGTTTGAGCATACCAGGTACTTCGTTTTACAGGAAATATCTACGGATGAGGCCATCCTACCCTATCGTGGCGGTACGGACTGGGGCGACAATGGTATATATCTGGCTTTGCACGGACACACGATGACCAGCACAAACCCGAACGTCACCAATACGTGGAATACGCTAACCCAGTCTATTTCCAGATGTATCACGGCCATGAGCTCGTATGCCAATTCAACCAGTCCTGAGGCAGCGCTGTACTCCGCCGAAGCCAGAGGGATGAGAGCGTACTACAACATGGTTGTGCTGGATTTGTTTGGCATTGCCTTCCAAAAGGAGGATGCCGGAACTACATCTAAAATCCTCCGAGGAGCTGAAGCAGTTAAATATATAGAGACTGAGCTATTGGCCGTGGAGCCTCTTGTACAATCAAAAGCCGTAGTAGGGCCAGGACGTTTAAACCAGGCGGCTGTCTGGTCTCTTCTGGCCAAGCTCTATCTGAACGCACCCGTTTATCGCAATATCTATGGCACTTCATTTGACTTTGGAACCGGTGATATGGATAAAGTCATTCAGTATACCGACAAAGTGATAGCTTCCGGTCAAGCCAAGCTTTCTGCGGATTATTTCTCGATTTTCAATGACGAGAACCACTCCAATGAAGAGCTGATCTTTGCCGTGGACCAACGTTCAGATCTTAACGGACACAACCGTATGGCGTATTTCTCCATTTCGGGAGATCAGTTCCCGCTGGCTGCATTTCCTGGCGCCAACGGTACCGATGGTCCGGGCATCACATCCGACTTTTACCAGACTTGGGTACAAGCCTATGGAACTGTAGACCCTGCCCGTGATCCGCGATTTTACAAGGAAAACATGTCTATTTACAGCAACAAGGCCGACACCTGTATCAACGATGCGGATTACAAGATCAACCGTGGTATCCTACGCGGGCAACAGTATGGAGCGTTACGTGTAAACGGTGCTTTTGTACGTTGCGCGGGAGGAAAATTGAAAGTGGGAAAGCTCACCTATTCTACCAGAAACCGGTTTGACCTCGATGTGAATTTTTCCGAAAGAATTGACTTCACTACGGCCGGTAGCAACTACAATACGGGATATAGGGTAGCCAAATACGAATTCAGTAAAAAATCGGATACAGGTCGCAACAGGGGCGATGCTGACATCATCATCGTTCGCTATGCAGATATCTACCTGATGCGGGCAGAAGCTAAATTGCGTAAAAGCAACGATGCTGCCGGCGCACTGGCAGATGTGAATATAGTAAGAGCCTCCCGCACGGCTACCACACCACCTCCCCCACTCACCAGTATGACCCTTGATCTGCTGTACCGTGAAAGAGGTTTTGAGTTCTATTGGGAAATGCTACGTAGAACAGACATGATCCGTTTCGGTAAATACGAAGGGGTCTGGACAGAAAAAACCAACTCAGATGTAAAGAAGAGGATCTTCCCGATTCCACAAAATGCGATTGACGGTGCGTCCAACCTGCCAGGGTATCTCAAGCAGAATGATGGGTATTAAGATTTAAATTAACCTAAGCTAAATTTGACCAAAGGAGTCAGCTTTTTCGAAAGTTGGCTCTTTTGGGTTTTGGCCAAATAGAATGGCAACTCGTAGAAAAATATACGAATTCAAATCGCTATTTCCTTATTTCCTTACCCCTATCATCGTAATCACCTTCCATAAAGAAACCCGCAATCAATCAAAACATACAGGAGGAATAGATTCAAAATAGGTAGTACACAATCTATGTGACCTATGTGCCTATGTGGTGCAAAAATATAGGCTGTAATGAAATCAAATTTGTTCGTTATGGCATGGCATTTAACAGGTATCCTATCCCAAACACCTCAATTTCCCCAAAAATCCCTTATCTTGGCACAAATTCTCAGGCTCGAAAAAATTTATTTCATTACGCAAAAACACCCAGTGAATTTGAATCTCCATACCATCAAAACAAAATACCAGGTTGATCTTGCCGAAATTCTGATATTTTTTTTCACCGTTTTATTTTTTTTACCCACTACCGGACTTGACGGGGACATATCCTGCTGGATAGGCTGGAGTATGTTTTTCACCAATGCCCCTTTTACAAAAGTATACTCAGCTGGCTACATCAACTACCCGCCATTTTTCCTTTACTTTCTTAAGCTTTTTAGCGTTGTGTTCGATTCGGAGGGAGCCATAAAGTCCAACATCAACTGGCTAAAGATCGTCGCATTTATTTTTGACCTGCTGCCTCTGGTTGTTCTTTTCCGCTTCATTCGAAATACCACCTACCTGAGCTGGATCAAATATTTGCTCCTGTTCAACCTTGGCTATTTTTACAACTCTTTATACTGGGGGCAGGTGGATAGTATACACAATGCATTTATCGCCTTGGCTTGCCTCTTTGTATATAGTCGTCCATTACTTGCCGCGTCATTGCTTGTATTTGGCCTAAACAGTAAGCTACAAACGATCAGCATTTTACCCGTTTTTGCCATTGCATTTATCCCGTACATAAAGTCTGACAAATTCAATATACTGCGCCTTGGTATTGCCGGGATCCTTACACAAGCCTTCATTCTCAGCCCGTTTATTTTCTTTGGAGGGCTTCGCGCGTTTGCCAAAATGGCCGTGAGCTCGGTGGGTTATTATCCTGTGCTGTCCATGAATGCTTTTAATTTCTGGTATCTGCTCATCCCCGGCGACCTGGGTTTGGTTTCCAACCAGCTGCTTTTTATGGGAATTACCTACCAGACCTGGGGCGTATTGCTGTTTTTCGGAGCGGCCGCGATGGCCATCCTGCCCCTGTTTTTGCTTAGCCTCACCAAGTCAACGGAACAGCTTAAAGACCATGATTCCATTGCTTTTTTGGCGCTCACCGCCGCATTAACCATACTGATTTTCTTTTATTTCAACACCGAAATGCATGAACGATATTCGCATGGCGCAATGATCCTGTTTTTTGTTTATGGAGTTTTTACAAAAAAAATGGATCTTTTCCTCCTTACATCACTCGTTTATCTGCTTAGTCTGGATCTCGTACTGAAAGCGCTCGACTTAAACTATTCGGCGTTCTATTTGCAGCCGGTATTTCTTTCCGTTATTTATCTGATCATTATTCTGCTGGCTTATTTCAGGATATACCGCCTTGCGTTAGCACTTGGTTTAAAAGAATCCATATTCGAACTACAGACGTCGGCAAAAATCCTATTTAGATTAAACTAAATATCCTGTCAGTTATCAAAAAGGTGAAATTCGGGCACACCTTAATGAGTTGGCATCCATTTTGAAAATTACGATTTGACACAATGTTCTAGCCTGTCAGGAAGTATGAGTCGCTAAACAGGATACACAAAGATAAATTTACGCTGTATCCTTTTTTTTGGTTCGACGATGGGCAGATGGCTGTCTTTACCTCTTGGACCGGGAATTAAAATAGATATTGTTGCTTATGCATCTCAAAATATGCAATGATGCGTGTTGCTATTACGAAAACTATTAATTTCGCGAAACTTCGCTCTGAGTGTCGGCAAAAAACCATTTCCGCACTGGTTGCTCATCGTTAATTCTTGAAAATACATGCTTCATTTAGATCGTCAAGCGGTTAAGCTTCTTGCGTTTGTTGTGCCCTCACTGCTACTTGCCTTCTTTTCAATTCACAACCTCGATTATTTTGGACTTGATTACGACGAACTGATTTTCGTAAATGCAGCGCTTGGGGATTTGGATGGAAAAACTTTCATCCATTTGAAATGGCACGGCCTGGTGCTCATGGTTTATAGCTATATCGGCGCGCTCAAATCCTGGCTGTATATCCCTATTATCAAGTTATTCGGGGTTAACCCCTGGAGTGTCCGAATTCCGGTAGTTTTGATCCTATATGTAAATGTGTACCTTTCCTACAAAGTCGCCCTTGGCTACTTTAGCAGATATGTAGCTTACGCCGTATTCCTGATCCTTTCAGTTGATCTCACTTTCATTACACTACAACGCTTCGATAAGGGCCCTTCGGCTATTGAAACGTTGGTAAAGCTCGGTATATTAATCCTCCTATTAAGGCCTGAAACAGTAAAAAAACAGTTTTTGCTTGTAGCGTTGGTGCTTATTGGAATTTACAACAAAGTAAATTTCATATGGATTGTAAATGCCTTGTATGGGGTCTGTTTCCTGATGCACTGGACCGACATCAAGGAGGTAATTCAACGTAACATCAGCCTTCAGGCATTTTTCAGGTCGATCATTTTCCGGTACACAGTACTTTATTTATGCATTGTGATCTGCTATGTTGCATTCATTTTAGCTCTCGAAATTCACCCGTCTCCGCTCCCATCCACGATAAAGGAACTGGGTGAAGTGATTGTATTTCAGGTTAAAATGGTAAAGTACACGTTGATCAACACCCGTGTATTTTTTTGGTTTGGATGGAACTATCAAAACAATTTACTACAGCTAGCAGGAAATCTACTGTTTCCGGGAATCATTCTCATTAATCTATTCATATACTGGACCAGGCGGGTAAGCTTCCGAAGTTTTCATACTGCATTTGGACTATATATTGTCTTGATATTTATTCAAATTGTAGTTACTGTCAACGCAACCAATGCCTGGCACACTTTCGTCTTGTACCCTGCACTTCACATTTTTATTCTGCACAGTTTCTATCTTTTGTTTCAGCCTTTTTCAGGAGTTAAAAAACTTTCCTTTGTTACAATTGCTGGCCTCTTGACCGTGGTAAACATTTACAATCAATACCAATTCTGGTTGAAATCAAAGCATGAGTGTGTAACCGGAGAATTGTTCATACCGGAAATGTCAACCTTGATATCCTATACCCAGAAACGGCCTGAAAGGACGATTATCTCAACAGCCTGGGGCCTGCATTCTCCTTTGTTGTTATCTGATAAAAAAAACAAAACGTATTTCGAAAGCATTTTTCTGCCTTATCCCACAGGGTACGAAAAGTGGTATCAGGAGAATGTTAAAACCTTAAAGAGTTCTGGTCAGATCTTGCTGGTCGACTGCGTCCTTGAAAAAACACCCATGTATGGACACAACTATAACGTCAGGGATAATTACCGGTTCCGGCTGCTAAACGAATTTTTAAACACCAAAAAGCAAAATGCCTATTTGATAGCAGTGATCAGGAACAAATGTGGAGAACCGGTTTACAATATTTATAAATTGCACGATATTTAAGCCATCATTGCGGTAATATCTACCTGACAAGCATGGCCAAGGTCCGGCCATCCGGGCGCGGCATCAAATACGCAACGACGACTCCCTGATAATCAGCTCCGAAGGAAGCACAATACTTTCATGGCTGAAATCGCCGGAAGCATTTAGCTGGCTAAGGAATAACCTGGATGCCTCCATGCCAATCTTCCTCCCAGGCCGGTTCACCGTCGTGAGCGATGGGAAGGTATACGCCGTTACAGGCGAATTGTCAAAACCCACCAAACCGATGTCCTGCGGAATACGAAGCCCTTTATCTTTTACCACACGCATAGCGTCGATCGCAACCTGATCATTTACACCAAAAATAGCATCCGGAGGCGAATCCATTTCCAGTAAACGCATAGCTGGTAAAATTGCACTTTAAACCCTGAAATTGGTGTTGATGATCAACTCCTCGCGTACCGGAAAACCGTATTTAGTGAGGCAATCCTTGTAACCTTTGAAGCGCTGCTCCGAAACCGTCAGTCCATTGGGGCCTTTCAAATGCGCAATTTGCTTATAACCCATGTTAATCAGATGCTCCACCGCAGCAAACGCACCGTGGTGGTCATCTACTGTTGCACGGTTGGTTTCAAAATCTTCATATTCCAACATTGATACTCAAATTTGGTAACTCAATCTGAAATTTAACCTTTGCTTTCAATGCAGTAAAAACTTTTATTAATGTATCCATAGTCACATTTCCTGAATTGCTCTCCAACCTTGAAATTTGCGCCTTTTGTACACCTACCAGTTTCCCTAATTCTTCCTGAGTCATATGTCTCTCTTTCCGAATTTGTCGGATGGCCGTTCCTATTAATTCCATTTGCAATTCGTACTCAAAACGATCCCTATCTGGGGTACCTACTTCTCCAATCAATTTATCCTGCACCTGATCTAATGTGAATGTTTTCATAGTTTATTTTGCTTTTCAGTAAAATACTTATTTCTCAACTGTTTATCTCTATCAATTTCATCTTCTGGAACTTTACTCCTTTTCTTAATAAAACCATTACAAGAAATGACAACTGTATTACTAGATTCTGTTTTCTCCCAAAATGCTAACAACCGATACTGAATTCCTTGGTATAAAGTCCTGAATTCCCATATATCGTCATGCAATTTTTTAAATAGCTCGGGATCATGACGAGTTTGGGCTTTCCTGATGTTATAAAGCATCTTCTCATAGTGCTTTCTTTCAAGAGCATGGAGAAATTCATATGCATCCTCTAAAAAAACAATTTCAAAAAAGACGAAGGTTTTAGAATTAAAAAAAGTTTCCTCATGATGAAACTTTTTTATTGACTCAACAGATAACGAAGTGTCTTATTCTGTTTCAAATACGCAACGAAGACTCCCTGATAATCAGCTCCGAAGGAAGCACGATACTTTCATGGCTGAAATCGCCGGAGGCATTCAGCTGGCTAAGGAATAACCTGGATGCCTCCATGCCAATCTTCCTCCCAGGCCGGTTCACCGTTGTGAGCGATGGGAAGGTATACGCCGTTATAGGCGAATTGTCAAAACCCACCAAGCCGATGTCCTGCGGAATACGAAGCCCTTTATCTTTTGCCACACGCATGGCGCCGATCGCAACCTGATCATTTACACCAAAAATAGCATCGGGAGGCGAATCCATTTCCAGTAAACGCATAGCTGGTAAAATTGCACTTTCAACCCTGAAATTGGTGTTGATGATCAACTCCTCGCGTACAGGAAAACCGTATTTAGTGAGGCAATCCTTGTAACCTTTGAAGCGCTGCTCCGAAACCGTGAGACCATTGGGGCCTTTCAAATGCGCAATTTGCTTATAACCCATGTTAATCAGGTGCTCCACCGCAGCAAACGCACCGTGGTAGTCATCTACTGTTGCACGGCTGGTTTCAAAATCTTCATATTCCCGGTCTATAAATATCAACGGGGTTTTACGCTGAATGACCTGTTCGAGGTGCTCGTAATAGCCGGAATCGTAGGTTTCCTGAGATACGGATAAAAATATTCCTTCTGCCCTGTTGGACAACAGTTTGGATAAATATTCCTTTTCCAGCAGATAGCTTTCGTTTGTCACACAGATGTTGAGTGTATAACCCATCGGCTGCAGGATATTGTGAAGCCCTTCTATCACCGCTGTTTCGTAGTAATTGCTGATCGTTGGCACCACCACACCCAATGACGCCGTCTTTTTATTTAGCAAACTCAGTGAAACTTCATTACGCTGATACCCCACTTCGCGCGCATATTCCTGGATATTTTTACGGGTATCTTCATTGATTGCGGGATGATCATTGAGCGCCCGGGAAACGGTGGAAGGCGAGCAATGAAAACGGCGGGCAATGTCTTTTATGGTAACCGGACGAGAGGAATTCATTATTATAATTATTGCAATGATTTATTATAATTTTTTCAAACGTTTGCATTCAATATAAGCATTTTTACATTTTGTACTTAATTTATACCATGCTATCATTGCACAAATGTACGGCAAATAAAGTGATGACAAATTTACTGGTTAAACCCGCAACCGAGAACAAAACCTACCATTCCTTATCAAGTGAGGCGGCCGGATGGAAATACCTGAACTTCGAGGCTAAAATACTGGATCTTGATGAACAAATAACCGGTAACACCGGTGAATACGAATATTGTATTGTTTTACTCGGCGGAAATTTCAAGGTGGAAGCAAATGGCCAGACCTGGGAAACGGTCAATGGCCGGAAGGATGTCTTCAGCGGTATTGGCCACGCCATGTATTTCTCAAGAAACACAGATTTCGTATTAACTGCCCGGTCAGCCCATACGGATATCGCTATATGCCGTGTGGCTACAGACGAAGATCATCCGCCCAGAATGAAACGCCCCGAGGAAGCTGCCATAGAATATCGCGGGGGTGATAATGCCAACCGCCAGATCAATAGTTTACTGGAACCTGGCTTCGATTGTCATAAAATTGTATGTGTGGAGGTATATACGCCCTCCGGTAACTGGAGTTCTTTTCCTGCTCACAAACATGACGAACGGAAAGTGGATGCTGACGGCAATCTGATAGAGGCCAATCTGGAAGAGATTTATTTTTATAAAATCGACAAACCTCAGGGTTACGCCATTCAGCAGGTCTATACCGAAGACCGTTCGTTGGACGAGATCATTCGGGTAAAAAACAATGAGGCTGTTTTGGTTCCAAAGGGATATCACCCGGTTGTGGCAGGGCATGGCTACAATGTTTACTATCTCAATTTCCTGGCAGGTAGCGACCAGTCGCTGGCCAATACCTCCGACCCCGACCATGACTGGATTTACGGTTCCTGGAAAGGATCAGACCCAAGATTACCGCTTGTTACTGCGGAAATGAATGGGTAAACAACATCGCCTTTTGGCTATCAGCTATCGGCTGATCAGGAAAGGCTGTTTTAATAAAATACTTGTACAACTTTAATGCACTTTACTGGCCGATTGCCCAAAGCTCAATAACATGTCCAACAATAAATACGATCTCCTGACCCTTGGCCGCTCGTCTATCGATCTGTATTCGGCCAATGTAGGAAGTCCATTCGAAAAGATATCTGCGTTTAACGCGTTTGTAGGGGGCTGTCCGCTCAACATAGCCACAGGCGGACAACGCCTTGGCCTCAAAACAGCTATTCTAACGGGTATTGGAAATGATCAGGTCGGAAACTTCATCAAACATTTCCTTGATGAGGAAGGTATTTCCACGCAATGGGTACCCACCATTGAAGGAACCCGAAGTTCCGCTGTGGTGCTCGGCATTGAACCTCCCGACCGGTTTCCGCTCGTTTATTACCGCGAAAACTGTGCGGATATCAACCTGAATATTGATCACGTAACTGCCATTCCATTCGCGGATTTTAAAGCAGCCGCCTTTTCGGGAACTGCATTCAGTAAAGATCCCAGCCGCACTGCGATGTTCTATGCTTTGGAACTTGCCCGAAAGAATCACGTGAAAACCTTACTGGACATCGATTTCCGCGCCGATCAGTGGGACGATCCACGGTCATTCGGTGTAACGCTTCGTGCCGCTCTCAACAGCTTCAACATTGTAGTCGGCACTGAGGAAGAAATACTGGCCACTTACCTAACCGACAAAGAGCAACTATTGATCAAACATCAGCAGATATCTGCCCCCGAAATAAGGGGTAATATCAACAATGCGATTGAAGAGATCATGAGGTCTGGTGTGGAAACTTTGGTTGTAAAAAGAGGAAAAGAGGGCGCATCCATTTTCCAGCCAGGAAAAGAAGAAGTGAAAGTTCCTGGTTTCCCTGTGGAGGTATTAAATGTATTGGGGGCGGGAGACGCGTTTTGCGCAGGATTTTCTTATGGATTATTAAATGACTGGGACTTGTACAAATCCGTAAGGATGGGAAATGCCTGCGGAGCCATCATCGTAACAAGGGAAGGTTGTGCCAATTTCATGCCCACAAATGCCGAAGTGATGGCATTTGTAGAGAGCCGGGGCGGATTTTGAAGTGACGAGTTAAGTAGTTAGAGAAGTTAAGAAGTTAGAGAAGTTAAGAAGTTGGAGCATCGAACCACTACCAGGGCTGTGTATTCAGACGCCGTAATTTGTGCCCCCCGAAGCCGAGGTTGTTTGCCCACGCACCTTTTAAGTGATCCAAAAAATCGTTTGTGAGGACACAAATGATGGCGGGAAGGGACACAAACGTTTGATAAAAAAAGTATTAAATAATTACAGCGCAACTCAGCGGATAACTCCGTGAACTCTGCGTTTAAATAACAATAGGAATGGAAAAATTAAAAAATTACATCGGCGGGCAGTGGGTTGACAGCCACTCAGATCAGTTTTTGAATGTGGTCAATCCGGCGAATCAGGAGGTACTGGCCCAGGTTCCGGCGGGAAATGCACAAGACGTCGCAGACGCAGCGGAAGCAGCCGAAAAAGGATTTCAGGAATGGCGAAGAACACCCGTTTCAAAACGTGTGCAGTATCTTTTCAAATTGAAAACCATTTTGGAAGACAACCTCGATGATATTGCCCGTACCATCACGCTCGAATCCGGGAAAACTTTCCTGGAAGCCAAAGCCGAAATGATCCGTGCCATTGAAAATGTGGAAAATGCCTGTGGTATGCCGGCAATGATGCAGGGTGAATTCTCGGAAGATATCGCAAAAGGCATTGACGAATACATGATCAGGCAGCCTTTGGGCGTATGTGCATGCATTGCACCCTTCAATTTCCCCGGTATGATCACCTTCTGGTTTCTCCCCTACGCACTAGCTTGCGGAAACAGTTACATCATCAAACCTTCGGAAAAAGTACCACTGACCATGACCAAAATTGTGGGGCTGATGGAACAACTGGATTTGCCCAAAGGTGTACTGAGCATTGTACAGGGAGGCCGTGAGGTGGTAGACGGGCTATTGGAGCACCCAGTGATCAAGGGAATTAGCTTTGTAGGTTCATCCAACGTAGCCAAGTATGTTTATTCCAAAGGAGCAGCAAACGGGAAGCGAGTCCAGGCGCAGGGCGGTGCCAAAAATCCGGTGATTGTATTACCCGACGCAGACATTGACATGACCACCCAGATCGTGATCGACAGCGTTTACGGCTGTGCTGGTCAGCGTTGCCTGGCAGCATCCACCATCATCACGGTTGGTGAGCACAAAGAAATCACCGAAAGTCTGGTAGAATCCACCAGAATCCGCAAAACCGGATTCGGACTGGACAGCGACGTGCAGATGGGACCGGTCATTACCACGGAAAGCAAAAATCGTGTCAATAATCTCATCGAGAAAGGGGTGCAGGAAGGAGGCCGAGTGCTCGTGGACGGCAGAAATGCCAAAGTAGAAGGATTCGAAAACGGGAACTTCATCGCCCCCACCATCATCGAAGACATTCCGCTGGACGGCGAATTGGCAGCTACCGAAATATTCGGACCGGTTTTGAGTCTTGTACACATCAATACCATCGACGAAGCCATTCAGTTTATTAACTCGGGCCGATACGGAAACATGGCCTGTGTATTCACAAGCAGCGGTCTGAATGCACGTAAATTCCGGCACGAAGCCGAAGCCGGTAATATTGGGATCAACATTGGGGTGGCTGCTCCTGTGGCTCAATTCCCATTCTCAGGCTGGAAAGACAGCTTCTATGGCGACCTCCACGGACAAGGCAAACATGCAGTAGAATTTTTCACCCAAACGAAAGTTGTAATCGAACGCTGGCTAAAAGAATGGAACCGTAAGTTTTAAAAAGCTTTTAGCAATCAGGCGTTAGCGAATAGCCCACCGGCAGGGTAAAGCTAATCGCTAATAGCCAGCTGCTAACCGCGTATTTTTCAATAGAAAACCTTAACCTTACTATGTCAAAAAAACTTAAAACCGGCGTGATTGGCCTGGGTCGGATTGGACAAATCCACCTGAGCAATCTTGTACACCACATGCCTGACGCAGAAGTGATTATTGCTTCGGACGTGTCTGAGGAATCTCATGCATTTGCGTACCATCTTGGCATTAAAAATGTTACCACAGACGCATACGAGGTGATCAACCATCCGGATGTAGAGGCCATTATCATCTGTTCGCCTACCCCTTATCACGTTCCGTATACGGTGGCGGCTGCGCAACAGAAAAAGCATGTGTTTTGCGAAAAACCGCTTGACGTGACCATTGAGGCCATTCTGGCTGCTGAAAAAGCGGTTGCTGATAATGGAGTAAAATTGATGCTTGGCTTTAACCGACGCTTCGATGCCAATTTCAGCAATGTCCGGAGTTTGGTGGAAAAGGATATAATCGGCGATCCGCACATTCTCCGCATTACCAGCCGCGACCCTGCGCCGCCACCGGTAGAATACCTGAAAATATCGGGAGGGATCTTCCTCGACATGTCTATCCATGATTTTGATATGGCCCGATATATTGTAGGGAGTGAGGTGAAAGACGTTTTCGTAAAAGGAGATGCGCTGATACATCCGGAGATCAAGGATTTTGGCGATATAGATACCGCCGTTATCGTGCTAACCTTCGAAAACGGAGCCATTGGTGTGATCGACAACAGCCGTAAGGCCGTGTACGGCTACGACCAGCGATTGGAAATTTTTGGTTCAAAAGGGATGGCCAAAGCCGAAAATAACACAACCGACTCGCTGATCCATTTTGACAGCAGCGGCGGACACAGCGCTTTACCGCTTCACTTTTTTCTGGAAAGATATGAGTCGGCCTACCGTGTCTGCCTGAAATCCTTTATAGATTGTGTACTGCACGACAAACCTTCACCGGTAAATGCACACGACGGTCTGATGGCAACCGCCATTGGTATTGCAGCAATGAAATCGTTGACCGAAGGACGTGCTGTGCAAATAAATGAGATACTGGAATTCAGTCATGCTTAATAGCTGACCTGGTTTCCATCCTATGTATTACATTGCACACTTTACGAATTGCAAACGTTTGCAATTCGTAAAGTACAATTAATATTCACTTTCATTATATAAAACCCTGCATGTCGAACACTGGTTTACAAACGCTGGATTATATTGTCTTTTTCACCTATCTCATCGGTGTATCTGCTTATGGTTACTGGATTTACAACAGAAAAAAATCAAAAGAGGTAAGTTCGACAGACTACTTTTTAGCGGAGGGCTCACTCACTTTCTGGGCCATTGGGGCATCCATCATTGCTTCCAATATCTCCGCAGAGCACTTTATAGGCATGTCGGGCTCAGGGTTCGCTATTGGTCTGGCCATTTCTTCCTACGAATGGATGGCCGCGGCATCGCTCATTGTGGTTGCTGTTTTTATCCTTCCGGTTTACCTGAAAAATAAAATTTACACCATGCCGCAGTTTTTGCGGCAACGATATAATCCTACTGTGGCAACGATCATGGCCGTATTCTGGTTGTTGCTCTATGTGTTTGTAAACCTTACCTCCATTCTATATCTTGGCGCGCTGGCACTGGAAGTCACCGCCGGACTCGACTTCACTTATGGTATTGTCGGTTTGGGACTTTTTGCGGTGATCATCACCATTGGTGGTATGAAGGTAATCGGCTATACCGATGTGGTGCAGGTAATCGTACTCATTTTGGGCGGATTAGCCACCACCTACCTGGCCCTGGATCTGGTATCACAGCATTTCAACAGACCTGGAATTTTCAATGCATTGGCTTTATTAAAAGAGCAGGGTGACAGTCATTTCCACATGATTTTGCCAAAAGACAATCCGTTTTATAAAGATCTTCCCGGATTGTCTGTGATTATTGGTGCCATGTGGATCAACAACCTGGCCTATTTTGGCTGTAATCAATACATCATTCAACGCAGTCTGGGCGCCGATCTTTCTACAGCCCGGAAAGGGATTTTATTTGCTGCGGTTTTAAAATTGCTCATTCCGATTATCGTCGTTATTCCCGGAATAGCTGCTTACGTTTTGTATCAAAATGGGATGTTTCAACAGGAAATGCTGGATCCGGCGGGTGTCGTCAAACCGGATCACGCCTACCCGGTTCTACTCAACCTGCTTCCTTCCGGCCTCAAAGGAATGGCATTTGCTGCGTTGACCGCGGCGATCGTTGCCTCACTGGCTGGAAAAGCGAATAGTATCTCTACGATTTTCACGCTGGACATTTACAAACAATACATCAATCCGCAGGCGAGTGAGGTGAAACTGGTTAAAATTGGCCGCATCACCATCTGGGTGGCCATGGCTATTGGCGTCATCATCGCCCCACAGCTTCGTGTACTGGAACAAGCCTATCAGTTTATCCAGGAATACAGCAGTTTTATCACGCCAGGGGTTTTCGCCATCTTTATTTTTGGTATGTTCTGGAAAAGGACAACCTCTGCCGCCGCTTTAACAGCAGCTTTGCTCACCATTCCACTTTCGACGGCCGGTAAGTTCTTGTGGCCCGACATTCCCTTTCTGGACAGAATGGGAATCATATTTGTGTTGCTCAGTGCCGTTATCATCATCATGACTTTGGCCGATCCAAAGAGTAGGTCAAACCCGAAAGGATTGGATATCGACAGTGCTATGTTCAGCCCGGGCAGAGGGTTTGTTATTGCTTCGATTGTGCTCTGCGGAATATTGGCGGCTTTGTATACGGTGTTCTGGTAGGAAAGTTTGGTAAGGAAGGTTTCACGCAAAGTAAAATAAGACAAACGCCTAGACCGCAAAAGTCTTATGCGGCCTTTGCTCTTTTCTTACCTGCTTTGCGTGAAAATTTTTAAAGTGCAGAGAGCACAAAAGCCTTACGCGGTCTTGGCTCTTTTACTTACCAGCTTTGCGTGAAAATTTAAAATGATATGCTTCTAACCACAAAACAACTCTTCCAGAAATGCTATGGCCGCTATGCTATTCCGGCTGTGAATGTATTTTTTATGGAAGAAATACATGGACTTTTTGCTGCCGCTCAGGAGGCGAATGCACCTTTTATTGTACAGACAACACCTTTTGCAAGAGATTATGCACATGCAGATATGTTGATTTCCATGATCGAGTCGGCGGCGCGGATTTACCCGAAAACCGTATTTGCCATTCACATGGATCATGGCTACGAATCCCACATTTTTGATGCCATTGAAAAAGGTGGCTATACTTCGGTGATGATAGATGCCTCCCATGATGCTTTTGCACAAAACATACAACGCACAAAAGCCGTTGTTGACAAAGCCCATGCGAAAGGAATTAGTGTAGAAGCAGAATTGGGTGTGCTGGCCGGGGTGGAAGACGATCTCACAGTAGACGCCGCTCATTCTTTTTACACCAATCCACAGGAAGTGGAGGATTTTGTAAAAGCAACGGAATGTGATAGTCTGGCCATTGCAGTAGGAACAAGCCACGGAGCCTACAAGTTTTCCGGGGGACAAGGTTTACAACTTCATATTCTGGAAGAAATACAGGCGCGTTTACCCGGATTTCCATTGGTGCTGCATGGGGGTTCAAACGTGAGTAATGAAGTAGTTGCACGAATCAACGCCGCAGGTGGCAGAATTAAAACCGACGCTAAGGGCGTGCAGGACGAGGAGGTTCGGAAAGCGATTCCGTTGGGTATTTGCAAGATCAACATCGCCACGGACATGCGCCTGCTGTGGACGATGGTAAACCGGGAATTTTTCCGGGATAAACCGGATGAATTTGCCCCCACCACGCCCGGCAAAACATTTATGGAAGAATATAAAAAATTTATGACCGGAAAATTTGATCTGTTCGGATGTACAGGTAAAGCCGCAGAGTTCCAACACCAGTAAGATAAGAGTTAACAGCTCAATACAGCAAGAACGCTCAGGACCAATAGGCCGTGATTCAGCAAATAATGACCATTTCCTGACAATCCCTGACAAAAGTTAAAATATAGAAATGAAGCTTTCATTACAAATAAAGAAGCGAAACGAATTATGAAAACCAGACGCTTAACCGTAGCCCAGGCTACCATAACATTTTTAAAAAACCAATACATTGAAAGGGATGGTGTAGAAACACTCTATTTCGGAGGTTGTTTTGGCATATTCGGGCACGGGAATGTAGCCGGCCTCGGCCAGGCATTGCAGCAAAATCCGGATTTCAGATTCTATCAATGCCGCAACGAACAATCGATGGTACATACTGCCGTGTCATACGCCAAGGTGAAAAACCGGCTCGGTGCTTTTGTATGCACCACATCCATCGGACCTGGTGCTACAAACATGATCACAGGGGCTGCTCTGGCGACCATTAACCGGCTACCTGTTTTGCTTCTACCAGGTGACATTTTCGCCACCCGTGAGCCCAATCCGGTATTACAGCAACTCGAAAGTGCCGGCACGCAGGACATTTCCGTAAACGATTGTTTCAAACCCGTATCCAAATACTGGGACAGGATCAACCGTCCGGAGCAGCTCATTTACTCCCTGCCCGAAGTAATGCGGGTACTGACCTCCCAGGCTGAAATGGGCGCGGTAACACTATCAATGCCACAGGATGTACAAACATTTGCCTACGACTACCCGGAAGATCTTTTCAAAAAGAGAGTCTGGAAAATTGGCCGCCCAAGGCCGGATGTGAATCTGATTCGGGAAGCTGCGGAATGGATCCGTAACTCAAAAAATCCGGTAATTGTGGCAGGAGGTGGTGCCATTTACAGTGACGCTTGCGATGTACTGCACCAGTTTGCCACTGCTACCGGAATACCAGTCGGTGAGACCTTTGCAGGAAAGGGAGCCGTCCGTTTCGATCAGCCTTACAGTATTGGCGGGCTTGGCGCGACGGGCACAAAATACGCCATCGAAGTAGCCAATGAGGCGGATGTTGTCATTGGCATCGGAACCCGGTACAGCGACTTCACCACGGCTTCTAAATCCATTTTCAAAAACCCGGACGTAAAGTTTATCAATATCAACATCAGTGAATTTGATGCTTTCAAACATGCTGCACTACCAGTTGTGGGTGATGCCAAAGCAGTTTTGGAAGAGCTATCTGGCTTGCTTGCAGACTTTGAAGTGGCTGCCGATTATCGTCAGAAAATAGCAGACATCAACAAGGCATGGGACGACGAGGTGACCAAAATATATGCAGAAGGAAACGGAACCGTTGTTCCTATCGACCAGGCAGTTGTGATCGGAGCCCTCAACACCTTTATGGACGACAGGGATGTGATGATCAATGCTTCGGGAAGTGCTCCAGGTGACCTGCACAAACTGTGGCGTGCCACAGATCCCAAAAACTTCCATCTCGAATACGGTTTCTCCTGTATGGGTTACGAAATCGCAGCCGGGTTAGGCGCGAAAATGGCCGACCCCACCCGGGAAATATACGTGATATGTGGCGATGGAGGATATCTGATGAACAATCATGAAATTGTGACGGCGGTTCAGGAAGGTATAAAATTCACGATCCTGCTACTAAATAACAATGGATATGCCAGTATTGGAGGTCTTTCGGAAAGCATTGGCGGTGAAAGATTTGGAACCCGTTATCAATACCGGGACGAAAACACCGGTCAATTGTCTGGTGAATTCCTGCCCGTGGATCTTGCCAAAAATGCAGAAAGCCTGGGTGCTATTGTGATCAAAGCAACCGATAAAAAGTCACTGGATGAAGCCTTGGCCCAATCCAAAAAGAACGACCGAACTACAGTCATTTACATCGAAACCAACTTGTACCGAACCGTAAAAGGCTACCACGCCTGGTGGGAAGTTCCTGTTGCAGAAGTATCCACCTCGCCTTCGGTCCAAAAAGCTTTTGAAACATATAAAGAAAATAAAAAAGAGCAGAGGATATTTTTGTAGGAAGGAGGTAGAGAAGTTAGAGTAGGTAAGGAGTTAGAGTCGATAGTTAAGAAGGCATTGGTTAGAAATTTAGAAGTTAACCAACTAGTAATAAAACACCTACAAAATAACCCTTACCCATGTCCCTAGTCGCACCGGCGACCCGGTTCTCTTCATTCTTCATTCTTCATTTTTAATTTTTAACTAAACCGATGAATTTCGAAAACATAAAACTGGGCGTTGCGCCTATTAACTGGACCAACGACGACATGCCCGAACTGGGCGGAGAAAATACTTTTGAACAGTGTGTCAGCGAGATGGCCCTGGCTGGCTTTACCGGTTGCGAGGTTGGGAATAAATTCCCACGCGATACCAATGTACTTCGTAAGGCTTTGGAAATGCGGGGACTGCAAATTTGCAACCAGTGGAACAGCTATGAGCTCACTAGCAAATCGCTGGCTGAAAACCGGGAAAGTTTCACCAAACTGCTTGACTTCCTCGAAACGATGGGTGCCAAAGTGATTGGTGGTGGTGAGACAGGTAACAGCTGCCAGGGACAGATGCATGTGCCTGTATTTGAGGGAAAAGGTATGCTCAAGACCGATGACGAGTGGAACAGCTTCACCTTCGGGCTGAATGAATTAGGTAAAATCGCCCGTGACCGGGGCATGAAGCTGGCTTTTCACCACCACATGGGCACCTGCATCCAGACCATGGAAGAGACCGATCGCCTGCTGAACGAAACCGATCCTGAAAATGTATATCTGAATTACGACTGCGGGCATTTTCATTTTGCGGGAGAAAACCCGGTGACTGCCTTGAAAAAATACATTGGCAGAACGGCTCACATTCACCTGAAGGATGTTCGGGCAGATATCCTGCAAAAAGTACACGACGAAAAACTGAGTTTTCTTACGGCTGTGAAACAAGGCGTTTTTACCGTTCCCGGAGACCCCGAAGGCTGTATTGATTTTCCATCCCTGTTTGAAGTAATTAAGCAAAGCGATTACAACGGCTGGATCGTTTTGGAAGCCGAGCAGGATCCCGCCAAAGCCAATCCGCTGGAATACGCCATCATAGCCCGGAAATTCTTTAATAGGTTGACCGGAATATAACTCACTATTCAGCCCCTTTGCGCAGTTCGGACGCAAAGGGGCAGAGTGATTTAACCAGGAAATAATTCCCTATAGATCTGGGCAGTCCTCAGCCATAAAATCGTCCAGATCTTTCTTGGTTGCACCCGTATAGAAAGTAGCGCAGCTTTTGTAAAAATCACTAACCGCATTTTTATAGGCTTGGCAATTTGCCTTGGTTGGGCTCTGGGAAAAAGTTGTGGCAGCGGTAGTCACTTTTTCTGCATTATTGCCACAATTCATGGGGCTAGGGGTTTTATCCTTTCCACAGGACATGGACAATGCCAGTGCGCAAAATGCTGCATAACTGATAGAATTCCTGAAAAGTTTTTGCATGACGAATTTTGTTTTTTTACAAATTTAGGCACGCATCAAAAATCAAAATAGCGTAAAATTACCTGTTCTTGTTATCAAACCGAATTAATGAGTAACCGGTTAACAGGATAGATAATATGCTTTAACAGGATTAAAAAAAACGAACAAAGGGCCTTCCTGCCAGTGGTGAAAACGGCCACGGGATAAGTGCAAGAATAACAATTAATGCTACTGAAAACCATAAGAGCATGATCCGGAATTTGAGATGATGCGCGGTCTGCCTTTTGGCCAGTGCTGAGCCTATACTGATCAACATGATGGCAATGAACATGAAAAACATGTGAATCAGCCCAAAAAACGCGCTGTCGCCGATCCGTACTGCTTCCCGGAAATGTTGCCAGAAATACTTTATTATCGGACTTTGAAAGTAGAGCGTAAAACCGATCATCAGCTGAATATGTGCAACGGTTGCCGTTACATGGCGAACGGTATCGTCCTGCTTCGTAAAGGTGTGACCGCCCGAATAACCCTTATACGCCCTGAAAACAGAATAGGCTAAGCTCAACAAAACGAGCCATCTGGTAGCGGAATGAAAAATCAATAGTGCCTGATACATGTATAAAATTCGTACTGACTACAAAAATATCAGATTCAAATTTCATTTGTAAGGAACACAGGGAAAAGACAGCATCATTCTGCTCTTTCCACATAGATGGCCCGGTTATCATTTTCTAACATTGTGGTCGTTCTGCATTCACTTACATCTGGAATATTTTGTGCCCCACCTGGACCGCAACACTTTCCATATAGCAAACGTAATAGCTATAAACAAGCATGAATCATTGCCTATGCATTATCAGTTACCTTTTATTAAAACTGATTCAACATGTTATATTTAAAAATCCGAAGCACTCTGACCATATTTCTGGCTGTGTTGCTCATATACAGCTGCAAGGATAAGGATATTTCGCCGGCAGATGAGACCGGAACTTCCGCCACAACCACATCCGTCAATCAGTGGATTTATGAAGTCATGAATGATGCCTATTTCTGGTACAAGACCATGCCGGCAGCTGCTACGCTCGATAAAACAATTGATCCTGAAGCGTATTTCGAAAAGCTGGTTTACCAGCGCAGCACCACAGACCGGTTCTCCATGGTGACAGATGATGTGGATGCCCTCCAGGCAGAATTCAATGGGGTGAGCAAAATTTTTGGCATCGGTTATTCCCTTTCGTATCTGGACGATTCCAAAACCAATATGGGGCTATTCCTGAATTTAGTTGTGAAAGGAAGCCCCGCCGAGGCGCAAGGCTTAAAACGTGGTGATATCGTGGTGAAAATTAACAATACATCAATAACAGCTACTAACTATCAGACCCTATTCGGCAGCGGGGAAACAGCCTCATTCACAATGGGAACTTTATCCAACGGAAAAATTACCGCAACCAGTACTGTCATATCTGTAACCAAAGCAGAAGTGAGCGAAGATCCGGTGGTATTCTCCACAGTAATCAGCAAACCGGACTATGGGAAGACGATCGGGTATCTAGTTTACACCCAATTCGTCCCGGGTACAGCGCTTGACGAAAACAAATACGACAACGAACTGCGTCAGGTTTTTGCCGATTTCAAAAGCCAGGGGGTGAACGAACTTGTGCTGGATCTCCGGTTCAACTCAGGTGGGTACATCAGCTCGGCAGAAACCCTGGCATCACTCGTCGGAAAAGGCATTTCATCGTCCAAAATATTTTACAAGGAAAAATGGAATGACAAATACACCAGCTATTGGCAAAAAATGAATGGAGCCAATGCGCTGAATTACAATTTTTTGAATGAAACAAATAATATCGGCTCAAACCTTTCTCGGGTATTTGTGCTGACCTCCACCGGAACAGCCTCGGCCAGCGAACTGGTGATTAATTGTCTCAAACCTTACATGGATGTCGTCACCATCGGAGAGCATACCGCCGGTAAGAATCTGTTCGGGTCCTTAATCAGCGATGAAGAAAAGCGCTGGAAATGGGGCGTTTACATGATGTTAGGACAAACGTCCAATGCCAATGATCAGTCGGACTACGGAACGGTCAATGGCATGACGCCGACCTATCTTGTTGAAGATTCTTCCGTACCCTACAAGGCGTTCGGCGATGAAAGTGAGACACTGCTCCGAAAAGCGCTTGATGTAATGGGAATTCCTGCAAGCAATGGTGGGCGTCTGGCACCCTCTTTAACGGTGGAGCGATTGCTAAAAGAAAGTCTCAGAGATAATTTGCACCCAGGCGAGAAAAGGATGATCAAAAATATTGGGATTAACCCCTAAAAATAGAAACCTGAATCTGTCATGAAAAAGGGGGTGTCGAAATACATCCTCTTTTCATTCACTTTCAACTGGAATTTAGTGGTCGACATGAACTGCTAAAGGTAGTATCTATCTCATTTACATTCCTGAAACCCGGAGGCCACTGGGCACTTTTTCGGGGATGGATTTGTCAAAATTATCATCGTTGAGGCAATTCAAAAATTCAACGATTCGAGAGATATCTTTAAAATTGACATCCATGTGCGTGGCCAGGGTGTCCATCTGGCTGCGTTTAACGAGCGGGTTAATGACTTTGCCGCCTGCAATATCTTCATAAAACATCAACACCTGGTCCAGGGTGGTAAATTTTCCACTGTGCATGTAAGGTCCTGTGTATCTGAGATTTCGTAATGTAGGTGTCCGGAATGCATAGTCACCCTTGATGCCTGCATCACTTTCCTTCCTGTTGCCACTATCGGGAACCCCTAGCGTATGCATCTTAAAATCCGAAAACATCGGTCCAGAATGGCATTTGGCGCACCCCGTAGTCAGAAAGGCATTGAGTCCTTCCTTTTCACTTGTAGAAAGCGCAAGGCTGTCTCCACGCATGTACTGATCAAACCGCGTATTGTTTGCGATCAACGTCCTTTCGTAAGCCGCTATGGACCTGGACAGATTCTTTTTGTTAACAGGATCCTTGTCATTTCTAAATGCCTCTGAAAAGAGGGACCGGTATTCGGGAATGCCTTTGATGCGAAGAATTATTTCGTCCAGAATGTGTTCATCCGGATAGGCATTACCCCGCATTTCTTCAAGTGTTTTGATGGGTTCCAGCGCCTGCTCTTCCAATCCTTTGACCCGCATATCCCAAAACATGGGTGCATTTTCGGGATGATAGGGTTCATGATTTGTGAGTCCGTTGAAGGCCGTGTTAAGGACACTCTGCGAGTTGCGTTTCACAAAAGGAATATCATTGGGATCCAAAAAACGACGTTTACTGCCCATTCCAACGCCATTCACACCTATGGAGGTTTCTAAAAATTCGGCATAATTGAACTCAGGTTGGTGACAAGTAGCGCAGGACACATCTCTATTTCCCGACAATATCGGATCGAAGAACAGCAATCTCCCCAGCTTCACTTTTTCAGGGGTGGACGGGTTATCGGCCGGATGGGTTACCTGCAGAGGGAGCGCCCCCAAATCGGCAATGGTTTCCGGGGTTCCCCTTCTGTTTCCCCGAAGTGATTCTTCCTTATGTCCACATCCAATGCTCACAATGGCCATCAGGAAAAGCAACCATGGGAATGATGACACAAAAACTGCGCTCTTCTTCCAAAACAATGATAAAACACAATGTGCAAAAACCATATTACCGACAGCTTTCCTTTCAAAACTTATTAAAACAGCCCGCCCTATCCTACTCCATTAAAATCGTATACCATGATACTCCGTACTTTTCACACTTACGGATCCTTGTTTGACTTGCTATTTAAAAAAACCACACGGATTTCGCTTACATGGATCCATTTTCTTCGCATGCAATTCGGCCAAACTTAGGTTCTGATTTCATTGCTTTCCGAGGATGAATGATCATCGCTCCCTGATAAAGCTCAGGCCTTGATTCAGCTGCTCATTAAACTCTCCAATCGTTGCAGAATGGAGCGCCTGGTGCATTTGCTTTCGAATTTGCTTAAACTCATTGTGCAAGGGACAGGGCTTTGTTTCTGAGCAATTTTTGAGCCCCAAACCGCAACCAACGAATATTTTGTCTCCATCCACCACCCGTACCACGTCAGCCAAGGTGTGGTTGCGCCCTGCCATGTCGATATAAAACCCTCCATTAGGCCCTTTCACCGACTGTATTAAATCTCCTTTACTTAAGTCCTGTAAAATTTTGGCAATAAATGGCTCCGGAGCATCTATGCCGGCGGCGATTTCCCTTATACCCACTTTCCTGCCCTTTTCGGATTTTTGAGCTACAAATATCACTGCTCTTATCGCATACTCACAGGTTTTGGAAAAAAACATCGTAGCTGATCATTTTACCTGACAAAGATATTGGCAACAGATCAAAAATAAAAGAGTTTTTTGTCTTTTATTAAACACAAAAAAAATTACATAGAGAAACCAAAAGCAAATTCATGACTTTAATAGCTGAGCAACTTTCATCCGAATCGGGTCCTGTTCCACTTTACACTGATGGCGGACCCTTCCGCCAGAAATACGGAATCGGGAACAACTTTGTTGAGAAAGGCAAAGTCTTTGCCATACATGGATTCAAAATCACAGTCGATTTCGTACCGAGTCACCTCATTCACAAGCCATTTCGGGTGTTGGACCTGGTACTCTTCCGAGCGACGCTCGCCAATGCTGGTGTAACCATAATAATGCTCAAATATGAATTCCTCCTGGCTACCCACCCTCATAGGTCTGTTTTTGACCCGGGCTTCGGCATAGATACTTCTCCATTCGTTACCATTGATCCACTGATACTTCACGTGCTTTAATTTCTGACCAACAGCCCATTCATGATTCGTGGGAACGGCTACATAATGCTCTTTGTACAGATAGTTGGCGATCCAGGCCACGAGGCGGTTCGGTACCGTTTCATTGATAAACACTACACCCCGGCGCACTTCGTCGCCCACTTTGCGACTTACGTAAAACCTTAAATTTATCTCCTCAAAGGTTCCCAGAAATGGAATTGGCAGTCCAAAAATCCGGGTACTCCGGAACAGAAACCCCACCAGACTCACAAAAGTTTTTCCATCATGAAAATCCAACTCCGTTCCATGCGGAACATAGGGTAAAAGTATTTCGGGAGCAATGCTGTAATTGGCCATGACAAGATTTTCCCATTTTGCATTCAAAAAGTTGGTCACGATCGTTGATTTAGGCGTTATAATTAACCAACAGAACTTTGGCAAAAGTAATTTCAAAGATCGCTTTCCGCCAATCGGATTGTAGGCTTCAGCAATATATAGTAACTTACCTGAAACTTAAAGACTATAAAAATGGGTAAGATCAAAGTAAAAGACGGTACCGAGATTTATTACAAGGATTGGGGAACGGGCCAGCCTATTGTATTTCACCACGGCTGGCCATTGTCCGGCGACGATTGGGACGCACAGATGATGTTCTTCCTGGCTCAGGGATTCAGGGTTATTGCGCACGACCGCAGGGGACATGGCAGATCTTCGCAAACTGCCGAAGGGCATGACATGGACACCTACGCCGCGGATGTAGCCGAACTTACAAAGGCGCTTGATTTAAAAGATGCAATACATATAGGACACTCGACTGGAGGCGGAGAGGTAATTCGCTATGTGGCAAAACACGGAAAGGGGCGGGTTGCCAAAGCCGTGCTTGTGAGCGCGGTTACCCCCCTGATGGTGCAAACTCAAGATAACCCGGATGGTATTCCTATGTCGGTATTTGATGAGATCCGGGTAGGAACATCCACCAACCGACAGCAATATTTTCAGGATTTCACTATGGCATTTTATGGTTACAATCGTGAGGGAGCCAACGTATCGCAGGGAATCCGGGACAATTGGTGGCGCCAGGGCATGACAGGTGCCATAAAAGCACATTATGATTGCATCAAAGCGTTTTCAGAAACCGACTTTACCGAAGACCTTAAAAATGTAGACGTTCCTGTATTGATTTTACACGGAGAAGATGATCAGATCGTTCCGTTTGAGCTTACCGCTGTCAAAGCCGCAAAACTGGTGAAAAATGGAAAATTGATTACCTACCCCGGTTTCCCGCATGGTATGCCCACAACCGAAGCAGCTACCATCAATAGAGATCTGTTAGCCTTTATAAAGGAAGAATAAATCCAACTGGATGGTGCATACTAAAAAGCTGACACATCCTCTTGGCAGCTTTTTTGTCGAACTTTACAAAACAAAAAATAAAAAACCTGCCCCTTTTAAAGGCAGGTTTTTCTATTCAGGGTGACAGATTTATTCCTCTCTTGTCTTTTCCTCCACTTTCTCCGCTGCCCTATTGACGCCCTTTTTGGTGGCTTTGTAACCCTTTTCAGTCGTTTCACCAACCGCTTTAGCCCCTTTCTTGACGCCCTTTTTCGTAGCCCTATAACCTTTTTCGGCCGTCTCTCCCACTACCTCTGCACCCTTTTCCACACCTTTGCCCACTGCCTTTGCATCTTTCTTTATCTCCTTGCGCGCTTTTTTAGCAGCTGTCCTGGTTTTATCAGCGGTCCTATCCGCTTTGGTTCTTGTGGTGTCCTGAGCGTATGCAAAAGTCCAGGCAAAGAGCAAAGCAATAATCATCAATCCTTTTTTCATCAAAGTCATGTTAGTTAAAATTGGTTTTAGTTAGCCCTATTTCCTCAAAAACAATCGTACCAATCCCATTTCAACTTGCTACATCACCCATCCACGAAAGCTACTCACCAAACCCTCAACAGGTAAAACAGCCTGTTCCGTAGCTCAGTTATGAACAGCTGATTTCCTGAAATAATAATAACCTACATCACTGATGCTGCGATCCATGATGGTGTTATAATGCATCCAGCCGTTTTGCTCAAAAAAATTAATAGCCGCCGCGGTCGACTTAAAAATCACTTTCTCCTGGGTACGCGGATCTTTCATCATCACATTGTCACTCCTCGTGATCATTCCCAGTGAATTGGTATTATCCTTCTGACCGTAGTCCACAAACACATCGATCGTCTTTCCGGAACCCCGGCGGTCAATAACCACCTCAATAACCCTCAGGCTATCTAAACGCGTAATATCAACATGGCCAACATATATCTGACCGAAAGAAACATAGCAGAAAAAGCTGCAAATAATTGAGAGAAATATAGTTTTCATAGCCTGAATTTTTAACAAAACTATCCATTATGGGACCACGATTATCGTTCATCATGTTATGAAATTAAGACCATTTGCAGTTTCCTATTGACATTAACCGAACACTCAACCCTGTGTTATGGGTCAAACAATTGCATTAGACTACTCTTATCTTGAATTCGCGCACAATTTGCGAATTTGTTTAGCATAGAAACAAAGGGCCATTACCTTTGTATGGTATCACGTTAATCAAATTAAATAGAATGCCTGTCAGTTTAGCTTTGGAAATTTCGGGATGGGCTCTGATCCTGTTTACACTGATCCCACTGATCAAAAATGACTACTGGACATTTCGTGTCTTTGAATATCCTCGTCTGCAAAAGCTTGCACTGAGTGTTTTCATCCTGATCGCCTATCTTGTTTTTGCACAAATAGAAACCGAAAGAAATTGGATATTCCTGATCGGCATCACATGCAATTCTCTCTTTCTGATCTATAAAGTGTTTCCTTTCACTTTTTTTGCGAAAAAGGTGCTGCTGAACGCGGACCGTATTGATCCGGAAAATGGGATCACGATTATCTCGTCTAACGTGTTTCAGGACAATACCAATACCATGGGCTGCATGGAGCTCCTTTCCAGGCATAATCCCGATGTGATTTTGTTATTGGAAACCGACAACTTTTGGTACGAAGGCACAAAGGAACTCAGCAACAATTATCCTTATCAGGTGCTTGTGCCGCTTGAAAATACCTATGGAATGCTCTTGTATTCAAAACTGGAGCTTGTAAATGCGGAAGTGCGATACCTGGTGGACGAGGAAATTCCCTCCATCAAAACGAAGGTCACACTCAAATCTGGAAAAATTATCCAGCTGTTCTGCGTACATCCTACACCGCCTGTACCTGGGGAAAACACGCATTCTACCGAGCGGGATAAAGAACTGCTGCTCATAGCCAAAGAAGTGAAGGAGTGTGAAATTCCTACGATTGTTGTCGGGGATTTGAATGATGTAGCCTGGTCATATACGACCGAATTATTTTCCAAGATCAGTGGGCTGCTGGATCCGAGAATTGGAAGAGGCTTCTACAACACCTTTCATGCCAAAACGCCATTACTTCGCTTTCCATTGGATCACGTGTTTTGCTCGACAGATTTCAAACTCAATGGTATGAAGAGGCTGGAAAATTTCAATTCTGACCACTTCCCGATTCTGATTAGTCTTCAATATGAATCGACGGCGGATTTGGAGCAGGAAGAACCGGAAGCTGACCAGGAGGATCAGGAACTAGCCGCAGAAAAAATAAATAAGCCTATACAATAACTTGTCAAAAGGAGCATAACAGCCACAGAGGAGCCTCGCTATTGACTGTGGCTCCACCAACCTTCCCACCGGGGTCAATTCTTAAGTCCAGATTCAAAACACTAATACTGATCCCTCGACCTATTCTCAACCGCACGCGCAACGATCCGGGCTCTAAGCTGGGACGCTCTGGGATCCATCGCGACGCTGTTATCGCGGGAAGCGTGTGAGGGCATATCCATGAACTGCTGGCCACCCGACTGGTTCCCATCCTCGCCAGAATAGCTTCCCGATGTTTCCGTTGCATGCTCGGCTCCATAAAAATCCAGTATGCCTGCGACCTTTTCCGCTTCTTCACTGGTATCAGTGTGGACGGTAACAATGGTTCCCTGCTGGCCGGCATGGGCATATTGGTCTACCTCATCGTCATCCGCACCAAATAATTCCCTAAAAAAAGAAGTAATCTTCTCCAAAATATCATTGCTATCCGCGCCCGAATCCGGCACTGGATCATCCGACTTATATGTAGCGGTTTTGATAGTAACCTGGGAATCTGCGAAACCATCCGCAATCAGATTCTTGCGTCCTTTCTCGGCCTGGCCGGCCTCTCGGAAGATGGAAACAACTGTATTTGCCATATTTGTAATTCAATTTTGTTTTTTACTTCTATCTCAAATTTCGTGCCGAATTAAATGATCCTGGAAATTTCATTTGCTTTCCTCCATGTTTTCAATCAGATTCCGATACTTGTCAACCTGCCCCTCGAAATTTCTGATACTCGTTTCATAGATCAGTTTTAATGCATCCAGATCCACCACATCTTTCTCATAAGCCGCATCTCCGTCCATGTTCCGGTCCAGTTTGGTCAACAGCTTGTCGAGCTTTTCCAACGACTTATTGTTCTGATCCAGCCGGTATAAATTCCAGTCGATCATGTACTGATAGTTCTTTTTTCGTTTATCCAATTTGCTCATGATGGTCGTCTTTACACAGCTATGTTCATTCGGAAGGAATCAAATTCTTTATTTCAGCCCAAACAGATACAGACCGTGCTTTAACCTTAAACGTTGCCCAACCATTTTCATCAATGGTGATCTCCTCTTCGAATTGGTTTAAAAGGTCCACAAACACTTTACCCGCATACCTGACACCCATCTCCATTTGCTTGCCCCCCTCCTCACCATTTGAAATTACGACGGCAAGTCCCGATCCCTCGAATTCATCCAATCCCTGTCTTGTCCAGCCGATACAGTTGGGGTGATCGAAGTAATCCGTTTGCAGACCGTAGGACAGATACTTCCTGGCGTGCAGAAGGACTTCCATGTTATCCAGGCGTTTCAGCGTAATCTCATACTCGACACCATCATTTCCATGGTCTTTGTATTCCGCACCATACAGGTCAGTGTAAAAAACGCATGGATAACCCTGCTCCCGGAGCAAAATTAGTGAATAAGCAATAGGCCGAAACCAGGCTTCAACAGTCTGTTCTAGGGATTGAAGGGGCTGCGTATCGTGATTTTCAACGAGGGTCACCGCAAGTTCAGGATGTACCTGCACCAGGGTATTGTCGAAAATGGTGCATAGATTGTAATCACTGTTCTCAATGGAAGCCTTATAAAAATTCCCCTGAAGGGGCGCATCAAATAAGGACATCCTGCCTTCCGTGGTTTCGATGCACTTCAGTAGAGATTCTAAATCATAGGGCGACCAATACTCACCCACCGTGTAAAATTCCTGGTTATATTTACCTCGAAGGTGATCCAGCCATTCATTGAAAAAATGTGGATCGATATGCTTGATTGCATCAAGACGAAAGCCGTCGAATCCGAGATTTTCGTATAACCACTCACCCCAACGTTTCAATTCCTCCCGAACATGTGGATTTCTGAATTCAATGTCGCAAAACATCAGATAATCGTAGTTTCCATTTTCCAAATCCAGCACGTCCTGCCAACCCTCCCCATACTGATTCTGAATGCTAAAAATGGCTGTCTCGTCGTTCAATGCATCATAATCTACGCCAGAAAAGCATTGATAATCCCAAACGAACTCAGAATACACACCGTTTCTACCGGGAAACGTAAACCGTGTATAGGCCTCAATCTCATGCGGTTCACTGATAAACTCATTCCGGTTTTCCGGAACAACCTTCTTCACCAGTACCTTTTCTTTTTCATCAGCCCCTCCCATGTGATTGAGAACAATATCCATGTACACACGCAAACCGGCCTCTTTACCCGCCGCAATGGCATCCATCAGCTCCGACTTTGTCCCGTATTTGGTCCGGACAGATCCCTTTTGGTCAAACTCCCCCAGGTCGTAAAGATCGTATGAATCGTATCCGGTCGAGTCGGCTCCGTGCATTCCCTTCTGAGCCGGAGGAAGCCACACGGAGTCAATGCCAATATTTTTGAGCCAGCCTGCTTCGCTTTTGAAATGATTCCATAAACGACCATCGGCAGGATAGTACCACTCAAAAAATTGCAGCATCGTAAAATTTTCCATTTATAAAAACATCATTTGGAGTTACACTCGGCGCGAAACTGTAAAAATTCATGCCGGGATTTATGCCCCAATCCGGATATAATTACATCCGCCCGGAATATCTGAGAAAGATCATGCGGTAAAACCGTTGACTGGCACGTGATTAATACTAAAATTGCAGAACCAAAACGATCGACATTTTATGAGAATGAAGGGAAGAAGCACAATTGTTTACAATGTGTATACGCCAACAAACATTATTGCCATGCTAAGGCCGAGAAGACAGGACGGCCAGTCTGTAATACAAGAGGGTTTCGAAATTACACCACCGGTTCCATTTTCAGAATATACGGATATTTACAACAATCCATGTCAACGGGCCATATTGCCTGTAGGACAGGTAACAATCACCACCCAGGTTCAGGCTCAGGTGAATGTGACCAAGCCCATCCCTATGCCCGTTCCGGAATACGTATTGATTGATGATTTGCCCGATGATGTAATGCATTATCTACTTCCCAGCCGATATTGCCAGTCGGATGTCCCTGAAATAGGCAAACTAGCCATGGAAATTGCAGGGAATTTCAAACCGGGCTATGATCAGGTGGAGGAGATTCGTAAATGGATACATCAGCATGTAAAGTATCAGTACGGCGTTTCCAATTCATTCACGACCGCACTGGACACCGCCCAAAGCCGGATTGGCGTTTGCAGGGATTTTACGCATCTTGCGATTGCACTCTGTCGCAACCTCAGCATTCCTGCCCGAATGACCGTCGGCTATCTCGATAAGTTGCAGGAAATGGATCTACATGCCTGGTTTGAAGTGTATATCGGGGGAGGATGGTATACATTTGATGCCGTACAGCCACAGACTGAGGGGTATCGCATTGAAATTGCCCATGGGCGTGATGCGGCAGACGTGGCGATGATTACACAGTTCGGGAATGCAACGCTCCAGTCGCTGCATGTAGAAGTGGAACTTTTAGATGCGCCCGACAGCAACTGACCTTATTGGATGTAAAATATGACCGGGCATCAAGGAAGCCCGGTCACATCCGCCCCGGCGCCCCGGCCACCTCTCACATTTCACATATATTTAACCCGGATGCCAGCCTTATTTGCATCACCCTTGATATTCATTTTGAACTCATGGAATGACGGTTTTTTCAATTTCTCCATAAAAAAATTAGAGAAGCCAAATCCTTCTTTTGGCACACCCACAAAGTTCTTCTCCAGTTTTCCGTTCTTATTTTCGTCATCCACGAGCACCAGACCGTAGGTTCCCGGATCCAGTTTGACATTAACCACCATTGTTCCATTGACTAACCCCTTCTTGTCGAAAGGTATCTTTTTAAATGGAATCTCCTCATCAAAGGATTTTTCATCCTTAAATACGCTGACCACCACCTGACCTTTTGCCGACCGGATACCAGACACGGTTATCTGCGTATTACTCTGTGCCCGGAGATCATTCGTAGACATCACAATGAGCACTCCGGCCAATAATTTCAATCGAAGATTAGTTTTAAAACGCATTGTTAATCGTTGTGATGAAATAGTCGTTGAATTACAAAATTAAAAAGTTTTTGCACCCAACAAGGACAATTCGAACAGAATCTTAATGAACTAAATGTTGAATATGCTACCATGCACCGATCAGCTGCAAGCACTATTTTGTAGTTTTGCCCTTACGCAAGAATGACTCCCCATCATAAGCGCCAGTTAATAACGCCTAAAATAAAGAATCACATACTTCTTTGTTGTTTACTATAATGAATTGTAAAAACATTACCATACACTACAACGGTAAGAAAATCCGTCATAGTGTATGGTGGCAGGGTTGACTTATGATGATTCCCTTAAAGAGGCGTGAAATGATGCTGCGGATGAGGGAAACAGGAGTAAAATTATATAAACTATTGATTATCAATAGAAAAACCAGTTCTTTTCAAAATATCACTTCCGTTCCACACCTTACTTACGATCAAACATACTCAGAAGCAGTCCACCCATTACGGCTCCGTACAACGTACTATTGACGGGTCGTGAGGTAATAAGGCAGGTTCCCGAATTGCAACCTATAAAATGATAATACAGGTATCCGGCTACGGCGCCTGCAACCATGCCTGATGCAGTTAAAATAATCGTTTTCTTTGTCATATTTTCCTGGTTTTTGAAGTGAGGTCAATTGTAACATTCAGATACAAATTATGTTCTTTTCTGAGTGTTGCATCTTTGGGTGGCAATCTGCTGATAAATAAATAACCCAATTCAACGCCATAGTATTTGCTCAACTTTTTATTGGCAAAGACACCGAACCGCTGGTGGTCATAAAAATGACTACTATTGGTACCTGCCAGGTTGAGTAATAACTCGTGCTGAATACCCATCTTGTAACGACTCCCTAAATCATACTCCAACCCCAGCTTCTGACGAAACCTGAGAACACTGGCACTTTCGGTGAAGTTCCGGTATTCGGCCACTGTGCGGCTTACAACCGCCAGCCTGCTTGCGAGGGGATACTTAAAATTGATCCCCAAGCTGTTTCTGTATTCTCCCAGCGGACTTTTACCAATTGATGCGCTTTCCCGGGTAAGGCTGTATAACGAATAGTAGGCCAGTGGAGACACATCAATCCGCACATTTTCATGGAGAGAATAATAGAACCAGGGGCGAACCGAATACAGTAAATTATGCCGGAGCGGATTGTTACCTGAGTAATCATCCTGTCGGCGGTGCTGCAATTCAAAATCTCCTGTTATTCTTTTAGTAAGTCTGTAGTGCCCTGTCAGCCTGAACCAACTATTTACGTTTGTCTGCGCCGTTGTAGACAATGACGTTACCATCAGCACTACCCACAGAATGAAGCTTTGCACCCATTTCATGATCAATGGGGCAGAATATCTCTCAATTTTCCATACACCCAGGTACCGCCAATTGCGCTCAAAAGCACCACACTTACCACAGTTGCTCCAGTACCTATTTGCGCGAACAAAGGTCCCGGGCAGGCACCTGTTAACCCCCAGCCCAAGCCAAAGATCAGGCCTCCGTAAATTTGACCTTTGTTGAACTTCTTTGGTGTGAAGGTAATGGCTTCTCCATAAATGGTTTTGATCCTGAGCATTTTGATCAACCACACCGAAATAATGCCGACCACCACGGCAGAACCGATGATGCCGTACATATGGAACGACTGAAGCCGAAACATTTCCTGGATCCTGAACCAACTGATCACTTCGGCCTTTACAAAAATGACACCGAACATCAGCCCTACGACGAGATATTTAAAATTGTGGTACCACTTGTGTTGCAGATGCGATTCGTTGATACAAATGGTGTCTTGCGAACGTATTTCAAAATCTAATTGTATATCTGAATTTGAGAGTGAATTCTGCATAAAATATTATTGTAATGTTTTGATGAAATCGGCGAAAAGAAAGTTTTGCCGGGTTTGAAAAGGCGTAACGTGATCGGCATAGAAATGCTTTGTCATTGCAAAAGAATCGGAAAAGGCTCGAGATAAGGAAGACGCATCGTATTGCTGAACAGGTAAACCACTACATTTTATAGGGCCGGAGGTAGAGAATGTTCCAAGAATCAGGTGTCCGGTTATAATTGCTTTATCTACCAAAGATTTGTAGCGTGCCTTTTGTTGATCCGTGGTCAGGAAATGAAATGCTGCTCTATCATGCCAGATCTCGTAGTGCCTTGCTGGTTTAAAATTCACGATATCCGTCACGATCCAGTTGACGCTATTCGCCTTTTCACCCAATCTTTTTTGGGCTCTCTTGATTGCAGTGGGTGAGATATCAAGTACCGTAATATCTTTGTAATCAGCTGCTAATAGAAAGTCCACCAGCAAACTATCCCCTCCCCCAACATCGATTATCGGGCTGTTTTTGGAAGTAACGGAACCCTCAATCAATGCCAAAGAATACTCAGGTTTGACTTCTGTCCAACTCACTTCAGCAGGCGTTTTTGTAGCATATACACTTTCCCAGTGATCTTTTGCTTCTTTATCCACCATTACAAGTCCATGATTAAGGGTAATATCCAGTTGGCCATAACGAAGCCTCCGATCATAAAACAAATGGTAGCCACCAGTGAGGGCCACTGTAAGGAACTTAAACCCATAATGGAATGCCCACTGGTGCAACCGCCTGCGTAACGAGATCCAAAGCCAACTAGAAACCCTCCCCCTACGAGCATGATCAGGCCTCTTACGGTCAGCAGGCTTTCCCAGGAGTAAAGCTGGACAGGAATCATAGAGGACAAGTTGGTAATGCCATAGCCGGCAAGCTCGGATGCCAGTGCAGGGTTGATATCGATGGGGGCTGAAGTCATGAAAAACAATGCAGCCAGCATCCCACCAATGAATATCCCGATCACAAAAAACAGATTCCATATCTCCTTTTTGTAATCGTACTTAAAAAACGGAATATTGGCTGGAAAACAGGCGGCACATGCGTGTCTTAAATTTGCAGAAATGCCAAAATGTTTATTACCAAGAATCAGTAAAACGGGCACTGTAAGTCCAACCAGCGGCCCTGCTACATACCAGGGCCAGGGTTGCTTTATTACTTCAAGCATAGTTATTTTATTAGTTCATTGAGTGAATCCCAGGCCCCACCATTGTAGGCGGTCAATCCATGGGATGAAAGCTTGCTCACGGCCATGCCGCTCCTTGCGCCACTGCGACAACATGTGATGATGGCTTTGTTTTTATTTTTTAATTCCTTCATCCTGCTGTCAATCGCATCCAGAGGAATATTGATACTGCCTTTGATGTGTCCGCCGGCATATTCTCCCGGGCCACGTACATCCACAATGATGGCCCCATCGGCCAGTAATTGTTTGTAATCTATTTTTTCCTTGTTGCCAAAAATGGCTGATAAAAAGCTCATAATATGATGATTAAGCGCCAATTGCCGCTAAACAGCCGCATTTGGCTAAATTGAAAAATTGCCGTTAATTCTAGATAGACTACTGTTTTAGTTTTCGCGTAGATATTCCAAAAGGAAGATACAAAGGACAGACGCCGATGAAACTGGTCATGACAAACACCACTGCCAAAATGCCGAGCACCAGCGCCGTTGTACCGTCTATAACTTTGGTAAAATAAAGCACGGCTACCACCACTGCTGCGGCAATACGAAGTGCTTTGTCAAGTGAACCCATGTTCTGCTTCATAATAGCATTGGCATTTAAAGGTGATGATTGCAGCGGATAGGCAATCTGAATGTTTTTTGTTGCAACTCCTCCCAGGCAAGAGAGGAGTTGGGGTGATTGGCCACTGCCGTGAGGAAGTGAATCTACCCTGGTAATCAATTTTACAACAAAGTGGAAGGACACACATATTCGCTTACCTCCAACTGGCCCGATTCTTTGATCGACTTAAAGCCTCCCTGAACATCAATAAGATTATCATAACCTCTGGCTTTCAAAATAGAGTTGAAGATCATGGAACGGTAGCCCCCTGCGCAATGCACGTAGTAGGTTTTGTTTTTATCCAGCTCAGCCAGATGATCATTGATGTAATCAAGCGGCATGTTTTCTGCTGTCAACACATGCTCGGATAAAAATTCACTTTCTTTTCGCACATCCAGAATGTTCAGCCCGGGATTCTCCTTCAACTTTTCGACCAGTTGATCCACACGGATCGACTCAATGGTATCCGTCTCTTTACCTGCGTTTTTCCACGCCTCAAACCCACCCTGCAAATGTCCGATGGTGTGATCGTAACCTACCCGGGCAAGACGTGTAACCACCTCTTCCTCACGTCCCTGATCCGTAATCAAAAGGATTTCCTGCTTGATATCCGGGATCAAAGCCCCGGCCCATGGCGCAAAATTCCCGTCGATGCCAATGTTTATGGAGTTGGGCACGAAGCCTTTGGCAAACACCTGTGCGTCCCGTGTATCCAGGATCAGCGCGGTGGTTTCATTGGCTGCCGCTTCGAAGGCTTCGGGGCTCAATCCTTGCATACCCCGGTTCAACACCGTATCGATACTTTCGTAGCCCTGAATGTTCATCATTACATTGGCAGGAAAATACCCCGGAGGAGGCATCAGCCCGTCGGTAACTTTTTTGATAAACAATTCCTTGCTCATGGGTTGCAAGGCGTAGTTGGTAGCCTTCTGATGCCCTAATGAGTCGGTGGTTTCTTTGCTCATGTTCTTGCCACAGGCAGAACCTGCCCCATGCGCCGGATAAACGATGATATCATCGGCCAATGGGATAATTTTGTTATGCAGCGAATCGTACAAATGTGCAGCCAGTTTATCCTGAGTAAGATCTGCCACTACTTTCTGAGCCAGGTCGGGCCTGCCTACATCGCCAATGAAAAGCGTATCACCAGTGAATAAAGCAATGTCTTTCCCCTTCTCGTCACGCAACAAAAAGCAGGTGCTTTCCATCGTGTGCCCGGGTGTGTGTATCGTTTTGATGGTAATATCACCCAGTTTGAAGATTTCCCCATCCTCTGCCACATGTGCTTCAAAGCCCGGCTTGGCGGTAGGGCCATATACAATGGTAGCACCGGTTTTAGCAGCCAGGTCCAGGTGACCACTTACAAAATCAGCATGAAAGTGCGTTTCCAACACATATTTGATTTTTGCTCCTTCTTTTTCTGCACGAAGCAGGTAGGGCTCCACTTCACGAAGCGGGTCAATGATGGCTACCTCACCTTTGCTCTCAATATAATAGGCTCCTTGTGCAAGGCAACCTGTGTAAATTTGCTGGATTTTCATGATTGACATTTTATGGTTAAATTCTATTTGTCTTTTTTGTTATTCAAAGGTCGTCGTTAATGTTTTTTGTTTTGGTGACAATAGTCACATGGCGTATATTATTGTAAAAATTCTTTTGTAATGATGTAAATACCCATCAAAAGCACAAACCACCCGAAGCCCGTTTTTAATTTACTGCCATCTATTTTTTTGCCGAACCCGCTACCAATGAGCATACCTGTTGCTGCAAGGGCGGTAATCTCTAAAAGAAACTTCCAGTCGATATCGAAATGGCCAAGATCACCCGTAAATCCAATGAGGGAGTTCATGGCAATGATGAGCAACGACGTGCCTATTGCTTTTTTTACCGGCAACCTGACCATGAAAATGAGTGCCGGAATAAGCAGAAAGCCCCCACCCGCGCCCATCAGACCCGTAACCAGCCCGATCATTACCCCGT
This sequence comes from Dyadobacter sp. 32, assembly GCF_902506755.1. Classification (GTDB taxonomy): domain Bacteria; phylum Bacteroidota; class Bacteroidia; order Cytophagales; family Spirosomataceae; genus Dyadobacter. The sequence continues at coordinate 754,710 of NZ_LR735258.1, read as the reverse complement.
ATAAAGCCAGTCGGAAATGTGCTGCCTTATCCATCGCAATTTCGCCCGCTGTTTCACATTGCGAGGGCCGGATCATGGATACGGAAGCAAGGATCATCAGCACTGCAAACAGTAGCATGGTGATCATACTTTTAGTAATTGTAACAGCACCTATTGAGAACAACGTTTCAGGAATAGCCGGCAAAATGTAGAGCCGGGTAATCAGTACGGTCAGTATGGAAGTAGTCCCTAGAAACAATGCTGTCGGGAAGTGTATTTGTTTGCTTTTGTAATTGTTATAAACGCCTACAACACTGGTCACCCCTACAATAAATAACGAGTAAGAGGTTGATAGCGTGGGGCTCACATGAAACAGATACACCAATACAGGGACGGTCAGGATGGAGCCACCGCCACCAATTAAGCCCAGGGAAATGCCGATGATGATTGAAGTGAGGTAACCTAAAATTTCCATTTTATTGCACTGCTGATGTTTTATATATTCAACAATACAAAGGTCGGCAATCAGGAAAGGGAGTTTGGTGACAAAGGTTACACAAGCGATTATTTTACAAAAATCTTATTACGCTTTACGTGCATTTTGCATACTAAATTCTGTTGCGCAAGAAAGCAGAGCATGTTTTTAACAATTTAATAACATGCATTTTATCTTAAAAAAGCTACCAGAGTTTACTTTAATGGTATCATTAATTTTCCTGTTCCAGTGTGTAAAGGGGCAGCAATACCACTATACCAAATCTTACAATGACCCTAAAAGATGTAATTGAATCCTCAATCAGTTCGTTTCATCTTCGTGACTGGAATGAGAAAGTGCACTCTGACTTCGCCAAGAGTCCAATTGGCTACTACAGCTATAATTATGTCTTTCAACAATCAAACCCTATTCAACTTTTTAACCACCCTATTAATCGGCTATTTGCTTATGTCGAAAATGAGAAATTGATTGCTTTCTACATGACTATCGAATTTGACGAAAAGGTTATACATCAAATATCCACAGAGTTAGGTGCTAAGCCATCTGAACTTGCTGAAGCATATGGTGACAGTGATCAGGATTTTATACCATTTAAATGGTATTGGCAACATGAAGCATTCAGTATTGGTCTTCATAAAATGTCAGCTACCTCAATAAGTGAATCAGGTTTTGACAGACATTTTGGCGTAATAATCATAAGCAAATATTCACTTGAAGATTACACACTAAAAAAATAGACCTTCAAGGAAATAGGTAATTTGTGTTAAGCCGGTAGTGATGAAAATTTTGAAATGAAAAATATTCGCCTATTCCATGCCATTTAGCAGATAAAGCCCCGCACATACCCAACCCGTATGGTGCGTTTATCAGGGCTGCATGGTAATGGTATTACGACCCAGCTTCAACAGTCCGCGCTGTTCCATTTTCTTGAGCAATCGGGAAATCACCTCCCGGGATGAATGAAGATCGTCAGCTATTTGCTGATGGGTTATTGAAAATTCGTTGTTTTTGAATTGTCTTTGCTGATTGTTTAAATAAAACTCCAGACGTTCATCCATGCTTTTAAAAGCAATGCTGTCCACCACTTCCAGCAATTCCTCAAACCGGTTCCTATAGGTTTCCAGCACAAAATAGTACCAGGATTTATGTTTGCTCATGAGCTCGTCCATCATAGCAATGGGTACGAGCAAAGTGGTGGTATGCTCTATTGCCTTGGCCAGTATCTGGCTTTTTTCCTGCCTGGTCGCACAGATCATGGATAAGGCACATGCGTTACCGGCTTCAAGATGATAGATAAAAAACTCTCCCCCTTCATCACTTTCCCGGTAAAGTTTCACCATCCCCTCCACAATCAGCATAGTGGATTTGAAATACTGCCCGGTCTGCATCATCAACTCGCCCGGCTCGAATGTGCGTATGCTGCAGTTCTGGGCAAGTGTATCTTTTAAATCCTGGGAAAAGAAATTGAAATGTATGTTTAAATAATCCTGAATAATGCGCTGCGTACCAGTCGAATTTATCATTGTTAACTTGTTAGAAATCCAAAATTAATAAGAACTCCACTTCCGTTGTGTGATTACAGTCACATAAGGCTGGTAAGTTCCAGCTGTGAAGTTAACGTTTTACACGATGAATGGAAACAGGCTTTTGTATCTTAGGCGGCAGGTTTACGCCCTTCGACTCTGCTCAGGGTGACAAGTGGCAAAGACCTTGGATGGGCGTGCCCTTCGACTTCGCTCAAGGTGACAGAGGGTGGTAGGACTTGGAAAAACGCGATGAGATGCTCATATTACAAAATCAATAGGAAAAGCATGGGCATCATACCATATTTTAAAAACATAACACCCATCCATGCGGCGGCTGAAACGGGCATTACTTCCGCTTTTAAACGATTGGAATACCCCCGCAAAAAACTACTTTGCGAGCAAGGCCAGTTTGTCACTCACCTTTATTTCATTGAAAGTGGCCTGGTAAGAATGTTCTACATCAACAAACAGGGAAAAGACGTCACGTATGGATTCTATACAGAAAATCAATTTGTTACAGTGCCGGAAAGCTTCTTCGGACACACGGCTAGTCGTTATTACCTCGAATTGTTAGAGGATAGTGTTTTGTATGCTGTAAACCAAAAAGAGCACCTCAGGCTGGCTGCTGACTTTCAGGAGGTTCGTATCATTGAAAACCATGTACTTCGTGAATTTCTACTGAAAACATCCGACCGTATTGTAGCTTTACAATTTCTAAGTGCAGAAGAACGCTATCGGAAGCTCGACGAATCCCAGCCCAGTATATTGCAACGCGCACCACTTGGTGCCATTGCATCATATCTCGGAATAACACAGGAAACACTCAGCAGGATCAGGGCTAGAAGAACCTGGTGAAATTTGGTAAAATCGCGGCAGACTCTCCCTTTTCCACCCCAATAAACGGCTAGCAGTCAGCCCAATCCCACCTCCATTCACTCCGAGGGAAGCCGACAAGAAATATTTTAACACACCGAACAAAAACAAAATTTTAATGTTTAAACCTGCCTGATCACGAACCAGGTAAAACGCTCGATCCATCCGCCACCAAACCGCCAAATGGAAGCCAGACTTTGATTTTTTGATCTAGATCAAAAGAAACCGTTTGCATCGTGAGGAAATTTGCATCACAATAAAATGCAAAACAAACCTTATGAACAGGATATTGAAATGGGGACTTGGGCTGGTAACGTTATGCGGTCCTGCGGTAGAGGCACAACAGGCACCGATGCTACGAGAGCTTGTGGCTGCTGCTCTCCAAAAAGATCATGGCCTTGCCATAAAACAACTGGATATTGAACTTACCCACGTAGATCAGCAGAAACTGAAGGAAGTGTATCTACCGCATCTGGATCTTTCAGGAAAGTATGCTTATCTGGCCGCCGGAATCAACGTAAAAGCACCAGCAAACTCAGTTCCGGAGCTGGGCATTGCGTTACCTGCGCTGGACGACGCCTTCACCAATCGGGCAAATCTTATCTCGGGTGGTTTCAAAGCGGACGTATTGTTGTACACAGGTGGTAAAGTGCCCGCTTTAAAAAAGGCGCTTGTTGAAAAAGAAAAAGGCCAGACAGCCATGCTGGAAAAGGACCGGCAACAGATCATCAGTGACATCACCACAGCCTACGATCAGCTGGCACTGCTCAAACAGGTGAAGATTGTATTGGATGAGAGCCAACACAGGTTACGCCTCAATTACGAAACAGCCGAAAAGGCCTTCGGATATGGGTTGATTACCAAATTTGAATACCAAAAAATAGAAGTTGCTCAAGCGCAGCTGGACGCACGGATACAACAATACGAAAGCAAGCGTCAACTACTCATTTATTCGCTTCATACTTACACGGGAATAGAAACAGACCGTATTGCAATGATCAACAACGATCTGCTTCCCCTAAGCCAAACGGGAGAGGATCGCTCGATCATGGGTCGACCGGAGATAGCAGCGCTTACGGCAAGCATCCAGGCTCATCAATACCAGATCGTTGCGGCAAAAAGCTGGTGGAAACCTAAGGTACAAGCTTCGACGTCACTGGGCTACCTGAATATGTTTGATGTTCAGCTAAAAGCCAAAGAGCCCTTTCCTACGGGAAACACCATGACACTCAAAACAAATAAGCTGGAATTGTTGCCTAATTTCAATATCGGCGTAGGCTTTAAATGGGACTTGTTTGATGGAAATAAAGGTAAAAGAGAGGTACAGCAAAGCAAAATTGAGTTGCAAAAAGTGGAACGGGAACGGGAAGAGGTAGTGGAAAAGCTCGAATTAAACCTGCTCAAACAACAATCAGAACTGGCTTCCGCGAAGGCGGAGATTTTTGTAAAGGAAAAACAAAAACGAACGGCTCTGAATGCGCTAACTCAGGCATCAAAAGAGTTCAAAACGGGATTAATCAAAGCTACCGACCTGGTCGGAGCAGAAGCCGACTACCAGAGTGCTGCCCTGGAATACCTACAAGCTGTATTCAACCAAAGACGCATCGCAGTAGAAATATTGAAAGCCACCGGTAGCCTGCATATTGAATCAATTGAATAAAAAACAAACGGAATAATCTAAACCAAATGAATACGAAATCAATCTTCGCTTACGCCGGAATCATAGGTTTGTCCCTGGCCGGTATGGCTTGCTCCGATAAGCCAGCACGTCCTTTGGAAGGAAAAGTAAAAAGAGAAACCCTTGCTTTCTCACCAAAAGTAACCGGTAGAATTATTAAAATTTATGCACAGGAAGGTGACCTGGTACAACGGGGCGATACGCTGGCTATGCTGGATGTACCTGAGGTGAATGCTAAACTAGCCCAGGCAAAGGGAGCGGTGAAAGCCACAGGGGCACAACGAACCCTCAGCCGGAATGGCCCTACTGAAAACCAGATCAGGCAATTACGTGCCAAACAAGCCGGTACACAGGAGCAATTCAACTATGCTAAAAAGTCATTTGTACGGGCTAAGGCTATGTTTGCCGACAGCATGATCACACCGCAGGCCTACGACGAAATGGTCGCCAAACACCAGGGTGCCAGAGCGCAGCTCGAAGCAGTTAACGCGGAACTCGGTGAAGCATTGAAGGGAGTAAGAATGGAGACACAAACCGCTGCGCAAGGACAGGCTGATCAGGCACTTGGGGTATTGCAGGAGGTGGAAGTAGCTTACTCGGAACGTTACATTATTGCTAGCAATGACATGCAGGTGGAAACAATTAGCTTGCGGGAAGGTGAACTTGCCACAGCCGGCTACCCCCTGTTTAGCGGTTACTTGCCCGGGACAACCTATTTCCGCTTCACGATACCTGAAAGCCGTATTTCAGCTTATAAAAAGGGTGAACAGATTACCATTCGGATTCCTTACACCAAAATGGAAACGACTGGAAGGATTCAGAATATCAAACAGCTGAACCGCTATGCAGATGTTACCACAGCCTACCCCGACTACCAGATAGAAGACGCCGTATATGAGTTGAAAATTGTACCTGGGGATACCAAACAGGCAGAAAGCCTGCTGGCAAACGCCACCGTGGTACTGTAATGCTTTATCTTAAATCACTTACAACAATGAACAAGTTCATTCCTATGCTCAAAAGAGAGTTCAGGCTGTTTTTTGGCAACAGCACGTTACTTTCCGTCATGCTATTTGCCCCTGTTATTTATGCCGTACTGATCGGTTTTGTATATAAGGAGGGAAAGGTGACCGACCTTCCGGTGATTGTGGTGGATGAAGACAATAGCCCGCTGAGCAATCGCCTCATGGAGATGATTGAGGACAATGAACGGCTGCATATCGTAAAATTGAAACGCGAGAATACAGGTACTCAGCAGGATTTGATTAATGCCAATGCAGTTCTGGCTGTCACTATCCCGGAGCGTTTCGAGGCCGACATATTACAAAAAAGATATCCGGAAATAAATACATTTATCAATACGTCCAACCTCCTTACCGCCAACATGGCTTCACAGGGTGTGCAAACCGTTCTGGGAACCTTCAACGCCGGTATTGAGGTGCAGGGATTAATGAAAAAAGGAGCTTCGGCCAGCCAGGCCAGCTCGCAATTTGAGCCTTTCAAGGCCAATTACATCAGGTTGTTTAACCCAACCGGAAATTACTTCACATTTATGTGGCCCGCTGTGCTGGCGGTGGTTTTGCAACAGGTTTTACTTCTGGCCTTTGCCGTGAGTTTTGCAGCAGAAGTACAAAACCGGACATTTGGATCGGAATTGATGGGATATACCAGAAATGCGGGCACGGCTATTTTGGCCAAGGCTTTGCCTATCTGGATACTGACCATTGCCATCCTAGGCTTCTATTATTTGATGCACGGGGTGTTCAAAGCACCCATTCCGCTGTCCATTGAGCCATTTATAATAACCACCTCTATGTTCGTGCTGGCAGTCAGCCTGATGGGTATTTTATTTAGTGTGATTGTACCCGATGCACTGAAAGCCACGCAGATTCTGATGATGTTTTCAACCCCGGCCTTCCTGATTGGTGGCTTCAGCTGGCCACTGTCCTCTATGCCGCAAGGAGTTCAGTTCATTGCCAACATGATTCCCCTAACGCCCTTCCTCAATGCCCATAAAATACTGCTGATAGAGCAGGGTACTTTACAGAATGTGATGCCTTTTGTTAAACATCTGGGCATTCAGATAGCTGTTTACGGTGTACTGGCTATGGGTGCTTTGCAATGGAAAATGTGGCGAATCGCGAAAGAGTCAGTTCATCCGGACGTGCAGGATCAGTAAAAGCCCTTTTGCCACTGTAATTTAAAAACACATCCCGAACGCAAAACCTCCCCTCATTCAGTTACAGAGCTTAGCTGGAAGGATAAAATGTGGGACAAAAATACAACCGGCACAATATAAGCCGGAAGGAATACAAAGGGAAACTGCAGTACGGCCACGTTTGGCTGATCAAATGCAAGCTGTTGGATTGGGAGCGGCGAAGATAGAATGGAAATGGCAACAATGGTAGTCAACAGGATCATCCCGGCGATATTCCATAACTTCATAAAATATCCGGGCAATGTCTTTTTGGCTAAAACCATATAGCAAAGAATACAAATGGCCGATACTCCCATAACAATATCAAAATTCCATCCCTTGAAAGTCATCAGAACGGGCACTTGTTTTAATAAGAACAGCTGGTAAAGTACAAGTTCCACCGGTAAGCGAACGATGTGAATGGCCACCAGAAAATTGTGGTTGAGCCGGCTCTGGCTGACTTTTTTGTAAAAAAAGACCGAGAGACCAGCCGCTGCCAGCATGACAGGTAAAAATCTGGGCGGCGTTGCCGTTGTATCCTCAAAATAGCCAGTGTAAGCTATGCCTCCTGAAACGAAAAGCCAGAACGCGCTGAAAATCAAAACCAATCTGTTTTGGCCTGTACCTAAATAGAACAGCACCATCGTCAAAAGGGTAATGACTACGAAAGTAATTGAAAGCATGGTTTAGATTAATGTCCAAATTGTCGTAATTCTCCATTTTACTGCAAGGAGGTAAAGTGTTGATAAACATCCTTTAACTATTTCCCAAAGCGTACTTTTAAGGATTTAAACCGTTGCTTTGCTGCTTTGGCTGCTTTAATTGCATGGCTGCTACTTGCCAGATTCATTTCCACTCTGTTTTTTCGACGCCTTCGCTTTCGCATTAAACGCCAGGCATACATCCAGCCAGAATTTAAAGTCATTTCTGGCTGTAAAACCTTCCGGCGTCACGTAACAGTATCCTTTCAACCCCTTCCCTTTCATGATCATGGTTTCATAGCCAATCCTTTCTGCCAATTCTTCCTGTATTGCAGGGTCAAAACGGCACATGAGATTATCACCACTTACGTTTACACACATCTTTCCATTGATCATAAATGCAAGACCATTGAACATGTTCTTTTCCTCCACGCGAAAATCAGGTAATTCGGAGAGATATGCTCTGATCCGGTCAGCCAAATTTATATCATATGCCATTTGAAGAAGTATAATTGTTAAGGTTCATCGAGAAAAATGACTTTATTCTTTAACAACCAGGCACTTAAGAAAACAATGAAATCTTATTATCCCGATTAAAGAGGTATGACTAATCAATTAAAAAGTATAACTTGAACGTCATTCAAAACCACTAAAAGCGCTGGCCAGATGAAAATTGTTGTTACGTTTCTGTTTATTGCCGCACTCCAGGGTGTCCTCGTGGCCAGGCCAGTGGATAAAAATGATCCGGAACACAATTTCGAAGTATTCTGGCAACATTTCAACAAATACTATGCACATTTTGAAACCCGACAGGTCGACTGGCAACAACAGTATAAAACATTCCGACCAAAAGTAACCTCCGAAACCACTCCGGAGCAACTGCTGTCCATACTCAATGAGCTGGTAACCCCGCTGAAAGATGGTCACGTGGTTATATCCCCGACAGGAGATTTACCTGCCACCGCAAAGTATGCGCCTTTCTATAAAGAATTCCCAACAAAGGAATTACAGTCAAAATTTCATCAGGTGAGCCTTGAGGCATTGGGCAAACAGGGCTTCGGACAATGGACAAAGTTTAATAGCGCCCCATACGATATTGGCGGATACTGCCGGTCAAAAGAGTATGGATATCTCCAGATTAATGGTTTCGGTGGCATGTCACTGGAAACTTTCGGCAAGCAGCTGGACGAAATGATTACCGCATTCGCAGATATTAAAGCACTGATTATCGATATCAGAATCAATGGAGGCGGATCACCGGCTTATTTGAATGCCCTGGCTGGCAGGTTGACGGAGGTGAAACGTCTGGTAGGGTATGGACGTAAACGAATTAATAAATCCAAACACGAATACTCCCCCTGGACACCCTACCACATTGCTCCTGCGGGCCATCTCCAACTAGTGAAACCAACGATTTTATTGACGAGTGGATCTACCATCAGCGCCGGAGATCATTGCGCCATGTATCTGAAAGAATTGCCTTATGTGAAGCTAATTGGTGAGCCTACCAATGGTATTTTTTCAGCCATGTCCGGCAAAAAGCTACCCAATGGATGGGAAATTTCATTGTCCTCCGGGCAAACGGTAAGCAGTAAAAGAATTGGTTATGAAGGCAAAGGTGTGCCTCCAGACCTGTTTGTAAAACATAGTCGGGAAAACACGAAAAATGGCATCGATCCCGGGTTAAATAAAGCGCTGGAATTTCTTAAAAGTAACCATTCAGACCTGGCCTTGAAGACAATCTGCTATGAACAACGTGCTCTGAATTTTTATGCAGATAGCATCTTGCTCAATAAAACGTATGGTGACATAACAGCCTATTCTACCGGGCTGGTTGAAGAAGACGCCACGTTGCTGGCCCCGTTTGCACGTAAGTGTCATTCGCTGGAAGGAAGGACCGATGGTGTTCAAAAACGTCTTGATGCGGAACAGGTTGCTGATTCGAGTTTCTATCACCAAAACGTTGAAAATCGTTTTTTTGTGAAGGTTCCACGCCCCATTCGTTCTAAAATGCGGTGGCCATTTGTTAAGCGCAACGCCCACCGGTTAACTGTTGCTTACCACATCACCATTGAGAATAAAAACTACGTCCGCCTGCACCTCAGCCGCGGAGGATGGAAGGGCGAAACCGTGCTGGTGGTCGTAGACAACGCCGGTAGAATCGTTGAACACTGCGCCCTGTCATACGATTATCTGAGCGGTCAGTTTTACAAGTAAGTGCAGGCCACCCACTTAAAAAGCGATTGCCGGCACAACGAGTCGTGCCGGCAATCTTAACGAAGAGTAAAGTGAACCTGTTTTGCAATTAACGAATCATGGCTGGTCTTTCAAGAAGGTTGGTTTTCCCCTTTTGGTAATTCAAAGGTACCAGCCGGAATGGTTGCACACTGTCAATTTGGGGACAGATGCTGCGAATTTGGGGACACGGATTCCTGTGAACGAGTATTCAACCCACTCCTCCCCTTATCCTTGTGCCGACGTCACTGCAACTGTCAAATCAATGTCGGGTCGGTGGTATAAAGATGTTTAAAAGGTGGCATTACACTATTTAATTGTGCCAATAACCGTCAGAATACTTTTGGGATGCACCGTAATAGCCTTTGCATAACCCGATATTTCCAAAGGAGCCATATCGTCCACCGCAGAGGTTCGAAAGGCACTTTTGACAGTAAAACCTGATTGAGCTGATTTCAGAACAACTTCTTTGGCAATTGTCCCTGAATTGATCATCACACTCACCACTTCTCCAGTGGTGTTTACATACGATGAGACCAGCAAATCGTTGTCCGGACGATCAGAAGTTATCTCCGCCCTCACTGCTCCCGGGCGGATGAACCGGCTGTACTGGCCAAGCGCCCAAAGCATTTTAGAGGTTTGATAGTTACCGTCCGTTTTGTTTTTGTCAATGTAGATTAAGCCATCCTTGTAATTATACGGAGAAATGGAAAGCCACCAGTGCCATGCTGACGCGTTCGCATTGACCAGGTCGTTGTGAATCACCCTGGCTATGTACAGGCCCGGATCTATCCCAAGATCTTTCCCTTCGCCTTTAATTTCCCCGTCGTTATCACCCAAAATACAATACTCCGACATCCAGTATTTCAGGCCACTGACTTTTTTGACACTTTCTGACAATTTCGTCCGTTTCTCAGCTGCGATTTTGTAAGGGGAGGTGGTGAAATAACTGTGTCCCGATATAGATTTTGACACATTAGCAAGATCCCCTACATAGTTCGAAGACGATTTATCGAAAAAAGCATATATCTGATTCTGACGATCCTGTTTGTTAAACTCGGAATACAGATATTCGATCTGTCCTGCCTCCGCAATGTCGATTTTCGTAGTGAGATTTTCTTTGATCAGCGCTGCACTTAACAACCTTGTGATTTGAGCAACCTCGTTGTTGTAAAAAGGTGTACCTTCCTGGCCTCCATCGCTCCAGTCCCACTGTGGCTCATTGACAGGGCTGAGGTGGTTGAAGGTAATTCCCGTTTTTTTGCTTACTCCGCCGATTACATCGGCAAGATAGGTGGCAAACTTAGGAAAATCACTTGTCGCCAGATTCGTCTTTCCATTGCTCGCGTACCCTTTTTTGTTTACTGTGAATTGTACCGGGGGACTATTGGGAAAGGCCAGAAATTGATTTATGCCACAGGCTTTGGCCGCATTGAGAAACCACACCTGACCAGCCTGCTTTTCCCAATTGTAGGTTCCGTCCGCATTCAAAAACGATTCTGCGCGTCGCCATTCATCCTTGATCCCACTTTGCTCGCCTTGCTCCGCCGTACCTGCGCCAATGTTAAATCTCCAGAGTGACAAACCAATACCCTTCGGTTGGCCATTGGGGAGCATATCCCGGCTGAAAAGAAGGTCTGCAATGGCATTCCGTTTTGCATCCGGCCAGGCGCCCACAAACTGACAGGCCCAGGCATCAGAAGCGCCGAAATGATCTATGGACTGAAAGGTTTTTGCTGGGTTAATCGTAAGTGTGGCAAGTTGCCCTGTTTCCTGATTTTTGACGACGGTATCCGACGCCTGGCAGGATTTTACCACTGCCAATAAACTTAACAGCGATAGAATTCTGGAAAATGTTTTTTCTGATTGCATGCTTGTTTGTTGCAAAGAGCCCTTCCCGGGATGCGGAAAGGGCTCTTCACTTTAAAATTAATATCCCTGATTTTGTTTAAGCTTATTGTTCGAAGCCTGAATCTCTGCCCGTGGTATAGGCAGCCAGTATTGTTTTTCAGCAAAACTTTTACCAGTCAATGCCTCTTTCTTCTTGTAAGTGAAGGCCGTCCCGCTTTTACCGATCTCGATTCCATAGGCAGGTACATTCTCTTTTTCCGCAGCTATTTTCCAGCGACGCACATCATAGAAGCGATGCTCTTCAAACGCGAGCTCAATCCGACGTTCGTTCCGGATACGATCGCGCATCTGCGCCTGTGTAAGCCCAGCCGGGATTACCGGCATGTTTACTCCTGTTCGTTGTCTGATGGCGTTGATGGCGGCATATACCGATGCATCCGGCCCGGTTGCCTCATTTTGGGCTTCTGCATAATTGAGCAAAATCTCTGCATAACGGAAATAAATCCAGGTCTGCGTTCCGGCAACGTCCCAGGGATTGTCGATGGGAAGGTTGTCATTCATGAATTTCCTCAGATAATAACCTGTCTTGGAGGTGTTCCAGTTGGACGGACCATCTTTACTGTCTTTTCCCCCTGGCGTAAACGTCTCGATCGTGCTGTTTCGATAGCTCGCCCCATTGTACAAGATCGTCGAATAAAACCGGGGATCACGGTTTTTATATGGATTCTGTGGATCATAGCTTGTAACGGCATCCGTTATTTTAGTACCATCCATCATCTCGTAATCATCAACCAGGTTCTGTAAAGGGACATTCCCTCCCCATGCATTGTAGCTGTTGGGACCGTTTGAAATTTCAAGACACACGTGGCGTGCACCTACGGCATATAATCTTCCGAAAATTATTTCGGAATTGTCCGTGGTTGTAAACAGACTGCCATATCCGCCTGTATACAGATTGTATTTATTCAGATCCATCACCGCTTTGGCCGCAGCGGCCGCCTGCTGCCAGGTAGCTCCATTGAACAACGGACTCGCTCCATAAAGTAATATTCTCGACTTCAAAGCCAACGCGGCACCTTTTGTTGCCCTTCCCAGTTTCCATACATTGTTGTCGTTGGAAGCCGGCAATAGGCTGGCTGCTTCGTCAAGTTGGGCAGAAACATATTCGATTCCTGCTTTGATTTCGGCACGGTCGAAAAGATCCTGGCTGGTAAGGTCATCGCTGATTTCAGTAACCTTGTCGCCCATCAATACCACACTACCATAATTCCTGATCAGATCGTGATAGCGGAAGGCTCGGATAAACTGCAATTCCCCTTTTAACATTTTCTTTTTTCCCTCGCTCATAGGCACCTTATCCAGGTTGGCAAGTGCGTAATTTACTTCCCTTATACTACGATAGCTTCTCCCCCAAAGGGTTCCAGCAATGCCGGTGTTTTCGGGAGCGATCTGCCCACGCTGTATAAGCCAGGTGTTGTCGTCGTTGTTGTAAATGGACTCGTCGGTCAGCGATGACCACATGGCGTATTCAAACCCCCGACCAAAGCCAGGTAGTGTCCCTTCGGCTTCCTTATCGGTGAGCCTTGAGCCCATATACCGGTTGGTGACATAAGCTTCAAACAAAACGGAGTCCGATAAAATGGAGGCATCAGACACACGGTCGGTTGGTACCACATCCAGGAAGTTCTCCTGGCAGGAAACCATGAAAAACGACGAAACAAGTGCTGATAACGCGAAAATTCTTTTGATATACTTCATATTGATTCTTTTCAATTAAAACTTGATGTTCAACCCAAGGTTCATAATGCGTTGTTGCGGATAAAACTGGCCACTTCCCTGGCTTCCTTCCGGATCATAATCTTTCACACCGGTAACGGTGAAGAGATTGAAAGCGCTGGCATAAATTCTCAAGGAGGAGATTTTGATTTTCGACAAGGCAGTCTTCGGAAGTGTATAACCAAATTCTACGTTTTTAAGACGAACGAAGGATGCGTTGTTCAGCCAAAAATCGTTTTGATTGAGCCCGCCATTGATTGAGGATGATGCCCGGGTATCAACTCTTGGAAAGCTGCCGTCGGGTGTGGACGGACTCCATCTGTTATCTGCCCAGCTGCTGTAAAAGTTACCAACCTGCCCCGATTCGGGCAATACGTACTGGCTTACCATGCCCTGTCCGGCAAACACAACCGAGAGATCAAAAGCTTTATATCCTCCATTGAAAACCATACCGTAGGTCAGCAGGGGCACATTGCCATACTCGGTTCTCACTTTATCATCTGCCGTAATTTTACCGTCACCGTTGTAATCCTCGTAGATCAGGTCGCCAATCTGAGCACCCTGAAGATGCGGATATTTATCAAGATCTGACTGGGAACGATAAATACCAGCCGTTTTATAAAGCAAATAGGTGTACAGAGGACCGCCTGTTTCCCTTTGATGCTCCAGTGCGCCGGAAGCTTCATCCTTGAAAATGATTTTGCTCTTGGCATACGTGATGTTACCTGAAATGTTGTACCTGAAGTCGCCTGAGTGAGTATATCCCAAAGTTGCCTCAAAGCCGCTGTTGTTCACTTTGCCCAGGTTTTCGTCCGGCACAAGCGGCGTGTTATCATTGGTTTTATGCGGGTTCACAATACCAGACGTATTGGGGATAGAGGCATTTCTCGCGGCAAGAATATCTGAACGTTTCTGACTGAAATAGATCAGTTCAATGTTGAAGTTTTTCAGAAATATCGCGTTCAGTCCAATGTCCATTTTCTTGGAAGTTTCCCAGGTGATGTTCGGATTCGCAAGTTTAGTCAGGTCAATTCCGGGTGTGATCACATTAGAACCTGTCACATATTGATTAACGAAAGAGTAGTTGTTGTAAAACTGGAACTGTCCCACGTTGTCATTACCCAGGGAGCCGTAGGAAGCGCGGATTTTAAGATCGTCGATAAAACGTACACTGCTTTTGAACCAGTCTTCTGCCGAAATACGGTAGCCAGCAGAAACCGATGGAAAGAATCCGTATTGTTTGCCTTTCGGAAAAATGGAGGAGCCATCCACACGAGCCTGCACTTCGGCCAGGTATTTTTCATTGAAATCGTAAGCAAAACGGCCAATAAAGCTCTTTCTCGTAAAGTTATAACTGCTTCCGGCATTGTTTTTGTCCGTGGCAGCAGCACCTCCCTGAGAAAGCTCCGGCGTGGAAACCGTGGGATAGTTTATTCTGGATGCTTCAAAAGCGTTTTCGTTCCTCTTATTCTGCTCGTAAGCAACAAAAGTATTGACGTTGTGTTTACCTATTGTTTTCAGATAATTGAGCCTGATATTCTGTGTGATATTGGTCAGATTCACCTGTTTCTGAAAAAGGGAAGCTTTACCTGCCGATCCACCGGTGACAACCTGCGCATACACATCCGTGTTTTTGTTGTAATTGTACAGCGTGTATGGCGTGGCAAATGTCTTTGTAAAGTTGAACGACTTATCCACTGAATAGAATCCATCCACCGAAAGTCCGCTCACAAAAGGCAGATTATAGCTTGCACGAAGAATCCCGTTGAAAATTGAGGTTGGATTACGGCTGGTACCACCTATGGCTGTTCCCAAAACAACGGGATTACTGTTTTCTACACCGGTAGAATAGTAGCCATTGGGGTATTGATCAATCACCGTGGGGTATGCCCGATAAATTGAACGAAATGTGTTTTCAGCAGAAGAAGTGGGGAAATTTCTATTCTCCTGTCTGCCGGATAAGCCCAGACTCACCTTGAAATCCTTCGTTATATTGGCATCAATGTTCGATCTGAAATTGTATTGCTTGTATTTCGTAGCTCCGTTACGGTAGAGTCCATCCTGATAAATAGTCCCCAGAGAAACGTAGTATTTCACGTTCTCCGTACCGCCGTTGATACCCAGGTTATGCTGATTTTGCAGTGCAAAATTCTTTAATGCAGCTTTCTGCCAATTCGTATTCGGGTAGTTAACCGGATCAGAACCATTTCTGAATTTGGCGATTTCATCCGCCGAATAAAACTGGTTCATCCCTCCTGCCGGATTGTTGTAGTAATCAATTTCGTTCAGAATGGTGGCGAAGGTTCCGGCGTCTGCAAGTTTGGGAAGTCGTGTGGCTGACGAGAATCCCTGATTGAAACTATAAGAGATCACAGGCTTACCTGTGGTTCCGCGTTTGGTTGTTACCAAAATCACCCCATTGGCCGCACGACTACCATACACCGCCGCCGAGGCATCCTTCAGGATCGAAATGCTCTCAATATCATTAGGATCAAGACGCTCCAGGCCGCCAACCTGGCCAGGAATCCCGTCCACTACGATCAATACATCATTGTTTCCTGTTGAAGCAAATCCGCGAACTGTGTAGCTCGACCCATCGTAACCAGGCTCACCGCCGCGATTGTTAGCCACAAATCCTGAAAACCGGCCCGCCAATGAGTTCGAGAGATTAGGCTGGGGACTTTTGACAAGATCAGCTCCTTTAACCTCGGAAACCGATCCGGTTAGCGTTGCCTTCTTCTGCGTACCATAACCCACTACCACGATTTCATCAAGAAGTTTGTTATTAGGCAGCAGTTTGATGTCAATCTGGCTACGGTTACCCACGACAATTTCCTGGGCTATGTAGCCGATGTACGTATAAACCAGCGTACCACTGCCATCGGCCAGGTTCAGTGAATACTTCCCGTCAACATCGGTGGTTGTACCGGTCGACGTTCCTTTCAGGATCACGCTGGCACCTGGTAAAGTTTCGCCGTTTTCGGAAGTGATCACCCCTTTTACCGTTAACGTCTGTCCAAAGGATAAAACACTCAGCATCAGGAGTAGCGTTGCCAAAAGCCCGGTTGCACTTTTTCTCCCGCCAGATAGCCGCAACAGTACAGCATTTTCATGAAAAGTTCTTTTCATACATAGATAATTTGATAGTTAAATAATTGGCTTTGCGATCAGGAATAAGATCCGGGAATGGGCCTGGACAACCTCAGGAATTCAAGCTAATAACCATCATCTTGGAATAATAATAGAAGCCTTTCTGCTACCCCGGTTTTATAAACTGATCAACCAAAAGTAGGATTATTTAAATGTTACAGAGAGGGGGCATTTTCACATTAAAAGGGGGGTATATCAATAAAAATGCCCGATTTTATTAGAATCAGGCATTTTCAACTTTACATATTTCAAAAAATGGAGACAAAACAATCATTTAGATTTGAAAATATCCTTGTTGAGCGGATGCTGCTCATGGAAGGGCTTTCTGTATTTTTTTATATATTCAGATGGTTTCATACCAAACAAACTGGTGAATTGTTCTCGAAAGTATTTGATATCATTAATTCCAACCTGATCGGCCGTTTCCATGATGGTCGTATCGGTACTGATCAGTATTTCAGCTGCTCTGCGAAGCCGGATGAAACGTATAAATCCGTTTGTCGACTGCCCGGAGATTGACTTGATACGGTTGTACAAAGTAGAGTGGCTCATGCCAATTTCGGTAGCCAGAACCTTAATGTTAAACTCGGGATTGGTGATATGTGTTTCTACGATCGTAATGCAGCGCTGTAGGAACTCCTTATATTCCGGAGATATTTTAAAATCTCCCGATTGTAGGGTGATTTCATTGTAAAAGTACTTCTGCAGATCACTCCGGCTTTTCAATATGGAGGCCACCCGGGCCATCAGAAGTTCTTTATCGAAGGGTTTACTGATGTAGTCGTCGGCACCTCCTTCTATCCCTTTGAGCCTTGCTTCCTGCGAAGAGCTAGCTGTTAACAGCACCACCGGAATGTGGCTCACCGCCAGATCCTCCTTCAATTTCGAACACATTTCTATACCCGACATACCACCCATCATCACATCGCTGATGACAATATCCGGCGCGTTTTTTTTGATCAGTTCCAACCCTTGCTCTCCACTGCCGGCTTCGATGAGCTTGTATTTTTCTGAAAACATCCCGGACAGATATTTGAGCATTTCGGCATCGTCGTCCACGATCAGCATGGTCGCAGTTTGTGTGTTCACCTGCTCCCTTACCGGTTTCCATTGCGCTGCTTCCTCAATTGTTGCGTATCCCGACATTGCGGCGGGTTGCGATAGTTCTTCCAGAAAAACCGACGTTTGATGCGCTTGTTTTTCCTCAGAACCATTCAATTTCCAATCGGGATGATGTTTCCAAAGCTGAATCCGGAACGTTGTTCCCATTCCAGTTCCGGATTCATACGTAAGCTCGCCAAGATGGTTTTGAACGAAAGTCCTTGCAAGAAACAGGCCTATTCCAAAGCCACCTTTCGCAAGCGTCCGTTTGTCGGGATATTGGTGAAAAACGGAGAAGATCTTATCCCCCGCATCGGCGGGAATGCCTATTCCCGTGTCCTGCACCAATATTTCGATCTGCCTTTCTTTTTCTACAAGCTCCACGAAGACCCTGCCTTTTTCCGGTGTGAACTTAATGGCGTTGGAGATCAGGTTAAAAAGCGCTATTTCCAATTTCTCTATGTCCGCCGTAATCTCAATGTCTTCATTTTCGCATACAAAATCATACTGAATCATCTTATGTTCGGCCTGATACAAAAAGCACTGAAATACGTCTCGGATTAGCGTAGGTAAATGATGAACCCCCAAATTCAGCTCATCCTGATTCTGGTCTGCCTTACGAAAAAGTAAGAGCTGATCCACCAGACTGAGCAGTCGTTTGGCATTGCGATGGATGATGTTGAGATTTGCCTGATCATGATGCAGGTTGTTCTTAAGCAGTTCCCTAACAGGATTGATGATCAGCGTGAGCGGAGTACGAAACTCATGTGAAATATTGGTAAAATAGGAAATTTTACGCTCGTTCAGTTCCTTTTCTTTCTGTGTCTCAAACTGAGCCAACTGTACCTCATACTTCAATGCTGCCTGCCTTGCTTTATACTGTTGGTAGTAGTAAATCAATAGCCCTGCAAGCCCCAGATAGAGCAGATACGCCCACCATGTCTGATACCATGGCGACAAGATGCTGATATTGAGGCTACTGTAATCCTCAAACCACACACCATCCTGATTGGATGACTTCACCTTGAAAACATAATCCCCGGCAGGTAAGTAGCGATACGTTGCTGTGCGCTCATTCTGAACATAGTTCCAATCCTTGTCCAGCCCTTCCAGTTTGTAAGCAAAATGACTTTTTTCAGGATAGCCGTAATTCAGGGAAGTATACTGAATCGAAAACACGGACTGATCGGGCTGAAGCGTAATTTGGGTTTTATCTCCTATTTGTTCGTCCAGTATAACGCTGCCATTCTGT
This sequence comes from Dyadobacter sp. 32, assembly GCF_902506755.1. Lineage (GTDB taxonomy): Bacteria > Bacteroidota > Bacteroidia > Cytophagales > Spirosomataceae > Dyadobacter. The sequence continues at coordinate 735,895 of NZ_LR735258.1, read as the reverse complement.
TTGCTGCCCACCTGAACCGTTTTGCCAAAAAGCTGGATGCCGGTAACCAGCACTGCTGGTTTGTATTGAGATGTCTGAATCTGTTGGGGATAGAACAAATTCCAGCCTTCGGTACCCCCGAAACAGATATACCGCTCCTTTGGGTTGTACAGTACAGAGCCCGGATTAAACTGCCCGGCCTGAAGGCCATCATTGTGATCAAAATTTTCAATTTTATTGGTAGAAACATCAATCCGGGAAAGACCTTTATTGGTACTAATCCAGATTTTATCGTTGCTCTCGGGCTGGATTGCATTAATTACATTGTTGGCGAGGCCGTTTTTTTCTGAATATAACGCTGTGGTTCTTTTACGGGTATCGTACAGCAGCAGTCCGTTTCCCTCCGACCCGATAAACAGCCGCTCACTGGCATCCAGATAGAGGGAAAATATGATCCGGTTGGAAAGAAGAAGTGATTGCCCAAGATCGCTAAAAAACTGAGTAAAACGCATGGTGCTGGTAGTCAAATAATTGAGCCCACCACCGTAGGTTCCAACCCAAAGATTTCCATGCTTGTCTTCGGTAAGTGCACGCACATCATTTGAATTAATACTGCTATTGGAAGGGATAAACCTTGAAAAATTCCCCGTCTGGCGGTCAAGGCGCGCCAGTCCTCCCCCATTGGTGCCCACCCATAGTACTTTTTTCGAATCTTCCAGAATGACCCTCACATCGTTGGCGGGAAGACTCTCGGGCCGGTTAGGATCGTTGGCAAACTGCGTGAATGAATCCGTTGATGGGTTGTAAAGGAATAAGCCCTTGGAGTAGGTTCCGAACCAAAGCCTGCCACCGCTGTCCCGGTAAGCGGTAAGTATGGCACCGTCTTTGATGCTGCCTTTCTTTCCATCAGGTCGATAATGTTGGATAACCTGCCCCGACGAACTGGTTTTGTAAATACCGTCACCGTCGGTTCCGAGCCATAAATTTCCTTCACTATCCACACACATTCCATAATACCGAAGAAATGTCTCCGCCCGTGAATCGGCAATTTTCTTCTCAAACAGACGAAACTTATCCTTGATGCTGCCAATCAGATACACACCCTCTCCATACGTTCCCAGCCAGATGTTGTAGTCTTTGTCCATGTACATGGCTTGCACAGAACGTTGCGTAATACCTTGGTTCCGTGCATTCCTGACCTGCTCAAATACATAGTTTTCTGGCGAGTTTCCCTGTTCCAGTTTGAGATCAACACTGTAAACACCTCCATCCTGCACGCCAATCAGAAGTTTTCCATCCTGATTTTCAGCCAGTGAAAGGTAGATGTTGCTATCATGGAAGGTTTTGGCATGAAGGGAATAAAATTTACGCGTCTGCCTTTTAAACAAAAACAGACCTTTGGATGAAGCAATCCAGACATCATGAAAGCGGTCCTCGTAAATATGATTGATGCGCCCCTTGGGCAGCGAACTAAAATCAATACCAGACTTTCTTAACTTTCTGCTCCCGTCGATCTCAAAGACCTCAATCCCGGTATCCCGGGTTCCAAGCCAAACCAGCCCCCTCGAGTCCTCGAAAACATTGAGTATGGCATTGGACATGAGTCCGGGGATTGTTTTTCGGTCGTAAAAATGAAATTTGCTGTTTTTTCTATCAAAACCCGCAAACCCTGAGCCATTCAGAGCTATCCATAAGTCCCCGTTTTTTGCCTGAGAAATATCACTCACGTCGTCGGAAACCCCGTGCTTTTGTAGGGATGGAATGTGGTGCCTGAACTGCTCCCGGGCAGCAACAAATTCGTTGAGCCCATTACGGGAGGACACCCAAATCGTGCCCTCCCGGTCCTTGAAGATGGATTTGACATAATTTCCGGACAAACTCTTTTTGTCCTCGGGGTTATTCTTAAATACCCGGAACGTGTGGCCGTCAAAACGATTAAGCCCGTCACTGGTTGCAAACCACATAAATCCCTTCTCGTCCTGTGTGATGCTGTTGACCACCCCAAATGAAAGACCATTCTGAATGGAAAACCTCGTTACCCTTCCCAAACTCTGCCCATAGGTAACACAGGGTGCAAGACAAACAAGGTACATGCACATGGCTATGCAACACCTGCAAGCATCTGCTTTATTCGTAGTCCATTTTCTATTTATCATTCGTCAACCCACTCTGGAATTCATACAACGGGTTGAAAATTTACAAATAATTCCAGGGAAAGTCAGATCCCGCGAGGAAATTTACATAGCTCCCCTATCCTTCCTCGGTGTTTTTGATTTTCATAAGTAAGGCGTAAGCATTTTTAGTCACCAATCGGGTATTTTCATTTATCCGAGTCGCTTCGATCTGCTGTTTCCCGGCACTGATCATACCGGGTTTCACCTGCACCATTTCAAATTTGCCTGCGCCTTTATCCGTAAATACATAAAATTTATTTTCCCAGCGCACTACCGCCTCCTCCGGCACGGTCATCGCTTTGTTCTTATTTGTCAAAACTTCTCCGTTCATAAACATACCCGGAACCAGCGATGCATTGTATTTTTCAAAATGGCAATGTACCTCAGCAACCCGGTCCTGATCCAGCGTTTTGCTGATCAGAATAATCTCTGCCCGAAATTTTTTATCAGGATCACCATTGGTATAGGCGATAACCTGCTGTCCAATGGATAAGCTGCTCAGGTCCTTTTCAAATACACTGAGAGCCAGGTGAATGTCTCTGGGATCAACAAGTTCGAACAGCATATCGGTAGGTGAAGTGTATTTGCCTACATTCACATTTACCCTGGAAACAAATCCATTGATCGGGGAAACGACCGAGACACTTTTTGAAATATTATCCGCTTTCAGTTTTTCTGGATTAATGCCGATCACTTCCAGCTTTTGTGCCAGTGCGCTCATCAGGATTCGCTGCGTTTCCATTTCCGACCGTGCCTGCTGGTATATTTTATCACTGCTCGCTTTGCTTGCATTGAGATCCCTTTGCCTGGCAAATTCCGATTCGGCCAAGGAGAACTTCTCCCTTGCAGTAAGATAATCCTGCTGGAGCTGTATAAACTGCATATCTTCCAGTTCGGCGAGTACCTGCCCTTTTCTTACGTGCATACCGGGAAGCATTTTGGTTGATTTCAGATAGCCCCCCAGAGGAAAGCTCAGACTGATCGTACTTTGGGGAGGAACATCAATTCGTCCCTGCAGAGACAGCGTTCCGCTCACATTTTCAAGTTTCGGGCTCCCGACTTCGATTCCAACACTTTGCAGTTGCTCAGGATTAAAAGAAACCAATTGTTCGTTGCCAACCGAATCAGCAAGTGTTTTCGCTTTTGTATCCTCTGCTTTTTTGTCCGTTTCACAGGACGCCAGTAATACCAGGCCCAGACAGATAATGAGATATCGTTTCATACTTTTAAAGATTATTTAGCTTTAATAATTGAATAACAGACTGGTTATAACTGTTGAGCGCATGAAGATGCTCACTCCTTAACGTAATGGCCTGATCTACCAGAATGACCCACTGCAGGTAGTCTATTTCCCCATTTTGAAACTGTTGATCTGCTGTGGCTACAATGAGGCTGGCATTCGGCAACCCACGTTCGCGATAGAATCGGAGACTTTCGCGGTACTTTTCAACCTGAGCAAAGGCCGTTGCAAGCTCAGTCTGCAATTGCAGCCGCAGGTGATCCGCCTCCTTACCAGCCCGCTCCCAGTCCAGCTTCGCGGCAGCTGCACGGGCCGATTGTGCTTTAAAAAACACAGGAATGCCTATGCCCAGTGACACATAATTAAACCGCTTGCTCCCATTGAAATAGATATCCTGCCCATCCACACGCTGTGAGCCAATCAGACTTTGATTGTTGTACCCGATTGTAAAATCCGGTAGTTTTTTTGATTTTTCGACTTGCCAGTTGAACTGAGCGGCATCCTGCTGATGCCGTGCCAGTTCCAGTACCGGAATCAGACTTGCGCTTGTATCCGCGGAGATTAACCCGGTTTCAATTTGCGGATTATCAATTTTAGGCCGATACCTGTTACCATCCTGAATCAGCAGATTGAACTGGCCGATCACAATCGATAAATCGTTCCTGACCAGGTTTAGCTGATTGCTTATCTGCATCCTGCGCGATTCCGCAGCAGCTTTTTCCAATATATTGGCAGAGCCTTTCTCAAATCGTAAGTTTGACTTTGTTTCAAAAATCCGATAAATGCTGTCGGAATAGGCAAGCAATCTTTCCTGTTCTATCAAACCCGCATAGGCATAAAACATCAACCGCACATTGGCCCGTATCTCCTGCTCGGTCCATCTGGAACTGGCCCTAGCCGCTAATAAATTAGCTTCCAGCATCTTCCGCTGATTCGAATACACCGTTGGGAAATTGAAGGTCTGGCTAAAACCAATCCGATTGTCGTTACTGATGCTGTTCACTTTTCCATATTCCGCCGTAAAGTTTGTTTTGGCAACATCGAAAGCCGTTGCCTGCAAACGCTCGCTCACGCTTTCATTCAGCCTGCTTGCCTGAACTTTAAGGTTTTTTTCCATCGATCGTTTTATTGCCGTATTAAGATCAATGGCCTCCGTAGCAGACTGTGCACTGGCACTTCCACCAGCCAGCATGAGCAAGAGCATCAGTGCCGGACGAAGCATTTTTGTCTGATTTTTAGAATCAAACAAAAGATAAAGTGCGGGTAAAACAAAAAGCGTAAGCAGGGTTGCACTGATCAGCCCTCCTATCACGACGGTTGCCAATGGGCGCTGCACCTCGGCCCCGGCACCATTGCTCAAAGCCATGGGCAGAAATCCCAACGATGCCACTGCAGCGGTCATCAGCACAGGTCGCAGGCGATTTCGCGTTCCGGTCATTACCAATTGCAATACATCGGTTATTACACCTTCCTTTTTAATCCGGTTAAATTCCGAAAGCAGCACGATACCGTTCAGTACCGCCACGCCAAAAAGCGCAATGAAGCCAACGCCGGCGGAAATGCTGAACGGCATACCTCTTAGCCCCAGTGCAAAAACGCCGCCAATCGCCGACAAAGGAATAGCCGTATAAATGAGCGCTCCATCTTTGAACGACGAAAAAGCGAAGTACAACATGATGAAAATCAACACCAGAGCCACAGGCACAGCAATGATCAGCCGTGCTTTTGCCTGCTGTAAATTTTCGAATGCACCCCCATAAGTGATGGAATACCCAGCCTCAAATTTGATACTGGCATCTACCTTTTTTTGCAATTCTTCCACGATCGACTGCACATCCCTGCCTCTCACATTGAACCCCACAATAATTCTTCTCCGTGTGTTTTCCCTCTGGATCTGGTTGGGCCCTTCGACCTCTTGTATGCTGGCCACCTGATAGAGCGGAATTTGCATTCCCGAGGGTGTCGATATCAGCAGATTTTGAACATCATTTATATTACGGCGCCCTTCGCTGCCGATACGAACCACGAGATCAAACTTTTTTTCGCCTTCATAAACAGCTCCTGCCGCAGCCCCTGCGAAGGCGGCATTGATGGTCCGGTTGACGTCGTCGATGTTCAATCCATATTTGGCAATTTCACTTCTGTTAAACTCAATCACCACCTGCGGCATGCCTGTTACTTCCTCAATGTACCAGTCGGCTGTTCCGTCCACCGTTTTGGAAATACGACCGAGCTGCTCAGCATAGCCCGCAAGCTTGTCCAGATCTTCCCCGAATATCTTGCAGACCACATCCTGCTTGGCGCCGGTCATCAGTTCATTGAAACGCATCTGAACCGGATACTGGAATCCGGTCGTTACGCCGGGCACCACCTGCTGTGCGGTTTCGGCCATTTTACCGGCAAGCTCGGGGAAAGTTTTGGCACTGCTCCACTCCGACTTGTCCTTCAATACAATAATCATGTCGCCACCCTCAATCGGCATCGGATCTGTGGGAATCTCCGCACTTCCAATCCGGGAGACAATTTTCTCCACTTCGGGGTACTCCGATTTCAGCTTGTCGGATATCCGGTTGAAAGCGTCGATGGTTGTACTCAGGTTGGTACCTACCAGCAGCCGCGTCTCTGTGGCAAAATCACCCTCTTCGAGCTGTGGGATAAATTCACCACCCATTTGGCTGAAAATAAAAACAGCTATACCAAACAAAACGAAGGCACCGGCTACCAGCGTTTTTTTCAACTGCAAGGCGGCAGATAACATCCGGGCATAGCCATTTTCCAGCCGGGTCATTATCCGATCCGAAATGTTAGGCTTATGTGTAATGGTTTTGCTGATAAACAATGAACTGATCATCGGCACATAGGTCAGCGACAGAATAAATGCGCCCAATACAGCAAACGCCACCGTCTGCGCCATAGGCTTAAACATTTTACCCTCAATACCGGAGAGTGAAAGAATGGGCAGATAAACAATTAGGATAATAATCTGACCAAATACGGCCGCATTCATCATTCGAGAAGCAGAACCTGCCACCTCGCTATCCATCTCTGATTGCGAAATACTGCTGACCTGCCCATATTTTTTGGAAAAATGCAAATGATGCAGGATGGCTTCTACGATGATTACCGCCCCATCCACAATAAGCCCAAAGTCCAGTGCGCCCAGGCTCATAAGGTTTCCACTTACACCAAACAGATTCATCATCGTAATGGCGAAAAGCATGGACAGCGGAATAACAGAAGCCACAATAAGTCCCGCACGAAGATTTCCCAGAAAAAGTACAAGAATCAATACGACGATCAGCGCACCTTCGAGCAGATTGGTCTTCACGGTACCAATGGCGTTGTTGACCATCTTGGTCCGGTCCAGAAAAGGCTCGATCTCCAAACCCTCCGGTAAAGTTTTCTGGATTTCGGCAACCTTTAATTTTACGTCTTCGATTACCTCGGAGGAATTACCACCTTTCAGCATCATCACAATCCCGCCCGCCAGTTCGCCCTTACCAGCCATGGTGAGCGCGCCATATCTGATCGCAGCGCCGAGACGGACATCCGCCACATGCCCAATCAAAACCGGTGTTCCGTTTGTGCTGGTTTTTACCACAATCTTCCGGATGTCATCCATGGAACCTGCCAGCCCTACGCTTCTGATATACATGACCGATGGGCCTTTTTCAATATACGCACCGCCGGTATTCTGATTATTCCGGCTTAGGGCAGTAAATACATCGTTAATCGTCAGGTTGAACGATTTCAGATTAGCCGGATTGATGGCGACCTCATATTGTTTGAGTTCTCCGCCAAAAGTAGAGACATCGGCGACGCCGGGTGTACCCAGAATCTGCCTCCTCACGATCCAGTCCTGCGTAGTGCGCAGGTCGGCCAGGGAATATTTATTTTCATAACCGTCTCTGGGTTTTATCACATATTGATAAATCTCCCCGAGACCGGTTGTGGCCGGAGCAAGTTCCGGTGCACTGGCATTTTGATCAATCTCCACCTGTGCCAGCCGCTCTGTAACCTGTTGCCTGGCCCAGTACACGTCCGAATCGTCATCAAATACGATGGAAATTAATGACAAACCAAAACGGGACATACTGCGGCTTTCTTTCAGCCCTGGAATATTGCTGATAGCCTGTTCAATAGGAAAAGTAATGAGGCGCTCCACATCTTCGGCCCCGAGAGATGGTGCCGTGGTGATCACCTGTACCTGATTATTGGTGATATCGGGCACGGCGTCTATGGGCAAACGGGTAACCTGATAGCTTCCGTAGATGATCCATAGAAGCGTGAATATCCCAATCGCCAGTTTGTTTTTAACTGAAAACTGAATGATTTTATTAAGCATAACGCACTGATAAGTAATACATAACAAATAGGGCCACGCATTCATGATTGCATGAACGCATAAGCAAATCAGGTTTCAAAACCTGCCAGAATGAAATGAATTAAACGCGCGGTGGGCGGAAGAGTGAACCCAATGCGGCATGATAGCGCACTTGCGGCTTGTCGGGACCGTAATCAACCTTCAACGGCCAGATTTTACTTTTGAAGATGTAGGCAGATACCGGCGGAAGGGGCAAAAAATGAACCTGCTGGATCTCGAATTTCTTGAAAGGCAATTGCATGTCCTTTTCATCGTCGTTGTCATTCATGTCCTCACCCCAGTAGTGCATCGCCAGAAAGTCAAAAAAGCTGATATTCTGATTCAGCGCCTTGTGTTCGGTAAAATGACGTATAAGGGTTGGGACTTTTAATATTTGATACAAAGGGGAAGTATCAATGATGACAATGGCCAGGATGATATGTAGCAAAAACCGTTTCAAGCCGCTAAAATAAGTCAAAGCAGCATGGTATGCAAAAACCTGGCAACATTGCCAGCCTGAATTTTTAAGCATATGCCCTGATGTATGCGCACGGACAGGCAATTTGGTATTCAAAAGTTACCCGTAAAAAAATCCGGACGCCCATGCAAGCATTTTTATTTTTGAAGTAATAGCCTTTCGATGCCTTTATTTAGACTGGTTATTATTAAGTTTGCAAAAAGTAAGTAAATTCTCGTGACTCCCGGATTTATCCGCATTTTAATAATTAAGTTTTTATGAAAAAACTACTCGTTGCCATTTCGGCATTCCTTTCATTTGCTGTGCAAGCACAGCAAAACGTTCTTTTGGATCAGACTTTCTGGAAAAACGCTCCTGACGTTGCAACTGTCAAAGCTGAAATAGAAAAAGGAAGCAATCCGGCTCAGCTCAATGGAAACATGTTTGATCCTGTGGTCATGGCGATCAATGCCGGAGCCCCCAATCCGACAATCCAGTACCTTTTGGCTCAACCCGGAAACTCCGTTGATAAACTGACGCACGACGGGCGCATATATCTGCACTGGGCTGCCATGCGTGGAAATACAGAGATTATGGAATACCTGGTATCTAAGGGAGCAAAAGGCAATTTTGTGGATGGGCACGGTGCTACACCAATCAACTTCGCTGCGGGGGGCGGTCAGCAGAATACCAAGGTTTATGATATCTGCCTGGCACATGGTGCTGATCTTAAAAAGGATCTCAACAATGACGGTGCCAATGCATTGCTCATTGCCGTGGCCAGTGACAAGGAAATGAAACTGACCAATTATTTTATATCCAAAGGACTTGACCTTAAAAGCACCGATGCTGCTGGTAACAATGCATTTGCCTATGCGGCCCGTACCGGCAAGATTGAAGTACTCAAAACGCTTTTGGAAAAAGGAGTGCCTGCCAATGCTAATGTCATATTAATGGCTGCCCAAGGATCACGTGGCGGCGCCAACCCCATTGAAGTGTATCAGTATTTGGAAAGCCTGAACCTGAAACCAAATGTGATCGGGAAAAATGGTGAGAATGCGCTGCATGCGATTGTACGCAAACCAAAACAGGAAGAAATCATCAGGTACTTCTTATCAAAAGGGGTTGATGTAAACAAGGCCGACGAGGACGGGAATACCGTATTTATGAATGCCGCGGCCAGCAACCGGGATATTGCTACACTTGAGCTGCTGCTTTCCAGGGTAAAAGATATCAACCAGGTCAACTCAAAAGGTGTGAGCGCAATGGCTATGGCTGTCCGGGGCAACTCACCGGAAGTTATCCGCTTTCTGGCAGACAAAGGCGCTTCGGTTAACATGGCTGACAAAAATGGCGATAACCTGGCCTTCTATCTGGTGCAGTCCTATCAAACGCAGCGAGCCGCAGAGTTTGATGCAAAACTCAAAGCTCTGCAGGAAAAAGGTTTCAAAGTGACCGAACCTGCAAAAAATGGCAATACCCTGTATCATGTGGCAGTCGCCAAAAATGACATTTCGCTTGTGAAACGTCTGGAATCCTATCAGATTGATGTAAATGCCAAAAATAAGGAAGGTTTGACAGCGCTACACAAGGCAGCCATGGTCTCCAAAGATGACTCGATGATGAAATACCTGCTATCCATTGGCGCAAAAAAAGACATTGTCACCAACTTTAAGGAAACTGCTTTTGACCTGGCTGGTGAAAATGAATCACTTTCTAAAAACAATGTAACCGTTAACTTCCTGAAATAATTTTCATGTCCGATTTAATCAAAATAGCCATTCTGGTCTTAGCCTTCACCTTTGGAAAAGCCTCCAATTCTTTTGCCCAGAAAGCTGCAACGACGAAGTACAAATGCATGATCCAGATGACCAACTACATGGGTGAAGGTGCCTATGTAGTTATATCACTCATGGATCCGAAAGGCGCATACGAGAAAACACTTTATGTGATGGGGCCCGACAAAAAATGGTACAACACGCTGAAAGAATGGCATAAGTTCAGAAGCAAAAAGCCTGTAAATATCAGTGCGATCACTGGGGCTTCGGTAACCGGTGGCGACCGTGGCGTAAATACCATTGAGATAGAGAATTCTAAAATAAACAGTGGCTATAAGTTAAGATTTGAAAGCGCTGTCGAGGATAAAGCCTACCATGCCAAAGATGTAGAAATACCCTTGACCACAGAAAGCCTTTCGGCAAAGAGCGACGGCAGCGGATATATCCGTTACGTCCGTTTCAGCCCCAATTAAGTCCTAATTTATGACCATTTCCTTATGGAGATACAGCCACCTCGCACTGGCTGTATCTTCTTTTCTCTTTCTGGCTCTAGCCTCACTTACAGGCATTATCCTGTCGTTTGAACCCATTTCACAAAAACTCCTTCCATACCGGACGGAGCGGTTTGACCAGATCAGGGTATCAGAAACAATACCAAAGCTTCGTAACAAATACCCAGGCATAACCCAGCTCACCGTCGACGCAAATGACTTTGTGAAGATCGAAGGAAGCGATGCCAATGGGGAGAGGCTCTCAGCATACATCAATCCACTGACTGGCGACGTGCTCGGCGTTCCTACTCCTCAAAATGAAGTTTTCGAGTGGGTTACTGCCCTGCACCGCTCGCTTTTTTTGCATGAAACCGGAAGATTTTTCATAGGCCTGACGGCCTTTTTGCTACTGCTTTCCACGATCTCGGGAACAGCATTAATTATCCAGCGCCAGCGGGGTATAAGGCGTTTTTTTGCTAAAATTCAACGAGAAAATTTTGCCCAATACTACCACGTGGTACTCGGCAGGCTTTCGCTGATCCCCATCTTTATTCTGGCATTGACGGGAACATACCTGTCACTTGATCGTTTCGGTTTGGTGAATTCGGCTATCCAATCTCCTGAAATCAATTTTGATTCCATACGGTCGGAACCGGCAATCAAAGCGTCCGATTTTGCCGTATTCAAGCAAATCCGCCTGTCAGAATTACAAACCATTGAGTTTCCTTTTTCGGATGACGTCGAAGATTACTACACCTTCAAACTGAAAGACCGGGCGCTGATCGTCAATCAGATCACCGGGGATATCCTCAGTGAGGTGCCGTACCCTGCCACGCTAGTCCTGACACGCCTGAGCCTGGATTTGCATACAGGCAGAGCCAGCGGAATTTGGGCATTTCTACTTGCGCTGGCATCGGGAAATATTCTGTTTTTCATCTACTCCGGATTTTCCATTACCATCAAACGAAGGGCAAACCGATCCAAAAACAAATTCAAAGCCGACGAAAGCGAATTTATTATCCTGGTCGGATCGGAGAACGGAAGCACTTTTTACTTCGCCAGCGCCATACATCAGCAACTGATCGCAGCGGGAAAAACAGCCTACCTTGCTGAACTGAACGATTACAAAGTGTATCCTGTCGCCAAACACATCATCGTTTTCACAGCCACTTACGGACTTGGTGATGCGCCAACCAATGCAGCCAAATTCGAATCAGCTCTGGCGAAACATCCGCAGTCCGATCACGTGGATTTCTCGGTGGTAGGTTTCGGGTCACACGGCTATCCCGATTTCTGCAAATTTGCTTTTGAAGTCAATAACCTGCTCTCCCGCCAGCCGTGGGCATCACCGCTACTGGAAATTCATACGGTGAATGATAAGTCACCCGAAGAGTTTAGCCAATGGGCTTCCGCGTGGGCGCAGCTTTCCGAAGTTCCTTTAACCGTTTCACCAGGTGTGCTCAAGCCCAGGCAGGAGCGGCTGCAAACGATGCCGGTGATAAATAAAACAGCGATCCACACAGCGGGCGAGGCATTTCTGATATCTTTACAACCGAAGCTTACGCGCAAATTTACTTCCGGTGACCTTCTGGCTATTTATCCGGCTTCTGATCACCGCGAACGCCTGTACTCCATTGGTAAAATCGGAAAGAACATACAGCTTAGTGTGAAGCTCCATGAGAAAGGTTTAGGTTCAGGTTATCTGGCTGCGCTTCAACCGGGTGACAGGATCAGAGCACGAATCATATCCAATACACACTTTCATTTACCTCCCAATACGCCATCGGTATTGATGATTTCAAACGGAACCGGCATTGCGCCATTTTTAGGGATCATCGATCAACTATCCTCAGTTACTCAAGCGCATCTGTATTGTGGTTTCCGGGGAGAATCTTCCTTTGCACTATATAAGGGGGCTATTGCGAGTTTCATGGAAGCCAGGAAGCTCAGTAGTCTGAAAATCGCCTATTCGCGTGAAGGAGATAAACAATATGTGAAGGACCTGCTGGAAAAAAACCAGGCTGTGGTGGCAAAAGTACTCGCTGGTAATGGTGTGATTATGCTTTGCGGATCCCTGGCTATGCAGAACAATGTAGTGGCTTTACTTGAGGAAATTTGCCGCAGTCATCTGGGGCAAAGTATAAGCTACTACCAGTCTCGAAGTCAGGTATTAATGGATTGTTATTGAATCTTACGCAACCCAAAAACCTTCCCGCAGATTCACCAGTCAGAAAGCTTAAAAGTACGTATTTACTCATCAGTCCTTTTGAATTTATGCACGTATCAAATAACTCTCGCACCAACTTGCGGTAACAAAAATCGCCTTAAATCTGCGGGTGGAATTTGCATTAATCTGCGGGGAAATTTCTCTAAATGATCGGTCATCAACGCTGTCTGTATCTGGAAATATTCAATTTTTTTGAGGTAAAAACCTTTCCGCCATCCGTGATCATGATGCAACTGTATTCCGGATGCCTTTTTAAAAGCTTCAGACCGGCATCTTTTCCCATGACCATTAATGAGGTACTGAAACCATTGGCCGTTTCGGCGCTTGGACCAAAAACCGTTACACTGCTCAGGCCAGTTGCAGGGTAACCCGTGGCAGGATTTATAATATGCGAATAACGTTTACCGCCAAAAACCACAAATTTCTCATAACTTCCCGACGTCACCACGGCACCTTGTTTCAATGGTATCACCGCAAACAACTCTCCTTTACGAAGTGGGTCATTGATACCAATTACCCAGTCGCTGCCATCGGGCTGTTTGCCCCAGGCACTCATGTCGCCCGATCCATTCACAATTCCCGCCCTGACGCCTTTTGCCAGCATCATTTCCCTACACTTGTCCGCGGCATAACCTTCACCCAACGCCCCAAAACCAATCTTCATGCCTTTATTTTTGAGAAAAACCGTCGAATTTATTTTGTCCAGAACGATATCCTGGTAACCGACTTTTTCCACAGATCTGGCAATCGCTTCCGGTGACGGCATGGATGTCATAGAGCCGTCAAATTTCCAGATACGATCCATTGCTGCAAAGCTGATATCGAATGCACCGTTGGTTAATCCAGAAAGATACATTGCCCGTTCGGTAAGGGCAAAAACCTCGTCATTGACCCGGACCGGACGAATTCCAGCATTTGCATTAACTTGTGAAACCTGGGTTTCCGGTATCCAGTCTGAAATAAGGTGTTCAATACGGGTGATTTCCCGGATCACGGTATCAATGTTCATTTCAGCATCCGCGGAATCCCTCCCCACGATGGTTATATCGAAACGACCACCCATCAGCATTGTAGTCCGTTTACTCAAAACCTGCGCATTGGAGGTCAAATGAAACAGAACAAGCAGGATGATGAGACGTATCTTCATTGGGTATTTGTACAAGGCAGACATTTTGTAAATGATCCTCGAAATTAACCAAAACCCGGTGCAGGATCAAATATTGTGGGGTTCATCACAAAGTACCTATTACGCCAAAAACCTTTGACGAGCCAACAAACTAAATTGTAGATGTGCGGCCTGTTAAACAACCTTACATAGAAAACTCCCATTCAAAAGGGATTCCTTGTTATACAAAAATGGCTCCCCTGTTGGTGTGGTAACCGTTCCTCCGCTGATGGTAAGAATGGCCTGCCCGGCGGCGGTATCCCATTCCATGGTTGGCCCGTGGCGGTAATAAATCTGAGCTAAACCTTCGGCCAGGAGACAAAATTTCAGAGAGCTGCCTACCGAGATGCTTTTCACCACAGGATAATTTGCCAACACATCCGCATCCTCCGGAGCGCTGTGGGTCCTGCTACCCACAGAGGTCCATTCGGGAGTAGCGTTGTTTACTTTTAATGGGATTTTTATTCCCTGTGCATCTATTTTCCAAGCTCCATCCGAAGAACTTGCATAATACATGACACCGGTCACAGGCACGTAAATGACACCCAGAATAGGCTTTTGTTTATGAATCAATGCAATGTTAACCGTGAACTCCCCATTTCTTTTTACAAATTCTTTCGTTCCATCCAACGGATCTACACACCAGAAATATTCCCAATGCTTACGTTCTTCAAACGGTATTTCCCGGCCTTCCTCTGACAAAACCGGGATCGAAGGTGTGAGCCTATTCAATCCGGAACTGATTACTGCATGGGCAGCTTCATCAGCCCTTGTTAACGGCGAATGATCTGATTTGTAGGTAACGGCATTTGCTTTTTCGGGATCGTTATAAATTTCAAGAATTACCGCACCAGCATCCCGGGCGATGAACAACAGCTCTTTCAGGTCTATTTGCATACTATTTTATCAGCTCAACATTGTATAACCCAGCAAAGAACCCTCCTATCGAAGGCTCCAAGAGACGGGTAAAAGAAAAGCGCCAGGGGCTACCCCCCAACGCCTGTTATGCAATTTGCGTGTGGACAATTCTATTCTCCGGAAACATCAAAGCTTATCATCCAGTTGATGCCAAATTTATCCGTTAACATGCCAAAATAAGATCCCCAGAAAGTTTTGTTCATAGGCATGGTAACCTGGCCACCTGCTGAAAGACCTACAAATAGCCGGTCGGCGTTTTCACGGCTGTCCGTTGTGATTGATATCGAAAAATTGTTTCCTACAATTAGTTGATCGGCCCAGGCACCGAAGGTATCACTACCAAGCAACACTGTTTCCGGGCTGATCGGAAGACTGATATGCATGATTCTATTTTTCAATTCATCGGTCAATGCCTGGCCTCCTTCCTGCTCAGGCATCTCGCCAAAACGACCTACATGCTGAAATTCGCCACCAAAAACGGACTTGTAAAACGTAAAAACCTCTTCGCAATTGCCATTAAAGGTGAGGTAAGGATTAATTGTTGTGCTCATACATCTTATGTTGGGCTAAAATTTGTGTCGAACGTATTATTATTTAAATGGCTGAATTACAATCCGCAGCGCGGCGGCATGATTAAAACTGACGATCCCTGGATACGTCATCACAAAAGATTGATGATTGATCAATCAAATGCTAACTCATCGAATGAAAGCCAATTGTATTTCCCTCTGTATCGGAAACAATTCCACAGAATCCAAAATCGCCGATGGAGAACTTAGGCATGAGGACTTTTCCGCCCGCGGCTTCCACACGACCTATTTCAGTGGCACAATCGGCGCTGGAAAAATACAAAAGTGCACCCGACGGGCCTGGCACGCCCATTTCGTGCTTCACCAATGCACCAGATGTGCCAGGTGCATTTTCATTACCGGGAAAGGCAAACATTTCGCCGTTCCCATCGGGAGCCGGCAGTTCGGTTAAAGTTGCCTGTAACACCGTTTCGTAAAATTCTTTGGCCCTATCCATATCGTTGACATAGATTTCAAACCAGCCTACCGGATTTCTTTCCATCTTGATGAAGGTTTTAAAGGTTAAATATGTTACTTTCTTCACGTTAAAAGTAACAATCGGTCTGCATATCCGCAAAAGAAAGTTTCCAGGGACCACATGTAACCAAAATGCTCTCTTAGCCTGTGCACCTCCACGGCCGTTTAGCCATCCTTCAACACCAGACTGAGCGTGTGCCCGGTTATTTAAACTGAAATATAAAAGGAAAAATAAAGGTTACGATGATCGTCCAGATGACGTAAACCGGCAGATAACTGCATATCGATTTCCCAATAGCGCTGAGTTCCGCTTTCCCGGAAGCCACTCTGAAAAGCTGCCTAAAAACCAGCAGTAAATGTATCAGAATCAACACATTGCTACCGAGAACCGCTAGCCGGTTGGGTGTAATGCCCCATTCCGAAATACGGAACAATATAGCGGACAACGCGATCACGTTGACTATTGCGGTAATCCCCGACAAAAGAAATAGCACCCAATTCTCAGCTCTGGTGCGGGTAGTTTTAGAGGCATCGGCCACCGAGAAAAAAATGAGGGCCATCACACCAATCAGCAATACATTAAAAATCAATAAAAATGCCCGGTCATTGTAGGGATCTTTGCCCGAAAAAACCATCGCGGTAAGATAAATTACCAGCATCACCAACACCAGTGGACTAAAAATCCGGGCGATGACCGGAGATACTTTACCTACCAACTGGGGATTGGTCTGGGTAAGAAATGTGCCTATGAGGGGTGCAGCAGCAAGACCAGAAAAAACGATATATTCGAAATAAAACGCTTGAATATCAAAACCGATTACCTTAAAAAGCCCGATTGTAATTGCAGTCATCAGACCACCGGCTATAGCCATGACCGCCGTCATGACAACCAGGTCGCCATTATACTTTAAGTAAGCAAGCCGCTTCTCCATATTATTTTGCTCATTACCTATAAAGGTAAAACCAAGTAACGCCCACAGAAACAAAACCAAATGAATACAGGATAGCTGGAGCGTATCGCTGGTTTTCATATCGGGCAGGTAATTGATAAAAACCAATCCGACCAATCCGGCAAAAACGACTGTTGCAATCTTACGCACAGATAACTTGTATTTCCAGGCAAAATAGGCGATCAGTACCGGGAACACGACAAATCCAATGTTTCGGGGAAAGAAAAAATCTTCACTGATCGCAAATATTTTCGGAAGTTTGGCAGTAAATGCAGCTACAAGCGATGCTCCGATCACGAATAACCACTCTCCGGGTGAACCCCAATTCAAATCATCCCCCTCATAACTCAGTCGTTCGTTCCAGCAATCGGCTATCGTATTGCCTTTAAGCTGCGGGTACAGCGGGCCAAACGCCTTCCTAAACTCCACTTTGTTGGCGCGGTACAGCCTTTCCAGCTTATCAGGGTGGTTCAAATGAGTTAGTATTTTGTCTTTCATGGTCTGGACATTAAAGGTTCTGTAAAACGCTTGCGAAAAAGATATAATATTCAAATAAAAGTACTTTGCAATGCAAAGCAAATAAAAAAATCAAATATGTCCCCATAATGATTCATTTTTTTTTAAATATATGGTTTACAGATTGAGGTAGTTGTTACCAGTACAAATTGGAAGAAACCGTTTGATGAAAGCGTGGCAACATTTGCCTCGCTTCAATAATGATGGATGAGGATCTGGTAGGAATTGCTTCCAGCAGGCTCAGACGGGGTAAGTTGGCGTTGGCCTTAGAATTGCGAATACATGCAAATACGATACAATTGCATTAGAAAATTAATATAACCTCCCCAGGGTGTACGCTTATCCGATAGTAGTTTTGACAGCCATCGGAAACATCCTAAGGGCGAGTAAATTGATTTTCCCACCCTCAGGTTTAAGTGCTTTATTTGAACATTCTCCAGATATATGCATGTAAAGGGGAAGAGATCAAAAATACCCCCCCTTTTCAGTAATATCCTGAACTGACTGCCCTTCTTTAACCCAGCCAAAAATCACTTTTTCATTTTCAATGATTTCTTCGGCCCGGAGCAGCACGTCGTAGGCAAGTTGCCGGGGTACCACCAGCACACCGTCTATATCTCCTAAGATGATGTCACCCGGCTTAATCGTAGCATCACCGATCTGAAGTGTCACCTGATAATGTGTGATCAGGCACCTTCCCAAACTTCCATTTGAAATCCGATATTTATAGAAAACCGGAAAATCTGCTTCCAGAATTTGATGTGTGTCGCGGATACCGCCATCGATGCAGGCTGCCTTCACCTTTTTGCCTTTGGCAGTTGCCGTCATCACCCCACCCCAAAGGGTCGCCTTCTGGTCACCTGTGGTATCCCAGATCACAAATGCATCCTCATGCATTTCATCCAGCATTTGCACCCTGAACTCCATTTCGCCTCTGATCATGGCGTTGGGTGCGCTCTTCACAGTAAAAGCAAAACCAGCAACGGTTCGATACTCTCTGAGGGGAACAATATGCCCTGGCAGAGCCTGGTTGAGCAGACAAAATTCCCTCATTACATCGTTCACAGCTCCCGTGTAAAGTTTTTCATAGCGCGCAAGTAACTCCTTATCCGGTATAGGGAACGGCTCCGACGAACGACCTTCCCGCGATTCTATGAGGTTTTCAAGGTTCATCATACCCACCTCCTTTTTATACTGATCGACACTCATGGTTTTCTGTTTTAGTGTTGGATTTTTGTTAGTAATACTATTTTTTGTGTTGTCTAATTTCTGAGGTTTGCCGATACTTTAGCCCCATTCCAGGACTGAACGGTAACCTCCGGATCACGGTCGGCTACAGATTCTCTCCACAGCACGTCGATGGAAATTTCGCGGGACTCGCCAGCGGCCATCCAGAAATAATTATCGTCTGCTACAATCGCTCTTTTGGCACCTTCAATATCGATTTTTGTCATAAATGAGGGCGCTTTACCGGTATTGACTATCTTTATTTTTATCCTGCTCCTGTCAGCGCTGACTTTTTCGGTGGCAGTAATTGTACAGGCTAGCACTGTTTGAGCTGACGCTCCGATTACAGGCTTTAACCATGGTCCTTTATCCAAAGCGATCCAGGGAATTGGCGTCGAAGTATACTCCCTAAAAAAGGCGTCAACATCCATTTTTGACAAAACCCGGGGAAAGTAAAACGAACGCGAGAGCAGTTTACCAGCAGGATTTTTCAGTTCTGCCAGAACCAGTAAAAACCGGTCTTTATATTCCGCAGGAATTGAAAATTTACCTGTCCGGCTGCCCGTAACCGAAGCACCAGCCCCGATGTTAGCGGTCTTTTCGGATTTCCAGAGGACTTTAAAATGATCATCCATGACGGTGACCACGATTTTTGCTCCCGAAACCGCCACGGGCGAAGCATGTGTAACTTTTACAGGCAAATCCATTTCCTCACCCGATTTCCATAACAGCCTGGGTATATCCACGGCCAAATGCGTTGGCTCATAGGTTCTTTTTAGAAAGTAATAAGGTGCGCCAGCATTCCCGAACCAATCCATAAGCTGAATGGCTATAACAGGCCAGTGCCGTTTGAAAACCCAGGGCATTAGCCCCGTCGTCACCGGGTAATTCCCCTGAATCTTTTCTGAAAATACCTGATAGAACTCACCCGCTCCGACCTGAGAAGCCTCAGCTATCTCATCGATCGTGGGATCCGCGACGTCCACAATGTGCGACGCACGGCTCAACATTCTTGGTACCCGTCCAGGACCGTACTCAGTAAAATGATGAATGAATTCAGGATGATCTTTTGCAAATGACTTTTCCCACATCTTACCAAGCCCGGTAAACTCTTTATTGTCAACCGTTTCATAAAAGACACCGGCTTCGGGCAGGGAATGCATGCCAGTCTCGGAAATCCACGGCGCTTTGCTGTAACTTTTGTTGTACCAGACAGGATCCATATCCGGATAAACGTGTATGGCTCCGTGATCGGGTGTGGTCCGTTTAAATGGCCGGCCGGGGTCGAATATTTTAAGGTTTCGTTCCAAAATGCCAATGGAAGTGGCATTTCCGGAGGAATAAGCATTAAACTCGTTCCCTCCGCACCAGATGGCCAGCGAAGGATGATTACGCAATCGGAGGATATTCTGCACAACCTGTGCTTCCCAGATGTCCTGCGGATAATCGGGTGTATCCTGGTTTCCGATCGGAAAATCCTGCCAGACCATGATACCCAGTTCATCACAAATATCATACAAATGATTGCTTTCCAACAAGCCCCCACCCCAGATCCGGATCAGCTGTACACCCATTTTTTTGGCGGCTTCCAACGTCCAGCGATACCGCTCGTAGGGAAGGTCCAGTAAAATATCCTGAGGAGTAAAGTTCATGCCCTTCACAAACACCTTTCTGCCGTTGATCACAAACTGCCAGTTATCCCAGCGGTCGCGGGTCCTGGGCCCTGCTGTGGGTAAAAAAGTAATGTTTCTGATCCCGTGTTTAAAGCCAATATTGTCTACAGGCTGATTGTCCCGAAGCAAACTGATTTTCACATCATAACTATCAGCCTTTCCCAGCCCATTCGGATTCCAAAGTTTTGGATTGGGTAAAGTGATATCTTTTTCAACCCAGTTTCGTCCTTGCGTAAGTGCTATTTTCCAATTTTGCTTGCTTACAGCTTTACCATCAAAAAGCAGTTCCATCTCCACCGTATAGCTTCCGGGAACATCCTCAAACTTTTGTCCGAAATTGTCGGGATGGTCCAGCTGTGTATTGTTCCAAGGGTGTAACTTCAGATTGGTCGACACTTCATTGGCAAGCACCTCCATCGACAAGTGTAAGTCGGCCTTTTTATCGGATGATGTCACTGTGGTCATATAGGGACGCTCGAGGTGTACTTTTGGCACCACTTCCAGCCGAACATCCTGCCACATACCAACGCTAAAAAATGCCTCCCCGCCCGACCCGCCGGAAATCACCCAGGGTTTAATGATCTTACCACTCACGCGGGGGTTATAGCCTTTACGCTTGGAATAGTCGAATTCTCCGGACGCTAACCGGGGAAGGTCTTCGATTTTGGAAGCCTTGTTCCCCCAGTTTCCAGCTTTTACTTCCACGGTAATTTCATTGTCAGCTTTCAGAAATTTACTGATCTCAACGGTAGGCCCGCCAAACATACCCTCATGAACACCCACTAACGAATCGTTCACCCAAATCTTAGAGAAGTAATCAACCCCTTCGAAACAAAGAAAAACGTAGTTACCCGCTGCATTTTCAGGCATTTTAAATGAGCGCCGGTAATACCACACCTTCTGGTCCATCCATTCGTACTGCACGGAATTTTTGTGGTAATAAGGATGCGGAAGTTTCCCTGCCTTAAAGTACGACCAATGTACTGAATTAGGTACGGATGTCGGAAAAACATCCTTTACACCCGACAATTCTGATTTCGAGTTTACGGGTCTATCCATATGCCCCAGAGTCCACCCTTCACCGGAAAGATCGATATGTTGCTGACCTGCCCGCTCCGAAACACGGTAAGGCTGCCAGAGACTCTTGTCCTTTGACTGACCTTCCGCCTGATGTAAATTCAGAAATAATATCAGGGGGATCAAGAAGAAACCTTTCATGTTTTTAAAGTTTTGTAAAAGAAAAAAATCATTATTCCGTGTTCTCAAACTCAATCAGCCTGGTAGGGCCGTGGTTTCCCGTAGCCACGCATCAGTAACAGACCGCCGTCAATGGTGATGGATTCTCCGGTGAGATAGCTGCCCGCCTCCAGCAGACTGACGATCACCGCTGCAACCTCTTCGGGGTAACCGAAGCGTCCCATGGGAATGCCATCATTAATTTCAGCCAGAAAAGTTGGGTTTTCACGCGCTTCCCGGGTCATGTCTGTTTCGATAGCCCCAGCGGCAATGGTGTTGACCCGGATATGATGCGGTGCCAGTTCCAGGGCTACACCTTTCATGAGTGTCTCCAAAGCACTTTTTGACGCCCCATACATACTTTGACCAACACCAGGTCGAATGCCATTTACCGAAGTGAGCGTATAAATTGCTCCCTCCACCCCGCTCCTGATCATCTTGCGGGCAAGGGTCTGGGTCAGGAAAAAGGTTCCTTTAAAATTGGTACCCATGAACAGATCCACGTCCTGCTCGGTGGTGTCCAGAAAAAGCTTTTTGTATGATACCCCAGCATTGTTGATCAGAAAATCGATGTTACCCATCGTCTCCCAGGCACTTTCCGCCAGTCTGTTTACCTGCTCCAGATCGGAAATATCAGCCTCAAAAACATAGGCTGTACCATTTTGAGATCGTATCAATGATGCCAGTTCCTCCGCCTCAGTGCCATAGTGGTAATAGTGGATCCCAACTGTGCAACCCTCGCGGGCCAGATGCAGCGCGGTTGCCCTGCCGATACCTCTGGGTGCTCCTGTAACCAGTGCCTTTTTTCCGAATAATTTGCTCATTGCATCATCCATGTTAAATTCTTAAATACCGCCTACTTTTGGATACCACTCCGGCCGATAAGGATCCTGGTGAAAGCGGGCGTAGTAGTCGCCCTTCTGTTCATAGTATTTTTCATAAAACTTCATTTTATCCTCGTCCAGAGTGACACCCAACCCAGGCCCCTCCGGAACCTTGATGCAACCGTTGTGATATTCCATTTTACCGCCTTCGATAATATCGTCGGTTAGATAATGGTAATGGGCATCCCCGGCAAATGTCATCGTGGGAATGGTGGCTGCGGTATGAATCATGGCTGCAAGCTCGATTCCGAACTCCGCACCGCTGTGCATGGCAATGCCCATGTTGAATGTGTTGCAGACAGCCACCAGGTCTTTGACGCCCCGAGGTCCCTCCCAATAGTGAATATCGGTCAGCACAATATCCACGGCCCCGAGGCGGATAGCGGGAGCCAGGTCGTCAAACCGGGCCGGATACATATTTGTTGCAATGGGTATGCGAACCTGCTGACGTACCGATGCATTTCCCTGTAAACCCCAGGACGGATCCTCAAAATATTCGATGTTCAGGTCTTCCATTCGTCTACCCATTTGTACGGCTGTAGGCACGGACCACACCCCATTCGGGTCAATACGCAGACCGAAACCATCGCCCAGCTTCTGTCGGCACAATTCCAGTACCCGAACCTCTTCTTCCGGAGCCATCACACCAGCTTTCAGCTTCATGGCATTTACACCCAGGGTTTCATGGAGTTCCACACAATAATCAGCCAGATCTTCCGCCGTTTCATCATGCTTTCCGTCGCCAGGGCGATCATAACGCCAGAAGAGATAGCCAATAAACGGAACTTCATCGCGGATGCGTCCCCCAAGCAAATCACTCATGGGCCGGTTCAGAACTTTACCCTGGATGTCCAGACAGGCCATTTCCAGCGCAGCATACAACCGGGCATTAGACATGTAATAAATACTCCGCAACACTTTCAGCTTCATGATTTCGAGCTGAAAAGGATCGAGTCCGATGATTCTGGGCTTGAGTTTTTGCAGTGCACCTCGCTGGTCACCGCCACCTACTTCTCCAAGGCCCACGATACCTCCATCGGTGATCACTTCCAGAATGGTCCTTAAAAAATAGCCTGGATGTACACCCGTATTGTGTCTCAGCTGGGCATTTAGGGGAATGGCAACGCAGCGCGTCCTTAAGTCAATGATTTTCATAGTTATAAATCAATGGACAGCTCATTTTGCTGACCTTTTTTAATGGTAAATTTCTTTTCAATTGTTTCTTTTCCGATGGATATCCTAACGGAATATTCACCACAAAACCCTCTGAATGAAACAGGCTCAACACCATCCAGAGATTTAGTAAGCGATGTTTTCCATTCCTTATTAATCAGGTCGTTCAAGGCGTGATATGCCGGTTTCGGGGTCAGGTCTTCATTTAAGAACCCGCCATGCCATTTGTCCTCTCCGGCTACTGCAGTTCCGTCGGAGACGTTCCACCACACGATGGCTTCCACCGCTTCGTGACTAAACCAGGCCCGGTAGAAATTCCTCGTCATTTTAGCCTGATTTGCCAGGCCGGTTTCATTGAAAGGCAAGGCGGGGATCGTGATCTCTGAAATGTGGATCGGAAGCTTATACGCACCATACAGGTCGAGCACATCAAAAACAGTTTTTGGTGTTATACTTTTACCTGCAACCACATCCTGATGAAGTGTTTCACTAAAAAAATGAAACTGCAATCCGATGCCATCAATTTCAGCACCTTTGTTTTTAAGATTATCGATCAACAATTTGTAAGGACTGTATTCCCGGTGATAGTTGGTCCAGATGCTCGTTGTTTCATTAATAAATCCTCTGGTGGTTTTAGGAAAACTTTTGGAAAATTGCTGAAATGATTTCAGTCCAAAGTTGTCGGGCATCCTGATCGCACTTGTGTGGTATGAAAGCAATTCGTTTACAACGTCCCACGTTTTCACCCTTTGTCCATAGCGCTCACCCAGTTGCCTGATACGCAGATCAATTTTCTCCTGCATAATCGTGGTGTCGCGTGGCATCCAAACCGGATTGGCGTGGGAAACATTATCCCAAACCAACGTGTGCCCTTTAGGGGTAATCCCGTTTTTTTCACAAAAATCGAGTACCGGATCGGGCGGCGGACGGCGATAAATCTTACTGCTCGATGCATCATACCGTAATACTCCCTCCTTGGGTTCAAGGGTTTTCCAATAAAAAGGAACACAGGCCAGGTTGAACAATTCTTTAAAAACTGCTTCGTAGCGTGTGTTCTGCTCCGGTTTTGCGTAGCCGTCGAGCATAAAAATATTGGATCCAAACTGAAAGTCATGAGTCAACTGATGGATTTCAATTTTTGCACCTCTGGGAAGCTTGCCTTTCCTTACATTGAGGGTAATTGTAGCGTTAGCCTTACGGTTCTTTTCTATGCCACTCTGAATCCGGCTTTCCACCGACGGATCTGCCCATAGGGAATCGTACCGGCTTTGCCCGGAAACTTTGTTTAAGGTCAGGCTAAATAGAAATAATAAAAATAATCTGTTCATTGGAAATCAATTTTATCCTTTTTGAAAAATAATAATGCGGCCAGAATGATCATCAGTCCACCCAAAACGTAGGCAATTGACAGCAGCGACAAGCCGAGTGACAGGCCCAGAGATGGTTTGAGGATACCGAGGATATAAGGGGAAAAAGCACCCGTCAGAAAGGCGCACATGAGCATCAGCCCGGAGGCGGAGGAGCGGATCCTGACAGCCACTACTTCATACAGTGAAGCAAAAATATTCGAATCGTAGGCCCCTCTGAAGACACCAAAAATGAACAGCGCTGCGTAAGTCACAATTTCGGTCTCTCCTGCACCCATCCAGAAAATGAATGGGGAAGCCAGAAGCAACGCGATCCCCTGCACCAGCAGCCTGGCTTTCCTATCTTTCAGCGAAAGTGTGTCCGCCAGCTTCCCACCGATCACAACACCAATAATTGCACCGACATGATGATAAAAAAGGGAGTTAAAACCTGCCTGGGCCAGGGAAAGATTGAATTTGGTTGCAATGAAAGACGGCATCCAGGTAAGATAACCGACATTGACAAAAACCATACAGGCAAAGCCAAGTGTCAGCAGTACAGCCGTGGGCTTCCTGAATATCACGCCTGCAGTTTTCAGGATTTCTGGCTGTGTTTCCATCATCTCTGGCACATCCTTCTGAAGTCTCATAAAAACCACGATACCAACAAGAATACCAAATGCGCCAAATACAAAAAATGCCTTCTGCCAGCCATAGGTCTCCCCCACATACCCGGCAATTACCCCACTCAAAATGATACCAATGTAAACCGCAGACTGATGGAGCGACAGGGCAAATGACCGTGTTTTCGTATGGTGCTGGCTGATCAGGGCATTGGCGGAAGGCGCATAAAAAGCCTCCCCGCCCCCCGTGGCAACGCCCCGCAACAATACAAACTGGATCAGTGTAGCACAAAAGCCGGTTGACAAGGTTGCAACGCTCCAGAATATCAGGCTGATAGCAATGATATTTTTTCTCGAAAACCGGTCGCCCAGGAAACCTGCAACGGGCACCAGCAGGCCGTAGGTCCATACCAAAGCCGAAGCGATCAGGCCAAGCTCTGCATCTGTAAGCCCAAGATCCTCCCTGATTAGCGGAAGCACCACGCTGAATATCTGCCTGTCGGCCTGATTGAGGAAAAATGCCAGCCAGAGCAATGCCAGCAGTTCCCATTTGTAACCTTTTCCCGGCTCCTTCATATTTTACTGATTTTTAGGCTCTGGTTTGTCGCCAAAAATTGACAGGCTAATTTCATTCCGGATAATTAAAAGGTTTGTGCTATGTACATTTTTTTTATCTCATGGGGCCCGAGCGCCCTGTCGAATATAGCAAGGCCGCCAATGAGGCCGACGAAAAAATTGCCCATTTCTCCTAAACGGTGTACGCCCCCCACCGTAAAATCCGCCCCGTTCTCTCCTCCATCATACAAACCAAGTGGATAATAATAAGGATTGCGCCCTTCGCGCAGATCGGCCTCCCCATTCAGATAGGACACTGCGTGATTACCGTCATAGGTGAAAGCGACCAACGACCAGGTATGCAGGGGCACAACAGTATTTCCTATGGAAGCGTCCATGCACCACTTTTCACCTTCAGTTGGGCCGCCGATGCCCGATACATGGCCACAAACCTGCTGGGCACTGTCGTGGATCCAAAGATTAAGGAAAAGACAATACTGCCTTTTCTTCTCCGATTCCAGCCACATACCCGCTATTGCTTCACACTCGTCAGCTTTGATCGTTTTAGCATCTCTTTTCACCCAAGCTACCACTGTAACCTGAGCATTTTTTCCGGCGATATTAAGACCCGGACAATGCTGACGTTTTATAAACAGATACTGACTTTGTGCAAGCTTCAAAGCATTCCCGGACACGGGCCCTTCCTTTACAAATTCCACCGCCTGATGTGACTGTAAGGTATATGCGTACTGACCTACCGATGTCATCCGACCTCCCGTAAAATCCCACATACACAACAAGTTGTCTATCTTTTCAATATCGTTTCCCACTTTATTAAGATTAAAAGCCAGAATTATCTGTCACTTTTTCAATGTAATCCTCACGATACCTGACCTTTCGAATTCTGGCAGGGCAATTGTTTTGTCCGTCGCTGATAGTGACACATTTTTATCCTTCCAGGGATCGTAAAAGGTGATTTGCCCGGTATTGATCTCAAAAGGCAGCTTCAATAAAATTCCGGAAAGAACCTCCGGCTTTATACCCTTCACGAGCTCCGAGTGCCAGGTGTTGTCCCTGTCCTTCACCCATATCAGAATCGTATTCTTTCCTTTAAGCCCATACACCTTTACCTTATCCTCCTGATATACAAAAGGTTGAAAGTCCTCGCTACGCGGATCGAGTCCCTGAATTGCCTGGTTGAATCGAGCCAGCTGATACCACAGATTGTGTTTATCAATGTAATAATCCCAATGCCAGCTTTGTCCGGGTCCGGCTCCGCCTGCGAAAAACGGTGCAAAGAGATAATCGTGCAGCATCATTCCGGCCGTGTCCTTTTCATACAGTTTGGAAGGGCCGGCATGGTGCGCCTCCACCGCGCCAACCTCGGATAACACTATTGGTTTATTGAGATTGAACCCCATCAGTGTTGTGACAGCGTCATGAGCGAGTTTATCCATTGGCCCTCTGCTCACTTCCAGCTTCGCACCCGGATCCAGGTACCGATGTACCTGTGCAAGCTCATTATCTTTCAGTTGCGAATAATCCCGATACAGCCCCGTTGCAGATTCGGAGTCAAAGCTTCCCAGGCTCTGCATGACCAACTGACGGGGAAATCGCTTTTTCACTTCCGGCAACATATCCCGGGTCCAGTCGAAAAGTATCTGCTTGTCGCTGGTACGCACCGAATTCACCTCATTCCATAGTTCCCAGCCAAATACCGTTGGATTGTTGGCGTACCTTTCAGCCAGGAACTCTACTCTTCTGAGATAATAGTCTTTCCCCTTCTGCGTTGTAAAAAAATCGTCAATACCAGATAGGGCGCCGCCTTTACTTTGGTCATAAACGGGTTTGTCGAAAGGGACCGAACCTGCAAACATCGGAGGCATGTTGGTCAGATTCCTAAAATTTTCAAGGCAGAACTTGATCCGGATTCTATTTTCCTTCGCAATCGCAACGAGCCTGTCTATTCGTTTTGCCATCACCTCGTCGTAATGCCCCGCCTGCTTAATTTCTATTTCAAATGCGGGTGCACTCAACCAGATTCTTGTAAAATTTCCTCCGTTTTTACCCAGATTACGAAGATAATACTCCATTTTCGCCATAATTGAATCTTCACTGCTCACAAACCGGGGCCAGCAGATGTTGATACCGACAGGAATGAAAAGTTTTCCGTTGTCCAGCTCCAGATACTGTGAATTGTCTGCACTTATTCGAACAAAGTGCTCCGAACTATCACCCGTGCCTCCAAACTGGCGGGCGCATAACCTGCTGTGGCACATAGTGAGAAAGGCAAAAACAAGAAATAAGCCTAAAACTGGTTGTCTCATGGCAAACTGAAAAACAGTCATAAATCTGTGTCAATGAAGTCCATCTCCATCTTTTTTCAAATCAAAAATAGCCTCCTTGTAAGCCCCTGCTTTATCCTTCCAGGTCACCCGGTATTTGCCTTTAAACCCACGAAAAGTGATTTGATTACGCTGATCGGGTTTTGCTGAAAGGGTGGTAGTCCACTCTTCATTAATCAGCTTTTTCAGTGCAAAATAACACGGCTTGGGCTCCATGTTGCGGGTAAAGATACCGGATGTGGTTGGCTCGCCTGGTGCTCCACAGTCGTCCACGATATTCCACCAGGTAATGCCCATCATATTTTCAACACTAAACCACATCCGGTATAGGTTGTAGGCAATCACGGCCTGAATGTTCCTGCCCTTTTCGTCATCACCCGGGGCAGTGATGGTAATTTCACTTAAATGGATCGGGAGTTTTGCCTGGCTCATGATCTTCATTTTATCGGATACGATCCGAGGCGTTTCAATCTCTTTTCCAGCAGCCACATCCAGGCAAAGCTGTGGATTGAACAAATGCATCTGTGAGCCCATAATGTCTATCCGCCGTCCATCCGCACGCAGGCTTTTAACCTGATCCGTGTAGTTTTGATTGTTGGCATAATCATTAATGTTCAGCAACACAGATTTTGGAAACACCTCATTGGCTTTCTTGAACACCCGGTTGGTATAATCCCCCGGAAGCAGATTGCCATATTTACTGTTCGTGATCTTATCACCTGTTGCCACATTTCCATGAAAATCTATGGCACTTTCGTTGACGATATCCCAGCTTGGAAATGTGTCGCCATAATACGAGGCCAGTTCTTCCACCCTTTTATCGAACGCCTTTCCAAGCGCCAGTGCATACTGCGGGGCCAGCTCGGCTATCTGTTTGCCGGTAAGTTTCCCCAGTTCCTCTTTTGCATATTTACCTAGTTTTTCCTTTTCTTCTTTGGGGCAATATTGCTCATACAGCCATTCCGGATGCTGCCATTTCGGGTTCCCCCAGGCAATCGTGTGGCCGTGCAGACGGATGCCCCGGCTTTTACCAAACGCTACGATGGGGTCGGGTGCCGGCCGGCGCCAGTGCGGTTGGTCTTTGGGACTTTCGACACCATTCCAGAATTTTTCGGTATCCCAGTACTCCTGCCTGAACCTCGGACGATTTGGTTCCATCTCAAATTTTTTCCAGTAAAAAGGGACGGTAGCCGAATTGAAGAGCGTACCAAACAGCTCCTTGTATCGCCGGTTCCGCTCTGAAGTCCCCAACTGATCGTAATTGAATATATTGGCACCGAATACAAAATCATGCGCGATCTGCTCAATCCGGACTTCCGTGCTCGGCGCTACATCTGCCAAACGCAGCGTAGCACTGGACTTTCGATATTGGTCGATGTCTTTGTCGATCTTGCTTTGAACCTCGGGGCTCCACAACTTCCAGTAGGCTTCGGACATCACCTTTTTAGCGGACTCGTAATTCCAGGCCACTGTTCCTGGGTTCTGCTGTGCAAATACCGGCAAAATTCCGGGCAAAAAAGCAATCATTAATATACTAAGCTTCCTGATTTTCATTTTTTAAAGGTTCAGTTCATAATTGGACCAACATATCAATATCCGGGATTCTGATCTTTGGAAGGATCCAGTGCCGTATTGAAATTGAGTTCAGCCACCGGAACCGGCCAAAACAGATGTTTGTCGGCAACATCTTTTCCCGTAGCCGCCTTAATGACCTGTTTGAGTTTGGGTATACCCAGTCTTTTAAGGTCGAGCCAGCGTTTGGCCTCGTACTGTGTTTCATAACCGCGTTCCTGCAGCACAAGATCGTTAAAAGTATCAACTGTAAAGCCCGAAAGGGCAAAATCAACTGTCGAAGGCGCATTCGCAGGCTTGCCATATGCGCGACGGTGTACTTGATTCAATGCATCAAGACCGGCGGCGGTCGGCCCGTTATTGACCCGGTTGTCAGCTTCTGCAAACATCAGCAGAATATCTGTGTAACGGTATATCGGGAAATCGTTTCCGGCGGCGGTTTGGTGGGGAGCCAGAGGATCCGAGAACTTCTTGCATAAAATGCTGTTCGGCCCCAGTCCGATATCATATTTCACCCAGTTAAAAGTTTTCCTCAGATCCGCATTATCCCAGTTTTTTTGAACCAGATTGTTCACAGATTCACTGTAATGCGCATAAAATCCTCCAGCTCCGTGGAGCCTGGTACCCGGATGGTGGGCATACATCGCCAGGTACATACCTTGTGAATTCTGGCGGGTCATTTTGAGATAGAAAATTTCCTCCGAAGTCGATACAACGGTAGGTCCGAAAATATTGTCAAAATCGGCGGCCACTGTAACGGGAACGAGTGAGAACTTTTTGGACTGGATAATCTCATTGGCCTTATCCCTGGCTTCTGCGTATTGGTTGCGGGTAAAATAAACCTCCGCCAATGCCGCTTTGGCAGCAAACTTTGTAGCTCTTCCAACCTGCTTCTGTGTTTCAGGCAGATTGGTCTCTGCTTCTATAAGATCCGCAATGACCAGTTTGTATACGTCATCCGCTGTACTACGTGGCACATTGGGCTCATTTAAAGTTGCCTCCGTGCGAATGGGCACGCCGCCCCAGTTGCGTACCAGCCAAAAATAGTTGTAAGCGCGCAGGAATTTCGCCTCTGCGATGTATTTGGCCACGTCACCAGCGGAAATACTGCTGCCCTTCGGCGCATTGGCAATAACCAGATTGGCATTCCGGATTCCCAGATAAAACAGCCTCCAGCCATCGTCTGTCCGTGGAACATTGGTAGAATTTAACCCCTGAAAATCGCTGAGCACCTGGTAGCTACCACGACCATAACTGTAATCTGTATACGCTTCCAGTTGCGCTCCCAGTTGCCCGCTGATGTTGTTGTTTGCTCTCAGCTGCTCGTAAATGGCATTGACAGCTGTTTCTACCTCGGCGGCGGTGTTGTAGAAGGTCTCCACCGCTACGGCCTTCGGATTTTCTTCCAGAATGTCCTCACAGGAAGTCAATATCCCCAGCGCTATAATAAAAAGGTATTTTTTCATGATAAGTATTTATAATGATGGCCGAAAAGTTTAAAATCCAACCCTGATTCCCGCCGTTACCGACTTGGAAGTAGGGTAACTGTAATGATCAATACCCTGTCCCAACGAGTTGGCCCCTCCCTGGGAATTGGTTTCCGGATCCCACCAGGAGTATTTTGTAAAGGTCAGCAGATTCTGTCCGCTCACGTAGATCTGAGCAGACCTCATCCACTTCACATTCCAATCGGAAAGCGGCAGATTGTAGGCAAGCTGTATGTTGCGAAGTCGCATGTAAGATCCATCTTCCACCACCCTGTCGGAATAGTTATAGGAATTGGCCCTTGAAATGACCGGATATTTGGCATTTGTATTGGTAGGTGTCCAGTGATTGGTATAAACCTCCCTTGGCATATTTAGGCCAAAGCCGTAATCCAGCGTGTTGTTGATCGAACTTACATTGACGAGGTCATTACCCTGAACACCCTGAAGGAATATGGTCAGTTCCAGTCCCTTATAGGACATGGTTGAATTGAGGCCGTATATAAAATCAGGATTTGGGTTACCGATGATGGTTTTATCGAGCTGGTTAATCACCCCATCGGCATTCAGGTCCTGATAGATTTCCTTACCAAGTTCATTGTAACCGTTTTTAAGATAGCCATAAAATACGCTCATGGGTTCTCCCTCCCGAAGCAGGTTGGCGTTGTCATTGATCAGGGTCACGCCAACGCTTCCTCCCAATATGTCTGCACCATTGTAAAGTTTAACAACCTTGTTGCGCTTGAAAGAGATATTTGCCCCCAGATCCCACTTAAATGCTTTATCGATGATCAACCCGTCCAGTGCGAGTTCAAGCCCTTTGTTCTGAATTTGTCCCACATTTTGTATCGTACTGGTGAAGCCAAAACCTGATGGTAACTGAACCGTATTGAGCAGGTCCCTTGTGTTCTTGATGTAGTAGTCTGCAGAAATCCGATACCGGTTGTTGAAAAAAGCGGCGTCTACCCCAAAATCGATCTGTTCCGTAGTCTCCCATTTGAGATTACCCGGCAGGCGTGTCCCAGGTGCAAACGTGTTATAGAGTGCATCATCAAAAACCGTTTTCCCGGCAGTCAGGTTATTGAGCGTGGCATATGCGCCAATCGCCTGGCTACCTGTGAGTCCCCAGCTGCTGCGCAGTTTCAGATCAGAAATGGCCGGAATGTCTTTGATAAAAGCCTCCTCGGATAACCGCCACGCCAACGCCGCCGATGGGAAATACCCCCACTTGTTTCCCTCGCTGTACTTTGAGGACCCATCCGCCCTGAAGCTTACTGTAGCCAGGTATTTACTGTTGAAGCTATAATTGATACGTCCCAGATAAGACAACAAGGTGCTGAATGAATAACTTGAACTCGGTATACCGGGCGTGTTTGCGGAACCAAGATTAGCGGTTTCGGTTACATTACTTAAAAACCCGACACCCGATCCGCCCAGTGACTTGTTCAGAAAATCCTGATAGGTAAAACCGGCAACCGCTGAAATACTGTGTTTGTCAGCAAGCGTTTTGATGTAGCTGATCGTATTTTCACTCAAAAGACTCGTACCTCTTGTATTCGAAACGTTGGCGGATCCCTGAGAATTGATAAAGCGGGTGGTGGTGTATCCTTCTGTGATATCATCGCTGTTTTCAATCCCTCCGGAAAGTTTTATGGCCAGCCCATCGAAAGGCTTGAATGTCAGAGCCATATTGGCAAGTACTCTGTTGGCATCGACCTCGTCGGTCTGTTCGTTGACATAGTTCAGCGGATTGGTCAGCACGTTAGAAATGAATGGGTATGCCGTGGCCAGCACCCTTAATGTACCATCCTCATTGTACGGTGTCAGTGTGGGAGGGGCAGATATCACCGCGGACATCAGCGTGCCACCCCGGTTACCTGCTCCGTTGTTCTGGCGACTCGTTTTAATCTTTGTAAGTGTAGCTCCATAACTCAGTGAGAACATCTTGTTGACATCGGTATCGACGGAAGCCCTTATCGAATACCGCTTGTAATTGCTGCCTATCACGATTCCTTCCTGGTCGAAGGTACTTCCTCCGATTGAGAACCTGGTCTTTTCGTTACCACCGCTCACGGTCAAATTGTGCGTTTGCATGGGTGCTTTTCTGAATATCAGATCCTGCCAGTCAAACCCTTCTCCGAAGCCATCGATCTGAGCCTGAGTAAAAAAGGGCGTTACCTTGTCAGTAACCGCCTGTTCATTGTAAAATGTCGCATATTCCTTTGCATTCATCAGATCCAGCTTCTTTCGCAACGTCGCCTGACTGTAACTGCCTTCATAATCCACCTGCATCTTTCCTGACTTTCCCTGTTTGGTGGTAATCAAAACAACCCCATTTGCCCCACGGGAACCGTATATGGCCGTTGCTGAGGCGTCCTTCAGAATTTCTATACTCTCGATATCACTGTTGTTGATAATAGTGGGGTTGCTACCAGAAGTAGGAAATCCATCCACCACATACAAGGGCTCGTTGCTACCCTGTACGGAGTTGGTACCCCGGATCCGGACACTCACACCCGCACCCGGGGCACCCGTATTTTGGGTAACCTGCACGCCAGGTGCACGGCCCGACATGGCCTGAAGGACATTCGTTGCCGGAAAGGCGTTAATTTCCTTAGCCTTAACCTGTGACAGCGAGCCTGTAAGATCACTTTTCCGGACGGTGCCATAGCCCACCACGACCACTTCTGATAATTGCTGATCATCCTCCCGCATTACCACGGAGACAGAAGACTGGTTGGCCACTTTCACATCTTGAGGCGCATAACCAACAAATGAAAAAACCAGGATAGATTCCGGACCCGGCACATCAATGGTGAAGCTTCCGTTGGCATCCGATGTTGTTCCCTGTGTTGTTCCACGTATTAATATACTCACTCCCGGAAGTGCCTCGTTGGCTCCACCTACCACCTTACCCGTTATGGTGCGGTTTTGAGCCAATGCTTCATGCGTCTGCCCCAACAGACAGAGTCCTAAAAACCATATGTAAATTGTTGCTTTCATTTGGCTGAGAATTGTTTAAATTCCATATTATAAAATTTAATTTTATTTTATAACAATATTCCGGATTAATAAACCACCATCCAAATTTTCATATACTTTTTTTCTATTTTTTATTGATTATGTGCTATATAAGGATGCGCATAGCAGGAGCAGGACAAAGAAAAGGCCTTACCTTCTCAGTGAGAATAGAATACGAAATCGTTTAGGATTGCACAGCCGGAAGCAGATCAGCTGTTACTTTTACAGGATCAGGATGAGACCAGAAACATTGAGGTAACTATGCCGTAAAGCATATGGAATACGACCACCCGTCGCCAGGTTGGCAATCTGAAACAGCGCGCTACCCCTGACTATTTAAGCCTGAAATAATCTTAATCGAACTCGGGGAGTTGGATGGTTACAGATTCGAATTTATCTTCATGATCGAAGGCCCTGATGAAATAGGCGCGTTTGCCATCCGACGAAAACGACGGATTCACATGTGCCACCCACTCCCATGTCACCTTTGCGTTTTTCCATTGTGCCAGCAGCGCATAAGGCCGCGATTCGCCTTGTTTGTACAGATATACGCGGGTGAAACCATCTGCCTCAGATTTGTAAAAATCCCCCTCTCCTATGTACCATTTTTTATCTGGTGACATTCCAACGTGGGTAGATGTTCCCCCTAACAATTCCCCCCTTTTACCAAACAGATCATATTGAAATATTCTATTTTCCGGATCTTCTGTATCCACACCCATCATGTGCTGATTATCGTACCACACTACGTGCATAGGGCGAACTTTAATCCATCTGGGCTCACTGCCATCGGAGGATACAATCCCATGAAGGTCATGCCAGCCACTGGCAGAATCGGCCCGATAGCGGTAGTCAAACATAATCTTGCTATTCAGAGGATTGGGCTCAAGGTGCAGAATTTTAGTCTCATAATCCGAGACTTTTTTATTCTGCCGCTTAAAGGCCGCGACTATTTGCGCCTGCTTAATAATGAGAGTACTTCTTCCTGCGAGGCAATCAAAAGCGTAAATGCCCTCGTCCATCGGCTTATATGGGGTGCGCGACTTGTCGGGTATCAGTAGTCGGGCGTTGCATTTGGAATAAAAAACGACATTACCAAAAGACTTATGCCCCAGCTCTCCCGCGACGATCCCGAAAACTGATTTCCCGGAATTTACATTGTATATCTCAAAATCCTTAAAGTGACTAACCTGAAATGCCACAAGAGAGTCATTGATCCAAAATGCGTTAGCACCATTGTGGTTGTTGCAGGTAACGTCTCTAATTTTTACATGATCTCCGGTACGCCTGCTTTTAAGCATCACTTCCGCACGAACCGGAGGCGCCAGATGGCCGCCCTCGGCAATAGCAGGATATTTCACAAAACAAATGTATTTACCGTCAGGGCTTTCAGGACTGGTGTTGTAAATGCTTAGCGCAGTACTTTCCGTACCGCTGTAAAGGCTTTTTACCAACCCAGAATAATCCTTCTGAGCTATTGCCTCAAATCCAAAAACGAAATGAAGGCTTAGCAAAGCTTTTTTCAGCATTCCTGAGGACCGCATTAAAAATGTAATGGTTCGTAAAAAAAACTAAAATCCCGGAAGGCGCTTCATGGTAGCAAGCAAGCTATTTCGGTCTCCCAAAAAATTCGGGACACGACTTTTTCAGCAGCTACATCTATACTCCCAACACTGCAAAATTTCAATATTGTAAAATTAATTTTTACTTCGAAACAATATTAGGACCTATATTTCGGGAAAGCAACTTTCACATTAATTTTATCTTCCCGGAGGCAGGCAGACAGGAGCCATGGCCAATAAATACAATAGGCAAAAAAACCTTGCTCTGCCTCCTTATGAAATAAATTTAACTGAAGCAGTTTACCTAGATCATCTTTTGAGAAATCCGATCAGCTGTGGACTTTAACTTATTGACTAATAAAACCTTATCAACACTCATATACCTATACTCGGGCAGGTAGATACTAAGACTCGCAACCACTTTGGTGTTCTTTTCGACCCCCACAGCTAACCCAATCACCTGACGACCAGGTAAAACCTGAATGGCATACCCCTCTTTACGGATTTGCGATACGGCCGACTGAAGCATTTCCCTGGTGGAGGCTTCGGCCCATACTTCCTGATTCGGCAAGCCGTATTTATTTACAAACCTATCAATTTCCAGGTCAGTAAGCATGGCAAGCAGGAGCCGACCCGAGGCCGCGTCATAAATCCGTTTCTCATCAGACGTCCTTACCTGCAGTTCCTGCTCAGCCATGACCCGATGTATGACCACTCTGTTTTCTCCGTTAAGAACCGCCAGAAGACTATTTTCATTGATATCATGGGTCAATATCTCCATTTCCGGACGAGCCGCTTCAATGAAATCCTTCCGATACGCGTCATTGCCCGACAAGGCGAACGACTTGCTGCCCAGCACATAACCCTTCTTTGCACCCACCTGATCCAGGTATTTTCTGGACACAAGCGTTTTCATGATGTTGGCGCAGGTACCATGGTTCAGGCCAAGCGTATCGGCAATATCTCCAAGCGACCGCGGTTTATCGGGATGCTGGGCAATTATCTCCAAAATGTCCAGCGCTCTGTTTATAACCTGTATCATTGTTGCATTTATTTTATATTGTAAAAATAAATGTAGGAAATAAGATACTAATTATCCGCATCAACCCGGATACTTCGTGTATGATTTCGGCGATCAGCCAGTGTATGAACCGGTTGCCATTTACAGTTGCGGAAGTGTGACCATAAAGCTTGCCCCCTTCCCTGGCTTTGAGTCAACCTCGAGACTTCCGTTGAGACTATCTATCAGATGTTTGACCAGTGCCAGTCCAAAGCCGTATCCCGACTCGCCCCCTGTTCCGTCTGTTGTTCCTGAAGTCCCGTCCAGAATCGCTTTTATACCCGCTTCTGACATACCTATTCCGCTATCACTGACAGATATTATCAAAGTTTTGTTCTGATTCACGATATCCAGATTCAAATTCACGATGACCGTCCCGTCGGCGGGCGTGAATTTCATGGCATTGGAAATCAGGTTACCAGCGATTTGCAGCAGTTTGTTTCGGGAGAAAGGCACACTTTCTGTTTCAAAAGTGGTGTTGATCTGCAAATGAATGTTTTTGTTTCTGGCCTGCGGCTGGTAGAGCTTAGTCAGTTTATCTTTGAATACGGCCAGGTTGAAACTGGCAACCCCCGCATTGCCAGGAGCCGGTTTTTGCTCCGGCTTGTGCGCGCTTAATATCTCTTCTGCCAGTTCCAGTACGGAGTTGCCTCCTTTGTGTATCAGGTTTATAAATTCCAAAACTTCCTCCATCTGATTTTCCATTCCCTGGTCGCGAATGATGGAAGCCAGCCCAATGATTCCGCCAAGCGGGCCACGAATGTCGTGAGCAACCTTCTTATGTGTATTATTCGCTTCGAGTAGCTTTGCTTTCAAGCTTTCAATTGCCTTAAAAGACCTCAGGCGAGCCACGATCTCATCGGCTATGATTTTCAACAATTCAATTTTTTCCGGATCCAGAACCTTTTTCTGACGATCCATGATGCACAGTGCGCCGATATTCTGTTTGTTGCTTAGTTGCAAAGGCAAACCAAAATAATAACGCAAATTGGGATCACCCGACACGTACCATTTGGCTTGGAAGCGACTATCCAGTGACAGGTCATCGACTTCAAAAGGCTCTGCTGTCATGATGGTATACTGGCAAACGCTATCTTCACGGTCCATCTGATCAATGTCCAACCCATGATTTGAAATGGTCCATTGTGTGAAAGAATCGATCAGATTCACCATCGAAATACTGGTTCCAGCCACTTTGGCGGCGAGCTTGGCCAGATGGCCGAAATGCTGCTGCTGATCGGAATAATCCAGGTCAAGGCCCGAAAGGCTTAGGAGACGTTCCATTTCATTGTCTGGAACAGGCGGATTTTCAATAATTGAATGTTCTTTAACGTTGAGATTCATAAACAGTAAAAAATAAAATCGATCTTCTGTTGCAATATAGCCCTGCCCGGCTGAACTCACAAAATCAAGACATGAATTTTAGTCCTAAAAAATTAGTACTTCTTCATGAGCATGTACCATAACCAATGGCTGTAAGCCGAATCCTTAGGCAGGTAAGCGCCGCTTCATTAGAAATGATCATCGGTTTGGCAAGTCATGGTCTTTTTTGGGATTGGCTTCCCCTTCGGTTTGTCCCGTCACCGCCAATCCACTTCAAAAGAATAATTCTCAAAGCGATTGAGCAGGTTTAGTGCATAAACTTTTCGATGTCCTTCAACTCTCCGAAAAGAACCAGAACCTCGTTTTCCCGCATGACGGTGTCGGGTGTTGCGATACCTGAGGCTCGTTTGAAAATTCGCGCCAGTCCATTCTCTGATTCCTTCGAGAGCGTTAGAATGGTGAGTACGATGACGTTGTATCTATTGGTAAGGTCTGCCTCCAGCAATGTCTTGTTGATAAATCTCGCGGGAACTTTGGTTTCGATAATGCTGTATTTCTCCGAAATTTTGAACGAATCCACAATGCCCGAATTATCTAGCCGCATGGCTAATCGCTCCGCAGACTCCTCCTCAGGTAAAATGTACTCCTCGATCTGCATGGCTTCCAGCACGGTCTTCTGAAGATCAGACACCACCCGTCCTATGATTTTTT
Organism: Dyadobacter sp. 32; assembly: GCF_902506755.1. Lineage (GTDB taxonomy): Bacteria > Bacteroidota > Bacteroidia > Cytophagales > Spirosomataceae > Dyadobacter. The sequence goes on along the minus strand of NZ_LR735258.1, from coordinate 696,796 downwards.
TAACGCCCAACTGCTTCAGCAGTGCTGTGGTGAGCAGGGAAGATGCCTCGTCCTCCCCGATGGCCACGATCACGGAGTCTGCATCCTTAAGTGGCAACGAACTTACAGCACTCCGGTCGGTGCAATCCATGCATACCGTATGTGTAATTTTTTCTTTGAGTTGCTCCACCTTCTGCATGTTATTGTCCACGCCAATGGTCTCATGTCCCAATTCAGTGAGGCGGATAGCCAGGGATTTTCCAAAATTCCCCAACCCGAATATGATATATTTCATGTGATAATCTAAAGATTGACTTGTTCTTCCGGTAACTGATAATTTTTGGGTTTTGCCTTTCTGACCAGTGCAATTAGGATGGTCAGAGACCCGACGCGCCCTACAAACATGGTGAGAATGATAATCATCTTCCCCCCCTCACTTAGTTCCGGTGTTATTCCAAGGCTAAGTCCGGTGGTGCTGAATGCCGAAAAGCTTTCAAAAGCAAGCGAAAGCAGGTTTTTCTCTGAGTCTGTCACCGATAGCATGAAGATGGACATGCCCAAAAAAATCAAAGATAAGGATATAATGGCCAGCGCTCTTGAAATTGAATCGTTTGATACTCTTCGACCAAAAATTTCAATCCACTCCTTTCCTCTAGCCAGTTTTAGGATGTTCAGTGAGGCCAGGGCAAACGTTGTAACTTTCACACCTCCGGAAGTCGAGCCGGGAGCCCCTCCGATCCACATCAAAAGAAAAGTGATCATGATTGTTGGAAAAGCCAGCTCTCTCATGTCTACAATGTTAAAACCTGCTGTACGCGGGCTGGTTCCTATAAATAAGGCCGTGACCAACTTTCCGAAAATCGTATTATGTTCGCGAAGTGTGTGGTCATATTCTAAAACCAATACAGAGAGAAACCCAAAGGAAATCAATATGAGTGTGGTATATCCAATAATTCTTGAATTGAAAGTGATGACACGTGTCCGGTATTTGAACGGGCGATCAAAAAACAGTTTCTGATAAGTGTTGACCGCCCACCTTTTAACAAACTCGTAAATGTTAAAAATGATCCCAAAACCAAGCCCACCCATCACGTACAGCAGGATGACCCACAACTGAAAAGGGTAATTAAACTTAAGAAACGGAGTGTTGAGGCCGTCCGACATTGTAGAGAAACCGGCATTGCAAAATGAGGTTATGGCATGAAAGATGGTAAAGTAAATATGTTCTCCGCTGTCTGCAAAGCTATGCTTGTCCAGGCTCAGATAAATGAATACACCACCAACGATCTCAAAAAAGAAAGTAACCAACACAATTTTATACAGGGTCGAAATAACGGATCCAACCTTATTTTCTCCAATCAGTTCAGTGAACATCAGCTGATTCTTGTAAGAAAACCCTCCGGAAAAAAAATAGCCAAAGAATCCGGTGAAGGTCATAATTCCTAAGCCGCCGATCTGAACCAACAGGAGCAAAACAACCTGACCAAATCGGGTAAGGTCTGTGGAAATATCTATCACGGATAATCCGGTGATGCACACGCTGCTGGTGGCAAGAAACAGCGCATCTACAAAGCTAAGCTGACTATTCGCTGACTTCGGCAAGAGCAGTAATGCAGTACCCGCAAGGATGAGCAACAAAAAGCTCAGCACAAACAAAAGGGACGGATTGAAATAAAACTGATCAAAGAAGAGCGTTTTCTTAGAAATTTCGACCACAAATACGGCGAAGATGCCAAGATACATCCATTCCGGCTTTACGATCTGGGTTCCGTCGGCACCTGAGAAGTAATAGTTGTCTGCAATAGCTACGCTCAAAAAATAGAGCAAAACCAAAGCTTCGCTGATTCGGGGGATTTTGGACGACTTACTAAAAAACGCTGTCGCGGTCTTGATAAATAAGGACCCGGCAAAAAACAAAAAACAAAATTCAAGCAGCCGGTTGGCAAATTGCTCGATGAGGATATTACTGTTGTAACCTATCTGAAAAACAATGCCCAAAGAACACAGCAGACTTACACTCAGGTTGGTGTAATCCAAAAACCGGCGAAATTGTCTTATTTTTTCGTCCATCTGACACGCTTGTAATCGTGCAAACATATCATTTTTTAGTTAAGAGTTAAGATTTATAAATGAAATCACCTTACCTGATCAAACCAGAGAATACATGTCCTCTCTGAGTGTTTCCGATTACACCATACAGATTCACCTCTCGGTAATTTTTAGCTTTTTTTAAGTTTTAACAGTAGATTTCAAATTCAATAAGGCTCAAAAGCTTTTTTTGGCTAGTTTTACCATTATGGCAAAACTTATTAATCTCAACAGCTTCAGAAGGTTTTTTCAATCCAGTTCCACGGGTGGCATCATCCTCATTCTATGCGTCCTCATATCGCTCGTCATAGCAAACAGTGGCGCAGGACCTGGCTTCGAGGACTTTCTGGCTACCGAGCTGGGATCCGATTTTGGTCAGATCCACCTTCGTTATCCTTTGATATTGTGGATTAATGATGGTTTGATGGCCATTTTCTTTCTTTTGGTAGGACTTGAGATTAAGAGGGAATTGGTGGAAGGTGAGCTGTCGTCATTCAAGAAAGCATCACTTCCGATCATTGCAGCCCTGGGCGGAGTCATGGTCCCGGCGGGTATCTATTTCTCGCTCAATATGGGTTCCGAAACCGCAGGTGGCTGGGGAATTCCAATGGCAACAGATATTGCCTTCGCCATTGCCATCATATCCATGCTGGGAAAAAGGGCTCCGTCTTCTCTGAAAATATTTCTTTCGGCCCTGGCCATCGTAGACGATTTGATCGCCATCCTGGTCATCGCGATCTTCTATTCCACGGATCTGCATTACCTATACCTGCTCTATGCAGGTGGTATCTTCCTGTTTTTGTTGATATTAAACAAACTGGGCGTGAAAAACCTGGCAGCCTACCTCATTCCGGGATTATTCATCTGGTATTTTATTCATCATTCGGGCGTCCATGCCACCATTGCCGGTGTGCTTACCGCCTTTGCTATCCCCACCACCCCCGACGATACCGAATCCCCACTGGAAAGGCTGGAACACATCCTGGTGAACCCCGTCAATTTCGTTATTATGCCCATTTTTGCTCTGGCAAATACCAATATTCAGTTTGAAGCAGGCATGATTGAAGGGCTGGCAACGGTCCTTGCCCTGGGTATTATACTGGGGCTCGTGATTGGCAAGCCGGTAGGTATTACTCTTTTCTCATGGATAGCTGTCAAAACCGGAATCGGCAAGATGCCTAAACATGCGAGCTGGAAACACATTATCGGTGTGGGGATGCTGGGCGGAATTGGTTTCACCATGTCCATTTTCATAGCGCTGTTATCTTTCTCAGGCAAACACCTTATTCTGTCAGAAGCCAAGTTTTCCATTCTTACGGCGTCGGTGTTGTCGGGCCTCCTGGGTTATTTATGGCTTTACCGGCTTGAAAAAAAAACCAGACGACAATAAGTCTATCCAATTATTGATATATTCGGCTGTAATTAATCCTAAGCAGATCTGATCGTATGCGTATCTCCGACGTGCTTGAAAAGTTCGATATTTCATCGGAACGGGAAGACTATGCCACCATCCACGACATCGTGGAGAGCGGGATCGTTTTTAAAGGTACCAATTTATGGATCCTTATTTTCGCAATCCTGATTGCTTCAGTTGGACTCAACGTCAATTCTACTGCCGTAATAATTGGCGCCATGCTGATATCTCCCCTCATGGGCCCAATCCTGGGAATGGGATATAGCATTGCCACATACGATTTCCCGCTATTGAAGAAAGCATTTGTCAACTATCTGTTTGCAGTGGTAGCGGGCTTACTCACTTCCGCGGCCTATTTCTACATCACGCCAATATACCAGGCGCACTCAGAACTGCTGGCACGCACACAACCCACCATCTACGATGTGATTATTGCGCTCGTGGGCGGCCTGGCAGGCATTGTAGCCATCTCAAGTAAGCTGAAAGGTAATGTCATTCCCGGTGTTGCCATTGCCACAGCGCTTATGCCACCGCTTTGTACGGCCGGGTATGGCCTGGCCACTGCCAACTGGCCCTTCTTTTTCGGCGCTTTATATCTGCTTACTATCAACACCGTTTTTATTGGCAGTGCTACCCTATTCACGGTTAGGCTTCTACGTTATCCCATCCGCTTTCTGGCGAACGAATCGCAGAAAAATATGGCTAACCGGTGGGTGACTTTCATCGTGCTACTCACAACAGTCCCTAGTATTTATTACGGTTATGTGCTTGTTCAAAAAGAGAACTTTACCCAAAATGCCAATAACTTTATCCAAAACGAGAGCTTTATTGAAGGTGACTACTTATTAAAAACGGAGCTGGACGCTAACCGGAAACAAATAAGGCTTATCTATGGAGGAAAAACGATCAGTGAGGAAGAAAAAACAAGGCTAAGTCAAAGAAAAAATATTTATGGGTTAGCGGGTGTTTCCATCATTGTCCAGCAGGGGTTTTCAGTGAGTGAGATCAACAAGGAACTCAGCCTCTCTGATCGCTACCAGGCTGAGATCAACAGACTAAAATCCGAACTAAGCCATAACATTCAACAACAGGATAGTGTTATCAAAGCACAAAAACTGGGTGGCCAGCTTTATAAGGAAATCAAGCCGCTATTTCCTGAAATTGATTATTGCTCAGCCAGCAAGCAAAGTTTTTTTGTCACTTCCGGAGCAACCCGCAATTACACGGTCGTGGTGTTGGGTTCAAACCAACCGGTACGTACCAACCGCGACCTCGCCAGAATAACGCAGTGGCTTAAAGTTCGAATGAAAAGTGATTCCCTGAAAATTTACATCGAAAAAACAGCTATCTAAACTACACCAGGAAGGTAAAGACAAAGTAAATTTACCTAAAATGCATGTGCAAGAACCCGGGCGGTGACGAATCCCACCAACCTCAAAAAAGAAAATGAAATTTGAGAAACATTTTCCGTCAGACAGACTTAAACACTACATCAAATATTTTGTGGTGTCGGAGAGTGAATGGGAACGGGAATATAAAGTTTTTCCTTCCTCAGGATTGGTTATAGGTTTCCAGTATAAAGGGCAACTGCTCACTGTTCAAGACCAAACCTAAAGCCGCCTTCATATGGCGGGAATTACAGGAATTACGGACGGCTACAAAATTTTCAAAAACACCGCCGACATCGGTACCATTCTCGTTTACTTCACTGAAACCGGTTTCATCAATTTTGCCTCACATCCTGCCAATGAACTATTCAACCTTAGCCTTTCCCTTGATGACATTTTTGATCGTAAGCGTGTAAGCGAAGTAGAGGAAAAACTGGTTATCGCAACGACCGACCAACAGCGAATCAAAGTTGTTGAGCAGTTTTTATTATCGCAACTCACGGATATTGAGACAGATAAACTGATTGTGGAAGCGGTGAAACTTATTTACCAGAACAAAGGCACGATCCGTATAAAAGAACTTAATGAAAAACTCTTCATCAGCCCAAGTCCCTTTGAAAAGAGATTTAGAAAGGTCGTAGGAACCACGGCAAAAAAATTCGCTTCAATTGTTCGCTTTAATACCGTTCTTGATAGTCTGAACCACACCAAATCCTTAACGGAAATCTGCTTTGAAAACAACTTCTTTGATCAGGCGCATTTCATAAAGGACTTTAAACAGTTCACAGGCGACACACCCGAAAATTTCAAACGTTTCCTGTAGAAAAACGTTTTTTTACAATAATAGGGACCAATGCCACCCCACCTTTGTATCGTATCCCGGATACAAAATTTGCTCGGGCGCATGAGCATTCAGGTGAATTATTAACCCTATTAACAAAAGAAAATGTTTACAACAGAACAAATCCAGTCAGCTCACAGCAAGGTGAAATCGGGTGCCGACTTCCCTTCCTACGTACAAGAAATCAAGGCATTGGGTGTGACCCACTATGAAGCTTATGTCACAGATGGGCATATCCTCTACCATGGTGCCAACAGCTTTATGGCAAAAGTACCTGCTAAATACGCCCCATTGCCCATCGCCGACACCTCAAAAGCAGAAGAATTCAAAGCTGAGCTCGTTGCCCACCAACAGGGTAAAACGGACTTCCTTACTTTTATTAAAGTGTGTGCATCCTTTGGCATCGAAAAATGGGCCATCTGTATGGACAAGATGACCTGTACGTACTACGATAAAGCAGACAATGAGATACTGGTAGAGCAGATACCGCACTAAGGGCGATATCAACGTGGCTTGGCATATTTGGGCAGGCGGCAGTACAATGGGGAATTGTACTTGCGCCTGCTTTGCTGCACCCCGGCATTATTCCGGAATTGGCATTAAGTTGCTATCTTCATGTTTGCATTGCACGCTGAGTTTATAGGGCACTGAACAGATAGGACTCCCGTACAAAAACCATCCTATTGGCTGTGGCGCCCGTTCCATTTCCTGTTCAGCGGGCGACCTGCATGGGACAAAACAAATATCACAATTCACCAGGCCTTGATGAATAAAACCGAAAGCAATGTAAATCGAAATGGTGCGACACCTTTTGTGCAAACGTATTTTCACGGCACAAAGGCCGACTTAAAAGTAGGCGAGCTGATTGTAGCCGGCTTCACCTCCAATTACGGACAAAACAAAAATGCAAAATACATTTTCTTGTCTGCAACCCTGGACGCTGCCATTTGGGGCGCTGAACTGGCCGCTGGAGAAGGGCGGGAAAGAATTTACCTGGTAGAACCCACAGGGCAAATTGAGAATGACCCAGACCTGACCGACAAAAAATTCCCGGGCAATCCAACAAAATCGTACCGGTCGACACAACCTTTTAAAGTGGTAGGCGAAGTGTCGGTCTGGCAGGGTCACCCTGCCGGACAGGTGCAAGCGATGAAGGATGGTTTAGCCAGGCTTAGAGAACAAGGTATCCATTCGTTGAATGACCAGTAGTACTTGCTGGGAGTTTTACGCGGAAAAAAGTTTTGTCCAGCAGATTGGAGGGGATTTAAACAAGTTGATTGAAAGAAATATTATAATGGCTGAAACAAACCGTACCATTAACCCAAATACTGTTATGACAACAACCAAAGAACACGATGAGCGAATGGCAAAGATGACTTTCTCCTCGGTGTATCCACATTATGTAACCAAAGTCGAAAGGAAAAACCGAACGGTAAATGAATTACATCAAGTCATTGAGTGGCTGACCGGCTACGACGAGAACAAACTCAAAGAACTGATTAATGAAAAAGTAACCTTTGAGAAATTCTTTCAGGAAGCCAAATTACATCCCAATGCTGGTCTCATCACCGGTGTAATCTGTGGATACCGGATAGAAAACATCGAAAACCCATTGACCCAGCAGGTGAGATATCTGGACAAGCTTGTGGATGAGCTGGCGAACGGACGTAAGATGGAGAAGATTTTACGAAAGCCGAAAACTGCCAACTCGTGAACCTGTGTTGAACAAAATCAAAAGAAAATAACCATCTTCTGTCGCCGAAACTGGCTACCGAAACCATCAACGACCAATAACAACGTCAATCAGGACGACTGCTTTTAACTGTATACGAGGTATGGAAAATGAAAATCTGCTGAAACAAATCGCGTTTATTAAAGAAATTGATAAGCTAAAATATATCCAACGTAAAACCAGGCTATTCAACAGTGACCGGCATGAAAACGATGCCGAACATAGCTGGCATTTAGCCATGATGACCATTGTACTGGCCGGGCATGCCAACAAAGCAATAGACGTTCTGAAAGTAGTAAAAATGGTGCTTATTCATGACATTGTGGAGATTGACGCCGGCGACACTTTTATTTACGATACTGCAAAAAACCATTCGAATACCGAAGAAGAGCTCATCGCGGCAAAGCGTATATTCGGACTTTTACCGGCAGAACAAGGAGCCGAATTCATTGCAATCTGGGAAGAATTCGAAGCCGGAACCACAGACGAGGCAAAATTCGCAAAATCCATGGACCGCCTCGAACCACTGTTGCAAAACACCTCAAACCAGGGAGGCACCTGGGCCGAATTCAATGTCGGGTATCAACAGGTCTACGAAAAGAAAAAGGCAATCAAAAACGGATCGGCAATTATATGGAATTACGCTGAGAGTTTGATCAATGACAGCGTAGAACAAGGAATTTTAAAAAAATCGACTGAAATTGAGTAAAGACAAGGGATTTACCCTGTCCGTTTCAGGTGTCAACCGGGGTAAAATAAAAGATTTGGCCCAATACCTTTGCCAGAAACATAGCGTTTCCAAAATCCAATTCCAAACACCTGTTTCCACCTGGAAAAAATCGAAATTAATTTGCGTAGTTAAATAACCTCACCAAGTGTATAACTGAAAATATGAACTCCCGGGCTGATTTTTATTTTGACAAAAATGCGCAATGGCATGACGAACTCGCACAATTGCGTACAATCGTTTTGGATTGTGGGTTGACCGAAGACCTGAAATGGGGCTCCCCTTGTTACACGTTTCAAAATAATAATATCGTTTTGATCCATGTGTTCAAACAATACTGTGCCTTATTATTTTTCAAGGGCTCGCTTTTAAATAATACGAGCGGATTATTGATTCAGCAGACTAAAAATGTACAGGCCGCGCGGCAGATCCGATTTACAAATCTTCAGCAAATAAGTGCGCAGGAGCCAACCATAAAGGCGCACATTTATGAAGCGATCGAGGTAGAAAAAGCTGGTTTAGAAGTGGTGCTTAAAAAGACTGAGCAGTTTCCGGTTTCCGAAGAATTCCGAAACAAACTTGACGCACTGCCATCCCTGAAAACCGCCTTTTATGCCCTGACTCCGGGGCGTCAGCGGGGCTATCTCCTTCATTTTTCCCAACCCAAACAGTCGAAAACACGGGAAGCCAGGGTAGAAAGAAGTATTCCGAATATTTTAATTGAAAAGGGTTTAGAGGATTAGGCATCAAGTATGGATAATGTAGCTAATGACGCAGAAAACAGGGTGCTAGCCACCTGCCGAATTGTAAAAGCACCAATCGACCTTGTGTGGGCTGTATGGACACAGCCCGGACACATTGTAAACTGGTGGGGCCCCAACGGGTTTACCAATACAATCCATAAAATGGACTTGCAAAAAGGTGGAGAATGGAACCTTACCATGCATGGACCCGATGGGAAAAACTATCCGAACCGGAGTGTTTTTATTGAAATTATCCCTTTCGAAAAAATCATTTTTGAGCACTTCAATCCACATTTCATTACCACAGTATGCTTTGAACCAAAAGGTAATGTAACCCGCATTGACTGGTCACTGCTTTTTGACTCGCCCGAAATGTTTGATATCGTAGTGAGAGCCCATAAAGCGGACGAGGGCCAGAAACAAAATTTGGACAAGCTCGAAAAATACCTGTCGTCACGCGCCAGCTAGGCGGCTTACATTCGCGGGCTGAGAAAGAACCTGCAGACCAGTTCATGCGTAATGCCCAGTGTAATCATGACCCACTGATTTGTAATCATAAATTGGAAACAAAATGAGTAAAAAAGAATTATCCCCAGCGCAAAGTCAGGAACTACTTGGTATACTGAAAGCCCGTTTTGAAAAAAACATGAACAGGCATAAAGATCTGGAATGGGCCAAAATCCAGGAAAGACTGGAAAGCAATTCCGAAAAACTGTGGACACTGGATGAAATGGAAGTCACTGGTGGCGAACCCGACGTTATTGGTTTTGATCCCCATACGGGTGAATATATTTTTTATGATTGCGCTGCGGAAAGTCCAAAAGAGCGCAGGAGCTTGTGCTATGACCGGAAGGCGCTGGATGCAAGAAAAGCAAATAAACCCGACAATAGTGCCATGGATGCGGCCGCTGAAATGGGCATTGAAATGTTAACCGAAGCCCAATATCATGACCTTCAAAAGCTTGGAAACTTTGATACGAAAACGTCGAGCTGGCTCGTCACACCACCGGACATCAGAAAACTGGGTGGTGCCATTTTTGGCGACTACCGATATGGGAAAGTGTTTATTTATCACAATGGTGCCGATTCCTATTACGCTGCCAGAGGTTTCCGCGGATCGTTGCGCGTATAAAAAGACATCGCACAAATAAAAAAAACGCGTCCTGCATTCCTACCATCCATTAACACCTTTCTGTATATTGCAAAGCGCAGGAGCATTGCGTAAGGTTGGACATTTTTACAGAGGCCCGTCAACAGAGGGCTGAAAACCCAATCCTGCAAATACCTATTCCAACACACATTTCGAATTTAACAATGAAGAAAGTCGCCGTTTTTTGCGGATCAAGTTTCGGTCATGATGAAAGTTTTAGCGTTCAGGCAACTTTGCTTGGACAAACATTGGCAAGCCGGAATATCGAGCTTGTTTACGGCGGAGCAAAGGTGGGATTAATGGGTGCAGTTGCTGATGGTGTCCTGAGTGCAGGTGGGAAAGTGACCGGAGTCCTCCCCCACTTTCTCCGGTTAAAAGAAATCGCACACACCGAACTCACAGAGCTGATCCTGGTTGAAAGTATGCATGAGCGTAAAACCAAAATGAATGAACTCTGTGATGGTGTCATTGCCCTTGCTGGCGGATTTGGCACATTGGAGGAGCTTTTCGAAATGCTTACGTGGGCGCAACTCGGGCTACACAAGAAACCCATTGGTATTTTGAATACGGACGGTTTCTACGATCCTCTGATTACTATGATTCAAACCATGGTAGACAAAGGATTTCTCAAAGCCACAAATCAGGAAATGCTTCTGGTCGGCACCAGTGTTGACGATATACTGGATAAAATGACAAACTATATTGCCCCCACTGTAGGTAAATGGATAAATAATAAAACCGTGTAATACGCACTAGCACGATTTTTATACCAGCGAATACTTTTAATGGCCGAAAAATAACCTTCCACCGTTAGATATTAAAATTTGCAACTGTTGGAATGGTATTTGCTGAGGAAAAATGTACTTATCGCATACCCTTACCATTTTATAAGATTACAATACGAATTTTAAAATGTATTTTACCCTCACAATTGATGCCTGCACCGATGTGACCATTGCCAAGAAAACGTCTGGAACATAGCTTTACTCAACAACAGGAAATGGAACTTTTCGATCAAATTCTTTGGCTAATCGTGCTTGCCATTCCGATTGCCTGTATTGCCTGGACCGTCACACACGAAGAGATTTTCAAAGAACCAAGGAAGTATTGTGCCAATCGAAGTGTGTCAGGTAAAAGTTTGTTAACAAGAAAATTTTTCTACGTTTTCACCTGTGAATATTGTTTTAGCCATTATATCACCATCCTGATCCTGATTTTAACGGACTATAAGTTGCTTTTAGGCGACTGGAGAGGTTATATTGTATCTGGATTTTCGCTCGTATGGATGGCCAATATTTACATGAGCCTTTTCGGTCTGATCCGACAAAGTATAAAAAAAGAAATAGTTGAGATTGACACACTGGTCAGGAAATCGGGCAACATAGATAACTGACCATAATAAAATTTTCATAAATGAATTAATAGGATGAAAATGCATTCCGCCAACTACCAAAACACCTTTATCGTCATAGCCGACGACTCCCCAGCCACCTGTGGAGAAATACCACCCGTGAAGGCAGATAAAATCTCCGTCGCAAATATCCAGTTTGAAATGATCAGCAAAAACCCATACAAGTTCACATCCGATGATGTACTTTTTCAGGTTTACGCAGAGCGAAAAGATCTGACCGAGAGTGAGCTGGAAGAAGCCAGAAAAGAGTTTTTCTCAAAAGGCCAGGCTTGTCTGCGTGCTTCCCCGTTGACAAAAAGATATGGCTGGGGCGTTCATCACGACAGTGAAGGAAAAATTGCATTGGTGGGCTACGACAGTGAAGCCTATAGAAAATTCTCTGAGGACAAGTCACTAAAAGTGGTGAAAGCAATGAAATCGAGCCGGTAGCCGGGATAATTTTCAATTACTCTGACAATAATTACTTCTGAATGTGATTAACCTATTGATACATGGCCAAACCAGGATCATTTGACGAATACATTACCGGATTTCCTAAAGAAGCGCAGCAAGCACTTAAGGAGATCAGGTCGATTGTGCGTAAAGAAATACCCGAAGCCGAAGAAGTGATCAGTTATGACATGCCCACTTTCAAATTCAAAAATAGCTACCTGGTACATTACGCCGCTTTCAAAAAACACATCGGACTTTATCCTGCCCCGACCGGTAACCCCGAGTTTGCCGAAGCACTAGCCGGATACAAGACAGGCAAAGGATCTGTTCAGTTGCCACTGGACAAGCCCATGCCTGTGGAACTGATCGTGCGCATCTTAAAATTCAACGAAAAAAGAATTGTCAATAGGGAAAATTCGAAGTAAGACACCTCCAACCTGCACGAATTTATTATCTACGGTGGCGATTGCCACATACCTTCGTTATCGAAGAAAAGATATGGCCATAGGGTAATGATACGGACGATTGAGCATTACTCTAACTGTATTGACTATAATGACCGCGCTGGTGAATAAAGCAATCAATATGGGTAGAAACGCCAACGGCAGAACCGGAATCAAAAACACAAGCATGGTAAGCTGGAAATTAATCACATCCATGCCGTGCCGCCGAATACCCCGAATACGATCCTTTTCGAAAAACCAGATCATTAAGGTTGGTAAAAGTAAAAATCCGCCCAAATGAAGAAGAATCAGCAGCGAACGATTTTCTTTCTCAGCCTGAGCTGCATCAGGATTGAGGTCGAGTAATAAATGTGGATCAATTTCCAGGAACGCTGCCAGCGTATTGAGTGTGTAAGTTCTGGCACTCACCTCTCCATTCTCTATCCGCTGGATCGTTCTCACATTTATGTTGGTCCTTTCGGCAAGGTCCTGCTGAGTCATTCCTTTTTTAATTCTTGCTTCTCTGATCCTTTGTCCTTTCTCCATGGTCTGGGTTGTTATTTCCATCGCAATTTATACCATCTGTTGTTGATTTTTAACTAATTACACCCGGCATTTGCACGTCATTCCAGTTTCCCAACCCCTTTTAAAAGACATCAGGCTTAGGATTGAAAATTTATCATGCGGTCTCAACTTCTGGTAGACGATGCAAAACATAGCTCCTGGCATCATTTTTTGCGTATAGTCTGCTTTATGAATTCAACAATACCTCATGACCATTATTTCAACTGCAAGGCGGCACCCCATCCACTTTTACTGCCGGTTTGCCTTATCTGTTTTTCTCCTGGTGCTGAATAGTCATGCGTTTGCGCAGACAGACTCCATGCGTTTAAAAGGACAAGTAATCCCTGACACGTTACTGTTCCGCATTGAAAAGGTACAGGCGGCCATTGTCCAAATCAACACCGCCAATAAAAAAGGTTACCAACTGAGTAAACTGAGAAGTGAATTAGCGAAGACCCAGTCGAGCATATCACAGATCAAACGGGCTCTGAATGTGAAGAATCCACTTCCTGAAACAAAGGATCTGAGCAACTACCGGCTCATGCTGGCGGACATTCAGAGACACACGGCGGGTTGGCGAAAAACCCTCTCTGCCTACAACGCCAGTCTTCAGAGCATGTCCGAACAAATCATCCAATATTCTGGCGACTCTCTGTTGAAAACAGTAGACAATGACAGCACACAAAGAACTCTCTACGCAACGCAGATTAATGACCTGAAGCTGAGATTACAGCAAACGGGCGAAACAACCGTAGCTCACCTGGATACGGTAAGCAGACTGCTAGCCGATGCATCCGCTTTGTACTTCAGCTCAACTGATCTACAAAATACCGTCAGCGACTACCTCCGGGATTCGGACAAAAATCTGCTGGGCCAGGAAACCAGGCTCCTGTGGGAAGCACCACTGCGAGACAAGTCCCAAAATGTAACCAAGATGATCCGTGCATCCTACGCAGGGCAAGATAAAATCTTGCGTTACTTTTTCAATACTACCTGGGACAACCGTCTATTGCTACTATTGCTGGTGATCGGATTCTTTACATGGGTTTATATCAACTTCAGACTAGTTAGAAAAAGAAAAATTGCAGATGTAGTTGGCCCGCTCGATTTCAAGGTGATATCCCGTGTTCCGGTACTTGCGTCCCTTTTCGTATTTTTCAACCTTACACCCCTTTTTGAACCGCATTCGCCTTCAATCTACATCGAACTCAACCAGTTCTTTCTCTTAGTGACGCTATCCATTCTGTTTGGAAAAGGTCTTCCGAAAAGCCAGGTGAGATGGTGGATTGTGTTGTTATGCTTATATGTACTGACCGTTGTGTTCAACGTCATTGTGAATGAAAGCCTTATCCTGCGACTGGCTCTGGTAGCTTTAAGCATGGCTTCCTTTTACTTAGGATACCGGCTCTTCCGTCGCACCACAGCATCAGGCCTTGAGGATGTTTACATTAAACCCGTACTGCTCATACACATGGTGCTTGCGGGTTTGTCCGTTTTTCTGAACATTTTTGGCCGGCTGAGCCTTGCCAAATCTTTCAATTTGACCGGAATTAGTGGTGTTATTCAGATCATTAGTCTGGCTGTGCTCATCCGTGTTTTGACCGAAGCGCTGGAATTGCATATTAAGGTTAGCGCTTGCTCCGAAGGGTTATTTTCCAGGATTAATATTAAACGCAGCAATGCCTCCGCACGTAAGGGCTTGTTATTTCTGTGTGCCTGGCTTTGGATTTTGGTCTTTATGATCAACCTCAATATCCTCGACTCCGTGATGGCTTTTGTACATCAGATACTTTCCAGAGAGCGCACTTTTGGTAGCATCAGTTTCACCTTTGGTAACCTTCTCTTTTTTATAATCATCGTTTTCCTGTCGAATCAACTTCAGAAGAATATTGGCATTTTCTTTGGTGAGGACGATGTGGAGTTTATGGGTGACAAAGTCCAGAAAGGCTCCAAGCTGGCATTGATAAGATTGGTCATTATTGTCATTGGTGTTTTGTTCGCTGTGTCGGCCTCGGGTGTTCCGCTCACCCGCATTACCGTATTGCTTGGAGCACTTGGCGTTGGGATCGGGTTGGGACTTCAAAACATCATCAATAATTTCGTTTCCGGCATCATACTGATATTTGAAAAGCCCTTCCACATTGGCGACTACATTGAGCTGGCCGACAAAAAGGGAAGAGTCCTGGAAATAGGGATCCGTTCCAGTAAAATGCTTACCCAGCAGGGATCGCGCGTAATTATTCCCAATGGCGATCTGCTTTCGGGCAGGCTAGTGAATTATACACAACATGATTCTCATCTGAAAACAGAACTCCTGTTCAAAGTGAATATAGACGCTGACACCGATCTGATAAAAAAGCTGGTCGACGACACCTTAGGGAAGAGTGAAGGTGTGGTCAAAAAGGCACCCAGGCAGATTCTGACGAATGCGATAACCGGCGATTCGATGGAATTCAAAATCCTGGTGTGGCTGAATGACGTCTATGTTGAGCCTGTGTTCAAAAGTTTTTTTCTGGAAACGATTCATCAGAAGTTCAAGGCTAGTGGCATTAAACTCATGTAAAGCCACAGAACCATCTGAATACGGAGATGAGATTAGGTGGGCATCCTGTCATGATCAGTAAAATGGTTTTGGAAAAATTGTTCTTCCTGATCATTAAGGATTCACCAGCTTACCTTCAATAGAGTCATCCATGGTTTTGCCAAGGGTAGCTCCGATGATTGTTTTTACAAATGCGACCGTATTGCCATGCTTGTTGTCCCAATAGTATCCCTCTTTGGCTTCCACTTTAATGGCGGTAATCCTGGGATCATCTAACCCTTCGGTAAACCAGGTTTTCAACAATGGCTGCCAAAGCCCTTTAATTATCTGCTTGTCTTTTGTAATAACAGCGTTTCCGTACACACTCAGAAAATCTGAATATTTCGAACCCTGAAATAGTAGGTGAACATTTGAATCAACAGTTATATCCGCGTTTTTGTGGCTGTCGGATGCACTGAGAAACCAGAAACTACCGTCGTCACCTACTTTTTGTACGGACATGGGACGCACCTTCAAGGGCTTTCCTGAGGTAATTTGGGTACAAAAGAAGCAAGTGTTTGCATCTTTGGCCAGCTGTTTGATCTTTTCACCCGCTTCCTTACCAAAAAGATCCTCATGATTCTTCTCTTCCTGTTGTTGATTTATGCTATCCATGATCCTTTAGATTTAGTGTTTCAGAAAATCAACAAAGATCATTCCAGGCGCTATGGAAAATTCCCATAGAAGCAGACATCAGCGCACTATTTCTGGATTTTACTGATATGCCTTCAGATTTGACAAGTATGAACGGTTACAAAACCCTCGAAAGGGTACCGGACGGAGGCCTCGTTAAACAATAATTTTTAATAGATACCAACGCTACTTCAGCCAGTCGTGGATGCTGCTGGAAAGGTTCATGGCGGGTACATTGCATTGAATCACCGGCAAGTCGATAGCACTTCTGCCGGAAGGCGTAGTGTAAATGCGCTTTGCACGATCTGGCTCAACAGGCTTCGACTCCGCATCAACCGGATTCAGGATCAACATAGGCTGAGGGCTTAAAGCGACCAGGTCAGCAATGTCATAGAACGGTAACGCTCCAGCCACTGAAGAAAGCGCATATTTCGTTGTGTAGTGCCTGGATAAAGCAATGGACTCATAAGAAATCAACGGATTCATGTAGACCAATTTGTCAAAAGCACCTGTACGGATCGCGGCGGCATGAAACAGATCCGAAGTGAGGGTTCCCCAGGCAGCAGCAACCAGATGGGTTTGTTTTTGCAATTTACTCTTAATGAAATCTGCAACAATTTCAATTTCCTCGACCCGTACCGCCACCAAACTTTTATGGGTCAGGATTCCGGTATACCACAAATTCAAAAAGACGCCGTCAATTTCTGAATCACCGGATTTCATATATCCAGGCCCCAGTTCGCCAAAGCCGCTCAAATCGGGCAGTACCACATCATACCCTCGCGAGGCGAGCTGATCTGCGATACCGTTCGAGCCCGCCGCTTGGGCTTTGCCTTCCTCACGCAACAGCATGATCGTTTGAGAAGCAGGTTTGTTCGTTTTTAACCACAACACAGGCAAGTAGTAATCACCGGCCCCTTTGAGAAGGTATTTCTCTATGGCATACTCTTTTCTCTGAATACGTCCGGAAAAGATGACCTCTTTCTTATCCGTAGGTTTTTCGTAGCCCGTAAGGGAAATAATTTTTTCACGGAGATTTTTTAACTCACCAGGCTCCGCTGCCCGTCGATGGTTTCTGTTTTCAACCACCTTGCGGGTAAATTTCTCATTCAGCGAAAACATGGTTTCACCATTGAGCCAGGTATGTATGTTCCCATGAGGTGTTACGTACAGGGCAGTATCACTAAAAATCTCCACTTCCACTTCCTTTGGGCTACCCGGATTGTTCAGGAACTTTTGAAAAAAGGCATAAGAAGCTTCCCTGTTTTTCAAGGTGGACGCGTGCCCGGCATCGTCCTCCACCATGCTAAGATTATCGCGTTTATCAAAAGCAGCGTAAGCTTTGCCCGCCTCCCCAAACACATCCCTGGCACCCTGAATGCTAAACATGTCGCGCGTGGTAGTTACCAGGAGTGTGGGTTTGGGAGCTCTTACTTCCAGGAAATCGGCCATGTCGATCCCCTTTTCCAGTCCATACATGAGGTTTTGCTCAGCATCCTGCGGCCCTTTCGAGCGTAATAATTTATCAAATGTGGTGATATAGCATTCTGGTGCAGCGGCGACAATGCGTTCATCCATCGCAGCGATATAGGCGCTTTGGGTTCCCCCACCCGAGCGGCCTGCAATTCCGATTCTGGAAGCATCAACCTCCTTCCTGCTCACCAGGTAATCTACGGCCCTGATACCATCCCAGATAAAATAATTGGCTGGTGGCATGCCCGAAATAAATGATTGCGTGCCCGCATAAGAGTGTTCATCAACAGCATTGATTTTGGCCGGATCATGGGTATATTGTCCCCGCTCACCCTGCCCGATCGGATCGAAGGCCAGGACAATGAAACCCTTTTTAACGTAGTTTAGGATGATGTTTTGATAAACAGCACTTCTGAATCCGTTGGCGCTGTGGCCGCTGCAGTAAACGATAGCCGGTGACTTCGCCGGCCTTATTTGGGGAATAAAAAGCGCCGCCGTAACATGATAGCCCGGTCTTGATTCAAAATATAGTTTTTCTACTGTGAAGTCTGCTCTCTTGACAACACCCGTTACCACCGCATTCAAAGGGGTTCTTTCGGGAAAGGCGCCTACTGCATTGGACAATACCTTTCGCATGGCAACCTGTCTCTGCTCCCAATCCGCTTTCGTTTTCAGCTTGGCAATAGCCACGGCTCGTGTATCAAGTTGCCCGGATGCACGCTTCACCAGATGCTTGTATAACGAGGCGGAAGGCACACCGTCGAAATAAGTCCAGTAACCGAAAACAGAAAGATCTTCCTGGGCATAGGAGGCCTGACTGAAAAGCCCAAGGCAGCCCGTCAGCAAAAGAGCAAATATTTTTTTCATTAAGCTAAGCAAGAATGGGTTTCACTATTTTACCATGTACATCGGTAAGCCGGTAACGCCTTCCCTGGTGCTTGAACACAAGCTGTTCATGGTCAATGCCCAGCAAATGCATGATTGTAGCCTGAAAATCATGTACATGAACAGGATCTCTAACCACATTGTAACCAAACTCGTCGGTTTCGCCGAAAGTAAAACCTTTCTTCACTCCTGCGCCAGCGACCCAAATGGTAAAACTCCGGGGATGGTGGTCACGACCGTAGTTATCTCTTGACAATTTACCCTGAGAATAGGAGCCCCTGCCAAACTCGCCCCCCCACACCACCAGTGTATCGTCGAGCAACCCACGTTGTTTCAGATCCTGAACGAGCGCCGCGGATGCCTGGTCCACACTTTTGGTCATAATTTTAATGTCGTTTGGCAAATTTCCATGCTGGTCCCATCCCTGGTGATACAACTGAACAAACTTGACATCCTTTTCGATCAATTTCCTGGCCAGCAGGCAGTTGGCTGCGAATGTGCCCGGTTTTCTGGAATCTTCGCCATACAGATCAAATATATAGTCGGGCTCATTGGAAGTATCCATGGTCTCCGGTACGGCGGTCTGCATCCGATAGGCCATTTCGTACTGCTCCATACGGTAATTAATTTCTGGATCCAGTATTTTTTCATACTGCGCTTGTTGCAGTTGGGCTAGCGAATTCAGCATGCGCCTCCGGCTTGCATTGTCGATCCCCTCAGGATTGTTCAGGTAAAAAACGGGATCCGGCCCGGACCTGAACACCACCCCCTGATGCACAGAAGGTAAAAATCCGTTGCTCCATAATTTGGCATACAACGGCTGGTCGCCCGGACGCCCTTTTGAAAGCAATACCACAAACGAAGGCATATTTTGGTTATCAGATCCGAGCCCATAACTCACCCACGAGCCCCAGGAAGGCCTACCGCCCTGCTGGCTGCCAGTCTGGAAAAAAGTTACTGCCGGATCATGGTTGATCGCTTCCGTATGCATGGAGCGAATGAACGTGACATCATCGGCTATTTTTGAGGTATAGGGCAAAAGCTCACTGATGTGCATCTGACTAGCCCCGTATTTTTCAAACTTATACTTTGAAGCCACCAGGGGGAAACTGCTTTGGCCAGCCGTCATCCCTGTGAGCCTCTGCCCTCTCCGGATGGATTCAGGCAGATCCTGGCCCCACATTTCTTCCAGTTTGGGCTTGTAGTCAAACAGCTCGAGCTGAGAAGGCGCCCCACTTTGAAATAAGTAAATTATCCGTTTGGCTTTGGGTGCAAAATGCGGTTTACCTAAAGGAGGTCCCGTAGGATCCACTGCTGCACCCGGCGCTTTTCCGGCCCACGACTGGTCGGAGCCCAGCAAAGATGCCATGGCCGCAGCACCCAGCCCCATGCTGGTTCTGGACAAAAAGTTTCTTCGGCTCAGCTGCTCATGTACATGGTTTTCAATTTCTTTATATAAGCTCATCTTAGCAGTCTTTATCTTTTTATGACAAATTCATCAAAATTCATAACCGTACTCGCAACGATGGTATTGGCAGCGAGCTCAACAGGATTCAGCGACTTATCTACCGGATATTCTCCTGAGGCCAGAATAGCCTTAACCCGCTTCGGATTGTTGCGGAAATCCTGATATTCCTGCTGATAGAGATCTTTCAAAATCCGTAGCTCCTTCTCGCTAGGCTGTCGGCTCGTCAGCGCCATAAAACCATAAGAAATTCTTTGCTCAGGATTGCTTCCCGTTTTCATCATGCGCTGAGCCAGAACTCTCGAAGCCTCCACAAACTGCGGATCATTCATCACAACGAGGGCTTGTAACGGTGTACTGGTTTTTTGCCGTTTGGTTATACAAAAATGCCTTTCCGACGCATCAAAATTGAGCATCATCGGAGGCGGAGCACTTCTTTTCCAGATCGTATAAATGCTTCTTCTGTAAATGCTGTCGCCGTGTTGCTGTACATAATTTACATCGTTACGCGTTGCCAACGCCTCCCAAATGCCGTTGGGCTGGTAAGGATAAGAACTTTTACCCCCAATCCGACCGGACAATAAACTACTGGAAGCCAATGCATTGTCACGAATCTGTTCCGCACTCATCCGGTATGTTGGTCCACGTGCATAAAGTCGGTTGTCGCCATCCTGCTCCAGCAACTGCCGGTCTGCTTTGGACGATTGCCGGTAGGTGGCCGATGTAACGATCAGTTTCTGAATCGCCTTCACATTCCAGCCCGATTCACGGAAACTCGCTGCCAGCCAGTCAAGCAGTTGCGGATGGGTTGGAAGTTCGCCCTGATTTCCAAAGTCATCGCTGGACACGACCAATCCTTTACCAAAAAACGACAACCAGAAGCGGTTGACAGAAACCCTGGTAAATAAAGGATGATCTTCATGAAGTAACCACTGCGCCAGCCCAAGTCTGTTACGCGGAAATTCTTTTGGTATTTTAAAAAATTCATCGGGCGTATCAGCGCTCACCTGCTTACCCGGTGCATCATAGGCACCTCGGTTCAGGATATAGGTTTTGATCGGAAATTTACGCTCTTTCATCACCATCACGTCGATCTGCGCATTGAGCAGTTCCGTTTCTTCACAGATCAGCTCGTGGCTTAACATCAACTCGTGTTTGTAAACCGCATCGAAATGGGCCAGATAATAATCCTTCAACGCCCCGCGCTGTTGCGGTGTGCGCTGTGCATCCGGCGTTTTGATTACGGCAAGAATCTCATTCTTCTGAGAATATAACCCCAGCATTTCCAGCGGTGTCAACGACCGGGTATAAACCCGGAATTCGTCCACTTCAAAATTCTTTGTCCGCTGATCAGAAAGACGTCCTATATTCAGTCGGTCCACATACCAGTTGGATTTATTCTTTCCGTAAAGTATGCTTTGGTTCAGGTTATCATTAAACACAACGACTTTCATCGGTTTGCCATCGAAGTATAAACGGAGCCCGCGGGATTTGCTCAGGCCATCATAAGAAAAAGCCAGGTGTGTCCATTTGTTCATCGGAAACTTTTCCACGGTCTGCAGTTCAATGGCATTTTCGGGCCATACATGGCTAAGGGTTAATTTGATCCGGCCGTCAGGCAAGCGGAATACATTCCATCCGCGGTATCCGTTAAAGACGCCATTGGATTTGTGAAGTAATGATCCGGTGACACTCGGATCGTGCAGGTTGAGCCAAATGCTGATGCTGAACGCCTGATGCCTTTCGAAAAAGGCAAAGTTATTGCCAAAAGTGATGGAGTTATCTCCGAAAATATACCTCGCTTTACCAAATCTGCCCTTTCGCGAGGCCACGTTAGAAAGGCTATCGTCGCCTTCCGCACGTGCCCGGTGGCTGGTATCGGCCAGGTTCTGAAATTCTTTACCAAGCGGCTCATCAAAAGTAAAACGACCGGCAAGGTCTTTGCCCGCGGGAACCAATGCCTTTGCTGGGTCTTTCTCCACAACGCGCAGCCAGTTACGAAAACCCGTTTCCGCTAATTTTGACTTCTCCAGAGCTGATTTTTCTTTGGCAAAAGCGGCGTGAATGAACTTAAGTTTGGCTTCTGCTTCCGATGTTGGCAGTGTGATCGTTGGGCTTGCCTCACCGTTGTACGGCGACTGCCCGTTTTCATTATTGTTATTAAAAAAAGCGTAAAGCGAATAGTAATCTTTGTGACTGATCGGATCATATTTATGATCGTGGCAACGGGCGCATTCTACGGTAATGCCCAAAAATGTCTTACCAAAAGTATCTACGCGGTCTGCCACATAGGCCGTCCGGTACTCTTCCGGAATAATACCTCCCTCCTGGCTTTGCTGGTGCATCCTGTTGAATGCGGTGGCTAGCATCTGCTCGCGGGTTGGGTTGGGCAGCATATCACCCGCCAGCTGGTAGGTAACAAATTTATCATAAGGTAAATTTTTATTAAAAGCACCGATCACCCAGTCCCGGAAAGGCCAGGCCGTACGTGGTCCGTCATCCTGATAACCATGTGTATCCGCATAACGGGCAGCGTCCAGCCATGAAACCGCCATATGTTCGCCATACCTGGGTGATGCAAGAAGCTGATCTACCACTTTTTCATAGGCATTGGGAGATTTATCAGCAAGAAAGGCCTCAACCTGGGCCGGAGTAGGCGGCAAACCGATCAGATCCATGTATACCCTGCGCAGCAATGTGGTTTTTTCTGATTCCGGTGCAGGCTTTAATCCATTTTCCTCAATTTTTGCAAGAATAAAGCGATCAATACCATTCCGAACCCACTTTTCATTTTTGACTTTGGGCAAACTTGCTTTCTCCACTTTTGTAAATGCCCAATGTGGTTTGTATTCTGCACCTTGCTCAATCCACTTAATAAGAATAGCTTTTTCCTTTGTACTGAGTGACAAATGCGAAGAAGGTGAAGGCATCACGACCTCCGGATCCGTAGACAGGATGCGATAGACCAGCTCACTGTTGCCAATTTTTCCGGGAACGATCGCTTTCATGCCATTTTCGCCCACTTTATCATAAGCAACTTTGGCAACATCCAGCCTCAATCCGGCTTTCTGCTGGTTGGCATCCGGCCCGTGACAGGCAAAACACCTGTCTGACAATATAGGTTTTACATCGTAGGTGTAATCAATCGGATCTGAAAGTTTGGCCATTTCGACCCTTACTTCCTCAGGCAGTTCAATATCCTTCTCACAGGAAATAAAGCACCACCCTGCAATCAGGATAAAGCCTATCCTCACCCAGTTATTACGCGATTTACGGAACATCTATATTTGCTTTAACATTACTTCTTTCATAAAATCCGCCTCCGGTTTTCCAATATATTCATGAATGTAAAACCGAATGTAATTTACAAGTATAATTTTTAGATTTTATACCCAATGAACGTGTATGAAACAATAAGGTCGGATCAATATCAGGATTGATGAATCGGATTTTGAAATCAAGTAAAAATCTTTCATTATTCAGTCATGATTGCAGGGCACATCACAGTTTCAACAATATTCCGAGTTCTGCAAACTGGCTACAAAACGGTGATTGATCTGCCGAAATTCTCAGACGTATAGAAATTTGCGTTTTCACTTGTAGAAACTTTTTTCAAAGTTTTCAAATCCAACGTCAATTGCGCAAAAATGTGTAAAAACCGTAATAATTTGTCGTATCTCGTTTGGCGATTTACTGTAAAAGTAACAACTTGCACATAGGTTACCCATCATATTCATGTTAGTTACGGCATTCGGAACCCTTTCCTCATTGTGTTCCGACGGGATGTCAGGCACGGCGTAAACCTTATTTTCATTTACTTTGAATCTAAAACCTTTATTTTTAACTAAAACACATGAGATCAAACTTTTACACAAACGTAATTGTCATAGCGGCAATACTGAACTTCCACATGTCATCGTCTTTTGGGCAGAATGGCTTTTTTCAACAAGCGCCGGAGAACGCGCGACTGCAGCTATCCGTATCAAAACACGTTGACAAATATTTCCTTTACCGATTAAAAGTAGACGACTTAAGAAGTTATCTATTGACCGCTCCACTGGAATTTAAAAGTAATGGTGACATAGGAAAAGATTTGGAAGTTCCTTTACCAAATGGCACCACAGAAACTTTTAGCATGTTTGAATCGCCGATCCTGGCACCAGAAATAGCCGCCCAACATCCCGAAATAAAAACCTATGCGGGAAAAGGCCACGTTCACAAATCATATTCTATCCGTATCAATCTGACACAGCAAGGATTCAATGCCATCATCTTGGGTGTAGATAACGATGCCATATTTTTTGAAAAAACATCGCGCGGCACGGCTGATAATCTTTACAGAAGCTATTTTCAAAAGATTGCGAGAAGTCCTCAGAACAGTACGAACAAGACAGCCCATAACCGATGCGGAACACTGGACGCTGGCGTCAATACCGATAAACCCCAAAGCCCCGGCGACAATAAAAGAATATCAGCGTCTTTGGCCACAGGGACACAATTGAGAACTTTTCGGCTAGCTATGGCAGCCAACGGCGAATTTACTGCGCAACGGGGCGGAACAGCGGCCTCGGCATTTGCCGCAATAACTGATTATGTAAACAATATGATCGCTATATACAGAATCGAACTGAGTGTATCCTTTCTTCTGGTGAGCGGACAAAACCTTGTTTACACGGATGCCACCACCGACCCATATGATAATGACGACCAAGGGGCTATGCTTACTCAGAACCATGATAATCTCAATACTCAGCTCACCTCATCAGGTTACGACATTGGCCATGTACTTGGATATGCCGGAGGTTCTGGTGGCGGAGTCGCTGTGCGTGGGTCCGTTTGCAATGCGGTATATAAAGGTCAGGGGGTATCTGGCATAGGTGATGGGTCCTATGCAGATGTGTTTGACCAACAGCTTATTCAACATGAAATTGGTCACCAGTTTGACATGAGTCACAGTTACAACAGCAACGTTCCCGTATGCACAACAAGGGCTTACGAGACTTCTGTCGAGCCCGGGGCAGGAACCACCATTATGAGTTATGGATACACTTGCTCCAATACCGACGCCGGACAGGGCCTGGTGGGCAATGACGATTATGAAACCCCCTACGCACCGATTCTCAACTTTCACGCCGTCAATTATGATCAGGCGAATGCCTTTATCTCAGGATTGTCGTGCTACACCACAACCGCAACCAACAATGCTATACCGGTCATTGCTCCAATGCAGACAAGTTGGACGATTCCAAAATCGACCCCATTTGTGCTGACAGGAAGTGCAAGCGACGCAGATGCGGTAGATGTGTTGAGCTATTCGTGGGAGGGAACAAATCTGAGTGATCAGACTAACAAAGAATTGCTGACCGGTACAACGCTTTCGGACGCCACCAAGCCTCCGTTTTTTAGAACCTATGCACCAGTTCCTTCTACCGACGCCAATGCAGGTACAAGGTATTTCCCGCGTCTGTCGGCCATTTTGAGTGGTTCAAACTACGCAGTTGGCGACAAATTACCGGCAATCGGGATTGTTACCACGCATCGGCTTTCGGTGCGGGACAATAACAGCGGAGTGAATTTCCAGGATGTGACAGTTGCAGTGGACGGCAATTCCGGACCTTTTCTGGTAACGAGTGATCTAAGTGATAACTATGTCGGTGGCACGAGCCAAACGATCACATGGAGTGTCAACAACACCGACGTGGCTCCTGTTAATTGTACATTTGTGGACATTTGGCTTTCCACAGATGGCGGTATCACGTTTCCCACCCTGCTTATTTCAACAGCCAATGATGGTAGTGAGTCCGTTGCCTTCCCTACAAGCGTTTCCACAACAACTGCCAGAATTAAGGTGGCTGCAAGTAACAACACATCTTTGAGGATGGCGGCCAACGGTAGAGTTTTGGCGACTGTACCGAATATTTTCTTTGACATCTCAAACACAGACTTTAGTATAACCGCACCTTTGCCAGTAACACTGGTGACTTTCACTGCGGCGCTAAAAGGAAAAAACAACGCAGTACTTAACTGGCAAACCGCCTCCGAAACCAATAATACTGGTTTCGTTATTGAAATGGGTAATGATCCCAGGACATTTGCAAGTGTAGGCTTTGTTGATGGCAAGGGAGATTCAAAAGTTACAAACAAGTACGAATACACCATATCGGATCTTGCTTCTGGTTCATACTATTTCCGTCTGAAACAAACAGACCGCGATGGCAAATTTGAATACTCAACAATCCGGGCCATAGAAATCCGGAATGCCGAAGATCTTGCCATGCTGTACCCAAATCCTACAAATGGTAAACTAAAGATCAAACCTGGTATTTATCGGAATGAGGCATTCACGATTCAAATCCTCAACCAGGCAGGCAAGGAAATAATGTTTTTCCCATCGAACGCGCCATCTGGAACGGGCCAGGAGGTCAACGTTGCCCATCTGCCGACCGGGTTGTACCACGTTATTCTTCGCAGTGCGAAGTTTACTGAAAACCTGAAATTTGTAAAGATGTAGGTAATTCCCCGGTAAAAGACCACTCTTAAGAACGCATTTTGGCGAGTGCTAATAGGCTAGGGTCGTCGCTGAATGGTTGTACTTGAAAAAAATCAAAGCTCAGGAAAATTTCCCTGAGCTTTGATTTTTAAATCCAGATATAGCCTCAGATAACGGAAAATCATCTAATCATGAGACACTGAATATAACTATTCGAAAATCTGCTTCACCGGCCTGCCTGTCCATACCTGTGGCGCTTTCAGATCCAGGAGCCAGGCAATGGTTGCTGCCGTATCGTAGGTGACCATACTTTGTTTAATAATACCTTTTCTCTTGATCGATTTGCCATAAGCTATCCATGGGATACGCATTTCCTGCATGGTTTTACCGCCATGACCCTTATTGATCCCTCCATGGTCTGCCGAAACAATGATCAGTGTTTCATCTGCAATACCCGCTTTTTCAACAGCATCTGCAATTTTTCGGATATAAGTATCCGTTTGATTTACCTGTGCATAATAGGCGGTTGTACCATGTCCTATACTATGACCAACATGGTCAACGTCTGAAAAATGGACAAACAGCAGATCTGGTTTTTTCTCGGTAATATATTTCCCGGCAGCTTCGGCTGTGGCACTATCTCCATCACAGTTTTGCTCCAGACACAAGGCTTTTTTGGGAAGCAGGTATCCGATTCCGTCCCATTCGTAAATAACACCGATTTCGGACTTGGGCTTTTGCTCCCGCAGCAAAGCGAAAACCGAAGGAAACAAACCATAAGCGTCGAGAATTCTTGAAGGCAGCTCGGGCTTTTGGCTCCCCCATTCCGTGTAGCCATGTAATTCAGGACCAGCGCCCATCGTCATCGACGCCCAGTTAACAGCACTCGACGACGGCAGTACGGATCTTGCTTCCAAAGAGTACGCCCCATCTTTCATCAATTTTTCAAAAGTCGGAATTCTGAGGTTTGCGCTATGCGCAGGGTCCGCGAAATGAGTGGTTGTATCCCTGCTGAGTTCTTTGTTAATCGCCGGCAACCCTGCACCAGGAAAAACGTATGCGCCCAGGCCATCCACGCCTATGAGAATGATGTGTCTGGGTTTCTTGGATTGGCCGTAAGCGTGAGGTAATAACAATACCAGAAGGCCAATTAGAAAAGGTCTTTTCATGGGGATGTAAGTTTTATTTCAGACTATTGAATGACATCTACTCAAATAGTCGGGCAAAATGATTTTCCAAATGATTACGCATGGCATTGCGAAGCTGCTCCGCATTTCCGTTTTCGATAATGTCGACAATACCCTTGTGAGAAACGTACTGTCGGTTAACAGGCATTTTCTTTAGCAGACCACTTTTGTGAACGTAGTCAAAAACAGGTAACAGCAGCTTCTGAAACTTCTTCATTGTTTCATTCCCTGTTATCTCATAGAGCTTCCCGTGAAATGCAATTTCGTGTTCAATCTGAAAGAGCATCTGATCCGACAGCGTAGGTTCGTTTTCTACCAGAACCCGCAGCTCGGCTATGTCCTCTGGTTTCACCCGTTTCATAATAAAATCCGCCATACCGATTTCCAATGACAGCCGCATTTCAAAAACTTCTTTGAGCGTACCATCATCCAGGATCTTGGGATTCATGCTTTTTTCCAAAACCGACACCAGATCGGGGCTGGTGATCACCGCACCCCGGTGTTTTTTGGATTCGATCAAACCCATCAGACGGAGTCGCAACATGGCTTCGCGAACCACCGTCCTGCTCACGCCCAGTGATTCCGCCAATTCAAGTTCCTTGGGTATCGAATCCCCTACTTTAAAATTCTTTTCTACAAAAAGCTCAATCAGGTTGCTTTCCACCTTGTCGACAAGCGAGCTGGTGTCAATCGATTTTAGATTCTGAAAAATATCTGCCATGTACGTCAAATGGTGTTATGTGCGACAAAAATGGCCTTTTTCTCTCTATAAACAAGAGTTTATCAATAAGTGCTATCAAAGACAAAAAAAATATTTTTCGCAATACGCTTGCAATCAACGAAGTAAAAACTTTACCTTTATTATCTCATACATAATACAATTAAACGCTTAACCATTCATGAAATTAAAAAATACGCTTCTGAAAGCCCTGTTCAGCATCGCGGGAATTGTCCTGACGATGATGGTACAGGCCCAGCCAGGCAGAGTGCTTACCGGACGAGTCTTGTCCGATGATGACAAAATGCCCATACCGACTGTAACGGTAATATTGAAGGGGAAAAGTGTCTTTGCCGAGACTTCTCTGGAAGGAAACTTCTCCCTTCCTGTTACCACAGGTGACGTAGTGCAGTTCCGTATGATGGGTTATGCTACACAGGAAATACCCGTAGGAAATTTATCCACGGTCTCCATACAACTTAAGACCGATGTATCGGCACTGAATGAGGTTGTGATCACCGGTTATGGCAGCAGCAGCCGAACAAAGATTACTTCATCCATTGCCAAGCTCGATGCCAAAGTGCTCGAGACCGGGATGCGTTCCAATCCTGCGCAGGCGCTGGCCGGTACCATCGCCGGGCTCAGGGTATCCACTGCGACCGGCAGGCCAGGCTCTCTGCCTACGATGATTCTGCGTGGCGGAACCAACTTTGACGGCTCGGGAAGTCCGTTAATCGTTTTTGACGGGCAGGTACGCGGATCGCTGAGCGACATTAATCCCGATGACATTGAAAGCATGGAGGTGCTTAAAGATGCTTCTGCAACGGCAATTTATGGTGCCAGGGCCAGCAACGGTGTAATCCTGATCACTTCCAAAAGAGGAAAGTCGGGCTCCTCTTCCATCACCTTCAAAAGCAAAACCGGGATCAACTTCCTGAATGTTCCTTACAATTTTGTAGGCGCAGAAGATTACATTAAATGGACCCGGCTGGGTGTATTGGAAGCCATCAAAAACGGTACAACGACATCCTCACTGCTCAGCGGCGTAGGCCCGAGAGGCACGGGGAACCTTTATAAAGACGCCGAAGGTAAAATCCTTGACGGCAATTACGATTCCAGGGCAATATGGAGTACCATGCGGCTCACCGACGCCAATCGTGAACTGCTTTCAGCGAATGACGGGTGGAAAACTATGAAAGATCCGATTAAGACCAACGCAGCCGGCGCCTACGACCCGAATGGCTCCAACGCGGATCTGATCTACAAGGATTTCAATTACGGCGATTATGCATTCCGGTCACCGGCAATTTCTCAGGACTACAACATAGGGATGAATGGTGGCAATGAAAAAGGCGGTTACTATGCCAATCTGGGCTACTACAACGAGGAAGGCTTATCGCTAGGCACATTTTATCGAAGGCTGAACTTCACACTGAATGGCGATTACAAAATAAAAAGCTGGCTTAAATCAGAAAGCAGCCTGGCCTTTGCCAGGGCCAACTGGCGCGATCAGTCGTTGCAGAACGGCGAAGCCAATTACTGGGGTCGAATGTTATCAGCCCCGCCAACCATGCGAGGAACCAACGCGGCTGGTGAATTGATCCTGGGTCGAGATGCTAGCGACGGCAATCCGGCCATTAATATTGATAAATACAAAAGAAACAACCAGTCGGATAAGTTCAGTCTCGGACAGTCTTTCAGGATTGATCTGCTGGAAGGCTTGATCGTGAAAATTGGCGGAATTATGATGTACGATGAAACCGCTGCCGAATCCTTCAACAGGGATTTCAGGATAGGTATTATGAGTACAACAAATGCAAATACCGGTTGGAACCGGGACCGGGCGAGCTCGGCAAACTTCGACCGTACGATTCGTCAGACTTACAATGCCATTGCCAATTACAGTAGAGACCTTGGCAAACATGGTATCGATGCCATGGCTGGTTTTGAGTATTATGATGAATACAACAAAGGCTTCGGCGCAGCGGGACGGCTGGCTCCTACGGACGACTTTCAGGATTTGGGATTGACCGTAAGTGATGCAAATACCAGGTCAATAGACTCTTACCACAACAGAGAACGAATCATTTCCTCCTTTGGCCGGATCAACTATGACTGGGACGGCAAATACCTGGCGTCATTCACCGTAAGAAGGGATGGATACTCCCGGCTCATCGGCGACAACCAGTTTGGCACTTTCCCTGCCTTCTCCGCAGGGTGGCTGGTGCATAAAGAAGATTTCATGGCAGCCACGCAGGACTGGCTTTCATTCCTGAAAGTTCGGGCCAGTTATGGCAAAAACGGCAATATTGGCATCGGAACCAACAATGGCATCGGTGTTTATGAATTACAGGGCTCCTATGGATCACAGACGGCATACAATGGAACGATCGGTTTCTTACAAACAGGCATTGCCAATCCGGGCCTCAAATGGGAGAAGAGCAACACCGTAGAAGGCGGATTAGAAATGGGTTTTCTCAATAATCGGATCACTGCCGCGGTAGCCATGTACAACCGGGTCACCACCGACAAAATCGCCAGTGTGATCCTGCCGACCTCTTCGGGCATCACCAGCATTAGGACCAACAATGGAAGTATGCGGAATAGAGGTGTGGAGTTGGAAACAACCATAAAAGCCGTTCAAAAAGACAACTTCAGTGTGCAGATAGGAGCAAATGCGGCATGGAACAAAAATAAGGTGCTCAAACTTCCATTCAACGGAAATGAGAACAACAGACAGGGCGGCCAGCGCATTTACGATCCTCAATCCGGAAAAGTGATCTGGGCAGGCGGACTTCAGGAAGGACAGGAGTTTGGAGAAATATTCGGTTTTGTAAGCGACGGCATCATTCGTACTGGTGAAGACCTGAGTGCCTACAACAAGATTGACATTTCCGCAGGCGAAGTGCAGTATGGTGGCGCAGCGGGTAAGCGGGTGGCCAGTGCAGCACTGATCGCATCCAAAAATTTAAGCAAAACCACCTACATCGCCACTCAGCTTGGCGATATGCGCTGGAAAGATATTGATCAGAATGACACCATAGACACCCGCGACATGGTATCCCTGGGCCGCACCATCCCACGCTGGACTGGCGGTTTCAATACAACCGTTCGCTGGAAAAACCTCTCTCTTTTTGCCAGAATGGATTTTGCACTCGGTCACAAACAAATGGATTTTCAGCAAATGTGGTCACTGGGTAGTTTTCAGGGAGAATTCAATGTCACCGATGCCGTTAAAGACACCTGGACACCTGAGAATCCGAATGCAAAATATCCACGCTATACCTGGGCAGATCAGCTGAACGCTAAAAACTTCGACAGGCCTAGCAGCATGTTCTGGGTGAACTCAGGCTACCTGGCTTTCAGAGAGGTTTCGCTCAGCTATTCTGTCCCATCCGCGATCATTCAAAGGGCACGCATCGCCGGCCTGACATTTACCGTCACAGGGCAAAACTTAGGATACATCAGTAATAAGCTGATCAATTTACCCGAACGTACGGGCTCTCAAAATAGCGCCTACACCATTCCTACCACCCTCATTCTGGGAGCGAACTTTACCTTTTAATTTTTTAACAAGATGAAAAAGATCAAATACTTTATATGCTGGGCAATGCTTTCGGTACTAGCCACATCCTGCCAAAACGCACTGGAGCTGGCCCCGGAAGATTATTTTGGCGACGCCAATTTCTGGAAAAACGAATCCCAGGTAACCAATTTTATGGTCGGACTTCACAAACAGTTCCGGGATAATCAATTTCAGTTTGTTCGTCTTGGTGAAATGCGTGGTGGTACATACAGCACCGTTGACCGGCAGGCAACTTCACTGAATGAATTGCCTGTTATCGAACAGCGGCTGGAAGAAACATCTTCGGGCGTTGGTAGCTGGGCTGGATTTTACGGCCCCATCCTTCAGATTAATCTCTTTATTCAAAAGGTGGAAGCCGTTTCATTTTTGCCTGAGACCAGAAGGAATTACCTGCTTGGACAGGCCTACGCAATGCGGGCCTACTATTACTTCCATTTGTTGCGGACTTACGGCGGTGTACCGCTGCGACTGGAAGCGGAAGTTTTGAACGGTACAACGGATGCTGTGAAGCTACGCAAAGAACGCGCGTCCGAAGAAGCCGTTCTGGGTGCCATCAAAACGGATGTAAACAAATCGATTACGCTGTTTGGAAACCAGGCAAGTACCACGGACAAAAGCCAATGGTCGCCCAAAGCGGCATTGATGCTGAAGGGAGAAGTTTTTCTGTGGTCGGCCAAAGTGTATGCCAACACCGCTGATCTTGCCGAGGCGAAAACAGCGTTAACCGCGGCGTCGGGAAGCAGCCTGCTGCCAAACTTTGCCAATGTGTTCGCCTATGCTCAAAAAAACAACAGCGAGATCATTTTTGCCATTCGTTACCGGGTGGGCGAAGCCGAAATGGGGGGTGTTGCCGCTTACACCTACTCTACTTTTAATTTTAACGGGCTGCACTATAAAGACTCTACCGCAAGTGCCGGTGTGGGTAACTTCCTGGTTGATCCTTTGGTACTGGCGGCTCCTAACTCCCAACAGGTCATTCAGCGATACGGATACACGTTTGAACTGTTCCAATCCTACGACCTGGCGGATACACGCAGAAATGCCACTTTTTACGACTATTACAAGGTGAATACAGCTGCCAACCCTTATGTGGCTACCGTTAAAAACACCGCTCTTGTGAAATTTCTGGGAACCATCGATGCAAACAAGCGCTATTTTTCGGATGACTGGCCGGTGTACCGGGAAGCGGACCGGCTGCTGATGCTGGCAGAAATTGTCAATGCGGAAGGAGGAGATCCTGGGACGTATATCCAGCCGGTTCGAGACCGGGCCTTTGCTCCTGCCAAAGATCCCAAACCGTTTGTAAATTCGACAAAGAACGCCAACGAACTGGCTATTTTCGCTGAAAGGAGCAAAGAATTCGTGTTTGAAGGCAAACGCTGGTACGATCTGCGAAGAATGAAATTTAATACAGAACCACTTGTATTCAAAAATACTGGTCATCCTTATGGCGTCCTGGACAAAGCGACTCAGGCTTACCGGATTTTGTGGCCCATAGAAGCCGGCATCTGGACGAATGATCCTTTGGTAAAACAGACTCCCGGCTACACGACAGCGAGGCCGGAACAGTAAGTATCCGACTGTCAAACATTGCTTTTTAGGTCATAATCACATTTAATATTCACTTCCCTAATTGCTCATTTTAGATGAACACTCATTTAACAGGCCTCATCGCTGCACCCTTTACACCCATGAACCGGAACGGCAACATCAACACGGCCCTGATTCCCGCCTATTATCAATTTTTAAAATCCAATGGGGTCACCGGCGCATTCATTTGTGGCTCCACTGGCGAAGGTGTTTCACTGACGCTTGCCGAAAAAAAGGAAATCGCCAGTGCGTGGGCAAACTGTTCACGGAACGATCCGGAATTCAAAGTAATGATGTTTCTGGGTGGCACCTGCATGGCCGACTGCATTGATCTGGCCAAGCACTCCCGGGATATTGGATTGTACGCAGTGTCATTCACCAGCCCTTTTTATTTCAAACCAGCCAGTGTAGAAATGTTGGCACAATGCTGCATGGAAATTGCAAATGCAGTGCCGGACATGCCCTTTTACTACTATCACATTCCTGTGCTGACAGGTGTGGGGTATCCCATGCTGGATCTGCTCAAGGCAATCGATGGCAAGCTTCCCAATTTCGCCGGAATAAAATATACCCATGAAGATTTCATGGACTTTCAATCCTGCCTTAATTACCAGAATGGCCGATACGACATGCTCTGGGGACGTGATGAAAACCTGCTATCGGCACTGGCTATCGGGGCCAAAGGCGGCGTGGGAAGCACTTTCAATTATGCAGCACCACTTTACTATGAGCTGATCGGTGCCTTTAATAATCAAGACCTGCAAATGGCGGCCCGCTTGCAACAAAAATCAATTGATATGATCCGGCTTCTGGGCAAGTATGGAGGCATATCTGTGGGTAAATCCTACATGAAGCTTGTGGGAATAGACTGCGGAACTTTCAGGTTACCTGTCAAAAACATGACTGATGCCCAATTTGAAGCATTTAAATCCGACGTGGCACTTCTTGATTTCGATGCCTACAAATCCAGATCCATGATTGAAACCAGTTCCCTGTAATGCAAATCAAAAACATCGCGTCCTGCCTGTTGCTCGGTATCCATTTTATGCTTTCATCCATCGTAACTGCCCAGGAACAAAAGGCCAATAAAATCGTATGGTCCGAACTTGCTGAATTACCGGCTCATGCCACAGGTAAACATCCGGGCGTTGCCGGCGCATTTACAGGCGTTCACAACGGCGTTCTGATCATAGCCGGAGGTGCAAATTTCCCCGCCGGTATGCCCTGGGAAGGAGGCCGGAAAGTGTATCATAATGCTATTTACGTCCTTCAAAAAAATGGGGATTCCGCGCAATGGATTTCTTCCAAAACGAAGCAGTTATTTCAAAATATCGCTTACGGCGCAAGTGTGTCGGTAGCTGACGGCGTCGTCTGCATGGGTGGGGACACACCGCAGGGAGCAAGCAAAGATGTGTTTTTGATGCAATGGAATGATTCACAAAAGGATGTCATTTTTAAAAAACTGCCGGAACTGCCCTCGGGCATCTCCAACGCCGGAGCGACCAGTATCGGCTCGGTTGTATATTTATCAGGTGGCGAAAGCAATGGAAAGCCCTCCGGAAAATTCCTAAGCATGGATCTTTCATCGGCAAATCCCGTATGGAAAAGTCTGCCTGATGTACCTGTTGCCATGTCCCACTCCGTGGTCGTTGCTCAGAGCAACGGGAAAAATCCGTGTATTTATGTAATCGGAGGCAGAAGCAGCTCCCCTACCGGGATCAGCGATTTACACCGCACCGTTTTTTGCTATAATCCGCAGGATAACGGCTGGGAAAAGCGCTCGGACATCAGTGATGGGAACACGTCAACTACACTATCAGCC
The DNA here is from genome assembly GCF_902506755.1 of Dyadobacter sp. 32. Lineage (GTDB taxonomy): Bacteria > Bacteroidota > Bacteroidia > Cytophagales > Spirosomataceae > Dyadobacter. Next base: position 661,454 of record NZ_LR735258.1, on the reverse strand, counting down.
GGGACAGGGCTTTCCATTGGATCTTCCTACATTCAATTGTTCGGAGGAGATAAGGGCAATGTTTTTCACCAGATCGAGACATTCAACGCTCGGATTGCAGGGGCGACAAATGATTCGGGAAAACAAAAATTACAGACAGAAAAAGTAGCGTTACTGAGCAGTAATAAGGGTTTCAGCAAGGAGATTTATCTTTACAACACCGTTACCGATACCTGGGCGAAAACCGGAACTTTACCGGGGCCTGGCCAGGTAACTACCACTGCCGTAAAATGGGGTAGCGACATCATCATTCCCAGCGGCGAAGTCACACCAGGCATAAGGACGCCAGTGATTACGATGGGAAAAATTCAGAATACCTCCCTTTTCTCATGGATTGATTCCGCGGTGCTCGTTGTATGTTTTCTATTGATGACTGCGGGAAGATTCCTTTTTACCAATAAAACCAGCACCACCAACGATTATTTCAAAGGGGGCGAACGCATCCCCCAATGGGCCGCCGGCATCAGTATTTTCGGAGCTAAACTTAGCGCGATCACCTTCATGGGTATCCCTGCCAAAACCTACGCAACCGACTGGACCTATTTTTTCCTACTCATGACAATCATCATGGTGATGCCCGTGGTAGCAAAATATTTCATCCCATTTTACAGGCGCCTGCATGTGACATCGGCCTATGAATATCTGGGCAAAAGGTTCAACTACGGATCCAGAGCCATGGCTTCGGCCCTCTACGTACTTTTACAACTTGGACGAATGGGCATAGTGGTTCTCCTGCCCAGCATTGCACTGACGCTGGTTACCGGGATTGACGTGAATATCTGCATCATTGTCATTGGGGTTATCAGCATTTTTTTCACTGTCAAAGGTGGCATCGAAGCCGTGATCTGGGTGGAAGTAATACAGGTATTGATCCTGGCGTCCGGGGCATTGTTCTGCCTGTTTTATTTGCCGTTTCAAATCAATGACTGGAAAGGCGGGATTACAGCACTTCAGGATGCCGAAAAGTTAAAAGTATTTGACTTTCGCCTCGATTTCTCCGAACCTACTTTTTGGGTGGTGATTGTGGGAGGGCTGGCGATAAGCCTGCTTACCTATGGCACCGACCAGACCACCGTGCAGCGCTATCTGACCACAACGGACGAAAAGGAATCGATCCGGAGCCTGAAACTGGGCGCGTGGCTTACACTGCCGTCTACCATTGTCTTTTTTTCGATTGGAACACTGCTCTTTTTGTTTTTCTGTGAACAGCCCCGGGAGGTCAATATGGCGCTGGAAAACCAGGACAATATTTTTCCCTGGTACATAGTGAGCCAGCTTCCGGTGGGTTTCTCCGGTTTGTTGATTGCAGGAATATTCGCGGCGGCCATGAGCAGCACCGAAGCCAGCATGAATTCAACGGCAACTTTGCTTACCACCGATTTTTATCAAAAGTTGAATCCGGATGTAACGCCCAAACAAACCCTTTTCTTTGCCCGGGCAGCCACACTCCTGTTGGGAATCTTTGTTACCTGCATTGCATTGTACATGGCGCACAGAGGGGTATCGTCACTCTGGGACAAATTCAACACCATTCTAGGGCTGTTCACCGGATGTATCGGCGGGGCGTTCATTCTCGGGATTTTTACAAAAAAAGCGAACGGAACAGGCGTTATGGCTGGCATGGCCATGAGCTGCATTACCCAGGTACTTATTCAGCAGTACACCCAGCTGCATTTACTCATGTACGCATTCTCAGGCCTGTTGAGTTGTATATTTTTCGGCTATCTGATCAGCCTTCTTTTCCCCAGGGAACAAGATCTGACCGGTTTAACCATCCGCAGATGACAAAACCTGACTAATCATGGCAATAAATGACTATTCCTGACCATTCCTGACCATCCCTGACTATTCCTGACTATTCCTGACCATCCCTGACCATCCCTGACTATTCCTGACCACTCTTAACTAAACCTGACTTTCACTACCCTTTCCCCAACTTCATGAGTTATACAAAATCTGATCTCAAAATGCTTGGTCAATTTTACTCGGACCAACTGCTCGGTGACACGGTACCCTTCTGGTTCCCGAGGTCCTATGACCAGGAAAAGGGCGGCTATTTACTGATGCGTGATCAGGATGGCTCGCTGATTGACGACGATAAGGCTGTGTGGATTCAAGGGCGGACGGCCTGGCTACTTTCCACCTTGTACAACACAGTCGAACCTAAAACAGAATGGCTGGAAGGTGCAAAAATGGGCGTCGATTTCCTGAATACACATTGCTTTGATACGGATGGACAAATGTTTTTCCACGTCACCCGTGATGGGCAACCGATTCGGAAACGGCGCTATTTCTTTTCGGAAACTTTTGCCGTAATCGCGAACGCGGCCTATGCTAGGGCGAGCGGTGACGAAAATGCAGCCATAATGGCCCGAAATCTGTTTGGAAAATGTCTTGAATATGCCACAGTGCCCGGCCTGTTACAACCCAAATATACTTCTACCCGCCCTTCCAAAGGGATTGGTGTTCCCATGATACTGATGAACACCGCACAACAGCTCAGAGATACCATCGGCGACCCGCGCTGCGACGATTGCATCGATGGTTTTATTAATGAAATCGAAACAAATTTTGTAAAGCATGACATCCGATGCGTGATGGAGCAGGTAGCTCCCGATGGCAGCATAATCGATCATATCGACGGTCGCACACTTAATCCCGGGCATGCCATGGAAGGCGCCTGGTTTATCCTACATGAAGCAAAACACCGGAATAACGACCCCAGACTGATTGACCTGGGCTGTAAAATGCTGGATTACATGTGGGAACGGGGATGGGATCAAGAAATGGGCGGTATATTTTATTTCAGGGATGTGTATCACAAACCTGTGCAGGAATACTGGCAGGACATGAAATTCTGGTGGCCGCACAACGAAGCAATCATTGCTACATTACTCGCCTACACCCTCACCGGAAATGAAAAATATGCGCTGTGGCATAAGCAAGTTCACGATTATGCCTACAGCCACTTTCATGACAAACAGCATGGCGAATGGTTTGGCTATCTTCACCGGGACGGTACCATTGCGCAAACCGCCAAAGGAAATTTGTTTAAAGGACCATTTCACCTGCCCCGTCAGGAATGGTATTGCAGCCAGTTATTGAAGTATACCATTTAATCACCTGAAAATGGGGTATTACAAGCCATAAAAAATCACCGAAAACCAGGTTTAACTTTAAAAATTAAACCTAAATTACATAAACAAAGCATCATGCAACAGATCAGACTCATTGGTACATTCATATTTATTTTTGTAGCATGTTCTATGCTACCAGCACAAACACCCGTCTTCGTTTCAGGCACCGAGGGCTTCAAATCATTCCGGATACCTGCGATTGTGAAGGCTTCGAATGGCGACCTTCTGGCCTTTGCGGAAGGACGCGTTGCCGGTAGCGGAGATTTCGGCGACATCGACATTGTGATGAAACGGAGCCAGGATGGTGGCAAAAGCTGGTCTGCCATACAAACGGTCGCGGCGTACGACAATCTGCAGGCCGGAAACCCCGCTCCAGTTTTCGACCAATCCGATCCGGCATATCCGCAAGGAAGGTTATTTCTGTTCTACAACACCGGCAACAACCATGAAAACGAAGTCAGAAAGGGGAATGGGTTGAGAGAAGTGTGGTATAAAACGTCAACGGATCAGGGAAAAACCTGGTCGGAACCTGTGAATATCACACTGATGACACATAGACCCAACCAACCAAAGGTAAACCCGAAATACAACTTCAAGGAAGACTGGAGAAGTTATGCCAACACCCCTGGTCATGCCATGCAATTTACAACGGGCAAGTTCAAGGGACGTATTTACATTGCTGCCAACCACTCAGCCGGCGACCCAAAACCAAAATCAACAGACTACCAGGCACATGGATTTTACAGCGACGACCATGGAAAAACATTCCGGATCAGCGAGGACATTTCCTTTGAAGGTTCCAATGAAGCGACCGCCGCAGAGATTTCCGGAGGCCGGCTACTATTCAATTCCAGGAATCAGAAAGGAGACGTCAAAGCGCGTATTGTGGCCGTCAGCAGCGATGGCGGAGCAAAATGGGATACAACCTACTTTGATCCTAACCTGCCCGATCCGGTGTGTGAAGGAAGTATTCTAACGATTGGCAGGTCAAAAACCGGAAACATCCTGGCCTTCTCAAACGCCGCCGATACACAGAAACGCGACAACCTGACGCTCAGGATCAGTTTTGATGACGGCAAAACATGGGCGAAAAGTTATCTTATAGACAAAAGCACAAACAATGAGGAGGACTTCACGGCTTACTCCGATCTGGTTCAAACCGGAAAAAACAGCGTGGGTGTCCTCTACGAGCGTAATGATTACAAATCCATCTCATTTAAAATTATGAATTGGAAGAAATAGGGACAAGGTTTTTTTAATCCCACCAGAAATACAATCGTTTAGTGCGTTTCATTATTTCTTTCAAGGATTCCACAGACCCTGTCCCCTGCTCCACCACGTCGGGGCAAACCCTGTAGACCTCATTCGCAAACTCGTCCCAGTCTGTGGGTTCACTTTTGATATTAAATTCGCACCAGTCGCCCGATGCCCCTATTAGTTCCAGTTTATATTTTTTGTCAAATTGTTTCACAATGGTCACCAGGCTGTCGTTGGCGATACCGTGGTTTACTCCATCTGTCCCGATCTGTTTGAGAATGCTGAACTGGTCTGTGGTTTTGAGCACGCCTATTTTGTCCCATCTTTTCTTTTGACCCATATTATTTTCCAGCAAAAAGAGGGTATAACCGGCTTTTTTAAAATCATCCTTTAAGGCAAGAACCACCTCGTATGCGTTTTCGTTTTTTTCTTCAAAAACAAGTCCATTCAGGCGAATCGGATCGAGTTCTGTCTCCTGCCCATCCTTGTATATTTTGGAACGCGAGTAGTGAAAAGGCTCGATGAAACTTTTATTTTTAGTACGGATCAACTCAATAATAGCCGGATCGATTTGCAGTGAATCACACAGTTTTTTCTCACGATCGTTCAGTGTGTATGTACCCGATTCATTCTGAGACGTGCAACCGGAGATGAAAGCCAATGCAAGCAGTGATATGATGAAGATGGTGCATTTCATGGAGGTATAATGGAAAGTTAAATTTCGGGATAGGTCAGGAAACCTACCTGCTTTGAAACAGGTACGCAATTTAACAGGTATTTCAACAAAAAAAGGTGAAATAGTGATTCTTAACTCATGGTTTCTTCAGGGCAGCATCAAGGTCTTCCCGTGAGATCACAGCGAGATAAATGCTTGTTTTTCCCTCATGAGAGGAATAATAGGATACCCACAGCTTGCGGTCATACATCACCAGCCCGGGATAACTATTATCGCCACCGGAAGGGAAGGTGAAGATTTGTTGCATCTCACCACCTGGTTTACCGGAAAACAAGGCGGTGTAAATTTTGGGTTCATAAACTCTCGTTCCGGCAATCACACGGCCATCCTTCATAAACAGAAAATTCGGACCGCCGAGCCTTATGCCCATTTTCTGGAAACTCCACTGCGTAAATGGCGCCTTACTGGTTGCCCAAACACCCATTTTGTCCTCTATTTCCCTTCTGATCATTACGTGCATTTTCCCTGCCTTGTCAAATCGTATGGTGGCCTCATTGGGAAATCCGTCTATTTCCAGTTTGGAAACCTTTTCGAAATTAATCCCGTCTTTGGTTTTCACCAGATACATTGCCGAAGGCCCGCGCCGTTCCTGTGGCCCGATCTGATAATCCATGGCATATCCAACACCCTTATGCCAGGTCACCCGCCAATACCAGCTTCCCCAGGATGCTATGGAAGGATCCACACTAACTTTCTCGGGCTCGGAAAAAGTGCTTCCTGATTTATCTGAAAAGGATACATGGGGATGCCTGCCCATGAGCTTTCCCTTTTCATAATAGGACCCTCCAATGATCACCATGAGACGGCCATCGGGTGTTACCGAAAGCTTAGGATCCCTCAGGTCGACACCCACTTTTCCAAGCATGGCTACACTTTGCCAGCTTTTACCATCCGTTGATTTAAGAATCCTTACGATGCCATCAGTGCCAGGAACATGACCGGACCCTTCCCTAAAAGAGCAATAGAAGGTTTCTTTAAACCTGATCAGATCTGTAAAGGCATTGTGTTCGGCTTTATCCCAGATCTTAGTCACAGCCACTTCTTTTACAGCCTGCCCGGATACAGCGGCCTCCGTTACCACCAGAGCAAGAAGTACTCTTGCAAATACTTTCAATAAAGGGTTCATAATTCGTAATGCTATAAATATCTTCATGTAAATAGGCAGCCAATCTCCCGAACTACTTATCAAGTATTATAAAATAACTGGAAACTAGCCACAATACGGTCTTTCACAGTAATATCTTTTCAACCTAAGATTAAATAATCGTAAGATATTTCGCAGATTGAAGGTGATTTTAGAACGCAGATTGAAGAGGATTATGCAGGCGTTGTGGTTTATTGAGAGGGTAAGTTTGATAGATAACATTTATAAAGAACTGCTTCTGCAATAATCTGCGGGAATTGGATCAGCGGGAAAACATTATGAGGTTTCCGGGGAAGGAAATAAAATGTCAAATAAATATTATATTGAGCCACCTAACCCAAAAACCTATCAAAACATGACAGAAAATACCAGCAGGAGAGACTTTATCAAAACCACTGCCCTTGGTGCACTGGGCTTTACACTCCTTCCCTCGCTCAACGGGAAAGCTGCTCCCAGCGACAGGCTTCGCATCGCCCACGTAGGCCTTGGCGGTATGGGAAACAGCCACATGAAATGGTTTGCCAATTTGCCTGATGTTGAGATTGTTGCACTTTGTGATGTGGACGAGTTGCATCTGGGCGAAACGCGAAAAAGGCTTCTGGAAATGCAACCCAATGGTAAAGTAGATACCTATGGCGATTTTCGTAAGTTACTTGAGCGTAAGGATATCGATGCGATAACGGTCGCCACACCTGATCACTGGCACGCTCAGATTGCAACGCTTGCGTTTCAGGCTGGCAAGGACGTATACGGTGAAAAGCCGCTGTCGTATAGTATGAAAGAAGGCCAGATGATGCTGAAGCACATGAATAAACACAACCGGATATTCCAGATGGGAAATCAGATCCATGCCGGAGACAACTTTCATCGGGTTGTGGAAATCATAAAATCGGGCGCCATTGGAAATGTGCATACCGTTCGGTTATGGAAGCAGCCTAATACAAAGGAATTAGGCTCACCAACTGTAAAGCCAATCCCCAAAACATTGAACTGGGATATGTGGCTAGGGCCTGCGCCTTACACGGAATACATCCCGGAAAAATGCCATTTCACCTACCGGTATTTCCTCGACTATTCCGGCGGAGAATTTGCTGATTTCTGGTGTCACATTGCCGATGTTGTATACTCGTCCATCGCGCCGAAGGGGTTAAAAAAAATAAACGCACGCGGCACCGCCTACGAAGGCATAGCGGACGCTCCCAAAACGCTGGATGTTGACTACGAATTTGACGGCCTGAAAATTCTATGGACTTCCCTTCCACCAAATATTCCCGGCGCTGCGGCACAAGGTATAGGCGCCTATTTTGAAGGTGAAAAAGGAACGCTGATGTGTGATTACAATACCAGATCCATCACCATCAATGGTGAAACTGTAAAGGATATCCCATCCATACCCATTACCAATCCAAGATCACCGGGTCATCAGCAAAACTTCGTAGATGCGGTAAAAGCAAGAACGCAACCAGAGTCCAATCTGGCATATGCCCGTGAACTAACGATGCCTATGCACCTGGGGCTCATCTCGTATCGTTTGAAGAGAGAACTCACCTGGAATGCAGGGAAGGAAAAATTTGTCGGCGACAAAGAGGCCAACCGCCTGCTGTCCCGCAAACCTAGAAAGGGCTGGGATCTTGTGTAAAGTAATTTGCACCAACCCTAAAACTAAAAAAACCGTTTCCAGAATCTGGAAACGGTTTCATCAATGATTTATGATTAAACTTAGATAACTGTTACGTTAACCGCGTTTAGACCTTTTTTACCATTTTCTACGTCATACGACACTTTGTCATTTTCACGGATATCGTCATTAAGACCTGATACGTGTACAAAAATGTCTTGCTCACCAGATGATGGTGAAATGAAACCAAATCCTTTGGTATCATTGAAAAATTTAACTGTTCCTTCGTGCATTATCCTTTTATTAAAAAATTTAGGATACAAAGGTGCGGGCAATAAACGGTCTTTCCTAATAAATTAAGAAAATAGAGCTTAAAATAATTATTCCTCTTTAATGATTATTATCTAAATAACTGAAATTAAGGCAGTTAAATGAAATGAAGTGAATCTGTATTTATTTACACCAGTCAAAAGACATCAGGAAGCTTCGAAGAATATGGTTATCGATAAGATCTTTTCATTCCAGCGCCTTACCGAGAAGCGACTTTGCTGTTTCACTGTAATCCAGCGTATGCGCCATATTTCTTCCGGGATCACTCATTTTCGCCCAAGTTTTCCGGAGAATATTGACCATCTTCTCTTCGCTTTGTTTTCCGATCAGGTCATCGAATTGAAATTCCAGAAATACAAGACAAAGTGCATTTTCAATGGTCTGCACATCTGGATTCAATTTTAGCTTTTGTTTTAATATAATCTCCCTTACCTGGTTGCAGGTTTCTGGATCGTAGCCTGCAACCTCCATCAGTTCGGTGGCTTTGGACGCATGAAATTTCGACAAATCGCTTCGCCATTTCAGATAACCCACCCGGCCATCCGGATAGGTGTTCCGGGGGATTTCCCATCGCCCGATATGCTGGCTCCTCGAGGCAAGCAGTAAACTTTCGCCAGCCGCAGGGTCCAGTTTTCTTACCCAATCGTATAATTTCACTGCGTAGAAATACTCCAAAGGGAAATCCTGCCCATCCCATCTGATCAGTTCCGGCGAACGTTTATTGTACGCGTCAAAAAGCGCAAATGCCTTTTCTAATTTATCCATGACGGTAAAATTCAGTTTCTTCTGTACTGTAAGCTCACTGATCTGTTTTATACTTTAAAGCAATTTTTGTCATACGCGGAAAGTCATACGCCGTACTCTGCGTTTTCATCGTAAAAGCACCTTTAAGGACATCCTGTGGCGCTATCGTCCATTCTCCTCCCTTTGCAGTAGAATCTACCGCTCCTACCGACACATTTGCCTGGTTAACCTTCCAACGCAGGGTCATTGCTTTCGAATCGTCTTTAAAATATCCCAGAAAAATCCCTTCCTTTTTAAACGCCACACTCTCCATGTACCGGTCAAATTCGATGCCACCGAATTGCGGTTTCATTTTCCCTTCACTGAAAGTCAGGGCGTCGTTCACCCATATTTCACTGATATACCATTTGGTCGGGCTCAACAATCTTTCCGACGCCTGTACAGGATCTTTTGCCCCACTGTTACAGGATACCATCAGGATAAACAAACAGAAAAGACCGGCAAACGAAGTAAGTGTTTTCATACAATATTGATATAGTTGGCGGATCACATCGGTCTAAAAGAATTAAATTACTAAAGAACCAGGGCTGCAAACAGTTTTTCCAGGGTTTCGTCCGGGCTCTTACAATAACCCGGGTGAACCTTTGAAGCCTGCACCACAGAACTCCGTGTAGCTGTTAGCCATCGGAATCTGGAAGCAACAGGCAGCGCACCAATGGCTCCGCCTGGCAAACCTCCGTCACAAATCCTGGCAAATGCATGAAGATAACTTTCTATCTCTGCCAAATCCATTGTTGGAGAAAATGCCGCTAGTTTTTTTTCATCCACGCAATAGAGGGCCTTCAAAAACCTTTGCGATTGACAAAACAAAACCACACCCACATTGACAAATTCCTCACGCTCCACCCTGGGTACAACGCGGATCACGGCGTACTCAAATAAGTGATGCTCTTGCATGCTGCGCTTCGTTTACAAATACATGAGAATTGGCAATTCTGGAATTCAGAAATCCGGCATACACCTCACGGCGCTCATCCGCAGACTCGTCCAGGTCACCAAACGTCAACCAATTGTCGGGAATGAGTGCCACAATGGCGCCGATCCGTTCAGCTGTCAGAATGGAACGAAAATCCTGGTCTACCTGAACCAGTTCGGTAGCCATTGGTAACAATACATGATCCTTCACCTGACTAAAAGGACGAAGTGATTGCTCCTTCCAGTTTTCCCAGGAATGGTGAAAATACAGGGATGCCCCATGATCGATGAGCCAAAGTTCTTTATGCCACATCAGCATATTGGTGTTGCGGACGGTACGATCCACGTTGGTGAGAAGACAATCCAGCCAGACGATCCGGGAGGCAAGCAGTGGATCAACGGTGGTCACGAGGCGGTCAAATGTGATAGCCCCGGATAAATAATGAATGGCGAGGTTAAGCCCGGTACTGGCCCGAAGCAAATCCTGAATTTCTTCATCCGGTTCGGTTCTGCCAAAGGCTTCATCCAAATTTGCAAAGACCAGCTCGGGTACGCGAAGACCAAGTAACCGGGCAATTTCTCCGCCAATCAGCTCAGCGATGAGCGCTTTTACGCCCTGTCCGGCACCACGAAATTTGAGAACATAGAGAAACCCGTCATTCGCCTCTGCAATGGCCGGCAGAGATCCTCCTTCCCGAAGTGGCGTAACGTAACGGACCACATCCACGGTTCTTAGTTCAATAGCACTCATTCACGATACGGTTAGCACGCTGCAAAATTATTATTCAGAAATCGTCAGTGATTTAAACTGCCTGGTGAGGTCGGTCAGCGACTTTTCTACACCCATGCGCTCTAACGAAGAGGCTCCTACAAATCCATGAACACCCGTTTTTTCCAGAATAATTTTCACATCTTCCGGCGTATTGATCGGACCGCCATGCGCCAGAAAAAAAATATCCGGGTTTACAGCTCTCCCTGCTTCCATAATTTCAATTGTGCGGGAGATGGCGTCGTCCATCGTGCACGACGCCTCTACAACACCTATCGAACCACCTACTGTGGTACCCACATGCGCAATAATGGCATCCGCGCCAGCCTCGGCCATTTGCCTGGCCTCCTCAGGTTTTGCTACATATACGATGGAAAACAGATCCATTTTGGTGGCAAGCCTCACCATCTCCACTTCCTTATCGAAGCCCATTCCGGTTTCTTCCAGTACATTTCGGAAGTGACCGTCCACAATCGAATGGGTAGGAAAATTATTGATCCCTGAGAAACCCATTTCCTTCACTTTTAACAAATGATGCCACATTCGGCGACGGGGATCCGAGCCATAGACGCCACAAATAACCGGCACTTCCTCCACTACGGGCAGCACCTCAAACTCACCGATTTCCATGGCCACCGCATTGGCATCGCCATACGCCATCAAACCGGCTGTGGAACCATGACCAGCCATCCTGAAACGGCCGGAATTGTAGATAATGATCAGATCCGCCCCCCCTTTTTCGATAAATTTGGCACTGATCCCCGTCCCCGCGCCGGCGGCAATAATGGCTTTTTTCTGATTAAGTGTAGCCTGAAGGCGATCTCTCACTTCTTGTCTGGTATAAGGATTCCCTTTACCTGTCCATTGATTTGGCATAATGATTATTGTTAGCGCAAGCCTCTGGCCTGCGGTTTTCTGTTCTGATAGGTTAGTTTAATACTTCAAATATTTCTGAAAATCTGTTTCATTCGGAAACATGTTTTTTTGCGCTTAAAACTTCTAAAAGTTTATTTACGAGCAATTCAGCAAATTCGGGATCATTGATGTGTGCGTCGGATTCAATCACTTTCAGTCCCTTACCCGCTTCTCTCTTAATGGAATCAAATAAAATTCCGTTGACATCAGGTTCATAAAAAATCCCGCCTTCTGAATCCAGTTGCGAAAGACCTTTCAAAGGTAGAACCATCAGCGTTGCAACCTTTGAAGCGTTCAGCTTTTGGGCTAGCCTGCTGCCAAGAATCAAGTTCTCCTCTTCATTGGTTCTCATCAGGGTTACATCCGGTGCCCAGCTGTAAAGGTGCCGATCACGATATTTTTCCGGAACTGTGTCCAGATGAGAAAAATTGACCATATCCATACATCCGGGCACAACCACCTGTGGGATTCCCATTTCAGCGGCAGCGGTGAGACGTTCGGGACCGGCCGAGCAGACACCGTTGCAAAGGTCATCGGCAAGTTCCGTGGTAGTAATGTCCAGTACAGCATCAAAGCATCCCTCTCTGACCAGCGCCTCCAAGGTCCTACCACCAACTCCATTGGCATGAAAAGCCATCACTTCGAAACCCTTACTTTCCAGCAATTGCGTGCACTGATACACACAGGCTGTAGTATTTCCAAACATACTGATTGCAACACTACCCATAATCGACTTGTGAGTTTGCCTGGGCGCGTTGCTCATCGCGCACACTGCTGCCGCCGCCTGTGTAAAAAGCACACTACTGATGCTATTGATACCTGCCACGTCAACTATTGAAGGCATCAGGGTAATGTCCTTATTACCAATTTGCCTGGAAAGATCCTTTGTTGCCAGGGTGGTCACACAGAACTTGGGAATCCCCAACGGTATGTTCTGCATTGCTGAGAGCGCAATGTAGGTACCACCTCCCCCACCCATACCAATGGCAGCTTTAATTTTCCCATCGCTAAGCAATTGTGCAACTATTCTCCCTGCACCAAGCCCCATTACTTCGATGGCATGCCCCCGATCGGCTTCCAGCCTCAGTTCATGGATGCTTTTCCCCGCATGCCTTGCCACCGTGTCCGCCTCGAAATCCACAGGAAAAAGATCAGTAGTCCCCATCACACCCGTGTTGACAGTGATTACCTGCTCCCCGAGTTCCAAAATTCTGCTTCGAAGAAAGGAGAAAACTTCACCCTTCGTATCAAAACATCCAAGAATCAGAATAGATTTTTCAGGCATCGGTTATGCATCAGTTTACGACCATATACAGGAAAAGAGGCCCCTTTAACCATACAAGCGCCCTTTGGGTTTATTTTTTTTGTTGTGACAGAAAAGTGAGCAAAGACGCAAATTCCTCATAAGTAAGCGCATTGGCAAGGCCTTCGGGCATCATAGAATTTTCCAATTCTTGTCTGGACAGAATATCCGATGTTTTAACATTGAAAACCTCCCCCGCAATATTTCTCAGAACCAGCCTGTCTGCCGACTCCTGAGTAATAAATCCCATGTACGTTTTATCTCCTTTTGCTGTGATGATAACGGATGTAAACCCTTGCGAAATGGATGCATTGGGCTTCAGAATGGATTCAGCGATTTGCTCACGATTCATGATTGACCCGATCTGCCCCATATACGGCCCCTTCATGGTTTCACCTTTGGTCAAACTATGACATGCAACACAACCCTGACGGGCAAAGAGCATTTTCCCCTTTGCCGGGTCGCCCTTGATTGTTGCCATCGCAAGCATCACGTCTTCAATGGACGCTTCGCCCACCTGCCCTTTTTTATTTTTGATTTTGTTCAAATCCACTTTGGTTTCACCGTTGGCGGCAATCACATCTTCTTCACCAAACTCAGTTATACCCATCCGATGCCTGGCGTTGATCTCTTCGAAAAATTCCTTTCCTTTTACATCCGCCTTATTCCATTCGGCCATAAGCATGGTCCTGATCGCAGGGGAAGACTCCCAAACCAAACCATTGTAAAATGGACCATGTGTATCCGGCCGGGTACTCCACCAGGTTAAACCTTCATAAGGGGCCTCCCTTTTATAGAGTCGCGACAGGGTAATCATTATTTGCCTTTTAAGATTTGTATCCGTTGTCTTTTTATAGGCTGCAATCAGGCCATTCACTGCCTTGGCATCATACATGTAACGAAGTGCCCACAATGCCAGGGTACTGTTGGCCGTTCCGATAGCCCCGACACATGCATCTACGGCATTCAGGCTTACAAGTGCCTGTACCGCGATATGAGCCGGGATGATGGCGGAATTGGGCGTGGCGTGAGGACCTTCTACGTTCCGCTCCGGAGCGGCAAAAGAGGCAGGAACCTTTACCTGAAGGAGCGCTTTGGCCATGTCGGCCCTATTGAGTCGTCCAAGACCTACCGTTGCCGCTACCTGCACACGGGCAGAAGGATTTTTCAACCCTCTGAGAAATGGCTCAACAGGTACATTTTTATTGAGCGTTTTACGATCGGCCAGCGCCCGCAAGGCAAATTCCTGAACATCGCTTTCAGCAGTTAGTTTTACAAGGTTAGCTATACCGTTCTCGCCGGCAGCCTGTGCATACGTAAAAATCCCGGCCACACGAATGTGTAAAGGAAGCGACTTATCGGATGCCAGCTTCCAACCTGCCTCCACGGCAATACGACCAGGTCTTCTGAGCAACTCCTGCTGTGCATGTAAACGTGCTACAGAACTTTCCGATTTCAGAAAATTAATAAGTTCATCAGCTGTAGATTTTTTCAGATCAGGAAAGGGTACATACTTCCAATTCTTGGGAACCGCTCTTACGATATAGCCCTTGGAGGGGTTACCCGAATACCCGGCGCCATCCCAGGCTGAAAGAAACAGACGACCCGATGCATCAACATCCAGATCGGTGATTTGTGAAAGCTGAATAAAACCTTCTTCCTGTTGTTTGAAAGTGGCACCATCGGGTACCACCCGGTGAATATATGCCTGGCTTCGGCCCCAATCGGCCATCATCGGCACCTTATTATACTTTTCGGGCCAGGTGGCATCGTCCATAAACAATGAGCCCGTGCCAGAACCTCCTCCCAGGTCCACCAGGGCAGGGATGATCTCATCAGTAAAATGCTGAAATAACAAAGGATAACCATATTCACCCGATTGTATCTGATGGCTAAAACGAATATTCCATCCACCACCATCATTGGTGTTGTCGCGGGTGAAAATATTCATAAAAGGATCAATGGCAACGTCATAAATGTTACGCAATCCATGGGTGTAAACCTCCATCTCAGTGCCATTGGGCCTCACACGCACAATCCCACCTCCCAACTGCGTCAGTTTTTTGCCCGACCTGTCCACAGCGTCATGAAATCCAAAGTCACCCACAGCAATGTATATCCAACCGTCAATACCCATGCGAATTCCATTGGTTGAGTGGTCGGTTCCCCTGCTTTGCAGGAACTTGGCAGAACTGATATGCTGGATCAGCGGCTGAGAAGGGCCATCGGCCACCCCATCCCGGTCTTTGTCCTCAAAAACCACCAGATCCATACCCGAGGCTTTTCCGGTTTCTACGGAAAATGTAGTATGTAGTACAAATACCTGATCTCCGGAAGATATTATTCCTCTGGGATCATCCACCATCGCGAACACCGTATGCTTATCCAACACCCCATCATTATTATGATCAACGAGCTTAACGATGCTACCTTTCCCAGGTGTTTTGCCCAATGAGCCGATCATATCTACTCCTACAAACACATCTCCCGTTGCCGAAACAGCCAAACATGCCGGGCTTGGCGTAACGTCCGGGCCCGCAAAACCCGTCACATTCAGCTCGTCCGGCCAGCTCTTCGCTGTCTTTAGCGAATCTGTGGGCGCAGTCGGCTGCACGACCGGGGTTAAGCCGGAACTAGTCGGCTTGGGGGTGTACCAGTAAAGCAGTAATATAAGCGAGAGCAGACTCCATGTAAATTTTGGCATAACGTATCAATGGGTTGGTAGGAATTGGTTGCCAAGGTACGCAACATCTGCATATTTGAAAAAGTGTTGAGCCTATAAGCCTAGCGAAAAAAACAGCTCGCCAGATCATGTTAGCCCCTCTGTGGTATCTGACTCAGGAAGTTTGGCCGACTATCGCTTTTGAGGAAACCGTTTCTTTAAAGTTTTAATCAATTAAAAAGAAACTAATTCTTCCTGTGATCACAAGCTCATATCATGCCTCTTTTAGCAATCAGCAACACTTTTGCAGAAAGAGGCGTATGGGGATTTGTGGGTGGAATTTTGGCTACAGACCGAATTTGAAATTCTAATCCGGTGTCCTGCCGACCCAAAACTGCAGGCTCATGCCAGCCATTTCCACCCGAATTAATAATCATTAACCCAGACTATTTGATACACTTCTAGAATGAACAGAAACCTTCATGTCCGGTTAGGACAAGCATCATTCACTTAAAATATTCCGAAAAAAAATGACACCATACGATAAAATAAAAAAACGCTCCCTACTTTCATCAGCGGCCGTGTACGGGCCTTGTCTGATGAAAATCGGATTAATGCTCTTGTCGCTATTTGTTTTTATATCATGCTCAAAAGAGTCGGATAATGTGACACCGGACGATGAAAGCGGGACTGGCAACGGGGCTACAGTGGCCATTGACAGTACGACAAAATCAACCGCTTTAGCTGAGGGTAATACAGGCAATGCGGCAGATGCAGATGACCTGCTCGCAAACTCGACCTTTACTTCCACAGTGACGATTACTTTTGGATCAACGGTAACAATCACCAACCCCATGTCGGGAAAAGGTGTAACAGTCATTGAATCAAACGGCGATGTGACTGTAAATTCCACTATTGCCGAAATTGAATATCTGGTTTCCGGGACCACGACAAACGGATCTCTTACAATTTACAGCGACAAAAAATTCAAACTGACCTTAAACGGTGTCCATATAACCAATTCCGATGGTCCGGCAATTAATATTCAATCCGAAAAGCGGGCTTTTATCGTGGTCAATGAGGGTACCACAAACAGCCTCACCGATGGCAGCACCTATACAGCAAGCGGTACGGAAGATATGAAAGGTACACTATTTAGCGAAGGCCAGCTGATTTTCAGCGGAAACGGCAGTCTCAGCATCAGGGGAAATTACAAACACGGGATTGCGAGCGACGATTACGTCCGGATCATCAGCGGAACCATAACTGTATCGGCCGCACCCTCGGACGGCATCCACACCAACGATGCTTTCATCGCCGACGGCGGCACGCTCAGCATCACGACCAAAGGCGACGGGATACAGTGCGAGGAAGGGTATATTGTAATCAATAATGGCAACTTTACCATTGATGTTGCGGACAAAGGAATATCCGCAGCCTGGGATACAGACACAACGATCGACCCATTTATCACTATAAATGGTGGCACCATTAATGTCAAATCCAGTGCGGGAGAAGGTATCGAAAGCAAGAGTGTAATGACCATCAATGACGGAAACATTACAGTAAAATCCGCTGACGATGGACTCAATGCAAAGACCTTTATATACATCAACGGCGGCAATCATTACATTTACAGTACATCCAACGATGGTATTGACAGCAATGGAAAAATTACTGTTACCGGTGGAGCCACCGTCTCGGTTGGGGCCGGGGCACCTGAAGAAGGGTTTGATTGCGACCGGAACACCTTCAAAATCACCGGTGGCGTTCTGATAGGCATTGGTGGTGCAAGCAGCTCTCCAACCACCACTGTGAGCACGCAAGCATCTGTGTTATTGGGTTCGGGAACGGCCAACCAACTGATGCATATTCAATCCGTCGCCGGGGAAGAAACCTTGACTTTCCTGATTCCCAGAAACTACGCTACCATGTTATTTTCGAGTCCGAAGCTCAAAACGAGCACTTCCTATAAGATTTTCACAGGCGGGAGCGTAACCAACGAGACAAACCTCAACGGACTATACACCAGCGGCACCTATACCCTTGGGACGCAATCCGGCACATTTACTACTAGCGGTATGGTTACCAAAGCAGGCGGCAGTGTGGGACCGGGCTGATCAGTCCGGACCGCAGGTGGAGATTTGCCCGGGTATTTCGCCAGGAATCCCCGGGCAATTTGCAAGGCTTCCATTTACCTCATAAAACCTACGGGTCGTCATCGGTTTACCTATTTATGCAAAATCCTATGTTGTACAAAGGTGACGTTTTAGACACATCAAAGTCTAACCAACAAGCGCAAAATTGGCCCAAAACCTCCATCCACATTTTGAAAGATATTCCCCAAATCCTTGAACTCATTTCACTGCGGTTCCCGCGGGCGATTAATCTTGTAAAAAACCCTGGAAAATACCCCAGGCCACCTGTGACCTATGCTTTTCGGAAATCCCCCGACACGCTCGACCTCCTTTTTTTTTTGTTCATTCCATGGATGAAACCTGGGAGGTGATCAAGTACGAATGTCCATCCGAAACCGAAATGGAAGAATTTCTTTTGTTTTGGTCCAAATGGGGGCTCTACAATAAAGTCCTGGAATGGCAGCACGAAGAAGTCAATCTGATTCAATAGAGATGCAATATCTGATAAGAACTGGGCAAATTTCGGGAGACGCTGATCGTCCTACGAGACAGTATCGGATGCGAATATTTTTACGGCATGCCTGGCTATGAGGCTCGCCCTTCGAGTGTTGATTTATCCCCCCCGCAGCCTTACACATTATCCATAATGAAAGGGATTGGCACAGTTGTTGCCCTTGTTTTTTGATCCAGATCAGAAAAGGATCGGGATGATTGGTAACGAACTCCGGGAAAATATGGAAAATAACACATTTGTAACAAGAAATATTTTTAAATATGCCGCTTACGCTTTTCTGGCAGTGGGTGCGTTTGTGATCATCAGATATTTGACAAAACCGAAGGAGATAGACGCGGCATCCATCAAAGACATGGGCATGTTTATGCAAAATGCGATCTATGAAACAGATCAAAAGTTAAAGACCGATAGTTTGGAAGAAGATATGGCCTCCTGGATTTCCTGGTCCAAATCGAGTGCAGCCTTGTACAATGAGGCTAAAAGAAATAAAGACAAGGCCATCAAGCAGCAAAGTATCATTTTAAAAGAGCATATGGTCCAAGTACAGATTCACGACTTCCCAGAGCTAAGAGAAACTTAAACTCAAGCCAAGAAAGATTTGCTCTCTCAAAAGCACATTGGGATAGAAGCAACAGGCAGAACGAAGGACACACTCACCTTTACTGGCGAAATGTTTGAGTCCTCTAAACAGAAAAAGCAATTCCTAAAAAGTATAGAACAGATTACAAAAGATCTCCGATTTAAGAAAGTGGTGTTCAGATGGTCCGAAAGGCAGAATGATGTGAGCGACTACGAGATCGAATCAAAGGGTGATGCAGAAATTTAAGGGAAGGATTTCTTTTAGTTTCAGAGGAGTCAACTTGTTAAAAGTTGACTCCTCTTGCTTAGTAGCGTTCCAATAGGCAATCATTTCAGGCCCTTCCATTTACGCACCAACATGTCAGCAATAATATCGTAACCCTTATCTGATGGGTGAAGTCCGTCATAGGTCATATTGGAGGCTTCCTCCGGATAAGGATATTCGTCACTTTCGGCGTTAAAGGGTATAGAAGTATAATCTGGATAAGAATAATTCCGGTATATGCCGGTAGCAGGATCTTTTAAACGCTTAAAATGAACGGTATTGTCCAGCGTTATCCCACTGTCATGATAGAGATCCACAACAGGCAGCTTTTCAGCTTTCCCTATTTGCACAATTGCATTGGCTACCTGCTCAAGTGTCTGTTCCTTTTTGGGCTTGTATGAACCGTAAGCGTTGTTTTTAGGATTATTAATGTATACGAAATCACCTCGTTGCATGGGTGTCATCAGAATGATCTTCGCCGTTTTATTGAACTGCCTTAATTTTGATACAATGATTTTGAAAGCACCAAAGACTGTTTTGGAGCCGGTATTCTGTTCATAGTCGGCAAAGGTGCCGACCGGTTTTCCCTGCCACCAATCGTTAGTCCCGAGAAACACTGTATAAACATCCGCTTTTGCCAGGCCAATCGACTCTATCTTATCGGCAATGTTAACTGAGGTCCATCCATTGTGGCCCTGGTTTACATACTGAATACGCGAAAATCTTTCTGCAATCAGGGTCATGTACCCTTTGGTAACCCGG
This sequence comes from Dyadobacter sp. 32, assembly GCF_902506755.1. GTDB lineage: Bacteria > Bacteroidota > Bacteroidia > Cytophagales > Spirosomataceae > Dyadobacter. Next base: position 641,567 of record NZ_LR735258.1, on the reverse strand, counting down.
TTGCCGGTTTCATTTTGATGGTCATTGAGGTAGGTAATGGAGTCGCCAATGGCTACCCAGCTTATTTTCCTGGGTGCGGAGCCCAGGCACACCAATATTACGGTGGCCAGCCAGAAGAATCTTTTCATGAATCAATAAATCTCGTTTCGGTTTTTATTTCAAAAACAGGTTTAATAGGAATCACCTGCTCATAAACTCCCATTTCACGTCTTTATAACGAAACTCTTTACCCGCCACATGCCTGCCTTCGGTTTTCCCGTCCGCGGCGGTCGTTACGGTGAGAGCCGTCCATGCGTAAGCATCGCGCTCGTAGTCAAAAGTTTCCCCATCATCATCATACAGGTTAAATGTGTTGCTTTTTGTACCATAATGCCGAATGAACAGCGGAAGTACCTCCTCCTTACGCGGAGTGTGCAACATGGGAAGTGTCATTGGAATGATGCCTCCATCCTTTACAAAGAGCGGAATCTTTTCCAGATTATTTTGTATCTCAATGGTTTCGCCCTCGCCCACCAGCTTACCCGTGTAAAAGTCGTACCATTTTCCGCGTGGAAGTATAACCTTTCTTGATTTTTCTCCCGCAAACAGAGGCGCTACCAACAAATAATCGCCCAGCATGTATTGATCTTTTATATCTTTCTTTACTGCCTGCGCATACGGATTATCGGTAGAATTGAGCTTTCCTTCAACGGTTTTCTCTTTAAAAGAAAAGCCCTCAACCAGATTCATGGCCCGAATGGGCGGTTTTCCTTCAAAATGATATTGGGCAAAGGTGGTATACAAATAAGGCAGCAGCTGCATACGTAGTTGCATGACCTCCTTCACCTGATCGGCTACATCCGGAAATGTCCAGGGTTTGGTCCCGTCGGCCCAGGCATTGAGCATGGCCATGGGTGAAAAACAAACCGTCTGCATCCGACGAAGCCATTCCTCAGAAGTGGCAGATGAACGCGCCTCCGGCGTCCAGAGTACTCCGATAAAACTACTGTTGATCAATGCGGTGATAAAATCCTGATGATTGTAATAGTCATTGTAGATCACGTAAGGCATTGCTGATGCACCTGCATTGGAAGCCCGGACCAGCCCGTAGGTTCTTGTATTTTTCTCCCGAAACCAGTCCGAAGACATTTTCTGAAATTGTAATCCATACGTTTGACGAACCTGTTCAGCACTGAAACCAGACGGAAATTTGGCAACGTCCGGCCATAACCAATTATCAAAACCATCCGTTTCATCAATTTTGTACCCACTCACGCCCAGATTAAGGTGCTTTTCAGTAAACAATCCTTTGTACAAATCCCGGGCCGGCTTTAAATTAAAATCGGGGACCTGTCCTACCCACACCGTATGCGAGGCCGTATAGGGTTGAATATCCTTGAATATTGGCGCATGCGAAGACACATAAGGATTGATCCACAAATTTGCCCTTATGTTCTTTTGTAAAAGGTTGTCGAGAAATTGCTTTGGATTGGGATACCTTTGGGAGTCCCACACGAAGCTATTGGGGTAAGACTTGGTTTGCCAGCCGGGCTCCAATCCTAAGAAACTCAACGGATACCCGTTTGCCTCAAAGTCTGCAACTTCCTTTAACACTTGTTGATCCGAAAAAAGTGTGGGCGTGCGATGGGTAAAGCCCAGTCCCCATTTCGGCGGCAGGGTACCTCCCCCACAATACAAATTGTAGCGCTGCACCACTTCCATTGCGTTGTTACCGGCAAACACGAATATTTCTGTCCCCAGTGAAGGAACCAGTATTTCTACTGCATCGGAATACGGCTGCGCATCCCAGTCCTTCTGACTGTTGCGATCCATTTCTTTGGGCGGATTTTTGCTGTCCTTTCGTACGCCCGTTCCGGCATATACCGTGATGTAGCGAGCCGAATTTACAAGCACACCGTAACCCTTATCCGACACGTAAAAAGGAACCGGTGCATGTGTGCGCCCGTCATCCTTGCCGTTATAATGATCCACATGCAACGTTTTTATCCTCCCGCGCTGTTGTACCGATTTGAAATTAAGGCCCAGGCCAAACAATTGTTCCTCCCGCTGAAGAGGAAAACGCAGGTACGTTTTGCCGTCCGAAAGTTCACTTTTACTCTCCGCCAACCAGGTGGGAAAAGACGGAGACCCGAGTTTTTTCAAGGCTTCCACCGCGGGCTTTACCCCGGCAACACCAAGCGGTGAGATTTTCTCAACCTTTCCCACATCCGCTTTCCACACGCCCGGCGCTAACTGTCGCCATTTAAAACCTGCCGGTTGCGCGACAAGGAAAGTGCGGACTAATAATAGAAAAACGGTAGATAAAAGCAGGCGTTTCATTCGGGCTGACAGGTTGTAAATTTGCTAGGTAACGGGAAATATGAGTTTATTTTGAGATATTATTGATAATTGGGCGATCAGGCACTAGACAAGATATTAGTTATCAAAATCCGGAATTTTCAGATACTCCCCATTATTCATCGCAGACTGATGCGCAATAATACCCGGCGCTGTGTAGGCAAGTGCTTCGCGGATATTTACAATCGGCTCCCGATTACTGATGATCGAATCTATAAAATCATGGGTAATGAAAGTATGAGAACCCCCATGGCCGCTGTCGTGCCGCATAGGCGCAGGAAGCATATCTGTTTTCCACCAATCTGTTGATTGGAAAGGCTGCATTTCGGGTTCCGCCACTTTGAACCCTCCATCGTCGGTTCCCACTTTTTCAGTGGCTTCCACGATATGCGTCTCATTGTGCTTGTAGTGACTGTAATAGCTCATTTTATCACCCCGCCACTCGCCGCGCTCGCAGCCTACCAAGGCACCTTTCCAGCAGACTTCTCCAATGAATGAATTTCCGCGATTGGTTTTAAAAAAGGCAGTTTCATTCCAGAAAGGATTATTGTAATGATTACCCTTCAGTACCGGACTATCATCGCCCCAGCCCTGGCAGGTAACATGGGTCAGACGTTCGCCTGTGACCGCGATGAGAAACGAGGTAACGTGGGTGGGATACATCATAGGAGGTAGTCCGTGCCTCCATGTGGGTTTACCGTCATTTGTAAAATACAAAACTTCCAGACCCGGATGGTAATATTGAGCGGCACTGCTGAAAATTGACCCAAACTTACCTTGCGCATAAAGCTTCCTGGCCGTGAGTGTATCTCCCCTGAAAACAGAGGTTTCAGCCATCATGTATGTTAGCCCGGAGCTTTTAACCGCCTGTTTCATCTCATGGCATTCCTCTATACTCATAGCTGCGGGTACAGCGCATAACACATGCTTTCCCGCTTTCAGCGACTGGATCACATGTTTGGCATGATCAGGTGCAGGCGTAAACAGCGCCACGGCTTCAATCTTAGGATCCCTCAGCAGCTTTTCCAGCGATTCGTAGCTTTTGGCACATTTGTAGGTCTTCATCAACGCCGCTCTTCGGTCGGGAAGCAGGTCACTCACGGCTTCCACAGTACAATTCGGGTGCTCATTGAAGTAAAAACTGAGCCCAAAACGCCCCCCGACCACACCTACACGAAGCTGTCGTTCGGACTGGAAGGGCGCTGCAAAAGCAAAGCGGGAAGACAAGGCTAATCCTGCCGATGCAGACAGGGACATAAAGTCACGTCGGTTCAATAGAGCATTATTCATACAATTTCGGAATTGGATACATTACTTAATTGCTGTAACCGGCAAACGATCCATCAATCACTTGATGTTGATCAAAGCCGTAGAGGTATCCAATTTAACGTCCCCGGGCGAAAATATTTAATGATTGTGCTCCGGCATTTGGCCTGGGACACCGCGCCCAAGATGTATTGCAATACGTCCTGTTCCTTGTTTTCAAACCAGAAGTAGGATGCTGAATGCCTGGAATACTTATCCTGATGGATGGTCAAACCTTAACAGCCACTTTCCTTAGCGAACTCAACTCCCGAGCCAACGCAAGCCAGTCCGACGCTTTTGTCGTTTCCACAGGTTGGTTTCTCCGATATATCTCTGCATATTTTTGCCTCCTGAAAAGTCTGTAGTACAACTTTCTGTACCACTCATTGTAGTAACGTTCCTTGTAAACCACCGCTGACAACAGATTGGTCATGTCCAGATCGCTGTTGCGGTATAGCTGCTGATGTTTGGTGTAAATGTAGAGGAGCGAGTCGTGACGGAAGTTGTAAATTTTATCCTGATCGGTAATTGAATTCTGTTCATTCCTTTTCCTGTAGTAGAATAGAACTTTCGGAATTTTATATACGCCTTCGAATTGCTGTAAAAGTCTGATCCACAACTCCCAGTCCTCTGAGCACTTCAGCTGGGTATCGTATTTACCTATCTGCTGAAACACCTGTGAGCGCAACATAGCAAATACCGGAATGGAGTTGTAGAGTAAAATTGTACTTTCCGAGAACGGTTTCAGCTTCCAAAGGCCGGTTTTGTTTTCAAAAAGTTCGGCCTCGCAGTACACAATGTTCAGACTGGGATCCTTTTCATATTCCCTGTAACAGCTTTCAACATAATCGGGATGCAGAATATCATCCGCGTCCAGAAACACCAGATAATCGCCCCCCGATAGCGTGAAACCTGTATTTCGTGCAGCGGCCGGTCCCTGGTTGTCCTGGCGAACGATTCGCAGGTTTTGCCCTTCCAGGATCCTGTCAAAGACAAACTCGTAAGACCCGTCGGTGGATCCATCATCCACCACGATAACTTCCACCCGGGGATAGGATTGATTCAGCGCAGAGTCAATCGCCTCAAAAATTACATTTTTGTTGTTATAGCAGGGGATAATGATGCTTACCAGTGGAAGATACATGTTGATAATGTTACGTTTAAGGTTTTGTCAGGGAATTTTATTTTTCTTATTAATAATCCGAAATCTAGGATTGATATTTGGGCAGCCCCAACAACTTCAAAAATTTATAGGGTTTGGATCTTCGCAGTCCCTCAATTTGATCTTTCAGGTCGCGATAACTCTCAAAATCTGTCATAAAAAAGGAAAAATCCCTTCTCAGCACGGTATCTTGTTCTTGACGCATCACCTGGCGGTTCTCTTCCATACAACTGATCCCATCTGTGTTAAACACGGTCACAGTCTCCTGTAAATGAAGATAAGACGCTTTAAATAATCCCACCGCCCGAATAAAGAAAGCCCAGTCGGCACATATCTTCATACCTTCATCATACTTACCAACTTTTTCAAACAATTCTCTTTTGATAAATGCAGCCGGGTGGCCTAATGAATAGCTCAGAAAATAACTGAATGTGAGTCTGTCGGGATAAGCGTGATCACGATAAGAACCGTCGCCACCGATCCTCAGATTTCCATAAACGATTTCGGCCACACCGAGACGGGATGACACCATGGCGAGTATGCGCTCATTGACCAGGTAGTCGCCGCTGTTTAAAAAGAGCAGGTAATCCGCGCTGGCTCGTGTAATCCCTTTGTTCATTGCATGGTATATGCCATTATCATGCTCGCTCACCCAGTAGGATAAGCTGCCCGCATGTTCCGCTATAATTTCGTAACTTCCATCGGTAGACCCTCCATCAATAATAATGAATTCAAAATCTCTGAAAGTCTGGCCAAGCACTGAACGAATGGTTTTTTTAAGACCTTCGGCATTGTTCAGGTTGATGGTAATGATACTGATTTTCATATCTGACTGCCTAATACGATATCAAGGGTTTGTGGTAGATTATTTCCTGGGAGCTCAGGCCTGCTGTCGTTTTGAAAAATAAGACTGATGGTAATAGTTCCTGTAATGTCCCCTGATATACAGCATGTACATGCGCCTGGGATAATAGAAAACTTTTTTCACCGGCAGCAACTCGTGAATTTTTTCAGATTGAAATGGGATCTTCCTCGTCAGCAATTGCATGGCACGCTTCAAACTATCGATATATGGACCATAGAGCAGCGTGAGGAGGTTTTCATTGAGCTGATAAGGGCCTGCCGGCATAAACACGTTGCTTTTATGATAGCGAAAACCATGGAAATGAAAGAAAACAAGTGGGAAGGTCTTGCCTGTGGCCAGTTCCATTCCCTGTAACGCACCTGCTTTCCAGCAAAAGTTGTACTGTTGCATGTTCCAGGGTGCTACGCCCCCACCCAGGTGCTGAAGTTCATGAACTCCTTCAAACCTTTCACACCAGTCGTCCAGGTATTTCTGGTCTCCAAACTTGTTGTCCTCTACCCGATTGTAACACCAATCCAGGCAAGCCTGCTTCCACCATTGCAACACTTCATTGCCCCGGGTATCGTTTTTTATGCTTACAAACTGGACGCAATATTTACCGCTGATTGCACTCTGATCGTATTGTTTCGTATACCTGTGTTCGGTTATAAGCACGGATTTATCACCCAATTCATCAATTAACACCAATGGGTCGGCGTAAAACAACAGATCCGCATCAATATAGGTACAGCAGTCTAACCCAAATCGCCTGATACAGTAGTCAATGCTCACCGGTGTACACGTCCAGCAATACTCGGTCGCAGTCCGGCTCGGTTTCACCCTGAGCAGTTCTGCATCTTCAAACTCATCCAGCGAAATAATCGTGGCAAATTTCAGCTGCAATCTGGTAAGCACCTCGAAGCAGTTTTGATCAAAAGCAAATATATAAATGTGAAAAGCGGGGCAATGCAGCTCAAGAGAATGGTACATGGCCAATCCGCGGGTCAGATATGTCGAATTAAAGAGCGTACAGAAACTGATCATGACTTCCTTTTAAGAAAAAACCCTTTGTCTTTGGCCAGAGGCTTGCCGTCTATGTGCAATATCACTTCTGAGGGTACGAACGATGAAAACGCCGTGATACAATCATAGTCGCTAAAATGCGCCAGCAGCCTTTTCTCATTAAAAAACCAGGAGGGATAAGAACCGTCATAAATCTCGGGATTAACTCGTTGAACCGTAAGCCTGTCATCCCCTGCATCGATGATTGACGTACGATCGAAAAGAATATAAGCCGGTGCCAGTTTCGCTATTTGGTCGAGAAATGCATGAGGAGCTTCCAGATATTGAATCACACTCGAAAGCAGAATTACCTGAGGCTTACGGACTGCAACACTCTCCTCAATCGTATAATGAAACTTTAGAGTCGCATCCTCAAAATCCGTTTTGCCCGCTTTTACATAGTTGTCCTGTTCTACTACATGCCAGCTGAGCTCTTTGATACGATTCATAAAGTCTCGCACCTGATACCAGGTGCTGCCCAAAGAACCACCGAAGTCTGTGACATGAAGGGTGTTCTGATGAGCCGTTGCTACATGCAGCAAGCACGCGATCAACGCGAAAGGGTACTCTTTGGTAGAAAACAAAACAGAGTCTCTTTCATAAACCGCCTCACCTGCCTTAACCTTAAGCAAGGATTGACGGGTTTTGTCAAGGATATTTCCTTGCTCATACCCTCCCACCATTTCCCTGGCAGCTTGCCACGAAGAATAATTCCCAAACCAACCATAGGAAGGTTTCCGGCTGCTACCAAACCCAAGCTTCAAAAGCAATTTGCGAAAAAATGAATTTTTCAAGGCAGTAAAAAATCTGTGTATGACTAAAAGAAATCGGCACACCCTGTACACAAACTTACTGTGCAAAATAAGGCACGCTGCAAAGTTTCCACTCAGAAAATGGTCAAATTACCTACATCGAATTGGTAGAGATAGGTTATAACTGATGCACATCCTCTGAAAAATGCTCGTTGCAAACGTTCTGATCCCAAAAGTTCAGGATTAGGGATGAAATAGACGATATGCTGTTTCAGCTGCCGTTGACGAGCCACCAACATCTGCCCAGGCTAGCCGGATCACATTTTAGGATTAAGAAAAAGCCCGACCCCGTTGTAGCCGGGTGGCGTAGAGACCTGGATCGGTCACTGGCTTTTCTAAACTTCATACCAAACCGTTTGAAGCATACGGCACCGTGGTATTCGGCAAGGTTAGTCAAAAATGACATGGGTAATTTCATCAATATTGTTAGGGGTAATTCGACATCATCGATTACGGTGTTGTAAATTAATAAAATATTTCAATCTCTGAAAAAAAGAATTACTCACTTCCAGATTCAGATCCTTTGACATTTTAATTCCAGTCATTTCCTAAAGCATACATGCCCTCTCTGATTGACTTTATTTACTCATTCTATGCCGTTCAGTACGGTTTGAAGCCGTGCCTGAATCGCTACGGTTATTAGGAAAAAATTAGAATGTGGCGAAATGACCTGCGGGATCGGCCGGATCATGGGGTTGTTTATAAATTTGAGTAAAGAATTCACTTAAATGTTGACGCCACTTATGCTTATGAACTTTGTAGAACAACAAACCAGACTGATCTTACATGAAAAGTTCAGCATCGCAAAAGAAATAATTACGCTCCATTCTGAATTGAAGTCCGACCTGGGATTTGACTCTCTGGATGCCGCTGAATTGATTATAGAATTAGAGAACGAATTTAAATCCGCTATTTCAGACGAAGAGGCAGACGATATCATCACCGTTGGTGATATCGTTCGGCATTTTGAGAAAAAGACTGCCAATGTGGGCCGTTAAGCCCGGTACTGCTTTTAGTAACGAATTTGCGGAAGCATGACCCGGCTTACCACGCATTCGAATTGCGTCCAATTCCACACCTTCAAAAATAATGCAGGTGTGTTTTTCCCGGCATTGAAAAATCTGTAAATTGGCCTGCCATTTTACTCAACACATGAACACCAATGCCATTCCCTCTGACTCGCTCAGTAAGTATCAGCTTCGTATCCTCTGGACCATTCTTCTCGCAGGAAGTTTTTTAAGAATTTTTCATTACCTCGACAATCGAAGCCTTTGGGAGGACGAAGTATTCCTGGCATCCAGCCTTGTAAAAATGAATTTCTACGAGTTGGCCACTGCGCCTTTGGATTATAGGCAAAGAGCGCCCATCGGTTTTCTTTGGGCGGTCCGGTTGATAGTCGGTCTGCTGGATAATAAAGAAATGTCGCTCCGCCTTTTCCCTTTACTCTGCGGTGTATCTTCCATGTTCTTATTTGTACCGGTAGCACGTTATTTTTTAAGGACCCAGATCAGCCTCATCGTAGCAGTCTTCCTGGTGGCCTTTGTACCGCCCTTGGTCTACCATTCGGTAGAGGTTAAACAATATGGTACGGAATTCCTGGCTTCTGTATTTTCTCTTTTTTTGTTCACAAAATTTTACAAAAATAATTCACTATCCAGTTTGCTTCTCTGGGGTTTAGGCGGAGCAATAACCCTATGGTTTTCTTTTTCTTCTTTATTTATTTTAGCAGGAATCGGTACGGCGGTTTCACTTACCTCTCTGATCAAACGGGATTGGAGAATGTTTTTCACGGGTCTTATCCCGTTTTCTATATGGCTGGTAAGCTTTGTGATTCAATATGTCTTTTTCATCAGTAAGTTTCCGGAGGAAGAATGGCTTACGCATTTCTGGCGAAACAGGGAAGCATTTATGCCCTTTCCGCCGCAATCGCTCAAAGATGTTTCCTGGCCATTTGTTCAGATCTATTCACTCATTCGGTACCCGCTGGGATTATCCTGGATAGAACTGGACTATAAACAACATTACAGCCAACTTACCCGAGTTCTCGCCCGCATGCCCGTTTTGCCTTTCCTGACAGGCCTTTTGGGTCTCTGGGCGTTTTATTCAAAGCGAAAGAAACATTTACTTGTACTGGCTTCTCCGGTCATTATTGCATTGCTTGCCTCGGCGCTGGAACTGTACCCGCTCCGCGAACGATTGACGCTATTTCTAGCGCCCATTTTCATCCTGGTGATTGCCAAAGGCATTGAGCAGTTTTACGAGTTTAAACTGTCCGTAACAGTCAAAAACACCCTCGTCGCATTTTTACTTTTTCCTCCACTCCTCAATTCTGTAGTCGAAGCCTGGCATACGGACCTCTTTGGGGATTACAAAAAGTCATATCAGCGCGAAGCCATGCAGTACCTGGAAAAAAATTACAAGCCAGGCGACGTCGTTTACGTGTATTGGAACAATATTCCATCGTTCCAGTTTTACCAGGAAGTATATGGCTTTCCTTTTCACACGGTTTACGGAAGCGACTTGAGAACCATATCGAAGGATTTCGAAAGCTACTTTGAGAATTTGTCTTTGGACTTCAGAAAATTTCGAGGCAACAAACGTTTATGGCTGGCCTACAAACCTTATAATACGATGAAGCTGGGAGACATTGAAAATACCCCAGCCTGGTACTATCACAATGTGAATGCACACCAGCGCATGTTCAATAAGGTTTCTTCGTTCGGGACAATTATTGATTCATTCCCAACTGTAAATAGGGATACAGATATTAAACTTTATTTGATCGAACTGACAGGAGAACAACCTGGTGGTAATGCTCAGAATTTATCAGGCAACTGAAAGAAGCAGTTATACCTCCCTTGAATAGCTCGGCCTGTTTCTCACTTTTAAGCGAAGTGTTGCGGGTGACCTTAATCCTACTTGCTCACAATATCTTTAAGATTTTTCACAAAATAATAACAGCCTTTTACATTCAGATTTAAGTATTCTAGGAAACAGTAATTGATTGATGCAAAAAAAATCAGTGTGTGTACTACTATCAGCCTTATTGCTGATTTCCTTCACGACTAGTCAACCCATTGACCAAGAATCGGTTGGGATAGAAAACACGATGGCGTATTTTGTAAGTAATTCCAGGCTTCTCACCGCATCCACCAAAGAACTGTATGAGGCGGTTAAACTCTTGGATGAGGATTCGGCCTCACTCTTCAACGCGCGAAAAAAACTTGCTTCTGCCAGGCTTGACTTCAAAAGAATTGAGTTTTTTACTGAATATTTTTTCCAGAGCGAGACCCGCATGTACAATGCAGCTCCGGTAACCGAGATAGAAGAACCCACACTTGAACTTGTTGAACCAATGGGTTTACAGCAAATCGAATCTCTGCTATTTGATGCTGACGTTTTGGGAAATAAAAAAATGCTCTTGCTGCAGGCGGAGGCCCTTTACAGCTCCGTAAGTAATCTGAAAACTTTGTTGTACCAATTTCAAATTACAGATGCGCAAATTCTGGAAAGTCAAAGAATTGAAATCATTCGAATCATGGCCTTATCTATCGCCGGATATGATGCCCCTTCTCTTAAAACCGGAATTAACGAAACCCTGGAGGCCACCAAAACCATGTATTTTATCCTCAATCCTTACATGGCAAAAGAGCCGGTTTCCGGTAACAGGATCAATCACATACTGACGGGATCAATACAATTCCTCAACGCCTCGAAAGATTTCGATTCGTTCGACAGAATGGAGTATCTGGTAAAGTTTGCATTACCCTTGCAAAAGGAGCTGGGTGTGCTTACCCGAGCGCTACAATTGGAAATCAATACTACGACTCTTCTGAATCACAAAGCAGAAAACATTTTCAAACCCGATGCTTTCATCAATAGCGGTTTTGGCTCCCAGTTCTCAGAGAATGCCGAAATGGAAAGTCTGGGCAAAAAGCTATTTTCGGAGAAGAAGCTTTCGGGAACACTCACAACCAGCTGCGCCACCTGCCACCAGCCCGGCAATTATTTTAATGACAACCTGCCGAAAAGCCCTTCCCTGCATAAGGACTCCATATTGAAACGAAACACACCTACACTTCTGTACGCCGGCAAGCAGCACATGCAGTTTTGGGACGGGAGATCACAAAGCCTTCAAGATCAGATCATCAATGTCCTGTTCAACCCCCTTGAAATGGCCGGTAATAGCACGATGCTCAACAAAGGTATCCCCAAGGATGCTACCTACCAGCCTTTATTCCAGCTCGCCTTTCCTGAAAAAAAAACTGAGCATATCGGTGTTGATGAAATTGCCACCGCTATTGCATCCTACGTCAACAGCCTCGCACCCATGAGCTCGGCATTTGATCGCTATATTGCGGGTGACCAAAAGGCATTGACCGACGACCAGATTAGCGGATTCAACTTATTTATGGGTAAGGCACAGTGCGGAACCTGTCATTTCCTACCCCATTTCAATTCCCTGTTACCCCCTTTTTACAACGTATCGGAGGTGGAGGTGCTGGGAACCCCGGCGAATGACGACCCGGACAAGCCCGTAAAGGATGACGATCCGGGACGCTTCGATCTTTACCGTATCCATTTTTATCTGGGTGCATTCAAGACGCCAACTCTGCGTAACGCGGCCAAAACAGCCCCCTACATGCACAATGGAGCCTTCAAAACGCTTCATAGTGTCATGGAGTTTTACAATCGTGGGGGCGGTAAAGGGCTGGGTCTCGATATCAAAGATCAAACGCTTTCTGCCAGCGCCCTGAATCTAACACCCAAAGAGACAGACCAAATCATTTTATTTATTGACGCATTGACCGATTCATTTGCTTATTAACCTTAATCAATCATGACCATTATCCTAAGGACTTTCCTGTTACTACTCTTACCGTTTATGGCGGTTTCACAAAATGTCATCGTTAAAAAACCCGCGAGCAGGCGCCTCATGGGCGTTCAGCCGGATCTGATCCGGGGGCCTTATCTTCAGGCCGCAACCCCTACCACGATGACGGTACGCTGGCGTACCAACGTTTTCGATAGAAGCCGGGTCAAATATGGTATAAAAATTGACAGTCTTACCTGGCAAACAGACGACTCCACGCTGGTATCTGAACACATTATCAAACTTACCGGGCTGAAACCTTACACTAAGTATTATTATACGGTGGGCAATCTGGCAGATACCACCCTCCAGGGTGACGAATCGAATTACTTCTTCACATTGCCTGAAAAAGACAGCGAGCAACTAATACGAATCGCGGGTTTCGGAGATTGTGGAAACAACTCAATCAACCAGAGACTCGTGCGGGATGAAATGATGAAAGCCATCGCGGATAAACCAATAAACGCATGGATCCTGATGGGCGACAACGCGTATAGTGACGGCTCCGACGCAGAATATCAGGCTAAGTTTTTTAATCTTTACAAAGACAGCTTCTTAAAAAACTATCCACTGTTTCCCTGTCCGGGAAATCACGATTACCGGGATCTTCAGTCTGCGCCAGCCGCTGACAACAATAAAATCGCCTATTTTCAAAACTTTACCATGCCCACACTGGGAGAAGGGGGCGGCGTCCCGTCCCATACCCAGGCGTATTATTCGTACAACATTGGGAACGTTCACTTTCTTTCCCTGGATTCTTACGGTCCCGATACAAAAGGGAAGCATATGTATGATCAGGGAGAACAGGTTGAATGGGTAAAAAGAGACCTCGCGGCAAACAAAAGCAAATGGGTTGTGGCGTACTGGCATCACCCACCCTATACCATGGGCTCCCATAATTCGGACACAGAAAAGGACCTGATCAGCATCCGTGAAAATTTCATACAGGTGCTGGAAAACGAAGGCGTGGATCTGATCATCTGCGGCCATAGCCACGTGTACGAAAGAAGTAAGCTACTCAAAGGGCACTACGGAAAAGAGGCTGATTTCGACGCCAAAATTCATGAATTAAATTCGTCAACCGCTTTGTACGACGAAAGTAAAAACTCAGCGCCCTATCTGAAAAGTAAACAGAACAATCAGGGAACCGTGTATGTGGTAAGTGGCTCTGCGGGTGCACTTGGCGGGCACAAACCCGACTACCCGCACAATGCCATGTATTATTCCAATCATGAAATCGGTGGTGCCGTGATGCTGGAAGTAGAAGGAAACAAGCTTGATTTGAAATGGATATGTTCCGATGGAAAAATCCGGGACCAGTTTAGCATGATGAAAGATGTAAGCAAAGCAGATCAGAAAATTTTGATGAAAGACAAGATTCTTCAGCGTGACAAAAAACAGCAGTGATTTTGGTTTGAGGATCAAAATTGCAAGACTCGCTGAGTGGGCTAAAACTAAATATGGCAGGGGAAAATCCCCTACCATATTCCAAATCACGCCTAACAATAGTCTTTATGCCTCAACCGTCAGCCGGCCGATCAGCCTGGCTACCCGTTTTCAGCAACTTGCTTTTAAATAGATCCATCTTCGTCCGAACTACATATTTCTTGAAAGAAAGGCCCGTTTTGGCCATAATTCTCCTGTCGACACTGGAAGCACCCAGCCCAAACTTCCTTGAGACGTCTTCGATATCCACTTTTACGTCCAGACCGACCTGTTCGTTGATATGACCCAATATGGCATCCGTTTCAGGTTGAAGAAGAATCGTTTTGGGTATTTCGATAAAGTCCTTCTGGTTTCGTGCAATAATATTGACAAGTAAAAAAATACTGTTTTTAATGATCCCCTCCGAAGTGTCCTGATTACTCTCCATTTCAAAAGTGATCAACTCGATCAGATAATTAATAAATAGCCGATCGGTTGAGTTGCTGATGACCAGCGTCTGGGTAATATTGATAGTAAAATAAAAGAACTGAACATTCTTGTACAGGTCTGCAAATCCCTGTATCGCGCCGGGAGAAATTTTCGTAGTCACCGGCAGGTTTTCAAACAGCATTACAAATAAACATGTATTTTCGGAATGTATCAGGTGAAACTCTTGTCCGGATTTAATAAAAAAAATACAATCCTTCTCATATTGTGTCTCAGCTGAATCAATGGTTAGAGTACCTGTTCCTTCCTGCACAAAAACAATCCTATATTGAAGTGTGAAATCACGGATCAAGTCAAGGTTTTTTCCTTCACAATTCACCAAAGTGAGATTGTTAAGGAATTTAAATTCCATCATATCGTCAACTTTTTCGGGGGTTTAGGTAACGAGTCAGCGGATAAAGAATCCCTTAAACTATGTTACTGTCGGTAAATTAGTAATAGAGAAGCAATATGTAACCTGTTTAGGATAGAAAAGCCACATTCATAGATGAACTGCCCGATTTTATCTACCGGAGGGGGAGCGTTTAATCTATTTCCATCGGATTTTGAATGTATAAAGCCATCGTGTACCTACACAATGAACCCGAAGGCCCAATAGTCCAGCAGCAGATACAAGCGCCCGCGTTTTTAACCGGTCGGGCAACGCGCCATGATGAGGATCAAATAACGCCAGACCTAACCCAGTCTCCAAATAATATTTCAATCGATGATAGTCAGGAGCCGGGTGGCATAGACTTATGAAATTGGGATTGACCAAAAAATTGCCGGTGACAAATCTGAATTGAGAAAGTAAGCCTTGCAGAAAAGCAAAGCCGTCGATTACCAATATCACGACGCCATCAAAAAAATCGCCAACAGCGTAAGGCACAAACCTTAAACTCCTGGCGATTTAGGATCAACTATGGGTTTTATCTGATCACTATTTGTTCTGAGGTTTCACCGTTGTATAGTACAATTCCAATTTGACTCCGCGGTCGGTTGTATTTTTTTGGCTGCCGATTACGAGTCTTGTAAGGCCATTGGATATCTCAGTATTCCCTTCAGGAACACCGGGAAAACGATCGGAGTTTTTCCCAAGCTGGTCTGATACAAGGAGGAGACCATTATTCTCCGAAGTATTACTATTGAGAATACTGGTTACATATGCAGTTACATCAAACCAATAATATTCAGTATTATTTATGAAATCATTTACATAGTTCCCTGTCACTGCACTGTTAGAACCTAAGCCAGTTAACTGTCCTAAAACCTCATTATTTTTATTGCAATAATATACATAGATAGTTGGTGGAGCCCAAAAATAGCGGCTCACAGATTGCCTGAACGGTTTGATTCTTATATATGCCCTATTGGCCACAGAATACTTAATGTCCTTTAAAGTTTGCAGGTGAGGCAGATCCAATCTTGTCATTATCCCAGTTCCTTCTTGAAGGAAACTCTTGTTACCTGATCTTTCGGATGGAAGCGTGGCTCTGCGACTGGCAGGCAAAGCGGCAAGTTCAGTGTTCCTGCGGTCACCTGAAATGCTATTGTAAATACTTGACACAGATAAAGAAACCATACTGCTTGTAATGGCATCATTGCCCGTTAAATGGTAATATAGCCTAAGCGCGGTACTGTCTCCCCCAGACTGGAAACCAACCACTGAGCCATTATCAGTGCTTTTTGCCTTAACCGTAAAGCCCTTAATTAACTCCATAAACTGATCGTTGGTGCTCAACAAATTATCCTTCGCCTTGGTAAACATCTCCATTCCAATCTCATTTGGAAGTTTAAACTGGATCATGCGTTGCGTGTATGGACGCGGCGACAGTGTTAATGTTGCAAGTGGTTCACTTTCAAAGGGAATGGTATAATTGTTGTGATAAATAGACTTGGATAAAATATCCTCCTTCAGTAAATGAGCGGTAACTGTCATCGATTTGGTGGTATCTCCATAAAAATAGGGGCGATTTCCGTAAACCTGAGATGACCTTTCATATTTTAATGAAAGCACCAAAGAATCATATACGGCATCCGTGGGAACAGTAATGGCACCTTGTGGCGCAGTTTGGAAAAATGTGGCCGCTTGAATCTTACCAAAAAAAGGATCATCAAAACTACCAACCAACATCCTACTTGCGGATCCAGTCATCACGGAATCCATTCTTACAGTTGAAATAGAGACCGTAGATGTATCCGAGAACAAAACCAAAAAATCATCCGGATTGGGCTGAACCAGCGATGTGATTTCATCGCCCCACTGACAACCAGCCAGCGAGCCCGCCAAAACTATACCTAACAGAAACTTTGAAGCCGGTGAAAACAACCTTTTGAAGGAATATGAATTAAATTTCATTTAAAGCAAGTACAGTAAAAATGCAAAACTATCAGATATATCACTCAATTACAAAGTCGATATGAAAAACAAGTGATCACGGAACCAGCGAAACCTCAAAATACAGACTAATAAAGTCGTTTTGACATCGCTATCGGGCCCGCCAAAAGTTAAAAAAGGTTAAAAGCCACTTTATCTTGTGTTCAAAAACCGTCATCTGCATGTGATTATACACCCATGTAATCTACATTACGCATATTATTACAGGAATGTGACAGGCGCATTGAAGCTAGAACGTGTGTGAAGTAAAATCTATTTCACATGCCCTGCCTGAAAATCGTAATTTCTAAACCAAAAACTGTCATTTAAGAGTTTACAACCCCGTTCGCAACAATCTTAAACAGATCAACGTTAACAAGACCAACACAACTCAGGAATTAAAATTTAACTGTAAAAGGATATTTTTGACGGTATAACAGCGTATCCTACCTCTCTTGCGAAAGTGATTATGAATAAAATTCATACTTAAACGTTTCAAAATGCATCAAAACCAGCCCTAACTACGTAATGGGTGAAAGGATGGTCCTGAAAGTTTTAGACAAAAACTAAATATATAATTTCTCTAAGCAGTGGCAAGATGTTATGTTTGCAAAATATTTGAAAAAAATGCCAGCATCGTGAGGTAACCACTTTATTAAGCCATGTTCATTTAATCTCTTTTATACCTCGATTTTATTTTATTTATATCATTTTTAGTCAAACCAGATTTTTTTCATGTTTAATACCTTAAAGAAGTTATCATTAGCCACTCTAGTAGTTTCAACTGCATTCATTCAAGTTGCTTGCAATGACAAGAGCGTCGAGCCGGACAAAGTAGGCAACTGGTTAAAATCAGGGATCCCGTCCTTTGGAGGTTCTCAAAGAACGGGCGCTGTGAGTTTTGTAATTGGTGACAAAGGATATATAGGTACAGGGCTCACAAACGAGTCGACGCCCCGCGTTCAGGATTTCTGGTCTTATGATGCTGCGAAATTTATCTGGACTCAGGTTGCACCTTTTGGTGGCACAGGAAGAAATAATGCGGTTGCTTTTGTTGTTGGTGGAAAAGCTTACGTTGGTACAGGTTTTGACGGGAATAGCAATCCCGATCTGGCTTACAAAAAAGACTTTTGGCAATATGACCCTGCCACAAACAAATGGAAAGCAGTAGCTGACTTTTTGGGAGGAACCCGTCAGTATTCTTCTGCATTCGTAGTAAATGACAAAGCCTATGTGGGCCTAGGCGTTAATCAATCAAATTATTTCCAGGATTTTTACAGTTATGATCCAGCCGCAGATAAGTGGACTGAAATCGCTACATTTACAGGAGGTAAAAGAAGAGGTGCTAGTGCATTTACAGTTGGAGGAAAAGCTTATGTAGGGTTTGGAACAAACAATTCTACACAAAAAACCAAAGATCTATATCAGTTTGATCCGGCAACCGGAGCTTGGTCCAGAGTGGTTTATACACAGGATGATTTGAGTGTCAGAACCAATGCACTTTCCCTTGTGATTGCTGAAAAAGCATACATCATTGGCGGAGAAGGCATGTCAGATGTGTGGGAATTCGATGCAGCAAAAACAGAATGGACGCAAAAAAATCCATTCCCAACGCCACGAGGATATTCAGCAGGTTTTGTTGTTGGTACACGCGGCTACGTGGGTACAGGAAGTGCCAGCTCTACGCTTACAGACGATTTCTGGGCATTTGACCCAAATGCTGCACTTGACGAAGATGACGACTTGTAGTGAATACAAAATATAACAGATCAGTAACCATTCTGATTGCAGTGCTGACCTTTGCCGTTTTAGCTTATTTTGGTGTCTCGTTTTTACGTGGCGCCGGTTCAGCTGAGAATGGTGAAGGCCTTCACCGTTTTAGCGTCCGGAGTTATCAAGAACCCAGTGGTTGGGCATACCGGATCTATCAGGATACGATTCCGGTGATTGAACAAAAGTTTGTTCCGGGAATACAGGGAAGTAACGGATTCAAAACGGAAGCAGAAGCCATGAAAACGGGCCAATTGGTAATCAGTAAGCTAAACAAAGGCATCTTCCCCCCCACCGTTTCAAAACATGAGCTGGATAGCCTGGGAGTTGATTATAATTAGCCCCGCGGTGACAAAACATAACTCGTCACCGCTCCATTTCCCATCCGCCCGGCGACCCGGTCACTTTTTACATTTTACATTTTACATTTTACATCTCACTTCTCACTTCTCACTTCTCACCTAAACGAATACCTGCCAATAAGCGGGTAATGATCTGAATACTTAACGGATCGGTCTGTGACGAAATGATTGAGATCCAATCGTTTTTTATCATAAAACTGATGATCGATCCTGATAAAGTAAGGCAAATGATTGTAGGAATAGCCGAATCCACTACCCTTTTCTTCAAAGGCATTGGTAAGCAGTTTATTCATTTTACCATATACATAACTATACGGCGTCTCATTGAAATCCCCGCAAACAATGACCGGGTATGGTGAGGAATCGATCCAGGACTCAAGTGCCCGGAACTCTATGGCTCTTTGAACAAAACCTTTCTTCAACAGTGAGAAGGTATTTTTGCTCTCACGCTTAATTCCCGCCATTTCCTTCTGGCCCACCAGTGTATAAAGTTTCAGCGTCATGGAGTGGAGGTGGACACTCACAATGCGAACCGTGTCCTTCCCCATTTTAATATCGGTTAGTATCATTCCGTTCCGTGCCTCAAAAATGGTGTCCCGTTGGTTTACGATGGGATATTTTGAAAGTACTGCAAGACCGTAATAATCAGCCGGACGAAAACTGTCCGTTTTGTACAACCTTTTATACTTGTAACCGTGGTCGTTTAGATACCTGGAGAGATTGAATACCTTACTCGGATCATAGTTGACATATTCGGGAAAACACAAAACATCGGCATTAGATGCCAGTACCCAAGCCTTCATTTCCTTGACCGCCTGTTCTTTGTCTGCTTTTCTATCCGGAGGCGTAAAACTGGATACATTGTAGCTCATCACCGTAAATCCGGCGTCCTTTTTATCCTCAAACGGGAAAACTTCCTTCTTGCTAAAAGAGTATGTCCGGGGTAAAAATACCGCTGACAACAAGGTCAGAAACAGAGGGAGAATTGCCTTTCCAGGTTTTATGGCAAGCCAAAACGCGATACTGAGCAGGTTCAACGCTACCACGACCGGAAAGGATAACATCAAAAAGCCCGAAATCCAGTGGGAAGACGGAGTCCAATAAACCAGGGCAAAAACGACCAGTGAGTAACAGGCAAGAATCTTATACAAAAACCAAAACAACTTCTGCAAACGCTTCATTAAACAGTAAATTACATTTCAGTCACAAAAGTACGTGAAGCTTTCTAATAAAGAACACAACCACTTTGTTTGTACGAATCATAAAATAATGTTACATTTGCATCATAATTCAAGTTTGATCGGTTGATTGAGGGGGTCTTTAGTCCCCTTTTTTATTTGCAGTATCCTTTACATGACCATAAAAGAACATTTAACAATACTACTGGATCCATTTTTGGAGGAAGGTCGTATTTTTGTGGTAGACATCATCATAAAACCTTCTAAGGTAAGTCAGAAAATAACCATTCTAGTGGATAGTGACGAAGGAATAACTATTCAGGAATGTACTTCTATTAGCCGTAGATTGGCGAAACAACTTGAAGAGCTCGAAGTTTTCACGGAAGCTTATACCTTGGAAGTATCTTCCCCAGGTTTGGATCAGCCTTTGGTACTACCAAGACAATATAAAAAGAATGTAGGCCGGAACATCAAAGCAACTTTGAAAACCGGAGAAGCCATATCGGGTAAATTGACAGAGGCGGATGAAGACCATATTATATTGTCCTTACCCGAACCTAAGAAAAAGCCCAAAGCACCACCCGTGGACGAAGCGTCCTTGCAGCGGAGTATTGAGCTGAAAGACATTTCAAAAGCGATGGTAGAGATTTCCTTTAAATAACATGCCTGCAAGTATGCAGATCGTGAACAGGTAACAGTCATAAATTTAATATCAGCAAATATTCTTTAAGTATAAAAATGGATAGCGGAGTATTAATTGAGTCATTTGCGGAGTTTGCCAGCTCAAAAAACATTGATCGCCCAACGATGATCAGCGTTTTGGAAGAAGTTTTTCGTACCATGATTCGTAAAAAGTACGGAACTGACGACAATTTCGACGTCATCATCAACCCCGAAAGCGGTGACCTTGAGATGTGGCGTACCCGTGAGATTGTAGACGACAATTCTGAGGATATTTGGGATTATAACAAAATACCACTCGCCGAAGCAAAGAAAATTCAAACCGACTTTGAAGTTGGTGAAGAAGTGGCGGAAGAGGTGAAGCTGGTAGAGTTTGGCAGAAGACTGGTTCAGACGGCCCGCCAGACCCTGATCCAAAAGATCAAGGATATGGAGAAAGAGATCATGTATGAGAAATACAAGGATCAGGTGGGGGAATTGATTACTGGCGAGGTTTACCAAACACTACGCCACGAAGTGATTATCATGGATGGCGAAGGAAATGAACTTTCCCTTCCGCGAACAGAGCAGATATCGAAAGATCGTTTTCGCAAAGGCGAGTCTGTCAAGTCTATCATCCACCGCGTGGATATGAACAACGGTTCTCCAAAGATCACGTTGTCAAGAACTTCGCCGGTTTTTCTGGAAAGATTATTCGAAGTTGAGATTCCGGAAATTTACGATGGAATTATCGCGGTAAGAAAAGTTGTTCGTGAACCAGGCGAGAGAGCCAAAGTGGCGGTAGAGTCCTATGACGATCGTATCGACCCGGTGGGTGCCTGTGTAGGTATGAAAGGATCACGGATTCACTCCATTGTGCGGGAACTGGGGAATGAGAATATTGATGTGATCAATTATACCGAAAACCTCGAATTGCTGATCAGCAGGGCTTTAAGTCCGGCTAAGGTTAGTTCCATGCAAATCGACAGAGACTCAAGGCGCGTATCTGTTTTTCTTAAACCAGATCAGGTTTCCCTGGCGATTGGTAAAGGCGGACAGAATATCAAATTGGCCGGTAAACTGGTTGGTATGGAAATTGATGTTTTCCGTGATATTGAAGAGCAGAACGATGAAGATGTGGATTTGTCGGAATTCTCAGATGAAATCGACGAGTGGATGATCAGTGAGTTGCATAAAATAGGTCTGGACACTGCCAAAAGTGTTCTTGCCCTGAATAAAGAGGAACTTGTTCGACGGACAGATCTTGAAGAAGAAGCCGTTGAAGAAATATTGGATATACTCCGAAAGGAATTTGAATAATAAGATGTGGAAGACCTGACAGTAGTGTTTCAATCTCCACCAATGCAAAACTTTTTCTATTAATTGCTGAATATGGCAGAAGATAAAATGATGCGCCTTAGCCAAGTGGCACGGATCCTGAACGTAGGAATTACTACGATCGTTGATCATCTGTCTGCCAAAGGGTATAAGGTTGAAAGTAATCCCAATACCAAAATTAACTCGGATCAGATTGATTTTCTTGCGAAAGATTTCAAATCAGATGATCTGAAATCAACTTTGTCGTTCAAACCCGCCCCTGCCGCTGAGCCTCCTGTCGAAATCAAGGAAGAAAAAGTAAAGAGCGATGTGGACGACATCTTGTATTTCCGAAATACGCCTGCCAAACCTGTTGAAGAAACACCAAAACAAGAGGAAAAGCCGGAGCCAGTTACAACTGACTTTGAAAACAAACTGCCGGGTATTAAGGTGGTCGGGAAAATTGACCTCGATGCACGCAGACCAGTTACCCCAATTGCGCCAGAACCTGTAAAGGAAGTAGCTCCTCCGGTAGTAGAAACACCTAAAGTGGAGG
Source organism: Dyadobacter sp. 32 (assembly GCF_902506755.1). Taxonomy (GTDB): domain Bacteria; phylum Bacteroidota; class Bacteroidia; order Cytophagales; family Spirosomataceae; genus Dyadobacter. The sequence continues at coordinate 619,041 of NZ_LR735258.1, read as the reverse complement.
AGAAGCCGGTTGAAAAGGCCATTGAACCGGTTGAAGTAAAGGAGGAAGTAAAACCAGAACCCGTAAAGGCTGCTGAACCGGAGCTTATTGCCGAAGTGGTGAAGGAAACCCAGGAGGTTAAGCCTGAAAAGCCTGTGGAGGCAACACCTGTTGTAGAGCCCGTGGCTGAGAAATCAAATGTAACAGAAGCGCCTAAGCTACCGAAAGAAGAACCATCCGAGCCCGTGCAAGCAGTTCAGGAAAAAGTTGAAATGGCAAGTGCTGCTCCAAATATAGAACCCGTTCAGGCTGAAGAAAACTCTGAACTTATAGAAGCGCGTGGTGAGCAACTTCGTGGTCTTAGGGTGATCGGCAAAATTGAGTTGCCTTCCGACAAGGCTAAGAAAAAGGATCCCGTTGCTTCAAGTGATGCAAGCGCGGCCGATAAAAAACGACGCAGAAAAAGGAAGAGGATTCGCGATGGTGTAGCACCCGCAACGGATGCGCGGCCGACTACCGCCGGTACGGCACCAGCCACCCCTGGTGCAAATCAAACAGCAAGGCCTCCGAGAGATGGTAACGCATCCACTCCTGGTAATAGAAATATCAACAGACCCAATTCGGGAACACCCGGTACGCCGGCGGCACCAGGAACCACCACGACCGGAACAACCGGTGCGGGCGCTTCCAAAAGTGGGCCTGCATCCAGAAATAACAGCAGTAACAATCGCAGAGGCGGAAAAAGAGAAGAAGTTTCAGACAAAGAGGTTTCGGACAATATTAAGGCAACCATGGCCCGTATGGGTGGTGGTAATACCAAAACTACCGGAAGAGGGAAAGGACTCCGTCGTCGTGACCGTGCAGATCAGAACGATCCAAACGCGATGGATGACGAAGAAACAAAGGTATTGCGCGTAACAGAATTTGTTTCCGCAAATGACCTGGCATCGCTGATGGACGTAACCGTTCAGGAAGTAATATCTGTGTGTATGAGTATGGGTATGTTCGTATCCATCAATCAGCGCCTGGACGCAGAAGCCATTACGTTCATTGCCGACGAGTTCGGATTTGAAGTAGCATTTATATCTGCCGAAGAAGAAGTACAGAACGATGTTGTAGATGAGGTCGACAGCGAAGAAAGTCTGAAAGAACGCGCACCGATTGTGGTGATCATGGGTCACGTCGATCATGGTAAAACTTCTCTTCTCGATTACATACGTCAGGAAAACGTAGTGAGCGGTGAAGCAGGTGGGATTACGCAGCACATTGGTGCTTACAGTGTAAAAACCAAAACGGGTAAAGTAGTAACTTTCCTGGATACACCGGGTCACGAAGCCTTTACTGCTATGCGTGCACGTGGTGCGAAAGTAACCGACGTAGTCATTATCGTAATTGCTGCAGATGACAGTGTCATGCCACAAACCCGCGAGGCTATCAACCATGCGCAGGTAGCGGGCGTTCCGATTGTATTTGCTTTCAGTAAAGTGGATAAAGCGGGTGCCAATACCGAGAAAATCCGGGAAGAGCTTGCCAATATGAATTTGTTGGTAGAGGAATGGGGCGGTAAATACCAAACTCAGGAAATATCATCTAAATCGGGTCTCGGTATCGATGAATTACTCGAAAAAGTGCTTCTTGAAGCAGAACTTCTCGAACTGAAAGCCAATCCGGATCGCCGCGCGAATGGTACCGTTGTGGAAGCATCTCTGGATAAGGGGCGTGGTTATGTGACAACGATCCTCGTTCAAACAGGTACACTGAAAGTAGGTGACGTGGTGCTTGCAGGCGCTCATTTCGGTAAGGTAAAAGCCATGACCGATTATTTGGGAAGGAAATTAAAGACTGCGGGTCCGTCCATGCCTGTACAGTTGCTTGGATTAAATGGGGCTCCACAGGCAGGAGATCGTTTCAATGTTTTTGAAAACGAACGTGATGCCCGTGACATTGCTACAAAACGTGAACAGATACAACGCGAACAAACCATCCGGACGCGTAAACATATAACACTGGAAGAGATTGGTCGTCGTAAAGCGATCGGAAGCTTCCGTGAACTGAACCTGATCGTTAAAGGTGACGTGGATGGATCAGTAGAAGCACTTTCGGATTCATTATTGCAACTGTCTACTTCCGAAGTACAGGTTAATATCATTCACAAAGCGGTGGGCCAGATTTCCGAATCGGATGTTAACCTCGCCATTGCGTCTGACGCGATCGTAATCGGGTTCCAGGTAAGACCTTCGGCAAACGCCAAGAAAATGGCAGAGCAGGATCAGATCGAGATTCGCCACTACTCCGTAATTTACAGTGCGATTGATGAGATCAAAGATGCAATGACGGGTATGTTGGCACCTACTATTGAGGAAATCATCACGGGTAACATTGAAATACGTGAAGTGTTCAAGATCAGTCGGATCGGAACGATTGCAGGTTGCTATGTAACAGACGGTTTTGTGAAACGTAACAACAAAATCCGGGTCGTTCGTGACGGTATAGTGTTGCTGACGGGTGAAATCGACTCACTGAAACGTTTCAAAGATGATGTACAGGAGGTAAGGAATGGTTACGAATGTGGTTTGAGCATCAAAAACTTCAATGATATTGAGGTGGGTGATATAATAGAAAGCTTTGAACTGCGTGAAGTGAAAAGGACTTTATAGAAATAAAGGAGGGGTAAAAAAAACCTTGATAAATATAAAATAGCCGGCTCGACAGTTCGAGACCGGCTATTTTTATAATGTTCTTGTAAATCTGATGGCTTTTTAGTAGTTTTTATCGGAAATGCCAACCATCGAATGAACCTCCCATATCGTAAATGATGGCACATCTCCAGCATTGAACGATTGTTTACAGGAAGTCTTTTGTCAAAACCAAGAAGAACAGATGATGAAAAAAGCAATTGTTATCCCCTTATTTCTTATACTCTTTGGTTGTACGAAATCGGGTGAAGTGGTCACGCAGGAGTCCATCACGGTTGAGATCGTTGCCCCTACAACCTCCCAGAGGATTTCAAATAATGTGGAATACGCTCTTCAGGTCTCCACCTCCGAGCCGGTAAGATGGGTCGAGTATTTTCTGGATGGCGTAAGCATCGGCACAGCGCCCACAGCGCCCCACACGATTAAATGGGTTCCGAAAAATGTGGATGGAGGAGAACACATCCTTTCAGTTACAGCGACATCATTTAAAATAAATAGTTTCAAAACTGAACAGAAAATCCAGGTGAGACTGAATGTGGGTGACGATTTTAAGGGTGGCCGGATTTTCCAGCTAACGGGAGTTAACTCAGGTTTAATATCCAGTACCCGGGACTTGCAATCCAACTCAGGATCGAAATTTATCTGGAGTTCTGCAAATACATTGATCGGGGCCAATTCTACAAACGGTAACGAAAATACATTGAAGATGGCCGCTGCGTCCTCCACGGAAGCCGAAGCGGGCTATCACTTTAAAACCGGTTACCAGTATAATGGATATGACGATTGGTACATACCCTCCTTCGACGAATTGAATACCCTCAAGGAAAACATGTTCTACGTTGGCGGATTTGAAGAAAACGTAAAGGATGCGTACTACTGGTCTTCAACAGAACTAACCGCCTCGCAGGCTCAACTTCAAAATATGACAGCGCTGGTCGGAACACAACAACAGAAAGGAGTTAATGCCTATCGCATCAGGCCGATTAGGAAATTTTAGGTTGGTTATTTCAACAATCAATACCGATCAAATCGAGTTCAAAATGGCGAAATCGTAAAAAATTTGTCTTGTAAAATTTCTTACAAAAAATTGTTCACTTAGTGAACAATTGCTAAATTTGTTTATCTAATCCCAGATATGAGCAAACAGTTAGAATTACTAATCATACGCTTAGAAAATGAAAATGTACAAGCAAAGCAACTTCTCAGTTTTTTGGAAGGAAAGCTATCCGAAAAACAGTTAAATCAACTGCTTGACACCATCAACGCTAACAATGAAGTAATTGAAAAACTAAAAAAAGGCCTTTAAAACCAAATAGTGATGTCACAAGAAGAAATTGAAAATCAAATCCAAGGTATCGTAGCGAGGTCAAGAGCTGCCAGGGAAGAAGCAGCAGACTATTTATTCAACAACGGAGAGACGCTTGACCTGGGGAAATGGGTTACTTTGAAAGAATACAAAGAACGTTTCGGGCTCAAAAGCATTAATGTTCTGACAAACTGGATCAGACGTGGAATCATACCGCCGGAAAATGTCAGGATCGTAAAAGCTCTGAACGGTCTGCGACTGGTGAAGGCTGTTCCTTATCGTGAAGCTTGAATTGAATATTAGGCTGATAACATTATATATCTTTTGATAGTAAAATATTGGCAGTTATGCCCAAGCACAAATTATTATTTTCTGTTTATCCATAACCGAATCATCCCCTTACACAATCAAGCAAGATAGAAACGCCGGCATCGAACAAGTCTTAAAGGCGAAGCGCGATAGTTATGTGGTGGCTAGGATTGATCATTATCCCCGGCATAGCACAGTCGAACAAGATAAAGCGATAGGAAATATAAAATTCGGGAATAGATATACGCAATTTCATTGTAGGACGTAGCGGGCTCGAACCGCTGACCTCCGCCCTGTCAAGGCGGCGCTCTGAACCAACTGAGCTAACATCCTGTCAAAACACTTAATTAGTTTTCACTACTATTCAGACCGTATCGATAAACCTTCTGTGAAGGAATCCGGTACAAAAGTATTAAACCTAAAACAAAAATTACCAATAACGCCAAAATACTATTCCGCATACTTCCGGTCACCTGGTCAATCATGCCATAGATGAATGTACCTATCACAATGGCAAACTTCTCGGTCACATCGTAAAAGCTAAAGTATGAAGCAGAGTCCGGGGTATTTTCGGGAATCAGTTTGGCATAAGTAGCACGTGAAAGAGACTGTAAGCCACCCATCACCAGGCCAACGATACATGCAATAACATAAAACTCCATGGCTTCAGTTGTGTAATAAGCCCCGGTACAAACACCGATCCAGATAACCACACCGATCATTAGGGCATACACATTGCCTATCTGCCCCGATAACCAGGCAAATAGGAATGAACCCGCAATGCCAACCAGCTGGATGAGCAAAACCGTGATAATCAGACTCTGCGATGGAAGTTTCAATTCAGTGGCGCCAAAAATAGTCGCTACGTACATGACGGTACGCAAACCCATCGTATAGATAAAAAAGGCCGTAAGAAACTTGGCGAGATAAGGCTGCGCCTGTAAATTCTTGTATACTTTTTTGAGCTCCCGAAACCCTTTGAATACCCAATTCGTATCCGGAAAATTTCCCTTTTTACCGGAGGGTAAGTATCTGAAAGGAATTTGGGCAAAAACAATCCACCACACGCCCACTGTAAAAAAAGATATTCTTGCAGGCATAGCCTTATCCGTAATTCCGTAAACGGATGGAAACAGAATCATACTCAGATTGAATAACATCAGGAGCACACTTCCAAAATACCCCATCGAAAATCCTCTGGCACTATACTGATCGTAATGGTCTTCGGTAGCAATCTCGGGGAGGTAGGAATCATAGAAAACAATACTGCCACTCCACCCGATGAGACTGAGGGCAAAGATGATCACGGAAAAGGTCAAAGTTTGTTTGGTAAAAAAGAACAACAACATGCAACTGATTGCACCCAGATAGCAAAAAAACTTCATAAACAGTTTTTTTCTACCCGTAAAATCTGCGATGGCAGTACACAAAGGTATGATGAGGGCCGTTATCAGAAAAGACACCGAGACCGTATAGGAAAACAACACGGAGCTCTTAATTGAAACACCGAAAAACGTGGTTTCCGGCGTACCCGAAGCACTGAGGGCAACGGCGCTAAAGTAAACGGGGAAAATACTGGATACAATGACCAACGCGTGGACCGAGTTGGCCCAATCGTACATGCACCAGGCATTAACTATTTTAGGGGTATTCTTTTGCATAAAGGGCTATTTTTATGCAAAATAAGAAAAGCGACAGATAATTTCCGCCGCTTTCAAAACTAAATCGTCTGGTGAAAGTCCTACTTCACCACAGGTTCGAAAACCATGATCGTTTCCTGATCCACTCCACTCACAGGCATGGTGCTTTTCAACCTCATTTTTGAATTACTTAGCTCTTCAACGCCAAACTTCCCCTTGAAACTGACAATATCAATGTCCAGTACTTTTGAATCTTCGATGAGGTACCAGGTCCCTCCATTGATAACCTGTGGATCGGCAATTCCTCTGGCATACACTTTGTTCCCCGCCACAAATTCTATGTTCATCGATGGAATACCCTGTGTTAGCAAATTCAATTTTTCAAAGGCAATTGACTTACCACTGAGATCTGTCACAGCAGACATTCGCCAGGGATAGTTCACCAGTATTTTATCCTTTTCGGTAGGCTTCGGCGTTTCATTCTTATCTTTACAGCTGGCAGCAATCAGAACGAACAGCAAGAAACCAGACAATCTGAATAAGTGTTTCATATTTATTCTGTTGGAGTTTAATCTCAATTTTTTTTTTGTTGAAGTGAATGATCAAAACATTTGAAGACGTTCCTTACAGCCTGATGAAATGCTTCCTTTCGGAAACGCCTTTACAAAATTAACGAAATTGTTTCGTCAATCTTATACGGAAACTTATAAATATGATAATAAAGAAAAACCACTTTGGTATTATATTATTGATAATCAGTACAATTGATAGCTTTGGTCAAAACTGCGAACTTCCTTTTGTTTTAAAACCGGTCACCGCCACCAACACCATTGAATGGAGTAAGTTTCCGTCGTTTTCTTTACCCTTCAAGATCGTCTACAATGCCATCCGATTTGGGGATACCCAGGCACAGCCGCTTGAACATGGATTCAGTCATCTGGCCAATTATCCCGGCTCACTTCCGGCCAAAAACCGGGCATTGATCTGGTATGGCGTTGCCACGAATGCCGGAGACCAGCCCTGGGGTAATAATACGCTCCGAAGCCCCTGGGGAAATGACACAACAGCTTACCGGAATTACTGGGACAATTATGCAGCCGTACTGCCCGAAGCCGACTTGATATGCATGGATGTGGAACGCTTTCAGCGTGAGGATCGCGACATCCTGGCCCTTAAATCAAATACCCAAATCCCGGCAACCTATCGCAATCTGAGCGATCAGGACTTTCTGACAACTTATAAGCGCGATATGAGATGGTGGCATGCCGAATCCATCAAAAGGTTAAGAGGCAAAAGCCAGCACGCGGCCGCTCAGGTCACGGCATACAGTGATGTTCCGGTACGAAACACCTGGCTCAATATCACAACCAACAGTTGGCAGGACTGGACAACGAACCTGGCCCGGACGCACTACCTGGCACAAGACAACAACGGAAAAATCGGGGGCCCCTATTTCAATGAACTGAATATCCAGTCTCCATCTCCCTATTTTTATTACAATTATGACCACCCTATCGGCAAAGACTACCTTTCTTATTTATTGTTTCACATAGAAGTCAATCGGGCATGGAGCGACAAGCCGGTGATTCCCTTCGTTTGGCTAAGGATACACGACAGCTACGACCCCAAAACACCCATGGTGAGTAACTTCATGGCAGAATCCACAGCCATTTTCCCCTTCTTTTCAGGTGCCAAAGGTCTTTGGTTATGGGAGAATCCATTCCTTCCGGATGCGCGACAGGAAAACTACGCACCCTATGAGCATTTCATTTATGGGCTGTACAGACTGTCCATGTTCAAAGACATGTTTGAGGGTAACTATCAACTGGTCATCAACCAGTCGGCCAGGGATCACATGCAACTGCAAAATCCCATATGGCGAGGTGTTGTGAAGGATAATTACATTTTGATTGCCGCCCAAAACCCTTATGCCGGAGATCAGGAAGAGACTTCGGTCAATGTTGTGTATCAAAAATGGTACAAAACCATCAAGTTAAAAGGCAAAGAGGTTTTCCTTTGTAAATTTGACCTCAACGACACCGTAGCATCCACAGAGCCTTTCCTCTCGGATGCATATGTTTATTCCAATCCCACGCAAAGAGATCTTCATATCGTTTTGGATGGAATTAACGGAGTTACCGATGTAGATTTTGCGCTGGTAAACACCCGGGGACAAGTGATTATGGAGCGTAAACTCAAGTCTGTCACCGGGGTAACCAGGGAATTTGTCTCCCTCCCTGATCTGACCTCGGGAATTTATCTGGCAAGGTTTCAAACAGATAAAAAAACGATAACGAGAAAAGTAGTGATTCTCCAATAATAAAACTTCGCCAGCAGAACCTTTGAAAATTCTGAGCTTGAATGGAGGATGGCACGTATTTGGTAAAGCCCTCAAATTACAATCATAAGCAAAAACTTGCGCAAATCATGAACCGACTCAGCCAGGAAAGCAGTCCATACCTATTGCAACACGCCCACAACCCTGTTGACTGGTTTCCCTGGGGTGAAGAGGCACTCACAAAAGCAAAGAAAGAAAACAAACCGATTCTGGTGAGTATTGGATACTCGGCATGTCACTGGTGCCATGTGATGGAACGCGAGAGCTTTGAGAAAGAGTACGTAGCCGATGTCATGAACGAGCATTTCATCTGTATAAAGGTAGACCGGGAGGAAAGACCGGATGTGGACGCTGTGTATATGGATGCACTTCAGGCAATGGGTACACGCGGAGGATGGCCTTTGAATGTGTTCCTCCTTCCCGATGCAAAACCATTCTACGGCGTTACATATTTGCCACCTCAAAATTGGATTCAATTGCTGAACAGCATTCGGGATGCATTTACAAAGCACTACACCGAACTGGCCAACTCGGCGGAAGGTTTTGTGCAAAACATGCTGCTATCAGAAACCGAGAAATATGGACTAAAAAATCAGCCCAGCGATTATTCGGAAGATAACCTGGATGCCATGTTCGAAAAGTTGAAAACAAACTTTGATACCGACAAAGGGGGTATGGATCGCGCACCGAAATTCCCGATGCCGTCCATCTACAAGTTTCTGCTCCGCTATTATGATGTTACGCAAAATCCCGAAGCCCTTGAGCATATTGAACGCTCCCTTACCCGCATAGCCCTTGGCGGTATTTACGACCACGTGGGTGGTGGGTGGTCACGTTATTCGGTCGATGAAGATTGGTTCATACCCCATTTTGAGAAAATGTTGTACGACAACGCTCAGCTGCTCAGCATCTATGCCGAAGCCTTTGCATTAACGCAAAATCCGCTTTTTGCCGGGCGTATCCGGCAATCCATTTCATGGCTCGAAAATGAGATGGCAAGTCCCCATGGAGGCTTTTATTCGGCGCTGGATGCGGACAGTGAAGGCATAGAGGGTAAGTTTTATATCTGGACTGAACAAGAGCTTAAAGACTTGCTCGGCCAGGATTTTTCCTGGTTTTCCTCCCTATATAGTATCAGCAAAAAGGGAAATTGGGAGCACGGCTACAACCATCTGCATCTTACCAATAACATCAAGGCTACTGCCCTGAAGATGGGCATTTATTCAGAAACGTTTGAGCAGGATTACACAGCTGTGCTTGCCTTACTGCATAGGGAGCGTAGCAAACGGATTCGTCCGGGACTGGACGATAAAATTCTCGCTTCTTGGAACGGGTTATTAATTAAGGGACTATCCGATTGCTACGGCGCATTAGGTGACGAAACGTACCGAACCATGGCGCTTCGGGCAGGGGAGTTTATCCATACAAAAATGTCGACAGAAGGCCGGCTGTGGCATAATTACAAAGGTGACAAAGCAAGTATTGTGGCATTTCTGGAAGATTATGCTGCCGTAGTAGATGGCTACCTCGCGCTCTATCAGATTACTTTTGACCAAAACTGGTTATCACGTGCACAGGCATTGTGTGATTACACGATCGTCCATTTTTACGATTCTAACGATGGCTATTTCTTTTTTACCGACTCAGCCGCCGACCCACTGATCGCACGTAAAAAAGAACTGTTTGACAATGTAATCCCAGCCAGCAATTCGATGATGGCCAATAACCTGTATTTTCTTGGTAAAATTCTGGATCGGCCGGATTATCTCGAATATGCAGATAACATGCTATCGCGAATGCAGAATTTAATGCTCACCGATGTGCAATGGGTCACCAACTGGGCTACCTTATATTGTTGCCGGGTCACCCCCACTGCTGAGGTGGTTATTGTCGGTGAGTATGCCGACCAGCTCAGAAAAGATCTGGACCGTTTCTTCATTCCTAATAAAATCATGCTGGGAACAGTCACTCACTCTGACTTGCCACTCATGCAGTACAAAACAGACATCAACGGAAAAACAGCGATTTACGTATGTTTTGATAAGACCTGCCAACTGCCGGTTACAAATGTAGAAGCTGCCCTCAGGCAGCTGGGAGGTGGATAAGTCCACACATTTGAAGCGGTAACCATTTGCAGTATTGAAACAATGCGGTACAGTGCTGCGATTTCAGAACAGCTTCTTTCTTCGCTTGCGAGGCTTGAGGCTACGTCTCTTATAATCTCCGGAAAGCACACTGATATTTCCATCTGTTTCCAGCACGGCCAGGTCAACATCCCGAATGGATGCACTCCCATGTTCGTGAACAGCCTCTAACAATTCATTGATGGAGATATGCTCCGATCTTAAGTTGGATTCATTCACTTTGCCGTGGTAAATGAGTATCCTGGGCTCGCCCGAAATAATACTTCTTAATCCGGGAAACCGATAAGACAAATATTTGATTGCCGCATTGATAGTAAACAAAGTGGTGGCAGCAACCAAGCCGCCCGTTAAGGAGGTATTTGCCCCTACCATCGCATTCTGGACAGCATTACTAATGAGTAAAACAAACACAAGGTCAGAAACCGAAAGCTGGGCAAATTCCTTTTTACCAAAAATTCTTATGGCTGCAACGATAAAAAAATAAACCGCAGCAGAACTAAAAACGATTGGCCAATAATCTGAAATAAACGATGACATACTATTCATATCCTTTTAGGCGCAGAATTGTCAATTGATCGAATGCAGTTTTCAGCTGGTTCAAAAGTGAACATTTTCCTATGCCGCATCGGCCAGCATACGACCCCTAGACCAGTAGCGGAAAGTAGCGCTCCCTGATCACATTCATGTGGTGAATCGGATGACCCACGATCACAAATCCCAGTGCTAAGGCCGAAATTTCGCTTTTGTAAGCAACACCCGACCTGATGATCATCTCCTCATTCATTCCCTTAAACAGGTACTGCGTGGAAGTTCGTACCGATTTCCATTCGGCAATGAGCTCTAAAAGAGGACGTTGATTGGCCATGGTATGCGCACCTAGCAGTTCTTCATCATAGCCAGGAAGCACGGTGTGATCATTTCTTGAAAACCGTAATGCGCGATAGGCCATAATCCGTTCATTATCTATTACATGTTGCACAATGTCACGAACAGTCCATTTGCCCGGTGCATATACCCGATCCTCAAGCGCCAGCAATAAGTCAATATCCCCAAAGATGTTTTCAGGAGTATACTTAGACAAGGCATCGTTAAGCGTTATATCTTCAACGATATGGATATACCGATCAAAAAAAGCCGGCATCGGGTTTATATCTGACTTTTTCATTGCTAAAATATTATTTTAAATTACATATGGATGCCGCATTGGTCTCTATATTTCGCAAAAATTGCATATTTTATTCCCGATAGCAATAAGGAAGAGGGTTTACAAAACTCCTAAACAATAATTCTGTTAACTCCCCAATATGCAAAGTATAGTTTCCTATCTGCCATAACAACAAGTATATATGACGAATTTTATCTATTTTCATCCCATAACCCAAAACAAAACGCAAGCTCAAATCATATTGAACCTGCGTTTTGTTTTCATCCTATTCATAATCAGCTCAGTGCACTAAAAAGTCTATTACACTAACGGTACTTGCCGGTGCAACTTAAAATACTTTGTTTTCAATACCCGCAAATGCTTTCGGATCGGGGCCGTACTGATTATCCCCTTTTTCACCTTCTGTAACAGCCAAAATTAAATTATAGATTGGGATCAAAATGTACCATCCGCTTTTACCAACGTCATGCATTCTCCGGATACCCACCGCGATAGAAGGAACCAGAAATGCCAGGGATAATATGGTGGATAATATGGGAAAATTAATCAGATTGCTGATGAACCCGACGGCTATGGCTATTATTACATAAAACAAAACAAAATACCAATACTCACTTCTTCTTGCTCTACCGGTAAAGACGGCGTAATTTTTAAGAACTTTGATAAAGTAATCCATTGAACGGGGGGGGGGTAGAAGATACTCCTAATCGTATGGCTTTTCGGATTCGCCCCGTTTTTAAAGTGGTTGCTGGACTCCACCTTTCTTAATAATCTGAATTAATACAAACTAAAACACAGTAAAATGATAAAATGCTGCACCTGACATATCAAATAAAATGCATTTTGTTTACTTCGCGGTACAACAACCAACCAGCGGTGAAAAGCAATTAGCATTCGGTAATGTTGACAGGCCAATCCATCGTAAAACTAAAAATGATCACCCCATATCCGCATGTGGAAAAACCACTACTACCCTGCTGGCCAAAGAAAACCTTAGTTTCTCCATTTCATCTCCCATCACCGGGTATTTTTACCCAATATATCACGACTATTGAATGCGTTTCTTCTGCTTCGAATTGAGAAAAAAAGTTACTTTTACAAAAACCTCCAATAGGGACCTAATCACGATTCTACATGATAACCAATGATGCTGTACTGTTAGGCTTGCTTTTGATGATCCTGGCAGGCATATTCTTTACGTCATCTTTACCCGGATGGAAACGATTTTTCACAATCATCCCTCCGCTTTTACTTTGCTACTTTATACCGGGTGTCCTCAATTCTGCTGGCGTCATTGACGGCGCAGGTTCTCAACTTTACCCAGTGGTATCCCGCTACCTGTTGCCCGCCTGTCTGGTACTATTTACCCTTGGAATGGACTGGAAGTTTCTGCGAAGACTCGGACCGAAGGCCCTGATTGCCATGCTCGCGGGTACTTTGGGTGTGATGTTGGGCGGTCCGCTGGCCCTGTGGGTGGTGGGTGTGTTGCATCCGGCTACGGTAGCCGGCTCAGGTCAGGATGAAGTTTGGCGTGGCCTCAGCACGATTGCCGGAAGCTGGATCGGGGGTGGAGCCAACCAGACTGCCCTGCGAGAAATATTTCATCCGAGTGACAGGCTCTTTTCTCAGGTTGTTGCGGTAGATGTTTTGGTAGCCGAGCTGTGGATGGCGGTACTTATTTATGGAGCAGGAAGCGTTACCCGGCTGGATCGTTTTTTCAAATCGGACAGTACACATATTACCGATGTACAAAATCAAATGGAGTTACAGCAAATTACCAATCAGCGAGTTCCATCAACCCATGATTACATCTATCTGGCAGCAATAGGTTTTGGAGCAACGGGTTTAGCGCATTGGTGCTCTGAAAAGATCACACCCTATCTATCCCAAAACTACCCTTCCCTCGAAAAGTACAGTCTCACTTCTTCATTTTTCTGGATTATTACCATTGCGACCTTCATTGGTATTGCCCTATCCGTAAGCCCATTACGAAAACTAGAGCATGTAGGTGCCTCCAGGCTTGGTTCCTTGTTTTTGTATATACTTGTTGCAACCATAGGTATGCAAATGGATCTCGGAGCGGTTGCGCAGAATCCTGGATTACTGGCAATAGGACTCGTTTGGATTCTCGTTCACGCCGCAATCATCATTTCTGTTTGCAAATTATTGAGGATCCCTTTTTTCTTTCTGGCAGTAGGAAGCCAGGCAAATATCGGTGGTTCGGCTTCTGCATCCGTTGTAGCTGCGGCATTCCATCCCTCACTGGCACCGGTTGGCGTTCTGCTGGCCATTCTGGGGTATGCCATCGGTACTTATTGTGGTTATCTCACAGCCCTGATGATGCAGTGGGTTAGCAGGATGTGACTGCCCCACACACGTACGGCTACTTCACCCGGTCGGGATTCTCATTTACATAAGCTCCCCAACCGCCCTTTTTTGATTTTGAAGAAGTCTTGGATGCACTCGAGGCGGGTGAATTGGCGTGGTAATGGTGGCAGATGGCAATGGCAATTCCGTCCGTAGCGTCCATAAACTCTTTACTAAGCTCCATTTTAAGAATTTTTTCCAGCATGTATGCCACTTGCTCTTTGGAGGCACCGCCACTGCCCGTTACTGATTGCTTCACCTTTTTGGGCGAATACTCAACAATAGGGATATCCCGGGCCAGCGCGGCAGCCATTGCCACGCCCTGAGCACGGCCGAGTTTCAACATGGACTGAGGATTTTTACCATAGAAAGGATCTTCGATCGCCATTTCATCCGGAAGGTAATCCTGTATCAACTGGGATATCCGTTCAAAGATTTTCTTCAGTTTCAGTTCATGGGTAGTATATTTGCTCAAATGAATCACACCATACTGAATCAAAGTAATTTGCTGCCCTTTTACCGAAATCACACCGTACCCCATTACCTGAGTACCCGGATCAACACCAATAATCACTTTTTCAGCGGCATCCGCCTGTGGCAATTTTATCATGGTGCAAGATAAGGAACTCTCCTCTTCAAACGAAAAAACAAGCTGGAGCAAAGTGCTGTGGGCAATAAAACTCATTGTGACCGCATTGATTATCAGCTACATTTATTCTACTTTTAAAAATGAGCAAAAAGGCATTTACGATATCAGTAAGGTTTTTTCCAGAATTATTGTGTTAGAAAATATGCCTGTAATCGCAACCATACTAGTGCTGGTTCCCATCAACTGGGCTTTGGAAAGCAAAAAATGGCAAATCCTGGTGCAAAAAGTCTTTCCGGTTCCTTTCCGAGAGGCTTTCCGGGGAACCATCACAGGACTTGCCGTCGGTGTGGCTGCACCTGCACAACTCGGAGATACAATTGGTCGGGTGGCCGCTCTGAGGTCTGATAAAAGACTCGAGGCCATTGGGGCAGCGATTGTTTCCAACGGTATACAGTTTTATGTTTCGCTCATTGCCGGAGCCGCCGCATGGTTACTGCTCCAGGATTCCATGCCACTTCCGCAATCCAGCAAACCGATTATCAGCACAGGATTGTGTCTACTTACTGCACTGGGTTGGATTGTGGTCGGGTCAAGAAAACGAATGCTCAACTGGCATGCGGAAAATCCCCTTCTTCAAAAAATAATTTCCTATGTCAGGATTATGGGTACCTACACGGGCGCAGAACTTCTGTACGCAACTTCCTGCGGACTGTTACGTTATTTCGTCTTTCTCACACAGTTTGTACTGGCGCTATCTTTATTCAACTTCCCTTTGACACTTTCCACACTGGCAGCATGTGTGGCGCTGATCTTTCTGGCCAAAACCATAATTCCCGCCATCAACGTATTGGGCGATTTGGGATTAAGGGAATTTACAGCCCTTTTCGTGTTCAAACAATACAATCTTCCAGCGGAAGAAATTATTACGGCGACATTTCTGGTATGGATTATCAATGTAATGGCACCTATACTGATTGGCATCTATCTCATTTGGAAATACAAATGGAACGTGAAAAATGATTGAGAACTTCCTTGCTTTATATCTCGTTCCAGTCATCTGGGTCATTTTAGGCAGCTACGCTTTGTTCACCCTTCTGCTGAACTTTTACTGGGATAAACTACGGGTTACCTACCCTTCTGCAACCCTATCGCAGATGCAGATCTCGGTGATCATCCCGGTCCGCAATGAGGCGGGGAATATTGCATTACTGCTCAACGACATTGAAAATCAAACGCTCTCGAAAGAACAATTTGAAATACTGATCGTGGACGATTCCTCCACCGATGGCACAGCCGAAGTGATTCAGCAATTATGCACGCAACTACATGCGAGAATTAAACTGATACGGCTCGAAGATGTACCAAATGCATCGCCTAAGAAAAGAGCCATTGAAAAAGCCTTGAGCGTAGCTTCGGGAGAATTGATCATCACCACAGACGGTGATTGTCGGGTGGGGCCCAATTGGCTACAATCATTTAAGGATTGCTATATGGCTACAGGCGCAAAACTGATTAGCGGTCCCGTGACCTTTACACCCGAAAATACCCTGACAGATCATCTGCAAACTGTGGAATTTGCCAGCCTGATCGGAAGCGGTGGAAGTGCCATCTCTGCCGGATATCCGTCTCTATGTAATGGGGCAAATCTGGCCTATGAAAAAAAAGTGTTTACCGAAGTGGGAGGTTATGATGGCGTCCGGCACATCGCGTCTGGGGATGACGAATTTCTCATGCATAAAATTGCCGACTCCTATCCTGAGGGTGTCCAGTTTTTAAAAGATCCCAGGGCAGTTGTTTATACAAATCCACACCAGAAATGGTCTATGTTTTTCCGGCAACGAAAAAGATGGGCCAGCAAATGGAAGCATTACCAGAGCACTACGCCTCTTGTACTAGCCCTTTACGTGTTCGCCTGTAATTTTGTCCTTCTGGCCTCACTTGCTCTTTATGCATTTGATATAATTTCTATTACCGAATTAGGTGCTTTTTGGGTTGTAAAGTGCGTCCCTGAATGGATTTTTTTGGGCAGTATCCTCTCTTTTTTAGGTAAAAAACGATCCATTCTGTACATCCCAATTACCCAGGTGGTATATCCTCTTTATGTGTGCCTCTTTGGCATTGCGGTGCAAAAACCCACGTATGAGTGGAAGGGGAGAAAACTGGTCTAGAAAACAATCTGACAAGGTCAGCGGCTCAGAAATCCAATCGTAAGAATGCAAACACGTTTCTTTACAACATTTCAATGCCGAAGTTTATCTGCTTAACCAAGTCGAAAGCCCCTTATCCTTTCCCCGAACCATAACCTACTTTTTACCTCTCAGTTCTTTAACCTCCTGCTGCATTTCCTGCAACATTTTCATAAGCTGCTGCATGTCCGTCTGTGGTTCGGGTAACTGTCGGCTGTGAAAGCTGTAATACTCCCAAAGCTCAAGCACTTCTGAAACCGGAACGGTATAGGCAAAATATTGTTTGTTGAACGATTGCAAAAGCATTGTTCCATCACGATTGATGGTTACCTGCTTAAATACGAAATCCTGTTCCCCTTTCAGGATTACAATACAGGGTGTTTCATCTTTCACCTTTGTCCAGTCCTGAATATACCGGGTAATAATATCACTTCCTTCCGGAACCGGCAACATCGAATCACCTATGGTTGGGAACATCCTGAAAGTTCCATTTCGTGGCAGATTGGGAAGATTGAATTTAGGTAGCGTAGCCAGAAATTCAGGATCACTGAACCCGGAACGGTACCCGGCCTTTGCCTTGATGGGTACATACTCCACGTTCTCCTTCTCGTCCTTATCCACCGTAATGGCCAGAACCCGGATATTATCGCCTTTCATAAACAGCTCACTCCCGAGTTCCAGATCTTTCATTTTTTGTTCTGACAGTTTCGTAAGATCTATTTTCAAAAGACTGTCAATACTCATTCTGAAAAACTCGGAAAAATTGATGAGGTCGTCAATCGTTGGGTTCGCAGTGCGGCCACTTTCATGCGCATTGAGCTTTACCCTTGTGATGCCTAGCTTTTCCGACAACGTTTCCTGACTGAGTTTCTGACGCAGACGCAAGTACTTGATATTACCCGACCAAAATATATCCTGAGCTCTCATACGTTATTGATATTTAAAAAATCAAAAATAAGATACTTATAGTATCAAATGTAAAAACATTTTTTTGAAATTCTAATTTTAAAGAAGAAATTTATAAAAAATTCCTAAAAGCATACAGAACAGGAAGTTGAAGAAACCATCTGACGCTGCGTCATACCTGTTAAAATTTTTTTCCATGTGTGAGTGCGACCAGCTTTTTGGTCACCGTTGGCAACAGGCTAAGCAATTTCAGTGCAAAATGTGTGGTAGTTGGCTTACCAAAGAGATGCTGTAGGTAATATCCGGCTGTTATTCTTGCATGAAAAGACTGGTTCCATGCTTGTTGATACGCTACCCGGGCGTTGGCGCTGCTTTGTTTTTTATTAAAATAAAGGATGAGCTCGGTAGCGAGAAGGTTCGAAGCGCGCATGCCCATGCTCATGCCATTACCGCATAAAGGCGTGATGGATCCTGCTGCATCACCCAGTAAGAACATTCCGCTGCCAAACGCCGTTTTTTCCCTGAACTGAATATTACTTGTCACGAGTGGCTCCTGACGTATAAAATCTGACTCTGTGAAATACCGCTTTAGTATAGGATTCTGATACAGAACCTTTTCCTCCATTTGACCGATATCCTTCCCGTTGTCCAGCAAATTTCCCACCGTGGTCAGGTAACACAGACAATGCCAGTCCTGATCCACCTTAGACACGCCACAATACCCGTCTTTGAAATTATGAAGCTCGATTTTATTATGCGCCAGGTCGGTTCTGATGTGATACTTCACACCCAAATATTTGCCATGATTAAGGCTCGTTTCCTTTTGCATGAAGGCTGGTGTATATCTGCCATAACTACCGCAAACAACATCAGCTTCAAATGTACCCAAGGCGGTTTCGATCTGATGCGAAATGTCATTATTTTCAACTGCACTTACTTTACAGTTTTCGAGCACGCGTACGCCTTTTTCTCTGGCAATCTGGCTCAAATAATAATCCAGACTATACCGGCTGATTCCAAAACCACCCATATCCAGGGCGTGTTCCAGCATAAACCCTTTGGGTGAGCTGATACCCAAACGGGAGATCCGGGGAAGGGCAAGGTCATCCAGAGGCAGACCTATTTTTTGGAGAAAATCCCAGCTTTCCATTGAAATATATTCCCCGCAAACCTTGTGAAACGGATACCGGTTTTTCTCAAAAAGCACCACATGAATGCCCCGATCGGCCAGCTGAATGGCCAGACACAGGCCAGCCAGCCCTCCCCCGATTACAGCACACTGGTATTTTTTTGTCACGGTGTTCATTGTTAGGTTTATAAGCCATCAAACAAATGCTCAGGAATAAATAATTACCTCATGCCTGAATGCCCATTTGTTTTTTACCGAATATTTCGCGGCACCTGCCTCCCGGATTATTTCGATCCATTCCTGCTTCTTAAAACCTCGTAAAACCGAGAGCGGCGCATCGTGTTTTACCAGGTATGAGGCTGAAAACAAAGCGGTCAGAAACTTTATCAAATAATACGCCAAGGCATTTCTTTCCAGATCATTGATAATTAGTACAGCCTCTTTTTGTAAAGCAAACCGGATCAATTCAACCAGTTCCTGTTCTGTAAGATGGTGGCAAAACAGGGATGCGTGTATGATGTCCACCTCGGGTACATGGTAATAGATATTTCTGTAATCATCACAAATAAAATTGATCTCTCGATCAGGATTATTGGTAATTGAATAATTAACACAGACCGGTTTTATATCAATACCGTAAAGCCTGAGGGTCAAATCCTTCCGTTTTTGCCATCGGTTCATGCGTTTAAGCGTATCCCCTCCCCCACTTCCGATATCCACCAAAATGTTAGGTCGATTATTCAGGATTACCTTTTTTAGAGCGGCAAAAGAAATACGGTAGCCACCTAACCAATTATTTATAAAATCGAGCTCCCGCAGATTCCTGAACAGCTCATTTTCAGGAATATACGCTGCGTCCAACAGCTCCTTATCATTGCTGCGGTGTTTAAACATAGCTGAACTGCATGGTTTCGATGCTTAATCCTGGTCCAAACGCGGCCGCAAAACCACGTTGGCCCGGATTACGACCACTTGCCCTTTCGAGTACATCCTTCAATACAAAAAGCACCGTGGGCGATGACATATTTCCGTAGTTTTTAAGAATACGATAGCTTGATGCCATTTTGCATTTATCCAGATTCAGGGCATAGGCAAAATCGTCTACAATTCGTTTACCACCCGGATGCACCGCCCAGCGCGTGATGTCGTCCGGATTAAGGTTGATCGATCGGAGCATGGGGCCTATGTTTTTGCTGATCAGATCCGGTACATAAGAAGTCAGATTCATGATGAAGCCTGTTTCCGATAACTTCCAGGCCATATCGGCGTAGCCATTATGCAATACAAATGAATTGAACGAATCGATCCTCACCGGATACCCCTGCACGCCAGCTGGCTGGGATGCAACCAGGACAGCTGCTGCACCATCTCCAAAAAGCAGGTTCGAAAGGATGTAGTCGTCGTTAAAGCGTTTTTGAAAGTGTATGGTACAAAGCTCTGTGCACACGATCAACACCTTCGCATTGGTTTCGTTTTTACAAATTTCATCTGCCTGCTTAAGCGCGATGATGGCTGCATTGCAACCCATAAAGTTAACACTGCTGCGATGAATGGTGGGTTTCAAACCCAGGCTCCTGATCAGTTCAATGTCCAGTCCAGGAGCAAACAGCCCTGTGCAGGTCACTGTGATGAGATGTGTGATCTCCTTCTTAACATTTGAAAAGTCATTTATTTTCTCAGCCGCGCGAGCCGATAGCGCGATTGCATGTTTTTGATACAGATCCATTCTTTGCGTAAGTCCGGGCTCGGGGAGCAGGTCTGCATTATTAGCAAAAAACGTATAATCCTCCACTTTCTGATCAAAATCCCGGATAACAGAATACCGATTTTGTATCCCTGACTTGGCAGCTACAATTTTTATTTTACGTTTGGTAAGCTGATCGCCAGTCGAATTGATGTAGAAGGAAGCAAGTGTTTCCTGAGTGAAGCAGTTGTCTGGAACGGCGGTTTCAATAGCGGTGATGTAACTCAATGGGTAATAACGAAATAAAATTAGTACTAAAAAACAACCGTTCATGCATAGACCCGCAATCAGGTTCATTCGCATGGTATTACGGAAATTGGCGTGGCTATTATCCTTCGCAACCTGCAAAAACCAATATACAAAATATACGACAATGGGAAGAAAGAATATTTGAATGATGTAAAAAATCGTTCCAATTTGCTTTTCACGGAAATAAAGGAAGTAAAAGATGTTGCAAATGGCAAACATCACCGCAGTAAACAGGAAAGTGCCCCGGTATCCCAGCTTATAACTCAGTGTGACGACCCCATCTTTCAGATCTTGCCTGTGCTGGTAAATCTGTGTAAGCGGGTATGCTCCTGCGATCTGGAATGAGCATCCAAGTAAAACATAAATAGCCTCCCGGTTCATAATCAGTGGATGGCCTGTAATACCCAAAAAGGACATGTAATAGGTAAACGCCCCTTGAAAAATGACAACAATAAGAAAACCTGCAAAGGGATATTTTTTCAGGCGGATTTGCCGGGAACTGTATGCACGGGAAGCAGCTATGTAGCAAATCAAACAAACGGCAAAATACCAATCCACGAAAAATGCGGCCAGAATAATCGCCATGGTATCCAGGACCAGTGTGGTATAAAACAAGTGTATGGTCGGTAACGGAGGACGCTCGATACCACCTATACTATCTTCGTCCCTATCAACATAACTATTGTAACCATTGCTTGCCGGGTAAACCAGAAAATGAATAATTAAAAATGACACTAACGTTTTGTACAACACCACGTTCTCGGCCTGGCTCAAAGCGAAGAGAAACAAAGGCATCAGAAAAAACGAAAACGGAATCCGTAGAAGTTTGATCGTATTTCCGGAAGGAAACATTATTCGAAGTTTTTATGGGGTGAGCTCAGGTTCCACATTGGAACATTCGCTACAAATCTACACTTTTCGACGCGTGCGGATTTCGGTTGGTGAACTTTTCTCCAAAAAATGTGATACGGATTGGTGACTATCACCATTTGGCTCTCAAAGCAGAAGTGTTGCTGAACCGAATTGCACGTACAGTCGTAACATTATTGGTCGAAAAGCTACTTTTATCCAAATGTCCGCTTACAACCAGGATTAAAATCTTGAAAGAAATGCTATTTTAAATAACTCTTTTCGAGACTTTTTTCACCCCTCAAAACATAAGGTTCTCCTTCATTGCGCGTTTCATGCAACGGAATTGAAATATAAAAAGTTGTACCTTTTCCAGGATTACTCTCAAACCATATATTACCGCCCTGAGCCACTATAAACTCCTTACAGAGCAACAACCCGAGTCCCAATCCCTTTTCATTTTCTGTTCCATAGGTTGATTTCGCCGTCAGAGAAAAGATCTCGCCCTGCTTGTCTAAGTCAATACCCGTGCCTGTATCCCGAATGCTAAGCCAGCATTCATTTTCATTGATCTTGTTCTCAATGAAGATACTACCCCCGCTGTGTGTGAACTTAATGGCATTACCAACCAGGTTTCTGACAATCAGCTCCATCATATCACCATCCGCATAGATAAAGGTATCTGCATCTATTTTATTATAAAGGTCGATATTCTTCTGGGTGGCAATGGATCGCTCCGTCTCCAGCGTGTTGGCTAATAGCTGGGCAAGATTGTGCACATCCGGAAACACCGATATCCCTGTTATCTGGGACTTTGACCAGGATAGCAGTTTGGAGAGCATCGCGGAAGTTTTCTTGGTGGTTTGCAGTAACTCTCTTTCGATGTACTGCTTGTCTTCCGATTCGAGGTCATATTCAGTAATAATCTCAAGGGAATTCTGAATACTACCGAGTGGCGATCGGAGATCATGGGCAATAATGGACATCAGCTTGTTTTTCTCCGCATTCAATCGCTGCAGTTCGAGGTTCTGCATCGAAATTCTTACGTTTTGTTCTTCAATGGCACTGCTTTTGGCAGCTGCCGACCTTCTCTCAATTTCATACTGGCGCCGGATGCCGGTGATACAGTAAAAACTGACAACCACCACGACCAGATAAGCCGAAGAAATATCAATATAATGATTGAACCGGCTGTTGTAAGTAAAGGGGATCAGTTCGGGCGCTAAGTACTCCGAAAGCATGAGCCCCAGCCCAACGGCAATATTTAAGGGAATCCAGAATTTGTAATGCTTGGAGGGAGAAATCGTTACAATGATGATCAGGGCTAAAAGAAGGAAAAGGTCAGTGGGCCCATCCACTCCGGAATTCATAAAGTAGTTGATACCGAACCCCACATGAATGGCCAGAAGCCCTATGAATATACTTGCCGAAACGTTGTTCCTCACCCGGGAATTGTAGTACAACAGGCATATCGCCACTAATAGAAAAAAACTCTCAATGGCAATTTTAGGAAGTCCTATGGCATAGTTGAACGGTATATTGTAAAGCGAAGCCAGCAATGTTATGAAACATACCGAATGAAAAATCCTGGCACGAAGAATAAATTTTTCGGGTGAACCTGTAATGGTAAGCCAAATCAAATTCAATTTGCGCTTAACTGATGATAGAGAGTTCATGAATTACCATTAAATGGTACTACAAGCATTAAAAAAGTAATAATTTCAAGGAATAGAATAGCTAAGACTAAACATTTAGACTCAGCTGCCAATATAATAAATAAATTCTACAAAACAACGACACATCATGTATAGAACCTATACTTAATACGCTTATCCAATAATCAATTTAATAAGCCTGAGAAACCATATCATCGGAAAGCACATGTATTTGGAGGCCATCTCTGTAGATGCTGCCTGAGCATCTTAAAAACACAAGGGGCGCATCCGCGGGAATGCCCTGAGAAAATTCTGGCACGCCTTTTGGCGGAATAATGGTATATTGATGGCAAAGTCTCGGCTTTACTTGAAATTGAGCTAGACTAAGCGGCAAGATAGAACACTGGTGTGTTAACTGGGGAACCTGATGGCGTGAATATTTGAACAAATTGTTAAACAACAGACTTGGGGTGTCCGGAATAGAATTGAATGACACCAAACCAATTACCCAATAAAATGAAAATACTGATCATAGGTGGCGGCTTCGCTGGAGTAAACCTTTCACTGGATTTGGCGCGCGATAAAAATTACGAGGTGACACTGGTGGATAAAAACAATTACAACTTTTTTCCACCTCTTATTTACCAGGTTGCCACTGCTTTTCTGGAGCCTTCCAGCATCAGTTACCCTTTCCGTAAATTGTTCCGGGACAAGGAAAACCTGCAATTCAGACTAGGTGAACTGGTAAGCGTTTCTCCTGATCAAAATAAAGTCATCCTTTCCAATGGCGAACTTCATTATGATTACCTGGTATTCGCCACCGGAGCTGAGACTAATTTTTTTGGAATGGAAAACGTCAGGGAAAATGCCATTGCCATGAAAACCCTCGACGATGCGATTGAAATGCGTAATAAACTATTGCAGCAAATGGAGCAGGCAACCATTTCAGAAGACCCCGATGACATAAAAAAACGCCTCACTGTGGTGATTGCCGGTGGTGGGCCCACCGGGGTGGAAGTCTCCGGTATGTTTGCCGAAATGCGTAACGGTATCCTCAGAAAAGAATACCCTGAACTTGCAGGGAAGGGAAGTGAAATCTATCTCATCGATGGTGGTGACGCTTTGCTATCACCTATGAGTATAAAATCGCAGCAAGACACCTACAATGAGCTTAGAAAAATGGGTGTGAAAATTAAGCTGAATACCCATGTCAAAGATTTCGTTGACGATACGGTTGTATTGGGAAACGGAGAAACTATTGCGGCTAAAACGTTAATATGGGCAGCTGGGGTATCAGCAATGAAGTTTGAAGGGATCCCAGCAGAAAGCTATGGCCGTGGCAAACGCATGCTCGTGGACGAGTACAATAAGGTAAATGGAACCGGTAACATTTATGCTATCGGGGATACCTGTCTCCAGCTTAGTGATCAGGCATTCCCTGCAGGCCATCCCCAGGTGGCTCAGGTGGCCATTCAGCAGGGCAAAAATTTGGCAAAAAATTTCAAAAGCCTTGCTAAAAAAAGCGCGTTAAAACCTTTTATTTATAAAGACAAAGGATCCATGGCCATTATTGGTAAAAATAAGGCCGTTGTGGATCTGCCCAAGCCGAAAATTCACTTCAATGGGTTTATCGCCTGGTGTGCATGGCTTTTTATCCATTTGGTGTCCCTGATTACATACCGAAACAGGGCGAGAACCCTTTACAATTGGATGATTGCCTATTTCACCAAGGACCAGTCGCTTCGCATGATTATCAAGCCCACGCCACGCCAGACTTTGGACGATGACAAAATTTGACAGGGAAGAAAGGGGGCCGGGTTAGTCAGGAAATAGTCGGTTTAGTGGAAGCCAGACATTTTCGCTGGCTTTTGACAACACCTGCCCGGAACCTTCCACACAGATTCCGGATATGTTTTCAACCGGCCCGCTGTCATGGAGCCATGATAATTTTTTGTTGTAACGTTTTTTTATCGTTTGAAAGTAGCCTGACGATGTATAATCCAGTTGCCAGGGTAGTTACAGGAAGATCAAACCGGCCCGATTTGCCCGAAATATTTGTGCTAAGCAGGATGGAACCCGAACTATTCAGTAACTGAAGCTCGTTGTAAGCTTCGGACAGGCTTACATGCATCATTCCATCCGTAACAATGGATGGGGAAACAAAGCTGGATTCATTCTCCCCGCCCTCCACTTTAATGATCCGGGAGAAGGCATAAGATTCGTCCCGGTCTACCATCCTCAATCGATAATAACCTATACCCTCTGCATAATTAGGATCTGTAAATGTATACATGGATCCCCCGGTCGTGTTTTGTGAGGCAACCAGGGCGATTGATCTGAATTGTTTGGCATTGGAACTGTATTCCAGATCGAAATGATGAAAATTTTCCTCCAAAGAGGTCTCCCACCGAAGCGCCACACCTTCCTGTACCCGTCTCCCCGTAAAGCTGACCAACGTAACGGGCAATGGTTCCGAAAGCTCATCTGCAACCCGATAAATGACATTTTCACCCATCGCAACCACATAAATCTCTCCATCTTCGGACTCTCCATAATCGGATATATTCGTTTTATTCAGTAAGCCAGCCATAGGACTCAGGGTTGCAGCTCCTGGCGCAAGCACGTGGAAAATTCCCGATATATAATCCGAGCCAATATAATATCCGTTCATGGCTGTGGATACAGCACCCCGATACACGACACCGCCAATAACCGAAGCGCCCAAAGCACGACCGTAACTGTACCGTGGCGTAACATTATTGGCAGGCAGGCAACTTGGATCACTTGTATAAGCCGGATTACTCCCATCCCCTTCATAACACCGCCAGCCAAAGTTAGCCCCCCTTAATGTAGCAGTGGTTCTGTGATCGATCTCTTCTTTGGTGCCCTGACCTACATCGCCAATCCAGATATCCCCATTCGATCTATCAAAACTCCATCGAAAAGGATTGCGCAGCCCGATGGCATAAATTTCCGGCTTCACATTGTCTCCGGTCCCAATGTAAGGATTATCCGCCGGCACAACATATTGATCCGTGCCAGAAGTGGCCACGGCAATGCGCAATAATTTCCCCAGCCAGTTTTGGGTATTCTGGGCATTATTTGCCGGATCATTCCCTCCTCCACCATCCCCGACCGATATGTAGAGATTTCCGTCAGGTCCAAAATGAATTTCACCGCCATAATGGTTGTTGGCCGGATGCGGGATACTGATTACTTCCAAAGGCGTAAGGTCGTCCATCACGTCGGCACCCGGGGTGGATGAATCGTATCGATGTACAACAACATTGCCAAATTTATCCGTGAAATGAACGAACAGACATCCGTTCACTTCAAAATTCGGGTGAAAAGCTATGCTTAAAAGCCCCCCTTCTCCAGACTGACTTACGAGACTACTGAAATTCAGATACACCTTCTTATAGGCATGCGCTGCATCAAAAACCTTAATAATGCCCGAACGCTCTGCAACAAACAGTCGTTTGGATCCATCACCGGCGTTGACGATCTGCATGGGTGTTTCCACATTAGACTCAATCGCGGGCTTTAAATACATCTTGGGCTGAGCCAAGGATTCCTGCATACATAATGCCAGTAAAGCAATAAGCATCGAACTCGCCAGGTAGCCGGTTTGCTTGGATTTAAAGAGTTGCATAGCCGTAAAGTTTATCCACATGAATGATGATGATCCAATATTCAAGACCAATAGTGCCCCGAATCCAAGGGTGATCTTTACAAGAATTACGCCATGCTTTGTAAACTTTATTCTATTATTTATTTAAATATTTACAGCACCGCCATTTTTAATTATCTGAACAAGCCATCTTACATGTATTGAGGTGAAAATGGAAGTCCATGGACAAGGTCTGCGATATCGGGGCTAACGCCCCTAATTGCTTATTTTGCTAAGAAAAAGACAGGGCTACGCCCCTTTATTTTGTCATCATAAATTAAGGCGCGCATAGCTGAAATTAACTGGACACAACCAACCAAAACGAGGGGCCAAAGGGGCGTTAGCCCTGTAATCTTAGTAGATAAAAATGGGAGCAAAATTGCCAGAGGGGCGTAGCCCTGGCATCATGACAATAAAAAATAGCCTGACAATTATCCAAATCTTTAAAAGCGAATTCGCTGTCTGGGAGAGAAGATAATTGGCAAAGAAACCTCGTTGAATTACCTTTGTGAAATGTCACAGATGATTCCCGAAGAAATAAGAAAAAAAATGGTACAAAATGCCCTCGAAGTTCACGAAGGCGTTGCCCGGGATCACGCCCCGGAAGTAAAGCTGTATACCAAATACGGTAAAGGAATCTGGCTCCTGTCTGAGCTTGACGAAAAGAACAACATCGCCTTTGGAATCTGTGATCTGGGACAGGGAACTCCGGAATTGAGCTATGTCTCCATTGAGCATCTGGAAAGCATCAAACATGCCCGCCTGAAAATCAGAATGATAGAAACCGACAAGCTGTTTATTTCAAAATATCCAATGAGTGTTTACCTAGAAGCAGCAAGGGCCAATAAAAGAATCACTGAGGATGATGCCCTACTTAGCGCTGCCTCAGAGCGGTTAAGCAACTAATTGATCCTGCTAGTCATTTATCCGTAAACGCAATCATTCATATTCCGCAAACGCCTCATCCTCATAACACCACAGCCATTTTTCACCGGGTTCCGAGGAAATAACGACAGGATGACCAGTTTGATGGAAATGTTGCGTCATGTGCTTTTTAGGCGAACTATCACAGCATAGTGTCTCACCACAGGTTTGGCAGGTTCTCAAATGAACCCAACGCTCACCTGTTTTAGAGCATTCCAGACATACCAGCCTGGTGGCAGGTTTAATTGCTGTAATCTGAGTAATATGTTCACAAATCTGGTTGCTCATTTTACACTTCGCTTAAATACTGATGAACAAAACTAATGGACATGGATCCTTCCCCTACGGCCGAGGTAACCCGGTTCATAGCGCCCGCCCTGACATCACCTGCTGCAAAGATTCCGGGTGAACTTGTTTCCAGCAGATACGGATCACGATTGAGTTTCCACACCTGTTTGAAGTTGTCGTATCTGCTCATGTCACGGCCCGTTTCTATGAATCCCTTACTATTTTTGATAATCTCCAATCCTACCCAGTCGGTGTAGGGACGCGCACCTATAAAAATGAACAGGGCATCAGCCTTCACTACCCTTTCCTCTGCAGAATTCAGATCGATCAGTTTCAGGTGTTCCAATTGATTGTTGCCCTGTGCTTCGAGAATCTCTGTGCAACCAAGAATCTCAACATTGTCTGTGTTCGAAAGCTGATCAATCAAATACGATGACATGGTCGCTTTCAAGTCATTTTTGCGGATGACAATAAACACCTTTTTGGCAAACTTTGAAAGATACATAGCCGCCTGCCCTGCCGAATTACCACCGCCGAGTACAAATACCTCCTTTTGGCTGCATGCTGCTGCTTCGGTGTTGGCTGCCCCATAATAAATTCCTTTTCCCGTAAATTCCGCAATACCTGATGTTTCCAGTTTTCGATAATCCACGCCGGTTGTGATAACCACAGCCTTTGTATTAATCTCGGTATCATCATCAAGCACGATAGTCTTGTAGGCATCTTTGAGTTTGATTTCCTTGACAGACTGAGGTGAAAGAAATTCAGTCCCAAACCGGGTCGCCTGGGTAATAGCCCGGCGCGCAAGGTCTTTGCCACTGAGCCCCGAAGGGAAACCCAGGTAATTTTCGATCCTGGAACTTGTACCGGCCTGGCCCCCGGGTGCCCGGCGCTCGATCAGCAAGGTGCTCAACCCTTCCGACGCACCATACACGGATGCGGATAAGCCTGCTGGCCCGGCTCCGATAATCACCACGTCATATATCTGTTTCTTCACTGTGGAATTCAACCCAATACCAGAGGCTATTTCGTTGATAGAAGGTGTCTTAAGTAATTTCCCATCCTCAAAAATCACCACTGGGAAGTCTTTGGATTCCAGATTATTGGTTTTAGCAATTTGCTTGGCTGTGTCATTTGATTCGAGATCCATCCACAAATACGGTACCAGATTCCCAGCCAGGAAATCCTTGATCTCATGCGATTTAGGTGAAAACTGATAGCCGACCAGCTTGATGCCCTTAAAATCAGGACGATAGTTGCTCTGCCAATCATTCAAAAGTTCGTCGATGGCCGGGTACAATTTTTCTTCCGGCGGATCCCAGGGCTTCATCAGATAATAATCCAGCTGCACATCATTGATGGCCTTGATAGCTGCATCGGTATCCGAGTAGGCGGTGAGCAATACCCGCTTCGCATGCGGAAAGAGTATCATTGCTTTTTCAAGAAACTCCACACCCTGCATTTCGGGCATGCGCTGATCTGAGATAAAAATGGCAACTTCTTCTCCTTTATTTTGCAGATCGAGCAGGCTTTGTAATGCCTCACTCACCGAAGAGGTACTCAGAACACGATACTTTTCCCGATACTGGGTTTTCAGATCACGGCTGATAGCGCGAAGAACCTGAACATCGTCATCAATTGAAAATATGATTGGTAAACCCATTGTGGTGTTTTGTTTAGCTTTTCCGTTGTTAGCATTTAGCTATCAGCTTTTTTACAACTGTTTAAATTTTGGTTGAGGTGTTTTCGGCTAACCGTTTATCGGGAAACAAACCAGGAACTCTGTGTGCCCCGGTTCAGAGGTCACTGTGACTGATCCCCGGTGTTGTTTTACAATACGGGTAACGACGTCCAGGCCGAGTCCCGTTCCTTTCCCAATCTCTTTTGTGGTGAAAAACGGATCAAAAATTTTCGACTTAATATCTTTTGGTATACCCGGACCATTGTCGATGATGGAAACTTTGGCAAACTCATGGTCGAGTCGGGTTCTGATAATTAGTTTCGCCCCCTTCTGTGATTCCAACGCATCACTTGCATTGTCGATCAGATTGGTCCAGACCTGGTTGAGTTCACCTACCATGGCGTTGATCGGGGGTAGTGATTCATCAAAATCCTCCACCACTTCGATATTGGCCCTTTTTATTTTATGATTCAACAACACCAGGGTATTCCGGATGCCGACGCGGATATCAATCACCTCCTTGTCTCCACCCCGGTCCATGTGTGTAAAGTTTTTTACAGAGCTGATCAGATCCCCGATTCTCTTGGAGGCATCCTGCATATCGGCCACCATGCGCTCTGTGGTAAAATTATTATTGATCCATCTCAGAATGGGGGCTATATGTGCCGAAGGAATATGTTTTTTTATTCCGTCCAAAACATCCGCAGTGAACCCGAACTCCACGAAGTTTTCGGCCATATCCATACTTTCCCTGATTTTTTCGTCCATAAGCCAGTCCGATACCTCATCCTCCATCTCCGATCGCTCCATCATGGTCAGCATAGGTCTTTGCGTATTCCGAATGGCTGCAAACATTTTTTCGTTCACAAAATCCACCTCAGCAGCGTCCATTCTAACAGATATCAGTTCTTTGAAACTCTCGGGTTGCGATTGAAGGTGTTTTTTGAGCGAAGCCGAACCTCTTACAATTGCCGCTGCGGGATTGTTCAGCTCATGCGCCAGGCCTGCCGACAACTTACCCAGTGCCATCATTTTCTCATTCTGTTGTTCCAGTTCTGTAAATTCCTTCACACGTGAGGTCATTACGTGCACAAGTACCTGGGTTAATTCAAAATGAAGACGGATCATCTCTCTTAACTTTCCAATCGGCAAGGTCATTACTTGTGCAGGAACCACACATTGAATATTGGCAATGGACAATTTGGCTCTGGAAAAAGGAAGGATACCTGTAATGCTATCTTTTACCAATTCTGCGACGACCAGTTTTTGATTATTCTGCAGTCTGTACAACTCAATGCGACCACTCATAATAAAGTGCGTACCAGAAACGGGTTCACCGGTTGACGCAAGAAACTCCCCTGCCTCCAATGTGTAATGCCGGCTCTCGTCGATCAGCCATTGTAGCTGATTTTCGGGAACGTTGCTCAAAATGACGTTGGATTGTAAATCTTCAACCAGAATTTGCTTCATCGGGATAGGTTCGCCTAGCATTACGATTTTTTTTTGGCTAAATATCGTGCTTTTTGAAGTGAAATAAGAACTGAATCGATTGAAAAGTGAGTAATGGATAACAAAATGTTAAAATGTATAAAACTCGTATTCAATCTTCCAGGAGACCTTTTCTCCCGATTTTGCCGCAATCCGGATGTAAGGTTCAGGGCAGGATGTGGTAGAACACGCCCAAAATACCAGCTTCTGCATCGGTACATCGCCCGTGATCCTGACACCTGCGTTCGTTTTCAAATTTTCAATCGAAATGTCGTAGTCGTCTGCAGTATTTTTGAATCCCTGCACCCCGGCCGTGTAAACGTACTCATTCTTTGGTAGTTCCTTATTAAAGATGATGGCCTTGTCCTTTGTATCCGCTACGGTTCCAAAACCTTTACCCTCAGCAGTAATTTCAAATGGAAAAGAAATTTTGACATCCGGGCCGGTCGGTACCTGGTCGATCATGAAGAAATTGTGGTTGTAAACACTGGTTTCTATCGACTTTTGTCCTGTGTTGGTTAAGCTATGTTCGAGCACCATAGCCGGCCTGCCTGCTGCAAGCCTGACAGTCTTTTTATAGATGTATGAATAGCCGGCTGCGTCTGTGAGCGTGTGGGTAAATTCGACTTTATCCCTGAACTTTCTAACCTTCCAGGTGCCTGGATTTTCGATTTCATACGTTTTTGCGAAAGAGAAGCTTTTATCGTCGGGCTTCACCAGGCTTCCTACCCCAATTTTCAAAAACGCTCCTCCTACCGGGGCCTCATCAAATCCCAGTGCTGAAAATTCCTCAACCGGCCCCATGATGGCATCATGCAGTTTGGGGTCGTATTTTTCAAACCATTGCCCAAAGTAATTGTGTCCCTTAAATTCCAGCCTGGCCACCACACCCGACCAATCGAACCGGGTGCCACGATAATAACCGGTAGCAGGGTCAGGCAGATACAACCGGGCTTCAATGAGGCCATTAGAAATTGTAGTCTGGGGAAAATTATCCGACGAAATCAGACCACAACATAAAACAACAAGGAGACCTGCACACAGGCTCATTACTGACACTTGCCTGACAAATCTAAATAACAATGGATTAGCTTTCATTGCAAAGTTCTTGGTGTGATCATCATCAATATGAAAACCAGAAAGAACCTTTTATACTCTAAAAATGAGGAATCCTCATTCAAGAATCTTAACAAGCATGTCCTAACAGGTCGTCATTATTCGTGCGATGCCCGCTCCTGCTTATTTCCCGATCTTGGAAAATCAGACCTGAATACTTTATCCCAAAAATCAGAACTCACTCCATAACCTTTATCGGGTTCAGCGTAGTGATGCATCATGTGGTGTTTTTTCAGATTTTTCCAGAAAGCAGACTTAAAGTGGGCATGGTGCAACGCGTAGTGGGTCATGTCGTAAAAAAGGTACCCTGTGATAAAGCCTGTGAAAACCGCTGCGGTAGTGAACTCGGTCATAAAAACCCCAAACAAAAAGTAAAACCCGGTTGCCAGGGGTATACTTACCGACGGCGGCATAACAAGCCTTTTTTCATCATTGGGATAATCATGGTGCACGCCATGAAAAATGAAATGAATACGTTCAAGCACTTTGCCCTTTGGGTTAAAATGAAACACAAACCGGTGCATAAAATACTCCGTAAAAGACCAGATAAACAGGCCTTCGAAAACAAATCCGGCAAACTTTAAAACGGACATGTCACCGGTGACGAGTGCCTGATAAGAAAACCAGCCAATTACCGGTATGAAGACAAATAATGGTACACTGTAATGTACCTTGGAAAGCGATTCCAGAAAGTTACTTTTGAACATCCTGGACGATTCCGTAGCGTTGGAAATGTACTTTTTAGCCATGTCAAGAAGGTTTAATTCTCTGCACGATTGTTTTTCCTGTTGTGATATCTTTACCCCTAAGCTCAATATACAGTACATTTGGCGACCAGAAAGAGCCACCGTCTATACGTATAAAAACACGACTCAGGATACATTCTTTCTTATCAATGGCGGCATAAACATGATACTGGTTGGACCTGTCCTTCCGCAGATAAAGCGGTAGTTTTGAATAGGCAACCGACCTCAGTTCAAATGTGCCGTCACCAACGGGTTTGGAGTTAATTCCATAAGCGAACTTTCTTTGAAAATAATTGAGATCCTTCCGCATCCCTCCTTCGGGGTAACGTATCCAGAATACGTTAACGGGTTCGGTGCTACGGATATTCCCCTTTTTATCTGTATTCAATTCATAACAAATGGTGTTGGTATTCGGGTCGCGCTGAATGTAGAACAGCAATCCGGGAACATTGCCGGGCACAGGAAAGGTATCCGGCATCATGGCAGCAAACGGTTCCCGGCTCTCGGGAACTGCACGATTATGGAACGACAGTAGTAATGGCCCGGCGGCCATCATCATGATGAAGATGTAATTTTTCATGCCTATTGCAGCGCTTTCCGACTTTGCCGTAAAGCTCCATTTTTACTTTCAATACTAAAACTCTTGTAAAATCAACAAAACCACCGCTTAAGTTAAGGCCTCCCGACAGGTTCAGAACGACGACGTAAGTACCGGTAGTATTCTCTGATATCTGCTTTCGTTGCTCTCAGCTATCAAACGCTCAACCAGGTCTGCATTTCCGGAAAATGGCCCCGACGACTGGATATTTAATGTGGCCATGGCTGCCCCGAACTCGCCGGATTTTTCCACGGACGCACCCTGGATCTTCTTCCACAAATACCCCGCCATATAGGTGTCCCCACAACCTGTTGCGTCAACGACTTCATCGGGTGTAAAAGCAGGAATCTCGTAAAAGGCGCCGTTTTTGTAAATAATTGATCCATTACTTCCCAACGTGATAATCACCTCTTTGACCCCCAGACCGGCAAGATATTTGGCTCCATCGTGCACGTCGCTGGTGCCCGCGATGACCTCCATTTCGAATTCATTGGCTTTCAGAATCGACACATGGGCCAGCACCTCCTCCTTGTCTTCCCAGTCTTTGTATCGTACTTTTTGATTTTCTACATACCGCAGATAGCCCTGAACATCCAGGGAAACCATGCCTTTGGCAGCCAGTGCCTTGACGAGATCTACCGGAATGTCGTCAGACAAAAGAGGGCCGAGATGGAAGATTCTTGCGTCTATATCAGGCATTTCCACAGCCACAAACGGAGAGGCCTTATGCAGTACATTCTGCTCGCGGTGATTCTGATTGGCGCTGTATATATTCTCAAAATAAACGGTATGATCACTCGGCAGTGCACAAATTTCAACTCCCTCGTTACGTAATTCGGTGAGCACATGGTGCTCCTTCAAAGCCAACGCCGTAACGAGCATGTACTTCACATCGAACTGGCGTACTGCCTTTGAAAAATAAAAAGAGGTGCCTCCCGGCATGTGCTTGATTGACTGGGTAGTCACCACTTTATCCAGCGTGATGTGCCCTATGGTGCAGATATCGTACCTCATATGGTTATAATTGGTGTTTTTAATGTTGTTAATCAGTCATCGGATCCCGTTTCAAAGCAAACCGATACGCTGTACTGTCAACTGAGCAAAATCCGTGATTTCAAGATCAGCGACAGAGGTAGTTTCTGTTTTCAAAATATCTTCCCATCCTGCTACGTTCAACCAGATGGTTTTGCATCCTATGGTATTTCCCGGTATCATGTCCTTGGAATAGGAGTCGCCCACCACCACACAGTCTGATGCTCGCATTCCGAGGCGCTCCACACCCAACCGGTAAATTTCAGGATCGGGTTTACGTACACCAACCACGGCCGATTCGACGACATCGGTGAAATAACTCCGGAGCCCAAAATCACTTAAAACGGTATTGAGGTTTCCATAAAAATTGGACACCATCACCATCGCATATTGATCGGCAAGGGCACTCAGTATGGGTAATACATTCTCAATGGTCTGCTTTACAAAAAAATTACAATCTGATGCAATGGTTGTGACAAGCCTTCGATCCAATGATTTACCCAACGATTCCAGGAACGTAAACTGCTGATCAATTTTCAGACACAGTACATCGTAAAAATTATGCGCTGGTTTCACAATCGGGTTGATGGCGAGCGCACGTTCACCAAAACTATACGCCTTACTGAATTCCTCCCTCACAACCGGCACATGGTACTTTTGATAATGATCCCACAGCACACTCCCCCAATGGAGTCCATTGGTATCGATTGTGCCACCGTAATCAAATAAGATTCCTTTTATCATTTTTATTTTTTATCACTTGTACATTATTTCATCATGCCAGCGCACTCGCTGGTTGCTGAACGGGGTTCTTTATTTTTCCATTTCCCGATTTGCCCATGATGGCGAGTCCGATCAGAATCCAGACAAGCTCCCTGATACGCATAACCACCCCAATAAATATACCCGACGCAGCCGCGAAGCCAACGCTTTGCAAAGCAAGCGCCAAACCACCTTCACGTGTACCCAGTTGCATGGGAAAAAAGAAGATCAGATTGGCAAACAACGAAGAGCCGGAACTTATGATCAGGGATTGCACCAGGCTCATATCCAAGCCTATCGCTCGTGCGGTAAAATATATTTCCAGGCACCCCACCACTCTTCCCAAAAATTCAAGAAGCAGGGAGGCATAAAATCTTGGTTTTCTATCCGCATACAGTACCCTGATCTGATGATCAATGTCCTCAAGGGTTTCGGATTTTTCACGTGCGAAATCCGCCGCTTTGGTTTTGACGAAGGGTATTCTTGCGAGCAGACGAAACGTACTCACCGTGAACCCATTTTTATACACTTTGACAAACCAGTAACCGATCAACAGCCCAAAAAACATCAGCAGTCCACAGCCGGCCAGGAGCATGTTGTTGATCGGGACAAAGGCTACCACAAGACCTATGGAAACCAGCCAGAACAATACATGTGAAAACATGTGCATCAGACTGTACAAAAGAACAGACGATGCAGCCTTTTTGGTACCCAACGCCGGCTTCAGCTCCAGAATCCGGTAAGGCTCGCCGCCCAGGGCTACAAATGGTGTGATGTAGTTGATGGCGTATCCCGATATGGTCAAGCGTAACACCGACAGAAAAGGCAGGTTACTTTCAGGTAGATCAGGCTCCTGGATAATTGCTTTGAAAGCAAAGGCATTCAGTATATAAATAACCAGCCAGCTACCGATGACCGGAAAGAACCACACACCCGTTTTCTGAATATTTAGCCAGATGACTTCAACCCCCATGGCATACACCATGTAGCTGAGCGTCAGTATACCGACCCCAAAAGACAGGACTTTATATAGTCTGGAGTTCATATTCCTTGCTTACAATCTTCTGATAAAAATGCCCGCTCACCTTCTCCTGTTCTGTACACATATAGATCAGAATCGGATTGAGAATGAATATGTCAAAGAAAAAGTATATCCAGGCCTGATCTATAAACAGCCATAGAAACAGAAACAGAACCCTGGTGTTGAACTGAACGATATTGGTATACTTCATCAACGGTTTGTTCTTTGCCCGAAAGTCGACTACGAGCTGTGCAGGCAGTGCTCCCTGAAATTTTTCCTTCACGGCCGACAATAGTTTTTGCAGTCGAGGCGAGAAGGCTTCCTGCATCCTGGTGTAGTTCAGGTAATTTCGGGCAATGAGTTTCATCCCAAAATTCCCCGACCATGTGAGCTGATCATATTCTCTTTGCAGGTCGACACTATTGTCCAGCTCACTTCCAGAGGTTCCTTTTATGAAGAACAAATGTACGTTGCGGTAATAATCAGCCATGGCAGATTGCACGATGTGCGAGAACCCCGCCAGTACACCAGGTACCCAGATCCATGCCGACCAACCTTCGTTCTGACTTCTCAGGCAGATGGCGAAGTGAATGGAAATGAACCAGAAATCCCCCGCAGCCCCGTCCAGAATCCTCCCCAGCCGACTCTTATTGTTGGTCATTCGTGCAAGCTGTCCGTCGGCGCTATCCAGCGAGTTGGCAAAAACAAGCAGAAGCATACCTATGACATTGATCCAGAGATCCTGATAATAGAACAAAATGCCGGCCGCTACGCCAAAAAATATACTGATGATAGTCACCGTGTTGGGTGTCATCCCGATTCTGGCACAAAAAAGTGCGATCTGATAACCAATGGGACGGTAGAACCAAATGTCGATTTGTTCCTCCGTATCGTTTGATTTCAGCGAATTCTCAAATGCCGTGTTTTTTAAGTCTTTCCCGTTTTCCACCATCTTCCTATTTTCGCTCACTTGATTGGTTGTGTAAATCGTTGATAAATAACCCTGGCAATGTGGCCGGCGGCCTCTTCACGGCAGGGTGCAAAACTGGGCCAGTCATTAAGGTCAATGATATGGAAGCTTCCATCTCGTCCTACAATGGCATCCCCTCCATATATGTCCACCCCAACCGCAGCGGCCGAGCTGCCCGCTACTCTTTTCAATTCATCTGCATCAAACGCAAAGTGAAGAGACTTGCCGTTAATATTTTCATAATCCGCGTACTTATGATGATTGTGGTCATAGGGATAAAACCAGAAGAAGAAATCAGTTCCTCGTACTCCATAAAACTTCACCAGATCACCCACCAAATGCTGCGAAATCAAGGCATCCGGAATATCTCTTAATGCATACTCCTTCAAAATTTCTTTCCCCTCGGCAACCGACCCTGCAAATGTTACATCTTCCTTGTGAATGGCGTGGAAATCTCCCCTTTTGATCCAAAATCCTTTTCCATTTAATTCATCAAAAACAGTATCGGAAAAATCGTCCGTATTAACAATAAAACTATGGGGTACAGGCACTTGTCGGGCAAGTAACGCATTGTGCATATTGATCCGGAAGCAGTTTTCAATACCGAAAGCCGAGTTGACAATTACCGTACCGCTACTTTCCAATTCCTGTAATTTCTTTACCACTTCCTTCTGACGCGCCATGGTGAATATATGATGCTGTTTCACCTCGCTCACGGCAAGAAACTCATCCTCACAGCAAATGCTTACCTCGCAACCGAGCTGCTCCAGCGCCGCCGCTGTAAGCGAAAAAATGGCGCCGTCGTTTCCGATGTGATTCGGTGAAAACTTCTTATTCCTATGTACTCCTAATATTTTCAATTCACTCATTTCATGCAATACAGACTCAAAAAATTATTTTCTGTCTGTAATTAAATTAAACATACCTAACTAAGCTTCAACCTCTTCCCGCAAAAAAACTTCTGCAGTAACGATGTCGGAGATATGATCCACGTCCACTATTTTCGAAAATTCAAATGCCTTCAGTTTCAATCCTCTGTAAAGCAATTGCCTCTGAAAATTTCGCATCCGTTTCGTGCCATTTTCAACACTTTCGCCGACGGCATTCAGCGCGTTTTTTCGTAAACAGTAAATACCTCCCGATACGAATGGCGTATTTCCATTATTGGTATCGGTGAATGAGGTGATCTGATTTGCTGAATCAACCCGGACAAATAACGGACTCTCATCATCAACAAAAGAGGTTACCGCCATGAGGCCGTCGAGACGTGGATTTTTTTCGAACTCTGCAATGTAAGCCTTGAATTCTTCTTCTCTGAAAACGGTATCCGTCGTGGTGAGACAAAGCGCGTCCAAACCTTCCGTATTTTTCAGAATTTCATCAAAACTATGGAGGGAACTGGGTGTAGATTTCTTTACAATCTGTATGGGAAAATGGGTAATGGTGCTTAAATGTGCTTCCAGCTCGGGTGCATTTTCGTTAATAATAATCCGGATGGTCTCGGCATTGTTCTGAACAAAAATATCAATTAACCGGTCAATCAACATCTTCCCATGCAGTCTCACCATAGGTTTGGGCATCGTAAAGCCTTCCCTGGCCAACCTTGATCCTTCTCCTGCTGCAATAATTGCGTAATTCATAACTTATTCTGTCTTTTTTGGTCATGAGCCAACGGCCCCATTTTTATTCGCTGGTAATACGTATCTCTTTAACTTAAAAATCAAGCCGGAATCTGGCCCTGATACCCCATTCCGAAACATTGGGATGATCCAGATAGTTAAACCGTTTCACCAGATCCACCCGTAACAGTTTAAAAATATTCGCTACACCCACACTCCCTTCCATGTAAGGCTGTTTGTTGAGCGTGTAACTGATCGGTCTTCCCAGCTCGTCCACCGGAAAATTGTATACCGAAGCACCCCTCTCCGGATTATTTTCATTCCTAAGCCCACCGGTAATGGCCTTGAAACTAAAAACCTCCCGTAATTTCAATTTTTTCAAGAGAGGGATCTTATTAAACAAGAACCCATTCATATAGTACTGGACATCCACACTTGCGTAATGATCACTTACAAATTCCAGAAAATTCATCAGGTTATAGGAATTCAGCTGATAAGCGTAAGTCTGATTGGCCCGATGGATGGTGAGTAACGGAAAGGGAATGTTTTTGCCTACTATGTAGCCCCCTTCTGCTGTCAAATCCACATAACCCAGTTGCGAAAGATAAACACGTTTGGATATATTGGCCGTAAGGTTATGATAGCTGGTTTCGCCTCCAAGCAGTTTCAGTCCGGCTCCATACCGAAGCGTAAACACTGGGTATTTATTAATAATGGGTGTGCGGTACACTTTTCCCTGATAAAACTGCTCCCCTGGCGCATAACGTAACTCCACGTTGGCTTCACTATTGACCAGATTGGCTACATTTCTGTCCCCTTCACCATCCGTTTTGATGTACTCAAGGATACCACCCGGTTGCTGAATCCACTTTGTAAAACCCACCTTGTATGAAAAGTGATTTTGAAATTCAGTCATATACTCGACCCTGTAAGTGTCGTTGTAGAGCCAACGGTTGTTTTCTCCCCTTTTGAAAGACAACAAAAAGTTGTCCTCATTAACAAATTGCAGATCCTGGCCCGGAATCTTGGTATCGCGCTGGAAACTGGCCCGAACATAGTTGAGCGGGAAATGATAGACCGACTTGTTGTTTAATGAATAACTTCCACTTAAAAAATACTTCCACTTTTCGTCCTTAAAACCATAAGCAGCATAAGTCTCAAAAAACAGCCTTTTATTAAATTCCGGAGTAGTACGACCGCCGAACCGAAGCCGAAAACCTTCCACTTCATTGAAACTGTAAAACGTATTTACCGGCCCGATCTCCACCGGCCCCATGGATTTATACCCAGCCAGAAAAATCGTGGCTATATCCATTGTCCTTTTAAAAGAAGGTATAGTCTGCAGGGTATCCACATTCCGGTAAATATTCTGCTCGGTCCAGTCCAGTGGAATGTGCCGTATTCCGCTCCAATAATCTTCACCTGTTTTTTGTAACGGGTTGAAGGCAAGTTGCTGGGCAGGGCCCTTGAAGAGCAAATCTGGTTGTGGGTTATTGATCGTGAAATTTTTAAAATTCACCACCCGTTGTCCATGCAGCCCCGCACTTTTTTCGCCAAGAGCAAACTCCATGGATAGTGTGGTCTTACTCAAATGATATCTGCCATCACTACCCTTCTCAAATTCGAGTCCCGATTCAAGATCACGCATGAAGTTGAGATTGATATCCTTATTTACTGTCAGATAAGCATTCTGCACGCCATAGTTTCCATCCAGGGTGATGAACAACTTGCCTTCGAACAAAAGATCTGTCTTATTTCGGGGCACGAATCCGAGCTCCACCAACCAAGGGGTGCTGGTTTTGATCGTGTCCCGTATAAAAAATTTGTAAAAAGTGGGCGCATTGTTGGCAATCGGGCTTAGCAACAGGTTGGTTGCCACAGAAATATTATTGTCATAAATATTAATATCTTCATAAAGCCGATTGAAGTAAGCACTAAGCCCATTATTGTCAACAAATTTGGAATCAAATTCTGCCCTTCTGTTGGCCTTAACGATCTGTTTTTTGGCATAGGGCGATTTCCGCAAA
Source organism: Dyadobacter sp. 32 (assembly GCF_902506755.1). Classification (GTDB taxonomy): domain Bacteria; phylum Bacteroidota; class Bacteroidia; order Cytophagales; family Spirosomataceae; genus Dyadobacter. Next base: position 577,848 of record NZ_LR735258.1, on the reverse strand, counting down.
TACACCTGTGACAGCTTCTCCTCCATGTAAGCAGGAAGCATGTTCCGTCCATTGGAAGAAGCAGAATCCTGATTGGTAAACAAAAACTGATAATTCTTGAATATCCGCTTTTCTTTAAAGTTATCCGACAGATTGCTCAATGCAAACGATATCTTTTCATACTGTTCGTATTCGACATATTCGTTGTGGGCCGCCTGATTCTTCTCCTTGTTGGCAATTACATCCCTGATGAGCTGTACCGCGGGATTATCCTTATTACGATACCGTGCCTTACCTCTGATGGTCACTTCCTTTAACAAGGAGGCATCAACCTCCATCTTAACGTTGATAACTTGTGAAACACCGGCAGAAATGGCCTTATCCTGACTAACGTAACCGACATACGTAAAACGAAGCGCCGAGCGACCCGCCGGCATCGTCATCAAATATTTACCATCCACATCCGCCGAAGTCCCCATCGTAGTGCCTGGAATGATGATACTCACAAAAGGCAAAGTCTCGCCTGTTTTTGCATCAGTCACCACTCCCTTTACGGTGGTCTGAGCCACCGCAGCCAACTGACACCATGCCAGCAAGCCTACTATTGCGATTCTTATTTTTTGTGTTTTAGACATTTCCCTGGTGGCCCTTGGCCGCTGTCTTTTCTTATTAAGACAATTTTTTAAACTAGTTCAAAATCTTTACCGATCCATGGATCAGATCAGGCATACATTTACATTCTATAGCCAGCCTTCTTCTTTGTACCAGGCCAATGTTTCGGGCAACCCATTTTCCAGCGTGTATGCCGGCTGGTAGTTGAGTTCCTTTTGGGCCTTCTCTATACTGCACATCCAATTTGGTGCAGTGAGTTCATTCAACTTCTCCGGCGTCAGCACGGGAGTTGTGTTTGCATACTTGTAATATAATCCAAGCGTATCCACAACGGCTCTAAACATCCGTAACGGCACGTGAATGCGGAGCGCCTTTCGTTTACTCCATTTTGCAAATTCTCCGGCCAGCTCGTATTTCTCATAACCTCGCCCGTCAGAGATGTTATACACCTTGCAACCGCCTTCATTGGTAAGCATCGCTGCCATAGTCACCTCCGCCAGATCCTGCGCATAAACAAAGCTCAATCGTTGCGGGGCTCTCCCAATGTATGCATCCAATCCCCGGCTTAACGTTTTGAATAAAATAAGGATATCCTTCTCGCCGGGACCGTATACGGCTGTGGGCCGGATGGTTGTAATATTTATACCTTTTACCTTTGCCAGTAATTGCTCTGCCAGGAGTTTACTCTTACCATAACTGGTTACCGGAGCTGGCAGTGTTTCCTCCGTGATCAGATTTCCGGGCCCGTAAGGCAAGGGGCCGATTGCCGCCAGACTGCTCATAAAAACGAAACGTTTTACGGGCTTTTGAGCAAGTGAGGCTACTTCCGCCAGCTCCCGGGTATACTGCGCATTGACAAGATTGTAAACCTCTTCACTTTTTGCTCTCGTGGCGCCGGCAGCATGGATTATATAGCTGTATGCCTCGCTATCAATCAGTTTTTCAATAGACTCTCTGGAACCAAAATCTGCTTGTACTACAACCGGATCAAGTTCTTTCAAGCGGCTCAGATCACTGGAAGGTCTTACGGCAACATGCACTTCCAGGCCTGCCTGCTGTGCGGCTTTTACCAGATGGTATCCAATAAAGCCACTCGCTCCGGTGATGAGTACCCGCTCCTTCATAAATCCATTTCAAATAACCTATACCTTTTATAGAGCCTTGCATTGATCTGTTCAATGGCATGATTCATCAGGTAATTCTCTTCCAGCATCCAGGAACACTCTCCGCCGGTTATCTTGGTTCCGTAGGTATTTTTAATGATGTGGCCGTACAAGCAGGCTTCAATTCCCATTTTACGATATCCCTCCAATACCCCCAAGGTCAAAACCCGTAAACGAGTGATATTTTTTTTCTGAAACAACAGTTTAAAAATACCCGTAGGTAACAAGCGCCCCCTTTTCATTTTAATCAAAATCTGATTGATATCCGGAATGGCCACTACAAACCCAACCACGACGCCATCCTTTTCCGCAACCAGACAATAGTTAGGATCCAGAATCATTTTCAGATCCTTGGCCAGATAATCAAACTCCTTGTCGGTCATGGGTACAAAACCCAGGTTTTTATCCCACGCTTTGTTATATACCTCTCTGATCTTAGGAACTTCGTCTTTGAAGTTTTTGACGTCCACTTTTCGGATGACAATCCCACTTCGTTTCAACCGGCCCTCAATCGTACTGATCAATTTAACCGAACGGTCATTAGACTCAGCGACGTTCAACTCATAGGCCAGCAGATCGGTCTTTTTGCTGAAACCATGCTTCAACAGCAAGTCGGCATAATACGGCGCATTATAGGGCATCATCGCCACAGGCGGCCTGTCAAAACCTTCGACCAACATACCGCAAACATCGTTGGTAGTGGGGTTTGCCGGGCCCAGGATGGTGGTTAACCCTTTTGAACGCACCCAATCTGCCGCACTGTTGAAAAGCATATCTGCCGTTTCCTGATCATTGATACAATCAAAAAAACCAAAAAAACCATCCTTTCCACCTGTAAATGCATTGTGATTTACGTTGTGAATGGCTGCAATTCTACCCGTTATCTTTTCACCGTCAAGCGCCAGAAAAAGCTGAATTGATGAATGTTCGTAAAAAGGATGTTTAGGCGTGAGCAAATCTTTCTGTCCGATAAAAATTTCGGGAACATAGTTTTTGTCATTCTTATACAGGTCATGAGGAAAATCAATGAACCTGGTCAAATCCTTTTTAGAGGTTACGGGTAAAATGTGTTTCATTCCGGGTTGTTTTTTACGCGTTCGCCCTGATTGCCTCTGGGTAAACTATTTTATATGCTTTCGTAAGCTTGTCAACCGCCTCTTCGATCTGACTAAATGTATGTGTTGCCATCAGAGAGAATCTGATCAAAGAATCCTGAGTAGGGACGGCGGGCGAAACAACCGGATTAACAAATACCCCATCATCCTGCAACAACTTGGTAATCAGGAAGGTCTTCTCATTATCCCGAATATAAATCGGCAGAATAGGACTTTCTGTCCGGCCCAGATCAAAACCATTGATCAGCAACAATTCTTTGGCGTACCTGGTATTTGCCCAGAGCCGCTGAATATGATCCGGCTCTGTTTCAATAATATCCAAGGCGGCAAGCGTGCTGGCCACAGAGGCCGGTGTCATACTGGCACTGAACATCAGCGAACGTGCACGGTGTTTCAAATACTCTATGGTATCAGCATCACTCGCGATGAAACCGCCCAACGAGGCAAGCGATTTACTGAAAGTGCCCATAATCAGGTCGGTGGACTCGGTAAGACCGAAATGCGAGGCTGTACCAGCGCCTTTCTCACCGATCACACCCAGACTGTGCGCGTCATCCACCAATACCGAAGCGCCGAAATCCGAAGCTACATCGTACAGTTCAGGCAATTTGACAATATCCCCTTCCATACTAAAAATCCCATCGGTAGCAATGAGCTTGCAGGCATCTTCCGGTAGCAGACTAAGCTTCTTCCGGAGATCATTCATATCGTTGTGTGCATACTTGACTACCTTAGAAAAGGAGAGGCGGCTTCCGTCAATGATGGAAGCATGGTCGCTCTCATCCAGTATAAGATAATCGTTACGCCCGGTGAGGCAGGAAAGTGCACCCAGGTTGGCCTGATAACCGGTGCTGAAAAGCACCGACGACTCCTTACCCGTGTAGATGGCAAGCCTGCGCTCCAGTTCCTCATGGATGTCGAGTGTCCCATTCAAAAAACGTGATCCCGCACAACCTGACCCATACTTCTCCAACGCCTTTTGGGCCATTTCGATAATGTACGGATGATTGGTAAGGCCCAGATAAGAATTCGACCCAAACATCAAAACCGTTTTCCCATTGATAAGAACCTCAGTATCCTGTCCCGATTCAATAGGCCGAAAAAAAGGATAGAGCCCCTTCTCTTTGATAATCTTCGAATCCTTAAATTCGGAAATACGGGTATGTAATTTATTCCTCATAATAATTGGTGTCAGAACTCAATTGTCAGTCAATCCGGGCGATTGAGTTCGGGTTATTCAAAAATCAACTACGCTAAATCGTGCAACTTCTGCCAAAACAGACATTTAAAATTTAAATATCAACGAATATTTCCTTGTAAAGGTTTTGCGGATTCCATATTTTTTGACATTTAAATAATAATAGTCCAATTTAGATGAAACCCAATTCAGAAGATTGACATTTTACACAATCGGTGAAATAATACTTTAAACGACTAAATATTAACCAAACTTCATTTAACCTTCTTATATAATTATGGCTGATGCCTTTTTTACAAGTTTCAATTCACGTAATAATTCAAAAATTCAATAATTCGCCAGCATTAGGTTGTGTACGAGTTAAACAATACGGTTTCTTTCGGCTAAAGTAACGACTCAGAATCCGACGAAAAAAATCCTAAGCGCCACTTTTCGAAATTTTCTGCTTCGATGGACAACGCTATCCATGAACTCAAAAGAAATTATACCACGCGCATGCAATTCAAAAATAAGCAGAGCAGATATCTTCCAGCGTGTACTTTTACCGTGCTAAAACCGGCTGCCAATCCTCCCGACCAAAATCGTATGCAGGTCTACTCAGGCTCACTTTTACCTTTCTACTTTTTTAAACCGTTTATCGCCAGATCCACCAACAAGTTCAGGAATCGCTCCATCTCATCCAGCTTGTCATACAACACCAGATCCATCTCTACCCCCCGCTGGGCACTCGCAAAAATAAAGGCCAGCCCATCCAACTCGTGCTCCTTAAGCACACGAAACTCACCGGTTACAATGCCGTATTGTAAGATGCTTTTTATAATATTAAGCTCCTTGGCATCGTATTGTTTCCTCCACACGTGCACTTGCCCGCTATCGATCAACCCGCAACGGGTTTCTTCCAACAATACGTTATAAAGGTTGATAACCTTTCGGATCGCTTCAAAACGTTTGATGTAGAAGACTTCAATTTTCCTGCGTGCGGTGGTTTCCTTGGCAATTGAATTCTGTACAACTTCAAAAAAAGCGTCTTTCTCCCGGGTCAGGATTGCGCCGAATATATCTTCCTTACTTTTGAAATAATGATACAGGGTACTTTTTCCCTTACCCGCCTCACGCGCAATATCCTCCATGGTGGTTTTGAAAAGACCAAATTTCTGGAAAAGCCTATCCGCACATCCCAGCACCTTTTCCCTCATTACATCTTCCTTTTGCATCTATAAGTCTGCTAATATTTTCGACCAACATTCAATATTAGTCCAAAAGTACAGGATGACAAATCAATTACAAAATATTCCTGCATTAAAATTCGACTACCAAATTTTAATGCTTACTCCGCCCTCGCCACCAACTATAAGCGCAGAAAATTACAAAAGTGGCCTATTCTGCAACCAGAGGGCTTTTAAACACAGCCCCTCCTCAACCCAGCCAGACAAACTATATTTCTTTCCTTTATTAATCCTATTACAAAAAGCAGACCAAAAGTCAAAATTAGTCTGCCAGACGAATCGTATTCCTCAAAGGTAAAGGTAGAAATTCCCGGAAGTTTCAACAGGTATGATCAGAAAGGCATGAAAAATCAGCAAATCAGAGTTGTATACCGACTTCAGTTAGCTAATTTTGAATCAGATTCCTCCACCGAAACATCCGATATGACACAGACGAAAGATGAACTGCTAAGGGCAAAAATTCTTGCAGGTGCAGACAAACTCTTCCAAAAATTTGGTTTAAACAAGACCACCATGGAAGACATTGCCAAGGAAGCGGGTAAAGGCAAAAGCACCCTTTATTACTATTTCAAAAGCAAAGAGGAGATTTTTGAAGTAATCATTCAAAACGAAAAGGAAGCTTTTTTCGAAATGCTTCAGACTGCCATAGCCAGGGAAAAAACAGCAGTGAAAAAGTTTCACGCCTTTCAGACCATCCGACTGGAGAAAATCCGGAAAGTGGTTAATCTGTATGCCGTACTCATTAATGAAACCCGCGATGGCCTGATGGAAAATGGAGAGATGTGCACCTGGCGAAAAAAATATGACGATAAGGAAAGTAACATCCTAAAGAGCATTCTGCGCTTCGGAACCGCCACCGGAGAATTCCGCGACCTGAATGAGGAACAGCTCGACAAACTGGCGTTCATATTTACCAGTGCACAACGGGGCATCGAAATGGATCTGATCATGTATGACAAGCTGGGCGAATCTGAGGGTATCTTGAAATTGCTGCTCGATCTTTCAATGAATGGACTAAAAAAGCAGGCGGTACTTGAAGACCAACCTGCTTAAAAAAAACTGCAAATATGACCGAAGTAAATTTGTTCCTCAATGAAAACGGCAAAGGTGCCTTTAAACTGTTCGCCGATGGTATGGAGATCGGAGAAATGGTGGTGGGTATTCTTGGAGCCAGTATGCGTGTGTATCATACCGAGGTAGCACCTGAATACGAAGGAAAAGGCCTTTCCGGGAAGCTATTGGAAGCAATGGTCAGATACGCTCGTGAAAACCACCTGAAAGTATCACCTCTTTGTTCATTTGTACATGCCCGGTTTAAAAAGCATCCGGACGAGTACGCTGATATCTGGAATCACGAGTGATCGTTTGAACTGCATCAGGTCACGGTAGTAAAACAGAAAAAGCTACAAAGAAGCGCACATTGCTTTGCGGCTATCAGCTTCGCATATATTACCTTATTCAAAAAAATGCAGAATAGGTTTCAGAGAAACAGATTCATGTGATGCATCGTACACACAAGCCCCATCTTTGACCAGCAGAAGCTGTGGAGATTCGTGCTCCACAGAAAAAGCATCGGCTATTGTTCGGGAAACCGACCTGTCTTTGATCACATCCACCATATAAAATGGCACCGAATAGTCGCCAGTCGACTCCGATTTTAATTTTTTCAGTGCCATCAAACTCACCATACATCTGGTGCTGTGCTTATAAATCAAAGCGAGCTCTCCCGAATTTTTAATTCCCTCCACTTCCTGCTCGGTCGTAATTGATATCCAATTCATAATTTACTTTTATTTTCTCAAAAATTTATAACCCCGTAATTCGTTTTTTTGTGCCAGATCCATTGCGGATATTTTTGGGGTGAGCCTATTCCGAAAACTCCCAGGCACTCTGATAAGCGCCCAAAGCTTCGGCATAGTTAATAAAATGGGCATAAAAAGGAAACTGAGCCAACGTAGCGCTATCGCCAACAATAACCAACATTTTTCGTGCCCTCGTCATGGCCACGTTCATCCGCCTGATATCGGAAAGAAAGCCTATGGCACCTTCCGCATTGCTGCGGGTCATACTGATGTAGACCACATCCCGCTCCTGTCCCTGAAAACTGTCAATGGTATTGACCGAAATTTTATCTCCATACCTGTGCAGGTCGGGAGTATGCAGCAACTGGTCTTTAAGAACATGGACCTGCTGCTTGTAAGGCGAAATGACCGCTATGCTCGGGAACGCCGAAATCGTGTTTTGAGATGCCAGCTCCGTGACCAGCTGAGTCAAATGCCGGAATAAAAATGCCGCCTCCTCCGGATTGGTGGAACTGGTACCTTCGAGCTTCTCGTCAAATCCACAACCAGCCGTGTCGATAAATAACAGAGGGGCGGCTCCCGGATACAATACATGACGGGCCACAGAGGGATTTGCTCTTAATTTGTCCTGATAAAACACTTTTGAAGAATAACCCATGATGGCTTCGTTCATCCTGTACTGCTCTTCCAGCAACACAACAGCCTCCGGATGCGCTTCAACACATTTTTCCAACAAGGTGGTACTTAATCCGTTTCTGGCCGCCTCGTCCGACTTCACAGTGGGTGATAATTGGAAATGATCACCGGCAAGGACTACCTTTTGCGCCTTCAGGATCGGGATCCAGCAAGCAGGTTCCAGTGCCTGCCCTGCTTCGTCGATGACTACGGTATGATACTTGAGATTACGAACGGTATAGTGATTGGATCCAACCAGAGTGGCTGTAATCACCTGCGCCTTTGCCACCAGATCGTCAATGATATATTGCTCCGTATTACCCACCTCCTTCATGATTCGGTGGGCTTCGTCGAACAATGCTTTCCTCTGATCACGCTCCGCTTTCCCGAAATTTCGTTTGTACTTATGGGCCATGTTTTTATATTCACCCGCTTGTTTTTTCAGCTTTTTAGCCTCTTTCATCTGGCTATGCTCTGCCATTTTACTATTCAGGGTGAGTGACATGAGCTTTTCCGAAACCCGGGCAGGATTGCCGACCCTCAACACATGGATACCTTCATCCGAAAGTTTTTCACTCAAAAGATCCACGGCGGTATTGCTAGGCGCCACAACCAGTATTTGCCTGCGATCCTGGGCTATCAATGCCTTTATGGCCTGTATTAGTGTAGTGGTTTTCCCGGTTCCCGGAGGTCCGTGTACGATCGCCAGCTCATTTGCCGCGAGGATATTGCTGAGTGCCTCCTGTTGTGAAGCATTTAATTTGGGGTTCTGAGTCGATCGGGGCCGATCATCAAAGGAAGGTTTTTTTTCACCTGTCAAAATCTGAATCAGTCTTCCCTCAGGCTTTTCGGCCAGTACCGATGCAGCCTTGAGGGCACTGTTCATTTCGTCGTAGCTGTTGTCATCGAACAGCACATCAATACCCAGCTTCCCGTCGCGGGACCACTCGGGCAACTCGTCGGTACGTAAGGTCAATTTCAACCGGTTGCCACTTTGATGGGAAATGGTACCCTCCACCCTATCCTTGTTGGGGTCATGGTTGGAGAACAATACTGCCGGCATTCCAAAGCGTAACTGGTGGGCAACATCCTGATGTGTAGTGCGCTCAACCTCCACTGAAATATAATCCCCCCTGCTCATTTCAGTCCCTCGGATGGCGATTGGATACCAGGTGAGGCCGTTAGCCCGCCGCTCTGAAACGGAAGACTGTTCTGTTAGTTTTAGGTAAGACAGCCGATCTTCATCTCTTTCTGTTTTTAGTAAATCAAGCAGCTTTTTAAAATAATCCATGCGCAAAGTTAAGAGGGATTCTTCAAAACCGATATAAAGGCACCGTGCGCATGCAAAATGAGACGCCCGATAGTCATTTTTCGATTTTTCAGGCATACTTTTAGTGACCAGGATTAAAACTGAAATAAAATAATGAAAGCAATCTGGAATGATCAGATTATCGCAGAAAGTGACGCGACAATCGTAGTAGAAAACAATCACTATTTCCCTGCCGATTCGGTCAATCGCGATCTGATTTCAAAAAGTGAAACACATAGCACATGCCCATGGAAAGGGGTAGCTTCGTATTATGACCTCCAGGTGGGAGGCCAAACGCTTTCGGGCGCTGCCTGGTATTACCCTAAACCTAAACCTGCCGCGGAAAATATTGCCAATTACGTCGCCTTTTGGAAGGGTGTAAAAGTTGTAAATTAAAATGATGATCAAAAAATACGACGCCATTGTCATTGGCTCCGGCCAAGCCGGAACGCCACTTTCAAAAAAACTGGCAGAAACCGGCAGAAGAACAGCCCTCATCGAGCAAAGGTGGGTGGGAGGAACCTGTGTAAACGATGGCTGTTCCCCTACCAAAGCAATGATCGCGTCGGCCCGCCTTGCTTACCTGATTGGAAAAGACGATGAATTGGGCGTAAATACCGGAAAATTAAAAATTGACATCGCTAAAATTCTTGAACGGAAGGACGAAATCGTCAATCGAATGCGGAAGAATTCAGAAGATGGCATTTTGCAGACGAAAAACCTGGACCTGATTTATGGAACCGCTTCCTTCTCGGGAGATAAAGAAATCGCAGTGGCCCTTAATGGAGGTGGGGAAACCATGTTTGCGGCCGAGGAAATCTATATCAATACGGGTGCCAAACCAGCGATACCAGAAATTACAGGACTGGATCACATTGATTACCTGACCTCCACCAGCATCATGGAATTGAAGCAAATCCCCGAACATTTGCTCATCATCGGGACTGGTTATGTAGGAATGGAATTTGGTCAGATGTATCGCCGCTTTGGAAGCAAAGTCACAATGCTTGAAACTTCAAAGCGAATTATGCCAAAAGAAGATGAAGACATTGCCCGGGCGGTAGAGAAAATTTTTGTTGACGAAGGAATTTCCATTCTCAAGGATTGCCAGCTGAAAGAATTCAGAAAGACTGGCAAAAAAATCAAGGCGTATGCAGTGATCGATGGCCAGAAAAAAATCATTACCTGCACCCATGTACTGGTTGCCACAGGACGACGCCCGCAGGGCGAAATGCTCAATCCGTCCAAAGCAGGGGTAGAACTTGATAAAAGGGGATTTATTAAAGTCGACAGGTTTTTGGAAACCACAGCCAAGGGAATCTTTGCTCTCGGAGACGTAAACGGTGGACCACCATTTACGCACATTGCCTTCGATGACTACCGGATAATCATCCATAACATTTCCAATAAAGCCAAAAGAGATACAGATAACCGACTTCTGCCCTACTGCATGTTCACCGATCCGCAGCTAGGCCGCGTGGGCATCACCGAACAGGAAGCAAAGAAAAAGGGACTGGACATATTAGTGGCATCGATGCCGAACACTGCAGTGGCCCGTGCCATTGAAATGGGCGACACACGCGGATTGATGAAAGCTGTTGTAGACAAAAAAACAGGACAAATACTCGGTGCGTCTATACTGGGCACCGAAGGCGGAGAAGTGGTTACCGTATTACAAATGGCCATGCTGGGCGGCATTACCTGGCAGGAAGTACACGATGGCGTATTTGCACATCCCACCTTTTCTGAATCTTTAAATAACCTTTTTGCGTTTCCAGATAAATAGCGGCTTCGCTATGTATCTTCTGAGTAATTCTTTAAACCCGTTTATGATCATTGCCCAAAATCTACAAAAGAATTTTAATGGAACGGAGGCGGTCAAAAACATATCCTTCGAAGTAACAAAGGGAGAAACACTGGTGCTTTTGGGTACCAGCGGATGTGGCAAAACAACGACATTAAAAATGTTGAACCGCCTGATTGATCCAACAGCAGGAGAAATATTCATTGATGGAAAAAATATAAACACATCCGCACCCGAAATACTCAGAAGGCATATTGGTTATGTGTCTCAAAACAATGGTCTGTTCCCGCATTATACCGTCGCGGAAAACATCGCCATTGTACCGAGGCTACTATCCTGGGAAAAAGGAAAAATCGCATCCCACTCGGCAGCCATACTGGATCAGATCAGACTGCCCTTCAATAGCTATGCCCACAAATATCCTGACGAGCTGAGTGGTGGAGAAAAGCAACGCGTAGCACTGGCACGTGCCATGATAGCAGATCCGAAGGTGCTTTTAATGGACGAACCTTTCGGCGCGCTGGATCCTGTTACGCGGGTTCAAATCAGAAAGGAATTCAAGGAACTGACCGAAGCTGACAAAAAAACCATTGTGCTCGTCACGCATGATGTACAGGAAGCCTTTGAGCTGGGTCATCAGATATGCCTGATGGATAAAGGTCAGATTGTACAGATGGGCACGGCCAAAGACCTTATTTTCAACCCTTCCAACGACTTTGTGACAAACTTCTTTGGACATCAACGACTGCAGCTGGAACTGAGCTCACTCACCTTTGCCGACATTTGGGATCAACTTGCCGGGCTGGAAGCTTCTTCACCTGCAGATGTGAACAGTTCGTGTAACCTATGGGAAGCCATGGAATGGCTGTCCGCAGCAAACAAAGAGTATGTGGTTGTTGAACAGGGAGGCGAGTTAAAGAAAGCCTCTTTTTCAGCCATCCATTCGACCTATTCCCGAATCAAACATAAAGCATAATATGGAGCAATCACAAAGCTTATGGGCCTTTATGTTACAACAATCGGACAAATTGTGGGACCAAACCCTGGCTCATATCGGACTTACCTGCATTTCACTTTTACTTGCTGTATTCATTGGTCTTCCGCTGGGAATCTGGATATCTGAACGAAAAAAAGTGGCCTGGATGGTACTCGGTGTTGCCGGCGTTCTGCAGACCATTCCCAGCATTGCGCTGCTAGGGTTTATGATCCCCTTACTCGGGATCGGTGCCGTGCCTGCTATTGCTGCACTTTTTTTGTACGCACTTTTACCGGTGATCAGAAACACCTATACGGGAATTACCGGCGTGGATCCGGCGATTGTAGAAGCTGCCAAGGGTATGGGCATGAACAAATGGCAGGTTCTTTTTCAGGTGCAGCTACCGTTGGCGATGACGGTAATTCTGGCAGGCATCCGGACAGCCACGGTGATCAACGTGGGGGTAGCAACACTTGCCGCGTACATTGCCGCCGGTGGATTGGGTGAATTTATTTTTGGAGGAATTGCGTTGAACAATACAAACATGATCTTGTCGGGCGCCATTCCTGCCGCCCTGTTGGCTATTTTTCTTGATTTTTTGCTGTCATTGATACAGAAAACAAGTTTCAGACGCATGCGTAAAATCCTGCTGGTATTACCCCTCATGCTTCTGCTGCTTTCCTCATTTTACATGATCCCCTTCTCCGGCGCTAAGCTACTGGGCGGATTCACCCCAGAATTTATGGGACGTGAAGATGGGTATCTGGGACTAAAATCAAAATATAAGCTCAACATTCCAACCGTGGTTATTGGCGATGCTGTGATGTACAAAGCCGCATTTGAAAAAAAGCTGGACGTTATCAGCGGATACAGCACCGACGGCAGACTGGTCGCATTTGACCTGATCACCCTGGAAGATGACCAGACCATTTTCCCACCCTACTACGCGGCACCGATGATCCGCCAGGATTTTCTTCACAAACACCCCGAGGTAGAGGCCGTCCTGAACTTACTTGCCGGTACCATCAACGATTCCATCATGACCGACCTCAATTATCGTGTTGACCATTTGAAACAACTGCCAGAAATGGTTGCAAAGGATTTTTTGATTCGTAATGGTCTTTACAAAAAACCCCTCAATGGCAATGGTGGTACGATCAGACTGGGGTCCAAAATTTTCGGAGAACAATACATCCTGATCAATATGTACAAAATATTACTCGAAGGAAATACCAACCTCAAAGTCGTGACAAGGACAGGACTAGGCGGTACAAAAATTTGCTTTGACGCACTGACCCACGATGAAATTGACATGTGTCCGGAGTACACAGGTACGGGATTGCTGGTCATTCTCCAACCCTCCAAAAAAGAACTCGAACAAATAATGGGCCACCGGGAAATGGTCTACAACTTTGTCAAAACCGGATTTGCCAAAAAATATCAGCTGCAATGGCTCCAACCTATTGGCTTCAATAACGCCTACGCACTTATGATGCGGAGAAGTCAGGCAAGCAAATTGCATATCAAAACAATTAGTGACTTAACAAATTACGTTTCGAATGAACGCAGATAACCTTAAAGATCAATACTTAGCTGTAAGAAGACATTCGGTAAAGATATGTGAGCCCTTGGAGACAGAAGACTACGTACCCCAGCCGGTACCTTTCGTGAGCCCTCCAAAGTGGCATTTGGCTCATTCAACATGGTTCTTTGAAACCTTCATTCTGAACCCGTTCGGGAAAGGCTACCAGGTTTTCAGTGAGGATTTTAGTTTTTTGTTCAATAGCTATTACAACAACGTGGGTGAACGCGTACTCCGAACAGACCGGGGAAATATTACACGACCAACGATTGTAACCGTTTATGCATATAGAAAATATGTAGACGAACACATGATCACGCTTTTGGATACCCTGAACGACCCCGCCGCGCTGAAGCTGATCGAGCTGGGGCTGCATCATGAACAACAACATCAGGAACTGCTGTTGACGGATATTAAATATATTCTGGGCCATAATCCGCTGTTCCCAGTATACAGCCCGGATTCCAACCTGGTGAAGGATGTGAACAAAGAGACGGGCTCTGTCCAAATTGCTGAAGGAATTTATGAGGTAGGATTTCAGGGAGACGGCTTTTGCTTTGATAATGAACTGGGAAGGCATAAGGTTTATCTGAACGCATTTGAAATTTCCAAAGCGCTTGTGACCAATGCAGAATACATCGAATTTATGGAGGCAGGCGGCTATCAGGACTTCAATCTTTGGCTGGACGAGGGCTGGTCCTGGATAAATGAGAACAAAATAACGGCACCCATGTACTGGCACAAAATCAATGGAGCATGGCACTATTACACCCTTGCCGGACTGCAACGGATTGCCCCCGAAGCGATACTAAGTCATGTTAGCTTTTTCGAAGCGGCAGCATTTGCACAGTGGAAGGACATGCGCTTGCCGACAGAATCGGAGTGGGAAATTGCCTCCGAACAATTCCACTGGGGAAAACGATGGGAATGGACGCACAGTGCCTATTTGCCCTACCCGGATTTTGTAAAGGCTAGCGGAGCCGTGGGCGAATACAATGGCAAATTTATGATCAATACCATGGTATTGAGAGGGTCCTCGGTGGCTACACCCGAAGGCCATAGCAGGAAAACTTATCGTAATTTTTTTCACACACATGAACGCTGGCAGTATACGGGCATCCGGCTGGTAAAATAACTTATGAGCGAATTTAAAGAATCCGGTTGCCGGAATAACAAAATGGATTGGAACAATCACCAAACACTCAGCGAGCAGGTCAATCCTGAAATTTCTGATGACAACTTCGCCGAGGATGTCGAAAAAGGACTTTCGGGCCCGTTGAAATCAATATCCTCCAAATACTTTTATGATGACAGAGGGAGCAGTATTTTTCAGGACATCATGTCTATGCCGGAATACTACCCCACTGCCTGTGAATTTGAGATTTTATCCATGCAGGGTGGCGATATCATCCGGGATCTGCATTTTGAGACGAAGTTTCAGATTGTGGAATTTGGGGCAGGAGATGGGATCAAAACGAGGCAGTTGCTCAAAAAACTGATGGACGACAAACGGACTTTCTCCTACGTACCCATAGATATTTCAAAGAAAGCAATAGACGATCTTGTTGAAAATATGCATTTGCATTTACCTGGACTGAATATCAAACCCATGGTAGGCAATTACTTTTCCATGATGGAGCAACTTGCGTCGTCGGAAGTTCCCAACCTCTTTTTGTTTCTGGGAAGCAACATTGGTAATTATCCGAATCAGGAGGCCGATGAACTGATGGGCCGGTTCAATGAACACATGAAATACGGCGACAAACTTCTGACCGGGTTCGACCTGCAAAAGCATCCCGCGGTGATCAGCCGTGCGTACGACGATGCGCAGGGGATAACAAAGGCATTTAATATCAACCTGCTGAACAGAATGAACCGGGAACTTGGCGCCAATTTTATGCTCAGCCAATTTGACTTCTTCTCACATTATAATCCAATAAATGGTGAAGTGAGGAGTTATCTGGTCAGTCTTAAATCCCAGGAGGTGCACATCCGAAAATTGAGCAAAAGCTTTTCATTTAAACAGAACGAGCTCATCTGGACTGAACTATCCAGAAAATATACCCTGGAAGAAATTGGGCAAATGGCGGAACGTAATCACTTCCGTCTGATCGCAAACTATCTGGACTGTAAGCATTATTTCGCAGACAGCCTTTGGGTGAAAGAATGAGTATACCAAGAAGCTAAAATGCTCCACTACGAGAGTTTACCTGACACATGGCTTTAAAAAATCACCAAATACGATACTCCGTACGTATGAAAATGTCCTTTGGGCTATTCTCATACCTACGGGTATGAAACTCAGGGCAAGATCAGAAATATGCCTTTGTGATCTTTCTGATCTTGCCGTCACTTTTGGTCATCACATACAGCTCTTTTGTAAATGGGTCATATTCGATCCTTAAATCAACCCGTTTCGATCCGGACAATTGGATCAGGTCTGTTTCTTTTCCCTTTTCGACGAGCGTTAGCTGATGAATGGTACTGTCCGAAAGCTGCTTATTTATATTGACATAAAACAGCTTCCCATTGACGATATCTCCGAATATATACTTGTCTTTCAAAGCTTCAATTTCACCGTGATAAACATAACCCCCACTTACGGCATTCCCGTCTACGTGATCGTAAGCAGCAAACGGATCAATAAATTTCCGGTTGTCGCCAGCATCAGGCTTATACACATTTTTGAGGTCTTTCCATGAAATCGCAAATTTACCTTCACGATCATTCCAGCCATAATCGCCTCCGCTAACGATGACGTTTACTTCCTCAAAATTCGTTTCGCCTACCTCTGCACTAAACATCGTTTTACCATTTGACAAATCCCAGGATATCCTGTGCGGGTTACGAAATCCGTATGCATATATTTCTTTCCTTACCCCAGGATCATTGTGTTTGAAAAAAGGATTGCTTTCCGGAATACCATATTTCCCGTTAGGGCTGTTGTTACAAAGCGGATCAATCCGGATGATGGTACCCAGCAGTGATTTCAGATCATGGCACAATTCAGGATGTTTTGCAATGGTTGAACCGCCATCCCCCGTTCCGACGTACAGCAAACCGTAATCAGGATCCTCCTTACCAATACCGGGAATAAATTCAATGTCCTGCATGCCGTGGACAGCACCTGGCACATTCACACGAAGCAACTCACGGGCTGAACCATTAAAAGTAGTATCTCCCATGTTGGTCATTTTCAATTCCTCCAATACCCACTGCATGGCCACCTTGATGGAGTCTGGGTATGCATAATCCGCACCTTTACCGGTGAATTTTTCGGTGTGTGTTACATACAGAAGACCATTGGTTAAAAAATCAGGATGAAATGCGAAACTGCCCAGGCCTACCCCTAATCCGGGCGTATTGATGTATTCAGGCTGCCGATTCCGGATATCCAGGAAAGTACTTGTGTGCCCCTTACTAATGCGATGGATGATACCACGCTGATCGCTCACAAACAGCGAGCCATCACCAGAAGGATGCGGACGCATATTGGCAATGCGCGTTAACGGAGGTTTCGGGTCGGAGGCTGGGACCTGCACGAAGTCTTCCAGCTCAATTTTTAAACCCGACTTTACAATCGGAATTCCCAATCTTTCAACCGGTCGACCGGCGCTGGCTTTATCTTCTTTAACGATCAATGGAGCGATTTTCTGCCTGGTCGTCTCCATATCAATGTATGCGATCACGGACTTTATCTCTGCGGGCTTGAGAAAATCAAATGAGGGCATCAGCAGTTTGTACTTCCGGTGTAATATGGATGCCCGTGAATCCCCTCCGGAAATGGCCTTTCCCGGATTTTGTATAAAGCTGGTCAGTATCTTCTCCGGAAGTATGCGCGTTACCCCACCAAGCCTCGGCCCAATGCCATCATTCTTCAGGTCATGACAGGATACACAGTTGGTGGTATAAATCTCCTTCCCCAGGGTCAAAGTCTTCTTATCCAGCGCATAGGCTTTCTTAACCTGGGCTGTGACAGTATAACCATTTGAGCAAAGAAGTACAAATGCAAAAACAAAAATTCGAAACATCGGCAAGAATACAATAAAAATTAAACAACTTAGGGGTTACACCAAGGATGTAAAGTGAATTATCTATAAAACTCTACTCTATCAGACCCGCAAGCAAGAGTAGTACGTAACCATTAACCGGAAGAAAATCTCGGGTATCAATTCTTTATCCTCACAAATTAAACAAAATCATACAACCTATGGAAACGCAGCCAGCAGTATTCGAACTTAAAGAAGACGGATCAGAAATTAAAATAGACAAAAACCAGGTAGAGGAAGTCATTCCCGACGCGGATTTCAGGTTTAGCCTGATTTCGCTCGTAAATGGGGAAAAGTACTTTGTCGTGGGGACTGAAAATGAAGTTTGGGAAAAACTAAGAGACGCTGCCGACAAGGGCCAGGGTTTTGATGTGAATATTATCCTGTAAGGTTTCTAAAACCTGTGAACCGGAGAACTGCAATTCATTTTTTGTCTGCAATTGAGTTAATGGATGGCCACTAAATAATTTTAAGTTTCCGCTCTTTGCTCCTGTGAGGGCGGACTTTGAAAATATTTTTCCAGGCTTTCCATAGCCCTGGTGGCCGTAAGCCCGTGTACCAGCACGGATATCAAAGCAATGAAAGCTGTGATAGACCATAGTTCTTTTGCGTGCGAAAATTGCGCTTCGTTTAATGCAAAAGCAAGGTAATAGAATGAACCTATTCCCCTAATTCCGTAAAAGCTGATTCCGAGTTTTTCCTTGATATGCAAGGGGGTACCGCTCAAAGCAAGAAGACCGGAAACAGGCCTGATCACAAAGATAAATCCTATGGCCAGTGCTGCCAGAGGCCAGCTCAGTGCATCCAATATTCCGGCGACCAGGCTGCCTCCAAAAACCAGCAGCACCACGGCTACCAGTATCCTTTCGGTCTGATCCGAAAAACGGTGCAAGTCTTTATGAAAATCATGATTCATTTCGTAATTACGGAAGGTAACCGAAGCTACAAATACGGCTATGAAACCGTAACCATGCACCAGCTCTACCAAGCCAAATACAACGAGTGCTGCTGCAATGGCTATAAAACCATCGTTGAGGTTAACTTTCCGGCTCTTTTCAGAAACGTTCAAGACCAGATAAGCCAATAAGCGACCCAGCGCAAAACCTAAAACAATACCACTTGCAATTTTATAAAACAGGTCCACTATGGCCCACATGGTCAGGTCATGTGTTACACTTGCAGGTGCGGCGACCGCCAGCACAATTGCCAGCCAGGTAAAAGGGAATGCCATGCCATCGTTCATGCCTGCCTCGGCGGTAAGTGCAAAGCGCACATCATCCGCTGATCCTCCCATTGGCGGCCCCACCTGTACATCTGCCGCGAGAACAGGGTCGGTTGGGGCCAGAACCGCACCCAACAAAATCGCCGACGGCAGGCTAAGCCCAAGAAAGCCCCACGCCACCAAACTTACCGCCCCTATACATAGCAGCATGGTTACACTGATCAGTCGAAAAGGAATGCTCCAATTCTTAAAAGAAAACGGTCGGTCTATTTTAAGGCCTGTACCCATCAACGACACTACCACAACAAGTTCTGTCAGATGGATGGTATAATCCTGATAGCGCATCGGATCCGCAGCGGGAAGTATATCCAGCACGCTGTAGACAATTACCCCCAGTACCACATACACCACCGAATCCGAAATTCCGGTTTTTGCAGTAAACGAAGGCATCCAGGCCATGCCTAAAACAGCAAAACCAATAATGGTAAGAATGACAATATAGATATCCATGGGCATACATCGTAAACCGTTGTGGTTAGTAAAATCGTACCATTAGGTTAGCAGGGAGAAGATAGACAACGATTTGGCCTATTTAAAAGAATCCAATTTCACATTATCAGTCAAAATAAAATATTCCGGGAATCTTACCAACGTCAGATACCACGCAATGTGCAGCTTGGGAAGGCATTGAATGGCTGGCCACACTGGTTCGTTTTTCTACACAAAACTTTTGTTTATCTACACTTTTCACTAATCGGGATCAAAGCGGAGTACCGGTTGATATTGAATCAAGCATTACTAGATAATCAAATTATGCCGCTATTCTTAAAGAAGCAGCAAGCTCAAATACTTATAATTTTACTAGCTCTCATTTCAGTCAAGGGATCAGCACAACGTGTATTTGTCAATCCTGTTGGTGGTGTCAACCGTAGTTTTCTTCATTATTCCAATAGCATCAACAACGACAATAACAGCAACAAGCCGGTTGTAATCATATTGCACAGGAATGGTGAAACTGCCAGAGAGGCATTCTCAAGGGTGGTATGGAAATCGCTGAAGGAGCCAACGATTTTAATTTTCCCCAATGCCCTCAAAAATATCTGGAATTGTGAAGACGAATCTGCGCTTGATAACGATGTACGGTTTTTGAAGTTCATTCTTTCAGAGACTCACAATAATTTTCACCACGACCGGAACTGTGTCTTTGTAATTGGCGACAAAGAGAGCGAATGTCTCGTAAACAAGTTCCAGGAGCAATATCCCAAAGTGCTGGCCACCTTTCAAAATTGGAAGCCAGGCAGTGAGACTGACAGTTTAATTGCGCTTGGAAGTGTTCAGGATTTGCTTACGAAGACCATTCATGCCGATACCACCTATTCACTCTGGGACGATCCAACGGTGAGGAAAAAGATGGATCCGATAGATTCTTTAAAAGGGTACCGATTCCACAATAGAATGGTCGTGGAGTTCAGATACGGCGGCTTCGCTATGCTCGGATCGGTACGGACGGGGGTGACAGACGGAACCTACGCCAAATTATACAATTCCCGTTCCTTTTTGGATATACACCTGTCGAAATGGATGAATGACTCCATAGCCTGGTTTATTGACATAGGTAGATTAAATGTCCCGCGGACCCAGGAAATGACTGCCAGTGGTGTGATTAAAACAGGAGGCGGAATGATTATGCCGCTCACATTAGGTTTTAAATATGCACTCCCAAGAGTCAGGGGCCGCCCCTATTTTTTACTGGGATCAGGGATCATGCAGGTAATGGTGTTTGGGGGCAAAATGAACCCGGGTTCTATGACCTCAGGGACGAGGCCAAACCTGAATTCCGAGATGAGAATGGTATTTCATACATCCATCGGTACCGGTATTGATCTACGCGTAACAAAGCGTTTCACGGCCGGTGCCCACCTCAGGTATCTGCATTCTGCAAACTTTGAAAGTGCTGGTGAAGTCGATGCCATACGAGGTTTCAATCTTAATGTCGGATTAGGCTATATCATTAATGCCAACAGCATGAGAAAGCTTCCGTTTCCCCTTAGTCATAAAAAATGAGCAAATATAATATTTACTTTCCCCTGACCACTTACAGTGGCATTTTACTGCTTTTCCTTGTGAGCACCACAACGGCCTTTGGACAAAACAAATTTACCATCAGTGGTACGATGAAGGATAAAACCAATGGAGAAACACTGATTGGGGCGAGCATCTTTTTGAGAGAAAACCCGTCGGCAGGTGCGGTTACCAACGTATATGGGTTCTATTCCGTCACGCTTCCACAAGGTTCCTATACCATTGAGTATTCCTATCTTGGTTATGAAAAAGTGGTGAAGGAGGTGGCGCTGAAGAGTAATGTTACGATTGATATTGAATTACCCGTTTTGTCAAGAGTGCTCGACGAAGTAAAAATCGTGGATGAAAGCAGAATCTCCTCCGCCAGTAACTTTGAAATGAGTGTCAATAAACTGGATATTAAAACCATCCAGAAACTTCCCGCTCTTATGGGCGAAGTGGATATTGTCAAGAGTTTACAGTTCTTACCGGGGGTCAGCCAGGTTGGCGAGGGCTCATCGGGCTTTAATGTTCGTGGTGGCAGTGTAGGGCAAAATCTTGTATTGCTTGATGAAGCTCCCGTCTACAACTCCTCACATATGTTAGGCTTCTTTTCCGTCTTTAATCCCGATGCGGTGAAGGATGTGAAACTGTACAAGGGCGCCATCCCGGCGGAATATGGGGGCGGATAAGCTCGGTCCTGGATGTGAGGCTGAAAGAGGGGAACAACAAGAAGACAGAGGTAGATGGCGGCGTAGGCTTTATTTTCAGCAGACTGGCTGTCCAGGGACCACTGGTAAAGGACAAGTCCTCGTATCTGATAGCGGTCCGCAGATCATATATCGACGGACTTTCGACCCTATTGACCAGCAACAATTTCGGATTGAACTTTTATGACATAACCCTTAAAACCAATTACACATTAAATCAGAAAAACCGCCTTTATCTATCCGGCTTTTTCGGTCGTAACAATTTCGGCTTATCAGATGATGCCAAGTTTAACTGGGGGAACAAATCGGGGACACTGCGGTGGAACACCGTCATCAACAGCAAGCTGTTCGCCAATGTTTCGGCAGTATTCAGCAATTACAATTATAACCTGGGGTTCAACCAGGATGAAAATAATAAGTATAGCTGGAGTTCATCCATCAGTAATTATGTATTCAAGCCCGATTTCAGCTATTTCATCAATAGCAATTCCGAGATCAAATTCGGTCTGGAAAGTTCCTACTATCAGTTCAATCCTTCCAATACGGTGGGAACTACCAATGGAGAAACCGTTGACAGCAGCCAGCCGAAAAAAAATGCTTTAGAGATGGCCGCGTACGTCAGCCATCGGCTGAAATTGAGCTCAAAGATGGAAGTTCAATATGAGGTTCGCCTTTCATACTTTAATTATCTGGGGTCGGGAACCGCCTATACCTACAATGACACCATTCCTGGCAGAAAGCGGACTGCGATTGCCGAAAAGCAATACAAAAGCGGAGAATCGATTGCATCGTACAACAATCCCGAGCCGCGGATCTCAGCAAAATATCAGGTCAATGACAGAACATCGGTAAAAGCCAGTTTTAGCCGGACTGCCCAATATGTCCATTTTATATCCAATACCAGTGCTTCCAACCCACTTAATATTTGGACGCCGAGCACCAATAACATCAGGCCGGCAGTAGGCAATCAATACACCTTGGGTTACTTCAACGATCTGGGTCAAAATGCGGCGTATGAATTCTCTGCCGAGGCATTTTATCGCAATACCGCTAACGAGATCGATTACATCAACGGAGCCGAGCTACTCAACAATGACCGTCTGGAAGGCGATTTGCTAAGTGGAAATGGACGTGCTTACGGCCTGGAATTATATCTTCAAAAGAAAAAGGGGCTCATTACGGGCTGGGTGAGTTACACCCTGAGCCGTTCAGAACTTAAAGTAGATGGGATCAACAACGGGAACTGGTACCCTACCCGTTTTGATCAGACCCATAACCTGAAAATCGTAGGATCATACACCATAAATCCAAAGTGGTCGACAACTGCCGATTTTGCACTGATGACCGGAACGCCTACAACCTATCCGAACCAACGGTATCTTTCACAGGGTGTTTTAGTACCCTATAACACCAATAACGCAAGAAACGATGCCCGGCTAACACCTTACCACCGTCTCGATCTTTCGCTGAGAATGGAAGGGAAGGTTTTGAAGAACAATGGACTGCCAAGGAAAAACCGTGATTATTGGGTTTTCTCTATTTACAACGTGTACGGTCGCCGCAATGCATTTTCAACCTATTTTGTGCAATCTGCTGACCGCGTCACCTCATCCCAGCCCATCCAAACGCAGGCGCACCGGGTGTCCATCATTGGATCCATGGTTCCTTCCGTTTCATACAATTTTAAATTCTAAAAGCAGTATTATTTTATGATACCAACAGCCATTCAAACCTGTTTGAGGTACTTGTGCTTAATTTGCCTTCCACTGTTGTGGGCTTGCGACGATGAGATTAACTTAAAGACTTCCTCAGCCGATCCGATACTTAATATAGACGCGTGGATTAATAACAAGCCTGAAACCCAGCATATTTATCTTACGCTTACTCAGGATTATTTTGAAAACAAAAACCTGCCACCCGTGGTTTCCGGGGCGTTGGTGTCGGTTACAGACAACGACGGACGCACATTTGAGTTCAAGGAAGACAGTAACAGCGTGAACGGTGCTTATAGCTGGCATCCTGCCAAGGGCGAAACACTCGGCGTTGTGGGAAATAGGTATACCTTAAAAGTAGTTTATAACGGAGAAACTTATACGGCTACCACGGTTATGAACCGCGTTCCACCAGTGGATAGTCTTACTTTGTTTTTTCAGGAAGGACAAGGCATGATGGACGATACTTACCGTGCAGAATTCTGGGCAACAGATCCGGTTGGCAAGGGAGATACCTATTGGATCAGGACTTATAAGGATGAGCAGCTTCTCAATAAAGCAAGCGAAATCACAACCGCCTATGACGCTGGAACTTCATCGGGCAGCGGTTTCGATGGTGTGACGTTTATTTCACCCATCAGATTGGGAATCAATGCAAACGACTTTGATGATGATGACAGGCCTGTCTCTCCATTGGTCAACGGGGATTCTATATATGTTGAAATTCATTCCATTAGCCTGGCATCGTTCAATTACTGGGCGGAGGTAGTGTCCCAGGCTGACCGGATGGGAGGCATCTCAGAGCTGTTCACCTCGGCTCCCTTGGCTAACGTTTCCTGCAACATCGTTAATCCAAATGCGAACGGGTCGGCGGTTGTGGGTTTTTTCAATGTTGCTGCGGTGTCCGGGTTAGGAAAGAAATTTTTCTTTTGAATTATTAAGAAGGGAGGAAGGGATAACGGGAGAAAGGAGGAAGGAAGGAAATAGGTATTACAAAACCCATAGAACCATGCCCCACGCCCCTACCCCATCTAATGGGTTTGCAACATTACAGGCCATTTATGGGTATAATCAACAAACGACAATCGATCATGTTTCCAAAAATTACCCCTCCGCACTTCCTGCTCAATTATCGATTTTGGCTACATGTTACCGGATGGCTTGCTTTTTTCGCTTCTCCCCTGATCTTGTCCATCCCCATTTTCAACCACCTTCCCCAATATTATATCAATTACCTTTTTATCACAAGGGTCATTTTCAATTCATTGCTGATTGGCATATTCTATCTTAACCTGCTTCATTTAACACCTCAATTATTACTGACCAGAAATTCACTCAGGTTCTTTTTATATCTGGCATTGTTGTTTTTCCTGGTTGTACTGCTGGACCATTTGCTACTATTGGGGATCAAAGATGACCTGCAAATGTATTTTGCAAACGCGGAAGGTCCTCATCGTTTATTTAAAAAGGGCCAGGAAAATACTTTTCCCGGCCCACCCCAGTTTTTCGCCAATCTGGTATTATTTGCCCTTATTGTCCTCTCTAGCTCACTTTGGGCCGTACTTGCAGACAGACTGCGTCAACAGGAGTTCAGTCAACAAATACAATATGAAAAAACAAGCGCGGAACTGGCAGTTCTTCGTTTACAGATCAGCCCGCATTTCCTTTTCAATACACTGAATAATATTCGCTGGCTTACCAGAATCAAGTCGGACCAGGCTGAGACTTCGATAATGGAACTGTCCGAGATTCTCAGATATATGCTTTATCAGGTTGCACATCATCAGGTCAATCTCCACGATGAAATCACCAACCTTAAAAAGTATGTAAATCTGCAGAAACTCAGGATTCATTCTAAGGCGGAAGTCGACTTTTCCTATGATGGCTACTATCAGGACTTCAAGATTGAACCTCTGCTTTTCATACCGTTTGTCGAGAATGCGTTCAAATTCGGCATACATCCCGAGGAACCTTCCAAAATATCGATCTATCTTATTGTAAAATCCTATGAACTGTTGTTTATCTGTGAAAATCAATGCTTTGATTTAGCAAGTGATGGCCAAGTTCCAGGATCGGGACTGGGGTTGCTGAATGTCAAAAGAAGACTTGAACTTCACTACCCGCAAACACATAGTCTGAGCATACTTCATGAGAAAAGTCATTTTTTTGTCGAACTGAAAATAAACCTCAGACATGGATAAGATCAGGTGTTTAGCAGTCGATGACGAACCATTTGCTTTGGAAATTTTGGCGGATGACATCCGTAAAATTGACACTCTTAATTTGGTTAGAACCTGCCGCAGCGCAATAGATGCCAGAAGAGTGCTCGATTACCTGGACTTTGACTTAATTTTCTTGGATATACACATGCCGGGACTTTCAGGCCTGCAATTGCTGTCACAGATGCAAAACCCGCCCATGGTGATCCTTACAACGGCTTTTGAGCAATATGCAGTAAAGGCGTTCGAGCTGAATGTGATCGATTATTTGTTAAAGCCAATTTCTTTTGAACGGTTAGTTGCAGCCGCCGGAAAAGCGCTGGCCTTGCATCTATTGAAGGTGCCACAAAAGAAATCGGTGGACGAACAGGCCGCATTGTTTGTCAAATCAGAATATCAGACCATTAAGATCTTGTTTTCCGACATTCTTTACATTGAGGGAATGAAGGATTATGTTAAAATATTTACAATTTCAAAATGCAATCCAGTGCTAACCCGGATGAATGTTAAAGGCATTCACGCGCTCTTACCAGCTGATCGTTTCTGCCGGGTTCATCAGTCTTACATCGTGTCTATCGAAAAAATAGAGGTGCTCCAGAAAAAAAAATATGGGTAGCCCAAAAAGAGATACCCATTGGAAACCAGTTTTGCGACAATTTCAGGAGTGTTTATGACTTGCAAAAAAGGTGGAGGGTTTAGGGGGAAAATTTTAAGAATATAAACGGTTCACTCCGGGGGAAAACCTCCGCCTGCCCTTACTCCAGGTGCACCAGAAGGTGTATTACCGCCGTCTTCAAGTTGTCTTTTCTTTGATAGATAAGTGCTCCATTGTTTCTCTGTCAGTACCTTCGATAGCCTGCTGTCTTTTTCCTCCGCCAAAAGATCCATCGCCTGTCGGCTACGCGTCATCTGCTCTCTTTTAGGTCGGCTACCGTTGTTTAGTATATTGTCAATAAACTCCTGTTTTTTAGCTGCTGTATCATAATTAATGTCTTCCACCGGCGCAAGTTGTTCCTTTGAAAGTTTAAGCTTCCTTTTCATCCATTTGGTTTCTCTTTTGGCAATTTCGTCCGGAGTTTCGGGTTTCACTCTCCAAAGCAAACAGGTTTGATTAAAAACACAAACCTAGATAAAGGATCAAGTGGAAAAGTTGGGGGGCGATTATGCATAAAGTTTAGAAAGCCGGAACAGGAAGAACTTGATGTCTCTTACACCTCTTGATGACGATCTGAAAGATTTAACCTTGGCGTTGAAAGATTCGGCCGATGCGTTGGTGCTTTTATTGTTGAAAAAATTCAGGATATCTAAATAGTGGGTTTGAATAGACCTGGCAACGGTTTTGAAGGAGTCTATTCCGCAGTCTTCCACAATGTTATACCACAATGCAAGTTTCTTGAAGGCTACTTCCTTCAAAGTGCAAGTCCGAAAGATAGTCCCCAGATCCAAAGAGATATTGTAAGCTTTCTTGATTAAGGGATAACGTTCAAACAGCAACTTGGCCCGTTTTACTTGCGAGGTGGTCCACTTGTCATGGTGCTTAAATAGCAGATATCTACTTCTTGCCAACAACTGCTTTACTGTATCTCCGTTTTCGAGAACTTCTGGCTCAAAGCTTACTCCCGCCGCCTTGGCTGTACTAATGGCCTCATTTTCCTTATCCAGAACCTCCCAGCGGTATTTGATCCGGATTTCCTGTACCGCTTCATATGCTAATTTTTGTACATGAAAGCGATCGATTACCCGATCTGCCTTAACAAAACAGCGCTTCACGATCATATTCATATTGGCTGCCATGTCCAAGGTAACCTCACGAACTGTGTCCCGAAGCTTCTTGGGAATCCCGTTTAAAACTTCAATAACAGTTTCAGCCTGAGTGCCTTTAACCATCGCAACAAGTGCTCCTTTCCTCCCTTTGGCAGCTTTATTTGTAACGATGGTGTATAATTCCCCGTTAGAAAGAGCAGTTTCATCAATGCTTAAATGAACACCTGTATTCTCAGCATACAACATCCAGTCTTCTGCATGCTCTATTTGATCCCATTGGCGATAGTCACTGATATGATCTTTATACTGCTGCTGAAGCTGTTTCCCTTCTAAATGATAGTATTTACCCAGTTGTGAACAGCTAACGGGATTATTATCTATACAACTCTTTTAAAAAATCAGCGAACTCTTTGGTCATTCGAGTTCCCTGTTGTACCACATTCCAGTCTCTGCTAATTATCTCTTTTGTATCCTTGACTTCCCAACGACGGCGTTTTATACAGAGCGTAACTTTCTGATTACGAATAGGAAAGTCCTGAATATAGATTTCCGGAAGAAATCCCTTGGACTCCAACTTTTCATCTTTATACTCAACAGGAGTAATATTCTTCTCTACTAAGTAGATGTTTAATCCAGGAATGGACTCAACGACTTTGGTTGGTTCAAAATACTCTAGGATGCCTTCTGGTAAAAGTATACGGACAAGTGTTTGGTAAGAATCGTTCAATGCAAACAAAATTGGTTCAGGATGCAAAGCAAATAATAATTCAGCTTCCCCCCAACTTTTCAGCTTGATCCTAGATAAATCCTATGCGCTCCACAAGTTTTGGACTTGGTCCCACTTTAACCCTATAGTCGATTGCCATGCCCGGCGCACCAAAAAAAACTCCCGCAATCGGTTGATTTGCAGGAGTTTAATGAATTTTGCTTCACTTTTTTGTGATCCCAATTGGATTCGAACCAATGGCCCTCATCTTAGAAGGATGACGCTCTATCCAGCTGAGCTATGGGACCGTAATCTTAATTGTCTTTAAAAGAAATAGGCAGTTAGCAGTTCGCAGTGAAATCTGCATACGGCTTACTGCCTATCTAATTCTTGTCGGGGAGACAGGATTCGAACCTGCGACCCTCTGGTCCCAAACCAGATGCGCTACCGGGCTGCGCCACTCCCCGAATTTTATTTTACCTGGGTCAACACTTTTTGCCAACTTTTAATCTTTTCAGAAACGTTGTAGAGGAAGCGGGATTCGAACCCGCGGTACCCTTGCGAGTACGGCAGTTTAGCAAACTACTGGTTTCAGCCACTCACCCATCCCTCCTTCTTTCCGTTCTGGGTTGCAAATATAGGCGGTCACGATTCAGAAAAGCAAACATTTGGCAAAAAAAACTTTACCAGAAGCTACAAATGCCTATTTTTGAAAAATCATAAATCAGTCAAGACGTTCATTATGAACTGGAATTACCCCTTTGAGACCACCGAATATTTTTTTATATTTTTTTTTATCATCGCCTACGTCACCTTCCTGATCCGCACAATTCGGGTAGCCCGCTTACTCAATACAACGGCCCGGACTTTAATTCTAAAATTATTTTTAAGGAGCATATACTTCATTTTACTGATCATAAGTCTGCTCGGCCCGTCGTTTGGAGAAGCGAGTCGCGAAATCCAGGCAAAAGGAAAAGACATCTACCTGCTGGTAGATCTTTCAAAGTCCATGGACGCCGTGGATGTTTCGCCTTCACGTCTTGAAAAAGTAAAATTTGAAATGAACAGATTCATTGAAAACGAACGGGCCAATCGCATTGGCATCATCATATTCTCGAATGAAGCCTTTGTCCAGGTCCCATTGACCTACGACGCTACTGCCCTGGGACTTTTTATTCAAAGCCTGCAGACAAGTTTACTGCCTACCAGTGGTACAAATGTGTGCGGCTCCCTGGAACTGGCATACAAAAAACTTATCAACGGCAACGACCCTTCCAGCCGCTCAAAAATGGTTGTTCTGTTCACGGATGGGGAAAACAAATCAAATTGCAGCGGGATTTTGTACAACAACCTGAGAAGATTTGGTGTGGGCACCTACGTGGTGGCAGTAGGCACGAGAACAGGAATAAGTATTAAAGAAAACGGAAAGTTATTAAAGGACGAGAACGACAGGCTTGTAGTGAGCAGACTGGACGAGAATTTCCTTAAAAATGTAGCCAGCAATACGAAGGGCCAATACTATGAACTTAATAACGAAAAGAGTGAAATCAATCGGATGATCACGGACATCAACGCTGCAGATGGCACCCTGATCGACACCCGCACGGTAACTGTTGTGAGCAATAAATACTTTTATTTTCTGGGTGCAGCACTGCTTTTGATTATCATGGACGTGTTAATTACCATAGGAACCTTCCGACTGTAACGATCTATTCTTATTTTTGCAGCGTAACAGATCATTCCTATGACCTCACTTATTCTGTACACACTCCTTTGGCTGTGGGATCACCGGACTTTTGATTCGATTACAAAAGCGAATGAAAGAAAGGTATTGGCAGAGAAGGCATATATAGAACACAGATATCGAGACGCCGCATCCCTCTACGACAAGATCACCTATGGATCTGTTTTTTCAGAGCCTTCGGCAAGGCTGAACCTTGCGCATTCTTATTTCAAAAACGGCGAATTCAGCAAAGCGTCTGCTCAATATCGCCTTTTGACTCAGATTGATGACCGTGCGGTAGCATCCAAAGCGAATTGTCAGCTTGCCTTGATCCATATTTCGAAGAAGGATACTGCAAAAGCATTGAGCAACTTAAAAGCTGCTCTTAAACTCGAACCGGGCAACGATTTGGCAAGGGCAAATTATATCATTCTAAAGAAATCCTATACCGGTGAAGAGTTGCCCTCCAAATTCAATGCGCCGAGCAAAGCGCTAAAAAATAATGTTGCCAAGGAACAAGCTCCAACCCCTCCGGATAATCCGATGCAGGAAAATGAAGTGCAGGAATCGGCCAGAAGGGAGCAGTTGCTAAACAACCTCAAGGCTATGAATATGTCGGAAGAGCAGGCCAGAACGATTCTTGATGCGATGAAATCGAACGAATCACAATATATTTACCAACTTCGCCGTAAACAATACGCGAAAAAGGTAGAGTCAAATAAGCAAATAGAATGGTAATTTCAGATATATCCAATGACTAGCATACCAGAAACAAATTTTCAATTCCCCGGCCAAACGGCATTTTATAAAGGCAAGGTAAGGGATGTGTATTCCTTTGACAATCGGCTGGTGATGGTCGCTACCGATCGCATCTCCGCCTTCGACGTAATACTACCCAGAGCAATCCCTTATAAAGGGCAGGTTTTAAACCAGATCGCCGCACATTTCCTGAATGCGACCTCCGACATTGTTCCCAACTGGCTGGAAGAAGTTCCCGATCCTAATGTAAGCATTGGCATAAAGTGCCAGGCCTACCCGGTTGAAATGGTGGTAAGAGGCTACCTGGCTGGACATGCGTGGCGTGAATACGCAGCGGGAAAACGCAGTGTTTGCGGTGTTTCACTTCCCGATGGACTTAAAGAAAACGACAAGTTACCTCGACCAATTATTACGCCAACCACCAAAGCACACGAGGGACACGACGAAGACATTTCCAGGGAGGAGATATTGAGTCAGGGATTGGTAAGCCTGGATGATTACGAACATCTTGAACGTTATTCCCTGGCCCTTTTTGCTCGGGGAACCGAAATGGCAGCCGATCAGGGTTTGATTCTGGTTGATACCAAATACGAATTTGGACAATCGGACGGAACGATCTATCTGATTGACGAGATCCATACCCCGGACTCCTCCCGTTATTTTTATAAAGACGTTTATGATGAAAAACAAAAACTGGGACTACCCCAAAAGCAATTATCCAAAGAATTTGTGAGAGAATGGCTGATTCAGAATGGTTTCCAGGGCAAAGAAGGGCAATCAGTTCCTGAAATGGATGATGCCTGGATTGAGCAAATATCAGAACGTTACATCGAACTTTTCGAAAAAGTTACCGGCAATAAATTCCAAAAGAACCGACTGGAAAATCCTTTGGAAAGAATTGAAAAGGCAATACTCAGATCCATTTGACATAACTTACTTTCGCAACTAAACTTTACAAATTTCGGGTTTAAACTTACCTCCTATGAACCATACCATCGAAAAAAAGGAGCAATACGCATATATTGATCTGCAGGAAGCTTCATTTTCAAAAGAAATCCCGGCCGCGTTTGAAGAAAAGGCAAGAGAACTTTTCCGCGAAGAATTTCATAATCTGATAGTAAATGTGTCGGCTACCAAATCCTTTGATGCAGCCGGCATCACCGTTCTTAAGAAGGTGAACCGGCTCTGTGCCAACGACCTTGGCCTGTTGGTCCTTGTTACAAAAGATGACGATTTTATTGATGAACTGGAAGCGCTAAAAATTCCCGATCTCAACATATTACCAACCAAAGAGGAAGCTATTGATGCCGTTTTTATGAATAATCTTGAAAATGAGTTTGGTGCCGGGGATGATGATTATGACGACGAAGACTATGAAGGCGTAAGTGAATCCAGCGAACCATAATCCCACCAAGCATTAATACATCAATACCACACGCAAC
Source organism: Dyadobacter sp. 32 (assembly GCF_902506755.1). GTDB lineage: Bacteria > Bacteroidota > Bacteroidia > Cytophagales > Spirosomataceae > Dyadobacter. The sequence goes on along the minus strand of NZ_LR735258.1, from coordinate 546,040 downwards.
GGTGTGGTATTTTTTTAGGCATTCAAATAAATAAGCCCAACACTTGATGCTGTCACTGAAATAAGGCTGATCCAGGGCAGTTTGTGCTTGTCAAATCCATTCCAACCTTCGATTCATTTTTTGCTGCAACGCCTGAGTCATTCAGTGCCTTTATCACATCCCTGTTCCACCGGAAACTTTGTATTTTTCAAATACGATAATTCAACTTTTACAAGATTAGCAATATTTTTAGATAAATTGTGAAAAAAGGATAAACTTATGGAAGCTTGAATAAAATTTCGTGAATTGCGTATTACACCAAATATTTTTTATCATTATCTTGCGTGGCTTTACTCTATTCGTATTGTAATAGCAGTTTGGCAAATTTTATTAAGCAGCTTATTTATATAAATTCTATATAGGAGCTATATATAGTCTACACTCTTCGATATATGTCGCAAATGTCTGAACCAACAGTGGAAAACAAGGGGATGTACCGTCCCGAATTTGAACATGATGCCTGTGGAATTGGCTTCCGTGCCAACATCAAAGGGCGAAAGTCGCACCAGATCGTGGCTGACGCTATTCACATGCTGGAGCGTATGGAGCATAGAGGTGCCACTGGTTTTGATCCTAACACAGGCGATGGAGCAGGTATATTGATTCAGATTCCGCATGAATATTTCTTTGACGAATGTTCGGCTCTTGGTTTTCAGCTACCGCCGGCTGGTGAGTATGGTGTAGGGATGATATTTTTCCCCGATGATGAAACCGTGCGGGAAGAGTGCAAGGCTATTCTGAACAGAAAGATAAAAAAGCTTGGGTTGCAATTGCTGGGATACAGAAAGGTGCCCACTCTCAACAACACGCTCGGTGAAGGATCGCTTTCGGTTGAGCCGTTCGTGGAGCAGGTTTTTATCAAGCGACCTGACGACATCACCGACGACCTGCATTTCGAGCGTAAATTATACATCCTGAGACAGTCGTCTTCCAGGTTGATCACCGATACTGTACAAGGCGCAAAAGGACGTTTTTATTACTCGTCACTTTCTTGTCGGACGATCTCATACAAGGGCCAGCTCACAACAGCCCAATTGAAATATTACTTCCCCGATCTTGAAAACGAGTCGGTGGTATCTGCCCTTGCGGTGGTTCACTCACGATTTGCCACCAATACATTTCCAGCCTGGGAACTGGCTCAACCCTTCCGATACATTGCGCACAACGGTGAAATTAATACGGTTAAAGGCAATGTAAACTGGATAAGGGCCGGTGAAAAATCATTCCAGTCCGAATTTTTCAGCAAGGAAGAAATGGACATGATCCTGCCCATTTGCGACAGAAACCAGTCTGACTCAGCGAATCTGGACAATGCCATTGAATTGCTCCACCTCTCAGGGCGTTCGTTGCCTCACGTGATGATGATGCTGGTACCGGAGGCATGGGACGGAAACGAACAAATGGACCCGGCCCGCAAGGCTTTCTACGAATACCACGCGGCAATCATGGAACCCTGGGACGGCCCCGCTTCCATTTCCTTCACCGATGGAAAAATGGTAGGTGCAACCCTGGATAGAAACGGACTTCGCCCATCTCGTTACTGGGTATTGGACGATGATACCATCATCATGGCATCAGAAGCCGGAGTGTTGGACGTGGACCAGTCGAGAGTGGTTTCCAAAGGCCGCCTTCAGCCCGGCCGCATGTTTATTGTCGACATGGAGCAGGGCCGCATTATTCCGGACGAAGAAGTGAAAGCATCTGTCTGTTCCTCTCAACCCTACCAAAAATGGCTTGATGAGAACAAATTACACGTCGACGCGCTGAGCCACCCCATCAGAACTTATCTGCCTTATGAAGACAAGTCGCTATTAAAGCGTCAGATTGCATTCGGCTATTCGTCCGAGGACCTGAGAATGATCCTGGCTCCTATGGGACAAACTGGCCTTGAAGCCATTGGTTCCATGGGCACCGACGTACCTCTGGCTGTATTATCGGAGCAGAGTCAACATCTATCCAATTATTTCAAACAGCTTTTTGCGCAGGTAACCAACCCCCCGATCGATTCCATCCGCGAACGTGCGATCATGTCTCTCATATCATTCGTCGGAGGCACCGAAAACATCCTGACCGAAACACCGAAGCACTGTCGCCAGATCGAATTGCCTCATCCGGTGCTTACGATTAATGAATTCGACAAACTCAGATTCGTTGACAAGGACCATTTCCAGGCAAAAACCATCAATACTTATTTCCGCGCTGATGAAGGCGGAAAGGCTTTGGAAAGAGCCCTCGAACGTATCTGCCGCTATGCCGTAGATGCCATTGATGACGGATTTGAAATTTTGATCCTTTCCGACCGTGCCATCGACTCGGATCATGCGCCTATCCCATCACTTCTGGCCTGCGCCACCATTCACCACCACCTTATCCGCGAAGGACTTCGTGGCAAAGTGGGCCTTTTGGTAGAAGCAGGGGACGTTTGGGAAACCCATCATTTCGCCACACTGATCGGCTACGGCGCATCGGGTGTTTGCCCGTATATGGCTTTCGAAACACTTTCTTACATGAACAGGAAAGGTATGATCGAAGAAGGCTTTAAGGATGAAAAACTACATTACAATTACATTAAGGCTGTAAACAAAGAATTGCTCAAAATATTCTCAAAAATGGGAATATCCACACTGCAATCTTACCAGGGTGCTCAGATATTTGAGTGTGTGGGCCTGAACAAGGATGTGGTAGACCGCTATTTCACAGGAACCATCTCCCGGATCAGCGGGATGGGCATTTCTGAAATTGCGCGAGAAATATTGGTTCGGCATAAAGTAGCCTACCACGAAATACCTGAAGCAAACCCAAGACTGGAAGTGGGTGGTTTTTATCAATGGAAGCAACGCGGAGAGGCCCACATTTTCAATCCTCAGACTGTTCATTTACTTCAGCATTCGACCAAAACAAACAGCTACGAGCAGTTTAAAAAATTCTCTAAACTGATTGATGATCAAAGTCAGAAGGCGCTGACACTGCGGGGATTGCTAAGATTCAAAAAAGGCAATCCCATTCCAATTGAGGAGGTGGAACCCGTTGAGAATATTTTCAAACGTTTCGCCACAGGTGCCATGTCGTTCGGTTCCATATCCTGGGAAGCGCACACCACGCTGGCTATTGCGATGAACCGCATTGGCGGAAAATCCAATTCGGGAGAAGGCGGCGAAGACGAGCTCCGTTACAATAAACTGCCTAATGGCGACTGGATGAACTCCCAGATCAAGCAGGTAGCTTCCGGACGCTTTGGAGTTACAAGCCATTATTTGAGCAATGCAGGTGAACTTCAGATCAAAACCGCCCAGGGTGCCAAGCCCGGAGAAGGTGGACAATTACCTGGTTTTAAGGTAGATGACTGGATCGGTCGTACACGGCACTCAACACCTGGTGTAGGCTTGATCTCCCCTCCACCTCACCATGATATTTATTCTATTGAGGATTTAGCCCAGCTGATATTTGACCTTAAAAATGCGAACCGTGATGCACGGATCAGTGTAAAACTGGTATCCGAAGCCGGTGTGGGAACGGTAGCTTCGGGCGTTGCCAAAGCACACGCCGACCACATCCTGATCTCAGGATATGATGGTGGAACAGGCGCCTCTCCACTGAGCTCTATTCGCCATGCAGGATTGCCCTGGGAGCTTGGCCTTGCCGAAACACATCAAACACTTGTTAAAAATAAACTACGCGGTCGAGTAACCGTTCAGGCCGACGGACAGCTTCGTACAGGAAAAGACCTGGCAGTAGCCGCCCTTCTGGGAGCAGAAGAATGGGGGGTTGCTACGGCTGCCCTGGTAGCAGCTGGTTGTATCATGATGCGTAAATGTCACCTGAATACATGCCCTGTGGGCGTGGCTACACAACGTAAGGAATTGCGTGCTTTATTCTCAGGAAAGCCGGAACATGTGGTTAACATGTTCACTTTTATGGCTCAGGAGCTTCGCGAAATCATGGCGCAACTTGGTTTCCGTACGGTGAATGAAATGGTAGGACAAGCTCAGTACCTTGAACTTCGGAATGACATCAAACACTGGAAATACAAAAACCTCAATTTCGATGCGATCCTGTACAAAGAAGGGGATATTTCAGTAGCTCAGTTCAAACAAGAGGAACAGGATCATGGAATTGATGCCATCCTGGACAAGGACCTGATAAAAGCTGCTAAACCAGCCCTGGACAACAAGGAGGAAGTATATGCCGAGTTTGGGATCAACAACCTGAACCGTGCCGTTGGAACGATGCTTTCCAATGAAATTTCCAAAAAATATGGAGGAACAGGATTGCCGGTTGGCAATATTCATTTCAAGTTCCGCGGTACTGCCGGACAAAGCTTCGGCGCTTTCAATACCACCGGGGTTCGTCTTGAACTGGAAGGTGACGCCAACGACTACTTTGGAAAGGGGCTCTGCGGAGCCGAACTGATCATTTACCCGGATCGCGATTCTAAATTCAAACCAGAAGAAAATATTATTATTGGTAACGTGGCATTTTACGGAGCCACTTCCGGCGACGCCTACATCAGAGGAACAGCTGGCGAACGTTTCTGCGTAAGAAATTCGGGAGCAAGGGTGGTAGTAGAAGGCTTGGGTGATCATGGACTGGAATACATGACGGGTGGTCTGGCGATCATCCTCGGTGATACCGGCAGGAACTTTGCTGCAGGGATGTCGGGTGGTGTTGCCTATGTGCTGGATAAAAAGGGTGATTTCAAGGAAAAAGTGAACATGGAAATGGTTGCACTGGAACCCTTGAATCTGGAAGATCAGGAAATACTGAGGGAGTTTTTGGATAAACATTTTCAGTACACCACCAGTAACATTGCCTTCCAGCTAATTCAAAACTGGGAAGATTCCGTGAAGCAATTTGTAAAAGTTCTACCTGGTGACTTCAAAAGAGCGCTGGAAGGACGTGGGATCACACTCGCACAGCAGATTGCGGATAAAAATGTTGTTTATCAAGATATTGTGGTGGATGTAGAGCATCAATAGTAAAATCTGCCGACCATCAAGTCCTGGCTGTTGGTGAACACCGAAACCAGCATTAGACGGCTCAATTTTATCTGAATCATATTTTTAATAAAAAAATAGAGAATGGGAAAGCCAACCGGTTTTTTAGAGTTTGAAAGAGAATTGCCAAAGAAAAGAGCGATTGAAGAACGCCTTCACGATTATAAAGAAATAGAAACAGCACCCATAGATGCACATTCCATACAACAGGCTGCGCGGTGTATGGATTGTGGGATACCTTTCTGTCATAACGGTTGTCCGTTGGGAAACATTATTCCGGAATTCAATGACGCGGTGTATGACGAAAACTGGGCGTTGGCTTACGAAATACTCACTTCTACCAACAATTTCCCTGAATTTACAGGCCGTATCTGCCCTGCACCCTGCGAGGCTTCCTGCGTACTGGGGATCAACAAGCCGCCGGTAGCCATCGAATTCATCGAAAAGGCGATCATAGAAAAAGCTTTCGAATTAAATCTTGTCAAGCCACGGATTCCCAAAAAACGTACCGGCAAAAAAGTGGCCGTGGTCGGTTCCGGACCCGCTGGACTTGCCGCTGCCAATCAGCTGAACCAGGCAGGGCATACCGTGTTGCTCCTCGAACGTGCCGACCGCATAGGCGGCTTGCTTCGCTATGGCATTCCTGATTTCAAGCTGGAAAAGAAAGTGATTGATCGCCGTCTTGTGGTGATGGAAGAAGAAGGCATTGAGTTCAGAACCGGCGTCAATGTGGGTGTAGACATCAAGGCTGATGAGCTGTTGAACGAATATGACGCCGTAGTACTTACTATGGGTTCAACCATTCCAAGGGACGTCAAAATTGAAGGCCGCCAGCTGAAAGGTGTGCACTTTGCCATGGAATTCCTTAGCCAACAAAATAAGCGGGTTGCCGATATCAAAGTAGAGGTGGATCATCGGGGTGTTGCCTATGCCCATGGAGATATTCTTGCCACCGGAAAACATGTGGTAGTTATCGGAGGTGGAGATACGGGTTCCGACTGTGTGGGAACTTCGGGGCGCCATGGTGCTGCCTCAATCACCCAGATAGAATTAATGCCCATTCCTCCAAAAGACAGAGATGCAAGCACGCCATGGCCCAACTGGCCCATGATGCTGCGTACTTCTACTTCACACGAAGAAGGATGTGACAGGCACTGGTCTATCAATACAAAAGAGTTCGTTGGAGACGAAAACGGCAATCTGAAAGAACTGAAAATCGTTGATCTGGACTGGCAAAAGGATCCGGAAACGGGTCGTATGCAAATGAAAGAAGTACCAGGAAGTGAAAGAAACATCCCATGTGATCTGGCATTTTTGGCTGCTGGTTTTCTTCATCCGCAACAAGAGGGACTGCTCAGCGATCTGGATCTGGAATTTGACGACAGGGGAAATATCAAGGTGAACGGATACCGCACAACCGGAAATGAAAAAGTATTCGCAGCAGGTGACTGTCGCAGGGGGCAGTCCTTGGTCGTTTGGGCCATCAGTGAGGGTCGCGAAGCTGCGCGGGCAGTGGATGAATACCTGATGGGTGAATCCTTCCTTGAAGCCAAAGCCGTATCCATGCTTAATCCAATCTTTGCGCACGCGTAATCTTCGCTGATCGAACAAAAATTATTGATAATTACCTGGCAGAAAAGCTTCTCTAAACGGGAAGCTTTTCTGCTTTTAAAAACGGGCAAAGCGATTTCGCCGGCAAAATTGTTTTCTCTTATCCGGCTTACGACGATCATCCTTATCTTTGGCTAACCGTTGCATTGGATAACGAACATCCACTGCATACCTAAAACCGGAATGTTCCTACACTATTCGCCCTTTTGGCTCAAAGCCGTTTATCCGGGATTTATATGGCACGTAGCCACGCGTGAAAAAACCATTTTTTTAACCTTTGACGACGGGCCAATTCCTGATGTTACAGAATTTGTACTAAACGTACTGAATACTTTCAATGCGAAAGCGACCTTTTTTTGTATTGGCGACAACGTTCGCAGGCATCCGGAAATTTACCATCAAATTCTGAATCAGGGTCACTCCGTTGGAAACCATACCTACAACCATCTGAACGGCTGGAAAAGTGATGACCACACCTACCTGGATAATTTTGAAAAATGCAGTCAGGCTTTGAATGTAGATACCAGTCTGTTCCGTCCTCCTTATGGAAGAATTAAAAAATCCCAATCACGTTTGTTGCCTCCAACACAGCAAATTGTGATGTGGGACGTGCTCAGCGGCGATTTTTCTCCCAAAATAACACCAGAAACATGCCTGAGCAAAACCATCCAATATACCAGGCCCGGATCCATTGTTTTGTTTCATGACAGCATCAAGGCTGCCAATAATATGCAATACGCCCTGCCCCGATTTTTGAAACACTTTCAGGAAAGGGATTATGATTTCAAGGCACTGCCAATGATGAACTAATCCTTCCAAACAACCCGTTTTTTATCATTCGAACCAAGTTGAAAAGAATATGATTGAAACACATGCGCATATTTACAGTGACGACTATATCAATGACCGTACTGAGATGATGGACCGGGCCTGGGCAGCCGGGATTGAACAAATATGGATGCCCAACTGTGACCACACAACGATTGAGGGCATGATGCAACTTCGTGACCAGTACCCGGACCGCTGCCTGCCCATGATCGGTTTACATCCTTGCTACGTAAAGGATGACTTTGAAAACGAATTACAGATCATCGAAAGTTGGCTCAATAAGGACACTTTCATTGCCATCGGAGAAATAGGAATGGACTTGTTTTGGGATAAAACCTTTCGTGCGCAACAGGAAGAAGCTTTTTTGTGTCAATGCGGCCTTGCCCGCAAGCACAATTTATGGATTGATATTCACAGCCGTAACGCTTTCCAGGAGACTATCGCGCTGATTGAACGATTTGGAGATCCTCAGCTACACGGCATTTTTCATTGCTTCACAGGAACTTTGGAAGAAGCAAAACAGGCAATCGAACTCGGATTTAAACTGGGAATTGGCGGTGTAGCCACTTTTAAAAATGGGGGACTTGATCAAGTCATTCCTTTCATAGCACTTGAAGATATCGTTCTGGAAACGGACAGTCCATATCTCGCTCCGGTTCCTTACCGCGGGAAACGGAATGAAGTGGCCTACATAGATCTGGTGGCGCAAAAGGTCGCTGATCTGAGGCATACGTCGAAAGAGCACGTCATCACAGAAACTTCAAAGACAGCAAAAAGTTTATTGTCACGTTAAACATTGCCACTCCCTCACCCGATTAACGGGTGAAAGTAACAAAAATCAGACCTGGTTAACCCATGAAATACAATACCATTCACATCAACCCCATTTCGCCCGAACCTACACAAGGATCCGTTCTCGTGATTTACACGGGTGGTACCCTGGGAATGGTGTATGAAACGAAGGGGAAGCAATTGGTTCCTTTTGACTTTGACCAGATTATCGAGAAAGTACCCGAAATACAGCGACTTAGTTTTGCTATCACATTTCTTTCTCTTCAAAACCCGATAGACTCCTCCAACATCACACCGGAGATCTGGATCGAACTGGGAACCATCATAGAGCGAAACTACACGACCTACGACAGTTTTGTGATACTCCATGGTACGGACACCATGGCTTACACGGCTTCGGCACTCAGCTATTTGCTGGAGGGACTTAATAAACCCGTTATCCTTACCGGAGCCCAGCTGCCTATTGGTGTACCGCGCTCAGATGCGCGTGAAAATTTCATTTCGGCCCTGGAGCTGGCGGCGGCGGTGGCCGATGATGGCACCCCTATCCTATCAGAGGTGTGCATCTATTTCAACTCCCTCCTGCTACGGGGCAATCGTTCCAAGAAGCAGGAAAGTTCGGACTTCAATGCATTTCACTCCGAGAACTATCCCTTCCTGGCCAATGCGGGTGTACGAATTGACTATAATTTCCCTTTTATAAAGCCGTACGATTCCTCCGCCACTTTATCGGTTCAGAAAAAACTGGATAGCCAGGTAGCGTTTTTAAAAATGTTTCCCGGTATCACGCCTAAAACGGTAAAAGCAATATTACAAATAGAAGGCTTAAAGGGAGTTGTCCTCGAGACGTACGGAGCCGGCAATGCCACTACCGAGCCCTGGTTTCTGGAAGCCATCCGTGAAGCCATTGAAAAGAATATCATCGTTTTCAATGTATCGCAATGTGACGGCGGAAGAGTAACCCAGGGGCATTATCAAACCAGCAAATACCTGAAAGAGGTTGGCGTGGTGAGTGGTTCCGATATCACGGCGGAAGCGGCCATCACCAAAATGATGTATGTCTTTGCCAAAGAAAACGATCCGAAAAAATGTGCTGAAATGCTGGGAGCCCCATTGAGAGGTGAGATGAGTGTGGAGTATTCGTAGATATCGCATTCGCCGTAAATTTGCTTAATTCACAATAAATTCCCCTTTAACCTAAATAAGGATCAATGATGAAAAAATTAGTGCTTTTATTCATGCTACAAGGCCTGACTGTGGCCGCCATTTCCCAGGTGAAATCACAGAACGTTGTGGTGGTCACCATGGACGGCTTCCGGTGGCAGGAATTGTTTGGAGGGGCAGATAGCCTGCTGAGCTTTGAGGCTGGTGCCAAATACAATACCAAATATGTTCAGCGGAGGTTTTGGGCTGACTCTGAAATGGAAAGAAGAAAAAAATTGATGCCTTTCTTATGGGGTGAAATTGCCAAAAAGGGGATGTTGCTGGGTAACCGACAAGCTGGGAATTTTGTAAATACAGCCAATATGCACCGGTTTTCATATCCAGGTTACAATGAGATCTTTACCGGCTTCCCCGACTCCACGGTGAATTCCAACGGCAAAATTCCCAACAAAAATGAAAACGTGTTTGAATACCTGAACAAATTTCCAGAATTCAAAGGCAAGACTGCAAGCTTTGGCTCCTGGGATGTTTTTGCTTCGATATTTAACGAAAAACGTAGTGGATTCCTGGTTAATGACGGTTTCAGGGATGTACCGGGCAAGCTTACGGATAAGCAAACCGAACTGAACCGTTTGCAACACGAACTACCCGATCTCTTCCATGGTGGCGAGAGGCTTGACGTAGCCACTTTTCACATGGGGCTGGAATATATGAAAGTCAACCAGCCCAGGCTGATGCACTTTGGCTTAGGAGATACTGATGAATTCGCTCACGCCGGGCAATATGACCTCTATCTGGATGCTGCCAATAAATCCGACGACTGGATCAGACAACTCTGGGCGTATATCCAGTCGACCCCGTTCTACGCCAACAAAACTACCCTGATCATTACCACCGACCACGGACGTGGCCAGGCCAAAGGTGGCGGCTGGAAAGACCATGGCCGTGAGGTTACAGGGGCGGATCAAATCTGGATAGTGGCTGTGGGGCCTTCAATCCCGGCTTCGGGTGAAAGTGCACAAAAAGACCAGTTATTTCAGGGGCAGATCGCTGCGACCATAGCAAAATTGGTTGGTAAGGAATTTAAGACGAATCATCCGGTGTTGCCTGCAATACCCATGCTTAACAAATAGCGGGTCCTAAAAAAACAGGACTACCGCAAAGAACTGTTAGCCGGTTCTTTGCGGTAGCCTTAATAAAAATGGTTTAAAATCACCTCTTTAACAAGGGCTGTTTAATCCAGGACAGCACCATTTCACTACCACTGCTCTGTATTCATTATTCCCAGTTCTTTTGCTTTAAATACGGGATTCTTGCCCTGTTTCTTCTGATCGCCGTAGTCTTTCAGGGCAATTAGTGCAGGTTTTCTCAGTAATAAGATCGCAACAATGTTCAGCCATGCCATCATGCCTACGCCGATATCACCGATTGTCCAGGCAAGGGCTGCTGTTTTGATAGAGCCGTAAAACGTTGCCGACATGATCAACCCGCGTAGTGCCCACAGGAGCCATTTATTTTGCCCCTTTTTTAGCAGGTAACTCAGGTTTGTTTCTGCAATGTAGTAATAGGCCATGATGGTGGTAAATGCAAAAAACAGCAGGGCTATGGAAACAAACCCACTGCCCAGAGAAGGGAATTCTGTATTAATAGCAGCCTGGGTATAATCGGCGCCAACGGCTAATCCTTTTACATTTTCGACTAGAAATCCCCCCTCAGGATTGACCACATTATATTGGCCGGTAAAAAGAATCATCAGCGCCGTAGCCGTGCAGACAAATAACGTATCCACATAAACCGAAAATGCCTGAACCAGCCCCTGCTTTACCGGATGGCTCGCCTCAGCCGCCGCCGCCGCGTGGGGAGCCGTTCCCTGCCCTGCTTCATTGGAATAGATTCCCCGCTTTACCCCCCACGATACGGCCATACCAAAAATTCCCGCAAATGCCGGTTCCACATCAAAAGCAGAGCGGAAGATCAGTCCAAATATCGCGGGTACCTGCCCAACGTTGAGGGCAATCACGATTAACGCCATTAAAATATAGGCACCCGCCATAAAAGGGACGACAATCTCAGCTACTTTTCCAATGCGTTTTACACCGCCAAAAATGATAAGGCCTAACAAAACCGTGACTGCTGCGCCGGTCATTTCCACCGGTATGTCAAATGCAGTTTTAGCGCTGATCGCAATGCTGTTACTCTGTACCCCCGGCAAAAACAAGGCGGTACTCAGGATGGTTGCGATCGCAAACAAGCTTGCATACCATTGAATACCAAGACCTTTTTCAATATAATAGGCAGGGCCTCCCCGGTACTGTCCATCCTTTACCGTTTTATAGATCTGTCCCAGGGTCGCTTCTACAAAAGCAGAAGCAGCTCCTAGAAATGCAATTGCCCACATCCAGAACACAGCACCAGGCCCTCCCATCGCAATGGCCGTCGCCACGCCGGCGATGTTCCCGGTACCTACCCTGCCAGAAATCGCTATGGCAAAAGCCTGGAAGGAAGAAACACCCTTTGCCGATGACTCGCCACCAAATAACAAACGAACCATATCCTTTAAATAACGAACCTGCAAAAACCGCGTTACAATCGAGAAATAGATGCCAGTGGCAAGACAAAGTATAATGAGTGCATTACTCCAGATAATATCATTGACAAAATTTACAATTTGTTCCATAATTGAGTGTAACAGGGTTTAGGTTACTCAGCAAACCTTGCTGAAAGCGTTCAAAGTACTATAAATTTAGCAGAAAGACATGATTACAAAATCTGTATCATCGTCAAAAACCCCGATCATGCCGCAAAGCAGCCGCCCTGCCTGCCTCCGGGAGCGATTTTGAAGGTTCTACAAACCAATTGCCCGTATGAATACTTGGAATTCAGTAAGTCAACCCCTGCTTCACCAAACTCATAATATATTCCAGGTTTGTTGTGTCGCGAATTCTGATCTCATAGTCACCATTTCCCCAATGCCCCACGTTGGAAACGTCCCGGGTCAACAGTTTAGGATCATCCAGCTTTCCGATTTTCAGATTAATCCAGAATTTGAGCTCCGATTTCAAAATCAGTACATCGGCAAATACCTTGCCCTTTTGGGTAAATCCAATGACCATTTTCTGCGGTTTTATTTCAATATCAGCGCCCAGATTGAGTATGGCATTTTTGTATATTTCGTACAACTCCACCGTAGCGTCACTCTTACCAAGTAAATGATCTTCTTCGGAATATGTTTTAATTTCTTTGGCCAGCTTACTGATTTCCGATCCTTCACTCCTTTGCATGGAACCAATACTTGGAGCCGACTTCGACTTCTTTATCTGATGAATCGTAATTACATCATGCTCAAACTGTTTGATTTCCCAAAGCTCGATCCCCAGGTCCTTAAAATTGGTCGACTGCTTCTGAAAATCCGTAAATGACGGCGACACAAACATTATCCGGCTTTGCGACCAGTCTACATCGGTACGTTTGAGACTTGCACCATGTACTTCATTGTATTCCACAATGAAATCGGCGCGGTATTCCAGCATCAGGTTCAGATACGAAACACCCTGATCGACCACACTGTAATTCTGGCTGCGTTTGTATTCAATGATCACAAAGGCATTGCTCTCCGGATCAAAAGCCAGGGTATCAATGCGGCGGCTCTGTATCGAAAACTCTGATTTGACCAGTTTTAAGCTGCTGAGCAGTTCAAGGTTTTGTTCAAAGAGGTTTTGTATTTCACGTTCCAGTTTGAAGGGGATTTCTTTTAAAGTGGAAAGGGATTGTTTGTTGTTTTTGAAGATTTGCATTTATCTTTTTACGCTATTTTAATAGACTCTTTGGAGTATGTATAGACCAAGATTAAGAGACATATTTGTATTATGTAAGTATTTGGATATTGACCACACTGATTTTCTAGGCATGTTGATTTTAATTTAACGACCGACTCTTAGATATTAACTTTAAGTCATAAATTACAATTGGCAGATAAAAAGCCAACATAATAGTTACCGCAAACAAATCATAAATCAATTCCACCTGACCCCTGTTTAAATAAAAGCTATAAAACAAAATTACTAATAGAAAGGCCATACAAAAAATAGCGATCGACTTTATAACCCAATATCCCGGACCCTTATATTTTGCCTCATGAAATGCCGAACCAATAAGCCAATACGAATAAGTGGCAGACAATAGGAAGCCTAAGATACCTCCTACTTTATATGCAACATCTGGTTGTGAGATCAGCGATACTCCGATAAAAATCTGGTAAATGTTAAATAGCAAGGTTATTATAAATACAACTCCAATAATTTTTTTGTATAGTTTCATTTGTTAATAGAGATTAATTTTACCCCCTCAACCCATTATAAACCCGCTTCAACATATACCCTTTTACCAACCCACCAAATTCCTGATCATCCATCATCTTTGAAAAGAGCTCCTGATTTTGTTCCATTCTGCTGATGAGTTTATCCATAAAAACATCTTCAAAACCGTATTTAAAGTTTGCCATAGTATTGTTTTGTGCTTGTTGTCCCAGTTTGGCATCGTTGAGAAGTTCGGCTTCGATCTGATCGAAAAAGAGTTTATCAGCCTCGTTAAATTCCGTATGAAACCGTTTGTTCAATACATCAATGATCTCAGACAAAGCCGCTTTCTCCTCCTTGCTCATTCTGATTCCTGAAACATTTCCTCCGTCCAGACCGTATTCTGGCTGGTCTTCCATCAGAATGTTTACCTGGCTGATATGCTGCAAGCGATAGTATTCCAGTGAAACTTCATCGCCGAGCTGAAATCTGTCTTTGCTGTTTTTCGGAAGTGTTTTGAGCAGGAATTTCCCGTAGGTAAACAGCTTTTCCAGATCAATATCCGAGAAAGGCATGATCTGACTCAGGAAGGAATATAACCTGGTAAATGATTGTAAGGCGTGTTTAAAGTTTTCCTGCGATGCTGTTTCGGCTCCTTCAATTGTCGTTGTTTCGGGTAGCGCTTTGAAGCGATCACAAGCCGGATTGACAAAGGCATATAATTTTTTCTGCTCACTTTCTGACAATTTCTTTCTGGATTTGAAATAGACATTGCAGAAATTATCAACCTCGGTTTGCCAGATTACCTGCGCCTTTTCAAGCTCGTTTTTTAAATCATACAAATGGTTTGGATCAGTTGTGCTATCGACCGTTGTTAGCTCATAATATGGCTGGAACGAAGCCAGAATATCGTCTGTTTCATTAGCAAAATCGAGTACAAAAGTATCCTCCTTTCCGGCAGACATGCGGTTCAGCCTTGACAAAGTTTGTACCGCTTTTACTCCCGAAAGCTTTTTATCGACATACATCGTATGCAGCAAAGGCTGATCAAAACCCGTTTGGTATTTGTCGGCAACCAGCAAAATCTGGTATTCGTCCGTTGCAAACTTTTTGGGCAGCTCACTTTCCTTGAACCCGTTTAACTCCACTTCGGTAACGCCGCCTAGATATTCATCATAAACCACTTTTCCTGAAAAGGCGACGATGGTTTTGATATCGGTATACTTCTGTTCCCTGATATATTTATCAAATTCTTCTTTGTAACGGACTGCGTGAAGCCTCGACCCGGTAACGACCATCGCTTTGGCTTTCCCTCCGATTTTTTTAGAAACAATCTGCCGAAAATGCTCAACGATCACCTCCGTTTTCTGTGAAAGATTATGCGGATGCAGACTTAAAAAACGTGCAATCGCTCTCGCTCCCTGTTTTTTATTAATGTCAGGATCTTCCTCGATCTGTTTGGAAAGCTTGAAATAGGTTTTGTAAGTCGTGTAATTTTTTAAAACATCCAGAATGAAACCTTCCTCTATCGCCTGTTTCATGGAATAAACATGGAACGGACGTGGTTTTCCGTCCGATGAGACGGTTCCAAAAACTTCTATCGTTTTAGGCTTAGGTGTAGCCGTAAATCCAAAGAAACTCAGATTTGTTTGCTTGCCGCGCGCCTGCATGGATTTCCGGATCTCATCTTCCGCATCTTCATCCAAACCGGAATAACTTTCGTCTTTTTCGGCTTGTTCCAAAGTACGGTCCGACAATACTTCTTTCATTTTCTTAGTCGCTTCGCCGCCCTGGGACGAGTGCGCTTCGTCGATGATTACAGCATATTTCCGGTTAGGCATTTCGCCGACTTTATCCAGAATAAAAGGAAATTTCTGTAAGGTGGTGATGATGATGTGTGAGCCGGAACTGATCGCATCCGCAAGCTGCTGCGAATCCTTATCAATTTTCTGAACGACGCCTTCTTTATGATCAAACTGGTAAATGGTATTTTGCAGCTGACTGTCCAGCACTTTCCGGTCGGTGATGACGATGACGGAATCAAAAATGCGCTCGTTCGCTGCGTTGTGCAAACTGGACAGACGATAGGAAAGCCAGGCGATGGAATTAGATTTTCCGGAACCTGCCGAATGCTGGATCAGATAATTTTTTCCTGCACCGGATTCGCGTGCATCCGCTGTCAGCTTCCGCACGACTTCCAATTGGTGAAAACGTGGAAAAATAATGGTTTCCTTAATTTTCCGGATACCGTTCAGTTCGTATTCCTCCGAACTGATATGCATGAATTTTCCGATGATATCCATGAAACTATCTTTCACCCAGACTTTTTCCCACAAGTAGGAAGTCCGGTAACCGTCCGGATTAAGCGGATTTCCGGCTCCGTTGTTATGGCCCAGATTGAAAGGAAGATAACGCGTATTTTTTCCGGCCAGCCTGGTCGTCATATAACATTCGTCGGCGTCTACCGCAAAATGAACCAGACTTCTTTTTTTGAATTGAAAAATCGGTTCGGATGGCTCACGATCATACACATACTGATTTTGTGCATCCTGAATATTTTGCCCGGTAAACTGGTTTTTTAATTCAATCGTGGCAATGGGAAGTCCGTTCAGCGACAAGACCATATCCAGTGAATTCCTCCCCTGCCGCTCGTAGAATAACTGGCGCGTTACGGTAAGCTGTTTGATCTTATATAATTCCTGCGACTGGACATTCAGCGTACTTTCCGGTTTGAAATACGCCATTTTGAATTTTACACCATAATCCGTAAAACCATTCCGTACCACATCCAGCGTTCCCCGCAGATCCAGTTCTTTGAGCAAACGGTTTAAAACTTTCAGCTCCACATCCGCTTTATGAATATTGCTGATTTTCTCCCATTCCTTGGGCTGGGATTCTTGTAAAAAAGCAAAAATATGGGCCGGAAACAACCCAAGTTCTGCATTAAAATCACTGGAATGACCTTTTATAAAACCTCCGTTTTGCAATAGTTCTTGCTCAATGGCGGCTTCAAAGATTTTTTCAGTATGTAAAGACATAAGTTGAGTTAAAGGAGGATGTTACTCGCAATTGACTAATATTTTTTTTACGATACAAATGTCTGGTAAACTTTGTAAATGTCAACATATGTTAACACCTTTGTATCAGCTTGTTATGAATGAAGGTCGACTCCAAGCCATTGAGGCGTATCCCTCTTAGTGCACTTACGGGCTTTTTTTACTTCTCTAAATTCCCAAAAATTTTCGATTAGAAGAATGACCCGTTAGCAAATCTTACGGTATGCAAAACGGGTACTGCTGTGTCAAATAACTGAATTAATATTATTTAATCAAAATTTAGTTACAAAGCGGCATGGCCTGAAATTTAAATGGCTTTAATTACTGGTAACGAGTATCAATGGGATCTTGCAGCTTAATCAATCCATTCAAATAAGTATTCATCCTTGAATTCGATATTAAACTTTGTCAAAAATTCCATGTATTCCTCTTTAAATGTCTTTTTTTGATGGTGACGTTTTTGATCACGAATATAGCATATGACTGCATCCAAATTGGAATGACTATATGAAAATGCTCCATAACCTCCTTGCCATTCAAATTTGGATTTAGAAAATCGTTTTTCGTTAATGAATCCATTTGAGGATTTTTTTACTTCACGAACGAGATCAGACAAGCAGCAAGTCGGTTTCATACCAATCAGAAAATGTATATGATCTGGCATTCCATTGATAGACAGCATTTTTTGGTCCTTATTTCGCACGATACCGCTGATATATTTAAAAAGTTCCTCTTCCCAATGTGATCCAATCAGGCTTTTACGCCCTTTAACAGCAAATACAATTTGAATGTAAATTTGGGTGAATGTTCCAGGCATGATGTATTAATTTAGATGTGTCTTCTCTTGAGACGGGCATTACTTTGAAAAGTAATTCCTGTTATAGCAATCCCGGAGGGATTTAATGTTTATAGAAATTAATACCGGTATTGAAGAAATGCGACCCCGAATGGGCTCGTACAATCTATCCAAATGCGCCTTTTTCTATAAACATGGGAACCCGTTGGGTTCGTTTGCGCTCGGTGAGAATCCCGAAGGGATTAAAGGTTTATAGAAATTAATGCCGGTATAGATGAAATGCGACCCCGAATGGGGTCTTACAATCTACCCTAATGCGTCTTTTCTATAAACATGGGAACCCGTTGGGTTCGTTTGCAATCGGTGAGAATCCCGGAGGGATTAAATGTGTATAGAAATTAATGCCGGTATAGATGAATGCGACCCCGAATGGGGTCGCACAATCTACCTCTTTGCGTCTTTTCTATAAACATGGGAACCCGTTGGGTGCGTTTGCGCTCGGTGAGAATCCCGAAGGGATTAAAGGTTTATAGAAACTAATGCCGGTATAGATGAATGCGACCCCGAATGGGGTCGCACAATCTATCCTAATCCGTCTTTCCTATAAACATGGGAACCCGTTGGGTGCGTTTGCAATCGTTGAGAATCCCGAAGGGATTAAATGTGTATAGAAATTAATGCCGGTATAGATGAATGCGACCCCGAATGGGGTCGCACAATCTACCTCTTTGCGTCTTTTCTATAAACATGGGAACCCGTTGGGTTCGTTTGCGCTCGGTGAGAATCCCGAAGGGATTAAAGGTTTATAGAAACTAATGCCGGTATAGATGGATGCGACCCCGAATGGGGTCGCATCCATCTACCTCTTTGCGTCTTTTCTATAAACATGGGAACCCGTTGGGTTCGTTTGCGCTCGGTGAGAATCCCGAAGGGATTAAAGGTTTATAGAAATTAATGCCGGTATAGATGAAATGCGACCCCGAATGGGGTCTTACAATCTACCCTAATGCGTCTTTTCTATAAACATGGGAACCCGTTGGGTTCGTTTGCAATCGTTGAGAATCCCAAAGGGATTAAATGTTTATAGAAATCCATCCGCCATTAAGGAAAATGCGACCCCATCGGGGTCGTACTTTCTTTCATCCAAACCTTTTCTATAAACATGGGAACCCGTTGGGTTCGTTTGCGCTCGGTGAGAATCCCGAAGGGATTAAAGGTTTATAGAAACTAATGCCGGTATAGATGAATGCGACCCCGAATGGGGTCGCACAATCTATCCTAATCCGTCTTTTCTATAAACATGGGAACCCGTTGGGTTCGTTTGCGCTCGGTGAAAATCCCGAAGGGATTAAAGGTTTATAGAAACTAATGCCGGTATAGATGAATACGACCCCGAATGGGGTCGCACAATCTATCCTAATGCGTCTTTTCTATAAACATGGGAACCTGTTAGGTTCGTTTTCAATCGTCAAACCACCTTCACCTTCCCCGTAACCACTTCGCTGATTAAGGCTGTTTTGTATTCTTTTAGAAGGGTGATTTCTTGCTCACTTTTGGAAATTAAATCATCCACTCGTTTATGCTCAATTTCGATATGCGAAACAATTTCATCCTGTTCTTCAATATTCGGTAATACAAGGAAAGAATTTCCAAGCTCCTCAGCATTCAAATGTGGCTGTGCAGCTCTTAACCTTTCTAAGAACAATTGATTATCTAATAGATAGGTACTCAAAAGGCAAAAGGCAACAAATTTAGGATTTACCGTCAATGCTCTTAATACCATATCGTAACCTGTAATAGCTCCCTCGAACTCATAAGGAATAATTGCGCTGTCACCAGTATAAGCACCACTTCTTACCACAATTATATCATTCTCTTTTAAAACGGGATCTCTATTCCAAGGGATATCGTCTGGATCTACAAATACAAGATTTTCCTTTGATATCTTCCCCCTAAAAACATTTGTAGCTCTTATAATTGGAAGGCCATCATCTTTTTGTTTTGGTGGCTGACCAAGACCATATTTGATCAGCGAAACATATTTTAACTTGGACATTTCCCAATGCGCCGGAATCTCCCCCAACCATTCCACGCCACTATCCTTCATCTCCACATTCAAATCAAGTCCTTTGGTAACGGCCTGGTTAATGATGGCGGTGCGTTCTTCTTTGAGCAGCTCTATCAGCTTTTCTTTTTTGGTGATGAGAGTGTCGAGTTCGGATGTCTTTTTGTCGAGATAATTGGCGATCAAACTTTGCTCATCACTAGGGGGATAGCAAAAATTTATATCATTCAGCGTAGTTTGAGTCATGCTTGGAACAGCCGAACCATATTTATATAAATCAAAATTTATCGTTAGGCATAATTAATAAAAAAATCTTGGTGAGACACCAGTTCTAATTTTAGTATAATATGCGGTATCCACTGACCAGAATGGGGTCTCTGAGAATTGCGGTTTATCAATAGTCCCCTTCCTACCCAATAATACAGACGGACCTTCATATAAATACTTGTTGGACATTCCGAAAATACCACCAGTACCATAAATGGGGTAAATACCATTATCATCTAATACTTCTTTTTGATCTTGCCCGTTACAAATCTTTGCAAAGTATTTTAATCGCTTTATGGCCCACTGCTTCGGAATTACTGTTAATTCTGAAATTCCCGAATCCTTATATTTTTCGTACCTCTCCATTAATATTTTTCATTTGCTTCTAATGACCTCAAAGAGGTCCAATGTTTATAGAAAATTTCATATCGAAAATGTACGACCCGGTCAGGTAGGACCCCGGCGGGGTCCCATTCCTGTGTTACAGCCCTTTGCTATAAATATTTGAATCCGTCGGATTCATTAACTGGTTTTGCATCTTTTCTATTCAATTACCTCTTTAATCAGTCCCATCGTTTCTGTTTCAAGCGCGAAAATATCGGCGCGGATATCGGCCAGGGAACGGAGGGGTTTGTATTGGTAAAAATATTTGGTGAAGTTAATCTCGTAACCCACTTTGGTTTTGGTTTCGTCTACGTAGGCATCCGGTACGTGCGGCAAAACTTCGCGTTTCATGTAGGTCTGGATGTCTTCTTTTAACGGAATATTTTCAGTATCGCGCAAACTGCTGTCGGCTTTTGGTTTGCCGTTTTTGTCCAGTTTGGGTTTGCCGTTTTTATCGCGCTCCGGTCTTTCCACGGTTACTTTGGCATAACCAAAATCGGTATTGTCAAATATCTTGCAATAATCGCTGGTTGTAAATTCTCCGTACAGTTTGGTAATATCCTTGATATGGTCGGGAGATAATTCATTCCGTTTGTCACCCAGGGATTTGCTCATTTTTTTGAAGAAATCAACCGCATTAATCAGCTGCACTTTTCCCTTTCTGTAATCGGGTTTGTGATTGGAAATGATCCAGATGTAGGTGCTGATACCGGTGTTGTAAAAAAGCTGGTTGGGCAAAGCTACCACGGCTTCGAGCATATCATTTTCAATGATCCACTGGCGGATACTGCTTTCATTTTTGGTCGTACTCGGGCTTCCGGAAAAAAGCGGAGAACCATTAAACACAATCGCCAAACGGGAACCGCCCTCACTAACCGGCTTCATTTTGGACATCAAATGCATCAGAAACAAAAACGATCCGTCGGAAACAGAAGGCAGTCCAGCACCAAAACGTCCGCCATGACCTTTGCTTTCATGTTCCGCTTTCACCGATTTTTCAATCTTCTGCCATTTCACCCCAAAAGGTGGGTTGGTGATCAGGTAATCAAAATGCTCACCGGGCAACTTATCTTCCGAAATACTGTTTCCTTTTTTGATATTGGCAGCGCTTTGTCCCTTAATGATCATATCCGATTTACAGATTGCATAAGATTCCGGGTTTAGTTCCTGTCCAAAAACTTCCAGCCGCGCATCCGGATTCAGCTCATTCAGATATTCCTCGGCCACGCTCAACATACCGCCCGTTCCCGCACAACAATCGTAGATCGTTTTTACAATTCCCTTTTTGGTCAGGATTTCCCGGTCGTTCAGGAAAAGCAGGTCAATCATCAACCGGATTACTTCTCGTGGTGTAAAGTGCTCTCCGGCCGTTTCATTACTGATCTCTGCAAATTTGCGGATCAGTTCTTCAAAAAGATAACCCATTTCCATGCTGCTTACCTTGTCGGGGTGCAAGTCTACTTCCTGGAAACGTTTCACGATCATGAACAACAGGTTATTGTCGTCCATTTTAGTGATCTGGTTATCAAACTCAAACTGCTCAATAATTTCACGCGCATCTTCGGAGAAACCGTTGATGTAATTCCGGAGATTGGCCGCAATGTTTTCAGGATCGGCAATCAGCTTGTCAAATGTATAGGGACTTCTGTTATGGAATTTATAACCCGATACTTTATTGAGCAACGGATCAACATTTTGCACATTCATCGTTTTGACCTGCTCGTATTTTGTCAAAACTTCTGCTTTGGATTTTTCAAGCACACAGTCCAGACGGCGTAGTACGGTCAGGGGTAATACCACTTTTCCGTAGTCACTTTGTTTGTAATCGCCTCTCAGTAAATCCGCTATGGACCAGATAAAATTTGCAGTCTCTTTAAAATTCTTCATTCGTTTGGGTTCGTAATTCCGTATTGATTTTACGTAGTGGCAAGTAAGGAAATTTTGAGGGGATTCGTCCTGATTTTGGGAGTTTCGTTATTAACGCCGGCTCTATTATGTGCGATAGGTAATTTCTTAAAGTGACAGGCTGTCACTTTAAGAATCGGTTGTTATTTCCCGATACAAAACTTACTAAAAATATTATCCAGCAGATCATCCGTCACAATCGTCCCGGTAATTTCACCCAGGTGATGCAGCGACAACCGGATATCCTGAGCAAGGAAATCCCCCGTAATTCCGGTATCCAAACCATTAATCACCTCATTCAAAGCATCCTGGGTTTTCAATAAATGCTCGTAGTGGCGAAGATTGGTCACAACCGTATCCGTAGCAGATTGGCCATAAACACGATTCACCAAAACTTCCGTTAGCATCGACAAGCCTTCCTGGGTTTGGGCAGAAATTCCTATGATTTCCGTGTTTTCGGTTTTTAGTTTATTGAAAATCTCGGGTTCAATATCAATTTTATTAAAAACCCAAAGCAGATTTTTGCCAGACGCTAATTCGGCGGCAACCTGCTTATTTTCCAAAAATGTTTGTTCACTATCAAACAGAAAAATAACAATATCAGCCTTCTCCATCGCACCTCTCGACCGCTCAATACCAATGGATTCCACCAGGTCAGCTGTTTCGCGAATTCCTGCTGTATCGATAAACCGGAATTTCAGGCCTTCCAGCACAATGGTATCTTCAATCACGTCACGGGTAGTTCCGGCGACGCTGGTTACGATTGCTTTTTCTTCATTCAAAAGTGCGTTCAACAAAGTTGATTTTCCAACATTTGGTGAGCCTATGATCGCCACCGGAACGCCTTCTTTCAAAGCATTTCCGTAATCAAAGGAATCGATCAACGGAGCAATCGTTTGCTGCAACGACGCGATCAATGTTCGCAAATCGTCCCTTCCGGCAAATTCTACGTCTTCCTCGCCGAAATCCAATTCCAGTTCAATCAGTGAGGCAAAATGGATGAGCTCGGTTCTTAACCCGGAAAGTTTTTTAGAAAAACCGCCCCGAAGCTGGTTCAAAGCTGTTTTGTGACTCGCTTCCGAATCAGCAGCGATCAGATCGGCCACGGCCTCAGCCTGCACCAGGTCAAACTGTCCATTTAAAAAGGCGCGCTGGGTGAACTCGCCCGGTTTTGCTATACGAGCGCCGTTTTTTACCAACAGTTTCAATATCTGCCGGATGATATAGTCCGAGCCATGGCAGGATATTTCCACAGAATCCTCTTTAGTGAACGATCTGGGTGTTTTAAAAACGCTCACAAGTACTTCATCGATGATCCGGTCACCTTCATGTATGGTACCAAAATGTACCGTGTGTGATGCAGCCTGTTCCAGATTCCTGCCTTTAAAACTGGCATTTACAATGGCAATGGCGTGTAATCCGGATACGCGGATAACGGCAATGGCGCCTACACCTGAGGGAGTTGCCAGGGCACAAATCGCTTCCTGCTGATGGATGGGGGTATTATTCATGCTGCAAATATCGTATTCTATCTATTATACTCAGGAAAATAAATGCCTTTCTCGTATTTCAATCTTTCAAAAACGCACTAAGTGTACTGAAAGCACAGCACCTAAAAAATTGTCACCAGTTGAGTTTAGTAATTTTCCATTCAAATTGCTGTATTTTTAGGTCGATATTTATAGTACTTTACAATTAACAAGCATGAGAACCTGTATTGTTTTTCTGATTTATTTGGTGCTTGGTGGCCCTTTGTGTGCTCAGGTACCAAAAAGCAGCTATCATGTGCCTAATAACAGCGATGTTACCAAAACGATTTCTTTTGGCGACAGGTATTTATTTGAAACTTTCAGAAAGGGAATTGTTTACCTCAGGACCGGGGGCAGAGCAGAGTCACTGCTTAATTACAGTTTTTTCCATGGTGAAATACAATTTATTGATGCAAAAAAAGACACATTGCTCCTGGCGGATGGTCAGTTGGTCAGCCGCATTGTAATCGACGATATGGTATTCTTTGCCGTGCCCGAACATGGACATATACAGCAGATTGCTGTTTTTGATAAAATACGACTGGGAAGAAAGCAGAAACTATTCATAGCCGACACACAACACCAAGGTGCCTTCGGTGGATATTCCTCCACCTCATCCATCTCCACTTACTCTACTTACACCGATGCACGAGGACACATGCAGCGATTAAATCCGGGTTCCAATGTGATTATGCGTAAGGGAATTACATACTTTTGGATTGATCAGAACCAACGGTTCTATCCCGCTAATAAAGCTAATCTGCTAAAAATATTTCCCAAAAAAAGGAGAGAAATTAACGAGTATTTCCACGCAAATAAAGTCAATTTTTTAAATGAGACGGAGGTAATCAAACTGCTTGAATTTTGCCAGGATTTTTAAATGGCAAATCAAATCACCTACCCTGCCTGGCCACTTTTAACTTTTTAACCTTTCAACATTCAAATTATTTCCCGTTTTTTTTTTGTTACAAGCTATCTTTGTGTGATTGTTTTTAATTAACATTTATTTAGCCTGTCCATTTTGCTTACCGAAACACAACCCATTATCACAACCCAACTTCCACTCATGGAGGCCTTTTACACCCTGCAGGGGGAAGGCCAGCACAGTGGTAAAGCCGCCTATTTTATCCGCCTGGGCGGATGTGACGTGGGTTGTCACTGGTGTGATGTGAAGGAATCGTGGGATGCAGCACTTCACCCCAAAAGGACCATTGAGAACATCGTTGAAGGTGCAGTGCAATTCCCTGGCAGACTCGCCGTAATTACTGGGGGAGAGCCCCTGATGTATAATCTGGATGAACTGACAAGACAACTACAGGAGGCCGGATTTCAAACCAACATCGAAACCTCGGGCGTATATCCCTTTACAGGACATTGGGACTGGGTATGTTTTTCTCCCAAAAAATTCAAGACACCTCATCCGGATATTTACCGAAACGCCAACGAGCTGAAAGCGATCATTTATAACAAAAGTGACTTTGCGTTTGCAGAAGAGCACGCTGGGCTCGTTAAGCCCGATTGCACTCTGTTGTTGCAACCCGAATGGAGTAAACAGGAGCAGATGGTTCCTTTGATAATTGACTATATCAAAGACAATCCAAAATGGAAAATGTCGTTACAAACACACAAGTACATGAATATTCCATAATGCGCCGCAATTTCCTTGTCCTTCTGTTAGCAATATTTGTTCACCACAGCTTTGCTCAGGAAGTGCCTATGTCTCGCAAAGCGAAAGACCTGTTGGACAAGGCGCAAAAAGCGTGGCAGGCACGACAACTCAAAGAAGCGCTCAATCTTTATGAAAGTGTAGCCGCCGCCGAACCTCGAAACGGTGAGGCCCATCTCAGACTGGCTCAAATCTTTGATCTTCAGAAAAACAGCCCTCTCACAAAAAAGCATTACGCCATCCTGGTCGCACTAAGGCCCAACGAAGCGCAGTCTGCTATTGCTTATCAGTGGCTCGGCAAATATCATTTTCAGGCGGAACGATACGACTCCGCCCTCGTTTATTTCGAGCATGCGCATCGGCTTTTTGCCCCCAAATCCAGTCTCGCCAAGCTTTCCGAAAAAAGCATCGCATCTTCCCGGTTTGCTCAAAAGGCTATTCTAAGTCCCCTGCATGTAAAAAAACACTCCATGGGCGACACAATCAATTTTCTGAACGCCCAATTTTTTCCGGTACTTACGGCAGATGAAGAAACGCTGATTTTTTCAGGGATGACTCCCGAGCGGGAAGAAAACATTTACTCCACCCGCCGAATCAAAGGGGGCTGGGACGTGCCTGAACCGATTTCCAAAACGATCAACACACCCAACAATGAAGGAACCTGCACGATATCGGCCGATGGACGGACGCTGGTTTTCACAGCTTGCAACCGCTCGGATGGCTTTGGCGGATGCGACCTTTACATCAGTCATAAAGATGGTAACGACTGGGGTACGCCTCAGAATCTCGGAAATGTGATCAATACGCGCGACAGAGAGACCCAACCCTCGTTATCAGCGGATGGTCATACTTTATATTTTTCATCCGACCGGCGTGGTGGTGTGGGTAAGGACGACATTTGGGTAACGTATCTGGATGCGAAGGGCAACTGGAATGAGCCGAAAAATATGGGAAGTGTAATCAATACACCCGATGAAGAAATAGCGCCGTTTATCCATGCCAATGGACACACCCTTTTTTATTCCTCCAACGGACTCCCCGGTATGGGTGGGTTTGATATTTTCATGACCAAACGACTGGACACGACCTGGTCCCAACCCGAAAACATTGGCTATCCCATCAACACGGTGGCCGAACAGGTTGGGTTGTTTATCAGCTCCAATAGTAAAAACGCCTATTATACCGACGACAATACCGATAAAGCCCAGGGGCGGTCGTTGTTATACACTTTTGCTTTGCCCGAAAGTCTTCAGAAAAAGATCACACCTACCCGCTATGCCAAAGGAAAGGTTTTTGACAAAAAAACGGAAAAACCGCTGGCCTCTATCATAGAACTTTATGATCTGAAGAGCCAGAAAAAGGTTGCCGAATATACTTCTGATGCCACAAGCGGGGCTTTTCTCGCTGTTTTGAATCAGGATAATGCGTATGCATTCTACGTTTCCAAATCGGGTTACCTGTTTAAAAGCCTCACCTTTTCCACGACCGATTCCATGACATCGGTAAGCTTAAATATCCCCTTGGAAGCGGTGGAAAAGGATCATACCGAAACGTTGAATAACATCTTCTTCAACTCCGGAGAATACAGCCTGGATGAAAAATCAAAAGTTGAATTAAATCGTATGGTTGATTTTCTGAATAAAAACCGTGAGTTAAAAATAGAGATTTCAGGACATACGGATGATGTCGGCGCCGATCAGGCCAATCAGGAGCTTTCGAAAAAAAGGGCGGCGTCCGTTTTGGAATATTTACAGAAATCCGGCATTTCGCAGGAGAGGCTAACTTCAAAAGGATATGGCAAAACAAAGCCCCTTGTACCAAATAATTCCGAAACGAATCGGCAGCTAAACCGAAGAATCGAATGGCGGGTATTGTGAACGATTTGCATTCCCCCGGCAAAATTTGCACTTTTGTAAGCCCTGCGATGTTAGAAAGTCAGGCGAGTGGATTGAATTGCACTGAATAACGATTTGATGATTACCACAGCAACAAGGCAGTTTATTAAATTTTCTAGATGAAATAACCCTGGTTTAAAATATCTTTTGCAAGAAATAATGATGATACCTGAAAAAATAGATTGCCTGATTATCGGATCAGGACCTGCGGGATACACGGCCGCGATATATGCTTCAAGAGCTGGACTGAATCCGGTTTTATACCAGGGTGCACAGCCTGGCGGTCAATTGACCATCACCACCGAAGTGGATAATTATCCGGGCTATCCGGATGGCATATCAGGGCCTGAAATGATGATCAATTTCGAGAAACAAGCCAAGCGCTTTGGAACGGACATAAGATATGGCATGGCCACTGCGGTGGATTTTACGGGCTACCCCCACAAAGTTACGATCGATGGAAAGAAAGAAATTCTTGCCGACTCTGTAATCATATCCACAGGTGCTTCGGCCAAGTGGCTTGGTATTGACGGTGAAGAAAGATTGAACGGGCGTGGCGTGTCGGCTTGTGCGGTTTGTGACGGATTCTTTTTCCGTGGCCAGGATGTGGTTGTGGTAGGTGCAGGTGACACAGCAGCGGAAGAAGCCAGCTACCTGGCCAAGCTTTGCCGCAAAGTATATTTGCTGGTACGTCGTGATGAGATGCGTGCCTCGAAAATCATGCAGAAACGTGTGGAAATGTTACCCAATATAGAAATTCTCTGGAATACCGAAACCGTTCAGCTAAATGGCGAAGAGGGCCTGGAGAGTGTAGTGGTAAAAAATAATAAAACAGGCGAAGAAACGGTACTGGATGCTACGGGATTTTTTGTAGCGATTGGCCATAAACCGAACACCGATATATTCAAAGGCTACATTGATATGGATGAAACAGGCTATATCAAAACCATCAAAGGAACCTCACACACCAACATTAAGGGTGTTTTTGCCTGTGGAGATGCGCAGGACAATGTGTATCGCCAGGCAGTAACAGCGGCAGGTACCGGCTGTATGGCCGCGCTGGATGCCGAGCGCTTTTTAATGGAACATGAAGTAGAGGCTATCGAGGAAGAAATCACGCATAGCCACTAAGACAACTTGTTTTTTAAAGTCATCAATCAGGCTACCCGACACCCGGGACGGTAGCCTGAAATAGTATTTTTTATATGAATGTAAAGCTTATTGTAGGTTTGCTATTAATGGTGTGTTTGATCTCATTGAACGCGCAAGCACAAGAGCGAGGATTGTTCAAAAGAAACCCTAAAATAAATCAGTCAGGTAAAAATAATAATGACGCTCCTACGAAGGTAGGTACTCCACAGCCAGAGGACGAGTACCAGGTAGAAAGCTCCAATCTCAAATTCCAAAGCCAGTTCGAGCCGGTCAAACCTGTGAACCCGGTTGTAAGTGAAGATACCACCACACTGGATGAAGGCGAAACCGAGGTCGTCGAGGTGGTGGATTCCGTGTATGTGGGTGATGAATGGGTAAAAGCTGCAGAATATTACGTTATCTGGGATGCCCGCACAATCAATCCCTATGGCCTGAGCCCCCTGGAATTTGACGAACCCGTTGACCTCAAATTGTATGACCCCTCGCTCAACCGGATGTGGAGCACACCCATGGAACTAACCAGGGCTACTTCCAACTTCGGCTATCGGTGGGGAAGATGGCACAACGGAACAGACCTGGACCTCGACACCGGTGACTCGGTACGGTCCACCTATGACGGCATGGTACGTATCGTTGCATTTGATGGCAGTGGTTATGGAAAATTTGTTTTGGTACGACATTTTAACGGCCTTGAAACCCTTTACGGACACATGTCCAAACAACTTGTGGAATCGGGTCAAATGGTGAAGGCTGGTCAGGTTTTAGGACTGGGAGGAAGTACGGGTCGCAGCACAGGATCACATTTACATTACGAAAACAGATACGAGGGAAATGCGTTCGACCCAAGGAACATTTTTGACTGGGACAGCCGACAGATACGCTCAGATCATTTCATGCTTACCAGCAGCGTATGGAATCACCTACGTGGCAAATCTACCAAAAGTGAGTTTGAATCCGGTGATGCCAGTGTATCCCAAAGCAGATCGGTACTGCACAAGGTACGCTCGGGGGAGACGCTGTCTTCCATTTCCGGGAAATATGGTGTGCCCATTGCCACCATTGCAAAAAGAAACAGGATCTCCATACGCTCTACACTGCGTTTAGGACAAAAACTCAAGATCAAATAAACTTCCGACATTCATGAAACTCGATATTCTTGCCATAACCGCGCACCCCGACGATGTAGAACTATGCTGTGCAGGCACCCTGCTTGCCCAGATGGCGCTCGGTAAAAAGGTGGGAATACTGGACCTGACAAAGGGGGAGTTAGGCACCCGTGGCACGCCGGAAGGCAGGCTAAAGGAAGGCAGAGACTCCGCGAAGATCCTGAACATTGATGTCCGGGATAATGTGGGCATGTCCGATGGCTTTTTCAGAAACGATGAAACGCACCAAAAGGCAATTATACCCTATTTAAGGAAATATCAGCCAGACATTGTGATCACCAATGCAATCGACGACCGGCACCCCGACCATGGTCGCGGAGCGCAACTGGTTGCCGACAGTTGCTTCTACTCAGGTTTACGCATGATAGAAACACTGGACGAGCTTGGAAACAATCAGGAAGCCTGGCGACCCCGGCAGGTCTTTCATGCCATTCAGGACCGGTACATCAAACCGGACTTTATTGTGGACATTACAGCATTCCACGATCAGAAGATAGAAGCGATCCGCGCTTTCAAAAGTCAGTTTCACATCCCGTCTTACGTAGAAAACAGCAACGAACCTACCAGTTATATTTCCACACCCGAATTCCTTGAGTTCATCATTGCCAGGGCCCGGGAAATGGGACATGCAATCGGCGTTACGTTTGGAGAAGGATTTACCAGTTACAGAGCACTGGGCGTCCGGGATCTGTCCACGTTTGTTTAGTCACTGAAATTTCCTGATAAAGATTTTACACGAATCATACCCTTCTTAACTTCCCACTAACTTCTTAACTACCTCTAACTTCTTAATCTAAGCCGACTACTTCCTTTACTTTTTTCAAAAAAAACTTTTTGGCCACAATAAGCGTATATTGATCAACTAAAAAGAAATCCAAATGAAAGATAAACTAATCGTTCTCATGTGTGGCATGATGGGGATATTTCTCCAGAACTGCTACGGACAAACTGCGTCTGAACAAAAAAATCAGGTAAAAAGTCCGGTATATTCCCGCACGGATACCACAAAGGTGAACCAGTCAAACACGGATTGGAAAAAAATACTATCTCCAGAAGTGTATCAGGTAGCCCGGCTAAAAGGAACGGAACGCCCCTTCACCAGCGAATACGAACATTCCAAGGAAGTGGGCACCTTTTACTGTGCCGTATGCGGCAACGCGCTCTTTAAAAGTAACGCCAAATATGAAAGTGGATGTGGCTGGCCCAGCTTTTTTGAGCCGATCAGCAAAACATCGCTGGTAGAAGCGGCCGACAACTCCCTAGGCATGCGGCGCATTGAAGTGATGTGTGGTCGCTGCAAATCGCACCTTGGACACGTTTTCGACGATGGTCCTCCACCGACCGGATTACGTTATTGCATCAATGGCGTGGTACTGGACTTCGAAAAAGCAAAAACCGCAGAGAAAAAGTACAACAAGAAAAAAGTGGGAAGCGGAAGCTAAGTTTTAAGCCATGCGATCCTACCAGTGACATTTATCCAGCCTTTTCGGAAACAACACCGGAAAGGCTGTTTTTTTATTGGCCTGAATCGGCTGATTAAGCGTAAACTCTATGGCTGAGCTGTCCAGCAAGGCCTAAAATTATAAAACTACTCCAAAATGCCGGATGAACGGATTAGTAAAAAGTAAATCTTCCACCCTTTTCCCTGGAACTGCAAACTGATTTTAGAATATGCTTACTCACGAAATACCTGTTGGAATAGTTGGCCTAGGTTTAATGGGCAGTAGTATTGTGACGTGCCTGCTCATCGCAGGACATCCGGTTGTGGGCATCGCTCCAATGCCGGACGATCTACTGCATGCAAAAAATAGAATTCAGGAGCATCTCGAAAAATCAGTTCAGAATGGTCTGATCACCCATTCAGCGGACTATTACTTAACCAATCTCACCATTACCGAAGACTACGCTCTTCTTGCTCCATGCCAGCTCGTGATTGAGTGTACGATTGAGAATATTCAGGTAAAAGAAGCTGTTTTCAAAAAAATAGAAGCCGTGATTGCCCCGGACGCATTGCTTACCAGCAATACTTCCGCTATCCCCATCAGCGACCTGCAAAAACACACCCAGCACCCCGAACGCTTCCTGGGATTGCACTGGTCGGAACCTGCTCATACCAATCGCTTTCTTGAAATCATCTGCGGCGACAACACCGACATAACCAGGGGCGAATACTTATATCAACTTTCTGCTAACTGGGGAAAAGAACCCATCCTGGTCAGAAAAGACATCGCGGGCTTCATCACCAACCGCCTTATGTACGCCATGTACCGTGAAGCGATAAGCCTTGTTGAAAATGGCTATGCAACCATTGAGGACGTGGATCGGTCCTGCCGGAACAATGCAGGATATTTTATGACCTTTGTGGGCATCTTTCGCTGGATGGACCTCACAGGAGTGCCGGCATACCACAGCGTCATGAAAAATCTGCTGCCCACGCTCAACAACGGCACCGAAGTTCCCGAGCTGATTGACAAGGTCGTACGGGAAGGTGGACAAGGTGTAGCCAATAGCAATGGTTTTTATGACTATGCACCCGGCGAGGCCAGCCTGTGGCAGGAAACTTTCAAAGAATTCACCTACGAAATCCGGGATCTGGCACTTCGCTACCCTGCCAACCTGATTGAAACAAAACTTTCTGAAAAACAGAAGGATCCTACGGAAAAATAAATGCACTGGAAGCAGATACGTTACGGTGGTCTTTCACATGGAAAAACCCATATTTGAATCCTTCCTTCGGTACAGCCGTGGATAAGGTCTTTTTATTCCTGTCGATGGCTACTTTCTGTTTGAGCCAGACCCTGGACTCATTATCGGAAAGTGTGTCGTTGGAGTAATGAAATTCAGCTGACCACAGCGTTACCGGTGACACAAAGGTTGTGGAGAGCTGGCTGCCGTCATTAGCAATCTTTCCCACCCTGGTGAGTGAAGGCTTACCATTCAGTACACCTTCGGTAAAATAACGTATCTCATGGGGCTCCCATCCCCATTCGTGGCTATGCTTCATGTCGGGCAGTAGCAACACGGTCCTTTGGCTTTCGGAAACGAGATTATAGGTTTTGCTGTAAGGAATAACGTTGTAAAACTTATCCTTATTTCCGTTAACGAAGCAGAACTGCGCCTGAGCGAAGGGCAGATATACCGAGGGATCAAAATAACGCATCCATTTATTCTTATTTTCCAGGGAAAGTGCGGCCAGCGAACGCTTAAATACATCAGATTCGTCATAAAACCCGCATCCATAAACGGGTACGGCTGCCTTGAAACGATTGTCCAGTGATCCGACGATGCATGTCAGATAGCCGCCCCAGCTAATACCGGTCACACAGGTTTTGGCTGTGTTAACTTCAGGCTGATTTAGCAAAAACGAATGTGCCAGTATGGATGCCGCCACTGCCTGGTAGCTCCATACGTCCCGGAGATCAAGGCCTTCAATTTTTTCAAATTTGCTTTTGTGACCCTGGTCGGCACCAGCCTGCACAAGCTTTTTCCCGTCCTCTCCTATTCCCGATAAATCCATGGCAATGGCTGCATATCCTTCGGCGGCCCATTTTTCTACCCATTCCTTGAAAGCTGTTCCGCCTCCTCCATGAATAAGGACTATACCAGGGAATTTATTTTTGCCAGCCTGACGGCCCATCAACAGATCAGGGTTCGAATAGTAAGCAAATACCTGTGTGGAACGTCCCTCATAATCCGGTCCCTTGTAAAGTAACGTATTGACTTTGCTTTTTCGGTCAAGCCATTCCACCTCCGGTGCTTTACTCAGTTTATCTAAATCCCAAAGCAAATTTTCCAGGGGCACAGCCTTTGTATTAATTATTAGATCCCCCTTCTTCTGGCTATGCGCAGGAAGGGAAAACAGCAAGAGAATGAGGATAAAATACTTCATGAGTAAATGGAAATAACCGTAAGATAATTGTAAATAAAAAATCTGATTTCTAGTGACTTATTTGACCGCAATGATGGTTCTTTTCATAAGACCGAAGTAATTTTGAATTACTGCAATTTCCTGAAATTTGCTAATGAAGGAAAAATTTGATTTTCAACAGATCCCATATTCTATGAGTGATTTTATTGCAGCCCGATCCCAAATGGCCCTTTCTCTGGGCTTCCATATTATTTTCTCCTGTATTGGCATGGTCATGCCCTTTTTTATGGCCGTTGCGCATTATTACTGGCTCAGAACCGGCCAGCCAGTTTACAAAAACGTAACCAAAGCATGGAGTAAAGGTGTGGCCATCTTTTTCGCTACCGGTGCGGTTTCCGGCACTGTACTCTCTTTTGAACTCGGACTCCTTTGGCCCGAGTTTATGAAACACGCCGGCCCCATCTTCGGAATGCCGTTTTCGCTGGAAGGAACTGCTTTTTTTATTGAGGCCATCGCCCTTGGCTTTTTTCTGTACGGCTGGGATAAGTTCAACAAATGGTTTCACTGGTTTACCGGTGTGGTGGTGGGCGTAAGTGGTCTGGCGTCAGGAATTCTGGTGGTAGCAGCCAATGCCTGGATGAACAGCCCCTCTGGTTTCGATTTTGTAAATGGCAAATATACCAACGTGGATCCCATTGCGGCCATGTTCAACGACGCCTGGTTTTCTCAGGCTTTGCACATGACCATCGCTGCCTTTGTAGCCACCGGATTTGCAGTAGCAGGCATTCATGCGCTGATGATACTGAAAGGCAAACATGTCTTGTTTCACACCAAGTCGTTTACCATCGCAGCTGTTTTTGGCTGCGCCGCCGCATTGATCCAACCGCTAAGCGGAGACTTTTCAGCAAAAGATGTGGCCAAACGGCAACCAGCCAAACTTGCCGCCATGGAAGCACACTTTCACACAGAAAAATCGGCGTCTCTGATTGTCGGAGGAATACCCGATGTAGAGAACAAAAGAGTCGATTACGCCATCAAGCTCCCTGGTTTTCTAAGTTTTCTGGCTCATGGAGATTTTGAATCAGAAGTAACAGGCCTTGATCGCATTCCGGAGAAAAACCATCCGCCTGTGGCTATTACGCATTATGCTTTTCAAGTGATGGTGGGTATGGGTATGCTGATGATGCTGATTGCCGTTCTTTATTTTACCGCGTTGTGGAAAAGGAAAACCTGGCTTACAAGTTCATGGCTTCTGAAGCTTTTCGTCATGGCTACGCCATTGGGATTCATCGCCGTAGAAGCTGGCTGGACAGTCACCGAAGTAGGTCGACAACCCTGGATTATCAATGGCATCATGCGCACCGCCGATGCCGTAACACCCATGCCCGGCATCGTTTACTCGTTCTACATGTTCACAGCCGTGTACGCATCGCTGGCCATCATTGTAGGCTTCATGCTTTACCGACAGATTCGCATGGTTGGGGAGCTGTATGATAATGGTTAAAGGGGCCCGGTTTACGTCATTAACAATTAATCACTATCAATTAACCAATAAAACACCTTGCTTTACGTCGTCATCATATTTCTCTGGACCTCCATACTACTCTACCTGCTCCTGGGCGGAGCGGATTTCGGGGCGGGTATTATTGAATTGTTCACCTCCAAAAAGAATAGAAGTATCACACGAAAAACATTATACGCGGCAATTGGGCCCATTTGGGAAGCAAACCACATGTGGCTGATCATCGCTATTGTCATTCTTTTTGTGGGCTTTCCGGCAATCTACACCACCATGTCCATCCATCTCCATATTCCACTTACCGTAATGCTTCTCGGCATTATTGCACGAGGCACCGCTTTCACCTTCCGTCACTACGACGCCGTGAAAGATGACATGCAAAAGCTATACAACCCGATTTTCGAGTATTCCAGTTTTATCACGCCCTTATTTCTGGGCATTATTGCCGGAAGTGCAGTTTCCGGCCATATCGACCTGAATGCATCTACTTTCCTTGAAGCCTACATTTTCAGTTGGCTGCATTGGTTTGCTGTGGCAGTTGGCTTGTTCACGGTGTCCATTTGCGGATTTCTTGCCTCTGTTTATCTGATCGGAGAAACAGATAACGAGCCCGACCGAATGCGATTTGCTCACAAAGCGCAGTTTTTCAACATTGCCGCAGTCATCTGCGGGGTACTGGTATTTGTGGCCTCACTGGTCGAAAATATCCCCCTCCTCGACTGGGTATTTGGGAATTGGGTGGGTCGGATTGCCATCTCTTCTGCGACACTATCTCTAATCCTGATGTGGTATCAGCTCTATCAGGGAAAAATCAAACTGCTCAGGCCCTTGGCAGGATTTCAGGTAACAATGATCCTATTGACCACCACCTATCGTCATTTCCCCAATATCGTGATCCTCAAAAATGAAGAATATCTATCTTTAATAGAGCATAGTGGCCCTGAAAAGGCAATTTACACGCTAGGCACAGCATTATTGGTAGGCAGCCTTTTTATCCTTCCTGCCCTTTTTTATCTGATTTACAGTTTTCAAAAGCGAGATAAGATGATAGAAGACTAAGCAATTTTACTGATTGATTAATGAACCCGACTGATCAGAAAAGAAAAACACCTACAATGCAATAATTTTTTCAGACCTATTGCTACAATAAATCAACCAGTTAAGCCTGAGAGCCCTCTGGATTGCCATTTTTATCAAAATAAACATTTTTTTTATCTTCACCTTTTAGTAAGTTTGCTCCACGAAACACAAGGATTTGGATAATTTATTCAATCACCCTGTTGCTTTGAAAATCTGGTTTGGTAGTTCAGTTGGTTAGAATACATGCCTGTCACGCATGGGGTCGCGGGTTCGAGTCCCGTCCAGACCGCCAGAAAGTAAATCAAAAATAGTTAAAAGCTTGCAAATCATTAGTTTGCAAGCTTTTTTGTTTCCCGCCTTGTACGCATATCATTCAAATTTTCTCAATCCTTAGGGGATAAATTGGATCAAGCTGAAAAGTTGGGGGGAAGCTGAATTATTATTTGCTTTGCATCCTGAACCAATTTTGTTTGCATTGAACGATTCTTACCAAACACTTGTCCGTATACTTTTGGATCAAGCTGAAAAGTTGGGGGGAAGCTGAATTATTATTTGCTTTGCATCCTGAACCAATTTTGTTTGCATTGAACGATTCTTACCAAACACTTGTCCGTATACTTTTACCAGAAGGCATCCTAGAGTATTTTGAACCAACCAAAGTCGTTGAGTCCATTCCTGGATTAAACATCTACTTAGTAGAGAAGAATATTACTCCTGTTGAGTATAAAGATGAAAAGTTGGAGTCCAAGGGATTTCTTCCGGAAATCTATATTCAGGACTTTCCTATTCGTAATCAGAAAGTTACGCTCTGTATAAAACGCCGTCGTTGGGAAGTCAAGGATACAAAAGAGATAATTAGCAGAGACTGGAATGTGGTACAACAGGGAACTCGAATGACCAAAGAGTTCGCTGATTTTTTAAAAGAGTTGTATAGATAATAATCCCGTTAGCTGTTCACAACTGGGTAAATACTATCATTTAGAAGGGAAACAGCTTCAGCAGCAGTATAAAGATCATATCAGTGACTATCGCCAATGGGATCAAATAGAGCATGCAGAAGACTGGATGTTGTATGCTGAGAATACAGGTGTTCATTTAAGCATTGATGAAACTGCTCTTTCTAACGGGGAATTATACACCATCGTTACAAATAAAGCTGCCAAAGGGAGGAAAGGAGCACTTGTTGCGATGGTTAAAGGCACTCAGGCTGAAACTGTTATTGAAGTTTTAAACGGGATTCCCAAGAAGCTTCGGGACACAGTTCGTGAGGTTACCTTGGACATGGCAGCCAATATGAATATGATCGTGAAGCGCTGTTTTGTTAAGGCAGATCGGGTAATCGATCGCTTTCATGTACAAAAATTAGCATATGAAGCGGTACAGGAAATCCGGATCAAATACCGCTGGGAGGTTCTGGATAAGGAAAATGAGGCCATTAGTACAGCCAAGGCGGCGGGAGTAAGCTTTGAGCCAGAAGTTCTCGAAAACGGAGATACAGTAAAGCAGTTGTTGGCAAGAAGTAGATATCTGCTATTTAAGCACCATGACAAGTGGACCACCTCGCAAGTAAAACGGGCCAAGTTGCTGTTTGAACGTTATCCCTTAATCAAGAAAGCTTACAATATCTCTTTGGATCTGGGGACTATCTTTCGGACTTGCACTTTGAAGGAAGTAGCCTTCAAGAAGCTTGCATTGTGGTATAACATTGTGGAAGACTGCGGAATAGACTCCTTCAAAACCGTTGCCAGGTCTATTCAAACCCACTATTTAGATATCCTGAATTTTTTCAACAATAAAAGCACCAACGCATCGGCCGAATCTTTCAACGCCAAGGTTAAATCTTTCAGATCGTCATCAAGAGGTGTAAGAGACATCAAGTTCTTCCTGTTCCGGCTTTCTAAACTTTATGCATAATCGCCCCCCAACTTTTCCACTTGATCCATACTTTTACCAGAAGGCATCCTAGAGTATTTTGAACCAACCAAAGTCGTTGAGTCCATTCCTGGATTAAACATCTACTTAGTAGAGAAGAATATTACTCCTGTTGAGTATAAAGATGAAAAGTTGGAGTCCAAGGGATTTCTTCCGGAAATCTATATTCAGGACTTTCCTATTCGTAATCAGAAAGTTACGCTCTGTATAAAACGCCGTCGTTGGGAAGTCAAGGATACAAAAGAGATAATTAGCAGAGACTGGAATGTGGTACAACAGGGAACTCGAATGACCAAAGAGTTCGCTGATTTTTTAAAAGAGTTGTATAGATAATAATCCCGTTAGCTGTTCACAACTGGGTAAATACTATCATTTAGAAGGGAAACAGCTTCAGCAGCAGTATAAAGATCATATCAGTGACTATCGCCAATGGGATCAAATAGAGCATGCAGAAGACTGGATGTTGTATGCTGAGAATACAGGTGTTCATTTAAGCATTGATGAAACTGCTCTTTCTAACGGGGAATTATACACCATCGTTACAAATAAAGCTGCCAAAGGGAGGAAAGGAGCACTTGTTGCGATGGTTAAAGGCACTCAGGCTGAAACTGTTATTGAAGTTTTAAACGGGATTCCCAAGAAGCTTCGGGACACAGTTCGTGAGGTTACCTTGGACATGGCAGCCAATATGAATATGATCGTGAAGCGCTGTTTTGTTAAGGCAGATCGGGTAATCGATCGCTTTCATGTACAAAAATTAGCATATGAAGCGGTACAGGAAATCCGGATCAAATACCGCTGGGAGGTTCTGGATAAGGAAAATGAGGCCATTAGTACAGCCAAGGCGGCGGGAGTAAGCTTTGAGCCAGAAGTTCTCGAAAACGGAGATACAGTAAAGCAGTTGTTGGCAAGAAGTAGATATCTGCTATTTAAGCACCATGACAAGTGGACCACCTCGCAAGTAAAACGGGCCAAGTTGCTGTTTGAACGTTATCCCTTAATCAAGAAAGCTTACAATATCTCTTTGGATCTGGGGACTATCTTTCGGACTTGCACTTTGAAGGAAGTAGCCTTCAAGAAGCTTGCATTGTGGTATAACATTGTGGAAGACTGCGGAATAGACTCCTTCAAAACCGTTGCCAGGTCTATTCAAACCCACTATTTAGATATCCTGAATTTTTTCAACAATAAAAGCACCAACGCATCGGCCGAATCTTTCAACGCCAAGGTTAAATCTTTCAGATCGTCATCAAGAGGTGTAAGAGACATCAAGTTCTTCCTGTTCCGGCTTTCTAAACTTTATGCATAATCGCCCCCCAACTTTTCCACTTGATCCGATAAATTCGGGTACCCGGAAAGGGTTCCGACTCGGGTACCCGAATTCTCTGTAAGGGTCTATTAATCAGTAGGTTGTTTGCCAATTGAACATCTTGACTGAGCATGGAAAGAAATGTAGATTTGATAACCAATAATAAGAGAGAGCGTATGGAAACCAGATTTAGTATTCTGTTTTATGGCAAAAAGGCAAAGATGACAAAGGAAGGTCTTGTGCCTATTTATTTAAGGGTAACAATCGGTGGCGAAAGATTTGAAATCAGTACGCACAGGTATGTTCAGCCCGAAAAATGGTCAGTTGCTGCGAGCCGTGTTAAAGGAAACTCTGCCGAGGCAAGGACCATCAACACCTACCTGGACAGCCTTCTGGGTAAAGCTTATGTTTACCAGCAAGAGCTGATAAATGAAAACAAGGATGTCAACATAAAGAACTTCACGGCAAAGTGGTCCGGTGAAAAACAAAAACCGGTGATGCTGCTTGACGTATTTGACAGGCACAATGCGCAGTTAAAAGAGCTGCTTGGAAATGGATATGCGCCTGCCACACTTACCAAGTACAGAACAACACGGGAATATGCCCAACAATATATCGCGTGGAAGTATAAACTGAAAGACATCGGCCTTGTTGCGCTGGATTACGAGTTTATTTCAGAATTTGAATTCTGGCTTAAAACGCAGAAGAAATGTGCTCACAATACCACGATGAAATATCTGATCAATTTCAAGAAGGTAGTGCTCATTGGCGTTAAGAATGGGTGGATCAGTAAAGACCCATTTGCCGGTTATAAGATGACCCGTGAAAGTGTGAACCGGAGCGCACTGACTGAAAAAGAACTCGCAAAGATAGCGGGTAAAGACTTCGAAAACTTTCGTCTGAATCAGGTGCGCGATATCTTCGTTTTCTGTTGTTACACAGGCTTGGCTTATGTTGATGTAAGTAAATTGACTTCCCGGAACATCATCGATGGTTATGGCGGAGAGAAGTGGCTCACGATTGACCGTCAGAAAAACGATAGCCAGGCGAGAATTCCCCTGCTTGCACCTGCCTTAAAAATATTGAAAGCTTATAAAGATCATCCGCAATGTCAGAACACTGACAGCGTCCTACCTGTACTTTCCAATCAAAAGATGAACTCTTATCTGAAAGAAATCGGTGACCTATGCCGGATCAACACACAAATTACTTTTCATCTGGCCAGGCATACGTTCGCAACGACGGTGACCCTAACCAACGGTGTCCCCATCGAAAGCGTTTCAAAGATGCTGGGGCATAGCAGTATTAAGACTACGCAGATTTATGCGAAGATCGTCGATAAGAAGATTAGTGAGGATATGCAGATACTGCAATCCAAGCTGTTGGCCTGAGCCCTACACTCACGTGGCCGGGAACTCAAAAAAAGAAACTCCAAAGCGTGGGAGGTGTTACGTTCAAAGATTCATAGCAATAGGAAGCAACATCAGCTATTTTGGCTAAATTTACAGCATGCATGATGTACCCGAAAACAACAATAATGAGGTATTTCTGGTAAGCTGGAAAAAGCAGAAAGGACACACCGAGCTTTTTGCCAGTCTGGAAGTTTTCGTGGAGAGCTATCCTTCATACCGGCAGGAAGAGTTAGTAGAAAACTTTGCCTTTGGGAAAAACGTTTTCGAGGATGATCAGCTTTTGATCGAAAGAAAAAAGATCATCACAACTGCTAAGCCTGGGTTTCCCAGGGTCTTTTTTTGGGACTTGGATTATGACAAAATAAACTGGGAGAAGAGCTCAACTATGGTAATCCAGCGGGTACTTGAACGCGGCACACAGCAGCCACATTGGGATGAACTGATCAGATTCTACGGGAAGAACGTAATTGTCGAAGCACTTAAAGCCAAGATTTCTTTCCTTCCCGACGAAATGATTGATGATGCTTCCTTTTTTTTCAATCTTAAAAAAGAGGAGATGTTATGTTACAAACGCAAACAGTCACAGCCCAGACTCTGGCTCTGACACAAAAATTGATGGCTGATGCCCGATTGATCGATTTTATATTAGTTGGCGGAACAGCGCTTTCATTACGGATCGGTCACCGGCAGTCCATAGATATTGATCTTTTTACCGGTAAACCTTTTGATTCTACTGAGCTCGCAGTCATTCTGAAAAATGATTATAGTGCTGATTTTGTTAAGGTTTTAAGAAACGGAGTATTCTGTTCCATTGACGGTATCAAGACAGACATGATTTCCCACGTGTACCAATATGTAGAGCCATGGGAAACTATTGATGGTATAAGGTTGATGTCGCTTTTAGACATATCCGCTATGAAGCTACACGCGATCGTACAGAATGGGTCTAGGGTTAAGGACTTTGCAGACATCTATTTTCTGCTGGAAAAGATCCCGCTTTCTCGGATGTACCAGGCATATGAGGCTAAATATTATTCAAATAGCAGCGCAAAAGTTGCCAGAATGGCGTTGCAAGATTATTCCTTAGTTAATTTTGAAGAACCGATTATGTTAGTGGGTAGTGAATTTGACTGGAAGAAAACAACGGAAAGATTACGTCAGGCTATTTTCAATCCTTCAGAATTGTTTCAACCGGCAGAGTCAACAAAGCACTTGCAGCCTGAAAGGAGCAATCAATTGAAACGGAGGCGAGGACCACGAATGTAGCGGGAATTCATTACTCGATGGGGCCAGCGCCAATACGTACCCCATATGTATTCATAAGTGACATGAGAAAATACAAACTGGCGATTTATTCAAAATGAGAATCTAGAAAGTTGTTTTTGTTCGAGATGGTATTAAAAAGAGGTCTGACACCCAATGCTATCAGACCTCTTTTGGCATTACTGGTCATGGAAGATATGACCGTCGTATTCAGTATAGCCTTCCAGGAATAGATCCTTTGCATAGGCCTCATAATCAAAATACCTTTCCAGTATTTCAGGTACGCCTGAGAGCATTCCGGTATTTTCGATGTATTGGTAGGCAAACTCAATCTTCGCTTCCTTCATTACCCCTCCAAAATATCCTTGATAGCTTTCATTAAAACCTTCAAGAAGCTCATCGAAATCCATTCCGTTACCGGGCCAGGAGGCTATATTATTACAATATAACCCAAACGCCTCCGCAATATCATTGCTCATTTCAGCAATCGCTTCAAAATATTTGTAGGCGTCTTCATGCAGCCAGCTTTCCGAGATCAGAAAGTCTGGAATATATTCCCAGTCCTGGAACATCAGCTCCGGAAGGAATTCGTTTCTGTGATATTCGTAGCAGGCTTTATAGAATTCTTTCCGATCCGGATAGTCGCTCAGATCCATCCATTCGCCGAACAGCGACCCATTGTTGTACATTCCGTAAGTACCAACATAAATTTTTGGCGTGTTTTCAAGATTTTTCATTTTTGAAAGGCTTTACAGTAGCTAAGGCCCGGCTGTGTGCTCAGGGCAATCGCTGCCTTCCACTCGAAGAAAAAATGACGGGGTTCATCCCCCTGGGTGCAAGCCCATCCGGCGGTTTAAGGAGCGGCCAAAGCCGGGGTCGCCTAGCCGGGGGCGCCAAGCCCCGGTAAATAGCCGGATGACGAAGTGAAGGCTTGCAGCCGTCATTTTTTGCTTTGTAAATTTCGTTTGCACTGAGACAATATCAGGCACTCTTTAACTTACATTAAGTCTAATAATTTATTTCACAAACCTTTTTAAGTTCCGAGTTGGGTTTCAGAAAATGGGAAAACATTTTCCAGAAAGCTATTTTTCTGTCTTTTAGTGTTTTGATAAACCTATTGTGAGTTATCTTTTTTCTCATATACCACCAGGCTCTTTCTACCGCATTTAAGTCTGGACTATATGGAGGTAAAAAGAACAGTTCGAGCTTTGGGTTCTTTTCCAGCCAGGCATTTATCCTTTTTGCATGATGGTATGCAACATTATCCAAGACCATAATAATCTTAGGCGCTGTCTTGTAGGTTCGCAACACCTTTTTCAAGTGCTTCTTGAAACTATAGCTATTGCCCCTATCTGCAAAACTTACTGTAATTTGGCCTGTGCCATAATTGTAGCTACCAAAGACCGTTTGCCTTTCCCGGTTACGTTGCTTACAAACTACTTGTGGTTGAGTGCCTTTTTTTGACCAGCAATAACTCACTGTAGCTGTGTTGGACAATGAGCATTCGTCCTCATAAAGCAATGTGCTCTCAGGGTTTTCCAGAAGTTTTTTTTAAAGCCTCTTTAAATTGATCCTGCTTTACTGCATCTGTTTCAGGAAATATGCCCCTGCCTTTCTGATAAGTGAATCCCAAAGCTTTAATGATGTTGTAGATCTGGGCTTTCTTATAAGTTATTTGATAATTTTTCGCAATCCACTCTATTAGCATAGGGCCCGTCCAGCTGGCACTGTTATAACCATGATTCGTCGGTGATTCTTCTGATAATAAAATACCGATCCGATTTCTTTGAACTTCACTAAGGCGAGCAGTGCGCCCACGACCTTCTTTATCTCGTAAGCCCTCTATGCCCTCTTTTTCAAACCGATGGACCCAGTTGGTTATTTGCTTGAAGCTGGTATTGTATAAATCTTCCAGCTTTCTGCTGGGTTGACCCAACGAAACTTGATATACAGCATACAATCGAATTCCGATCGTATACCTTTCATCATCTCGAAAAAGAGCCTTAATTTCCTCGGGCTTATAATTCCCCACTTTTAATACAGGTCTGGACATGATCTTATCAGTTTGATTCAATCCAAACATACAAAATATATGTGTATTTATTTAATAGACTTTATGTAATGGACTCTGGAAAGACATAAAACAACTTATTCTAAAATTTTCTGATCATTGCTTTTAGATCGTCAGAAGGATTTCGGTAGCACTCCTTTTACGTGCATTGCTTTGGGTTACATCAATGCGCGAAGTGAGCGGAACCAAGAACATTTTATAATATCAGCTTAAATGAGCCAAAAGTTCCAAATTTATACCATAAGTTCCTTGTTAGTTACAATAAGTTACAAATGATTTGTTCTAACTTTACTTGCACAAAAATACCCTTCACGCAGAATATGATATGATTACGATAAGTAATAAGTGTCCTTATTGCCGGTCGGCCGATATTATCAGAAAACCAAGACCGTTGATTGTCAAAGTGACTCGCATTC
Organism: Dyadobacter sp. 32; assembly: GCF_902506755.1. Classification (GTDB taxonomy): domain Bacteria; phylum Bacteroidota; class Bacteroidia; order Cytophagales; family Spirosomataceae; genus Dyadobacter. The sequence goes on along the minus strand of NZ_LR735258.1, from coordinate 501,566 downwards.
CGGTTAGGTATTATCAGTGCGAGCGTTGCCTGCATCATTTCATTAAAATTGGTAGCGCCTGAGTTAGGTCGATGGGCATACCGCAATCATTTCGTGGTGCCATATGCGTGATTGCATAAGAACCTTTAAACCGGAAGGATTGTCTCGAATTTTTGCCAGTAGGGACTTATTTAATAAAAAAATTTCTCTAATCCTTTGTAAGCCTTGAAAGGCTCTTGGATGACTTAAGACACTCAACAAGTTTGATGATATGGGCATAAATGGCGAGTGAATCGATCCAAACCGTCCAAAGCTGGGCGGCCTGGTTACTTAGTGAGAAAATACAAATCTCATAGAGTTCTTCCTTCCATTGCTTCAATGACTTATAGTCAAAGAATTCGTTCAGAATTGCAATCATCTCCTCACTGTCCACTCCAATAAATGATGTAGCAGACGTTTCGGTGTCGTTGGCGCTTTGCCCGTAAAACAAAGGCACACTCTCAGTCGTGTCGAGCGTATCCAGCGTTGATTTGCGAGAAATTTTGTGGATAATATATCCGGCATTGATCATGGATTCGAGTTTCTCAAAAAAGTAAAGGACATCAGCCGGACTGTCCTTTTGATAGGGATGATTTTCAGAGCAAGCTCTAAGTATACCGTAAAGCTCCGTTTTGAATGTTTCAACAGAGGTGGAATCAAAAAATGCAGTAATGGCTTTATGTGGGTCATCAATCCGCTCCCTGTACCATATGGAGTTCTTGCGAAGATATTTTTGGCACTTCTTTAACTGCAAGGAAGGTGCCGGGTTTACATTTTGTTTAAGACCAGATCTTTCTTTTTCCGTTGCATGGGATAGGTCGTCATATCGATTTGATGTTTCGCTGGATACAACAGATTCCCCAATTGGATTTGGATCTGTCGTATCGCCTTTCTTTTGGGCACCCAGATAAATCGCCTCAATGAAAGGCATCAAATTTTCAAAAAAGTAAATCCTTTCCGGGATCGTAGGAATGCTGTCCTGATTTTCAGACGAAAGTGATGCCACAAGTATCCGCCATAACAGGAATCGGCAATCTGTAACGGTAAATTCTTTAATGAATCCATCCAGGATCAGGTTTGGATCCTTTATTTCCTGCTGCGAGAGCCATACTGGCCGCATGTCAGCTTTATCATCCGAAGTGAATCTCATAACAATGTAAGGTCTTGTGGAACACAACACCAATTTCGGCTGATGGAATCTTCTAAAAAATTCAGATATTGGGATTTTTAGCTAAAAATGGGTTATTTTAGAATTTGAAAATGGTACCAATCACAATAAATTTGAAATATGAGTACTTCATCGGAACCGACAAAACACATTCATCATGGTCGTAACATCAAACGATTTAGGGAAATGCTTGGTATCAAGCAGGAAGGCCTTGCTTATGAACTCGGTGAGGAATGGACTCAAAAGCGTGTTTCTGTGTTGGAGCAAAAGGAAACGGTTGAGCAGGATATTTTAGAACAAGTAGCTAAGATTCTGAAGGTACCGACCACAGCTATAAAAAATTTCGATGAAGATAAGGCGTTGAATGTCATATCTAATACCTTCAATAGTCATGACTCATCGACAATGAATGCCGTCAATTTTCAACCGAAATTCAACCCATTGGACAAACTAATTGAAAGTCATGAAGAGAACAAAAAGCTTTACGAACGCCTCCTAAAATCCGAACAAGAGAAGGTCGAGCTGCTCCAAAGGTTGCTGGATCAGAAATAGACTCTGCAACTGTTTTCTATTTGGCAATAAATAAAGCCATAACTGTCAGATTAAAGCCAAAAACTTGACATGGTCGGTCCAATGTCAATTATGCTGTCTCACGACAGGTAAGAGTATAAACTTGGCGCCCAATCGGCTCATATGTAAGGAGAAACGGCTTGAAAAATCGTGATCAACCAGTCAATTGGCTGCTTCACGATTTTTTGTTTGTAAAAGATAGCCTATTCGGCCTGCTTAGGTTTTCTGCCACGTGGTTTGCCCATATACTCGTTTTTAGGAGCAGAAATGATCAATTCAAGCTTATAAGCGGTTACACCTTCCTCATAATCAAACGATTTAATTTTGAAAGTAAATTTCTCAGCTTCGAACTGTACTCCGCCATTTTTGAGGATCAAAGCCAGCGGAATTACATAGCCACCTCTGCCACTCCTTTCGAAGGAAAATGAGCCGCGCTCTTCTGAGGTAGAAACCAGGTACAATGATTTTAATTTTCTTTTGCCTTCATCGGTACCGATCTGAAAACGGGAAGAGGAAGGATCGATTCCAAGTTCTCCAAGAGCCGAAGAAGGAAATACCAGTTTCCCAGTTCCGGAAATATAACCGGTGGGAACAGATTTTGGCTTCGCCTTTTCTTTGGGCTTTACAGGCTCGTTGTCCTGAGGGACAAAGAATTTGATGGTTTTAACTCTCATGGGGTGTCGTTTGATTCGTGATTATTCGACGTAAAAATAAGTTCGCATTTCCAGTAATTGGCAATTTCCAAATGAAAAAGAATTGCACTGATACTACTGACTTCATCCGCCAAGAACTCGTAAATTCACAGGCTATTCGGGAAGTCAATCAGCGTAAAGGAAATTGGATTCTTTTAGTCACTGGAAAAATTCTTTCTTCCAACCCCTCCATGAGCTGAGAGAGGGGATTGAAAGAAAAAATTTGTTTATCTGGGGGAAGAATTCAAAAAGAAGGCCATGCTTAACACCTCAACTCAAACTAAACGGCTATTTCAACATTTTTTGGTCTAATAGAAACCCAGTTTCGGCTATAAGCAGATCATTCTAGCAAAAGCAGCTGAAATCGTTGAAAAGTTTCGGCAATAACCTCTTCCGGCTTATTTTGACAAAAAAAATGGTTTTATCGGATAATTCAGAAGAATCCGGTTAGATTAGGGAATTTGTCAACTTGTATTAACTTTAGTTGTAAAATGTTGACTTTCCTTCAACTTTTCAAACTTTGCCTGGTGTGTAATAATTGCTATTCATAAAATCCTGCAATGCAAATGAAGTTCCTTGTCAATTAACCGTTCCATGCAAGACATGCATCTTCAAAATTGCAGATTTTATAAGACGGAAACACTAATTAAATCGATCTTCCCAGAATATAAAACGTCTGTTAACCACCTGCCTTTCCGTGGTTGGCCAGATGTACCGTTGTATCACCAATCTGCGTAAAAACGCGCCTTGGTGGATACAACGGAATCTGTCCACGCCGTGGAGGTTACCGTCCAGAACACTCGGAACTCGTGTTGCGGTTGAAAGTTAAAGGTTTTGAGAATTGAATAAATGAGTTGTTGAACTTGGAAAGAAATGTGATGAAAGGCAAGAGCAACAACCGCAACAAATGGCTGCACCTGCGGCTGACAGCAAAAGAATACAGGATCATTTAGGAGCATTTTGCCTGGACTACGGATTTAAAATTAAGTGATTTTGCACGTAAAAAATTACTGGGAAAACTAATGATTGGAAGCTACCGAGATGCATCGATGGACGCTTGGAAGAATTGATTGGTCTTAAAAACGATCTAGCGCGGTCGGAAGTAACACTGACTGGTCGGCTATTAACTGGACCGACGAAATCTTTCCAAACACGTTGACCAGGTTCAGGAATTCTTAAAAAAATGTCAGAAAAATGGTTGCAATAAACGATCAGTGGAGTAGTCTGAGGGAGGCTGTAAATTACAACGAACGCAAGGTTGAGCGTAAGGGTGCCACGCTTCTTGACGCAGGCCATTATCCAAAAGATCTAGTTGATCTGAGCTTTAAACAGCTGCTTGCCGGGCTTGAAAATCTGGCAAAACTAAACAACCGCGTGAAGGTAAATCATCTCCATGTGTCTTTAAATTTTGCACCGGATGAACAGATTTCCGAAGACCAGTTAAAGCAAATAGCGGCTTTATATACGGGCGTTTGGCGTTACTGAGACTTAGATTATTAAACACGCGAACTGGTGCTCCGGATTGGGAACTTCTTTAATACGGGCAAAATCCACATGTTGCTCATACCAGATTCAATATCACGCTCTAGGGGGCTCGTATTCTGCAAAAGCATAAATTTGATTTGGCACTAATGAAAAAAACACCACCATTTTGTCAGTCAAAATCAGGAGATTGAGCGCAAATGAAAGTTTGTGTTATATTTTTGCATTTGTAAATCTCCTTACAAATTAACGATTGCTATTTTATAATAAACGAATTCCAATTTTTAATCGGTGAAAATGATACTACCCATTGATTAGATTAACTTTATACTTAACCTTCTGGTTTTCGTCAATGGCTACCTTGGCTCAGCGCGCCCATGTTTTGAATGATAGCGTTTCTGTGCCAATCCACGACTATGCCATTTTGCCCGATAGGGGCTATACAATTGACCGTATTGTATCAGATTCAACTTTGCGATTTGTGGTTAACGATTCTTTGAGGCCCCTGAAGGAATCGTCTTACTGGATCAAAATCAGCATAAATAATCCGTTCAGCTATCAGGAAAAATACAACGTATGGCTCTTTCCGTATTTGAATAATACACTGTATTATTTCGATACAAATTTAGGTCAATGGAAGGCGCAAAAAGCAGGCATCTATGTTGGTTTACCAGATAAAAGTCAGCGGACCATTGCAAGGATGTCTTTCGTGTTGCATGCAAAGAGCATTAATACACTTTACATCAAAGCCGACGTACTTCCGTTGCGAAAGTTTACCCACGCTTTCAGGCCCGAAATACAGCTCAGGAAACAGGCTGTCACCGATAACAGAGAAAATACTTTGCGCGTCGCCTGGATCGCTGCGTTATCCGTGCTGCTGCTATTCTTTCTGAATAATTTATATCTCTATTTCAGCTTTAGGGATAAGACCGTTTTGTTTTATCTCATTGCCCAATTGGGCGGCATGATCTACATCACGTCATATCGGTACTTTTTCGGCACTTTTTTGCCGATCCCTGTTTTTAGTTTTTGGATGGCACCCAGTGGGAAATTTGAATATTATGATCTCAATTCCCTTTTGCAACATGCCGGTATCTTGCTGGTCATGTTTGGTTATATCCGGTTAACAAGATCATATCTCAATACCACAAAAACGCTGCCGATACAAGACAAAATACTCAAATATGGGTGGCGGATTTATGCATTGGTAACACTTTGTATTGTTTTGATCAATGTGACGTTCTCCTGTATCACAGAATTTACCCTGCTTTACGAAAACATCATCGCCTTATTGCTGATCATCATTATTTTGTCGGTCTGCGTAGCCGGATACGTGCGGAAAATACCTGCATCCGGCCCGTTCCTGATGGCCAATGTATTTCCGCTTTTGGGCATGTTGGGGATCACGGTTTTTCATGTTTTTGTAACTTTTCATACCAACGAAACCTTCATGCCCGAATTCGCCGTTGTGGCGCAGGCATTTGGTTTTTCCATTGCGCTGGTCACACGTACCAAGGTGCTCCAAAACGATCTGAAAGCTAAGGAGATTGAAACCCAAAAACTTGCGTTCGATGTACGCGAGCTGGAAATGGTGAAGAAATTAATTGAGCTGGAAAATCAAAAAATCAATGCGGAAATGGATCAGGAGAAGATCCGAAACGAGCTTTTACAGCAAAATCTGCAAATCAACCAGCGTGAACTCGCATCGACGACGCTTTACATGGTCCAAAAGAATGAAATGCTGGCGCAATTGAAAAAACAAATTCAAGACTCAAATCAGCAATTCCCCGACAACAAACACCAAGGACTTAAGGGTATCGAATCCATCCTGAACAGTAACCTGTATCTGGACTCGGACTGGTCAAAATTCAAGCTGCATTTCGAGCAGGTTCACCCAAATTTTTTCTCTGAACTCCTTGCTAAACATCCTTCGCTTACCAAAAATGAAGTTCGGCTCTTCGCTTATTTTCACATCAATCTCTCTACCAAAGAAATCGCGGCCCTGCTCAACGTCGACCCCGGAAGTGTACGTCGTGCCAAAAGTCGGTTGTATAAAAAAATGGCGATCTCGGCAAAGGACATAGATACCCTTGACTGAGGTTGACGGAGGATGGACGAAAGGGACTAGGGATGAAAGGGAAATGTCAGGAATTGTCAGGGGGACGAGGAGAAGTAGGGACGAAACGCACGAGGGAATAGTCACGTGTTGTCAGGAAATAGTCAGAGATTGTCATGGGTGGTGGGATCCTGACCATAAGTGACAACCTATGACCACAAATGACCAAACCTGACTATTTTTTCAGCAACCGTCCTTTCGATCCCTGACCATAAGTGAGCACACATGACCACACTTGACCATACACGACAACTCCTGACAGTCTTTTCGGCAACAGGCCTTTCGACCCCTGACCTTACGTGACTAGACTTGACAATCCCTGACCAGAAATGACAACACCTGACAACCTCCGTCAATCCTTGACCTGAAATGACCAAACCAGACAATCTTTTCGGTATTTGGCCCTTACCCCACTTAAATTCCAAAATAAGCCACATTTTCTCCCACTTGTCCATACTTTGTCCATGCTCGTTTTTAGCATTTCGGGCGGCAACCCTCTTGCTTTGCAGTGTGTTATTTCCTAGCCCGTGATTCATAATTCATAACTTCAGCGTTAACCCATGATGGGGATGAATGGGAGGAAAAGGAACGAAGTATCACCATTCCTTCATTCAATCATTTTATCATTCATGAAGAAAATCTTACTCATTTGCCTGATGCTTATAGCGTCGGCTTTCGCATCTCACGCGCAAATTTTATACGTGGATGGAGCCCGACCTGACGATAACGGTGACGGAAGCAGCTGGGCTACGGCCAAAAAGGATCTACAAGTAGCTTTTGTTCTGGCTGCTGCGTACGACCTGGACGTATGGGTGGCCAAAGGCACATACATACCTATACGACCTACCAATAACCTGGCAATTGTGTCGGTCGGCAACCGCTATAACGCATTCGCGCTGCTGCCTAACCTTAAAATTTATGGCGGGTTTGCGGGCACAGAAACCTTATTGAGCGAGCGGGACTTGACAATTGCCGCCAACGCGAGTATACTCAGCGGTGATTTGTCGGGTAATGACGGACCAAACTTTGCCAACAATACCGAAAACGCCTATCATGTCGTCGTAAGCGGGAACAGCGACGCCCCGATCCTCTTAGACGGCTTTACCATCACCGGAGGAAATGCCAACGGCCCGAACACAGCCCAAATCTTTCATGCACGATCAGGAGGCGGCGTATACATCAACACGGGCACACTCAGCCTGAGCAACCTCATCATTAAGAGTAATAGCTCCCTGATCATGGGAGGCGGTCTTTATTCCACTGGGGCGACCCTCAACATGAATAACAACGTAGTTGCAGTCAATAAAAGCGGATACGGAGGCGGCTTATATGTTAAATTGGGCGCCAGCACCATTTCCAACAACGTAATTGCTGGAAATTCTTGCTCCTCTCAGGGAGGCGGAATCAATCTGGATGAAGGAAATATCTCGGCTTTTAATAATACGATCGTTGGAAATTCGGCCCCCAACTCAGGAGCGCTTTATAGCTACGCGACCGGCCTGATCAGTAACAACATCTTTTGGAACAATACAGCAACCGAGCACCCAGACATTTTAAATGAAGAGAGAATAAGCGTTTTTAAAAACAATTTGCTGCAGTTAGCCGAATCGGAGTATGGAGGCGTCGCATCCGAACCATTGGGACAAGGTGCTTCAGGGAATCTTTTTGGAATCGCACCCCAGCTGGCCAATACATCTTTACCAGCGGGCACAGATGGGATCTTCTTTACAGCCGATGATGGACTTCGTTTAAATTGTGATAGCCCGGGTATCAATTCCGGCATGAACACAGGCGTCACCGAAAGTGATATTTTGGGTTTAGCCCGAATTCAAAACGATGTAGTGGATATTGGCGCCTATGAATTTGCCAAATCAGTCTCCGAGAATATCTTTTTTTCGGGTAAAAAAGACCTTTCCAGGTCGCAATCAGGCACAACATATTATGCTGCCTGTGGAAACCTGATTGCCACTATAACTTCTGCCGGCTCAGTCCCGCTAAGTGGCCAGGTGACGGTAACAGCCTGGGTAGAGACCGTTCAACTTGCCAAATATGTAAACAGACATTATGAGATCGTTGCGATAAATAACCCTTCCACTGCAACAGGCACTGTGAAACTGTTCTTTACACAGGCGGAATTTGATGCTTTCAACGCCGTAAATGATATAAAACTGCCAACAGGTTCGGGCGATGCGGCGGGCATTGCCAATCTTTTGATAGAACGACATGCAGGTAAAAGCAGTGACGGCACCGGACATTATTCGAGCTACGAACCTGCCGCGGAAACCATTGCCCCGGTGGCAGGCGCTGTGTTATACAACCCGACCTACAACCGTTGGGAAGTAACCGTGTACACAACCGGATTCGGAGGGTTTTGGGTGAAAACCAGGTCAGGCGTGTACCTATCTGCAGTGTCACCAGAGAACGGGATACTGTCACCGGCATTCACCCCGGCTACACTTATTTATTCGGGAGCGGTCGCAGCAGCAACGGATTTCTCTATCACGCCGGTAACGACAACGCCCAATACGATCATCAGCGTAAAGGTGAATGAAGGCAGTTATGCTGACGTACCCAATGGCTCTACCCCGACTGTTTTGCCACTCGTCGCTGGGCGTAATAATGTCAATATCAAACTGACTTCTGCAGACGGCTTTCTCGAAAACTTTTACACGTTTACCATAAGGAAGGCCTTTCTACCTCCCGGCAACGCACTGGCATTTGATGGCAACAATGACATAGTAACCATTCCCAACAGCGCCAACAACCCAGACTTCACCATAGAGGCATATATCCGGACTTCCGCAGATTCGCCATCGGGAACCTTCGCCTATGAAGGCGCGCCATTGCTCTCTGCGGATATGCCGGGTGACAACAAAGATTTCACCATCAGTGTACTGAATAACAAAATCGCCTTTTTTGATGGTGGCGCCAATGCCAACACGTATGGTACCACGACCGTCACAGACGGTATCTGGCACCATATCGCAGTGGTGCATCGTGGAGGCGTATCTACAAAGGTCTATTTGGATGGAATAGAAGACGGTACCGGTGTGGCGTCGAATGTTCCCCTGACCGACAATCCAGTGATCTCGCTCGGCGGGAATTCCGCTAATCGCCTGTATTTCAACGGCTCCATGGATGAGGTCCGTATCTGGAAAACCGCCCGGGCACAGACTGAAATAAAGGCAACTATGCGACAGCTTATCTCAGCATCTGCTGGAAATTTGCAGGCTTATTACAATTTTGACATGGGTGCTTATGACTTAATGACCAATTTAACGGACCAGAGCGCCAACGCCATTCATGGCCTGATCATCAATATGGATCCGGCTTCCAAAGTGGAAAGTTACGCCATGGTGGTGCCTGTGCCATCGGCGGCCACCACTTTTACAACGACCGGCTTCACCGCCAATTGGTCAGCATCAGCCGTTGGTACTGCAAACCAGTATTTGCTGGATGTGTCTGCAAGTGCAACTTTCGATTCATTTTTGGATGGTTATGAGGCACTTCCCGTGACAGGAACATCAGCGGTGGTGACCATTCCGGTATCGGGATCCGGACGCATGATGGCTACTTCCTATTATTACAGGGTACGAGCCGAAAAAGATGGGCTTGTGGGCCAGGGCGCCTATTCTCCCACCATTACGGTGACCGCGAACCCATTGCCGGTGAACCTCATTTCCTTCACAGGCAAAAAAATGGAAAGCGCCAACCTGCTGGAATGGAAAGTGACCAATGAAACGCAGTTTGACCGGTATGAAGTTGAAAGGAGCTCAGATGCAAAGAATTTTGAAAGCATTGGTATTGTGGTGGCCAGGTCAAACGAACAATCCGGCATCACCAACTATACTTTCACCGACCCGAATCCTCAAACGATAAACTCCAAGACGGCCTACTACCGCCTTAAAATGACAGATAAAGATGAAAGCTATGCTTACAGCAGGCTGATAGCGATAGACGGTGACTTTAATCCATCATCTGCCGTCTACCCCAATCCCGCAGCTGAAATAATCAACATCCCTGTGGACGCCAGTCTGTTAAATACCCGGGCAAAAGTTTACGATCTCACCGGCCGGTTGGTGCAAACGATACGCATTGCAAAATCTATCCAGAAGGTTGACGTGAAGAATTTAGCACCTGGCATCTACCTGATCACATTTGAAAATGGCAGTGTGCAGCGGTTTGTGAAGCAATGAGAATGTGAGATGTGAGATGTGAGATGGAGGTCAGGAAATAGTCAGGTTTGGTCAGGGATTGTCAAGGATAGTCAGGAAATAGTCATGCTTGGTCAGGGGTTGTCATGGAGCGTGAGAAAATAGTCAAGGATGGTTATTTATTGTCACGGGGTGAGCTAACAATCCTTTACAATAAATGACGACACCTGACTACAAATGACCACTCATGACCAAACCTGACAACACTTGACAACCAATGACCACTCGTGACATACTTGACTAAACCTGACCAAAACGAACACAACCAAAAAGTAACTTTAAAACCCGCCGGTAAAATGAAAAGACTTTTAAATTCAATAAGGCCAACGCTACTAATTTTCGGCTTTACGCTTCTGGCTCACTGCCTGCATGCACAGTGCCCCTATTTCACCACCATTACTTCAAGCCCTTCGGCCAGCCACACACTGGGGATAAAAAACGATGGTACGCTATGGGCCTGGGGATACAATAACAATGGGCAATTGGGTGATGGCACCACTACTGACAAAAACAGCCCTACGCAGATAGGCTCCGCCACCAATTGGGCAAAATTAAGTACCGGTTACGATCATTCGCTTGGTATTACCGCCGATGGCAAATTATGGGCCTGGGGCTCCAATACTTTTGGCCAATTAGGCGATGGTACCCAGGTTGATAAAACCATTCCCACACAAATAGGAACGGCCACCAACTGGGTAAGTATTAGCACCGGCTCCTACTCCTCCCTGGCCATTACCACCGAAGGCAAGTTATTTGCCTGGGGGCGAAATAGCAGTGGCCAATTGGGAGATGGTACTCAAGCTGACAAAACCACACCCACCCGGGTAGGCAGTGCCACCAATTGGGTGAGTGTAAGTGCTGCGCGCTATCATACCCTTGGCATTACCGCCGATGGCAAAGCGTGGGGATGGGGTTTCAATGGATACGGGGAAGTGGGCGATGGAACAACGCTACAAAAACTCAGTCCCACCCCAATAGGCACAGCTACCAACTGGGCAAGCGTAAGTGCCGGGGGGAACTTCTTTTCCCTTGGTATTACTACCGATGGCAAGGCCTGGGCTTGGGGCTACAATAGCTCCGGGCAATTGGGTAATGGTACCCAGGACAATAAAACAACACCCGCCCAAATAGGCAGCGCTACCAATTGGGTAAGTGTAAGTGCCGGGCACTATCATTCCCTTGGCATTACTGCCGATGGCAAAGCATGGGGCTGGGGTTATAGTGGCTCCGGGCAAGTGGGAGACGGCACCACTGTACAAAGAACCAACCCCACCCAAATAGGCACCACCACCAACTGGGTAAGTATAGTTAGCGGCCTTTATCATTCACTGGGCATTACTGCCAACGGTAAACTATGGGCTTGGGGATATAACGACAGCGGGCAATTGGGCGATGGTACTAATGCAAACAAAAGCGCACCCACTCAAATAGGCTCCTCACCTTCTTTTGAAGGCCTTACCTCTATTTCTTTTGGCCCTATCAGCACGATGCAACAGGGGCAGTACAATTTGTACCAAAATTTTTGCCAATTACTGGTTGGTATCAGCAGTACAAGGGCTTCGCTCACGCCTATTACAGGGCAGGTAACTGCCCAGGTATGGCGTGAGGAAATACAACCCGCCAAATACGTACAACGCCATTACGAAATAACTCCTGCCGTCAATCCCACCACAGCCACAGGCAGGATAACCTTATATTTTACCCAGGCAGATTTTGTTCATTACAATGCAAAAAACACCATCAAACTACCCACAAGCAGCAGTGATGCCGCGGGCATTGCCAATTTATTGATAGAAAAACGCCCAGGCACCAGCAGCGATGGCACCGGCCTGCCCGGCACCTATACCGGAACACCCGTAAACATCAACCCTGCCGATGAAGATATTGTATGGAACGCCGCCGGCTCCTGGTGGGAGGTGACTTTTGATGTAACTGGTTTCAGTGGTTTTTTTGTAAAAACGGCGGAATCGCCCTTGCCGCTTCGCCTGCTGGCATTTAGCGGAACCAAGGAAACAGCCAGCAATAACCTGCACTGGGAAACAGCCGATGAAGTTAACACCAAAAGCTTCGAGCTTGAAAGCAGCAAAGACGGTCGCAACTTTCAGAAAATAGCCACCATTGGGGCAATCAGCACCGGTAACAACAGGTACGAGTACAAGGATCATACAATTTACAAAGGCACCACCTACTACCGTCTGAAAATGATTGATACCGACAACACTTTCAGTTATAGCAGGATTGTATCTATAAATCGCGACGGAAAAAACAGCATCAATCTATTCCCTAATCCGGTGGCGGACCAGCTGAACCTGAGCCTGGATAACAGTCTGATCAACAGCGACGCAAAACTCTACGACATCGGCGGCAAACTGCTACAAACGATCAAAATCACATCTGGCGAACAACTGATCAACGTGAAACCTCTGCCAGTGGGAATGTATGTGCTTAAATTCAAAGACGGGAGTTCGGGGGCGTTTGTGAAGGAGTGACAGCGGGTGAGATGTAAAATGTGAGATGTCAGGAAATAGTCAAGGATGGTCAGGAGATAGTCATGCGTGGTCGGGAATAGTGGCGGTTTGGGATGACAACTCTTGACTACAAATGACCACTCATGACAAAACCTGACCATCCTTGACAAAACTTGACTACAAATGACTACAAATGACTATACCTGACAACACTTGACTACTCATGACCATACTTGACAACACCTGTCAATTTATAAGTGATAACAGACCGGTAAACCTTTTCAACACTTTGGAAACAAACGAGACCAACAACGGTTTGCCCAACGCAGAAAGCAGCGAAGCAATCAATGCCATGCAGCAAAGGCTGGAACACAACAGGCTAAAACTGGTTGAACTCGACGATGCCATATGCAAAGCAAAGGACGCTCTTCATCAAGCGCAAAATGAAATTGAAGCCATGAAAAAACGCGGCGGCCAGCTGTGACCGAAGCACAAATTGAAAATAAACGAAACCATCTCTATGTTATGAAAACAGTACTTACTTCGATTAAAACGAGCCTGCTTGTGTGGGCGGCCTGTATGTTATGCCAGTTGGCAGTGGCGCAGCAAACGCCTCCGGGCAATGCGCTGCATTTCGATGGCGTAGATGATTACGTAGCCGGTACTTTTACCACCAGTCCTATTTTAGTGCCTCCATCTGAATTTACCATAGAGGCCTGGGTAAAGATAGACGCAGCAGGTTATTTCAATATTATGGCGATTGGCAATTCTAACCCTAACGGAGGCCCAGACCTTTTCTCTTTAAGTTATTCTACCGTAGCCAATATTACCAATCTAAAAGTTGGCTGTTTCGATCGCAACATTTTAACCAATACTGGTCCGCCTAATGCAAGGAATGTCAGGCTGGTTACTTCTCACTGGAACCATATAGCCTTAACTGCAGCCAATGCTAAAATCTCACTTTATATAAACGGCATTCTTACTATTTCTGACTATCAATTGCCGGGCAGTGTGGCATCCCCCTTCTACTACGGGCAAAATACCTTGGTAAGTCTGGGTAAAAAAATAAATGAAGCAAATGGCGGCAATCCATTGCTAGGCAGCATTGACGAGGTGACATTGTGGAGAACAGCCCACACCCAACAACAGATAATAGCGGATATGAGCCGCCCCGTTACCAATCCAGCAATCAACACTGACCTATTGATGTATTATGATTGTAACGACCAAGGCATAGCTGGGGTCGATAATACTGGCAACTCTGCGGCAAGCACCCTTATGGACCGCGGGCAATATGGCCTTAACGGTACCCTCAATGGTTTTGCCCTTACCGGCGGTACCAGCAATTGGGTGAAAAGCTATTCCATGGTAATTCCCACTGCAGCCGCTGCTAGCGATATTACTCCAACTGGTTTTACGGCCAATTGGGTGGCTCCCGTGCTAAACAGCGTGGATAATTTTAAGGTAATGGTAGCGACTGATGGCGCGTTTACCCAAGTAGTATCGGGCTACGATAGCGTAGCTACCGTGGGTAATGTAACATCACTTGCCATTACAGGCCTGCAGCCCGGCACGCAATATTACTACCGGGTAAGGGCGGATAAGGCAGACGTTTCCGGCCAGGGGGCATTCACTGCCGGTACTGCCGTAAAAACCGTTGGACTGCCGGAAATTACCAGTTTTACCCCCACGTATGGGCAAGAAGGCACAACGGTTACGATTAGCGGTACCAATTTTAACTTTAGCTCGGCAGTAAGTTTTGGAGGCACTCCGGCCACTTCTTTTAATTTGGTAAACGACAATACCCTTACTGCCATCATTGGTACAGGTACCACTGGCCCCATCGGTATTAGTACTACTGGAGGTACGGGTTATTCAACCAGCGATTTCACATTTATACGCCCCTTGCTGGTTACTGACATTAGCCCCGCCACTGGTAGCATGGGCACCGTGGTTACCATTACAGGCCAAGGCTTTACCAACGCTTCGGCGGTAAGCTTTGGCGGCACTGCACCCACTTCTTACACCATAGTAAACGACAATACCATTAACGCCATAATAGGCAATGGGGCCACGGGAGATGTAACAGTAACCAACGGTACAAACTTTACCGTGCCCGCTGCATTTACCTATGTATCTAACCTTCAAATAACAGCTGTGTCACCAGCTGCTGCGGGCACGGGCGTAACGGTTACCATTACAGGCCAAGATTTTGCTGGCACCACCGCCATAAGCTTTGGCGGCATACCGCCGGAATCTTTTACCGTGGTAAGCAATACACAAATTACAGCCTTAATAGGTAAGGGCGCAACGGGTGATGTAACTGTAACAAATGGAACAAGATACACCCTACCTGCAGCATTTAACTACACAGCCCCATCTGCTCCGGGCAATGCATTACAGTTTGATGGCATTGATGATTACGTACGGTTGCTAGGAAACCCAACAAAACGCTTTATAAGTATCTCTACCTTGGAATTTTGGATGAAAACGACTCAAAACACCAATGGAGTAGCCGTGGGTTTGGTGGATGGTGAGGTTGGTAGCGGTGTTAGGGATTTTGGCGTTTATCTGAAAGACGGCAAAATAATTGCACGTACCGGCGAAACAGATGAGTTCACTCAGATACAGGAATATTCTGTAACATCAGTGTCCGATGTGAACACTGGTCAATGGGTGCATGTTGCAGTGGTATTCAATGGAGAACCTATGAATCTACGCAACCTAACACTTTTTATAAATGGACGTCAGGAAGCAAAATCATGGGTAAGCTCATATGGTTGGTTTAGTGCGGTAGAATTTATAACATTGGGCTGCTCCACCAGCTTTGCGCCGGGAACTTTCTTTAATGGCACCTTAGATGAGGTGCGTTTTTTGTCGACCGATAGAAGTGCCAATATTACTGAGGATATGTCTTCTACCGAACCTTTATCTAATAGAAATCGGTCAGTTTACCATTTTGATCAGGGAGTACTGAATTCTGATAATACTGCAATCACTACACTTGTTAATTTTGGCATACAAACCATTGCAGGGCAACTGAATAATTTTGCACTTCAAGGCAACACCAGCAATTGGGTAGAAAGCTATGCAATAGTATGCATTACAAATCCTGCTACCAACTTAATGTCCAATAGCTTTACAGCCAATTGGTCTCTACCATCCTTTGGTGTGGTAGATAGCCTTAAACTAACCGTGGCCACTGACCAGGCATTTACTAACATACTTCCAGACTACAATAATAAACCGCTGGCAGGTACAACTACGTCGCTGGCTATTACTGGCTTAAACCCTCTTACCCCTTATTATTACAGAGTGCGAGCCGATAAAGCCTCGGTAAAAGGGCAGGGAGCTAATTCGCCCACCATGAAGGTGATAACGCCTTCAACACCATTTGTACCACCCGGCAATGCCATCAGTTTTAATGGGGCAAATGATTACATAAGGATAAACAGTCCCGTGTCCAGAACATTTACCATGGAATTTTGGATGAAGACCACACAGACCGGGGCTGGAAACCCTGGCGACCCATGGACTAGTGGTACAGGTATAGTGGATGCTTACCAAGCTGCATCTGCGGGGTATTTTGGCGTATCCCTGTTGGGGAGCAAGCTTTCTTTTGGTAGTGACATTCCTACTTTAAATGTTGTATCCACATCAGATGTAAACACCGGTCAGTGGGTACACGTGGCTGTTGTGTGGTACGGGGACCCTTATAAGGGCATAGCCCGTATGGCTATTACTTTATTTATTAATGGTGTGGAAGAAGCGAGTGCGTTCCGCGATGCAGGTGATTTTTTTTATGGTGACCGCTACGCACCTACTATAACTATTGGTGCCAATAACGACTTATCACATTATTTCAAAGGCTCGCTGGATGAGCTGAAGATTTACAGTGGCAATAGGTCTGCCGCCATAAGCTATGATATGTACGGGCAACCCAGTATAAATGATAACGACTTATTGAGTTACTACGATTTCGAGCAAGGTCTCCCCGCCCAAAACAACACTGGTATCACCACCCTCTATGACCAATCTTTAAAAGACAACAACGGCATGCTCTACAACTTCGCCCTCGACGGCCACACCAGCAACTGGGTGGGCAGTTACGCCATGGTGGTACCCACTGCCCTGGCGGCTACAAGTGTAGCCAGCCGTGGCTTTACTGCCAACTGGACCCCACCCGTGGTGGGCCAGCCGGATGGCTACAAGATAACCGTAGCCACCGATGCTGCCTTCACCCAGATCGTACCCGGCTGCGATAGCCTGGAAGCGGCGGGCAACACCACAAGTCTGGCCATTGCAGGGCTGGCGGGTGGCACTCAATACTACTACCGTGTGCGGGCGTATATAGCCATTGGTGAGGGGCAGGGCAATTATTCCAATGCCGTTTCGGTTACCACCAACACCTGCACCCCCGGCGCAGATATGCTGGCTGCCAATACCAATGAGGGTAATGGCAGCATTGCCAGCGGGCAAAGTATCTTGCTGATGGTCGATGGCTCTGGTTGCAGAGAGGTCGCCGGTTTGCAATCAATGGGAAGTTCGCCAGTGGCAGGCAATATAGCCGCTACCGTGTGGGTGGATGCTACGCAGCCCGCTAAATATGTAAAGCGTCATTATGAAATAACACCTGTAACCGCTGATGGTATCACCCCGGCCGCCAATGCCAGCACGGCCACCGGCAAGGTAACACTCTATTTCACACAGGAGGAGTTTGATGATTTCAACGGGGCCAACAGCACCCAACTACCCAAGAATCCAACCGATATAGAAGGAAACATCCCAAACCTCCGGATTGAAAAGCGTTCAGGAATCAGCAGTGACGGTTCCGGCTCCCCAAACACCTATCCAGCCCTTACCCCTGAGACCTTTAAGCCTGCCGATAAAAACGGCAGTGTGGTTTGGAATGGCACCGCCGCCCGCTGGGAAATAAGTTTTGAGGTGACCGGGTTCAGTGGTTTTTTTGTAAAAACAGCCGGGACGGCCCTGCCGCTGCGCCTGATATCATTCACCGGAACCCAGGAAGCGACCACCAACAACCTTAAATGGCAAACTGCTGACGAAGTGAACACGCTGAGCTTTGAGCTCGAAAGCAGCAGAGACGGCCGCAGCTTCGAAAAAGTAGCCACCATTGATGCGGTGAGTGCTGGTGATAACAGCTATGGGTACACGGACAGGAGTATTTACAAAGGCATTGTTTACTACCGATTGAGAATGATCGATATCGATGGCACTTTCAGTTACAGCAGGATGGTGTGGCTAAGCCGCGAAGGCAAAGGAGCGATAAACCTGTATCCCAACCCAACCACCGATCACCTGACACTCAGCCTGGACAACGGCCTGATCAACAGTGAGGCAAAGCTTTACGATGCCAGTGGCAAGCTGCTGCAAACGATCAAAATTGCTTCCGCTGAGGAACTTATAAATGTAAAAAACTTGCCAACAGGCGTTTACATCATAAAATTTAAAGATGGCAGTACAGGGTCGTTTGTGAAGGAGTGAGGACAACTCCCCCTCTCCAGCAAGGAGAGGGGGGCAGGGGGTGAGGTGCAAAGAGGGACGGAGGTCGCCATTGTGGTCAGGAAATAGTCAGGCGTTGTTATGGCGGCAGCAACCTGACAATACCTGACCACCAATGACCAGAAATGACAATCCTCGACCACCTCCGACAATACTTGACAAACCCTGACAATCTTTTAAGGCAACCGACCTTAAAGCTCTGTTCATAGTGGGCAACGTTGCTTACCAGCTAGTCAAAGACCGGGTTTAATGTTTCACGGCGCAGGAGGCGTCTATTTATATTATTTTGCCCCGGCAGTATTCGCCTTACCACAAAATCAACACGTTTAATTTAACCCTGCATTGGAGCAACGGGGCTTAGTTTTACACGCCTTACTACAGGCTATAAGCGGTCTGTTAGATAATTTCCCTATTTTTGATTATCTAATTAAGCGTATACCGTTGGGCCAATTACTTCTTATTATTTTCTTTTCGATTTCGTGCATCGCTGGCTTTGCCCAGAAAATATTAACACTTACCGACAGCGCCCGCATCCAACTAGACAGCTACACCCTGCTTCCTGACCAGGGCTATTCGTTTGAGCAAGTACTTACCGATACCACGCTACATTTTGTACGAAACGATTCTATCAGGCCACAGCAGGCCTCCGCTTACTGGCTTAAAATTAAGCTGGCCAACCCATCGCACTATACCCAACCATATATGCTGCGGGTAAGACCTGTTTTACAGAACACTTTGTATTATTTCAACGCCGATTCGCAAACGTGGGTATCGACCAAGGCTGGCATCATGGTGGCTGCGGATAAAAGTCTTAAGCAAGGCAACTTGCCATTTGTACTGCAGGGGGGCGGCGTTATCAATATATTGTATGTAAAACTAGATTTAAAAGTTCTACAGACAGTTGGCCATGCCTTACGTCCAGAAATTACCATCACTTCGCTTGCGGCCGCCGATAGCAGGGAACGGGTACTCTGGATTTCCTGGGTGGTTTCCATCACCGTACTACTACTTTTTTTCCTGCATAACCTGTACATCTACTATAGCTTTAGGGACAAGGCTATTTTGTACTACCTGGTAGCGCAACTGGGTGCCATGGTGTACATTACTGCTTACAAGCATTTTTTTGACCTGGTTTTTGAAAGCAGGGTTTTTACTTTTGATTTAAAGGCCGATGGCTGGCTATATTCCTACAACTACGGCAGCATTTTTATGCATGGCAGCGTGCTGGTAATGATGTATGGGTTTGTGCAGCTCACCCGGTCGTACCTCAATACCCGGCAGCTGCTGCCCCGCTTCGATGTCGCACTTAAGTATGGCCTGGGTAGCTATATGGTGGCATCGGTGCTGTTGATTGTTATTAATGTAAGCCTGTTTTTTGTAAATGACTATTCCCTGCTTTACGAAAATATTGTTGTACTAGCCCTTGCAGCCACCATGTTATGTGCCGGTGTGGTAGCATACCGGCGCAAGCAGCCGGCTGCCGGTACTTTTTTGGTGGCCAATGTGCTGCCACTGGGTTGCATAGTTGCTGTATCGGTGTACCATGTGTTTGTAAAACTGTACGAGGTGGAAACCTCGTTACTGCCCGACATGGCAGTAGTATCGCAGGCCCTGGTATTTTCGGTGGCCCTGGTGGCCCGTATGCGGTTAATACAAAAAGAGCTGAAAAACAGTGAGATAGAGGCGCGGCAACTGGCATTTGACATACGTGAAATACAGCTGAAACACCAATTGATAGAACTGGAAAACGCGCAAATAACTGCCGATATACTGCACCACAAAAACGACAACAAGGCTTTGCAGCAAAAATTGGAAACCAACCAGCGAGAGCTGGCCGCCAACGCATTGTACATGGTACAAAAAAACAAGCTGCTTACCGATCTGCAGAACCAGATAAAACAAATAAACAAACAATACCCCGGCGACACCATAGGCGGCGGACTGAAAGAGATGCAGTCGGCATTAAAAAGCAACCTGTCCCTGGATGAGGACTGGGGCAAGTTCAAACTGCATTTTGAGCAGGTACACCCCCGTTTTTTCGACGATCTGCAGACAAAGCATCCCTCCTTTACAAAAAACGACATCAGGTTATACGCCTATTTCCACATGAACCTTAGCACCAAGGAAGTAGCAGCCCTCATGAATATTGACCCTGCCAGCGTTCGCCAGGCCAAAGCCAGGCTCAATAAAAAAATGGCCATTTAGTAAGAGGCATCTAAGACAAGGCTCCCAACTTTTCGAAGTCCATAACCTTACTCTTCCAGCGGGTTAAATATTCGGTTTTGTCGTTTCAGGCAAGATAGCGACGAGGCTATTCTCGCTGAACTGGTCGAACGAACCACCTAAGGCCGGCTACCTTTCTTCCCCGGCAGTTTAATCGTTGAGTTTTGTACGTTTCAGTACCTTAATCTCTATTCATGGCAGACAGACAAAAAATTCTTTATTGAAAATCAACGAGTTGTGATTTTTCTCTGCATTTTGTATACACTTTATATATGCTCCTTTTTAGGTTTTGGGCGGCGGACAGCCGTTTTTTGCCATCGCTTTTTATGCTGACTGCTGTTCGCAGCCAGCTCGCTCACACAACACCCCAGATGAAATCACAATTAAATAGCAGATTGACTTTTTTATGAAAAAATTTTTTTTAACAACGAGCTGCGGACTTGTGTTGCTGTTGACCATCCAATTTCTATTAAACAATGGCCTGCTATTGGCGCAGCCCGGAAAATTAACTCCATCCATACAGGCCGCCGAAGCCGTGGTCAGGCTGGTGCTTAAAAAAATACAAAAAGGCGAAATACTACCCACGGCAACCGTGGAAGAAATGTTGAACGCCGTGCCGTAAACCGGAGTAGTTAACCTTCTACCCGGCTAAATCATCCTGCATGTAAATTACTTGATTTCTCATCCCTCCATGTCCAACTCATCTTTATGAAAAAACCACTACTGTACTTATTGCCTGGCATTGAGTGTAAGGCAACTCATACCATTATAAGCTTCTATGTAATATGTGGAGCCCTGTTGCTGCTGGCTCAGGCCGGCAAGGCGCAGTTTAACCAAGCTATCGCATTAAATGGCATTAACCAGTACTGCAATTTTGCAGCGGGACAAGTTGTTGACAAAGAATTTACGGTAGAAGCCTGGGTACGACCCGATGCCACTGCCGGCAGAACCATGACTATCATCAGCAGCCGCTACGGTACGGGCAAAGAGTATAGTTTTGATCTGAAATTGGTAAACGGCACCTCCATACAAGCCAATATTGGCGATGGCACTAGCTGGATAAAAGAAGGTGCCAATGCCACATTTAAATACGAGGCAAACCGATGGTACCATATAGGTTATACAGTCTCAGCGTCGGCCAATAAATACGTTGTGTATGTAAACGGAAGGGAGGTGGGCAGTGGCAGCTTAGTCGCAAGTGGCTCATCTAACCCTGTACTTTTTGATGGCAATCATTATTTGGCTAATATAGGTAAAAATGAGTCAAATGGGTCGGATTGGTTTTTTGGGCTGATAGACGACGTTAAGGTGGAGAACTATGCACTACCAGCTAATATGATGCAATATCAACCCTATGGCGGTATTTTAGATTTTAGCAATAGAGCCTTCTTTTATTTTGATAATGCCGATGTTCCCAACGGTCGATTTCAGGACGCAACTCATAATTTTTATTGCTACTATCATGGCTCCGCTATTTTCACTTCCAATAGTTACGCAAGTGTTGTTTGCGAAGCCAATGCGGCCACAGGCATTGGAACCAAATCGTTTACTGCCAACTGGACCAGGTCAAGTTTTGGAGTAATTACCAATTATTTAGTGGACGTAGCTACCGATGTCGATTTTAACAACAAAATAGTTACTGCACAATCGGTAAACGAAGGTACTACTTCGCTTACCATTGGCGGTCTTTCGCCTCTCAATCAATATTACTATAGGGTACGGGCCAATAATACAGAAGCATCGTTAAACAATACGGGAGCATATTCTAATACCGTAAGCGTAAGCACTTACGGTGTGCCGACCATTAACTCTTTTACTCCAGGCTCCACGGGCACGGGTAACACTGTTACCATTATTGGTACCAATTTTACCAGCGATGCCACGGTTAAATTTGGCGGTACAAATGCCACAGCAGTTGTTTTTAACGGTACGAATTCTCTCACAGCCACAGTGAGCAGTGGCAGCGATGGCAACATTACGGTTACCACCCCTGCTGGTACTGCTACAAGTGGTACTAGTTTCACCTTTCTGGCAGCACCATCCGTTACCGGCACCACTCTTATATGCAACGGCAGTAGCACTACACTCACCGCCGCTGGCGTAAGTGGCGCTGCCTTTGCCTGGTACGACGCAACCACGGCAGGTAATTTATTGGCCAGTACTGCTGCTTATACCACACCTGCTTTAACGGCAGCTACTCACTATTATGTACAGCAAACGCTAAGCGATGGTGCAAGTACACGGACCGATGTGTTGGTTCAGGTGTTGCAAAACCCATCGGTGCCAACCATCACCGCTACCGGCGCCACCAATTTTTGCGCAGGCAGCAGTGTTAAACTGTCTGCACCAGCAGGAGCCAACAGTTATTTATGGAAATTGAATGGCAACCCTATCAGCGACGGGGCCACCTCCCAGTCAATCACCATTACCACAGCTGGCAGCTATACCATTACAGTTACCAATGCCAATGGCTGTGCCAATACCTCTGCCGCCACTGTGGTTACCGTAAATGCTCTTCCTGCCGTACCAACTATTAGTGCCAATAAGGCATTAGCCCTTTGCAATGGCGATAATATTG
The DNA here is from genome assembly GCF_902506755.1 of Dyadobacter sp. 32. Classification (GTDB taxonomy): domain Bacteria; phylum Bacteroidota; class Bacteroidia; order Cytophagales; family Spirosomataceae; genus Dyadobacter. The sequence continues at coordinate 478,514 of NZ_LR735258.1, read as the reverse complement.
CCTTAACTGCCAGCAGCAGCGCAGGCGGCAGCATTTGCGCGACGGCCAGCGAGGGTGGAACGCTTAGCATACAAGCACCAGCCAATGCGCACTTTACGGGAGTTGTATTTGCCAGCTATGGCACGCCTTCCGGCAGTTGCGGCAGTTACAGCACATCTTCCTGTCACGCTGCTAATTCCGTTTCGGTTGTAAGCCCTTACATAATTGGCAACACCTCGGTCGATATACCTGTAAATAACACTGTGTTTGGTGGTGACCCATGCAACCTTACAACCAAAATGCTGGTGGTGGAAGCCCAGTATACATACGATAACCCACCCATCAGCTTTACATGGTCCACCGCGGCCACTACGGCAGCTATTACTGTTAGCCCCGCAGTTAATACCTCCTATACGGTTACGGCCAATTTAAACGGCTGTACCAATACCTCTGCTGCCACAGTAGTTACCTTAAACGCTGTAACAGCCATTACCTCTTCACCAACGGGGCAAACGGTTTGCACAGGCAGCAATGCCAGCTTTACCGTGGCCGCCACAGGTGTCAATTTATCGTACCAATGGGAAAAAAATGGCACCAATGTGGGCAATAACGCATCCACCTTATCATTAACCAACCTAACCGCCACCGATGCAGGTTCGTACACCTGCGTGGTGACGGGTACTTGCGGAAGTGCTACCACCACGGCAGCTACGTTAACGATAAACACACCTACTTTGGGCAACTACACCAATAATACCGTGGTGGCAGGGCAGAATACCAGCTTTACGCCTGGTGCTATACCTACAAATACCACCAGTTTGGTAGCCAGTACAAGCAGCAACTTTACCGGAGTATTGTCGGCAGACCCTGCGACCGGCGTGGTACAGGTGACTGATGCCAAACCAGCCGGCATTTATACCATTACGGTAAAGGCTACAAATAATGGCAGTTGCACGGCTGCCACTACCAGCTTTGCCCTTACGGTCACTAACCCTGCTTGTAGTGAAATAAACCTGACAGGCAGCGGCGTTTCCATACCTGATGGAAAAAGTGTCCCTTCCACAGCCGACCTTACCGATTTTGGTACCACTTGCAGCAGCAGTGCTATCACCAAAACCTTTACCATCGAAACTACGGGCACTCTGCCATTGCTACTGAACAGCGGCGCCATCACCATGGCAGGGACGGATGCTTCCATGTTCACGGTTGGCGGCATTGTTCTGCCAATATCCATTGCCGGGGGGAGCTCTACTACTTTCACGGTCACCTTCGCGCCTGGTTCCGCCATCGGAGCCAAAACCGCCACGGTACATATTGCCAGCGATGATTGCGATGAGGCTGATTACGATTTTGCTATATTAGCAACTGCCAATGCCTTGCCTACAATGGCCATCAATGGCGACGCGACTACAACACTCATAAGTGGCAGCACCATGCTTACCGCCACGTCTTCCATTTGCCGTGTAGTGGCCAATATTTTGCCCATAACACCTGCACCCGTAAGCGGCAACGTAACCGCCCGGGTATGGGTCGATGCCACCCAGCACAGCAACTACGTAAAGCGTCACTACCAGATAACACCTGTAACCGCCGATGGCGTCACCCCAGCCGACTATGCCGGCACGGCGACCGGTAAGGTCACGCTGTATTTCACCCAGCAGGAGTTTGATGATTTCAATGGTGCCAGCAGCACCCAACTGCCCAAGAACCCCACCGATATCGAAGGCAACATCCCAAACCTGCGCATCGAAAAGCGTTCGGGCACGAGCAGCGACGGTTCAGGCTTGCCGAATACCTATCCGGCCGTTACCCCGGAGACCTTTAAACCTGTCGATAAGAACGGCAGTGTGGTTTGGAACGGCACAGCCGCCCGCTGGGAAGTAAGTTTTGAGGTGACCGGGTTCAGTGGTTTTTTTGTAAAAACAGCCGGTACAGCCCTGCCATTGCGCCTGATATCATTCACCGGAACACAGGAATCGACCACCAACAACCTTAAATGGGAAACGGCTGACGAAGTCAACACCAAAAGCTTTGAGCTCGAAAGCAGCAGAGACGGCCGCCACTTCCTGAAGGTAGTGGCCATACCTGCCATAAGCACCGGCAATAACAGCTATGATTATACGGACAGGACTATTTACAAAGGCATCATGTATTATCGTCTCAAAATGATCGATGTAGATGGAACATTTACTTACAGTCGTATACTGACTCTAAGCCGTGACGGCAAAGGCGGGATCAACCTGTTTCCAAACCCGGTCACGGATCTGCTAAACCTTAGCCTGGATAGCGACCTGATCAATAGTGAAGCCAAGCTTTATGATACAGGCGGCAGACTCTTGCAAACGATCAAAATTGCTTCCAGCGAACAACTCTTAAACGTGAAAAAATTACCAACAGGCATTTACATCATCAAATTTAGAGACGGTAGTTCGAAGTCGTTTGTGAAGGAATAAGCGGTCTCTCTCTATATACTTCAAGGAATGTCTAGGTTTTCCTCTCTCCAGAAATGTTAGAAAGAGGGGGGCGGTGATGGAAACATACTGTATATGTGGGGTACGATTTACCGTTACGTCCTGGTATCACTGATATAATAGCTGGCATTATTCTATATTTTGTTTAAACGCTAATCAAAGCTATTTTATAATAAAATGTATCGATCTTCTTTTTTGGACAATGCATTCGTTTTCGATTCCCGATTAGAATTGATAGAGCCCGGGTTCGTCAGGTCTTTGGAACTGATTGTAAATAGAATGATTTATGTCCGCGCATGTACAAATACAGGGCGGAAATTTAAAAACAGAAGTGTCGCAGCCATCTGAAAATCTTTTGTGCGTAGAGATTACAGACAAAGGAATTGATCCTGCGCTGGCGGCCGGGTACAAAAGCAAGTTTGCCGTGCGTCAGAAGTCATTTGAGATGAAGATGACCTCTGAACGAATCCAGACGACCAATCAGATTTATCTAGTGGAGACGGACACAGAAATCATTGACCTGAAAGACGGAAGCAACAACTCAGCCGGGACAATGATCATTATATAGATACCGATATAACAAAAATGCTCAAAGCAGTAATCATAGATGACGGAACCTGACTGTGTGAGGCTACTGGCTTTACAATTGAAAATGTATTGCCCGCAGTACAGGTGAGCGCGGCATGAACTGACGGCGAAGAAGGGCTAAAAGAATAATAGAAATAGAGCCTGATGTTGCCTTTCTTGATATTGCAATGCCAGTTATGAATGGATTCGAACTATTGTAAAAATCGGAGACATCCGGTTCAGTCTGACCTTTGCTACTGCTCATGATCAGTTTGTAGTAAAGGCGTTTTGTTACAGTGCGTTGGATTACTTGCTAAAACCGATTTCCGGTAAGGATTTAACCATCGCAGTCTCAAAAGCCGAAACCAGGAGCTGGCCTACCAGCCCACGGGTTCATTTCTTAAGACAGCAGTTGCAGGGAGATACGAAAGCCCTGCCGGAAAAATTTGCACTGCCTTTTCAGAATGCCGTGTCATTTGTGGAATTCATAAAATAATATGCTGTGAATCAGAGAACAATTACACCCATTTTCATTTAATTGACGATCAGCGGCCTACTGTTTCGAAAACCCTTGGAGATATTTCCGAAGTATTGGAGGGAAGGCGATTTTTTTTCGCGTTCACCGCAGATATGGTCAGTTTGAATCACATCAAAAAATATGTCAGGGGAGAAGGTAATTATCTTGTACTATCTAATGATCAGACTATTCCGGTTGCTCGAAACCACAAGGAAAAGCTAATTGAAAGATTTGGGTGGTTCTGAATGAGGTATATGGGAGTAAACTAAGGGAGAGTACCGGCTTCCGGAAAATACGTCACGACTTCCGCATAGCACTTTATTTAACATTAAGATGGACTTGTATTAAATTGAATTAGCTAAGACTTGATTTGTCGGACATGGTGGAATTAGTCGGCACCAAATCTTCCAATTTGCCTAGAACATTTTTTCTCGCAATCCCCTCTCAGTCAATTACGGAGGGGTTGTGAGAGAAAATGTGGACTCGTCAGATGGCTGTTGGCTAGTTTTGACCAAAGTGTCGTAAGATGTCTCGGCTTTTACAATTAAATCGTTCTCCAGTATCTTGGCTGCTTTGAAATCGCAATGGTAGAAAAGGAATGGTCTGTTTCAAATAAATATCATCTAAATTTAATTTAAGGTCATACTTTCTCCTAATAAATAGTTGGTCATCAATAAAGGTATTGTTGGTGCGGTAATCTTAGCAGTGTATTTTTTCAAGGAAACCTTAAACCGATCAGCCTATTCTGATTCCTCGCTTTCTTTCCCCTTTATACTCTTCGGTCAAAGTCTGTTTCAGTTCTTCCTGCACCTGCTGCCCTAACCGCTTTTCAAGGTTAGCCAGGGAATATTCCCTCCCAATCTCGGAACCCTTGATCTTCGTCCCATTTTTAGTATTGACAAAGGCGATACCTCGCCCCAGATAGGTTTGGTAATTCTGCTCTCGAAGTTTTTCTTTCAGCTCCTGCAATGAGCGGACTTCCCTCAAATTATGATCGATGAGCTCCTTAAGTTTCAGGATCGCTTTGTTAGTATGCTGCTGCTTTTGCCTTTCAGGATCGGTCAGATACATTTCTGGGATGATTTGAAGCCCAAGTTTCAGCTCCATCCTCCGGCAAAATTTTCCCGTTCTGGCATAATTGTTAAAATGGTCTGCTGTGTTCTTGCCGTTGTAATTGAGACGGTTGGCGACAATATGGAAATGATCGTGCTTGGTATCCGAGTGTTTGAATACCAGCATCTGATTTTGCTCAAAGCCGAATTCCCTGGCAAATTCAGTGGCAATTTTTATAATCTGTTCGTTAGCCGGTTTCTCGCCAGGTGGAAAACTAAACGACTGGTGCCACATGAATTTAGTGAGATTTCTGTTTTTGTCCATATTGTCCAGAAACTGACGGGCGAGATAATCCAGATCGTAACGGCCATCGGGCTGGTTTTTGATCGCCAGGTGTTGAACATAAACCAGATCTCCCCTGACATCTTCAATCGTCAGACTCTTTCGCTGCTTGACTGTTAGCTCTTTTTCGTAATAGCAGTATTCCAAAATCCCTTTGGCATAACTGCCCAGTCCGGCTTTTCCAATCATGGTATTCTCATTTTTAAGAGCTGCTCAATGGCCACTTTGATTTTGCTGTGCACCAAATCCGGATCAGTTTCCATTTCTGATTTCCAGATAATGTGGTTTTGCAGTTCTTCTGATTGGTAATACCGCTCATACTTTTCAAAAAGCTCTTTGGCGCATTGGTATATGTTGGCTGTCTTTTCAAGGACACCGCTTTTTTTTTGGGATGGGGCAAGCACCTGGCTCAGATAAGCATGAAGTTGCTGCATCCACAGCTCAATTTCGGATAGCGTTTTATGCATAGTGCGGATCTCGAAGTCTTCAAAGATCCAAAGCACGATTAGCTTGGAGAGAAGTCTGACCTGCTGGCTGCTTTGTTTCCAGTTCTCCGTATGCAAGTGCTGGTGTTTGGTTTTCAAAACGGCCAGTGAAAGAATACCAGCCAGCTGCTCCAGGATCCGGATCGTTTCCGCTGTTTTAGGTGGCAGTGTTTTCTTCTGGGGCCTTTTGAAAGGCGTGTCCAGTGCCAATGTCAAAAAGAACTGACTGGCTGAAAGCCCGCTCTTTTCAATCAGCTCATTGATTTTGTTCTTTTCATCCTTGGTTACCCAAACCGAGAAGTGATCTCTTCTTGCAGCTTCTGTCTTTTTAGGCGGTCTGCCTTTTGGTTTTGTTTTCTGGTTTTCCATTGTCTTAAATTTTAAAGTTGTCTGTTGCAATTAGCTATGAGCCCCAAGGCGAATAGCCGGGTCCAGGGGTTTCCCATGGCCAGTTCTCGCCGGTCGGAGTGCGACTCCCGGAGTTTTTTGCGACGTACCGGCGATAGCTGGCTGTGGAGGAAACCACCGTGTAGCATTTTTTGTGACCTCTTCCGGCTCAATTTTCCTTGAAATAATTTTTCTAGAATACTTTTTGACTCTTTGGAGTTCTTTACGACTCCGAATGTCCAATATTGATTCTTTTGGAGCGCGTTTAGATCTTTCTAGCCCCATTTTGGATCAATTTTTCCGCTGCAAGGGCACTTTGACCAATTTCCGTCGTGAGTCAAATTCGTAGCTCTTGCCGAATTCATATTTGCCGTTCTTCGACGGTGAAAGAACAAGATATTGGATACCGGCAGTCGTTTCCGTCTTACCCTCTTGAATCAGTAGCTGATAGTCTGAGACATTTTTGTAAGCTGAAACAAAATCTATAGTCCGCTGATAATCGATATACGTGATCATGTATACGTAGTATAGGATACCGAGAAAAAGTGCAGTAATCGAATACGGTAATCCCTTACCTAAGCCGTGGATAAAAGCTTCTAAGATCGAGTTAAACTGTATCGTCTTCACGGAATCCTTGATCTTGCCACTCAGCTTTTGGTTCTCGTCCAGTACTGCCGTTAGCTGACTATTCATGTTTTGAAATTGAACCTGGTTATCTAGCAAGATAGTTGCAGACCAGTCGTCCATTTCGATTTCGTACCTGGCCAGGTAATCTGCTTTGATTCTGGCCAGGGTTTGCTTGCTCGTCGTTTCGTTAGACATCGGCAAAGTTGATTTGAAGTTCTCGTTGAAGCCTGAGTCTTGGCCCAATGGTATAAGCATCCAGTGCAAGACCCTTGCGGATGCCCGTCAGGATTTCTGCCCCCAGAAATGATTCAGGTTCAAAATCGCCAAATTTTCGAAACGTCAGTCCTGAGCTTTTACAGTTTTCCCTGAGCTCCCGGGTTAGATGTGGAAACTTGCGGAAGGTAGCCATACTTTGCCAGACGACAATTTCAAAGTCTGTTTTGACAAGGTCGAATATCCTTAGCAAATAATCGATGGATGGATTATAGGCACCTCCACCGCCGATGACGATATGAAATGTGATTTCAAAACCCAATCCTTCGGCAAAATCCTTCAATGGAATATCGTACTCGATGAGCGCTGGAAGCTGCTCGCTTTCTGGTGCGCCAAAATCAAAATAGGCTTCTTCGAAATCTTCCTTTGCGATGCTCTGCAGATAGGCCAGCAAATTATCACGGATCAAAAGGCCCTTCTCGTCTAATAGGCTCGCAACATCGGATTGATCCTGATGTACGAATTTCAGCTGACGTGTACTGGTCTGCGTTGACGCGTCGACGTCAATAAACAGGCACTTAGGATCCTGAAAGTGTTTTAGGGCAAACAGGTACATCAGAATGGATTTACCTACGCCTCCTTTGGCTTGCACTATAAAATGTAAGTTTTTCATCGGTCAATATTTTTTAGATGGTTTAACATATGGCTCAGGTTCAGAGCGGTGAAAAATCATTGCCGCTTTGGGTTGAATCTGAGGTTCGGGTTTTTCAGTTTTTTCAACTGGCATTTGCCGATCAACCCACTTTTTCATTTTAGCGCGGATGTATTTGATGTCATACAGCGATACGACCTCCGTCGAAAGTTTTTCGTTGATCATATCCATAAGGAACCTCGCTGACATTGTTGAAGTAAACAGATCGTGATACAACTCAAAAAGCATTCGCTTGCGCTTAGGATCTTTTCGCTCATAGAGCTTCAAGACCAACTCCTTCGTTACCTCCATAGTTTCAACGGTCAACCCTGCAATGTTTTCGAGACTCGATCCTATCGTGCCAGAGCCGGAGGACTGCTTCTGAGAAGTACAGCTTCCCAGCCTGGCGGATAAATGGCAGATGCCCATTGGCACAGTGATAGTAAAGCTTCTGTGCAGAGACTGTTTTCAAAATCAGCTTTGCTTCATTCACATCGATGAAATGATCGGAGCTGGCCGCAGGATCGGAACGGATCTTGACAGGGGCAACGGTCTGTCTAGTGGAGTTTGTGTTTGGATTGTGGCTGCACGAATCCGGAGTTTTCTTTTTCATTTTGCCTGTCTGTTGGATAAAACATGCTGGCAAAATTCAGAGTGATGTAGTAGAAACTCCTTCCTATCGTTCGTTAGCGAAAGAAAAGAATCAAATATTTACAAATTGAGGATAAGCAATCTTGCTTCTTCAATGTACTTATATCGCACATGCTTTTCTGTGCAATTAAATTGAGCTAACTCCTCAGCTTGGAATGCTTTTACGAACGAGCTTTGCTCGAAATCATGCACAAGCCAGGAATTGAATAGGGTGGCTACATGTGGGGCATCAAGAGTTTTTTCGATATGCCCCTTTTCCAAAAGGGCGTAATAAAGCGCAGCGATATATAGCCGTCCGCCCTTCGATTGCTTGAAATATCGGTAGGTATCGCTGGCATCGACAGGTACAATCCATTGGTGCTCTACCAAAATGTCTTTTAATCGACTAAATTTATCCCGTTTCGTGGAAACATCCGTCCCAGCAAAATGCTCGTAAAAGTGGCCGGTCATCTGTGAGCGTGTAACATTTTTTAAAACGCCCACCGGGGTTATTGCATGCTGTAAAGAAGCGAGTTCGCCTTTCCAGCTATCCAAGTCTATCAAACTATCAGTCTCCTCTTTTGACCCTAAGTTGTGTACCCAATCTGATATTTGAACAAGTGCTTCGTATGTCGCTTCTGGCGAAGCATAATCCTTTCTCGACAAAAGTCGTTCAAAGATGGCGCGGTTATGTCGTAGAATAAATGCTGTACGGTACTTGACCTGTCTAATTCTATGGCGTTTAGATTTTCCAAACCACCAGTAGAATTGTTCACGGTCAGAATACCCTCTCTCGTACGAATCAAGGAAGTCTGTCACATTATTCGGATTGACTGAGAAAGAAAAATGGTTATGATACAAGATAAGTAGGCGGTTCAGACTGGTAAAGTCACTTTCATGAAAAACCCCGGAAAATTCTTCTAGAAGGTATTTAAAAAAGGGATATCGGAAATTGGAGTGAAGATTCATACCTGAGCGTTAGAAAGACATAACAAGTGAATATAATAACTTACAGTTACTTTTCATAAGTTGATTCACTTGACAGCCTAAATTGCAACAGCTTAGGCATGCGACGGACGGATTGATGAACGGCAGTGCTGGCAGAAGTAATTAACTATTGATATATTGCTTCCGATTGTAAACCCGATATCAGCAAATAATTTAAATGAATCAAATAGGAGATTTTTTGGGGAAGCCTTGGTGGCAGGGCATTTCTGTCGTACTTACCGTTGCAGGATTGTTACTGGCTATGATTCAGCTTCGAAAAAAGAAGCTAGGGTACTTTATACAGTTTTCAGAGTCAGTGTTTGCGGAAGACTTAGGCCTTACAGATCAATTATCCATATTCTATCAAGACGCTGTTGTAAAGTCGCTTCGCGTAGCTTCAATAAAATTCAAAAATTATGGCTTCTTGCCGATCCGGAGTGACGATTTTCATGAAGCCATAGAAATCAAGCTTAACGGCTCTCTAAGTATCCTTGATTGCCAGGTCAAGGCGCTCAATCCAACAAATTTGAAGCTTCGGTATTCAATCGATGATCAGTCCATTTTGATCGAGCCTACTCTTTTAAACTCAAAAGACATGTTTCTGGTGAAAATAATCTATGACGGCGAAGATGCAGACATCAAGCCAACTTGCCGGATTGTTGGTGTTAATCGCATGAAAGATTTGGACTCAGTCAGGCAGGCCACTAGGAGTCTCGCAGCTATAACAGTAATTGCCATAATTGCCCTGTACGCACTATTGAGTTGGGCATTTTTCTCTACTCCTGACGGTTACGGATTGCAGGTTTTGGGATGCCTAGCACTGCTGGGGGCAGTAACCTATATATCCATCTACAGAGATCGAATCTTCTCCGACTTGTAAAGCGGCTAGCTGAGTTGGCGAAAATTAATAACATCAGCGAACTATTGGAGATTACTGACTTAGGACATCGTACAATTGGACGAGCAGATTTTGAGAAGTTTAATTGGCCACAAGCAAAAAGACCTCTACCGCTTCCAAATAGCTGACTGAACTACCGGAATCAGAACCCTTAACCCATTCATCAGAAAGCCAATTGGCACAATATGGGGTTATAGCTTGGTAGCTATTTGCAGCGATTGCCACGACCTTTATTACGGAATCGAAAATCATTAGGATTTTGGCGCTGGAAAATGTGGCGCGCTGCCAGTCGATCTTTTTATGGGCGAATTATCATTCCGTTGAGGGTGTAAGCATCATCTCACCTATTTCATCCTTATCGGGAAACTCGTATACAACTTCTGATATAATTGTGAAATTATTCTCGCCGTTGAAACCCAAGGTGGTTAATATTATTTCACCACCAATCCCAACCTGCGCACTAAGTTCTCTTGCTAAATCTTCCTGACGCTGAAGCTGGATGCCAGCGACAATGAATGCATCAACGCTTAGGCTTTCATCTGGATATTTTTGGTCGAGTTTTTCGATAAAGTCTTCCACAGCCGGGACCACTACATAGCGAGGGTGGTCGACATCCGAATTGCTGGTAAGCGGGAGCCAGTTTCCGTCAAAACCTTCACCATAAAACAAATATGCTCCGCGAAATTTGCCTCTGATGAAGTCGAAACCATAGGCATAGATATGGCCGTAAACTAACTGGCTCTCTCGTGTTTTGACGAAACCATCAAACAACGTCATGTCTAAATTCAATATGCAATTTATGTCTTTGCCAACCACCGCTGTTTGAACGAATTCATAAAAGAGATTACCGAATCTTTGCATACCCGTGCAGGCAAAAGCCGAGCGAATGTGCGGTAGTAGAAAGACTTTTGAGGAGAAATTATGATGTCGTGCAAGTTTGTCGCCGACTTGGAACGGCTGATGCGCATACGTATCTGCTCCAATTTTTACCATCTGGTCGTATAGAATTCCGATTATTGCGCTCATAATTGTGTTCTTGTACCTCAGAGAATGCTAAACGTAACCCCAATACCAATTCGGATTATGCTAGTTACCCAAGAGAATTTTCTCTTGTTCGTTTCTTACCTGATCGGAACCAGGGAGAAATTTAAAGTATTGTAAAAATTCAAGGACAGCTTCGCTGGATTCGGTTCTTGTATCTAAAAGCTGTTCGAATGTAAGTATTCTATTAATGCTTATTTCCCCGGCTTTTGTAATCCTGGGCTCATAAAAATCATTACGGTTATCCCGGTCAACATACAATTGACGGTCCCGGGACTCGGGTAACGTTATCGTTATTTTCAAACCTTTCGCGTACAGCCCATTCCGGTGCAAGCCAGCTGCAAATTCAAATACCTGGGTAAACATTGTATACACCGTGCCGACTATTCCCAGTGCTTTCTCGGGGACGTTTCGATAGGGACGTTGATTCTGATCGGTCCGGTCCTTCCAATCTTCTCTCAATGCACCAAAGAACTCGAATTCCTCGCTCTGGAACATTCGCCAAAATTCTTTTCGCTCCCTCCAATCTATCTCAGCCTCGTAACATTTGTCGCCGGGATGCAGGCTCTCGTTTTCACCTCGATTACTTGGCAGCCAAGGGAACGGCCAACCGAGTCGTACCTGTGAACGTTCCACTACCTCAAGGCATCTACTTAAAGGCGTGACATTACCTGGTGCTAATGGCGTGAACTCAACCTTCCAATATCCTCTCGACTTGATTGTGGCCAACAAAGGGGAAGGCGACTCCATCCTGGCTTTCTTCAAGGGATTCTCAACTGGCTCCCAAGACCAGCCTAAATCCCGTCGCTTTTGAATAAGCTTTAGCGCGGCCAACTCGACTAAATCCTTAAAGTCCGAAGCATTCGATATCGGGACACTCGCGGCGCGTCCATACTTTGTCCTAACGTACATTATGTTAGCCCTCAATTTTCGATCAATATCCGCTTTGGCGATATGAGGGACTTCCGAGAATTCAGGAATGCTGATCACCACAAATTCCAGCCCATTAGCATCTTCGATGAACGATATTCTAAAGCTTATTGGCGGATCGATGTATTTGATTAGCTTGTCACGCATTAGATCATCATTATAGGTCGCCTTGTGTTCTTTGCTGACTCCGATCCTTGCGAATGAACCGTCAGGAGACTCTCCGATGCCGATAACAATTATCCCGCCTCCCCGTGTATTCGCCATCGCAATAAAGTCTTTCGCCATAGATTGGGCATCCCACGGACAGTCGCCCTTGAAGTCAAGATTTGGAGTTTCTCCACTCGTCTCAACTAATTGGTTAAATTCTGTAGGGGTCATTTCACATTTTTTTTCAAATTAGTTATAATTTTTATTAGTAGCGTCCATCAATTTTGCTGCCTGCTACACTGGTTACTGTGGATGTGGGACGGACGCCGATGCAATGCCTGATTTATCTAATACAGCAATAAACAGGTGAGAATAGCCCTGAATAAGCAGAAGGAGAAAATCCATGTTAAGAGTATTTAACTTGAATTGTTCCCGGATCATTTTAATATCTCTACTCGATGGCGTAGGACTTGCCTCAGGATGAGTATGCCACTCACCGAAGTAGTTGATTTGTCCGCTACTGTTGAAAAACTCGTATTCCACAATTGATTGGCCGCTGATACGGTGGCGCTCAAAATAACTCCGGGAACGCTTATCGAGCTCGGTCGGCACTGAAAGCCTGCAAATACTTATCCTATCTTCAAATAAACGACCAAGCACTATACCACCGGCCTCCGGATCGGCGCGCCCCAATTGCCTGTGCCCTAAAAGGATCGTCCGCACTTCGGAACTAAATTCAAGCTGATATTTACCTATTTGGATCGTCATTAAGTTCTGTAATTTGTATACAATTGAGCCTTATGCCCTGGCCAAATTCGGATAATTCCAGGTTGGACTGTCGGATGGCAGCCTCGGATCCTTTAAAGCTGAAAACACAATCCCGGTCAGTCAGGTTTTCCAACAGGTCGAAGATGTGCGGAGCGAGCGTTGCAAGGAATCGGCTAATGCTCAGTCGGCCGTAAGGAACATAAGAGGATTGGCAACCGCCTTCTTTCAACCGAAGTGTCTTTTGTGGGTCGCGGTATTCGGAAGCAGCAATAACATTAAATCGGAATAGGCCTTGGTCAAATAGGCCACCAAAGTCGTAATGACGACCGGGATGCATGTAGAGACAGTGGGCGCCCACCAGGAACGGCTCAACCCAAAGCACGATGATCGGATTCTCGCAGCCGACCTCGCCCATTTTGGAAAGTATGTATTCTTCAAGGTTGGTATTGCCCACGCAAACGACCACCATATCAGCTTCCCGAAGCACATTGCCATGATCCTTTATGAAGGGAATTACGGAAATATGGTGGGGAACTACATCTAACAGGGGATTAGCGGATTTAAGATAAGCTTCTAATGCCTTGACCTTATAACCGTTTATATAGCTCATCCCCAGTAAATGGCGATGGATATTTTCTATGGCCAAAATATCCGGGTCAACAAGGTCAAGCCTGCTGATTTCCGTTGCCGTAAAATACTGCAGAAGGTTTGAACCGATACTGCCAAGTCCAATCATTACAATCCTTCTGGGCCTGTCTGGCTGGTCAGTACCTTGAGTCCTCATTGTAAGCCGTTCATTGGTGAAGGTATCAAAACTTATCCTGGTCACCGGCTTTCTCGCCTCAAGTATGGACGAGGTGAACGCGTTCCAAGGTTTTAATTCCGATTTTCGGAAGCCTTGGCGGGACAAGTTAAATGGACCCAGTTGCCACCCGTAAAAAATGTATTTCCCTTGCACAGCTCGTGCAAAAAGGATAATCATCGAATTGTTCCCTTTGCTGACATACCGACGGAATTCTTCCATCATTTCGGGGAATTCCCGTTTCACGAATTCCAGGGCCGAAGCGTTGGTTTCATAGAACGGTAGGCTACTAGAACATACGCCTAGAAACAAAGCAGTTCCGTCTTTAAATTGACACCCCTGCCCGGAAAGGTATTTTCTTACCCGTTCAAACTCTTCCGAGTCACTATGTAGTAAAAATCTATACTGCTCATAGGCTGGATATAGTGACACAAGCTTCACAAAAGGACCTAATGGGAGAGTGTTCCGATCTAGCATGGAAAGCTCAGTCCGCACCTTATCCTGTTTATCGTACCTCTGCGCCCAATAAGCTGAAAATTCCTCTTCAAAATCCGCAAGATTTTCTCCGCGGAGCCCCTGCTCCAAGGTCCTTTTTGCTTTGATAATGCATTCCAAGACTATCCCTCCTGGCCTTCGCCAATCGACATGTACCGCATCCACATCAAAGACACAAACCTGCCCATCATCATCGACATGCTGCAGGTACGATAGCCGTTCCCTGTCAGCTTTAGCAAGATAGATTTTTGGCAGTTTAAGGGGAAATTCCCCCGGCAGGCCAACATACAATGTGATCGGCACAAGATTATCTACCGACCAAACTTCAGTAGATACAGCCCATACCTCGACATACCTAGACAATGATGGTTCAGTCTTTTCAATGCTATGTAGCCTATGAAGCGCTTTTTCCGAAAGCTTTTCAGCTGACTCTGTCTCATTCACATGGATAAGCGCGTTCTTACGGGAACGGGCAAAGTCTACCATCAGGCGCTTTTTGCGTTTGTGGCAATAATGGCCGGTTTGGAATAAGTAGTGGCATTTTCCTCTATATCGGGCATGTTTACGCAAGAGAACCGGTTTCCAAAATGAAGCTGCCACTTGCCACAAGCCCTTTTCGGATTTGTTTCATTAATTGCCTGCCGGGCTGAAGCTGTAAAGGCGCGGAGGCGTTCCATAAATATATCTTCATGCTCATACCCTTCGAACAAATCATCAGTTGTGGGTGGTGTGGGACGAAAACAGCAAAATTTCTCTTCCAATTTAGCCAAAATCTTTCCTAGTGTTGCCTGCAAGGCTATATCGTCCCTATCGGAACCTACGAAATTTTCGGCAACAAGAATTGTGAGGATGATGCCGCAGGGCATTTCCCGGCCGAGCGTTCGTTGGTAGTCGGCCCAGGCTTTCAGGTAGCGAACCATGCGCCTTAATTGAGCGTCTTCCTGCCTGATACGATCGCGCCATTGGCGATACTCGTTTAGGAAGGCCTTTTTCTCATAAAGAAACGCTTCTTTAAAGCCGGAGTTCACCTTGCCCTCAAACCAGTTAATAAATGCAATAGGATCGCTGGTCATCCAGCCCGCCTTCAAATGAGCAAGGTCCGGCGAGCGCTTCGTGGTCGTATAGTAAATCGGCAGGTCAATATGGAAACGGTTCTGGATCTTATCTACAAGTTTCATTTCCAGTAACAGCTCATATCCCCCCTTGTAGCGTACCCTTACACAGGTATCCTTATCGGTGACCTCTTCGACTTGATTGTTCCAGTTAAGGATACTATAATATACGAAATCATGGAATACCTTGGTTTTGGGTCTCGAGGACCGTGGCAGATGTCCGATAAAGTAAATGCCGTCATCCAGGTCATATTCTTCCGCGATAGGGTTTATTATCGTATCCATTACAAATGAGCCCTGCGTTTGGAACTGCAGTTCCGTCACCGCGGGCAATTCGTTCTTTTTCCCGTCAAAAGATACCTGGACACGCTGACGAAGACTGTCCCGAGCAGCAATAAGTGTATTTCGGCGGTTTTCGGTCAGCCGTATCACCTGGTTAAATTCATTAAATGATTGGTGACAATTAGCCATGTTCGTTTATATATTGTAGGATTTACGCGTTGAAAAAAAATCATTTATAAAGTCGGTTTTCATTCTGTAAGCCAGACCTTGTTGGTTGCCGTAAGCCTCAAGGACCTCCAAAGATTTTCTGCTGGCCTTGTCCAAATCAACAGCCAGAATATTTTTTGGAGCGATCTCACATGATGGGATCCTGGTGTATTTAAGCTCGAATGAAAAGTTTCCCGACAGCTTTTCTAAAAAGAAATCGGCAAAACTACTTTGTCCATCTAAGCTGGTCTGAAATAGCGCACTGTTCCACTCTCTGAATGATAGACTTTTGTGGTCCATTTGGTACCAACGCGGCTCCAATTGAAAACCCCCGCCATGGTTCAGGCTTGAAACTGACAAAATACTCACGCCGGAATATTCCTTAGAAGGACCTGCAAAGAAACGCAGAGATTCAAGCAACGCACACATGGAAGGATTATTAGCCCATACGCCCCCGTCGGCAAAATACTGCCCTCTGAGCTTATGCACCGGAAAATAGGTCGGGGCTGCCGAGGTCGCAAGACCAATATCTACCATGGACATACCATTATCCGTGCCTGGTAAACCTGCATGGTCATATTTAAATACACGGTTCGCTCCCAAGGTTAGGTTGTAGCTTGGTATGCAGAGCAGGTTTTGCGCATCACCGATCGTATTTGTCCCAAAAATTTCAATCAGCGCCTGTCTCAGTGACTCGGATCTATATTTACTTCGGAGGAACAGCTGTTGAAGTGACCGCAGATGCCTAGACAGGAACCAATTGTTAGAAAAGATCAACGGGCCTTTTTCCTTATAAAATTCCACTAGTTCAGATGCTGGTTTGCGCAGAGAAACTGCTAGAGCAAGTAAGCCCCCAGTAGAGGTGCCTGCTATTAAGTCAAAGTACTCTCCGATAGGTGACCCGACCTGCTGTTCAAGGTGATCGAGTATCTTGGCCGAATAAAGTCCCTTGATTCCACCGCCATCGATCGATAATATTTTGAAAATTCTATTTTTAGAAGAGGTGTCCATAAAAAACAAAATAGATCCACAATATAGTACTGATGCGTTAAGTTTTACTGATCAAATAAGTCCCATTGTTCATTGACATTTTGATTGATTTGACAATCCGTAAGGAGCTGTTTCAAAGGGGTTTTGTCAAAAGCAGATATGCCTAGAATTTGCATAATTTCATATATTGAGAGATTGCTTTTCAAAGTATGTTTGAGATAAGCTACTATTAAATAAGTGCTTATAGCAACCCACACATGGATATTGACAGCATTTTTCGAATGCCCCCAAAGTGTTTTGATGGTCAGGTTTTGTTTCACCCACTTGAAGAAAACCTCTATCTGCCACCTTTTTTGATAGAGTATCGCAATTTCAAGCGCAGAAAGCATATCGTTATTTGACAGAAACGAAAGAAGAATATCTTTTTCTTCATCATAGTATTCCACAAGCCTCAACGGTTCTGGATAAAGCTTGCTGGACTTATATCCATTGAGTATGATGGTTTTATCACTCCTGAGCCCTGACTTGGGGTCAATGTTGAAATTGCTTTCTACAACCGTGTAATCCATTGTGCTCTTTGCCCTTGAAATAAAAAAGGCTCCGGACTCATTCATATTGTATAAGGCGGCAAAATCGATGTAAGCTTTATCCATGATATAGATCGCTCCTGATGATACTAACAGCTCGTCAAGTATATTGCTATCATGGTATTTGCCGTCGGTAACAAGGATAAAGGATGGGATATTCCCTCTTAAATCCAAAAGTGTATGTATTTTTATGGCTCCGCGTGAATACTTTCCTGGCGCCCAGGTGAATAGTTTTAGGCTTAGGGAAATCGTTGTTGAATCCAGTGCAAACACCTCATTGCGAACATTGACATTAGGAACTGGATTTGTTGCATACAAGGGTCTGACCAAGTCTATAAGGTACTGCCCGAAGTCGGCATATATTCTCCAGTCTCTGCTCTCATTTGCACGTGAAAGTGTGGACTGATTAACGTGACTTCTGATTCCAAGGTGATAAAGTTTGTTTTTATGTGCTTTCAGGCAAGTGCAGATATCACGTAAGGAATTACGAGAGGTCAATTGACCAAAAAACAGTTGAATAAAGTGGTTCCAGCAATTGAATTCTCGTGTGCGAAAATCGCCATTGTACTTTGATACACATTTTTCAAACTCATAACGGTCAATAAAATGCAAAAGCTGAGCAAAAACGTACTTCCCTGAATTCATAGCCTTGTGTAAAAGCCACAAAGCTAAAGGTCAAATCAAATCAAAAAATCAAAGAACGTTCGTAATTAATTTATTTACAACGTGTTATAAGCATTTTTAAAAAGTTAACGCATCACTAGTATCCACAATATATAAAAAATATACAACTAACATATATAGCTATTAGGACAATAAGAACATTAATACCGCTGCGTTAGCCCATTATTTTCTAACTTTTGTTCAATCTTTCTGAATTCGCAAGTGCCCATGTGGTTGCTGTGACATGCTGCAAAGCTGACGATGGCTACGGTATCTGGCTGGATCAATGAGCTACTTGACAGGTGTCACCAACATATCAATATGTAGATTGGATAGATTCACCAATATCGACAGCACAAATTTTATTAACTTGCCACCTCAGAGGCACTATACGTTTTTTAATGATCTAGTAACCGGCCAGCGCTAAAAATGCTTGCCGCTGGCCGTTCAACTAAATTCATCAGATTAAATGTCCAAGGACGATTTCAACATCTTTATCCGTGTGTCAATCTTTGGAGGGGTACTACTCGCTATATTTTATTTGAGTCTCCAAGAGGAGAAAAACGATATCTCCATTATTTTGCCTGCCGCTAGCTTCGCTTGGTCGATAATCAGTATATTTTGGTGGCTTTTTTTAAAATGGGGATGGCAATATTGGCCATTTACACTGCTTTTTCATCGTCCGAACTTAAACGGCACTTGGATTGGGACGCTTAAAAGTGACTTTAAAGAGGATGGAATTCAGGTTCAACCCAGGCAATTTTGCATTGTCGTTAGACAAACATTCTTATCGATTCACATCAAAACATACACTTCAACCTCGTTGGGGGTATCCTACGGGGAAGCTCTAATACTAGATAAGGAAATGGGAACGAGGACCCTTGCATATCTGTATCGCCAAGACTCAAGTCGGATAAGAGGAGGTAAATCTCAATTGGGCGGTGCGGAACTCCGACTTGTATTGTCTATCGTCAACCGACTCGAGGGTCGATATTGGACGGATTCGAAAACCCAAGGCGAAGTAAGTTTAAAATTTGTGTCGGAAGAACATGTAGATAGTTTCGATGACGCCATAATGCTACAAAAAAATGCAGAATAGAATTTTATATGTTCGTATCGACGCCGACAGCGTAGGTGATCAAATTGAACTTGCCTTGTTAGAAGGCGATACCGAAAAGGCCCAAATTATACATAATCACGTTCAAGAGTCGATGAAAGAGCTTCGTATTTTTGCCGAGCGAAATTTTGGTAAAATTTTGATGCAGGGGTGTGACGACATATTTTTTAAGATGTTCGATGCCGCCGAGAATTTTGAAAGATTGGAGGTTGCGCGCATCGAATTTTTGAACAGGTCAGGATTCACACTAAGTGTGGGTGTTGGCCCTTCGTCAACTGAAGCTTTACTCAACCTGACGAAAGCGAAGCTTTTGGGCAAAAACAGAATTGTTGTTTCCCGTGAAGAACTGAGGTAATTAGAAATAGCTGTGCTGAAGATGGCACGAAATAATGGATACATCCGGATCTGGAAAACTGTTTAGTTTATAGACGAAACACCTAGTGTTCTGATTAGATATTATCCCAATTGAATTCAAATTTTATTATCTTATCGCAGACCGAACAAAAGACAGAACTCCATGCAGTTTTTATTGAAAGTCATACCTCAACTCTTAGATGAGGGGCGATTTGAGAAAGCAAGGTCTCTGCTTTATGAGGTTTTTGACCATGCCGAAGACCAAGATGCCGAAACTCGTGTCTTGGTTCAAATAAGATTGTATGGTCTGTTAATTGATTTGGGTAACGAAAGCAAAAATGAGCAAGATTTATTGAAAGCAATCGATTTTTGCGAAAAGAATCAGGATGAGATAAAGAAACACATCACGTCCGCAAGTTATTACTACAACCTTGCCAATGCAAGAGACGGACTATGTGAAATATATTATCGTGCAAGTCCTGCGGGACAGTCTCTATCGCTCGTAAAAGAAAAACTTCAAGAACCAATCCAACTATACTGGCTGTCCTACAAAAATACTAAGCCCGAGGACGGTTTACTGAAGCAGATATTGGTCAACCTGGCAAATGCGCTGGTACGAGTTGGCCGGCTAGTTGAAGCAATTCAATTTTTAGATACTGTGTTGAAACAAGATCCGAATTTTCCGCAGGCGCTTGTTTCACGTGCTAGCCAACTCGATTGGTTAAGTCAAGTATCTAACGGGGGATACACTGCTGCGCTCTATGTGCAGATTTACGTCAATTACGAAATGGCGATCGGATCAAAGAAACTACCTCGGCCAGTTTTAGAACGGATCGACGTATTGAAGGAAAATTCGAGATGGAGATTAGTACAGCTCAACTTCGACATCAGTGGCATTGCACAAGAAATAATTCAGACTGAGAAAGAATACCTGGCCCAAAATAAATTTAGGAAATTTTGCATTGACAATTTTCTTACCTTGAATGAGCATGGGATTTACTGCGGTTGTGTCGCAAATGAGAAAGACAACCTACAGATAGGAGTTCCAAATGCTAGCTTCAAAGGAAATATCGTACCCAAATTGGAGCTGTTGCTTAATAGGCTCAAATCTGAATTTTCCTACGCTAGGTGGTCCTACTATCAGTCGAAAGTAAAAACAGATAAAATCAACTTCGATGCCCAATATACAAACCTTCTAGAAGGAGAAATTATCAATCCTTTTTCAGAGATGTTGAGGATCAGTTTTCGAATTTGTTATGGTATACTGGACAAAATTGCGCTAGGGATTTGTAAACTTTATGGCTTGGACGCAAAAAGAATTCACTTTGAGACGTTTTGGGACGACAAAAAAAGAAAAGAGAAAATTGAAATAATCCAGAATTTTCACCTCAATGCTCTATATAGCATAGCTTGCGATTTGAATACGACTGATGGCGAATTAAGGCATTTTAAGAATTGGCGTAACAAATTGGAGCACAATCTATTAATCTTAAGATCAGAAGAAGATATTAGCTATGATATCTTTGATATCATCAAGGACGAGGAATTTGTAGTCCTAGTTGATATCAAAGACTTTGAAGCGAAAACAATTCATCTGTTGCAATTAACTCGCGCCGCAATTTTCAGCTTTGCCTACTGCGTTCGGCTTCAAATAATCGAACCAATTGACGAAAGAAGCGAACCGGTAGGGCCTATTTTCGTTATGGATTTCAAGTGATGAAAAATTGTTTGAGAGTTAAAAATAATGATGGGGGATTTGTAAAGCTAGGCTGTTAAATGCAATATTCTATCACATCGGTTTACTAACCGGAGCACTTACTTCGATCCGATGGTATTTATTAAAACTAACAATACTAATTACGAAGCATTTCCACAAATTATTGAATATCCGCATCGATCAGTAATGATGATTCCAGCATATCACTACGGGATAAAAAAGACGCCTAGTCATGCGGGGGCATCCTCGGGTTTTCTACATCCATTGATTCGTCTCCGCTGATTAGAAGCAAAAAGGTATCAAAAGTGAGTTCGTCCGGCTCAAAGGCTTGAAAGAAAGGCTGTCATTTGTCAAGAATGGACCTAGGGCAAAAAAATACTTAATTACTGGCAGTCCGAGCTTTAAATTTGTAAATTTGTAGTGAGGGATTGGTCAAAATGATACAAAAGTTGATCATTTCATCTGGTAACCTATCCGGTAACCTGGAAATTGAAGTCTAAAATATTGCTGTTTCTGAGACAGTTAGGTGATAAAAATGATCCCAGCGGGATCACTAATTGCCCGTCTGGCAAGTTAGCATATCCATCAACTTCTAGTGCTGTCCATAACGATGTAGTTGACTAGTGGTTCGATCTCTTCGAATATCTAAGTTTATTGTTAAAAGCCAGACTAAAACTTCGGGCATGTTTTCTGATTTTATCAAAATTTCGTATTTTTGTTTAGAAAATTTGAATGAGTATCTAAGGGAGAAGATTCGGTTATCCTAGGAAGTTGCAAGAGCTTAACTTATTGATTTATAAATGGTTTGAATTACGGATTAAGTCCCGTCCAGACCGCCAGAGAGTAAATCAAAATTAGTTAAAAGCTTGCAAATCAACAGTTTGCAAGCTTTTTTATTTCCCGCCTTGTACGCAAATCATTCAAATTTTGGATCAAGCTGAAAAGTTGGGATCAAGTCAAAAACTTGTGGAGTGCATAGGATTTATCTAGGTTTGTGTTTTTAATCAAACCCGTTTGTTTTGGAGAGTTTCTTGCCTATTGTTCAGTTTTTATTACCCGAATTCATTCTAGAAAATTTCAATCTTACTTCCGTAGACAAAGACGGAGATACTTTTCACGTCCGCATCGAAGAAAAGAACGCTGCTGATAACGATCCAGACAAGAAAAATTTACTCTCCAAAGGCTTCTTTCCTACCATCACGATTCAGGATTTCCCAATTCGCGGACATAAAGTTTTTCTTCACATCAAACGGCGCAGATGGTTGAATACCAAGACCGGCAAAGTGGTTTACAGGGACTGGAGGGAAGTAGCAGAGGGAACGCGAATGACTAGTGAATTCGCAGCTTTTTTAAAAGAAATCGGTCGATACCAACCCGAATAGTGCCTGGACAATCGGACGGTTATATGGAGTGAATGGCAAGGATCTGCTACGCCAATACCGTGATTTCCAAAGCGGATTCAAGGACTGGGGCCAACGAGGACATGCTAAAAAGTGGCTTTTGTTTCCTGAAAACATAGGTTCTCACCTTTCTATTGACGAGACTAGTCTTTCCCGTGGCGAGCTCTACACAATTCTTACAAACAAAGCTGCAAAAGGTGGGCGTGGAAGTATAGTGGCCATAGTGGCGGGGACTAAAGCCGAAACAGTTATTGAGGTTATCCGTAAAATTCCCGAATCCCAACGCAAAAAGGTAACGGAAATCACCCTGGACATGGCTGGCAGCATGGAAATGATCGCAAAACGATGCTTCCCGAGAGCTACGCGCGTTACGGATCGTTTCCATGTACAGAGATTGGCCACAGACGCTTTGCAGGAAATGCGCATAAAATACCGCTGGGAAGCTCTGGATCTGGAAAATGATGCTATCGAGCAGGCCAAATCCACTCATGTTGAATATGTAGCCGAAGTATTGCCAAACGGGGATACCATTAAACAGCTGTTGGCTCGCAGCAGGTATGCGCTTTACAAAAAGCCAAACACCTGGACTGATAATCAAAAGGAACGAGCCCAATTAGTCTTTGAGCGCTTTCCCGACCTCAAAAAAGCATATGATCTGGCGCAAGAGCTTAGTAACATCTTCACCAATACTACTGAAAAGATTTACGGGCTAACCCGGTTGGCAAAGTGGCATGAAAAGGTCCGACAATCCGGGTTTAAATCATTCAACACAGTTGCCAGATCAATAGAGAATCACTATAAAACTATCGTAAATTATTTTGACAACAGGAGTACCAACGCTTCAGCCGAGTCCTTCAACGCAAAGATCAAAGCATTTAGAAGTCAGTTCCGAGGGGTTCGTAACGTGGAATTCTTCCTTTACCGCCTAACTCAGTTATATGCTTAATCCAAGTTAGTCCACAACATTTGGTTTTGATCCAAAAGTTGGGGGGAAAGAAATAAATTATTTGCTTTGCAGCCAGAACCAATCCTGTTTGCATTGAACGAGTCCTATCAAGCCCTTGTCCGTATCCTTTTGCCCTGCGCATTCCACGAACAATCCGCGCTAAAACGTACGAATATTCGTACATGGATCATGAAAAATTTTGAGCGAATAGAAAGAAACGAACATAGTGATCCCCTGTACTTGATTTTGGTCTGGAATCACAATGTCAAAGAACGGCCGTTTTGGTATGCTCATGTCTGGCAAATACTATCGCAGGTAATGCGTCGGTTTGTTTCTATTCGATCTTGTTTTGCTTGCTGGATTTTAATTTTGAAAAAATGTTTGTTGGGAATGGCGCCATTTAAAACTTCGTTTGGTGTCAAGCCGTGTAAGGAGCCGCTTGGCATGTCGTTGAAGTTTTCAATTGCTTGCGCCATGGTTTTTGTTAATTCGCTTGTATCGATAATCGGTTTAGGGAAAAGATATCTATACTTTATTATTTTGTTCGCCGCTTCTACCATACTATTGCTCTGTACAATATCCACCTGAGCGACAATCTTTTTCCAAAGTGTGGCGGAGGAAGCCAGCCACTTGGTGAGCTCACCTTTGTTTTCGGAACCATCATCGGTAATCAGGCTTCCGGCTTGGTTGAGTAGATCAAACTTTTGTAAAACGCTTTCCAGGGTTTGCTTGGCGATGTCGCTATTGTAAACGGTAGACGCCTGGCAAGCCAGAATTGCTCTGCTGAAATTGTCGCGGATAACGTAAATATAGTGCTTTACACCGTTGGTGGTACGGAATATTGTCACATCCTGATGCAAGATTTTGAAAGGTGCAATTGAAGAAAGAGGCTTGTAATTTCTGGGTTTTCGGATCGGTTTGCGAGTAATATTCAGAAGCCTGCAATATTTGTAAAATGTGCTTTTGCAGCAATGCAATTTTTCTTCCCGCATCAGGTGATAGTAAATACTTACCAAGGGCCAGTGGGTGTACTTTTCGTCAACACAAGCCGTGGCAATTATTTCCTGTTCTGTAACAGCAAGTTGCTGTGTGTTTTGTTTTCGGCATAAACCAAGCAGCGATTTCCAACATTGTTTTCGGCCGTTCCAGATGCCCCACTGCTTGTGAGTAAATGGCAGATACCGCCAAATCGCACGGTCTAAGCTAGATTTCTGGCAGGTTTGGAGAAGCCACGTTGTTCTTTTTTTGATCTTGACAAAGTGGCTATTTTTAACCGGTATCAACGCCAGCAGCTGACGGTACAAAAGCACAAGTTGAAAGGCTATTTTTAGCTGCTTTTTGAGCAGTTTGTTTTCTGTTTTCAGCCGGGCGATGAGCAAGTCGTCATCTTTTTGACTTTCAAAAGCTATCGGATTCCAGAACGAATCAGCGTTTTTGTTCTTCCATGCTGCGCGGGTGGATCTTGGAATGTGTGTAGAAACGGCGTCAGGCAAGCTTCCTTTTCCATACTCAATTTTGAATTGGGAATGGTAGCTTCGGTAGAGTTGGGGCATTGGGCTTTATTAAAAAGCTTTGTGACAAAAGCATACCCTATACGTCACAGATAAGTACCCGACTAACCTTGATGCCACACCGCTTCATTGACCAGGAAAATACCCCAACCGAGCTGCCATAGGCCTCCCGGCCCACGATGCGAGCCGACCGAAATCCTGTAAAGCCTGGCGAAAACACCGTGGTGTATGCCGATGGATGTGACGGAACGGTAACCTGGTCGACCAGCGCAACGGGCAATTCAATCTGGACGGGAGCGGGAGAATATTGGGCGGTTTGCAAGAAAGAAGGATTCCGTGACAGTGAAGCCGCAACGATCAGGATTGACCAGGAAAACGCCCCCTGCAATCCTCCCTCCACCCCTTACATTGCTGTGGATGACATCACGCATAATCTTTCAGAATTAACCTTTTTGACGGCTAAGGGATGTGCAGATGGGGTAATTGTATGGAGCGATGGAACCGTGGGAAACAGGTTGCTTGTCAGTCACGGAGGTGATTATACAGCCACCTGTACTGTCCGAAATGAATGTGGGCAAGCCGAGGCACGTGCCACCGGGCATGTAACGATGATAACGCCATGCCTGCTGATGCGCCCGGTGTTTTCGATCAACGGCTCTGCTGTCTTCGGAGGTAGTTTCGATATGAAGGAAGGGGCCACGGTTCATGTGGATGCGTCCTGCTTAATGGGCCAGCTTCAATGGTCGGGAAGCGGACCGGGAGATTATACTCCTCGTGAAAACTTCACGTTTAATGCCACATGTACCTCTGGCGACGGTTGTAGCAAATCTGCGAGTTTATCCATTAATGTTGAGAAGTGTAATCTGGCCTCACCAGTCATCACAGGCCCCGGCCAGGTTTGGAAAGGTGAACAATTTACGCTGAATGCGTCCGGATGTCCTGAGGGAAGCACGTTCCGCTGGTCACCTGCAGGCTCGTCGGTCGCTGGTAATACCAGGATTGGAGCAGGCTTTTCCGAAATTACGACGGCCATCAATTCAGATACCAGGTTTTCTGTAACCTGTGAGTGGCTGTCCTGCGTGAGCGCCCCAGAATACCACACCGTGAATGTGTTAACAATTCCCCCACAACCTGAACCTCCAACGGATCCCTGCGCCGGGAAAGACACGAGCCCGCGATGGATGACTGTGCCCGGTGGTTGCGCCCAGGGTGCGGGGGTGCTTAGCCGGGATGTAAACAACTGCTCTCCGACCTACAATCAGACGCGGTGCTGCAAGGAGTATATGTTTTATGGATCCCGTTCCAGAGAGATAAAAGCACAACTTACCTATATGGACTGCAACGGAGAAGAGAAGACAATTTCGATCAATTCCAGATCCTCGATCAAGGTCATGGCGATGGAAGGCCATGCCGAGTGCGTTGGTTGCAGTAACGCAGCAAATTGATTTCATGAAGTGTTTTGGCGGTTTCCGGAGCACTTAGTCATGCAGTTTTAAGACAAATGTTTACAAAATTACAGTACCCCCCATGCGTACCTACTTCATCCGCTCACTAATCATCCTTCTCATAGCAGGTTCAGGCCTTGAATCGGCTAGGGCACAGAGCACCGATCAGAATTACCCGGTTTCCGCCTCCGCTTTTGTTGCAGCACAACCCAATCAGAACCTGTCTGCTTACTTTTCGAGCAGCCAGGCTTTGTCGGTTACTTTGCTTCTTAAAGACCTTACCAAACCCAGTCTTCAGGTTTACCTGAAATGGAGTATTGAGGGTCGGGGGCGCCTAGCCCGGGTGTGAGAGTTGCAAGTATGGAAGGGTATATTCCGCCAGGTCTTCTTTTGCTGGATATGGGTGTGCTGCGGCGTTTCAGTGGCCTGGAACTTCAGAGTGACTATTTCCGAAACAATGTAATTGAGGAGCAGGGGCTTGGCGGTCCGTCGCTCGGCGGTGCCGGACTGAGGACTAACTTACCGGAAGGATTTTACACCTTCCGTGTACAGGCACTGGAAGCCGGTACAGGCCGGGAAGTTTCCAATATGGGTGAGACATTTTTCAGTATCACCTCTCCCCTTCCCCCGGTGATCAACCTGCCGTTTAATGGTGCCGTCCTTCGACAAGCTCAGGATGACGGCTCTGTCACTCTGAGCCTGTCGAAGAGTCCACAAATCCAATGGATGCCCCGCCACTACAAACAGGCGGGTAATACCACCACTTACGACCTGAAAGTATGTAAAGTGCCTGATGGTTATGAGCCCCAGGAGGCACTGGACGCGTGCGTGAACCCGATCATCGACGACAAGGCCAATCCCGGCACATTCTATCCTTCCAATACTGGTATCGGCAATAGCATTATTGGGGCGTTCGAACGTGGAGCAAAATATGCAGTGCGCGTGACGGTGCATGAGTTTGACGCAAATGGTGATGAAGTGGTTTTTGCCAATGAAGGACGGAGTGAGGTGGTGTGGTTTACTTACGGCACTCCCTGCGTTTCTGCGGAAAACTTTATAATCCGTGAAACGGGCCCTGGTCGTTTGCAATTGTCGTGGCCTGCTGCTGCCGGCAGCAAATCTTATCGAGTGATGTACCGCAGGGAAGGAGAAAGCCAGTGGACAACACAGGCTGTAACCGCAACCGGTATCGGGCTTGCTGATTTGAAACCTGGCAAGCATGAAATTGGGGTGCAATCAGAATGCACAGATGTTTTTCCCCGAACGGACGTTCCTGCCAACATTCAGGCATTTGAACTTTCGGATGATGAGCAGGATGATTTGATCCCTGCTTTGGCCGATCCGCTGAATACGATTGTAACCGTTTCCGACACGGGAATACCGTATGTGATTGATAGTTTACACTCGGTATTGGATGTGATCAAAATCCCGTGTGCATCTCAGATCAGTACATACGAAAGCTGTGAGGCGGATCTTCCGGTAGTGAGTCCCGTAGGCGTAGCGACGCCCGGCACCAAGCCGCTACCCAGCCTGAGTGCAGGTGATGTACTGAGCGTATATGACATGACCATGATTGTGACTTCTGCCGGTAATGGAGCTGGTGGGTTCAGGGGCACAGGACTGGCCCGGCTGCCGTTTATGGAGAGCACCATGGTATCTGTAGAGTTTGATGGTGTGCAGGCGTGGGCCCCGCAGGAAGCCGGTGTTCCGGGAGGCTGTGTATATCAAATCAATGGCTATTTCCGCACGAAGGCACTTTCGGCAGAGGAACTTGCGCGCCAGCAAGCCGGGCTGGTGGCCACGCTGAATAATCCAAAGGACTCAACAGCCTTTACCGGGACTTTAAGCGATGCGTTGAAAAAATATGACGATGGCGTAACCACTACCGATCTGTCGAGATACACAGCGGCGGTGCTGCAAGGCAGCCAGACGATCGCCAATGCACTGGATGAAGTGGTGGACGAATATTCGGATCCGCGGTTGATCCACATCAGCACGCAACTGGATTCGCTCATGCAGGTGTTAAAAACCAATGACTCCCTGATGAAAGCCACCGGAGAAGTAATCCGTATCGACAACCTCACCGGGATATACACGGATCTGTTCAAGAAGCTGGAAGAACTTAAAAATGAGGGCAAGCCGGACGTGAACAACCCGGTGTACGCGATCAGCAATGTGCAGGTAAGCAACGTGGACGATAAGTCGGCCCGCATCAGCTGGCAGGCCGAAGGGCCTGTAAGCCGGTACGTGATCGAGTACCGGGATACCGATGGCGGAGTCTTACAGGAAACCGTTACCGGCACAAAACTCAACCTGCTACGCCTGCGAGCAGACATGGAGTACAGATACCGTATCCTCGCCTACAACGGCGACGAGCTGGTGGCGAGTTATGGGGAGGATGTGTTTAAGACGACGGGTAAATTTGTTCCGGTTCCTGTGAACCTGGCTTACACCCGTATTGACGACAATGCGGTGAGCATAACCTGGGACCCTGACGCACAGCACAACCGTTTCAAAATCCGTTATGAAGACAAAAACGGAGAAATACGCTATGTGTACCCAACGACCAATACGGCCGTACTCGATGGCCTTGACCCCACCCGGTTCCATGATTACGAGATTGTAGCGTATAATAAGGAAAGTGTGCAGAGTGAGCCGGCGAATGCACGGGTCACGGCGGGTCTTAATTGCGATCTCCAAGTTCGGATGAGTAACTCTTCAACTGTTGCCACGATACCCGATGGAGAAACCTGGCTTTCATCCTATGGCTGTAACGGTGGAGAAGCCACTTGGGAAAATGGTTCAAAGATGATAAGCAATGATGGCCAGACCATCACTTGGGCGGATGGAGAAATTGCACAGGTTACTTATGGCTTTGTTGCAGAGTATATTGTTGTGCGGCCTAAAATAGACAAAGAATATACTGCCGTTTGCGTCATGCGAGAAGGAGCGCAATCCAAAACTTGTACAAATACAGTTACAGTCAAGGTCTCTTCCCCGGAGTGCACAGGTTCCTTTAAAATATCAACTGATTCTCAGATCTTGAATAAAGGAGACTTGGTTACGATTAAGGCCGAAGGCTGCAATGACGGTAAAATTATCTGGTCTAATGGTTGGGGTGAGGGGACTGATATCAAATTTAGACCCTCTTCGGATGTAATAGCATCCGCAAAATGCATTATTGGAAAGATAACATGCTATTCAAATTCCCTTGCGGTAAGCGTAAACAATTGTCAAACATCTTTATATGTTTTTAGATCTCAGGGTGATAAAAAATCCAAAAACAGATCCGCTCTTATCTATTATACTGGTTGCAGTACTTTTCCCGTAAACTGGCATCATGATGGGAATGCCAATGGAGCAGTATACGGTAAGCTTGGATACTCAATTTCTAAGATTGAAGGACCTGTAACCGTATTTGCTACCTGCCGTTCAAGTTCTGATTGCAAGGAAATTTCACTGGTGATACCGGTTCCGGATCGTAAGTGTAATGGACATCAATTAAGGATGGACAAGAATCTTCTAGAGATTGATGATAAACCCACAACAATTTCCTCTGATCATGCCTTTAAACTTCAAGACCAGAAAGGAGACTACGTCAACACAGCTTTTCAAACATCTGTTACTTTACCAGTTAATACCCACACACAACTTTATACGGCCACTTATGAAAATGGTTGCACGTCATCCATTGAAGTTATGGGGTATTTTCCAAGTTATTCCATAGAATGGGCTGGTGGGTATAGTAGTTTAGTTAAATTCACGGGGGATGTAAAGGATATCACCAAACTGAATCTGGAGAAAAACCCTAATCAAGATAATTATAAGCTAACTATGAGCCTGAGCAATTTATGCTCAGGTGATGGAAAAAATATTATCTGGACCAATAATCAGGATCCGTCCTTTAGAATTGAAGGAGCACCCTCTCTCAGGTTTGATCAGGGAATGAATTATGATAACTCAGCAACGGACTACATTTTGTCTTTTCCAAAGGTGACTACTATTTATTATGCTACCTGTTATCAAAAAAATGCGAATGGAGGTGAAGACATATATCCTGCCACCAATTCCAAAACAATTACAGTTAATTCAAATTATTGTTTCCGAATAGATCAGAACCTCGGGAAAGTAAGCAAAGGAGAACATATAATATTACGTGCATCAGGGTGTAACGGAGGTACGGATTGGTATTTGGGAGAAACGCTTCTTGGCTCGGGTCGGAACTTGTTACTACGCCATCGCCTGCTGCTATACCGTCTGCCGTAACCTATACCGCTACATGCAAATCATTGGATTGCAACGAACAGGTATCCGTTCAAGTGATTCCGTGTAAATTTGAAATTACCACTCCAAAAGCGTTTGTGAAAATTGCAGAGCCTACAGTACTCACTTCCTCGGGCTGCTCTGGTGGCATTGTACAATGGAGCACGGGGGAGACCGGGCCTTCTATCACTGTGAAACCTCTGGAACAAACCCAATACCTTGCCAGCTGCACACTCGACGGACAAGAACTTTGCAGCAAATCCATTGAGCTGACCGTGGATAACTTGCCACCGGATGATATTGAATGCCCGCCTTTTACCTTAACCGCTCAAGAAGTTTCAAAATGCTTACCGGTAACCATTACGCCCCATGGGTGCCCCGAAAGCGGTTCGATACTGTGGGAAAACCTTACCACTACCAGCGGGACCGGCACATATTCTACCATTTTGAATACCACGAAAACAATCAGAGCCACGTGCACCACCCAGTACGGTCAACAGGTTACTTCGGAAATCACAGTGAGCCCACTGGGAATTCATCTGACAGTTAGTCCAAATAAAGTTTACGCAGGCGCACCTTTTATTTTAAGAGGATCTGGCTGTATAAACGATCAATGCAAGGAAGGTGTGTACAGATGGAAAAACATGAAAACCGGGCAGACATTTACCGGACCTTCCATCACCGCAACGATTGGAGAAACAACGGATTTTGAAGTGAGCTGCGATGGCGGGTGGAACCAGATCTACCCCATCACGGCTGAAACCACCAGCTGTGATGTAAAATACAGCTCATTTACCAAAGGTAATGCCACAAACGTAGAAATTAACGCATCGTGGTGTAACCCAAAATATGAAATCAACTGGTACAAAAACTATGGCGTAGGCAACACAGGCAGGGTGACGGTTGAATATCCTCAGGGCCGTAACAAAAACAGAATCGCAGTGGCCCGCCCACAAGATACATCTCCCGTTGGCAGTGGAATTCAGGATAATTACATCGTTCATTGTATAAATGGAGAGAACCCTATTCCCTGTAACTATTCCTTCTCGGTAGAAAGTCCTTATTTGTTAAGTTTATTTCCCACAAAAAGTAATCTAACAGGAACAGGATCAACTGGCCCACAAAACACACCCGAAGCCTGTAATGAGTTTCTGCTTATGGAAAAGGGAGGATTTGACAGCCCTAGAAGTGCCAGTCATGCAACCTTGTATTCAGATTGGTGCCCGGGCACCAAAGTGGAATGGTTTACGTCCAGCGGCAACAAACTGGGTGTGCTTACTCCACCAAGCGACCGTTACTCGCTAGAAAATATAGAAGAAACGACTACTTATAAATACAAGTGTCACCTAAAGAGCGGCAAGATTTGCGAAAACGAGTATACACTTGTTAAAAGTACAGGTTTACGGATAGCCGCCGCCCCACCGATTACTTCAACTGTCGTCGATGAGCAGTGCTCGAATAGTATTTCGCTGGCGACGGCGATGAAGGTTTATTATGAACAGATGCTTTGTCAAAATACTAATTTATATACGAATAATAAGACGAATGCTGAAAAATTCGTTGACAATTTAATTACCGCGTTAAAATTGAACACGGGAAGTTCTGGTGTCAAATATCCGGAAAACCTCTCAACGGTGATAGATGCGATGGTTGCTGGTGACTGCAAAAAGGCAGCTGCATTGTTATCCGTGGCGAATGAAGACGTGAGTATATCTGTTAATGGGATTAATTCAAATATTTTACCTTCGTACGATCAAGTCCAAAAGCAAGTCAATAGCAAGCTTATTTATCAAACAGATGGGCATTATTCCACAGTGTATTTGATCGGTATCCGCCCAAGCAAGTACATATTTCTTTTGCGATGGCTAGATCCTAGTTTTGAGATTATGATTTAAAACAAAGCTAGCAATGTCAAAACGAGAATCAAAGAGCGTAGAAATGTTTAGGCTGGTTGAAGAGCTGGAATCAAGCGGACGCGATCGGCAGGTGTTTGCTTCACAGCATGGAATAAGTTTAAGCAATCGGACCGCCGAAGCGGCTCGACTATTGGCGACACCGTTATCATCACCAAAGTCAGGAGTCGCCTTCCGGCTTTATTGAATTGAAAAGTGCACCTCTGGAGTTGTCCGTTGAAATTGTCTACCCCAATGGCGTCACAGTTCGCTTACCAGATAACTGTAGCCCAATACGTTTACGTGAGCTGGTTACCTTATTATAGGCATGTTTTCTTTGACTTCATCGCAGCGATACCTTCTTTATAAAGGTGATTGCGACATGCGCCGTGGAGCATACTCGCTGAGCGGGCTGGTTCGGAGTGAATTAAATCGGGATCCACTTTCGGGGGAAGTATTTGTTTTTCTTAACCGTCGCCGCTCATGCATTAAATTGTTGCGATGGGAGCCTGGTGGCTTTGTTTTATACAGTAAGCATCTGGAAAAAGGCACCTATACCCGACCTCATTTTGCTAATACAGATGGAATTTTGTCTTGGTCTGAACTGGTACTAATGATCGAAGGCATTGTGATAAAAAAAAGCATACAGAAGCCAAGATATACCGCATTTTCTTAGATTTTTCCTTGGAAAACTGAGCGATTCTAACCATTTTTAAATCATGGAAAACGCTCTCGAAAGCCTATCAAAAGAAGACCTGATTACCCTGATTAGGCAAAAGGATACGCTTTTGGAGACAAGTCAAAAACACTTACTGGAGAAGGATTCAGAGATCTTACAAAAGAAGGCTGAGATCGACAAACTCCGTCGGATGCTCTTCGGCCAGAAGCGTGAGCGCTTTGAAACCTCACCTATACAGTTACCGCTAGACTTTGGAGAAAGCCTTTCAGAACAAGAGATCAAAGAGCTGGAAGAGTTCATTAACAAGAAGACCGAGGCAGTCAAAGATGAAGAGAAGAAAGCGCCACGCGGTCCACATCCCGGTCGATCACCTCTTCCTAAACACCTCTCCGTACAAGAGATCGTTTTAGAGCCACAGGAAGATACCACGGGCATGATGTTGATTGGCAACGAAGTAACCGACAGCCTGCAATATGAGCCTTCTCGCTTTTACATTCAACGCATTGTTCGCCCCAAATATGCTCCCAAAGCTGCCAATTTGCTTGACGAGCCTGTTGGCATTGTCATCGCTGAGCTTCCGCAGTCTGGATTTGCCAAGTGCATAGCAGGAACAGGATTAATTGCTCAAATCCTGATCGATAAATATTGTGATCATTTGCCTCTGTATCGTCAACTGCAACGATTTAAGAGGGAGGGTATCGACATAGCGCCTGCTACAATGGACCTGGATATTCCGGAGCAAAGAGAGCCACTTATTCCGGACAACTTGAGCCAGTAATTCCGGGAACTTGAGCCACTTTATCGGAAGGTTTTTACAGCTATTCCGGCAACTTGCGCCAATCGGGACTACTGACATTCCGGCATAATTGAGCCACTTGTGATTGCTCTTCAAAGTTATTCCGGGAAAGTGAGCCAGTTGTATTTTGGTATTGAAGTAATTATAACCACCATCTTTTGTGAAAAACAAAAGCAACGGATGGCAAACAAAGTTACTTCAATGCAGACACTGCGCATGATCATACAGTTGCTGGATCGGAATCTTTCCGAACGTAAAATATCCAGGCAACTTAATCTTTCCCGTAACACGGTTAAATATTATCGTGAACGCTTACTTCAGAGCACGCACAGCTTCAAGGAACTTCAAGCCCTTAACGATGCAGGCTTGTCTGCCATTCTATATTCTGGTACACCCTCGGTGCAGGATGAAGACCAGCGGAAGGAAGATTTTCGCCAGCAAGTACCTTATTTTCTTTCAGAGCTTAAACGTACCGGTGTCACGCGCCAACTTCTCTGGGAGGAATATTTTGACAAACATCCTGCGGGATACCGTTATTCCCAATTTTGCTATCAACTTAACGAACTCGGTAAAGTTCTACAGCCAAGTTTCCATGCGACTTACAAGGCGGGTGAGGTTGTCATGGTGGACTTTGCGGGCAGCATGATGCACTATTTCGACAAGTCCACCGGTGAACAAATAAGTTGCCCGGTACTGGTTTGTGTGCTTCCTTTCAGCAATTTAACTTATGTTGAAGCGCTGCCTAATGCCAGGCTTCCTTATTTGTTGGCTGCTTTGAATAACTGCCTTCGGTATTTTAAAGGCGCCCCATTGTCTCTGAAGACCGACAACATGAAACAGGTGGTCCAAAAGGTCAATCGCTACGAACCGACCTTTACAGATCTTATGCAGCAATGGGCGTTGCATAACAACATGGATTTGGTTGCCGCAAGGCCATATAGACCTAAAGATAAAGCGCCGGCAGAAGGTCACGTAAAAATTGCCTATCAGCGCATTTACGCTCCCTTACGGGATCGTATTTTCTGTAATATCGAGGAAGTTAACGCCGCTATACGAGATCAACTCGAGCTACATAATGACAAGAACTTCAAGGGAAAAAATTACAGCCGCCGCCAGCAGTTCAACGAACAGGAACAGCATTTACTTCAGCCGCTGGCAGACAATCCGTTTACCTTAAAGCACAGCACTTCTGCCAAAGTCCAGAAAAATTATCATGTCACCCTGGGAGAAGATTGGCACCATTACAGCGTGCCTTACCACTATATAGGCAAGCAGGTAAACATTATTTATGATACCCAGACGGTAGAGATCTTTCTTGATCATCAGCGTATTGCTGTTCATAAACGCTTCTATAATCAGCATGGTTATACTACGCTCAAAGAGCACATGCCAGAGAACCATCGTAGCTATTCACAGCAAAGGGGATGGGACAGTGATTACTTCCTGCGGTTAGCATCACAGATAGGACCATGCACACAGGGTTACATGGAAGGTGTTCTAAAAGGGCGGCAATTTACCGAACAAACATTTAATTCATGCCGTGGTATCCTGCGGCTTGGCAGCAGCTATGGTAATGACCGCCTCGAGTCAGCATGTCAAAGAGCACTACCCTCCGGTTCTTTTAGTTATAAAACACTAACGAAGATCCTGGCTAATAATCTTGACAAAGCTCCCCATTTTATGCAGACAACCTTATTCCAGACACCTGACCATGAAAACATTAGGGGAGCCGGAGCGTATGAATAAAACGCCCTTACGAATCAATTGCCTCACTTAAACAAAAATAACAATGAATACAAACAAGACCTGGGAAGAGTTAAGAGAACTAAAATTGCAAGGAATGGCGAGCCGGTATTCCGCCATTCTTGAACAGCCGTTACACCAGCAGCCTGAAGCGCATACAATGGTTGCCATGCTTACAGAGGCAGAATCAGAACAGCGAGTCCAGCAGCGCACCCAGATGTATCTAAAGCTTGCCAAACTGCGGTACAGCGCACATGTTGAACAGGTGAATTGCAAGCCTGAACGAGGACTTACGTCCGAGCAGTTAATCCGTTTAAGCGATTGCAGCTTTATCGAGAAGTCAGAAAACGTACTGATCACAGGCGCCACGGGATGTGGAAAATCCTATCTCGCCTGTGCACTCGGCAGGCAAGCCTGCGTAAAAGGCCATAAAGTACTTTATTACCCCATAAACAGGTTTATAGAGCAGCTTGCGTTGGCCAGGCTGGATGGAAGTTACTTAAAATGGCTCAATCAAATTGCACGAGTCAAACTCCTGATTCTCGATGACTTCGGCTTACAGCCGCTTAGCCACGACATCAAAATGGCCCTATTGCAAATACTCGAGGATCGATACGCTTCCGGATCAACAATTATAACCGCACAGATGCCCGTAGGAAACTGGCATGATTACATAAATGACCCAAGCCTGGCTGATGCGATATGTGACAGACTGACAGCAAACGCGCACAGAATAAATCTCGAAGGAGCTTCTTTGAGAAAGATAAAAAACAGCTAAATTTACAACACTTCAATTCCAAAAAAGAACTGGCTCACTTTCCCGGAACGCTGGCTCACTTTCGCCGGAATTTCCAATGGACCATTGGGTAAAGTTGGGTATGCAACGCCTAGAATTTCTGTATGAATATCAAAAAACGATGGTTCTGAAAAGCAGTTACTTACAGGTCGACGAGACCACAATCAAGGTGCTGGATCATGATAACAAAAAAGGCAAAACGCACTTAGGGTACTTTTGGGCATATCATGACCCTTTGGGGGCACAAGCCTTCTTTAGCTACGAACCTGGAAGGGGTGGCAAGTATCCCACCACGATGCTCCAAAACTTCAATGGTTATTTGCAAACCGACGGTTACGCCGGATACGAGGGCTTGGCCCAAAGGGATGATATTATCCATCTGGCTTGCTGGGCACACGTCCGTAGAAAATTTGAAGAATCGATGAGCTATGACAAGGCTCTTGCGGAAACAGCCATGATTCTGATTCAGGAGCTGTATGCGATCGAACGACACATAAAAGAAAAAGGTCTGGACAGCGCCCAAATCAAGGAACTTAGACTAAAAGAAGCATTGCCCAAGTATAACCTCATGGGCAAATGGATCAGCGCAAACATGTCAAAGGTGTTACCAAAGAGTCCGATCGGCGTGGCATTCCGCTATGCCTTTGAAAGATGGGACGAACTGGGACATTACATGTATGATGGGAACCTACAAATAGATAACAATCTTGTCGAGAACCAGATCAGACCCATTGCCCTGGGGCGTAAGAATTTTTTGTTCGCAGGTTCTCACGAAGGAGCGTGGCGAGCGGCTGTGATGTACACATTTATGGCTCAATGTAAAAAAGATAATATTAACCCACATCAGTGGCTGAAATACGTATTTGAAAATATTCTGGACACTAAACCTAGTCAATACCATACCCTGCTGCCAAAGAACTTCGTAGGGCAAAATCTTTAATAGCCAATACGTGGTTGCTCCGGCGGATACGAAAAAATGAGCTGAAAGAAAACAATAGCAACTAGTAGTCTACCGGGTTTTAACATAGCCGTTTGCGTTTGTGTTCAACTCAAATATCCATCCATAATTACTAATACTATGACTTTCCAAATAGCCTTTCGGAATTGTTTTCCCATTTCCATAAGTAGCTGGAATAAAAGCTCTACTCTGATCTGTGAGGCCAGTTACCGGGCACTGAGGTGCCACCCCATGCGGAATGCCGCCCCAGCTGATTCCACAGTGGATCAGGGTCTCCTTGTCCCAAATTACTCCCATATTGCCAAATCTGGTCTTTCCATTG
This sequence comes from Dyadobacter sp. 32, assembly GCF_902506755.1. Classification (GTDB taxonomy): domain Bacteria; phylum Bacteroidota; class Bacteroidia; order Cytophagales; family Spirosomataceae; genus Dyadobacter. The sequence continues at coordinate 440,704 of NZ_LR735258.1, read as the reverse complement.
AGCAGGGGCTTCTTTGCCGTAAGTGGCTGAGCAGCCGTTTTCGGGGGCGATGATGTAGCGATACGCCGCCCGATAACTGGTCCTGGTAATTTGATCTTTCATAGTACTGTTTTTTAAGGATTCAATCATTCCCTGAGCGTAGGCAAATCCATAATTATTGTAATGGGTGATAAGTAGATGTATCCCTATTCTTCCAGTTTTCTCTCACCGTTGCCAGATACACAGAATCCCATTGCGCTTGTGTTTTACAATCGGCGCAACCGCCGTTTCCCGTTAAGCTTGCAAAGAACCCATCATTTATCTCCAATTCCCCGCTTTGCTTATTCTTCTTCAAGTATCCTCTGAAAATTTCCTCCATAGCAATGGATTTCAGTATTTCCACACTTAAAGGTTTGCTGGTATCTTTTTGATAAAATTCTCTTGGGACTGCAAGATAAGGGCCATCAAAAAAAAACCATTTTCTGTCTACTTTTACTCCATAAAGATATGTCAATCCATCTGCTTCAATCTCTGGATACTTAGTGTTTAATTTTGCAATAGCCATAATACATTTGTTCATATTTCTATTGAAGCAGACTAACGAATCCAAAAACCATTTGTTATCCCGTTCATTTATGTATGATTTCAAACCATGATTAGCCCAATTACTTATTGAATCAAAAGCTTGGTCATACACTAGCTTATAATTTTCCGGGGTCGACACATTAGTTGAATAATTAAAATATAGTGTTCTTTGTTTCTTATTCCTGTCATAATCCATTTCATGAGATTTGTTCCTCTTATCACAAGACATAAGAAACAAGAAACAAGAAACAAAAAACAGTTCTTATTTAAGCTATTTTGGTGTGACATATCCTTTATCATCTGGGGTTAATGCATTAAATATCCATCCATAATTACTAATACTATGACTATCTAAATAGCCTTTTGGAATTTCCTCTCCATTTCCATAGGTAGCAGGTATAAAGGCTCGTCGGTTAAACCCAATATTCCCCACTTCACACTGAGGTGCCACCCCATCCTGTTCCCAGATATTATCAGCACCTGTTTGATTTAGTTACTGCCGTACTGCCAAAGCTGATCTTTCCATTGCGTCGGATCCACTTTGCCATACGTTGCTGAGCAGCCATTTTCCGGAGCGATAATGTAGCGGAACGCCGCCCAGTAACTACTCCAGGTGATTTGATCCTTTATACTACTATTCTTTAAGGCTTCAATCATTCCCTGAGAGTGGGCAAAGCCCACTCTATTGTAACGGTTTATAATTTGTTGTATCTCTTTTCTCCCAGTTCTCTCGCATTAATTTCAGCCAGCTTTCTTCCCATGCTTCCTGTGTGGTGAATGGATAGTTATAAGCATCGCGTTCATAAAACCTTGCAAAAAAGTTATCATTTATCTCCCATTTCCCACTTTCCTTATTCTTCTTCAAATAACCTTTGAAAATATTATCCATTGCTATTTCGTGGAGTTTTGTGAAGGGTAAGGGCGTGTGTTTCGGATAGCCGTAAGCCTCTCGAATAATGATAATTGTCGACCCACTAAAAAAATACCATTGCTTCTTAATTTTAACTCCATAGAAAAAATGAATGTCATCCTGGGTACAATCTCTCCTGCACTGAGCAAGTCGCGCCATAATTGCTTTGTCTCCTTCTGAATTAAAACAAACTAAGCTATCCAATTTGCAGGAATCTATTTTAAATCTCTCGAAAAATTGAATTTCATTATCGATCCAATTAGTTATTGAATCTCCCGCGTTCTTGTATACATTGTAGTAGGTAGAATCGCCTACAATAGCTATCGAGCTCTTGAATCTGACATCCTTCTCTTGCTTATAATAATTCACTGACTTGTTTCTATCATCTTGTTTATTACAAGATGATAGAAACAATGATAAAATCATTGTCAAAGCTGTGGCAGTTATAGTTTTACCTTGGGTTGACATATCCCTCAATTTTTTCCTTAATTTCAAATATCCATCCATAATTACTAATACTATGACTATCTAAATAGCCTTTTGGAATTTTCTCTCCATTTCCATACGTAGCAGGGATAAAGGCTCTGCTCTGATCCGTAAGCCCTGTTACTGGGCATTGCGGAGCCACCCCGTCCTGATCCCAAACTGGGTCTGGTTGTCCTTGACTTCGATTACTGCCAGAGCTGATCTTTCCATTGCGTCGGATCCACTTTGCCATACGTTGCAGAACAGCCGTTTTCAGGGGCGATAATATAGCGGAACGCCGCCCGATAACTGCTCCACGTGATTTTATCTTTTATGGTGCTGTTTTTTAAGGCTTCAATCATTCCCTGAGCGTAAGCAAATCCCATACTATTGTAATGGCTGATAATTGGTAGTATCCCTATTCTTCCAGTTCTCTTTTACCGTTGCCAAATATACAGAATCCCATTGTGCTTGTGTTTTACAATCCGCACAACCGGCATTGCCGGTCAAATCCGCAAAAAATCCCTTATTTATCTCCCATTCACCACTTTCCTTATTCTTCTTCAAATAACCTTTGAAAATATTATCCATCGCTATTTTGTGGAGTTTAGAGAAGGGTAAGGGGCTATGAGTAGCTTCTTGGTATGCCTTACGGGGAATTGCAATATATGGCCCTTTAAAAAAATACCATTCCTTCTTAATTTTCACCCCATAAAAGTAAGTTAGTCCATCTCCAATTTGATCTTTAAAAAATGTACTTCTCTTACATATCGCCATCACACATTTATCGCCAGACTCGTTGAAGCAAATAATCGAATCAAGTTTCCATTCATTAAGTCGTTCACTAAGATATGTCGAAAGGTTATTGGCTACCCAGAACCGTATAGAATCATTACCCAACTGATATACCTCTTTATATACATTAGCAGAAACTATTTGAGAAGATTTATCATAAATCTCTTGCTCAATTTCAAAATAACTCCCTTCTTCTTGATAATTTTCACTTCGTCCACACGAAGTGAAAATTATCAACAGAAGAAAGTAAAGAATTTTATTTTTGTATAACATAACCGACATCTCCAATTTTTAAAGTTCCGTCAAATATCCATCCATAATTGCTAATAGAATGACTTTCCAGATAACCCTTGGGAACATCTTTGCCATTTCCATAGGTAGCAGGAATAAATGCCCTTCTTCCAAAACCAATATTCCCCACTTCACACTGCGGCGCTACTCCATCCTGATCCCAAACCGGGTCTGGTTGTCCTTGACCCCGATTACTGCCGTACTGCCAAAGCTGATCTTTCCACTGAACGGGATCTACCTTGCCATACGTTGCAGAGCAGCCGTTTTCAGGAGCGATAATGTAGTAACTACTCCAGGTAATTTTATCTTTCAAACTACTATTTTTTAATGCCGCGATCATCCCTGCGCGTAAGCAAATCCCATCGCTATTGTAACAGTTTGTAATTTGTTGTATCTCTTTTCTCCCAATTCTCTCGCATTAATTTCAGCCAACTTTCTTCCCATGCTTCCTGAGTTGTAAATGGAAAGTTGTATGCATCCCGCTCATAAAATCGAGAGAAAAATCCCTCATTTATCTCCCATTTCCCACTTTTCTCATTCTTCTTCAAATAGCCTTTAAAAATATCATCCATCGCTATTTCGTGTAGCTTGGCGAAGGGTAAAGGATTATGATTGAATGGATCAGGATACATTGTAGGTCCGTAAAAAAAATACCATTGCTTATTTATTTTCACTCCGTAAAAATAAATTATTGAGTTATTTACTGTTTCACTTTCTTGATTTGCAATAGCCATAATGCACTTATTTTTGGCAATGTTAAAACATAACAAACTATCAAGTTGCCAATTAGAATAACGCTGCATCTTGCTTGCACTTAGTTTGTTCCCGATCCAAGAATTTAAAGAATCATTCGCTGCTTTGTATAAATCAGAATAATTAGATTCACCAAAATGAATCTTAGAATATTCAATCAATTTGTTGCGATCTATACCTGCATTTTGCTGGTTTTGTTTTTTGTCGTCTTTACATGAAAAAATGAGCTGAAAGAAAACAATAGCAACTAGTAGTCTACCGGGTTTTAACATAGCCGTTTGCGTTTGTGTTCAACTCAAATATCCATCCATAATTACTAATACTATGACTTTCCAAATAGCCTTTCGGAATTGTTTTCCCATTTCCATAAGTAGCTGGAATAAAAGCTCTACTCTGATCTGTGAGGCCAGTTACCGGGCACTGAGGTGCCACCCCATCTTGATTCCACAGTGGATCAGGGTCTCCTTGTCCCAAATTACTCCCATATTGCCAAATCTGGTCTTTCCATTGAGCAGGGTCTACTTTGCCATACGTTGCAGAGCAGCCGTTTTCGGGGGCGATGATATAGTAACTGCCCCATGTGATGTTATTATGACTTTTGAGAGCTTCAATCATTCCTTGCGCATATGCAAAGCCCATGCTGTGGGCTACAATGTCAATATTATAAATTACTTTGGCATTCGGTGGCCTTTTGGTACTTGCCATTCGCACCAGCAGGTCGCTTGCCGCAAGCTTGCCATTTTCCCATCTCGTTTTAAAGCCAGCATCGTTAGGCTCTGTGTCTAAAACTACACAAGCCGGATTACCTGAGCAGTTCAGGATATCCTTATGTTTTTTCCGGAATTCTTCAATGGATTTCAAAATGACCGGCTTGTCAGCTTCAAAGACAGTGTACCCGTCTGCCGCCATGGCGCTGAGAATATAAATAAATTGTTCCTCCATCGTGGATACCGCCATGTTGGCCTGGGCCAGCATAGACCCGATGATACCTGGTGCAAATTTTTCGGACATAGAGCGGTTGACGTCGTTGGCAACATTGTGGTTGGAGGTTGTTATGCTATGATGTCCGTCAGCATAATAGACCACATCAGGCTTCCGGCGGGCCAAAAATTCGATATCCATATCGGTTTGGTCTTCTTCTGCAATACTCTCTTTACTCCAATAACGATTAATTGCATCAGAGGTTATCAGGTTATTGGTTTCGTTATATTCCTTAGGAGAATTTAAGAGAATTCCTGCTGCTCCTTTGCCGTAAAACCTGTACCCATTGGCAAAAATCATAATATTTTTCACAAGATCCGAATATGAGTCCTCCGGCAGCCATCCTTCGGGGCAGAAACGCTCCCCTCTTAGTCCGATGTGGTTGTCGGACACACAATTTGGGTATTGACCATCCTTGTAAAATCCAATAAATAAACTATGATTACATGCGTTAAAGTAAGCCTGATAAATCCCCTCATACTTTTTGACATCAGGATCATTACTACTAACGGTCAATTCCCACAAGCCAGATGAAGTAGGTCGTAAGTCAAAACCCTCCTTCAGTTTGAAGCTGGTTTTGCGGCTGTTCTCGTCAAACTGCACATGAATGAAGCCATCAGCGGTTACACTTTTGTCGTCAGTTGTGGCGCCGACGCGCATGGTGGGCAGAAACATTGATGGTACTACAACGATCTCTGTGGGAGCGGCTATAGTAACTATTTTAGTTGCTTCGGCGTTCTGCCCATCTTTGGCGGTGACGGTATATGAGCCGGCACCCAGGTTCTTGAAGCTAGGACTTTCCTGGAACTGAGAATGGTCAATACTAAAAGAAAACGGTGGAAGCCCACCGGATGTGACAAGCGTCACTGAACCGTTGTCGCCACAGCTGGCATGTGTGACGGAAGCCGTAAGTGAAAGTGGCTCTCCAATGATGAATCCATTATTTGTATAGCAATTCTGGGCATCTACAACCCGTGCCAGATATGAGCCTGGTATTAGATTAGTAAAATCCACGTCCGGTTGCCTTATCTCATCCATTCCCGGCCCGCTAAGTACATATTCCAACGGAGGGCTCCCCCCTGCAGCGAGCAGCTTAACGCTGGCGCTGGTATTTGACGTAGCGGGATGTACCTGCGTGGTCAATGTAAGTGGTGGTGGCGCAGCGAGTGTCACTTTTTGAGTAATTCCACAGCCCAGGTGGTCAAAAAGCCGCTTGCGATCAGGTTTGTCAGATATGAGCAGCCGAAAACGGCCGTTCTTTGTGCGTTCCACACTTTTCTTTTAAAAATTTTCGCGCCCCATGTACGAATATTCGTAAGTTTTAGCGCGGATTGTTCATAGAATGTGCAGCGGATCGTTCGTGGGATGTGCACTGCAGGGTACACTGCCTCACGCTACCCCTAGTAACCATCAGATCTATGTAAAAAAGGAAACCATCTTAACTTAGATTTTAAGGTCGCAACACCATTGGGCTTTTCAATTATTTCTAAGATCGTTTCATCGGTAAGAGACGAATTACTTGGGTTAACCCAATTCTTCATTTTTATCCATTCATCAAAGGTTATTACGTTTTCCATAAAAAAACCACAGGAGTACAAAAAAGAAAAAAACATTTTCAATTCTTCATCAAAGCGATTGTCATTCTTAATAGTTTCATAAAATTTCTCCGCAACCCAATACCTAGGATAAAAGGGGGTTTGTTTTTTTTTAAGATACTCGAAGTAGCCTTCTCTACCTTCGACCTCAAATAGGGGAGTTACAAATTTTGTAAACCATATTTGCCATTCTGTTAGATTTATATTGTTATCCATTGCCATTTTATTTAAGCTTCGTAGGTATAATTCCATTTAGGGCCTCCGATAGGTTCGCTTGATTAAACACAATTATATTTGAATAGTCTTGTGATCCTCTTGCCCCAGGTACAATTAACCCTTTGTAACCCCTTTCCCTAGCCCAACTGCCAATCACATTTGTAAATTCATATGCTTCCGATTTCTCGGCCATACCCAATACCAATTTATTAAATTCTGTTCCCAATTGCTGTCTTATCCCGTCATCTGTTAAATCAAGTACATTGTCAACTTGGATATTATTGTACTCATATGTACTGTAAGCATTCCAATCACCATAATGAGACATTTCTGTTTGATTCCCATCGAAGGTTTTCGAATAGTACATAGCACTTTCACCTTGTGTATCATATCTACCCCATGCCTCTTCTACTGAATATTCTGAGATTATGTCTGGTTTTGCATTATGATCCAATTCTGCCCTTTTACTTACGGATTTAAAGAGCTTACCGTAATAAGTTTTCCCTATCGGTTTATTTACAAGATTTGTTAAATGCATTCTAAGTTCGGTTCCCGTCTTTGCAACAAACCTCCCCGCCCCTTGCACTCCCTTCTTCGCACCAACCTTCCACTGTTCAACGACATCAGCAACCAATTGTTTCAGATCTCCCGGCTTAGCTTTCTTAGCCAAAGTTTTGACCTGCTCAATCATCGATTTCAGCTGGTCGGCATCCATCGATTGGCTGCCCACAGCGCCCAATATCAACGAAGCCAGCATGTTGGTCTCCACGTTAATGGCCCCGTCTGCCTGCAACTTATCCAGAAGTACACCACCGATCTGGTCTATGGTAAATTCGGTAATCGTGCCCGATGTACCCGCTGAAAGCAAAATTAAAGGTGTTTTGATGAAAAACAAATCACGGATATCATCAGCCAACAACTCCAATAAATACTGCCCTTCGGGAAGCGATACACGAATGTATCGCCCGTTTTCGTACCGGTAAAACAATCCGGATTTGTAACCATCCTCCCAGTAGAAAACATCATTTACACGCCAGAAGTCATCCTGCCTGTAGAAGTAATATCGGTTGTCGCCACTCCTGCAGATTGTAAACAATTCTCCCTTTTCTGTAACAGCTGACTTGTCATCACCACTTTGACCGCAATTGTAGCGCATTTCATATAGGCTGGCGCGCGTCACAGAAGTTTCGTCATGCTGGCCTTCTACTCTGTCGGCTAGGGGTGGGGGCTCAGGTAGCGCCGCAGCAGGAAGCCAGCCTTCAAGACAATAACGCTTCCCTTGCTCATCTCTTTTGTTGTCAGTCGTACATGGAACGCCTGAAAAATCTTCTTTATAGAAACCTATAAAATAGTCGTGGTCACATTTGTTGAAATATGGCCTGTAGATACCTTCATACTGTTTCAGCGCCGGGTCCGTATTGCTAACGGTCAGTTTCCAAATGCCTGAAGAGGTAGGTCGTAGATCAAAGCCTTCTTTAAGCTTAAAACTGGTTTTGCGGGAATTTTCGTCGTAGCGCACATGAACGAAGCCATCAGCAGTGACGCTGCGGTCCGCATTTGTAGCGCCGACGCACAGGTCGAGCAGGAACAGTGATTAGTAGTATCGCGATTTCCGATGGCGACGAAATAGTAACTATCCTGGATGCTATACCCACGCACCAGAAGGCATTCCATACGACCACTTTTTCTTCACTACACAAGACCTAGGGGTTCTGTTAAATCAGATCTTTCGGATAGTATTGACAATCTCTAAAACCACTATCATCCAGTCCCATAATTTTTACAACCGCAGCTGTTTCAAAGCTCCAGTAACCAAAATAAATGTTGTGTTTACTTTTATGGCTATTGTACCATCCGACCTCTTTGTGATTTTTGTACCAATCTTTTGTAACAAATTCTTTTACCAATACTTCGGCTTTTGTTTTATCTGATTCCTTGATAGCTTGACGGAGTTTATTAAAGGTTTGAGGTACACCGAAAAACTCTTGATAACTTTCTTCTGTTATAGGTTGTCTATCTTTTATTTTGGCTCTGATTATAAACTCAAACAAATAATCCTTTACACCATCTCGGTCGATTACTTCTACCAATTTTTTGAAATACTCATTAGGGACATCAAGCAAGTAGCCTAATGAAAGCATCCATAACATTTCATCGTAAGCACCTAAACCATATTGGTTCAATTGCCTACCATTATGTTCAATATTCCAAAAGCCATCCCAGCTTTCATAAGTTAGATCAGTAGCATTTTTTAGATCACCTACAAGATCTATCAAACGACTTTCTCCACTTGAATATTTTGCCGATATGATTTGAACAAATGAGAAAGCCAATGCTCTCTTAACAATATTTATTCTTTCATTCTTAATTTTTCCATTTTTTAAATCATCAATATCTAGCTTTTGAAAATTTTCAGTTCGAAAAATCCTTTCGCCCCAGTATTGAGTGTTTTTTAGATTATCTCTCATGTGAATTACGGTGTAAAAATTCCAAGCACGTTTGCATTTACGTCTAACTCTTTATAGACAACTGTACCATCAGGCGAAATTTCAGCCAATAACCTTTTATAACCATTGTTTCTAATATCTCGCCCGTTTGCTTCTCCAACAGCATCTACTAATCTTTGAAAGTTATTTTGTCCAATCCACTTATCACTCATTTGTTTTGTGCCATCAGTCAATACACTAAGCGTAGCAGTACCACTATATTTAGCTTCAACAATAAAATACTCATTACCCTTTTTAAACACCCCGTCAATTCCTTGCCTCGTCGGGGCATCTATACTTTTCAGCCTTGTATGCAAAGGTTGAAAACCTTTCTCACTCAAAAACGCATCGCTTGCTATTTCGCCAAAATTTCCTTTACGAATATTAGAAGCCGTGGTAATCTTGTTTTTCCATTGGTCAATGATGTCTTTCTGTACATTGTAGGTGTCGTCCAAGAAATTCGCATTACCCCCCTTGGCGCCAGCCTTCCATCTTTCAACCACATCAGCGATTAATTGTTTCAAATCCTCCGGCTTGGCTTTCCTAGCCAAAGTTTTGACCTGCTCAATCATCGCTTTCAGCTGGTCGGCATCCATAGACTGGCTACCTACTGCACCTAGTACCAGCGAAGCCAGCAAGTTGGTCTCCACGTTAATGGCCCCGTCTGCCTGCAACTTATCCAGAAGTACACCACCGATCTGGTCTATGGTAAATTCGGTAATCGTGCCCGATGTACCCGCTGAAAGCAAAATTAAAGGTGTTTTGATGAAAAACAAATCACGGATATCATCAGCCAACAACTCTAATAAATACTGCCCTTCGGGAAGCGATACACGAATGTATCGCCCGTTTTCGTACCGGTAAAACAATCCGGATTTGTAACCATCCTCCCAGTAGAAAACATCATTTACACGCCAGAAGTCATCCTGCCTGTAGAAGTAATATCGGTTGTCGCCACTCCTGCAGATTGTAAACAATTCTCCCTGCTCTGTAACAGCTGACTTGTCATCACCACTTTGACCGCAATTGTAGCGCATCTCATATAGGCTGGCGCGCGTCACAGAAGTTTCGTCATGCTGGCCTTCCACTCTGTCGGCTAGGGGTGGGGGCTCAGGGAGCGCCGCAGCAGGAAGCCAGCCTTCAAGACAATAACGCTTCCCTTGCTCATCTCTTTTGTTGTCAGTCGTACATGGAATGCCTGAAAAATCTTCTTTATAGAAACCTATAAAATAGTCGTGGTCACATTTGTTGAAATATGGCCTGTAGATACCTTCATACTGTTTCAGCGCCGGGTCCGTATTGCTAACGGTCAGTTTCCAAACGCCTGAAGAAGTAGGTCGTAGATCAAAGCCTTCTTTAAGCTTAAAACTGGTTTTGCGGGAATTTTCGTCGTAGCGCACATGAACGAAGCCATCAGCAGTGACGCTGCTGTCAGCCGTAGCGCCGACACGCATGTTAGGAAGGAATAAGGATGGGATTACCACGACATCCGGCGGAGCTACGATCGTAACCGTGGTTGTCGCCTTGGTATTCTGTCCATCTTTGGCGATGAAAGTGTAAGTCCCCTGGCGAAGATTTTCGAATTTTGGACTTTCCTGAAAAGTAGAGTCGCCCATGCTAAAAGAGAATGGGGGAAGCCCACCGGATGTGACAAGCGTCACTGAACCGTTGTCGCCACAGCTGGCATGTGTGACGGAAGCCGTAAGTGAAAGTGGCTCTCCAATGATGAATCCATTATTTGTATAGCAATTCTGGGCATCTACAACTCGTGCCAGATATGAGCCTGGTATTAGATTAGTAAAATCCACGTCCGGTTGCCTTATCTCATCCATTCCCGGCCCGCTAAGTACATATTCCAACGGAGGGCTCCCCCCTGCAGCGAGCAGCTTAACGCTGGCGCTGGTATTTGACGTAGCGGGATGTACCTGCGTGGTCAATGTAAGTGGTGGTGGCGCAGCGAGTGTCACTTTTTGAGTAATTCCACAGCCCAGGTGGTCTGTTACTTTGATTTCGTAAACGCCGGCAGGCCTGAACAAACGAAAATGATTTGGAGGGAAATTACTGTCACTGCGAAGGTCTTTTGTGTTTTTGTTCAGATTATCAATATAGACGTTATTGACAAACAAACGCTGGTATGGAATGTAGAACCCGCCCGTTGAAGCCAAATTTGTAGCAAAGTCTCTTTTGAATGCACCACCCTTTGCGGTAATGTCAACGAATCCTGTACCGTCACCGCAGGAGGGATTTGTGGGTGTTACCTGCACAGTCATACTGGCATCAACAATGTCCACCTCCTGAGCATCGTATCCAGACCAGGATTTTCGGGAATGAAAGGACTCCACTGCACATCCGTTGCCATCTTCGCCTTCGACCCGGTAATGACCAGGATTCAATCCAGTAAATTTATATCCGGCAAATTCACTGGTGACCGATGTAACCTCTCCATCCGGCCTAATGAGTCTATAAGTGTAAGGAGCGCCTGAGTTATCAGCCGAACTGCTTTCGAGGCGGATCGATCCCTTGGTTTCTTCACAGAATTTTTCGGTATGGGAAATCAACACACCCGAGGACATATTTACGTGGCGGATGTCTTTATAATCCTGCCCCGAACCGCATTGCACAAACACCTCATCCTGATAGCCCGGGAACGTTTGATTTTTTAATTTGCGAACGCCCATGCTCACGTAGTTGTTACGATTTATCTGAACCGTTTTTCGCCCAATGAGCCCTCTGGCGTCCTTAATATAAAAGGTAAAGGATTTTGACAATCCATTATCACATTCGCCGGCTGCACCGATCATATTCTGTATACCCTTGAACTCGTTTGATTTCTGATAGGTCTTGCCATCCATGCTGTATTGGAACGGCGCTGTGCCGCATACAGGCGCGAGCATGACCGAATTGTTGCATTCCCGTAATTTGACCGCTACATCCAGGCCCATCGGGGGAACTGTCTGGAGAGATTGATTAGCAAGAACCGCTTCACAGCCTTTGCTGTCTGTTACCGTCAGATCAACAAGGCCCCCACCGACATTATCGAAAGTGAAATAGGGCTGCTCGCTCGAATAACTCTGACCGTTACCAGCGCTAAACTGGTACGGCCCCTGGCCGTTGAGAACCCTCACCTTTATTTCCCCACCCAGGGAAGGCACCGACGTATCCTCGCATACGTTTGTTGTTTCAACCACAGTCAGTATTACGTTCCCTGGTGAAAAACCACACCACTTGTTGGAGTAAATATTCCAGTATATCCAGTGTTTGTTCGAAACTCTTCCGATCAGATACGTTCCCTGAAGTTTCCAGTATTCTATATTCTTCTCATCATCTTTGTAGTAATAATCCCCGGATTCGTTTTGACGCGCATTTACTACTTCCACCGGGTTCCCACCCTTATTCACTACCAGAATCGGCAGATCCACCGTTGTTCCGGTTTTCTTTATGAAATCCAGTTCGCATTCCCTGACTTTTTTTGTCCACGTGGGTGCAGGAAGGCATGGTTCAATTTCAGGGTAATTCCCGTTAGCATCCGGTGTATTCAGATACTCAACGATGGTCATTTGGTAATATACGTCAGCAATGATTTCATCAAGGCCCTTTGACGGGTTTTCATTTTGATTTTTGTCTACTTTATCAAATAGGGAGACTATGAAGTCGGTAAGGCCTTCAAATGGCGAAGTAATTGCCTCCCAGATATTATCCGCAGCATCACCCGTCACCTTAACCAATCCTTTAAACAATTCCCCTATAACATAAAGTTTGTATTTATGGCTTGCTGTTATTTCATTATCACCCTGGCATACTCTCTGCTTAAAATGCTCGTAGGACTCGATTCCTTTCAGTGGCTTCGACATGGGATTGTTAGGCGATAGTATCTGAATGTCAACCGCAGCAGCATTGGTCTCAATGGTTGGTTCATCAAAACTGTCTCCATACGTATCAACAGTTCCCTGCCACTCTGCATGTCCTTTCACAATTACCTCTTCCGTTAGATCTACGGTGTGATCAATATCCGTGGTGTCTGCATTAATGCGTGCTGTAAATGCCCCCGAAGCCGGATCACTTTCCAGAACTGAACCATTGGTATTTTTACCAATGGCAATTAAGAAAAATGGATAGGTGAGCATGGAGTCCAGTCCGGGTACAATTGCTCTGTTGGATGTTGGGTAAAAGGTTTTATCCAAGCCATCCTTATCCCGATAAATGAGCTTATAACTGATATGCTGAGGATCAGCATCCCAGGTTAAAACACCGGACGAGTCCTTCCAAACAGGATGTAGATTTTGCGGCATCGCTATGCCTTCTGTTGCTGTGGTAAATGCGCCGCCCAGATAGGTGTCCAGCAGTTTATCATTGGCTCCATAAGCATCAATTTCAAATGTATAATGCATCGCTTCACGCAGGCCAACCAGGTGGATTTTAGCGTTACGCACATCAGCCTGCAATTCTCCGCCGGTACTTGTCTTATACCGCACAATATATTTGGCGAACGCCTGGCTACCCAGCCAGCTAATGGATGCAGTAGTGGACGTGATCGGACTCACAACCACATACCTGATTTTGGCTAATGCTGAATCATTTTCTGATACCACGGGTTGTTCGGCGTTATCATTTACCAGAGTGTAAGATCTGAAATAGCCGTCTACCTGATACACACAGCCGCCCCTTGCGGCAGGTGTACCTCCTGTGCCTTCCTCGCCTTTCCATGCCTTGATATTACCGAATTCAACAGGAACCAATGTATTTTTCATCGACGCCATGCGTGCCAATCCTTTTCCTGAAAATGGACTACCTCCATTAGTTTCAGTGACGATCACGGATATATCGTAGATTGTGAGTATGTCGCCGGGTGTTAGTGATGTCAACTGAACCGTTCCTGACGGATTTATTTTGGGGTGATCAGCTGAACAACTTTCATAACTGCTAATCTGCGAGGCACATGGAATCCTGGCCGTATCCAGGATAGCAACCAAACTATCAACGGAAAAGCCGCCAACTTTTGTAATTGCAGGAAATAGCGAGGGTATCTCCGCCTCTTCCATCAATTCAAAAGCCTGAAGATTAGCAGGCATCACATCCGTACAGGCTGACTGCACCGCAATTTCATATTTCCCTGTTGCCAGATCCTGAATAGTCCCTGACGCAGCCGAGACCGTTTGTACATTCCATTTGCCATCGCCCTGTCCTCCTGAGCCTGCCGCGGGACGGTACAAAATTTTATAGCTATCAACACCACTCTGTGGTTCCCAGCTCAAATGAACCCTTCCCGGACCGATCTCTTTAATCGTAAAATTTTCCGGTGAGATACACTGGCTTCCATACCTGAACCACACCACCTCACTCCGCCCTTCATTGGCAAAAACCACTTCATCGCAGTTTGCGTCAAACTCATGCACTGTTACGCGCACTGCATATTTTGCTCCACGTTCGAACGCCCCAATAATGCTATTGCCGATACCTGTATTACCCGGGTAAAACGTGCCCGGGTTGGCCTTGTCGTCAATGATCGGATTTAAACATGCATCAAGAGCTTCCTGAGGTTCATAGCCATCAGGAACCTTGCACACTTTCAGGTCGTAAGTGGTGGTATTACCCGCCTGTTTGTAGTGGCGGGGCATCCATTGGATTTGTGGACTCTTCGACGGGCTCAGAGTGACAGAGCCGTCATCCTGAGCTTGTCGAAGGACGGCTCCGTTAAACGGCAGGTTGATCACCGGAGGGAGTGGCGTGGTAATGCTGAAATAAGTTTCTGCAGTATTGGACACCTGCCGGCCGGTACCCGCTTCCAATGCCTGTACACGGAAGATGTAAAATCCTTCGGGCAGATTGGTGCGTAAGGCGGCACCCGATAAACCCTGCTCCTCAATGACACCGTTTCTGAAATAGTCACTTTGAAGTTCCAGACCACTAAACCGCCGCAAAACACCCATATCCAGCAAAAGAAGACCTTGTGGAATATAACCCTCCATACTCGCCACACGCACCCCCGGACCCTCAATACTCCATTTCAGGTACACCTGAAGACTGGGTTTGGTAAGGTCTTTCAGAAGCAACGTAACTGACAAAGCCTGGCTGCTCGAAAAGTACGCAGACAGGTTCTGATTGGGTTGCGCTGCCACAAAAGCTGATGCAGAAACCGGGTAGTTCTGATCGGTGCTCTGTGCCCTAACCGATTCAAGACCTGGACCTGCTATGAGAAGGATGATTAGTAAGCGGATGAAGTAGGTACGCATGGGGGGCGGAAACTTATCTGTGACGTATAGGGTAACGTTTTGTCACAAAGCTTTTAAATAAAGCCTATTTCGCATGCCCCAACCCTACCGAAGCTATCATTCCCAATGCAAAATCGAGTATGCAAACGGGAGCTTGCCCGATGTCGTTTCCAAACTCATTCCAAGGTCTACTCGCGCAGCATGGAAAGACAAAAATGCTGGTTCATTCTGGAATCCACTGGCTTTTGAAGATCAAAAAGATAACGATTTGCTTATTGCCCGGCTGAAAACAGAAAATAAATTGCTGAAAAATCAATTGAAAGTAGCCTTCCAACTTGTGCTGCTGTACCGTGAGCTGCTGGCATTGATACCGGTTAAAAATATGCACTTTGTGAAAGTCAAAAAAAGAGCAACTTGCCTGCTGCAAACCTGTCAAAAATACCAATTGGATCGGGTAATTTGGAGGTATCTGCCATTTACTTTCAGACAATTCAGTGCGTGGAATGGCCGTAAAAAATGCTGGAAATCACTGTTTGGCCTGTGCCGTAAACAAAACACACAGCAACTTGCCGCGGCTGAACAGGAGATAATCAACACGGCTTGTGCTGACCAAAACTACGCCCACTGGCCTCTATCTAGCATCTATTACCAACTGATGCGGGAAGAAAAACTGCATTGCTGCAAAAGTACATTATACAAATATTGCAGGCTTCTGAATATTACTCACAAACCGATCCGAAAACCCAGAAATTACAAGCCTCTTTCTTCAATTGCACCTTTCAAAATCTTGCATCAGGATGTGACAATATTCCGTACCACCAACGGTGTGAAGCACTATATTTACGTTATCCGCGACAATTTTAGCAGAGCAATCCTGGCTTGCCAGGCGTCCAACGTTTACAATAGCGAAATTGCCAAGCAAACCCTGCAGAACGTTTTCCAAAAGTTTGATCTACTAAACCAATCCGGGAGCCGCCGCTCCGGAAGCCTGATCACCGATGATGGTGCTGAAAACAAAGGCGAACTCACCAAATGGCTGGCTTCCTCCGCCACACTTTGGAAAAAGATTGTTGCTCAGGTGGATATTGTACAGAGCAATAGTATGGTAGAAGCGGCGAACAAAATAATAAAGTATAGATATCTTTTTCCGAGACCAATTATCGACACTTCCGATTTAACTGAAACCCTGGCTCTGGCAATTGAAAACTATAACAATATGCCTAATGGCCAGCTATACGGATTTACTCCCATCGAAGTTTTAAATGGTGCAATTCCAGACAAGCACTTTTTCAAAAGTAAAATACACAAAGCAAAACAAGACCGCATAGCAACAAACCGACACATTGCCTGCGATATCATTTGCCAGACATGAACCGCCGATAACGGCCGTTCTTTGACATTGTGATCTCTGACCAAAATCAAGTACATGGGATCACTATGTCCGTTCCGTTCCATTCTATTCTTTTAAAAATTTTATCACACCATGTACGAATATTCGTACGTTTTTGCTCGGATTGTTCGTGGAATGTGCTAGGCAGCGAATTTCTCGCCTTCTTGGGCTTTTTATATTGATGATATATTTAATTGTTAAATTATTATCCAATTCCACCATTTAAAATGACCTTCCCTCTCTTCGACCTTGTACGTGCTTTTGCACCTTGAACACTCCACCAGATAGTAGTCTATCCACCTCCCCTCGCCGCAAATTGTTTCCAAAATTTTTATGTAGCCTTTTTTTGACTCTGAATTGGGGTTAAAGCCATCGTATTGGATGTCTCTTTCAATAATATCATTTGTTAACCTATATTTTTCTACATATAGAGCACAGGAGCACTGCTTGTTGCTCTTATGAAATTCAATTGTTCGTATTGCGAAGTCAATAAAGCGTTGATTTGGAGCGAATGCTCCACCCATATTTAGATCAATCGTTTTGAATTTTATTAACGGTAAATACTGGATAAAGGGCTTAATTTTTTCGTACTCTTGCCCTAAATGTATTATTTGGCATGACGCCTCCCGTACTTTGTATGTACTTCGAGAAGTGATGTTTTCTATTATATCCTTTGTTGTCATATTCTCTATGTTGGGGATTTAATGTTGGAACTCGCATCCGAGGCATACAAATGGTTTAAAACCGTTTTTCTACCTGTTTCAGGAGTGCTATTAAGCAGAGAGATTACTGCCCCTTCACCATCTGATTGGGAATGCCCCCCCGGGAAGCATACCCGAAGTCAATGAACTTTGAGCAAGTCAAAATTAATTCACTTTATTCAAAGATTATTTTGACGGCCTGTCCTTTGGAATACTCAGTTATTTGTTAAATTATCCTTTTTTTTCCTCGTGCGAAATTACGATATCCTGAAATGGCGGTTCCAATGCACAATCGAATTGAACTCAGCATAAAATGATGGTGTTGTGGTGAGTTCTCCTTCAATTTTAATTGTTTTGCCCTCGATTTCCACCCAAATAGTTCCTCTATCTCCGGTTATTTTCATGGTCTCATCGTTTAAAGATTACAGTTTCATTTAAATTGGTAGGAGAAAGTGTCGGTATTTCGAATAATTTGAAATTATTTTTAATCAAATAGAATTCTAGTACCGCCATCTTTTGAAATATCAGTAACTACTGAAACAATATTTTGTATTTCCTCCTCTGCAATCTCCACACGCCCATTTGAGTCATCCCAGTATTTTATGGAATTTAAATTAGCGTAAAACACTGATGGAGAAAATGTTAATTCTCCTGTTACGCGAATTTTCTTTTCATCAACGTAGATAATCATCTCTCCCCTGGATATGATATCGCACCTTATTTTCATATTTTATCTTTTAAAAATAATAGTTTGACTAAGTGTTGCCGGATCAATAGTTGTTATCTTGGTTACCCTACTGTTGGCCTTTAACAAAGGTAACTCTGTATTTTCCCAGACGTTCCCTACTCTCAAATCTTTTCCAACAACGCTTCGAATTTCACCGGAGACTTGTGAAGCGTAAGCAGCCGATACATCTTCCCATGCCTTTATACTGCTCGGGATTGATGGATCATAAATAGGCATTTTTATATTATTTAATTCTATTAATCCCTCTAAGGTCACTCCCCCTCTTTCTTTTGCAATTTGAAGCGCTACATCTTGGCCACCGATTCCATTTGTTCTTCCTGACCAGAAAAACGACTCACCTGATTTTGTTTTTAGTAGAGGTGAAATCTTATAGATATCTATTGATAAAACCTCCGGGACTATTCCACCTTTAATTTCAGCATTTTTGACTATTTTACTAATCTCGTCTATTTCGTCGTTACTTAGGATATCGTTAGGGTTTGTAATGACTTTACCATTTGTTCGCATTTCCCTTGCCAGCCCAGTAAGCTCTGTAAGCACTCTAGAGCTGCCATAAACCAACGCAAACTTATTGAAATTATCCAGCCACGTTTTCCCGGCCTGCGTCTGATTTAGCTGGTTGCCAGAGCCTCATTCATCGCAAAATCAGTGGCCAGCATACCCATATCAATAATGGCAAGCGTCATTTCCACAGCCGTGCTGGCGGCCATAATTTCGCTCACGCCAACGGCAGCACCCAAGCCGTAAGCGGCATATTTCCCGGCGGTCGCAATGGATTTGTTTTTCTGATCATTCATGATCAAATAGCAAAGCACTGCCGGAATCTTACGCACTTCGCCGGCACGGAAAGTAGTACTGCCAACCGTGAAGTCTTTCGTAAAATTTACAACCACATAATCCAGCGCCTCGATGTTGGGTTTTAGGATTGGCGTTCTACCCAAAACAGTAATATTGAAATCAAACAAGGTTTTCCCGTCTTTCACGGAAGTCATCTGCGTTGACCCCAATGACCAATCCCCTAGTACAAGCAAATCCCTCTTTGTCCTGTCTTTGTAGTTAAAAATAGTTTGCAACCGCTTATTGATATTAACCAAAAATCGGATTCGCCTCCTTCTACGTTTGTGATAGATTTGATACTAGGTCACCCGAATACTATTCGAGAATATTGACAACTAAAATTACGGCAAATCACTTTGCTTTTGATAAGCAAACATTATTATTCGAACATCTCCAGGATACCTTCTAACACCAAAATGAAGCGAGATGGCTGCTTCTCCCCAAAAGTAAAAATAAAAAGATAATGTTCTCTAACGAAATACTCGAGGGATAAATGCTGCTCGGTCTTATAATATCCCAAAGAAGGCGGATTCCTTAATTTAAAATCAAATTCTTGAATAATAGAATAAAAAATTGCATCGCTCATCTCCTCTCTTAGAAATTCAAAATCTTTCCCAAGATAATTACAAAAATCTGAGGAATTAAACATAATTACCTTATTTTGGTCTACTTGAATTTCAAATCTGACATTTTTTAGATTAGTTTCAATGCCATCGAAGAGCCATTTCTGGCCCGTCAAAGGTGTAAATTTTTTATACCTTTCTACTTTATTTTTATCCATTTTTTGTTTTCAAATTTTAACGTTTCTAAAATTTCTACCATATCTGATTTCAATAATTTATTAAAATTCCACGTAGATTTTATCTGATCTGCGGAACCTAGAAGATTGAACCAAGGAATTGCCTCTCCATATTCAAAACTTAAATCCGATGGCAAATTGTCCTTGAGTCGAAATTTAATATAAAAAGTACCTTCGTCAATTTTAGTGGCCAAGGCTCGCGAGTCATACGTAAAAACTAGCTCATTAACACCTTCGTTGCTACTTAACACTGGGCTAGCAAAACTTCCGCCCAATTCTCCATTAATTTGAAACCTATCAAAAACTTTTCCAGCTAATTCATTTCCAGTTTCCGTCTTTGTAATGTTTTTGAATCCATTGTACGGTGGCCATTTTCCGTTTACATCATTTGTATTAAACAAGGTATACAGATCCTCCCATTTCTCTTCTTGCCAAAGTCGGTAAGATTCGTGAGCTAACCCGGCATTTGCACCATTATTGAAATCCGTTACTGTGCCAGCATACTCGTCAAAACTAACACTTTTTCTCCAAGCTGCTAAATACAAATCTGTGATGTCTGGATCACTTATCTTATTAGAAAAAGCACGTAAATCGTTTGCTAATCCAGTAAGTTCCGTATATATCCGAGTTCCGCCGTAAATCAATGAGAATTTATTAAACCTATCCAAAAATAGTTTCCCGGCTTGCGTCTGGTTCAGCTTAGTCGCCAAAGCCTCATTCATCGCAAAATCAGTGGCCAGCATACCCATATCAATAATGGCAAGCGTCATTTCCACAGCCGTGCTGGCGGCCATAATTTCGCTCACGCCAACGGCAGCACCCAAGCCGTAAGCAGCATATTTCCCCGCGGTCGCAATGGATTTGTTTTTCTGGTCATTCATGATCAAATAGCAAAGCACTGCCGGAATCTTACGCACTTCGCCGGCACGGAAAGTAGTACTGCCAACCGTGAAGTCTTTCGTAAACTTTACAACCACATAATCCAGCGCGTCAATGTTGGGTTTTAGGATTGGCGTTTTACCCAAAACAGTAATATTGAAATCAAACAAGGTTTTCCCATCTTTCACGGAAGTCATCTGCGTTGACCCCAGTGACCAATCTCCTAGTACAAGCAAATCCCTCTTTGTCCTGTCTTGTCTTTGTAGAATGGTTGACCATAACTCCGTGCTCGGGTAATAAGAAGTTACCCAGTCGGAAACGATGAGCATAAAATCGTCGAAATTTCCGCCGTCAATCTTTGAGATAAATGCTTTCAAGGGAGTATCCTTTGCTCCATTTACAGCGAAAGTATTCAGATAATCCAGCACTGCCTTCCGGTCGGTTTCCGGTGTTGTTTTCAACAGGGAAACAACAGTCCCTTCTCCATCCGATGCAAAAGCGCAGCCACCCGGGAGCGTTCCGGAGGTAAGTGTACTTTGCGCCAGTAAGGTGAGCAGCTTTTTGCGGGTTTCAAGCGGCAGGCGTGCGTTGAGTACGTCGCGGCTCTGGTATCCTGTGATGTTGTTGTAAACACAGGCAAATACCTTACAGATGGCTTCCGACTCGTTCGGGCAAACTGTTTCAGGCTTAGTAATTATGCTGTTCAGCATAGCCAGCTGGGTATCGGTGGTGGAGAGTGTTTCCTCCAGGCGCTTCCTGATCTTTAGCAGGTCAAACAGAAATACAGAGCCATCGCCCTCAACGTTTTCAAAGATGGTTTCGGGCAGTTGTACCAGAAGGGCTTTTATTGCATTGAAATTTTCTACG
Source organism: Dyadobacter sp. 32 (assembly GCF_902506755.1). Taxonomy (GTDB): domain Bacteria; phylum Bacteroidota; class Bacteroidia; order Cytophagales; family Spirosomataceae; genus Dyadobacter. The sequence goes on along the minus strand of NZ_LR735258.1, from coordinate 419,218 downwards.
GTATAGTTGCCGATTACGCCCGCTTTGTTCTTATTATCCTCGATAAAGCTGATGAAGCGACCGATATTATTATTTTCCTCGGGATACTCCATGTCTGTAATCCATCGTGTCAGCTTGTCTTTAGGGGCAACTTTGATATTGGCATCAATTGCTTCGGTTGCGTTGGCGTAAAAGTCTAGCTCCTCGTGATAGCCTACAAATACAAGCGTGCTTCGTTTGAACAAAGGCACATATTTTTTGCCATATCTTTCAAACGACATCAGAACGCCGTTGACGCTTACCACACAGTTGCCTATGTCAGGGATTCGGATCCGTTTCCCGGACGGAGTGAAGTAGTAGGCGGGACAGACGCCTATCGCGGCCACACGGCCGTTAGGGTCACTCGGGCTGTCAAAAGTTTCTATTTGCCGGTGGATGAAGTCGGAGTTAATGATTTCGTCTTCTGAAACGCTCTCTACGATACCGTTAAAAATTCTGTCTAAATTCTCTTGATTTACTAAGTTACTATTGAGATCTGATACAGATTCCGTTCCAATAATCTTAGCTGTGAGCGCCTCTACTACTTTGTAACACTCACCGGCCGCCAAGTCGGCCACCATGGCATCGGTAATGGTCGAAAGCTCTGCTCCCTGCTGACTGAGAGCGTCTTTCACGAGTTCAAGAATCTTTCTTTCATCGCCGTTTAAAACGCTAAGTTTTTCGCAAAGCAGACTGGATACTATTATTTCTGCGGCTCTTTGTTTAGAAAACTGGCAATCTGATGTTGTCTCCTGTGTGGCTTGTTGTTCTTCTGTTGTCCCAATCCTGCCGTTAGATCGCATGCTAGGATTAACCACGACCTTTTTGTCACAATATTTGCCATCAGGGAATATACATCTGGTGTAATAGGCTTTGCTGTTTTCAAAATCCGGATCGTCCACCAGCGCTGTTGAATATTTACTGATTGTAACAAAGTCGTTCATGCGCTGCGTATGTCCACCATCAAAATACCATTTTGAAGTTCCTTTATTCACACGGCATACTTTGTCGACTAAAGCCAGCTTGTCAGGGAGGGTTACATCCGGATAGAACACAGTCTGGCCATTTACAAAAAGGGAAATTGCCCCAAAATCCAGCAAATCATTTTGGTTATTTAATATCCGGATCGACGTTCCGGTAGTGTTTTTGACGATGGGAATTTCGGCACCTCCCCGATATTTTTCACAATTGGAAGTAGTCCCGACTAATTTGGGATCAGGCTGATAAGTGCCGTCATCTGCTGTATAGCTACGATTGTTGTCTACAAAAATATAAATTCCTTTGGTGCAAAAACCGGCACCCGGGACAGTATTGGTCACTTTTACAAAAAAAGCACCCCTTTTAGCGGGATCATGGTTAAACTGTATTGTTGCTACCCCATTTGAGTAGGTGGTAGAAGCACCACCAATAATAATTTTATTATAGTCTTGTTCATACATCACATTTAGATTGGGCTGGGCAGATTCGACAATTATCTTAACCGGCTGCGATTGCTGGAAGGTATTACCAAACTGATATTCACTGGTACTTAATAGAAAATCACATGGATGTGGCTTATTCTCAGGTTGAGGTTTCGGAGGCTGCGGCGTAGCCGCCCCTTTAGTAATGACAAAAGTTGTCGAGGCACTCCTGGTAGTTATAGCGCATTCAACAGTGATAGTGAATTGCTTTTTAACATCATTATCCGTGAAAGTCAGTTCCTTCACCTCACCTGTTATATCTGCCGATATCAACGGGGTTTCTTCCACAACTCCGTTTTTCCGCCAAACTATTGGATAGCTATCGACTCCATCAGTACAACCACTAGCCTTAAATTTGATTTTCGTTAAAGATGATCCTGCCGCAATTTTTTCACTCCCAGATAGCTTAGTCAGAGTGAGATCCGGACAAGGAATATTGATAGGTGGTTTAACTAAAGGTACATCAATACCAATGGACTCTTTACAGGCACCCCTGGTAGTTACAACGGTGTAAACTGTAGATTTTTGAGGAATAGCCACAATCCTTTCCTTGTTTGTCGAGCCATCCTCCCAGGCGATGTCCTTTTTACTGTTTACCTTTAAAATAAGAACATTGTTTTTTGCCGGATCGCCTTCCAGCGTAATCCTAAAATCTTTGCAGTCCTTATCGGGTTTGTCCAGTTGTGCTTCGGCGGTACACACCTTGCCGCCAACGACACAGGTGGCCTTGGCCCAAGTTTTATTTTTAATTTTCTCCAGATAAAGAAAATTGCGCGACGAAAGATCATTATTAGCACTTGCGTGATGATATTCCCAAGTTACCGGAACAGGGCAACCAATTGCTTGGATTGAGGCTTGCTTTTTGAGGGTTCCAGCAAACACCCATTTTAAAAGATTAAACGCGAGCACGTTTTCAATACCAAGCCCTGCATAACTCAAATATTCAAACCAATTTGCTGCCTGGTCTCCTGGTTCGGTAGGATCTTGGCCCTCTCCCGGTTGGTACCACTTATAATTTACGTAAGGTTGATTGTAATTTACGGCTAGTTTTAATGCACATTTAACCTCTATTTTTCCCGTTTTGACATAGCAATGATTATTTTCTTTGTCAGTGCATGATAGAGTATAAGTTTTATCTTCTAAAGGATTAATTATTGTATTGGACTTTAACCCTACGAGCTGCCCAGCTGGATATCCGTCTATCCATTGAACATCACCAGTACAGCCTGTTTCACGTAACATAACCGGTTCACCCTGAACAATTGTAATTGGTGATGCACTTACCGCAACCCCTTCACATTTCTTATCCACAATAACTGTGACCTTTGCATCGGAACATGCTATGGATTGCATTTCTCCGTTTGCGGACGTTCTATTGAGCAGGCATGTGCCCGTGTATGTGGTGCTTGCTGCGGGGGAAACAAAAACAGTATTCCCTATGAATACATTTTTCCCGTCGGTCCACTGCACAGGCCCCTCGCTGTTATCTTCATCTACACAGCCCGTCAGCCATAATGCCACTTGTTCCCCCTGTATAATTCGAGGTTGTGCGGCACTGGCCAACATATCGCAGACTAGTCCAATTTTAAACTGATTGTTTACGACCTCGCTTTCGACCCCACCATCCCCAACGGCCAAAATCCGGTAGGTATATTTCTGGTCCCTGGCCAGGCCGTCGATTCGAGCCGAATTCGTCGTAGGATAAATGGATCGTTCCTGTCCAAATTGATCAACATATATAATTTTATAGCTTTGGTGGTCTCTGTTTTTATCCCAGGTAAGCTTTACACCATCCATGTTCAAAGCAGTATATGCAAGATTCTCCGGCACCGGCACCACGTTCCGCACAGTTGTAAATACATCCTCCCCATAAGAAGCCGCTACCTGGTCACCCTGATAGCCCAGAATCCGGTAGGTATACTGGGTTCCCGGCAACAACCTTTGCAGGTTGACCTGGGGACTGGAAATGGTTTCTTGCAATGTGCCGCCGTTGAGGTCGCGGTATTCGATCACATATCGGGAGAACTCACCCGAAGGCTCCCAACTTATCCTGGCCGATTGGCCGGTGAGGTTACTGATCTGTGCGTTACGAATGGCCAGGATAGGCTGATCATTGTCGGGATCCAGGGCCTTAAGGCTATCAAGCCGGGCAACTATATCTTCATATTTTTTAGTGATGTCGTCGACAACGGCGCCTGCCCGAAGCGAGTCTGTGATGGCTTTCAGATCGTTCAAAATCGCGGTGATGCCCGGGTGGTCGGTGTCCAGGTCGGTCAGTTCGTCGCTGATTTGATCACTTGCGTCGATGATGGCTGTTTTGAACGGGCAAATCGAATCTGCCGGAGCAGTTTTGGACAGGCTGTCATAGGCAGCCAGTGCGTCAGCCAGCGTACCTGCAAAAGCGGCAGGATAGTTCTGCCCCGACAGCGTATTGATCAGTTTCCCCTTTGCTGCCGCGACCTCGGCCTGCGAAACATTGAGCAGCCTGAAGTTAGAGACCTCGTAAATACATCCACCTTCCCCCTCGGCGCTCCATGCCTTCACCCCGCTGAACTCAGCAAGGGCCAGCGTTCCTTCCAGAAAGGGCAGCCTTACAAGTCCTTTACCGGAAAAGCCACCCGATGAGCCGAAAGCTTCTGTAACGAAAACCGCAAAATCATAAATCCCCAGAACGTCACCCGCTTTAAGTGTACCCAAAGGTGTGCCGCCCGTCGGAAGCGGGATGACCGGATGCTCTGGACTGCACACGGAAAAGGCACTGCTTTGTAATGCGCAGGCAGGTATCTTTAACTTTGTCGTAGTGTCGGCAGGGTTAATTGCTTCCCCGGACGTGGCGACGCCCGGGAAATTAGAATAATAGTCAGCGAGGTTACCGGGAGCGATACCGTTACAGCCCGAAGCTTGAACAGGGATCTGCATAGGGTTAGCCAGGGCTATGGGCAGGTCACCCCAGTCATCATTGTCTTCGCCAATTTCCCAGGTTTGGGTTTGATCCGGAACAGTCTCCGTACAGGCTGACTGCACCGCAAACTCATATTTTCCTGTTGCCAGATCCTGAATGGTCCCTGACGCAGCCGAAACCGTTTGTACATTCCAGTTGTCTCCACCGGAAATGCGATACAATATTTTATAGCCTTCCGCACCTGCTTGTAGTGCCCAGCTCAAATGAACCCTTCCACTGCCAATCTCTTTAATCGTAAAGTTTTCCGGTGAGATACACTGGCTTCCATACCTGAACCACACCACCTCACTCCGTCCTTCATTGGCAAAAACCACTTCATCACCGTTTGCGTCAAACTCATGCACCGTCACGCGCACTGCATATTTTGCTCCACGTTCGAACGCCCCAATAATGCTATTGCCGATACCAGTATTGGAAGGATAGAATGTGCCGGGATTGGCCTTGTCGTCAATGATCGGGTTCACGCACGCGTCCAGTGCCTCCTGGGGCTCATAACCATCAGGCACTTTACACACTTTCAGGTCGTAAGTGGTGGTATTACCCGCCTGTTTGTAGTGGCGGGGCATCCACTGGATTTGTGGACTCTTCGACAGGCTCAGAGTGACAGAGCCGTCATCCTGAGCTTGTCGAAGGACGGCGCCATTAAACGGCAGGTTGATCACCGGAGGGAGGGGCGTGGTAATGCTGAAATAAGTTTCTGCAATATTGGACACCTGCCGGCCGGTTCCAGCTTCCATCGCCTGCACACGGAACGTATAAAACCCTTCCGGCAAATTTGTTCTTAAAGCACTGCCGCCAAGCCCCTGCTCCTCAATAACACTGTTTCGGAAATAGTCACTTTGAAGTTCCAGGCCGCTAAACCGCCGCAACACACCCATATCCAGCAAAAGAAGACCTGGCGGAATATACCCTTCCATACTCGCAACTCTGACACCGGGACCCTCAATACTCCATTTCAGGTAAACCTGAAGACTGGGTTTGGTAAGGTCTTTAAGAAGCAAAGTAACCGACAAAGCCTGGCTGCTCGAAAAGTAAGCAGACAGGTTCTGATTGGGTTGTGCGGCAACAAAAGCGGAGGCAAAAACCGGATAATTCTGGTCGGTGCTCTGTGCCCTAACCGATTCAAGACCTAGACCTGCTATGAGAAGGATGATTAGTGAGCGGATGAAGTAGGTACGCATTGGGGAGTAATGTTATTTTGTAAACATTTGTCTTAAAACTGCATGACTAAGTGCTCCGGAAACCGCCAAAACACTTCATGAAATCAATTTGCCGCGTTACTGCAACCAACGCACTCGGCATGGCCTTCCATCGCCATGACCTTGATTGAGGACCCGGAATTGATCGAAATTGTCTTCTCATCTCCGTTGCAATCCATATAGGTTATTTGTGCTTTTATCTCTCTGGAACGGGATCCATAAAACATATACTCCTTGCAGCACCGCGTCTGATTGTAGGTCGGAGAGCAGTTGTTTTCATCCCGGCTAAGCACCCCCGCACCCTGGGCGCAACCACCGGGCACAGTCATCCATCGGGGACTGGTGTCTTTGCCGGCACAGGGATCCGTTGGAGGTTCAGGTTGTGGCGGAATTGTTAACACATTCACGGTGTGGTATCCGGGCGCGCTCACACACGACAACCACTCACAGGTTACTGAAAATCGGGTATCTGAATTGATGGCCGTCGTAATTTCGGAAAAACCTGCTCCAATCCTGGTATTACTAGCGGCCGAAGAGCCTGCAGGTGACCAGCGGAACGTGCTTCCCTCAGAACATCCGGAGGCATTCAGCGTAAATTGTTCACCTTTCCAAACCTCGCTGGGGCCGGTGATGACTGGTGCGGCCAGATTACACTTCTCAACATGGATGGATAAACTCGCAGATTTGCTACAACCGTCGCCAGAGGTACATGTGGCATTAAATGTGAAGTTTTCACGAGGAGTATAATCTCCCGATCCGCTTTCCGACCATTGAAGCTGGCCCATTAAGCAGGACGCATCCACATGAACCGTGGCCCCTTCCTTCATATCAAAACTACCTCCGAAGACAGAAGAGCCGTTGATCGAAAACACCGGGCGCATCAGCAGGCATGGCGTTATCGTCGTTACATGCCCGGTGGCACTTGCCTCGGCTTGTCCACACTCATTTCGGACGGTACAGGTGGCGGTATAATCACCTCCGTGACTGACAAGCAGCCTGTTTCCCACGGTTCCGTCGCTCCATACAATTACCCCATCCGCACATCCCTTAGCCGTCAAAAAGGTTAGTTCTGAAAGATTATGCGTGATGTCATCCACAGCAATGTAAGGGGTGGAGGGAGGATTGCAGGGGGCGTTTTCCTGGTCAATCCTGATCGTTGCGGCCTCGCTGTCCCGGAATCCATCCTTTTTACAAACCGCCCAATATTCTCCGGCTCCTGTCCAGATTGAATTTCCGGTTGCACCGGTTGACCAGGTTACCGTTCCGTCACATCCGTCGGCATAGACCACCGTGTTTTCTCCTTGCTTCACAGGATTCCGGTCGGCCCGCATCGTGGGCCGGGAGGCCTGTGGCAGCTCGGTTGGGGTATTGTCCTGGTCAATTCTGATCGTTGCGGATTCACTATCGCGGAAACCATCTTTTTTACAAACCGCCCAATATTCTCCCGCTCCTGTCCAGATTGAATTGCCGGTTGCGCCGGTCGACCAGGTTACCGTTCCGTCACATCCATCGGCATAGACCACCGTGTTTTCGCCTTGCTTTACAGGATTCCGGTCGGCTCGCATCGTGGGCCGGGAGGCCTGTGGCAGCTCGGTTGGGGTATTGTCCTGGTCAATCCTGATCGTTGCGGCCTCGCTGTCACGGAATCCTTCTTTCTTGCAAACCGCCCAGTATTCTCCCGCTCCTGTCCAGATTGAATTTCCGGTTGCACCGGTTGACCAGGTTACCGTTCCGTCACACCCGTCGGCATACACCACCGTGTTTTCGCCAGGCTTTACAGGATTTTTATCGGCCCGCATCGTGGGCCGGGAGGCCTGGGGCAGTTCGGTTGGGGTATTTTCCTGGTCAATTCTGATCGTTGCGGCCTCACTGTCACGGAATCCATCCTTTTTACAAACCGCCCAATATTCTCCCGCTCCTGTCCAGATTGAATTGCCGGTTGCGCCGGTCGACCAGGTTACCGTTCCGTCACATCCATCGGCATAGACCACCGTGTTTTCGCCTTGCTTTACAGGATTCCGGTCGGCTCGCATCGTGGGCCGGGAAGCCTGTGGCAGTTCGGCTGGGGCGTTTTCCTGGTCAATCCTGATCGTTGCGGCCTCACTGTCACGGAATCCTTCTTTCTTGCAAACCGCCCAGTATTCTCCGGCTCCTGTCCAGATCGTATTGCCCGTTGCGCTGGTCGACCAGGTTACCGTTCCGTCACATCCGTCGGCATAGACCACCGTGTTTTCCCCGGGTCTTACAGGATTCCGGTCTGCCCGCATCGTGGGCCGGGAGGCCTGTGGCAGCTCGGTTGGGGTATTGTCCTGGTCAATCCTGATCGTTGCGGCCTCGCTGTCACGGAATCCTTCTTTCTTGCAAACCGCCCAGTATTCTCCTGCTCCCGTCCAAATTGAATTGCCCGTTGCGCTGGTCGACCAAGTTACCGTTCCGTCACATCCGTCGGCATAGACCACCGTGTTTTCCCCGGGTCTTACAGGATTCCGGTCTGCCCGCATCGTGGGCCGGGAGGCCTGTGGCAGCTCGGTTGGGGTATTGTCCTGGTCAATCCTGATCGTTGCGGCCTCGCTGTCACGGAATCCTTCTTTCTTGCAAACCGCCCAGTATTCTCCCGCTCCCGTCCAAATTGAATTGCCCGTTGCGCTGGTCGACCAAGTTACCGTTCCGTCACATCCGTCGGCATAGACCACCGTGTTTTCGCCGGGTCTTACAGGATTCCGGTCGGCTCGCATCGTGGGCCGGGAAGCCTGGGGCAGTTCGGCTGGGGTGTTGTCCTGGTCAATTCTGATCGTTGCGGCTTCACTTTCACGGAAACCATCTTTTTTACAAACCGCCCAATATTCTCCCGCTCCTGTCCAGATTGAATTGCCGGTTGCGCCGGTCGACCAGGTTACCGTTCCGTCACATCCATCGGCATAGACCACCGTGTTTTCGCCTTGCTTTACAGGATTCCGGTCGGCTCGCATCGTGGGCCGGGAAGCCTGTGGCAGTTCGGCTGGGGTGTTGTCCTGGTCAATTCTGATCGTTGCGGCTTCACTATCTCGGAATCCTTCCTTTTTACAGACTGCCCAATATTCACCGGCTCCTGTCCAGATCGTATTTCCCGTTGCGCCGGTCGACCAGGTTACCGTTCCGTCACATCCGTCGGCATAGACCACGGTGTTTTCCCCGGGTCTTACAGGATTTTTATCGGCCCGCATCGTGGGCCGGGAAGCCTGGGGCAGTTCGGTTGGGGTATTTTCCTGGTCAATTCTGATCGTTGCGGCCTCGCTATCACGGAAACCATCTTTTTTACAGACCGCCCAGTATTCTCCCGCTCCCGTCCAGATTGAATTGCCGGTTGCACCGGTTGACCAGGTTACCGTTCCGTCACACCCGTCGGCATAGACCACTGTGTTTTCGCCAGGCTTTACAGAATTTTTGTCTGCCCTAAGTTGCGGGGTCGCCGCTTTTAGCATGATCGCAGTTGCAGCTGATGCCCAGTCGGAATACCCTCTGTCATACCGGTTATGGGCAATCACCTGATAGTAATAGGTTACTGCTTCCGACAGATTACTATCATGGAAAGAAGTCGTATTTGCGGCTACCGTTCCCACCTGTTGCGCGTTGGAGAAGGACGAAGAAGTGGAACGAAGAATGATAAAACCATCTTCATTGTTGGCATTGTCCTGCCAGTGCAGGTTCAGACTGCTGGCTGTTGCCCCTGCAAACGCCAGATTCGACGGAGCACCGGGAGGGAAATACAGTACATTAACGGTGATGGACGCCACCGCTCCCTGGCAACCTGTTGCATCATTACGACAGATGGCATGATAGGTCGATGTGTTGGTCAGAGCCAGAGATGTCGCAGGTAGATCCTGCCAGATCAGACGTTCACCCGTTGCACAGTTACCACTCAGATTAACCCTATTGTTTCTGTCGACGGTATTGTTGACCGCGTCAGATAAAAGCAACGGAGCATTGGGTTCGGGGTGAACGGTAACGTTCTTTACCGTTTCGGGACTTAAACACCCGTTCAGGTTACAGCGCACGGCATAGGCATAGCTGGTAGACTGGTTTACCTGGAAATTTACATGCTGGCTTCTGCCATCATTTCCTGTTTGTACAAAACTTCCACTTCCAGGTGTTTTCCATTCGATTTGTCCCACACACTGGTCTGTAAGGAGTATGGTGTTTTCGTTTTCACAAAATGCATCTCTTTCCGCTGTAAGGGTAGGCTTTGGAAGTGATTCATAAACCGTAATTTTCAGGCTGTCGGAAACCGCGGCAATACAGTAATTATCCTGACACTTCACGGTATACGCCGTACTCACCAATGGCTTGACCGTTAAACTGGCTCCTGCAGCGCCCGTATTCCAGATCAGCTGTTTGCCTGTACATCCGGACGCGGTGAGGGTAACTGGAAAATCTTTACAGATACTCTGGCTGTAAACGCTGGTCGCCACAGCAGGCTTTTCGGCAAGGATGGCGTTGACCAGCAGTTCGCTGTTTTTAACACTGAAAATAAGTTCAGATCCCGTTGAAAGCGCATATTTGTTTGAACTAAAACTCCCCTTTTCGGTATCCTTCACAAATATCTCGTAGCGCTCATTGGCATACCGGAAGCTATATCTCAGCAGTGGCAAGTCCGATTTGGAAGGCGTCGTACCACACCATGGCAAACCGATTTCTCCGAGCATCGAAACGGTTACCTGACCGTTACAGGAAAAAGTAGCCGTCAGCTTACTAAGCGACATATCATATTTATTGATCTCATCGGTATACCCTTCCTTGAGCGTATACACATTTTCTGCCACCGCTTCACCTAACAAACCCGACGCATCCATAAACAAGTTTTTCCCGGGCGCCATCGCAAGAGCAGCACCAGACCGCAGTTTGAAAAAGCGGGGCAAGCGAAACTTAAAGCTCGGGAAAGCGACTCCCTGCCAGCTCTCTGCCGATACCTGGGCACAAGATGGAAGGTTCTCAGGGTTGCGCAGATTACTCAGATCAATCGTTGCCAGATCGTTATTACCAAAATGAAAACCCAGATCAGGATAATTGGTGGCATGGAAACCGGACGATACTTTGGCACTGATGAAAAGGTCTTTCCAGTCGGTAGCCATTTGCTTTTCAAAAGTCAGCAAGGGCATACTATCCTCAGACAAGCTCCCATCAGCAGTTTCTGTCTGAACAAGATTTTTCGCTTTCACAAAACCTGAAAGGGAAAAACCCTGGAAAGCACCGCAGGAAAACTGCATTTTGGAATCTGCTGCCAGGCCCATGAGCAGTTTATCGTTAAAGCCGGGTATACTGAATTCAGAAATTCCATCATTGCTCTCTCCTAATATTGGCAGATCTCCACGAAAACCGCTTTTACCAGAAACTGCTATATCCGAGGAGCCAAAATACAGATTGGTCTGTGAGCCGGGCAGATTAAAACGGCACCCAACAACCAGCGAAGCACCGTCGGGCAGAAATGACATCGACATCACCGTTATATCATAAGCATGCTGCTGAACGGTTACCCTGAAAATCACAGGCAGGCTTGTGATCTCTTTCATCGCCTCAGGAATATTTAACCCACTGTTTCCTACTTTGATGATGCGATGCTGCGAAGTAGCCTCCGTTATTGCGGCATCAATTGCCTGCCTGGAAGGCTGCGTGGCAACGGGCAGCAAATCATAGGCAGCCGTATTTCTGTCAGAATGTAAAGCAGGCATCTCCAGTGGCAAGCCAGCTAAAACACATTGTACACAGCCTAAAAAAGTAACGGCAAAACAACTGATGAAGCGTAATAATTTTCTCATTTTAAAATTTGTATATCAGGTTATCCTGTGTGTATTGAGCCCTTTTTTTGAACGAACCAGGTTTCTGCAAGTTCATAAAACCGAAAAAGTATAAACCAGCCCCAGCGTAGCGGTGAATTCATTGAAAGAAGGAATGGATCTTTCGGTGCTCACATTGCTGCGGTTGAGGTAGATAATGTTGGTGTTCAGATTGAGTTGTTTGGTGAGTCCCGCACTTACGCCTGCCCTGGCGTTGAGCATTTTTTGAACGACATCCCGCGGGAGCTCATCGGTCATTTTACCCGAGGTATAGGTTACATTGGCCTGGGTTTTCCACTGCACGCCGGTTTCACTTCCAAAGCCTTTGGAAATACCCAGTGACGGCCCCCACTGCGTGCCCCTGATACCGGCGATGTCACTTTTGCTATAATAAACGGAGAGTGTTGTGTTGAGCTTGAATGGTTTGATACCGTAGCTATAATCCAGTGAGGTGTTGCTCAGGTTGTTTTTAATCTGCTGGCTTCCCTGCTGGTCACTGCCCCGCTGCATGACGATGTTGAGCCCCAGGTTTTGGGTGATTGCCTTGTTTTTAGTTGGCAGGGAGATCGTTACCCCTCCCTGAATATTCTGGTTGATCTGACGGAAGTTGAGTGTGTCCAGTACCTGATAAGGCGTTACCTGTTTGAGGTAGTCATACACGGGCCGCAGATTCGAAAAGCTTGTAAAATTAGAATAGCTCAGCATCAGCTGTGCCCACTCTGCCGGTACGTAGGTCACATTGGCTGCACCCACCCAGCGTTTCAATGTTTTCAGTTTTTGCTTCTGGACATTATCCTGCTGTAAGCCGATGTTGGTGCTCACATTAAGTTTACCTTGTAAAAACTGACTGGCGAGTTTTCCGGAATAGGTTTGCAGGTCATTGGCGAAATAGTAGGCTCCCAGCGTGCGGTAACCAGGATCAATCCTGCTGTATTCCAGTCCTGCATTAAAGCCTTTGCCCCGGTAAGTAAGTCCGCTTTTTATGGCCTTTTTATAATCGGTTGAACTCTTTGGAGTCAGTGTACCAAAGTAGCTGTTGAATAAACTGGATGATATCCCCTCACCTTGGGCCCTGATGTCCTGGCTCAGACCGGACACGGCAATTTCGGCGTCCAGTACCCATTTCTTCTGTAATACTTTGGCCCCTTTCAGCGAAACAACCGCATTCTGTTCCGGTGCAATGTGATAAGCATCGAGTGTGTAAGGCAACGAAGTCAGCAAGTCTTTTGCTGTGAAAAAGATAATTTCAGCCTTGTCTTCCTTCTTTCTGTATCCCACCTGGAATCCCATTCCTTGTCTTTTGTAGGAGGGTATATTATTTCGGAAAGACGCATCGGAGGTTTCAAAGCTGCTGTCAACCCGCACTGCCCGGCGAAGATTTCCCAGCATCAACCCAAAATAAAACGGTTTTTCTTTTGGCTTGTATTCCAGCCCTATCCCGTCGTAACGGTGTCCGGCCAGCGTGAATGGCGAAAAGTTCAGCGATACCACCCCGGCATGAAGTGTAAACCCTTTGTAGGTGGGTTTGAAGACGAACCGGTTGAAGGGCTGCATAAACTGGTGTTTTTTATCGAAGGGATGCGACCAGTTGATGTTCTGGTTGGACAGGCTGAACATGACCGGCATTTTGATCTTGCCAAAAAGATCCACGTTCAGATTACCTGTAAAAAGCGTGTTAAAGGGTATGTTACGTCCTTCTATACCATTTGCACTGTAATACACGAAATTGGCCCCTGCCATACCAGAAACCTTGATGCCTTTTTTTAGAGCATCTTTTGCTGAAACATTTTTCAGGTCTTTTATTTTTTCCAGGTCCTGAGCCACCAGGAGCACCGGCAGCGACAAAAGCAGCAGGGTTTGTAAAATTTTATGCATAGACCTAATATTAATTTTCTTTACCAATAAGATTTTTGGAACTCGCAACAGCTGTCTTCAAATGCCTTCATGCCCAGTCCCATCCTCCATTTTCCTTCCTCCTTCCTTCCCTTTCCTCCTTCAACCCCTAATTCATCAGCAGTACCCGTTTATAGAGCACAGCCTTGCCTGCCTGAATGGTGATCAGATACACCTCCTGCACGAAATTCTTCAGGTCTACCTCGAAAACATATTCCTTCAGCCCCTTCTTCTCTTCTCTCAATACCACCTTGTTAGTGGTGGAGCTGGCCATGGTCATCACCACATCCGTTGTTTTGGTAAGCTTTACCGTGACTGTAAACTTCCCAAAGTTCGGATTGGGGTATACGACCATTTCCTGGATCAGGTTCAGGTCCTGATAATGCAGGCTGGAATCGGTTTTGTCTATATCTTCCTTATTGAAAATCTTGATCTGCCGGGTCACAGTATTGATACAGTCCCCTTTCCTGGCGGTCATCTTAATGTTGTAAGTCCCATCTTCAATGATTGCGTAGGCAACTTTATCATGCTGTTTGGTAATCGTTTGCGCCTGTGCAGGTAGCTCCCAGGTGATCTGATCAGGTGTAGGCCGGGAGATATCGAGAGCCGTAATCGTATCACCCACAAAAGCCTGAACAGTCATCAGAAAATCTGCCTTCAGGGCATTGGTGCTGTTTAAGAGCGTATATTCCTTACTTGTTGTGCACCCCGTTTTGGTGGTGATCAACACTCTGTAAGTTCCAGGCTCGACTGCTGTAAGCTTTTGACCATTACGAGAACCTGGGATTTCTATATCCTTATAAAACCACTGCACCTGCATACCAGGGTTGCCCGCATCCAGGATCACTTCCTGCCCTTTACAAACGGGTTCGGATGCAGGGAAAACAACTGCATTGATCTTTTCGGATGCGGCAATATCGGCCATGGCAAAGGAAATACACCCGTTGGCATCTATAGCATTCAGGATATACCTTCCGGGTGCAAGGCCATTATAATGCCATACATCGTTGTCCACAACAGGCTTTGCTGAGATGGTGGGAGCGACCACGGCATAAGGGGCAGTTCCTCCTGACAGCGCAAGTGCCACACTGGCGCTGTTCTCCCCTGCACACAAGGGCGACTTCCAGCTCAACTGGCTTTGCAGCGGTTTAGGCCACACCAGCCGGACCGCTTCTACGTCATCTTCACAACCTTTGCGGTCGACCACCTTGAAGGCATATTCAGACTGGGTTAGTCCTTCGAAAACATTTGTCTTTTGCTGGGAGGCATTGTCTTTCCAGTAAACATAACCGCCATTTCCACCTGCGGCTTTCAAATTAATCCGGCCGTTCTGGTCTCCTGCACAGAGCGGATCTGTTTTTTGTACCAGGCTCAGATCAAGAAGTTCAGGCTGGGTGATCGTCAGGGTGGTAGTCTGTTCACAGGAGTTTGCATCCTTCACCCGGAAGCGGTAAGATCCGGCAGCAAGGTTGGTAAACGTGCTGTCGCTGTAATATTGAAGCGCGTCCTGAGAATAGGTGTAACCGGGCGTACCCCCTTTCGCCAGAATACGGATACTACCGTTTTTCTCGCCGTAGCACCGCACCGTGTCCAGGTTCATGGCTAATAAACTTATCTGGGTTGGTTGAACCAGGGTTACAGCTTTACTCAGAACACAGCCTTTGGCATCTTTTATCCTGATCTGGTAATCGTTTGCTGTGAGATTGGTAAAACTACCACTTTCGGTGAATGCCCGATCTTCTATGGAATATACATATTGAGGTGTGGCGCCTGAGCCACTTACTTCAATACGGCCTGTCTGATCACCAAAGCATTTATTATTGGTCGCTGTAAATGTACCGCTAAGCGCCGTGGGCTGCTCCAGCAGAATACTCAGCTTGTCAACACAGCCGTTCTGGTCTTTGATATCCACCGGGTAAGTCCCCGCTATCAATTTTTCAAAGGTAAACCTGCTATTTACCGGGCTCAGCGTCTGACCGGCCAATAGAGCTTTGTAACCCGGTGTGCCTCCTTTAACATCCACATGGATTGTTCCGTTGGCGTCAGAAAAACAAAGAGGCATCACCGTTGAGAAAGTAGACTCTATTTTTGCAGGCCATTTAAGGTCGACCGACGGCATGGTGGCGCTGCAACCTTTACGATCAGCAACATTAATGTTGTAGGTTGACTGAGTAAGTCCCATAAACTGATCCGAGGACTGACCGGTATTATTGAGGCTGTCTCAAAAAGGCAGTCTCTTTATTTTTTGAGAGGTATAAATTTTCTATTTTTTACGCAAACAATCTTTTGCATACTCGCTTGATTTTCTTATCTTTAGGTATAGAAAATAACGGAGATATGTCATCAAAACGGCCTACTTTCAAGCGTTACGATCAGCAGCAGATTATGCTGCTCCCCCCAAGTTTAGAAGAATTAGTTCCAAAGGATCATCCTGTTCGTGTTGTCAACGATGTGATTAACAGGATAAATATCGCACCGCTTAATGCAGCGTATCAAACAAAAGGAACTTCAAGTTATCATCCTCAGATGCTACTCAAGGTGCTGGTTTACGGCTATGTGAGCAATATTTATTCAAGTAGGAAATTAGAGGCCGCCTGTAAAGAGAGCGTTTACTTTATGTGGGTGAGTGGCATGAACTTCCCTGATCATAACACTATCAACAGATTCAGAGGGGTGCGATTGAAAGATGCTTTGCGAAGTATATTCGAGGAAGTGGTCCTGTTATTAGCTCAGGAAGGGCTTCTAAGTATTGAGGAAGTATATACTGATGGCACCAAAATCGAGGCCAACGCCAACCGATACACCTTTGTCTGGAAAAAAGCGATCCTGAGCAATAAGGAGAAAATGAAGAAGCAGCTGACCCAGATCTGGGAATATGCCCAGAGTCTTAATGATGGAGATGATCTTCCAGATCCACCTGATTTTACTACCATTGATAAAGAAAAGGTACAAGACACAGTCAATAAGCTCAATGAAGTACTAGGCAAAAAGGAAAATATCGACAAAAAGTTAAAAGCAAAACTTAACTATGTTACCAAAAACTATCCTACTAATATTGCCCGTTATGAAGCACAGGAGGCAATTTTAGGAGATCGAAACAGCTTCAGTAAGACGGATCCCGACGCTACCTTTATGAGACTAAAGGAGGATCATATGCGCAACGGTACCTTAAAACCGGCCTTCAACGTGCAAATATCAAGCTCCAATCAATACATCGTCAATTATACAATACACCCCAATCCGACCGACACCACTACATTCACGGATCATATCGCACAGCATGAAAAAAGCTTTGGAGTTGCCCCCAAAACGGTTACAGCAGATGCTGGATATGGGTCACAAGAGAATTATACCTTGCTAGAAAGCAAAGGGGTTACTGCTTATGTGAAGTATGGCATGTTTGACAAACAGCAAAGCTCAAACTTTAACAAAAAGCATCCATTCAGTGCAAACAAGCTGTTTTACAATGAAAAGAGCGATTGCTATATCTGCCCCATGGGTCAGCAAATGAATTATATCGGTGATAGCCACAGAAGAACCAGCACTGGCTTTATACAAACATCCAGAAAATACCAGGCTAAGAATTGTCACGCTTGCCCATTAAACGGAGCCTGTCATAAGTCAAAAGGCGACAGAATTATTCAGGTAAACGTGGAGCTAGAACGTCAAAAAAAGCAAGCTCACAATCTACTCAACAGCGAAGATGGAATTGCCCATCGGAAGAAGCGATGTCATGATGTTGAGCCCATCTTCGGAAACATCAAAGAGAACCATCGGTTCCGAAGATTTATGCTCCGTGGTAACGAAAAAGTTGCAATAGAGTGGGGTTTGATTGCAATAGCTCAAAATATAAGAAAGAAAGCGGCCTAAAATGCCCGGAAAATCGCGTCTCTTCGAGAAAATGGTCTAAAAAACCCGACTTCATCGTTCCTGAAAAAATATATCAATCAAATTCGGTAAAAAACCGAAAAGACCGCCTCAATACTTTTGAGACGGCCTCATTCCCCCCGTTACCTCCTTTTGCCAGTACCTTAATGTTTCCGTCTTTCCCTTCATAACAAAGCGGATCCTGTTTGGATGCAAAGGCGAGTTCGAGCAGTTGCGGCTGTGTAAGTGAGATACTGGCCGTTTTCAGACAGCCTTTGGCATCCTTTGCATAAAACTGATAGGTTCCTGCGGCAAGGTTCGAAAACTTGGAATCTGGCAAATAATCTGTGCCGTTGATTGAGTACTGATAAGCAGGTGTACCGCCGCCGGCAACCACATTGATCATCCCGTTCGACTCGCCAAAACACCTGACCGTATCCTGATACATGGGTACAATGGTCAGTAGAGGCGGCTGCACCACGGCGATATCCTGGGTGCTGACACATCCGTTGGCATCTTTCACATAAGCCTTGTAGTTATTGGCAGGCAGTGTTTCGAATTTGCCCGAAGACACGTAGCTGCTGCCATCAATTGAAAAAACGTAAGCCGGTGTCCCGCCATCTCCGAACAATTCCAGCCCGCCGGTTTTATCCCCGTTGCAGTCGTTGTCCTTTTTGGTGAAGCTGCTGGTCAGTTTAGTTGGCTCAACAAGGGTCGTGCGAAGACTGTCCAGACAGCCCATCCGGTTTTTTACATACAAGCGGTAAGTCCCGATTGTAAGTCCAGAGAAAGTTCCGTCAGCGGTGAAAGCACTGTTGTTGATCGCATAGGTAAACGGCCCCATATTATTGTCTCCCTTGATGGTGATCGAGCCGCTGTTACCTCCATAGCAAAGTACGTTCTGGCGTGAGGCGATCTGCATATCCGCACGGTTTTGCTCTTTAATTTCGATGCCTATCGCTGTTTTACAGCTCAGAGGAGAATCCTGCACCACCAGATTGTATACGTTGGGATGAAGGTTGGCAAAACTTCTGTTGGCTGAAAACCCGCCGCCGTTCAGTGAGAGCTGATAGTTCCCGTTTCCGCCAGTGATGTTTGTCACGGTCAGGTTGGCTACCGGGGTCGCGCAGCTGACGGGGTCAATGCTGTAATCGGCCTTGATACTGTTTGGAAGACGCAGGTCTACTTCCTTTTTATAAGAGCAGAGCTCATCGGCTACGGTCACCAGATATGTCCCGTTCAAAAGGCCGCTGAAAGTAGAGTTGGCAAAGAAACTGTTTTGTGAGCTGATGCTGTACTGATACGGGGGACGCCCGCCGCTGGCATTGATCACGCTGATGCTTCCATCTTCACTTGTGCAGCTGGAAGGAAGGGTCTTGCTGATATCATAACGGATATTGGTGCTCTTTGGAATAATGGTCACCGGATAATCCATGATGCACCCTGACTGGTCACGGGCCGTAACGGTATAGTCTCCGGCCATCAGGTTTTCAAACAGACCTGTGGTATTTGTAACGGGACTGATTGTATTGAATTTAAAATCAGATCCGGCAAGTGTGTACGAGAAGTTTCCGTTTGAACCCTGAGCCCCTACCAGCGCCTCCCCTTTGGTATAATATTCACAGTCAACATCCTTTTTGCTCAGAAGCGTTACAACGATACCGGTCGGCTGGGTAAGCGTCACAACAGGCATGGTAAAAGTACAGTTGTTGGCGTCCTTACCATGGATGGTATACGTACCGGCTGCAAGCCCGGAGAATACTTCTGACCCCTGAAAAGTGGTATTGTCCAGGGAAACCTGGTACGGAGCGGTTCCTCCTGCATTTTTCACTTCAATCCTTCCGATATTTTCGCTGTTACAGGTCAGGCTCGTCTGTGAGGCCAGCGATATTTTGTAGGGCTGGCCCGGCTGGGTGACCTGGGCGGTAACGCCTTTGCTGCAGCCATTGGCATCTTTGACAAGAAAACGGAATGCAGTTGCCCCTAAACCTGAGAAGCCAGCGGATGGCTGATAAGAAAGTGAGTCTTTCGAGTACACATAAGGGGATACACCACCGGATGCGGCAAGCTGAACACTTCCGTCATTACCACCGTAACATTTTACTGCTGTTTGCGAAGCAACCGAGATCAGAAGATCAGTAGGTTGGGTAAGCGTGACCGTGTTGGTTTGTTTCACGCAGCCATTGGCATCCTTCACCCATATTTTATAAGTCCCGATGACCAGAGAGCCAAAATTGGCAGCGGTCTGATAGGCAGTTCCGTCAACAGAATACTGATAGGGGCTCGTTCCACCTGCCGAGCTGGCCTGAACTATCCCGCTGTTTCCATTGTAACACAGCACCTGACTACCCGCTGTGCTGCTCACGATCAGATCCGTAGGTTGGGTGATGGAAGCGTTAATCGTTCTCACACAACTGTTGGCATCTTTCACCGAGAAGACATAGTCACCTGCGACAAGGCCTGCAAAAGCCCCTGTTGCCTGAAAGTTGACAGCGTCTTTGGAATAGCTGTAAGCACCGGTTCCTCCGCTTGCAGAAACGGTTACCGTTCCGTCATTGCCTGAAAAACATTTTACTTCTGATTTTGTGATTAACGGGATAATTTGTGTTGCCTGGGCGACAATTACCGGGGCTGAAACCTTTTTACAGCCATTGATATCGCTCACTGTAACCTGGTAGCTGCCCGCAGTCAGACTGGTGAATGTAGATGCGGTTATAAAGTTGGTTCCGTCAATGGCATATTTCAGTTGGCCTGTTCCTCCACTGGCCGTGGCTGTAACCTGTCCGTTATTTCCGCCATAACAGCTTACCGTGCCGCTGTTGCTTGCAGTTACGATGATATCCGCACCTTGCAGGATTTCACCTGACACTGTCGCTTTGCAGCCGTTGGCATCTTTAAGTGTCAGGGTAAGCGCACCTGCCGGCAAACTCGAAAACGTTGATGATGTCTGAAACGTAGTCCCGTCTTTTGAAAAACCGTAGGGGAAGGTTCCGCCTGTACCTGATAGGGTCAGTGAGCCGGTGCTGGCTCCATAACAGCTCACGTCTGTTTTGCTGAAAACGGTAAGCGCAACAGTGGCCGGCTGGGTGAGTGCAACAATGGCGGATTCTTTCACGCAGCCACTGGCATCCTTTACCCATATTTTGTAATTGCCTGCCGCAAGACCGGCAAATACATTGGATGTCCCGTACAGGGTGCCATTGATCGAATACTGGTAGGGTCCTGTGCCTCCGCTGCCAAGGGCTTCAATGCTGCCGTCGCTGAGCGCATTACAGGAAATACCTTTTTGCACGGCTGAAATAGTCAGTTCAGTGGGTTGACTGATGGTGACATTCGTGCTTGCCGAGCACACATTGTCTTTGACCACTACCTTATAAGTCCCGGCGGTAAGACCGGTAAAGGTACTTGACGCTTGATATGTAACCCCGTTGTCTACGGAAAACTGTAACGTCCCGCTCACCACAGAACCGGCCGTACTTATACTGACAGCACCGTTGTTACCTGAAAAGCAAGTCACATTCTGCTTGCTCAGTACACCGATGATGAGTTTACTGCTGGTTCTGATCGTATCTTTAACCGTTCCCAAACAGTCATTATCGTCTTTTACCGAGAATACATATGGACCGGAAGCCAGCCCGGTGAACTCATTGCTGTTTTGAAAAGCCACGCCATCCACAGAATAAGTGTAAGGCCCGGTTCCGCCTGCCGCCAGTAGCTTAACAGAGGCATTCGATGCCGTTGCACAGGTTTCATCTGTTTTGGAAGCTATTGAAACGGAAAGAGCAGAAGAGGCTCCTATTGTGGCCGTGCCGGTGGCCACACAGCCCGAAGCATCACGGACTTTGACTGAATAAGTCCCGGCGGCAAGGCCGGAAAAAACATTACTGGCAGCATATGCACCGGTTCCCAATGCATATTGCAGAGGGGCAAGCCCTCCGGTGACATTCACAGTAATTTTGCCTGTGTTTCCGCTGCTGCACGCCACAGGGGTTGGTACCGGGTTTACTACCAAATCGGCAGCTACCTTAAATAACTGACGCGTGTATAAAACGCCGTCTACCAGAACGCTCACCCACTGGTCACCAGAGCTCATTCCGGTCCAGGAAACAGGTGTGCTGTAGTCCAGCCCCGCTGCTGAGCCGGGTGTAAGCACGCCGCTGCTTGCACTGTATTCGACGAAACGTCGCAATTCCTCAACCAGAACATTGTCAATATAAGCCCGGTAATAGACGCCATCATAGGTTATTTTGTATTTGGATAAAGGCGTTGCAGTTTTAGGGATTTTATTTATAACTCCTCCCAAGGCGGCCTTGTCTACATCAGCGCCTCCGTTTCCGATATTTCTGAATGCCATGGCTTTGAAGCCAAAGGAAAGGTCGTTACCCGGGTTTATACCTCCATGCTGGTATTCAAGGACAATGGGTATCTGCCCTGAAAAGTGCGTGTTGCTTTCCAGCTTTAACGGTGTGTTACTGGTTATGGATCCATTGGGGTTTATCGTATATGCTGGTGTGCCCGGAAAGCCATTGAAATTGATATCGTAGCCACCTGGATTAATACCTGTTGGGCCGTTGGTTAAGGGTGCACCATTGATGGAAAAGGTTCCGTTTGTCTCAGGACTGAAGATATAGTAATTGACCAGGCCATGCGAGTCTATATTAACTGGTGCACATTTCCCGATAGCAACGGGCGTGGACAGTTTTGAATAAGGGGGAGTTTGATCATTAGGGCCTATTCCATTGCCTGGATGACCGGTACCAGGGGGAGCTTCCACATACACATAGTCATCCTTAACCACTTGCTGAAAAGGGATACTTCCGCAGTCGTCCGTAACCTTGAAAACATCACCTGGCTTCATCAGTCCATACTCTATTTCGAAGGACCAGTAATCCGATGTAATAAAAAAAGTTTTCGATGAATATATCTCGACATTATTGACAAATAAATGAATGGTAGACGCAGTGATGCAACTGGATTGGTACACGGACAAAAACCTGTCTGTATACTTGATAGGGTTCATGAAAAGCTTGTTCTGAGCCAGGGCGGCCTGCGAAAGCAGTAAAACAAGCAGGCATAATCCACCTTTCAGCAAAAAAGAATAGTATCGTTTTTTCATATCTTTAATCTGCACTGATAATTATTCAACTACTTTCAATAAATCATCCAGCGCTACATCGTAAAGCTGCTGGCCGTTGTCTGATAAGAATAACACTCTGGCTTTGTAAGCACCTGCTTTGATTGCAGAGGGTAGCTCAAAACTCAGCTGTTTACCATCATAAATCCCGTTCTGATTGTGTTGTTTACCGTCTGCGGTAAGCTCCAATTGATAAAATCTGGTGGACAGTTTATCAAATTTTAAAGCCGAGAAAACAATAGCAGAGCCTGGTTTATAGCCGGAAGCTGTATACTGTGTGTATTTCACAAACGGCAGGTCACGGTCGTAAATACGGACTGCTTGACCAAGTACTGATCCTGTTATTGATTCATTGACATTGAGCAGTGAAATCGTGTAGTTACCAGGCACGATTGTTTTTGCCGGCACAAATGAGAGTTTTCCCGATTCCTTAGCAGCTGCCGCAAGTAAATAGCTGTTGTGCTCACCTGCCATTTTTAGCTTGTATTCGTAGGAAGCGGGATCAATGTAATTACCGGCGACTACGATACTATCGCCCTGAAGAACATTAAAGGATTTTACGGTTGAAATCGTTGGGGCGGCAGTCCGGACCATCAGCTTTTTCGATGATTTTGCTTCGAGACCGTTTTTTACAACACGTATTGTGTACAGGCCAGGTTTGAGGTCCGCAGGAATACCTACATCAATTTTCGTAGAATCTATCAGATGCGAACTGGCAGCGACCGACTGATTGTTTTCCGCGAGACAATAAACCTTCAATCCAAGGTCAAAACTGCCAAATTCCAGCCCAAACACTGTTATTTTCTCTCCTGCCCTGACCGTGTCCCGGGAAAAGCTGCTGATCACCGGACTGCTCTGTTTTCCGGAAACTACTACAACTTCGTAAACTTTTTTCGATCCGTTTGCGGCAGTCACGGTATAGAATATATGTCTAGAAAAATTTTGAGAAATTCTACCCTCGGGTACCACTGTCGCCATATCACTGAGTTGAATTTCGGCAGTAAGATTAGCCAGAATTGTACCGTATGGAACCGTGATGCTGATCAGGCCATTGCTGTGATCTATTGATACAGAAGCGCTTGATACCGAATTAAGACTAAATGAGAGGATTTGATTATCTGCGCTTACTTCCTTAGGCTCCTTGCAGCCAGAAACGATAAGTAGAAGAAGGTAAGATAAAAAGACAACAATCTTAATACGCCTGACACTAATGTCAGCTGTACAGACATTGCCCGATCCAGCAGGTCGGAAAAGTATTTTCAAGCAGAGGGCGGTTTATGGTTTTTGATGAACTACAATCAGTGTCGGATTTACCCAATTTTCTTCTGAGACGTCAAATACATTTAGCGGTCACAAAATATTTCTACATTTTTTGTCATCAAAAATGAGTTGTGCTGTATATCAAATGTTTAGCTAAAAAATATGACACTACGGATCTGGTTACAAGGTTTGGAAGAAGCGCAGTTTCGTTAACCAATATGAAGTAAAAACTTCCTTAATCACTCGCTTGTAGCGATCTGAATTCGTAAATTTGAAATGGAATCAGAATAATCCAAAGTCGAGCATTCCATCTGGTAACCTATTCGGTGACCTGGAATTGAAAGAGAGCTGTTTATAAGACAGTTAGACCTATATGATAATCCCAGCGGGATCACTAATTGCCCGTCTGGCAAGTTAGCATATCCATCAACTTCTAGTGCTGTCCATAAGCTGTAGTTGACTAGTGGTTCGATCTCTTCGAATATCTAAGTTTATTGTTAAAAGCCAGACTAAAACTTCAGGTATGTTTTCTGATTTTATCAAAATTTCGTATTTTTGTTTAGAAAATTTGAATGAGTATCTAAGGGAGAAAATTCGGTTCTCCTAGGAAGTTGAAAGAGCTTAACTTATTGATTTATAAATAATTACGAATTAAGTCCCGTCCAGACCGCCAAAAACAATATCAAAATACGTTAAAAGCCTGTAAATTAAATATTTACAGGCTTTTTTGTTTCCCGAAAAACACCAAAATATTCAAATTTTCGCAAACTTTGGGGAGCATTCCGGTGAGCAAAATGAAGTTGAGAAAAGTGCTCACCAAAAATAGAGGTAACTATCTATATTACAGCTGGTTTACCTCATAAAAATCTTGATTTTCTGGTCGCTGCAATCGTATTTTTATTCACTTAAAAAGCGTATTGTTATGCTAGGCAAAAACTTTAATCTGCTCTTCTATTTAAAGAAGCGCGTCAACTATGTAGAAGGAGAACTTCCTGTCTATCTCCAAATTTCTGTTACAGGTACCCGTGCCGAAATGGCCATTGGTCGTAAATGTGACCCTGAAAAATGGAACAAGGTCTTATGCCGAAAGATTGGAATGAAATCAGATGTCAGAGAATTCAACGCTTATCTCGATGGGATTCAGGCCAAGGTTTACGAGATACATCGAAGATTGGTCGATAAGGGCGAGGATTTTTCTGCTGAAAATGTTCGTGATGTTCTTTCCGGTGTGTCAGCCCGTTCCAAAATGATACTTGAAGTTTTTGCAGATCACAATCAAAAAATCAAGCAATTGATCGGTAAAGGGTTTTCAGCAAGCACGGTAACTAAGTACAAAACCTGCTACGATCATACTTCAGAATTTATTAAAAACAAGTACGGGAAAAACGATCTGGATATTCAGAAATTAAACTATGAATTCATTTCCGAGTACGAATTCTGGCTAAAAAGTCAAAAGTCTTGTGCGCACAACACGGTTATGAAGTACCTGACAAACCTTAAGAAGATCGTGATGATCTGTGTAAAGAATGGCTGGCCGGATAGAGATCCTTTCAGTAACTACAAAATGACCAGACAAAATATAAACCGATCTGCTCTAACCGAAATCGAACTGGAAAGCATTGCCCAAAAGGATTTAGAAAATGAAAGGTTGAACCAGGTGCGGGATGTGTTTTTATTCTGCTGCTTTACCGGCCTGGCTTACATTGATGTTTATAAGCTTAGACGTCAACAGATCATTGAAGGTGTCAATGGAGAAATGTGGTTGGTCGTTAACCGGCAGAAAACGGATTCACAATCCAGGATTCCTGTGTTGCCACTGGCGCTTCAAATTCTGGACAAATATTCCGATCACCCGCAATGCGTGGTTTCGGCAGATTACTTCCGGTTTTGTCAAATCAAAAAACGAACGCTTATCTCAAAGAGATTGCTGAGCTATGCCGGATCAACAAGCATCTGACATTTCATTTGGCTAGGCATACTTTCGCAACGACAGTAACTCTGACCAATGGTGTCCCAATAGAAAGTGTTTCAAAAATGCTTAGTCACACAAGTATTAAAACGACTCAGATTTACGCCAAGATTGTGGACCGAAAAATCAGCGACGATATGAACACTTTGAAGTCGAAGCTTGGCTTGTATTCTTCGAAGGTGACTTAGCAACTCCTGGAAAATCAAAAATTTTAAAAGGTCTGACACCCAACGGAATCAGACCTTTTTTGATACTACTGGTCAAGGAAGATATGACCATCGCTGTAACCTTCCAGAAAAAGGTCCCTGCTGTAAACCGCATAATCAAAATACCTTTCCAGTATTTCAGGTACGTCTGAAAGCATTCCGGTATCTTCGATGTATTGGTAGGCAAACTCAATCTTCGCGCCCTTAATTACGCCTCCAAAATATCCCTGATAGCTTTCATTAAAACCTTCAAGAAGTTCATCGCAATCCATTCCGTTACCAGGCCAAGAGGCGATGTTACTACTATATAATTCAAATGCTTCCGCACCCTCACTACTCATTTCAGCAATCGCATCAAAATATTTGTAGGTGTCTTCATGTAGCCAGCTTTCCGAGATCAGGAAATTCGGAATATATTCCCAGTCCTGGAACATCAGCTCGGGACGGCAGCCGTCGCTGAGGAATTCATTTCTGTGAAACTCGTAGCAGGCTTTGTAAAACTCCTCCCGATCTGAATAGTCGCTCAGATCCATCCATTCGCCGAACAGCGATCCGTTGTTTACGTATCAACTAGTTGCGTAGTTAAATCTGGATCAACAGGATCGTTACTACTTTTCTTGCAGGAAAGGATAAAAATAGGGATCAGTAGAAAAAGGATTTGCTTGATCAAGGGAAAAGGGCGGCTTATTTAATCCACCAATATACCAAAATTCATTCTCGATGACTCAACCACCGCAGTTCAAAGTTTATTGGTCACAGTATTCTCGCTATCTCTGGCTTATCACTCATACTTCCCAATACGTTAAGCGAGAACATGTAACCAACTCTCTTTATTACACTTACAACACATATCAAAAATTTGTATGATAAAATGAAATATTATAATATACCTTTATCTATAACTCGACATTCTCATACTCACCGCTTATGAAAAAACACTACACTAAGGCACTAGTCTGTTTTCTGCTATTTTTCACAATTGCTAATCAGCCAAGAGCACAAACTTCAATCCCGCTCAACACACCTGCCAAACAAGATTTTAATGCCATGGCAGCCGCCTTGACATTGCCTGCTAACTGGAAAATATCTGCGGCCGGTGCGGGTGCTACGACTACCTGGGCAACTGGTCTTTCCAGTGTTACCCAGGCTGCCAATACCGGCTCGCCGACAACTGGTGGTGCATACAATTGGGGCACGACTGCCGGTGCGGACAGAGCGGTCGGTTTTCTCACGTCTGGAAGCTATGCCAGCCCCAATGCAGTGATGGCCTATTTTCGTAATACGACCGGTGCCTTGGTTACTACACTAACCATTTCGTTCAATGTTGAGCGCTACCGGGTCAATACTTCTGAGGTTAGTCTAGGATTCTTCTCGTCTGTGGATGGAACCGCCTGGACAGCCCGAAACGCAGGGGATATTTCTGCGGGCATCTTTGCCGCAGGAGCCTCTTCCTATACATTTGACACACCCAATACCATTACCAGAACCGTAACACTGAGCGGATTAAACATTGCCAATAATGCCGATATTTATTTTCGCTGGTTGTTCACGGATGCGGTCGCAGCCAACGCGCAGGGAATTGGGCTAGATGATGTCACGATATATGCAGGTACCCCTACGCCTGTCGTGGCTGCAACACTCAAATACACGCTAAAAACCGATACCCCACCAACGAACCAGGCCAACTCAGGAGATGAGCTCACCTACCGGACAGCAATCAAAAACCTGGGCACCGGAGATGCTACGGGTGTAGTGCTTACTGAACCTGCGCCTACCAATACCACTTTCGTAGGCGGTTCGGTCAAAACTTCGACCATGGCAAGGGATGAAACATTTACAACTCCTTTCAATACGCAACTTTCCGGTGGCAATGTGATCACCAATGACTACGGCATTCCCACGCCGGCCGTAATATCCTTCGGTCCCACGGCTAACCCGGCTGCAACGCTGGCAGGCGGCTCCGGAAGCTCTAACAATGGAGGCGCAGTCGTGGTCAACGCCAATGGGACCTTCACTTATACGCCTGCCACCGATTTTTCAGGCCAGGATCAGTTTGGGTACATCGCTGGCAATGGTAACCTGCCAGATAATGATGCGGTGGTTTCGGTCACTGTTGGTTCGGCAGCTGTCGCAAATGCGGATTCGTATAATGTGGTTGGGAACGTTTCCATTTCACCCAATAGTGCAACCGGTATTTTATCCAATGATACAGGAGGCGGCCTGCTTGTTTCGGCTGTAAATGGCAACGCTGCCAATGTAGGTGCTGCTGTGGTAACAGGTGGCGGTGGTAACCTGACGGTAAATGCCAACGGAAGCTTCACATACGATCCTGCTCCTGGCTTCACCGGTAGCGATAGCTTCACTTATACAGCGGATAATGGCTTTTCCATGCCCACAGGTGCAACAACGGTCACATTGAACGTAGCCGGTGTGGTTTGGTTTGTCAACAACAATGCCGTTTCAAATGGAGATGGCAGGCTGAGCAGCCCGTTTAAACTGATTACCAATGTAACGGGCACGGCAGCAGGACAAACGATCTTTCTCTACGAAAGCGCTACGGCTTACTCGGGCAGTATTACGTTGCTCGCAACTCAAAAACTGATCGGCCAGGATGCTTCCCAGAGCCTGGAAACAATCACAGGTTTAACACCTAATGCAACATACAGTGCGCAGTTTCCGTCCATGAACAGCGGAAATGGCACGGTCGTTTCAATGACTGCGACCAACGCAAACATCATTACCCTCAACAGCGGAAATACCGTCAGAGGAATGACGGTAGGCAATGCAGGTACAGGTAAGAAAATTACAGGAAGCTCATTTGGAACCTTAACCCTTGGAAACGCCGCTACGCCGGATGTAATCCTGAACGGAACAGGCCAGGCATTGGATCTGCAGACCGGAACGCTTGCCGGGGGATTGACCAGCCTTGCTACCACCAGCAGTGCCACGCAAGGTGTATTGATCCAGTCGGTTGCCGGCACCTATAACTTTGGCCAGACCACAGTCAGCGGAAGCACTTCGCAAGGGATATTAATCTCTCTTTCTTCGTCGATCATTCCCACTTTCGGTGTGACGACCGTCAGCGCAGGAACGGACGGCGTTTCCATCCAAGGCAACACAGGTAATGTCACTTTCAGCTCACTGGGTATCACCACAACCAATGGCGTTGGTCTGTTGGGTACTAACAACACAGGGCAGATCATTGTCACAAATAATACTTCCGGCATCAGCGCTACAGGTGGCGCAGCCATCAGCCTTTCACAGGCATCGGGAATCTCAACGGTAAACCTGAATTTTTCCGGACTTACTTCTACGGGCGGAACAAATGGAGTTCTTCTAAATAACATCTCAGGAACAATAGCCGGTGGCACAGGCTCTTTGACGGCGAATGGCACTGCATTCAGCGTTGCAGGCGGTTCGGCCACCGTGACTTACGGCGGAACACTGACCCACAGCGCGCCAAGCACTTATCTGGCTGATATAAAAAACACGACGGGCGGCTCTATCACACTGAGCGGAAACCTTACGGCCGCCGGTAGTAGCCAGGGTATAAGTGTCAATGCTACCACAGCTACGGCGGTAACTTTCAGTGGGGCCAAATCGCTGACGACGGGTGCCAACACTGCGGTGACACTAAGCACGAATGGAACTTCCAACATTGCTTTTTCGGGTGGTGATCTTTCGATCACAACCACCAGTGGGACTGGTATGAACGTCTCAGGCGGGGCGGGGTCGGTTGAAGTGACCGGTTTTGGAAATACGATCCTTACGACGTCAGGAATGTGTCTAAATATCGCAAATACCAATGCGGGATCCAATGGGATTATCTTTTCGTTGTTGAGTACAACCACAGGCCAGTTGACCAGCATTACTACCAGCACGGGGCCCAAAACTTTTGGCATAGTAAGGCAAACCGGAGCGAACGGAAGTACAACGAATAACGCAATGACACTGGACAATGCTGGGACGGTGCAGCTTGCAGAGGCAGCGGTAAGCAACATCACCACGACCACAGGGACCGGTCTTCGAATCGCCAACGGCACGCAACTTAGCATTACCAATGACGGATTTAATATTAAAACCACCACGGGCATAGGCATTCATATTGCAGGGGCTACATTGGCTGCCGGGAATTCAGTACTTAGTGTAGTTACCACTGGCGGTACTGGCGTTCAAGCAACCGAAGGGGGAACCGCGGTGATCAGTGGAACCCAGAATACTGTCAGTACCCCGGGAGGTACTGCGATTAATGTAAATACGGGCACGGCAAACTTTGCATTTAGCAACGTAAGTGCTTCCGGAGGAACTGGCAGCGCCATGACCTACAACGCCGGCGATGGTACAACGACTATCGAAGGCGGAACCATAACTGGTAATGCATCGGCGGCTCCATTTTTTATCTCCGGAGGATCCGCGAATATCACCTACAAAGGTGATATTTCCCAAGCCGATAACGCCGAACTCCTTCGCATTCAGAGCGGGCATACGGGTGTTGTCACGTTCAACACCGGAACGCTTAGCGCATCAAACGGCACGGGTCTTCAATTTAATAATGCGGACGGAAACTATAATTTTAATGGAACCACTACATTGAATGGCGAATTCGGCGGTATAGCCATATTCAATGGCTCCAGCGGTACATTCACGTTTGGAACCGGCACTTCTATTATAAAGGCAAACGGTCAGGGGGGTACCGCATTTAGGTTAACGTCAAGTAATGCTATAGTGACTTATAACGGGAGTATGAATCTCGGACCTAATACCGGACAGCTTGTGAACATAGACGGGCATGCTGCCGGAAACATTACTTTTAACACAGGCGATCTCACAAAAGCTTCAAGTTTAACGTCGGGGGCTGGCATCAGCATAGTCGGAGTAACTGGTGGAACGGTTACTTTCAATAATCCTACTATTTCAATCGCTAAGTTAAACTCTGGACATGCCATTTTTCTTGGGAGTAACACAGGCGGCACGATCAATTTCACCCCTGCGGGTGGCGGAAGCGGTATCGACCTGTCTACCGTAATATCCGGTGACGGTATTAATGCTGTCAGCGGTGGAACGATTTCGATTACAGGAACCGGAAATACTATCGTATCGGGTGCAGGTACAGCATTGAATCTTACAAATACAACTATTGGAGCCAGTGGCCTTACTTTACAAAGCATTATTGCAACTGGAACTTATGGAATTAACTTAACAAATGTTACAGGCACGGGACCTATTACTATTAATGGTGGTACTATCGACGGTGGTGCCGCACCTGCATTTTATGTGAGCGGTGGATCGGGATCAGTTACTTATAGCGGTTCTGTTTCTCAGACAACAGCAGGTCAGCCATTGGTTAGTATTTCTGGTGGTAATACAGGCACGATCACTTTCAATACGGGAACGTTAAGCGCTACCAACGGCACCGGCCTCCAATTTGACAATGCCGATGGCACCTACAATTTCAATGGCACAACTACATTGAATGGTGGGGATGCCGCGGTAGATATCCTTAATGGATCAGCGGGGACATTTACATTCGGAACGACTACGGCCATCACCAGCCCGGCAGGCAATGCATTCAATGTAGATGGAACGCTTACTGGCAATACCTGTGCTATAACGTATAGCGGTAATGTTACCCAGGCAAATAATTTCGCCATGGTGAATGTGAAGGATCATAGTGTTGGAACCATCACTTTCCAGACCGGTACGCTGAGTGCAACAAACGGTTCGGGCTTGCAGTTCGACAATGCAGACGGGACCTATAATTTCAATGGCACGACGACCCTGAATGGAGGAGATGCTGGGATTGATATATTGAACGGATCAAACGGAACGTTCAGCTTTTCATCGAACACTTCAGTTACGAACCCGACTGGAATAGCCATTAACGTCAACACCAGCTCTGCTGGCAATATTACCTATTCCGGTACATTCAGCAAAAGCAGCACAGGCATTGGCATACAGGTAAATGCAAAAACTGGCGGAACGGTCGCATTTAATGGATCCGGCACCAAAACGTTGAGTACAACGACATCTGCTGCTGTTAGTTTAACAGGCAATACGGGAGGTACAATCAATTTCAGCGGAAATAACCTGGTGTTAACCACAACTTCCGGAACGGGCTTCAATGCTACGGGTGGGGGTACGATATCGGTTGCAGGAACGGGCAACACTATCAACAGCACTTCCGGTGCCACAGCCCTAAATGTTACTAATACTACAATAGGCGCAAATGGGCTGACATTTTTGAGCATTACCTCAACAGGAGGAACTGAGCCAGGAATTGTCCTTAATAGTAGTGGAGCAGGGGGATTAACGGTGACAGGCGATGGAGGAGGAAGCAATAACGGCTCAGGCGGATCAATTACCAATAAAACAGGCAGCTACATCGCGACCGGTGCTTTTGGAGCCGGCACAGGGAGCGGAACACCAGGCGTGCGGCTGATTAACGCCTCCAACGTCAGATTGAAATACATGAACATTACCGGAAATAATCATAGCGGCATTTTTGGCGGAAACCCGGGCTCTGGAGGAATCCAACCCTTCACTGCATCGTCCAACGGATTTCAGCTCGTACGTTGCAATATTACAGGAAATGGCAATGAAACGAATTCCAATCCGGATGAAACAGGGATTGACATGTATAATCTTTCGGGTACTGCAATTGGCGGAGCCAATCCAACCAGCATAGATAATTGTGTGATCAGTAACAACTGGGAATTTGAAGTACAAATAACGAATGCCGCCGGAACGCTCACCGATTTCCAGATCAACAACAGTACGATTTCCAGTAACGGATCAACCGGCGGACATGGAAACCTTGTAAACTTTCTGGCATTGGGAACTGCCACAATGACCATCACGGCAGTTGGCGGCTCGTATTCCGGCGCAGCTCCGAATACAGCGACCGCTATTCATGTAGACGCGTCGTCTGACGGATCGAATGTGACGGCTAACATTTCAGGTGCAACATTCACCAACAACAATGCAGCGACAAGTGTATCGACTTCATTAGGTGGGGTTGCTACGTTTAATATTGCAAATAATACAGCAACAGGTAACCGATCGCATGGCATGAATGTATTCGCATCTGCCAACGGCCCTTTTACGAGTTTGATAAGTGGTAAGTTCCTGAATAATACCATAGGCACATTAGGTGTTGTTAATTCCGGGTCGGAGGTAGGATCAGGAATTCGTATCCAGAATGAAGGTGCTGTACCAGTCAATATTCAAATCAGTGGCAATATCATTCAGGAAATAACCTCTTTCCAGGGAATTACGGTGAACGTCGGACTTACTGGGGTTGCAACCGGCGGTCAAAACACAAATTTAACCATCACAAATAACACGATCAGAAATATAAATGGCAGCAGAGCGATGGCTATACAGGATAATCAAACGACGCCGAATACCCCCGCACCTACCCTGTGCACGAATATATCTGGCAACGTTATGTCGAATGTTGTTGGGCAGGCTGGCGATGGTAGTTATATAAGATTACGCAGGCTTAATGGCACATTTAACGTTACCCAGGCAAGTTTGGCAGCTTTGGAAGCAGCTAATACGTGCGCAGGTGGTAGCTGCGCCGGCCTTGTTCCTGTAAGCGGCACTGTTAATTATAATCAAGCCGCGTGCACTTTGCCTAATAATTAATTGAGATTTAAACATTCTAAAAATATTAACATGAATTCTATAAAGCGAAATTCGCTCTTTGCGATTTGCATATTTTGGATGTTCAGTACGATGGCGATCGCCCAGGGTCCATTCAACGTAGGCACCATACATCCCGGTGACAGCATTGTAGTGTTCTACGACGTAACCATCAATAACCCGCTGGTTCCGGCCAATACAGCATCCATCAGTAATCAGGGAACGCTGAGCGGTAGTAATTTCTCCAACGTTCCAACCAACGATCCAACTACACCAGCTGCTGGTGATGCCACGATAACGCTGCTCAACGCACCGCTTCCGGTAGTATTCAGTGAATTTAAAGCGTACCAGAAAGAACATGCTGTGGCGTTAACCTGGAAGATCCTTACCGAGGACAACACCTTGAAATATGAAGTGGAAAAAAGTGCAGATGCAAGGGTTTTTGTAAAAATTGGTGAGGTATTAACAACTGGCGGCAGGAGCGTCATCAACTACGCCTTTACCGACGAAGCGCCTTTCTCTGGAAACAATTATTACCGATTGAAGGTGCTTGACCTGGACGCGACGTTCTCGTTTACTAGAATCGTAAAAGTTGCAATCGGCGAAGGAGCCAAAGCAAGCAACCTCTACCCTAATCCGGTCACTGGCAAGGTCGTAAATCTGGATTTACTTAATTTACTCAAAGGCCAATATGATGTAACACTGATCAATACGTCAGGCCAGATTATGTATACAAAAAAAATCGAACACGGCGGAGGCTCTGCCTCTCAGCTCATCACACTACCAGACAACCTTGTTGTTGGTGTTTATAGTGTTGAAATAAAGGGAACTAACATGAAAATTTATAAGAAGCTTATGATTGAGTAAGTTTCTTGAACGTCTCCGTTCGATCTAATATAGATAGCAGTTGATCTTGGGATTTCAGGGTCAACTGTTTTTTAGGGCAAAACACGACTTCCTGCAAATTTTTCCGAAGCTGCGTGGGAGAAAAATTTCCGGGTTTTGCTTTTCGAAACAGTTGATCCAAATATTACTGTAGCCTCTCCCACGGTTACTGATTTTCATTTCTATCTAACAAATTAAAAGATGAATTCCGACCTGAAAGAAATTGGCGATGTATGCCGGATGGACAAACCTTTCACCTTTCTTTTAGCCCGGTAGATATTTGCGACATCTGTAACGTTCACTAATGGTCTTCCATCGAAAGCGTTTCAAAGATGCTCGGGCATAGCAGTTTGAAAACCAACCAGATCTACGCAAAATTGTAGCCCGGAAGATTAGTGACGACATGAATTTATTAAAATCCAACTTTAGCTCTGCTGCCCAAAAGACAAATTGATTTTTTTGAAGGTGTATTAAAAAGGAGTCTAACATCCCAGTTGTGTTAGAACCCTTTGAGTTTATTGGTCCAGAAAGACTTGACCATCATACTCGGTGTAACCTTCCACGAAAAGGTACCTCCTGTAAGCTTCGTAGTCAAAATATCTTTCCAGCATTTCAGGTACGCCGGACAGCATTCCGGTATCTTCATTGTACCGATATGTAAACTCTATTTTGGCATCTTTCACAGCGCCTCCAAAGTACCCCTGATAGCATTCATTCAAGTTTTCAAGAAGTTCATCGAAATACATTCCGTTACCGGGCCAGGAGGTGATGTTATTACAATATAACTCAAACGCCTCTGCGCCATCGCTGCTCATTTCAGCAATCGCCTCAAAATATTTGTAGGTGTCTTCGTGCAGCCAGCTTTTCGAGATCAGAAAGTCCGGAACGAATTCCCAGTCTTGGAACATCAGTTCGGGTAAGAATTCATTCCGGTGATATTCATAGCAGGCTTTGTAGAATTCTTCGCGGTCAGAATAGTCGGTCAGATTGATCCACTCGCCGAACAGCGATCCATTGCTGTACATTCCATAAGTACCAACATAAATTTTCGGCGTGTTTTCAAGATTTTTCATTTTGAAAGGCTTTAAGATAGCTAAGCCCGGCGGGGCCGCCCCGCGTTGTGCTCAGGGCAATCGCCGCCTTCCACTCAATGAAAAAATGACGGGGTTCATCCTCCGGGGTGCAAGCCCATCCGGCTCTTTAAGGAGTGGCCAAAGCCCGGGGGCGCCTAGCCGGGGGCACCTAGCCGGGGGCACCTAGCCCGGGGGCGCCTAGCCGGGGGCGCCTAGCCATATTCAAAAAATAAATTCCTGAATTATGTGCTTGATAAACCACATTCAAACACCTGGGGTGGATTCGAAGACGATTATAAGAATCTCCTGATCAGTTTGATAAGAGGCAACGAGCAGAAACCCAATAACCTAATCCGTAACTATACTGTCGCGGAGCTAAATAAGGAGTTGGCGGAGATAGTTGCGTTATTTAACAAATACTTATTTGAAGAGATAAAGATACCAAACACATTTGACTCAAAAATTTTCAGCAAACTGTTCACGAAACCCATCAAAAAATGGAGAATGTCGGACACTGAGAGTTGGGTCTATGGACGACTGCCTGAAAAAGAAGAACTAACGGAGCCAGAGCTTAATCATATTCTTTTTCTTAGCTTCAATTATACCGATCCAATCCAACGATACCTGTTTAGTCCAGAGAATAGAGAACGAATGAAAAGGAAATTGGGGATATTTTTTGAAGATTCGCCTGTTCAAACATCATTAAGGTATATACATGGCCACCTTAGTGATACACCTGAATCAATCATATTTGGTCACGGTGACGAGTTGGATGAGAACCAGGCAATTCTCGAAAAAATGAAATAACAAAACCTAATTAAGCCCGTCAGACTCTTAATCAGGTTTTGTTTTAGGCTAAGAACAAGTTTACATGTCAACCTTGTACCGCACAAGGATATTTGTTATCAACAAACAAACAAACCCGTCTTCTACGAACCGTTTTGTATGGGTAAATCAAGGTGCAGAGAACCTTAAACGATCTGGAACATCTCAGCAATAGTAATAGCAGGGGTACAACTGACCATCGAACGAAATATGGTTGGCAAGAAACGTATTATTAAAAACTTTGCCGTCTGCACCAACCCCTACACCTGCTCATCGTGACAATGGGTGAGGATCAACGTATGGACCAGGCTAAGTGCGATACTGCCCAGGATGACCCGGTTTATAAGTTAATGCCCTGCTTTTTCCTCTGAATTTTTAAGTTTTGATAGCATGGCATAAGCACCCTTCAGGACAATCTTTGCATTTGGACCGTCAAACTCCTGCGGAAATTTGACTTGTGTGTACCCATTTTCTGATGCTCCTCTGATTACAGGGATCATCTCAAAAGCCATCCCCTCAGACTCTGCCCGCACAGATGTGCTGCCCGCATGGGCACCTTCAGGTCGCTGTATGAAGATATAGGACGCCCCGTCAAAATCAACTATAGCCGGGCCGGGCAGCGCGGTTACAGGATTTGCGCCGATCTCGATTACAGCCTTCACAAAGTTCTGTGGCAACAGCCCCCTGTCGTCTTTTTCAAGGTGGCAATGCACACGCACTGTCCGGTCTTCATTGATTTTCTGATTGATCAAATACACTTTGGCCAGAAATTCCTTGCCCGGGTTGTTACTGACTGTAAAGCGCACCAATTGGCCCAGCTTGATTTTGCGGATATCCTGCTCAAAAATAGAAAGCTCGACATGCAAGTGGTCAGTATCAACAATTTCAAACATCACATCGGTCGGGTTAACATATTTTCCAATATTCACATTGACCGTCGTCACAGACCCGCTGATGGGGGAACGTATCACGACGTTGTTGACAATGGTGCCCTTTTCTAAGGTATTCAGGTTTATACCGGCTGTAATAAGCCTTTCCCTTAACCCTGCCAACCGCGCTTTCTGGGTCTTTACTTCCGAGGTTGCTAGCTGCAATACTTTTTGGGCACTGATATTCTCCCTGCTCAATTCCAGCTGCCGACTGTACTCTTGCTGGGCATATTCCAGCTTAATTTCTGTTTCCAGGAAATCCTGCTGTATCTGGATAAAATCAGGGTTTTCGATTGTTGCCAGTACCTGCCCTTTCTTCACCTGCATACCCTGCAACAGTTCTGTTTTCCGGACAAACCCGCCCAATGGTGCTGATATGCTCACCAGGTTTTGGGGCGGGATATCAATCACTCCATTGGCAGTGACAACATCACTTAGATTACGGGTACTGATCTGACCCAATTCGACAGCAGCGGTTTCATATTGCGTTTTGGTCAGCTCAACCACATTACCTTCTTCTTCATGGTGCACCCCCTCCAGATGGGCTGGCTCCTGCTGCTTTTCTTCTTGCTTTTTGCCACAAGCCCAAGGGCCTGCCAGAAAAAACAAAACAACTATTATATTTCTCATTGGATACGGATCTTTAGTTAACAATGGATAATTTGAAGCGGATCATTACTGTTTGGCTAGCAAAAATTCAATTTCAATGACCGATTGGTTATAGCTGCCCAGCAGATCCAGGTATGTTGACCTGATATTTAAAGCCCTGGTCAGCGCCTGTGAAAATTCAACATAGCCAATCTCACCTGCTTCATAGGCCTTTGTGGCATTGCCTGCGATCACATCAGCCAAAACCAAGGTTTTTTGTTCATATATAACCAGGCTCTGAGTTGCACTCTGATAAGACTGCAAAGCTTGCTGCAAGCCACTTCCCACTTGCATCCGCGCAAGTTCCCATTGGTTCTGCGCAACTTTCTCATTGAGCTGTGATGCTTTTACGCGTGCCCTGGGTGCGCCGCTAAAAAGCGCGATGGTAAGTCCAAGCTGAAATCCCTGGAAACGCTTTCCGGCCCCATAAAAGACTTCGGTACCATTGATATTTTGCCCCCCAATCAAAGACTGATTGAAATAGCCGACGCTGAAATCAGGTAGCAGACTAGTGCGCTCAAAGGCTGTTGTCTGTTTTTCAATGGCAATCTGCTGGCGTAGATACTGTAAATATGGGTTTGAATTAATGTCGGCAGTATCGAGTGCAATGGCGCCAAGGAAACGCTTTTCCAGGGTATCACACTGGGCCTGTATTGGCTCTGCACTGTTGAGCAGCGTTTGCAGCTGTCTTTGCAGGATTAGCAAATTTCCACGGTTTTGAATGATCCGGGCCTGTATTACACCCTGCTCACTTTGGGCTACCGAATATTCAAGTTGTCCTGTTTCGCCGGTTTTGAATCGCAGGGCAGCTGCTTTGACAAACCGGTCGGCACGAAGGCCTTCCACCAATAACATCTGCTGTTGCTGTTTTAAAAGAACCTGCTGATAGTAATTGGCTTTAACCTGTCTGATCAGCTCGGCCTTTGTCACTTCCAGCCCTGCCTGGACGCCGGTAATCTGCGCAGACAACAGTTCCCGTCTTCTGGTGGCTACCTTTGGATGGGGCAAGGTTTGCGAAATATTGAACTGGTTATCGAACCGGCTACTGTTGTATTGACCACCCATCCAGGAAATATCCGCTTTTGCAATCTCAGCCGAAGTACCAAGCAGTGCACGCTGGTAATCAATCCGGTAAATACCCGCTTTTACTTCCAGGTTTTTGCCGGTGGCTTCACTAATGGCTGCTTCGAGCGAAATTTTCCGACCTACAGTTGCCGAATCCTGCGCCTGGACATTGGGGGCGGCAAAGGTACATGCGGCAAAAACAAGTAGAAGTGCCACGGCAGGTTTAAATGCAGCGCCACCATAACGCTTCTCGACAATCAGGTATAATAGCGGCAGCACCAAAAGCGTCAAAAGTGTTGCAGACACAAGCCCACCGATGACCACAGTTGCCAGTGGGCGCTGGACTTCCGCACCTGAGCTATTGGACAAGGCCATGGGCAAAAACCCAAGTGATGCCACAAGGGCTGTCATCAATACCGGGCGCAAGCGCGTCTCGGTACCCTCGAATATGACCTTTTTCAAATCGGTCATCCCCTCTTTACACAGCGAATTGAACTCTGCAATCAGCACGATACCATTTAAGACGGCCACACCAAAAAGTGCGATAAAACCAATCCCTGCAGAAATACTAAATGGCATTCCACGAAACCAAAGGGCAATGATACCACCGATCGCTGATAGCGGGATAGCCGTAAGGATCAATAGGCTTTGGCGCAGCGAGTTAAACGTGAAATAAAGCAGCACAAAAATAAGCAGCAGTGCAATCGGGACGGCGATGCTTAAACGGGTATTGGCCTCTTGCAGGTTTTGAAACTGGCCGCCATAGGTTGTATAGTATCCGGTTGGCAGCTTGACCTGGCTATTAATTTTGGTTTGGAGCTCATTAACAATGCTCTCCACGTCCCTCCCACGGACATTGAATGCCACTGTGATCCGGCGTTTTGCATCCTCCCTCTGTATCTGGTTAGCGCCTTTTTTCATCTCAACAGTAGCAATCTGGCCCAGCGGCACCTGCTCTCCATGCGATGTAGTCACAAACAACGCACGGACATCTTCAAGGGTCTGACGGTTCTGGCTTTTAAGCCTGACGACAAGGTCATACCTTTTTTCTCCTTCATAAACCACCCCCGCGCTGCTTCCTGCAAAGCCCATATTGATGGTGCGGTTTGCATCTTCAATGCTGATACCAAACTGCGACATACGTTCGCGGTCGAAGTTTACCACGATTTGGGGCAGGCCGCTCACTTCTTCGACATACAGGTCTTGGGCGCCTTCAACAGAAGCCACCAGTTTGCCGATCTTGTCTGCCTGCCGGGCCAACACCTCCAGGTCTTCCCCGAAAATCTTGATTGCAACATCCTGCTTAACCCCCGAGATCAGCTCATTGAACCGCATCTGGATGGGCTGTTGAAACCCAAAGGTCACGCCGGGGATGGTTTGGGTAAGCATGGCCTGCATTTTCTCTGCCAATTCTTCCCTTCCTTCCGCTTTTGTCCACATTGATTTATCCTTTAATATAACCATCACATCACCGGCTTCTACGGGCATGGGGTCTGTTGGTATTTCTGAAGAGCCGATTTTGCCCACAACTTCTATTACTTCATCTGGAAAATTCTTCCGCAGCACACCGGCCGCCTTTTGGACGGCATCCACCGATTCGGAAAGTGAGCTACCTGTCAGCACGCGCATTTCGATAGCGAAGTCACCTTCGTCAAGCTGCGGGATAAACTCGCCGCCCATATTCAGAAACATCCACAGGCTCAGGCCGAAAAGTGCCAAAGCAGTCACAACCACAACTATTTTTTGTCGTAGCGCAAAGCGCAGTGCAGGCAGGTACAGCCTGTGAAAAAAGGCAATGATCCGGTCTGAAATATTGGGCTTGTGCTCGTTTTTCTTACTTAAAAACAGGGCCGAAACCATCGGCACATAAGTCAGCGAAAGGATGAAAGCTCCCAGAATGGCAAAGCTTACCGTTTGGGCCATAGGCCGAAACATCTTTCCTTCAATGCCCACCAGAGCCAGGATCGGCAGGTATACGATCAGGATAATGATCTCGCCAAAGGCTGCTGAATTCCGGATCTTGGAGGCCGACTCGTAGACTTCATTATCCATTTCCTGCTGAGAAAGCCGGTGGATATATTTCTTGCTCATAATATGGTGCAGCGTGGCTTCAACAATGATAACAGCACCATCCACAATCAGGCCAAAGTCAATCGCCCCCAAGCTCATCAGGTTACCTGATACACCAAACAGGTTCATCATACTGACTGCGAAGAGCATTGCCAGTGGGATCACCGAAGCAACCACAAGCCCGGCCCGCAGGTTACCCAGTAACAGGATCAATACAAAGATGACAATTAGCGCTCCTTCGATCAGGTTTTTGGAAACTGTGCCAATTGCATTATTGACCAGCTTGGTGCGGTCCAGGAACGGCTCGATCACCACACCTTCTGGGAGTGTTTTACTTATCTGCTGGATCCTTTCCTTTACATTACCGATGACCATTGCAGCATTAGCGCCTTTCAGCATCAATACCAGCCCGCCTACTACTTCGCCTTCATCATTGCGCGTCATCGCCCCGTACCTTACAGCTGTACCGTACTGCACCGTCGCAATATCTCGGATCAGTACGGGCAAACCGTTCGACGTTTCTTTGACCTGTATGCTTTCTATATCTTTCAGGTTTGTAATCAGCCCTTCACTTCTGATAAAGTAGGCATTGGGCTTTTTATCAATGTAAGCCCCACCCGTATTTTGATTGTTTCTCTCAAGCGCAGAGAATATCTCGGTCATCGAGATCTGGGCACTTCTTAATTTGAAAGGGTCAACCGCTATTTCGTACTGCTTCAAAAATCCACCAAAGCTGCTTACGTCGGCAATGCCTTCTGTGCCTAAAAGCTGTCTTCTGACAATCCAGTCCTGGATGCTTCGGAGCTCCATGGGCGGGTACTTGTTCTCATACCTCTTTTTGGTATGCAGCACATACTGGTATATTTCGCCCAGCCCGGTGGTTACTGGTGCAAGCTCAGGAGATCCAGCACCAGCCGGTATCTGTTCTACGGCACTTTGCAGACGCTCGGAAACCTGCTGGCGGGCCCAGTAAATATCAATGTTGTCTTTGAAAACGATTGTAACTACCGATAGCCCAAACCTTGAAATGGAGCGGATCTCCTCTGTGCTTGGGATGGTCGCCATAGCTGTTTCAACCGGGAATGTAACCAGGCGCTCCACCTCCTGAGCTGCCAGTGAAGGGCTGCTTGTAATGATTTGTACCTGGTTATTAGTGATGTCCGGCACAGCATCAATGGGTAGCTGTGTCAGCGAATATCCGCCCCAGACTACAAGTGCCAGGGTGAATATTCCTATAACGAGCTTATTGTAAATTGAAAAATGAATGACTTTATCTAACATCTGTACTTAGAATTTGTGTAGAATGAGCCTATAACCGGGACTTATTAAGTCACAGCGACAAGCAAACCATAAAAGAATGGATTACACTAAATTCTGGGAGGTTGCCAGATAGTTGCCAGATCTCCACTTTTGCTACCAGCCGTATAAGCGAAGGCATCATCGTTAAAAAATGGCAGTGAATCTGCATCAGGTAAAGAAGCAACTGGCTGTTGAAGCGTTATTCCTGCGCAGCAGGCACATATACAAAATGGGGAGCATAGGTCAACGTTGCCCTGATCCTGGTGATCAGAACTGGCATCACTGATGGCCAGGCTACCATTATATGAGACACAGAAAGGCTCATCCTGGCAGGGAATGCAGGATAGTACCACCGTGTAAAAAGCTAATAAATAAAGAGCTAATCTCATAATACTGCAAAAGTAACTCAATAAAACATGCAACAGGTAGGCAGAAACAAATAAGATCTCGGCCATATTTGCAGGCCTGATGTGCAACCACTCCAGTAGATTGAATAACTCAACTTCAGTGACAGATGAAAAGTAAGAATGTCTCCACAAACTTCTCCAATAGCGCTAAGCCAGCAAAGTCATCTTAACGCGCATTCCTGAGATGTTTGGAAGAAGACCGTCTCTTTAACCAGTATGATGGAAAATTGCCTTAATCACTGCCAGGCAGCCCGGCAACCCGGGATTTTAATTCAGAAATAATGCTGATTATAAGGCAGTTAATGGATGAAAATGATTCCACCGGGCTTACTTAAAGGGCATCAAAGGGCGCATTTTTTTCAAACCTGTCTAGCGCATCACTTTTCATGTATGGGCCGGGCGGCGGTGCCGTGCCAATTCCAGCGAGATCACTAACTTGTCGGCCAGAGAAGTTAGTATCTACATCAATTTCTAGTGCTATCAATAAGCTGCTGCAGTGAACCAGTGATTCGATCTCTTTGAATGTCTAATTTATTGTTAAAAGCCAGACTAAAACTGAGGATATGTTTTCTACTGAACACCATCCTATTTTTGTTTAGAGAAATTTGAGCGCAAATACGCTGGGTCCATGTCACGGCACCTGGGCTCAGAGATATGAACCGATTTGCAATATTCTATGGCCGAACACTTGGCAAGGAACAAGAAGTTAGCCTGAATTTTCAACATCCTCCATTTCTTGGCATGGCATAGATAACTTTGCCAGAAACAGATAAGTTGAAGACTTTATCTTGTATAGCAGGAAGTAAAAGTTGCCATGTCTTTCCCTTGTTCGAAGATCTGTAAATGCCTGCAGGGTGACCACAGAACATGTATTTCCCAACTTCCGTAATTGAAGCAATATAGAGGCTTGCCGGAAGGTCAGCATCGATTGGCTGCCACGTTTTACCGCCATCGTAAGATGTCCGTACTCTCCTTGTCTCCGTCTCTGTATTGCAAGTGATAGCGGCAAATCCACCTTGAATGCGTTCTATTGCAATACCCACACCACCCTCACTAATTACATTAACCCAGCTTTTACCATTATCTGTCGACCGAATTATTCCGCTTTGGCTGGTCGCTATCAGCACTCCATCTGACTCTACCAATTTCATTACCCAGCCTCCGTCGTAGACTCGCTCCCAACTTTTTCCACGGTCATCAGATCTATAAAGCCCCCAATCGCAACCGATAAAGACGGTGTCTCCGCTTTCAAAAACGGTCCGAACGCTTTTACCTTGAAAACCCTCATATATCGGTAGCCATAACCCCGTTTCATTTATTTTTTGTAAAAACCGGCCACCGTAATTGAATGCAAGCATTCCGGTCTTACCAGCGACAATGCCGCTATGTTCGTCAGGGAAAATCTCTTTTTTCCAAAAAGGAGCCATGGAATTTAGGCTACTTTGATATATCTCATTTCCAGCACGCAGATAAATTCTATTATTATTTGCAAGAAAACCATCTCTCGGGATACCGTCTTCCGGCAAATTTTCAGGCAACCCTTCGCTAATGTCCTGCCATGTCTGTCCTCCATCCAGGGATCTAAAAATGATGTTTGCAACTCCGGGCTTATCTCTTTTTTGTTTTTGCTTTGTATCCGGGAGTGAGGATGACTGTGGAAATTCTAAAGCCTGTTCAAAGACAAATGAGAATTGAAAAAGGAGCAAACAAGCAAGGTTACAGATTTTCATGACTAGAATTGGTTTGGTGAAATAATAGTGTAAAA
The DNA here is from genome assembly GCF_902506755.1 of Dyadobacter sp. 32. Taxonomy (GTDB): domain Bacteria; phylum Bacteroidota; class Bacteroidia; order Cytophagales; family Spirosomataceae; genus Dyadobacter. Next base: position 374,830 of record NZ_LR735258.1, on the reverse strand, counting down.
TTGTTTTTAATTTCACATATCCAAATGTAGGCGATGGCGTTGCCGCTCTTTGTAAATCAATTGTAAAAAGAAATGTAAATGCGTGTAAATTCTGCTTTTACTGGCTTTTTTACCAACCGGTTGTTGGTGGGATCCGGCACTGCCACGGCGATGCTTGCTATTTTTTTTATCGCCTCGTCTTTCACAGAAAATTCCGGCCGAGATCGACGGACGAAGCAATTGAACCTGATAATTCGTCAAACTGGTCATCGGCTGCTGTTGCAGGCAGGAGACTCAACCTCACGGGTATTACCGGTTACGGAGATTAAAGAAGGCACGTTTCTGCTCAGGTTCGAAAATAAATTCGTTTTTAACCATGACTCGCTCATGGTGCTGACACAGAGCTTACTTCCCAAAGCACAGTTCCCTTCTGGTTACACCGTTACAGTACACGATTGCGTGAAAGGCGGCATCGTCTATGGTTTCCAGGTAAATAATAACTCGCCAGATATACTGGCTTGCAGTGGCAGAAGTCAGCCCTGGGGATGTTATACCATTGAATTTGCCTTTCCGGATTCTTATGAGGAAGCAAAACAGAACAAAACGGATGTAGGCCAGCCTACTGAATTGCTTAAAGTTGATCCTCAGGAAGTCAATCTAAAACTTGAAAAGTCAAAAACGACAACATTCGCCTTTGACATCGACCAGCGGACAGAACAACTCAAATCAATTAAAACGGATCCTCAGGACGCCAACCCAAATCCTGAGGAATCCAAATCGACGACTTCTGACGATCCGTTCACCCATGTGGTTTATGGCAGTATTCTTGTATTGATCGGTGTTGCCTTGTTGATTTGGCGTTTTTGGAAAAATATAAAACCGGTGTCCGGGAAAAATCAAAACTACGCTATTACAAAAGAGCCCGTTCCGGATTTGGCTGTGCTCGGAAGTTTTCTATTTAACGCGAAAGCGCAGTGCCTGCTTTTGGGAAGTGAGGTGATTAGTCTCACAGACAAAGAATGCAAGGTTCTGGAATTGCTCCACAAAAATTTTGGGAAACTGATCCCCCGCGAAACGCTGCTGCAGCAAGTATGGATCAATGAAGGGGTCTTCACCGGTCGCAGCCTGGACATGTTTGTGTCGAAACTCCGAAAGAAATTAAGTCATGACCCTGAGCTGAGAATCACTAATGTTCATGGGAAAGGGTATAAACTGGAGATACCAGAAAGACAGATTGTTTAAAATCAAATGCCTTATACTCTAAACTGTTTTCAGGGTATCCAGAAATTTCAGAAATAGTACCTGGGTTTCGCGTGAAAGGTCTGTCACCCATTGTATCAGTCCTTTTTTGTCCAAATCTCATAAATTAAGGTTACACTGTTGGTTTTGCTGATTATCCTTTCAAGCTAACACAACTGATTTCTAAAAAAAGACTATTTTTACGGTGTTTTACATTTCGTCAAATCATCAAGCCTTCTTTATGCCTGTTGCACGTTACCCTCATCTTCTTGGGTTTTGCTTTTTTATTTTTTTGTTCCAAAATCACCACGTTCATGCCCAGGTTACCAAACTTAAATCCGGTATCCGTTTTGAGGCTGGCGATTTTAAGGCGGTACTTGCCAAAGCCAGGAATGTCAATAAACCTGTATTTGTGGAGGTGTATCTGACGGGTTGTCCCCATTGTGATGCACTAGCTCCTGTTTTGGAAGAAAAGGCTGTTGGAGATTTTTATAATGCCAATTTTATCAGCTGGAAAACCGAGGCCAATTCAAAAGAGTCGGCTGCCTTTCAAAAAGATAAAGGGGTGACCTACCCTGAGTTTCCGCTGTTCTTCTTTTTTGATGCCAATGGTGATCTGATCCACACGTCTAACCCTGCCGAACACACCAGCCGTCAGGAGTTCATTCAGGAAGTAATCACACATGGTAAAACAGCCCTGAGCCCGTTGCAACGGACGGGAAGTTACCCTGCAAGGTTTGCTTCCGGAGACAGGAATCTGATGTTTTTGATCGGGTATGGCAAATACAGCAAAGCGGTAAAGGATCAGCAAAAGCTGACCGAAATCAATAGTGAACTGGGAAAGATTCTTGTGCAACCTGAGGACATCACCGGCCAGGCTGGCTTTTTTGTGCTATCCCGATTGATGAACGACTACCGCAATCCGTTAGCCCAATATTTCTTTGGGCATTTGGATGAATTTAAATCAAAACATGCAGCCAAAGATGTTCAGGGCGCAGGCGAGGCCATTCTGTACCACACATTGTACGGCCCGGCAGGCGACAGCTTTTCTGTTGATGACATTGAAAAAATGCGCATGGACATGGGCAGACTTGGCATCTCCCCCGCTGACGCCTCGGCCAGGCTTCTGATTAAGGAACTGGACGCTTACCTGAGGGCTAAAAATACACCCGGTGCTGTGAACCGATTTAACGAATACCGCAAACAGGTTCCTAATCTCGCACTTGCCGACTATGCTTATCTGATGAAATACTTCAACGAAAAAGCGCCGGATCAATCCTATCTCGCGGAAATGCCGGTTTGGGCAGCGGCTGGGTTGAAAGCAGCCAAAAAGGAGGAGCAAAACAGTAAAATCATGGCAGGGCTATATCTGGAGTTATCAGAAGCTTACCACAAGATGGGACACAAGGACGAGGCAAAAAAATATGCAGGCCAATGCCTGCAAACGGCCAAAGCCGCAAAGGAAGATTTGACCAAATACAACCAGCAGGTGGCGAGGGTGCAGTAATTATCAATCCAGATGCCCCCACGCTACCGTAGCTATCATTCCCAGTTCAAGATCCAGTAAAGAGGGGGCAGGGCGGTGAGGTGTTTGCTCACCGACGATGGAGTTGTAAACAAAGGTGAGCTCATCAGGTGGCTGGCTTCCTCAGCCACACTATGGACGAATGGAGACCAGAAAAGGCAATATTTGGCTCAACAGTTTCAATGGCTTTAAAGGAGGCCGTATACCCGGTGGCCTCTGGCGCTTTTTCCAGCCAAAATGCATTTTAAGGGCGGAATGGAATATCAAAGCGGGCAGAAATGGCACCATTTTGATTGGTGATCCGAACAACGCTGTTATCTTTTGGTACGTTTGTTTGGTTTTGTCCACAGGAAGTGCAAAAAACAAACATCAGGAAGAAAGCATATATGGGTATATATTTCATAATTTCTTTTAATTGCCAACCTACATCATTCGAATCAAATAGCTATTATCTATCAACGAGATCGCAATCCGTAACCAAGCCGTCGGAGGTAAGATGGACGAGTATATAGGTGTCCGGCTGATTGGACTTCAATTGGTAAGTTAATATTTCGCTTACGTCGCTTTCATGGCGTTTAATTCCCCGGCCGGCGACGTTTTCTGAATGAATAAAAGTTAATGATTTCAAAGTTTCCGGCTCTCGTATTCCTCTTGCAAAATCGCGTTTGGCTCCCAAAGTGAGGCCTGATGCGTCTTCTAATAGTTTACCACCTTTTAGCATAGCCTGCAAAGCCGCCATGATTTTGGCTGTGCGTGACGGATCAGGATCGGCGTTGGTTTTATGGGCATCGGCAAGAGGACCAATACGTGGAACCTTTCGTTCATACCTTTGATCATCGTCTTGAAGCGTGAAGCCAGTCACATTTCCATTAGCATCGGGATTGAAGATCACAGAAACGTTCCGGTCAGTCGATGTCAACGTATTACTAGCGACGGGCACAAATTCTTCATCAACAAAACCATCTTCTATGGTAAAAAGGCGCTGATTTTCAGCCTCAAAAGTGACAATTCGATTATTAAATAATTCATATCGACCTTCGAAAGCCGTTAAAGTGCGGGAATCCACATCTACCGCGGCCGGTTTAGTCTTTACAGGAAATCCATCCCAATGGTAATAGCCAGCGATAAAATCAACAATCCTGCCCATCATAAGCGAGTTATCATTCGCGTTGATCATGATCACAATGCCGTGCCCTTTGTCCACACTAGCGGTCAGTAACGCATCAAAACCCTCGTCGCGCCCATTGTGGCCGAAGCGGAGCATAGTACTATCACCCTGCAAAAAAACACCAAGTCCATCCCTGTTTTTCTGATCTGTCAACATTTGGCGGGTCATGGACTGGGATATTACACTTCCTGATTTTCCAGCATAAGCATTCTGAATACCAATCGCGAATCGAGCCAAATCGGACGGCGTAGTCCACAATCCCGCTGCTGCCATCTCAGGATAAATGTGCCAGCGACCTTCCACTACACTTCGATTGTTGAAGTGACCGGTGGCCGTCAATTTTGCCAGTTCTGGAGATAAAGGTTGTTGGTAGGTACTATTTTTCATACCCAGTGGCGAAAGCACATGATTTTTCATGAATTCCGGAAAAGCAACTCCAGTCACATCCACCATCAGTTGTTGCATGACGGTGTAACCGCCACCTGAGTACCTCCAACGGGAGCCTGGAACAAAGTCTACGCGAACCGGCGGTGTATTGGCTGGGGCTTTCCCATCCAGAATCTGAACGACCGAAGGGATCTCCGCGCCCACAGCGTATCCCGGGAACCCGTGCACGGTAAGACCGGTAGTATGACTGAGTATTCCGCGTAGCGTAACCTTTTTGTCATTTGTGAATTCATTGTCAGGCACTTTCCAAGTTTTAAGTTTTACGTTAACATTCTCATCCAAAACAAGTTTGTTATGCTCAACAAGATACAGAGCGCCCACAGCCGCAACCGATTTACTCACCGAGCCTGCCTGAAACAAGGTGTTAGTCGTGACAGGCAACTTTCCATCCTTATCAATAAATCCATATGACTGAGCCTTCAGGATTTTTCCGTCCTGAATTATAGCCAGGGACAAACCGGGAATGCCCCGCTTCTGCATTTGGCTCCGGATAAAATCGTCCAAATCATCCGCTTGGACATGAGATACAAACAATAGAAAGAAAAGAATCAGAAATAGTTGCTGGTTTTTCATGGATGGTTTGGCGGGAATGGTCATTTATCTCAAATGTTAAATTAAAAATTGTCACGGAAGCGGCCGCCGCAGAAAGCATCGGCCGACCGAAAGGGTCTAGCGTATCCAAATTGGAGCAGAATATACGAACCCAGTTCTTTTATTTCCTTTTTTACTTTCCCGGATTTCAACCACCGCGGAGGCAGCCACTACGGAGGCCTCCACTGCGGTGGCCACAAAGATAAAAGTTGTTATCCCGGCGTCTGTTAAGGCCCGGTAAAAGAAAGTTAACGAAATGTAAAAATTGCCGCCTCGGCGGCCCGATTTTACGGACTGATATCGATTTTAGCCCGTAGGAAGTTGGGTATACTAAAAAAAATGTTTCCGATACAGTTGTGTTACACAGACGCTCGCAAGTGTCTGTGTATAGCTCGCCTACCGGTTCAGACTCGTCGCAATTTCTAGACGTTATTTGATAGTGCTTTTTTCACTCAGAAATTCGATCGCTATACGGCATAGCACTTCCCGTTTTTGGTCAGGCATTTCGTGTCCCACATTTGGATAAATACATAATTGTCCATGACGGAGAGCCTCATACATCGATATTGTGTGATTCAGTTTAATCATATCCCTGTCACCACGTATTAATAACACCGGCACATCAATGCTGGCGATTTTATCCTCTGGAATTTTGATCTCCCGCCTCCACATTTTTTGATTTTCCTCCCAAAATTCGATCCATTTTTCAGGCTCAGGATTCATTCGTTGATAGTTATCTAACCAGTCTTTATCCTCTTTTACAGCTTCAACGTGTAACTAAATCTAGTCTGTGAGAAGTTTATTTTCTTGTAGTATCCTGCTTAATTTCCTGCATGGACATTGCTTCCGCAAATGCGCAGGTTTTTCGAAGATTCTCGGGCAAAGATGGAGCACCTGTTACAACGATTAACGATATTAGCCAGTACAGGTACGGAATGATGTGGTTTGCAACCACCAGTGGGCTTATCAGTTTCGACTCGCGTGTTTTCAAAAAATACGCGCATGACCCCAAAAAACCCAATACAGTTCATTCTGATTACATCGAATGAGTTCTGGGCGCCAAACAAGGGAATCTCCGAGTGGCAACACTTCAGGATATATTAATCCGCCACAATAGATGAAAACTTTCTTCCATTATTCATTTATCCGCCTCTTGATTGATTATTATTCAGGAAATACGGTAATTAAAAAACAAAAAACTACGGAATAATAAAATATTTAAAATGCCAAAATTGGCATTTTATTTAAATCCAGACAAATCAATTAATAGCATTTCATTGTCAGTAGTTTGCTACTGTTATCTCTTATCAAGTAACTCACTTTGTAGCATTAGTACTATTTATTCAAAACTAATGCTATCAAAAATAGCGTCAAAAATCGTCATAATTCTACCATTTACTGACGCTAATCCTACACCTTACAATTACCGGATATTATACATTTGCCATAGGTCAAATCACCCAAAATACTTTGCCTTTATATGGTTTCGCACACCAAAGAAAGCAGATCGCTGTCATTTTTCTGATCTGATCAAATGTGATGAGATAATATGGTAGTAAGTATCGGAGATATAGCCTGGTGACCATTAACAATGAACACCCCACTACATGAAACTATAAAGTTACAAGTAAAACAGTATGTAAACATAATCCCGCGCCCCATGTAAAAACACCAGAAACCTCCTTAGAAACCTCCTCGTAGCGACGAGTTTTCACTCTCACTCGTGCCGGCATGTTCACCGCATAACGAGAGCATCTGCGACAAGCTAGCCGTCTTAAAAGACAATTTCACATTATTCATCATGGTCTTGGGAAGAAGGTATAATGACATTCCCCCTACCTCAAAATGCGAAAAACATGAAGAAAAAATCTACTCATCATGCATGTAGGATCCGATATGGAGACCTCCCGCTGCATTCGCCAAACTTTAGCAATCCAGGCCTCCGTTTTTTTCTCGCGGTGATGATGCTCCTGGTGGTATCTTTCTCCCATGCCCAGACGATCACCTATCCCTCCGCGGCACAACCCCTGACGCGCGGAATGGGATCGTCCTTGCTCTCAGTCAATGTTGGATTCACAGCCGCTTGTACGGGTGTGAATGTTGAAATACCTTTACCCGCTGGCGTATCCTATGTTTCAGGAAGTGTAGTGGCAACCGGAGGTGCAGGAGGATTGACCATCACCGAAAACGGCGGCACCAAAAGTCGTCCCAAGTTTTTAGTGAGCAATGCCGTCATTGGAAATAATATTGCTTTTACCATAGCACGTATCGCTGACTGCGGGGCCGGTGCCAGCGGTAAGGACAGCGTGTATGTAACCTCCTCCTGCGGTACTGTCAGTGAATTGGGTGCAGCAGTGAATACCTATAACATCCTGGCGCCATCTTTGTCCATCACCCCCCCGGCGGCGATTGCCAATGCCAACGTAGGAGGGACTTACAGCCGCACTTTCTCAGTCACCAACGGTGGTAACGGATGCCTGGATACGCTGCGACTTGGTATCAAACGCCCTTCGGGAAGCATCGCTTCACCCGTGCTCAAAATTGGAGCCACAGTGATAGCACCTACCGGCACCAATGCGGACAGTACGTTTTACAAAATATATGCGGCTGACCTGCCTGGTGGCGACAACCTGATGTGCAACGGCGAAATGATCACCTTTACAGAGGAGTTTACACTGCTCAATTGTGCCGGCCTCACCACTACCTATCTGGCCAGTTGGGGGCGCCCGGGCAATATCTGTCAGACCACCTCAGCGACGGGTATTGTGACCATGTCGAGTGGCGTGCCTAATCTAGTGGCAGCGTTCTCAGCTCCGCCTATGACGAACTGCGGTGTGCTGCCTCGAACTTATACCCTGACCATTACAAACAATGGCACCACGCCAGCAAGCAATATCAATGTTACGATAGGAAATGCCAGTTCGATTTTTATTCCTTCCTATGCCTACTACATTGATACCACCTCCGTGTTAGTAACTGCACCATCCTTAGCGGCATACCATCCCACGAATCTGAATGTAGCGGGAAGGCTACTCGTTGCGTATCTAAACAACACCGTTCCTTTATGTGCCGGTGGAAAAGTAGGCATGTTTGATTTCAATATGCCCTCAGGTTATACCCTTGCGGCAGGACAAAGTATCACCGTTACTTTTAACATGCAGACTTGCGAGGGGAACCAGTGTAATGACAATTTTGCAGCGGGCAATGTCAAGACAGCCATAACCTACAAAGATCAATGTGGAATCAATAATTATTTGCTACCTTTTGGAACACCAACCATCGCACCAGGTCCTACGCTTATATTAAATACACTTGCTCCTCAATTCCCTGCTCAGGTTGCTTCCGGAAGTTGCTTTGAATACAAGCTAGACCTGTCAATGTTTAAAAGTTCCGATCCCGCAACTCCTTTTGGTTATGTTGAGTATGGCGTAACAGTTCCTGCGGGGTTTTCACTTAATACAGCCGTTGAATCGGGCAGTGGACTCGTACCACATGCCGGATATCCGAAAATGATAGGTAATGTGGCCATTTTTCGCCACAATATAGTTCACCCACCTGGAACGGGTCAAAGCGCTCATACGGTGAAATTCAACTTCTGTGTAGATGCAAGTGTCTGCGGCACTTTTCCTATTTCCGCCTACGCAACTACGAGCAGAGACAGTACTTGTACCAACCCCATAGTCGCAAAAGAATGTGTCAGCGGAAATATAGATGTGTTCTGTGGTGTGCCCTGTGTGACCGGCGGTGTTATACCTACGACTTGGTCGTATTACCGGTCCAGCTACGGCTTACCTGACAATGACAACGATGGTATTCCCGATCCAAGCGGAAGTATAGACTTTACAAAAATTGACCGGGATCGTTATCGTCCCGGCGATATTCTGCACAGTGAATACAAGTCGTATATTGCTAATCAATCGTCGCCCAGTACGATCACCAATTGGAACTATGTCTACAGCGACTGGACATTCAGTACAGGAAAGTGGGCACCATCTGGCACTGCGACCGTTACAATCAAACGTGGAGCCACCACATATTCCTTAACAGGCATCACCATCAGCACTGTTACCGCAGGAACCGCTTTCAAAGCAGACTGGAGTACCAATCCTGCACTACCGCTAGGATTCACCTATCAACAAGGGGATAGCGTGATCGTAGAAGCCGATTTTATGGTAGATGGGAATCCGATCAGTGTTTCTGCATTTATGGGCCCTGGATTCAGCAGCGATGCACCCGGAATTATACAGCTATCTCAGATGGTGTATGCCTCGCAAACCGCAAATCCGGCAGCCGGCCCAGGAAGTGGCCCTGACCGTTTCACGTGTTTTGTTCCAAAATACAATGCCAATGTGATCGGATTGCAGCATTGGGTGTCCTACGATGGGATCAATGAAAACGGTCCGGTCGGATGCCAGAATTTTGACATCGCAGCAAACCTTTACACCAGGAAATTGGGAACCTATTCCAGTGGCAGATACTTTACTTTCGAGTACAGACCCGAGGCGATCCCTGACACTATAACGCTTGATATTCCTGCAGGCTGGGACTATGTTAATAGCCTATCGACAACCCTTTACTATACCAACGCGCCAGCAATCGCCACACTATTGCCGTTAACCATTACACCAACAGCAAGCGGATATATGGGTGGCACCCGTCTTACTTATGATATCAAGACGCTGCTGCAAAATGGGACGATACCGCATTGGGGTACAGATGGAATGCAGCTCTATTTGTCAAATAGAATAAGACCCAATTGCAGCACACCGGCTACTGCAAATGTTACCATCACAGAATATGGGCATATGAATGATTATCCGAATTCCACAAATCCGCAACATTTTGTGTTAAGTGACACGCGTCCAATCAACTACAACCTGGCCAACCGTCCTGCTGTCGCCCTCCAGAACAACACCGGCGAAGTCCAGGGAACACTACCACAGCATTTCTGGGATGTACAGGTCAACAGCACCGGTAGCACCAATGCGCCTTATGTATGGCTCGCCCTGGAACAAGGTGCATCAGGGATCTCCATTGACAGTGTGGTGCTGAAACCCTCCAACGTCGTAATGAGTGCGGCCACGTATGCTGGTACCAAAAAATGGTATCAGGTGAACGCAGCAGGTATAGCCAGCGGCAGTAATCAGCAGGCCCGGGTCTATTTCAAGTACAACAGCTGCGAAGCCGACAGCATCAAGCTGCTGACCGGCTGGAGCTGCAGCGGATTTCCAGCCCCAGATCCCACGGCAAACTCCTGCAGCGAGATTTCTACCTATCTCAAAGTGTTGCCACAGCCAAGTCAGATCCAGCTGTCGGTGGCCAAGCAGCCCCTATCCCCTTCCATTGCATTGTGTACGCAGGATAATGTAGAGGCGGTGGTCAACAGTGCGCTGGGAGCCAATGTGGATAATCCAGGCGTAACCGTAGTCGTTCCTGCCGGGATGACCATTACCCTACCCATTGAAGTTGAATATCCCCTGGGCAGTGGCATCTGGCAGAATGTGACGCCAACGGTGAGTGGAACCAACTATATAGTTAATCTGGAAAATCATACCGGTATCGGCGCAAACGGCTTACCAGGTACAATCCTAAATCCAGGCGCTGACGGAAGACAAGCTAAGATCAGGGTCACTTACAACACGACCTGCGATTTTATCAGCGGCAGCAAGATCGGCTTTGTAACAAATGGGCAAAAACCCTGTGGAGGTACCGTAACCGGCGACGGCAACTTTGCCAGCACCAACCCGGTTAACATTACCGGGGCGACTGCGGTAGGAACAGCTGGGTTGACCATGAATCTTGCCAACACGGTTTTGACCTGTTCTGCGCCTGAGAACATGGCGCTTGAAATTATCCCGGTGGGCTCAGCCACCGCTGTAGGCGATACTGCAGTGTACACCCTTCCGGAAGGTCTCAATTACACGGGAACCTTTGCACCAGGAGCCAACTGTACCGGCTGTACCATCACAGCCACCTTGTCAGCAGGGTCCACCATTCTTAAAATAGCCATTCCGAGTGGTATCGCTGCAGGTTCCACAATCGGTTTTACAATTGGTATCCAGGCCTCAGGCAACGGAAATGGCTGCGGCGAAAAAACAATACTCGGGGAGCTACGCAGAACGGGCGCTACGCTGCAATGTGGCGGTGTAGACTGTCCAAAACCATCCACTTCCGTTGTTGGCAATGCCAGCCAGGTGGTCACTATCCTTAAGCCCAAGCTGGATGTATCCGCGTTCAACTTTACGCAAACCGGTGCCACTATTAATTATACAGTGCAGCTTACCAACAACGGTACGGCAGCATCGGCGGCTGGATATGCCTTGAAAATATACTGCGGTGCACCCTCAGGAGGCGTGGTATTGCATACCATTACAACCAACGCCCTGGCCGCAGCTGGCACCGACTCCTACACAGGATCCTTTTCCACAGGTGGCTGCGCTGCCGGAACGCAACTGGTGGCACAGGTAGACACGGCCATGGCCAATGGAGCACATCCGGCATGTACCTGCTCCACACCCTCTCCTTCCACCTCGGCTCCGTTACCGGTAACTCTGGTCAGCTTCAAAGCCAGTAAAGAAGGACAGACCGCCGTTCTCGAATGGGTTACAACTGCCGAAACCAACAGCGAACGGTTTGAAATAGAACGCAGCCAGAGCGGCAGGTACTGGTCGAAATCCGGTGAGCTTAAAGCCAAAGGGGAAAGTTCCGAAATAGTCAATTACACCTTCAAGGATACAGATCCCGAAAACGGGGATAACCTGTACCGCCTGAAAATGATTGATCAGGATCAGACCTTTACCTTCAGCCGGGTAGTGAGCCTGAACTTCGACATCAAGGACAAGGTGAATCTCTTCCCAAGTCCGGTGAGCGAACTACTTACAATCAAAGTTCGCGACTGGAATGATGTCAAAGACGTTGAAATGTTTGATGCCAATGGGAAACTCGTTTACGAATCACACCGCAGATCCGCAGTGGAGCCACGCCAGCAGATCAATGTCAAACATTTGGCACAGGGAGTTTACATGGTCAAACTGACCCGCAAAAATGGTACAATGACCACGCACAAGATTGTCGTGGTAAAATAAACACAGAACCTGTCCTTTGGTTATATCAAAGGTTGTAGTCAGAATCCTTTTCCGAAAATTCGGAAAAGGATTTTTTTTTGTTTTACCTCAGACTGAAAAATCAGACCAGTCAACTTACATCGAGAATGTCTGCATGTCCCTTTTTACCTGACGGCCCTTTGAACCAACAACATTGTTAACCGTTATCAGACTGAAATCAATTTATCCTTCATTGGCATCTCATGTACGTACATATCATGCCGTTCTCTAACCTTCACTTACCCGAAAAGTGAGATTTCCGACGTTAAACCTAATTTTTAACAACAAAAACCTCTATAATATTAAGTAATATTCTATTTTAGCAACCAGATTCTGTCAAAAGAGAAATTATCTGTAACCGCTATTAATTAGCGGAGCAACAGAGCTGAATCAAACCAACGCCACCCCCTCCATAAACCTTAATGATACAGTTCCTATTAAAAATTTTGGGCCTTAGCCTTATTCTGCTTTTTTTTACGATCAATGTAGAAGGACATGATGAACAGGCTTTCAACCGGCGATACTCCGTTGTGAATTACACCGACGAGAATGGGCTCCCCCAAAACAGCGTTAAAGCCATCACCAGAGACCGTGACGGATTCGTCTGGATCGCCACGGAAAATGGATTGGTTCGGTTTGACGGTTTACATTTTTTTACCTTCAATAAAGACAACACCGGGATCACAAACTCACGTTTCTTCGAGATACAGCCGGATCTGGAAGGGAATAAAGGTAGAGTCTACGCCGCCTCTGACGATCATATTTTACGAATTGAAAACGGTATTGCACTTGACGATTCCCGTGATTCAAAAAAACGATACAGAAAAATACCACACTACATTGAAAATTACAGTAAAAGGTTCCTTTCCACCGGCCTTCCCAATCACAATTTGGAAACATTCAGCTCGCAATTCGCTCATTATATAATTCTCATCCCAGGCCTAAAAGGAGCATTTTATTTACTGAGTCATAGCCAATTGGAATTATATCAAAACTGGAAAAGGGTATGGGCCCGGACCATTCATAATCGGGTTTACGAAAGATTTTTTACCCATGCGGGAGCAATATATTACCTAACCAACGAAGGAGATGTTCTAAAATACGGCCACAATGGAAACACACTGATGCCTATCCGGGGAGACATTCTTCGCGATGACCCCAAAAATAAGAATCGATCTGACTACAAAATATATTGGAATAATGTATCCGACCAGGTTTTTATTTTAAATGGATCAAAATTGTATCAGATGGAAATGACCACCGGAAATAGCTGGTCAAGCAAATTGATCCTGGACGGATTTGACTTCAAAACAAACAATATCAAAACACTCCATTATGAGGCTAAGACAGGAAAACTGTTTCTAGGCAGTGTAACAAGGGGCTTGTTTATTGTCAGTAAAAAAGCCTTTCATCCCATAAAAATAAGTGAGAACGATGATGAAAATGTCTCATACGCACAAACCCTCTTTGGAAAAGACAAAGTTTTGTCTTCTACTGGCAATGCCCTTGGGATGGAGCGATCGGGTAATGTAGTTCAACTTACCCTGCCAGCGATACGAGATCAACGAATTGCTGATAAACGAGCAATACTCACCGACCATCACGGGAACATCTGGGTTAAATCGTTCACAGTTTTATTCAAATTCAATTCCGATGGAACCAAAGTTCTGAATACCCGGGAAATGAGCGACGAGATCAAGACGCTCTACGAGGGGAAAGACGGGCGTATTTGGCTGGGTCTAAAGTCTGGAGGGCTGTATTTTATTGACACAAAACTGAACAATTCAGATCCGGTGGCCTTTAAAAAGAATTTTGCCCCAGAAATCAGCTACCTCCTTCAAACAGAAGAGGGCCTGCTTTGGGTCGGAACGCGTAATGGTTTATTTAATATCAACCTCAAAAATAGGGCATCATTCCGTGTTCCAGGATCAGAAAAACTGAACGTGAGAAGTCTCTACGCGCCACCCGGACCAGATAAGGGTCTTTTTGTTATGACCTACGAAAACGGAATTCTGTTTTATCACCATGGCAAACTCACAAAACTCCCATTGGATAATGCTAAAAACCTCGTCGCAGCCCACTGTATGATCGAGGATAAAAAAGGGTTTTTGTGGATCCCTACAAACAGAGGACTATTTCGTTTTGCCAAAGCGGACATGATGGCCTACGCAGCGCTTTCTGACAAGAAGCAGAAAGGCGATAGGGTGTTATTCTATAATTATTTCGAAAAAGAAAATGGATTTATCACCAACGAATTTAACGGTGGCTGCCAGCCGTGCGCTTTAACACTGCCAAACGGAACCATATCGTTGCCGTCTCTCAACGGTTTCATTTGGTTTGATCCTCTCTCTATTCCATTAGAATTAGCTGACGACAATTTTGTAGTGGATCAGTACACTGTTAAAGACAGCACAAAGTTCATTACCAAAGACACTTTGTTCCTTGGTGTTAACCCGGGGCAGATCAGCTTCCACGTTTCAATGCCTTATTTTGGTAGTGAAAACAGCCGTCAGCTTGCCTACACCATTTCATCCTCAAACGCAAAAGCTGAGCGGTGGAACCCCATTGACGCTAACAATCCGGTGATACACCTTTCGGGACTTGGTAAGGGTGATTATACGCTGACGGTCAGAAAAACAATTGGATTTGGCCTTACCAATTATCAAATTAAAAAAATCAGAATTATCATTCCTGGTCACTGGTATGAAAGCTTTTCGTTTAGAATCCTCTGCGTTATGCTGATCGCCATTGCGATACATCTTTACATAAAGAACCGACTCACTCAACTACGAACAAAAAACGATGAACTTGAAGAAAAGATAAGATTAAGAACCAACAGACTACAGGAGGCACTTATCGCCCTTCAGAATTCCGAAAAAGACCTACAATGGCAAGTTTATATTCGAACCCGCCTGGTTGCCTCTATTAGTCACGATGTGATGACACCTCTGAGATACCTGCATCAAGCCGCCGATAGAATTGAAAATTTGGCTAAAAATAAGGCTTATGAAAGAATCCTTGTTATTGGCGATGAGGTCGCAAAATCTGCCGGACAATTGGTAGTCTTTCTCGAAAACATGATCGCTTATATCAAAACGCAAGTTCAAGGCCATGTTGACTTTCAAAACATCAATCTCCTGGAACTGATTCAATCAAAAGAACAGTTTTTTGTCACCTCTTTAATAGAACAGTCAAACAAAATGGAAATCTCGGTAGATCCCGGCATTACCGTTCGTTCAAATCAAAAATTACTTGGTGTCATCTTACACAACCTGATTGACAACGCAAATAAGTTTACGTATAACGGAACCATTACCTTGTCAGTCGAATATCACGGATACGCTCTGCATCTCATCCTGGCCGATTCGGGCGTAGGAATGCCTGCCAACCTTGTTCAATGGATAAATGAAAAACAAACTGATAAAGAATCTACGCAAGATGAATACAATGGATTGGGGTTGATCATCGTAAACGAACTCGCGGCAATGATTAATGTCCAGCTCTTTGTTGAAAACCGATCCGGAACTCGGTTTCATTTGATCTTCAAGGACGCCATTCGTGCCATTTGATTTGAATATCCATTACTAATCAGGTTTTATCTTCTTGAAAAGATCAATCACATTGGTTACCTGCAGCTTTTCGAATATGCGGCTTTTGTGCGTGCTGACGGTGGTAAGTTTCAGGTTTAACTCAGTCGCAATCTCTTTGGTCCATTTTCCCTGTAAAAGTAACTCCATCACCTCCCTCTCCCGTTGAGAAAGTGGATTATTTGGTGCAATTGTTTCCAGGTTGAGTTTTGTAAAATAGCTATTCGTAATCAAATCCTGAACCACTGGTGTCACGTAACGCTTGTTATTCAGCACGGTACGAATCGCCAGCCCTATCTCTTCCTTCGCAGAAGATTTGGGAATGAAACCATTTGCTCCCGCACTCAGGAATCGAAGCGCATATCGCTCCTCATCCTGACCCGTAAAAACAAGGATTCGTACCCCAGGCTGTTTGCTTCTGAGGGTAGCAATCATGCCATAAGATCCTCCCCCGGGAACCCCTATATCCAAAATGACCAAATCCATCAGTTTTTTGGTTTCAAGTAAAACCAATGCGCTGGGTAAGGAATACGCGATCTGTACCGCAGCATTACTAAAGTGGTCAGTTATTATTGATTCTAGGGCAGAGGCTACGATCTTGTGATCCTCTACGATTAATATCTGGAGATTATTTTTCATAACGGGTTGAGAATGGGAAACTACATTTGACAATGTAGTATTTTAATTCTCAAATATAGTCGTTTCAGGATATCTCGCCTAATAGCACTAATCCTATATTCATCGATTTATTCTAGTAATAATGCATTTTACAACGCGCGCTTATACTATACACGCACCCCGAAAATACTACATACTTGTAGAACTCAAAATCCAACCATAGTTGACGAATCCAATCGAGCTGTGTGGATGCAGGCCTTGGCGCATCATTACCAATGCCCCTCACGAAGAGAACTTCCATCCCCTATTGATCGGCGCAAGCAGTCAGCTACCAGCTGGAACACTGCCAGTCACTACACCCGCTAAGCGTTGATTCTAATAAAGCAGAGATATTAAAACAACCTAACGCCCACGGTTAAACGATGCCACTATCCCATGATATATCTTTAATTACCTTCACGTTGTAATGGTTGAGCATGCGCCTCTCTGAAAAAAGCCTTCAAATTTTGCGATTGGAAGGCTTTTTTACGGAAGGCATGGACTGCTACGCCGGAGTCTTAATTTATTCAATTTTTAAATTACGTTTTATCTTGATCGTGACCCACAGGGATGATGCTTTGCAGCGAAACTTCAAATACAAAGAGCGATATTATTGTTGACTGACTGGTGAATAATAATTATCAGCATTAAACAATCTGGAAATTTTCATCTCTTCCTCCAAGGCAACAATCCGCCTTCTGATTTTCCCTGAATTAATCATCTGTCGCTCAATAGCGGCACCAAAATGATTGTCCGAAGATTCCGTTTTTCATTCTCATTGAGCTGCCGCCTGCTCTCTGACGTGCACAAATACTTGCCAATGATGGGGCACAGGTTCAGATGTTTGATCCACTCTCCCATCCGCTTGTAAAATCCTGCGAGGTACGCAGGCCCCGGCATGTAGTTGACGCCGTACATGTTGTGCATTGATAGAGACAAAATATCGAGTTGGAAACCCGTTGCGTGTAAGATTCAAACGCATCACAAAATGGGTTATCCTCCTCTAATTTTTCCTTGCAGGCTAGATGGAGAACAAAGCGTTCAAATAGCTCCGAATGCGTAGCCTACGAATCGGAGTCATAGAATTCAATACTCGGTAGCAGCGATGGAAAGGTCAGAACTATATTTTATTTGAAGCTATTTGAACCGCTATATTTTAACGGATACAGAATAATTGACCACAATCCATATTGTACCCTCTTTCGCCGACACCACGCTCTACTTTTGCCCAACGCGGATGCCCACCCTATTTCACGTCTCCGGCACTGGCTATGTGTCCAAATGAAGCATCCAGCATACGATAGGCTTCCAGCCGAACCTCAAGTGGGAAATCGTGCCCGGCTTTGGGATATCGCACCTGAATATTCTTTTCAGCGTTGAGAAAGTTGTAGACTTTTTTTGCCTCTGCGATACCCTTCACCACGCCCTTGACATCGAAATTGGCGTCATTTGTTGGGGAATTGGAGAAAAAAGTGCGCGGTGCGAGCAGAGCTATGATTTCCGGAAAATCGAAGGGAAGCTTAGCAGCATCCAGGTTATAGCGGTCCCTGATCCGAGGCATGTACCGATCCTGTGCCCATGGCCCCAGTTTGCCTCCATACTTCCGGGAACCTTCCTCCCCAATATCATAAAAATTCCAGGGTGTCCAGCCACTGCTTGACACGATAACCTTCGGGCGTGTGTCGAATGCACCTAGAAACATGGCATTGTGCCCACCCAGGGAATGCCCGATAACACCAATCTTTTCGGCGTCAACATCATCCCTGTTGACCAAAAGATCCACACAACGCATGTGGTTAAAAATACCTTTCATGGTGCCGGAATCATAGCTGTCAGCGTCAAAATTATAATGCTGCAACTCGCCCATGCTTGGATAATCGGGGGCAATCACAATATAACCTCTGCTGGCGAGCTCCGCTGCTACAGACCGGTTGCGCAACGGGCTTTCTCCGTCCACGAGTCGTTTCCCCCCGTCGCCCGTTCCATGGAGAACCACCATGGCCGGCAACTTCCCGCTAATGCTCTTTCTAAATGGTATGTACAAGTAGGCCGTCAGGCGCTCATTTTCTCTCACCCGAAAATTAATGGAGTAACGGTGATAAGAAGTGGTTTGGGCGGTATCTGTAACTACGATATCCAAAGACGGCAAATGCGACCGATCGGGTAACGGACCAGTAACCTCTTCAATTGCTTTCAATATTTGCCCCCTTTTCTCCTCCCATGCAGCCAGGTTTGTGACCGGTTTGACTGCGCCGGCAGGATCTCTGTATGACAACAGAGGGGCTGGTAAGTCTGCCATTTTGGGTTCTAACAACGACAACAAAAGCCAAAATGGGACGATTATAGTGGAAAGGCTAAACATCATCTGAAATGAACCGTTTGAAATTATTTATGCTGAGCATGTTACTTCTGACTTCTTTTCAATTATCCACCGGGTGTTAGTGGAACAGGTTTTCGTAATGTGGCAATTTGTCAAAAATACCGCCGCTACGGTTATAAAAATCCTGGTTGAGGTCGAAAACACCATCGTTCACGCCGGCCCAGGACGCATCCGGATAGCTCAGATAACTGCGCATACGTGTCCAGTTTTTGTAATTCATATCACCATTGGTTTCCAGTAATCCCATGTCCAGATCCGGGAAAGGAGCCAGGCGGGCCGCCAGGTTTTTATGCCATTCCAGCAAAACCGGATTTACGGTGAGGTCTGAGCAGGCGCAGGGAATATGGTGTTCGTGGGCAATTCGGGCAATTTTCATGGATAGACTTTGTGTTTTGGCAACAGCTTTCAGAATGATAGCGCCGTAACCGAGTTCTATACATTTACGGGTACTTGCCTCGTCATTGGCTCGTTCGTCAGCCGCAATTCTGATACCAAGTCCGCCCACGTATTCATCGTTGGTTTCTGGGAGGGGTTCTTCGATGAACAATATGTGTTCAAAAGCACCTATTTTGTGGGCATATTGAATGAGCTTTTCCAGAGTTTCTCTTTTCTCATAGCGGCCGTTGGAGTCCAGGGTATACAGTACTTTCCCACTTTTGGTATGACTACTGGTACGGTTTTTTAACGCCGCATGGATCTCTGCCAGCCGGGCTTTGTCTTTTTCCAGCATTTGAGATTGGCTCCCGGGTTGCCCGGTTTTAATTTTTATTACAAAATAACCTTGTTCCACAGCCTGGGTTATTTCGGATAAGGGCATTCCATAAGGAACCTGAAACATCACAGCGACCTTTTTATTTTTGTAGCCAAGCGTTT
This sequence comes from Dyadobacter sp. 32, assembly GCF_902506755.1. GTDB lineage: Bacteria > Bacteroidota > Bacteroidia > Cytophagales > Spirosomataceae > Dyadobacter. The sequence continues at coordinate 355,281 of NZ_LR735258.1, read as the reverse complement.
CCCGGTAAACCTCCGGTATCATTTCGTCATAACCTGTCAGTCCATTTTCGCGTGCATACAACACCCATGCGGCATTGTCGAGACTAACCAGTGCATTCAGGAGGAAATTGATACTCAAATCCGGCTTTTCGGTCAGCCGTAAAGCCACAGGCCTCATCGCGGGGATCAGCTGATCCATCAATGCAATGGGATTTTCAAATGCTATTTCCCTGGTCTGCATGAGTGCTTTCTGCGTAAGCGTATACATGAGTGCATTGCCGGCCGCTTCCGGATAGTGACCAAAAAGATCGGCATCCCCATACAGTACACTTTGCGTGGCCAGGCCAATGCCATGATGATTATTTGTTGAAAGCCTGGAAACCGACTGCCAAAGCTCTGTCAGGTACCCGCCTTTGAATCCGAATGGACGTAACAATGGTTCTCTTTCAAAATTTGAATCGATGGATGTGACCCTTAACATGCCTGGTTTTTTCAGGTTTAAATTATTTGACGAATTTCCAGGATACGCCCAAACCGCAGCAATACCCGAACTTTTGATAAAATCTCTCCGGTCCATTGAATGTAGACAGTTTAGTTACCCCGTGGTTATTTTTGCAACAGCTTGTAAATGGCATTCATAAGGACACTTTCGACCTCCGGAGCAACATTGGAAGCAAGGTCGCTCACTTCATATCCTCCTCTTTTATAGGCATCAGTAGTCCCGATATAGCCAGGCCCCAAATCGCCATAGGCCGCCATGGCCACAAACTGATCCGGCCTTTTTGCTTTTGCAGCCAGCTGATATTCTACAAAAAGCTCGCCGGGGACATAAAGTACTCTGGCATTTTTGATTTTCAGGCAGGCTACCTCCAGCGTCACCCCGGCCTCAACCCTCCTAAGCCAGGCCATTTTACCAGCATTGCCATTATTTTCATGGAGCCGGTTGGGGCTTGATGCCAGTTCTGTTTTCAACTTTGCCAGGTGTTTGGCAGGTGGCAACCGGACAGGAACACTTGCCCAGTCAATATCACCGGCCTGGATCGTCTGGCGAGTAGTGGCTTCCCAGGCCAGCCTCATGCCCTCCTCAAGCCGATCTGCAAAAATCTTTCTGTTTTTTGTGGATCCGTCGTTATACTTCCCGGCGGCAATGTTGCCTCCGGCACCATTAAAATGAATGTGAAGGGCTTCCGGCTCAGCAAGCTGCCTGGAAAATCTGGCGACACCGGGAAAGTCCGGATTGACAACGCCGGTACGGTAATAGCTTTGTGGATGTGTTGCGTAAAAGGTCAGCACGGCAACAGGCTTGGATCCATTCCAAAAACTGACAAGAGACAATTCAGGATCTATCAGGCCTTCGGGTTGGGCCCGGATGGCTGAGTCCCGGGTGGTAGACATGCGTGTAGTCCTTACCTTTCCATCTGCTCCGTAAATACTCCTGTTGGATGCCACTTTATTCACTATTGATTTACCAAGTCCCATGTGTGTGATGGGTTGGGATTTACCAAGAGATTTCTGAACGGCCACCGTCAGATCCCGGAGTGCCTGCCGCGGGAAATTTCCGTCGAAGTGAGTGGGATGAATGTTTCCAGGATCAATGCCAGCCTCCAGAAGAACCTGCTCCGCCCCGGGGTCGTACCTCGGCGCGTCGTGCTGATGCAAAACGTTTACCGACACCCTTTGTGGTGTGGTTCCCGCTGCGGTGGCAAGCGCATTTTTAAACTGATCCATGCCCTCGTTACTAATGGCCAGCCAGTCGATCGCACACAGTACAATGGGCAAACCTGAGCCGAACAGCACGATCCCTTTTGCCCTCAAACCAAGATCCCATTTATTGATCTCGGGGTCGTAAGACAAATGGCTGCCCACCGGAGGGGTAACGTCTATATCGAAAGTGGATATCCGCACCGTGTCCGACTTCTGAATCGCCAGCGCTTCAAACGACCAGAAAACCATCAGGAAGGAGCTCAATACGGCGATACTTTTTAACCTGAATTTCAATGAACTTTTGCCATGAGGTTGCATAGATTTGTGATTCATGTGGATTTATACAAAAGCCGGGATGGGTCATAATCTACGATAAATGACTTCCCCCGGCTTTTATTTGATTAAATTAATCTCAGTAATTAGGATTCTGGACGAGCTTCGCGTTTTTGTCCATTACAACCTGTGGAATGGGTAAAAGGTAGTTTTTATTCGCAGAGAAAAGTCTTCCTCCGTTAGGTGCTTCAATAACAGCATACACCTTTTTGCCTCCTTCCTTCGTAATTTTCATGGCGTGAAATGCCCCGTTTAGTTTTGTTTCAGCCATTTTGAGCCGCAACAGATCAGTCCACCGCTTTTCTTCGAAAGCAAGCTCCACCCTTCTTTCCTGTTGAATAAAGGCGCGCATCTGATCCTGTGTGAGACCCGTTTTCAATGCCGGCAATCCAGACCTTTCCCTTACTTTGTTTACAGCTGTGTACACGGTTTCATCCGGGCCAGACTCCTCATTTTTCGCTTCTGCATAGCTTAGCAATACTTCGGCATACCTGAAAATAATAAAACTGGCGCTACTCAGTCTCTGATCGCCGCTGGCAAACTCATACTTTGGGTTCAACCCTTTTCTCAGGTAATAGCCCGTGTTGGTGGCCTCGTTTGCACTGGATAAATCGAGCGTATTCCGGGAACCCGAACCGATCCAGGTTTCCATCTCATAACCCAGCCATTTGCTTCCATCGTATACAATGGACTGGTAAAATCTCTTCTCACGATTGAGATAAGGGTTCTGAGGATCGTAGCCTGAAGCAGGATCGGTGATCGGGAGCCCGTTCGCCATAAAGTAAGAATCCACGATTTCCTGTGTCGGATTCGGCGCGCTCCACGCCCGTTGTGTACCGCCTACAATCCATGCGCCGTGAAGTCCCTCCCTACTCGATCCCAGCGTTGTGCCTCCGAGGTAAGCTTTATCGAATATAACCTCTACGTTGTGATTATTTTCTTCATAAAACAACGATTCCAGATCCGGGAAAAGGCTGTATTTGTTCAGATCCATCACCTGCTTATTGGTGGCTGCCGCCGCTGCCCATCGGGACTTATCATTGGAAGGATTTTTGAGTGGGCTGGCCTGGAACAATTCGCACCATCCTTTCAGGGTCAGAGCTGCACCTTTGCTGGCTCTTCCTTTATCGGGTGTGAGTGGCAAATCCGCTGCGATGGCTGCGCATTCATCAGCGATAAACTTGAAAGTCTCATCCGAGGTACTGCGTTCTCTGAAAATTTCATCGCCCTGTTCTCCCCGGTTTAATACTTCCGTAATGATAGGTACGCCACCGTAGCGGGTCCATAGGATCTGGTAAAAATAAGCCCTTAAGAATCTCGCTTCCGCGATCCTCATTTTCTTCCAGGTGTCGGTTAATGTACTAGCTGTTATCTTTTCGATAAACAGGTTACACTTTCTTATTTTGGTATAATTGGTGGTCCAGTCGTCGCGGACAGAACCTGGAGTGTAGCTCGACTTGGCGTAAGCAGTAAAACTGTAACCGGAAGATGACCCCCGCATGGTGTTGTCAGAAAAACTTTCATCAGGATCATTGGTGGTAAATGATCCGCTCAAAGCTCCATAAATATCATTGAGGAACAAGTCGGCATTACCGGTGGTCTGCCAGGCGTTGTTGTCGGACACCTGATCGGTCGGCGACACATCCAGATACTTTTCGCAGGAGGTGAGCAGGCCAGCGAAAGCAAGCACTGCGATTACCGAATATATGTTTTGAGTTATAGATCTCATGTTTACGGATTTAATCGGTGAATCAAAATGTAACATTCATTCCCAGTGAAACCACCCGCTGCTGCGGATAGTTGAGCCCTGAGCTGACGATATTTTCAGGATCGTAATTGACGATTTTAGTCCAGGTCAGCAAATTTTGTCCGGATACAAAAACGCGGGCATTTTTAATGTGAACCTTATCCAGGATAGACGAAGGAATGGAATAAGACAGCATGGCGCTTTTCAGTCTCATGTATCCCGAATCGCGCATCCAGAAAGACGAAACCTGGGTGTTGTTGGTTGTAGGGGCACTGGTGATCCGCGGGTTCAGGGCGTTGGTATTTTCAGGAGTCCAGTAGTTCAGATTTTCGATTACCGGAACTGTTCCTCCATAAAAGGCCCAGGCTGAGTAAAGACTGGTATAAAAATTCGTTTTAGCAGCTCCCTGGAACAGCAGATTCAGGTTCAGCCCTTTATAAGTAATATTGGGCATAATACCGTAGATGATTTGTGGTACATCCGGATTTCCGATTACCGTTTCGTCGTCGGTATTTATTTTTCCGTCCTTGTTCATATCCTCGTAGCGAATATCCCCAGGAAGTACCTTACCCCAGGGCTGCACAGCGATCCCTTCCTTTAACACACCGGTAGCTGAGAAATCGTCCACCTGAAAAAAGCCGAGTGATTTATAACCAAACTGCGTACCCAGAGGCCTGCCGGTCCGTCTCCGGTTAGGATTCCCATACGTAGAAGCGGTTTCGAATACTTTTAGCAAGGTGTTTTTGGCATAAGTAAAATTCCCTGTCAGCGACACGATCAGATCCTTGGTTACATTGTATTTGGTACCCACAGAAAGGTCTATCCCCCGGTTTTCCATTACACCGGCATTCACCTGGCTCAATCCAATTCCATATTCCGACGGCACTGTGACGTCGGGTGTGGTGAGCATATTTGATCTTTTTTCGTAGAAATAATCCGCTTCGATCGTCACCAGACCCCGCCAGAGTGTAGCTTCCAAGCCGATATCGGTTTTCTTGGCGCGCTCCCAGGTAATGTTTGGATTGGACTCCGCACGCTCGCTAATCCCCTGCACAGCCTTTCCGCCCAGCACATAAGCCGGCCCGTATACCCCGTATGTACTCAAATATTGAAAGGCGCTTCCTGCAAGTGCACCCACCTCGCCGTATGAGGCCCGAAGTTTCAGATTATTGACCCAGTCCACATTCCCTTTCATAAAACGCTCTTCTGATATCCGCCATCCCAGTGAGAAAGCAGGGAAGAAACCGAACTTTTTGCCCGGCGCAAAGTAGTAACTGCCATCGTACCGGCCACTTGCCTCAAACAAATACTTACCGTCATAATCGTATTGAGCCCGGTACACCACACCCACCTGCCGGGCTTTGGAGGAACTACCTGAATTGGAAATATCCGCCTGATTGGAGCTTCCCATGTTGAGCTCATCGATGGTAAGACCAAAGTTTTTCCGGGTAGCTCCAAAATTCAGCTGATCGTTCCCTTTGGCTTCAAACAGCCCTAGAAGCCCTACAAAATGTTTTCCAAAGGACCGGGCATAGTTCAGGCTCCCCTGGAATGTCAGCTGTGTTGCTTTGACATACCCTTCCGAAAGCTCCGCTGCCGAACGCTCCGCATAGGACACATTGTATTTTGTGCCACTGGGATCCGGTGCCCAGACGGCGATCGGTGTTAACCAGTTTTTATTAAAAGTGGAAGTCGGATCATAGGCCACAGCCCCTTTGAGTTTGAGCCCCTTGATGAAGCTGAGATCTTGTTCAATGGATAACTGTGAAAAGATTTGCGAAGTATTGATTTTTCGATATCCATCACTCTTAATCAGACCCGCCAGCAGATTACCGACAAGCCCATTGGGATGAATCTGCGTCCAGGTAGGATTGGCATTGGTAATGGTAATAAACATCCTGTCCGTTGTCGACGACGGATAATGATTGTTCTGTTCCCGGCCATTCAGGCTAAGCGAAACCTTGGTGGTCTTGGTCACCTTCGCATCCAGATTAAAATTAAGGTTGAAACGATGCTGATAGGTCGATCCGAACATACCTCCTTCATATTGATAACCAAGGCTTCCGTAATATTGCACAAGCTCGGTACCTCCCGAAATTTCCAGATTATGGCTGGTTAAAGGTGAATTTTTATTGACCAGATCCCAGGGGCTGTTGTTCGCAAAATTGACCGGATCAGAACCGTCTTTAAACTTTTGGAGATCCGCATCAGAATACTTGGCCGGCAGCCCTTCATTTCTGGAAGCTGCATTCAGCAACGATGCATACTCAAACGAATTGGGATATTTGGTGAGTACTGTTGGATTCTGAAAACCCATGTAACCATTGTAGGTGAGTGTTGGCACACCTGCTTTTCCCTTTTTAGTCGTGATCAGGATTACACCGTTTGCACCTGCCACACCATAAGGCGCCACCGCTGCGGCATCCTTCAATACCGTAATACTTTCCACAGAGTTAGGATCCAGATCCTGAAAGGCTCTGGGAATGTTGTCGACAACCAATAAAGGCTGACTATTTCCGGTTGTGGAAATACCTCTGATGTAGATACTCGAAGCATCTCGTCCCGGCTCGCCCGAGCCTTGACGGAAGATAACGCCGGACATTCTGCCACCCAGTCCGTTGCTCAGGTTGGTGATTGGCGTAGAGGCTACCTCACTCCCCGATATCGTAGAAATGGCGGCAGTTACCGAAGTCTTTTTCTGCGTTCCGTAACCCACCACCACAAGCTCATCCAGTGCCTTGGTATCCGGCTGCAGAACCACGTCCAGAGAGGTTCTATTACCCACACTTACCTCCTGAGGTACGTACCCGACAAAGGAAAAAATAAGGCTGACCGTTTCTTCGGGAAACGAGAGCTCATACGCACCTGCACCGTCCGTGACGGTTCCGCGCTGCGTACCCTTGATGACGACACTGACCCCTGGTAAGCCTTCTCCGCTGGCATCTGTCACTTTCCCAGTCAACTTCTTGTCGACGACGAGCGAAGTGAGGTCAGCCTCCAGACGTCCGGTAACCGGGACATTGGCAGACTGCGGCGTGTAAAGCATAATCTGCCCTCCAATGATTCTGTAGTCAATGTTCAAAGGTTTCAGCAACTGGACGAGCACATCAGATAACTTGCGATCGACAGCCGTTAAGGTGACCCGGCGGTTGGCACCAATGGTATTGGAACTGAACACAAACTTAACCTGCGCCTGCTTCTCCAAAAGCGAGAGCACTTTTTTCACTTCTTCGTTTTTGGCCGTCATGGTAATCTGACGATCCAGCAGTTCCTGGGTATAGCCCTCGTGAGCATATCCGAACGAAATTGCTACAAAAACCAGTAATGACTGTAAGATGGTAATCCTCATGATTTGAAGATAGAAAGGATGAACCCTTGTCCGTTTTTTCATTAGCTTTGCATGTTTTTGTTAATTTTTGAAAAATTTTGGCAAAAAAAATCTCCTTCTCATCCCTTTGGATGATGGCCTGCACGGTTACTGAAAGGAGGTACTTACTGAGCCGGATGTGGTGGGACACGTCCGGCTTTTTTAGGAAAAATTTACTTCATGTCAACTGTTGGGTTTAAGTGATCAGATAAACAACCTTTGCCGGTAACCAGTATTTTGGTTCCGCGTACTTCATATCGGGCATTCAAAGATGAACAGAGTAGTTCCAGCTTGGTAAACAGTGGCTGGCTGTTGATATCGGCAGTGATCAGGCAGCCACTCAAAGCTTCGTTTTCTAAAATGATTTCTATGCCATAGGCTTGTTCCAGTTTCTGAATGACGTGGATTAAAGCCGCATCTTCAAATACAAATGATTGCTCCGGGGCCGCCGTCGCACCTTCCGTTCGGATGACAATCGGATTGGCCACGAGACTTGTCACAAACGCGCGGCTCTCCCCATTGTACTGCACCTTTTGGTTTGCTGTAAGAATAACCCCGCTTTTCGTTACCTGATCGTTTGGTTCATTTTCCTGAAACACGGACACCTTGCCCGTAACCACCGAAACTTCAACAGCCTGGCCACCTCGCTGGCCGGCTACCCAAAAGCTTGTACCGAGCACTTTGGTAACTACCTCACCTGTGTGTACAAAAAACGGCTGGTTGGCTCTTTTAACCACTTTGAAAAAAGCTTTGCCAGCGAGATTCACCGTTCTCTTTTTCTCCTCAAAAACCACCTGATAGGAAATCCTGCTTGCTGGTGACAGGTGAACTTCTGTTCCATCGCTGAGCTGAAACACTTCCATAGTGGATGTTTTATTAGTTCTGGTAACAAATCCGGCGGCCTGAGCTGCGGTCGCCTGTTCCACAGAAGCGGGATTTAACTTTTGGTAGTAATAGTATCCCACCCAACCTGAAACCAGAAAAAATACCGCAGCCACTGCCCAATACCGGGAATAAAATGAAACCATGCGGGTAGGAACCATGGTTTCATGGGTGGTATTTCCCATAATTTGATTCCAGATTTTCTCTTCCAGCTGAACACCCTCGTAACCGGAAAGTGGTTCTCCGTGCTCATCCAGCATGACGAACCACTGCTCAACCAGATACTTCTCCCTCTCGGTACAATCTCCGCCACGGTAACGTGCCAATAAGGTACGTAAATGTTGTTTGTTCATAAAAAGATAATACGCTCTTAATAAAGACCAGAAAAGGTGTCCCGGGCGCAACTCTTATGATAATTAATTCGAAAAATTATATCAATAATGACAAAAAGCGAGATAATTCTTTAAAATATTATACCCGATATAAGGGTGATTATAAGAGCGATGCCCTTATGAAGGATCGTCCTGAGCTGTCGAAGGGCCTGGGTAATGTGATATTCCACCGTTCGTTCGGGTATACTCAGCTCAACAGAGATTTCTTTTGCAGATTTCCCTTCCAACCGATTAAGCATAAAAATATCTCTGGTTTTTCCTGCGAGGCTGCCAACAGCATCTTTGAAGGTAGTCTCCAGTTCGTCCAGAAACATTTCATAATCAGGTGCTGCTGTATCTGCCGCCACCTCGTCGGCCGCGAGTTCCAGATTGGCAAACTGCTTTTCGTTGTAGTAGTCAATGACGCGATTTCTCATGGAAACGAACAGGTAACTCCTCACATTGCTGATCATCAGCTCGGTCCGTCTTTCCCAAATTTCTACAAAAAGACTTTGTACAAGTTCTTCAGCCACATCCCTGTCGTGGGTTTTGGAGAGTGCAAAATCAAACAACCTACGCCAATACTCCCTGTAAATGGCTTCAAACCCTGCATGATCAAGTTTTATGTAGGGCATTGAAGTTTAGTGGTTATGTTCGTGATCGACATTTACAGTGATCTGTTTGTCAGTTTTGATCGCTATCTTAAATATCCAATATTTTTTTAGAATTTAAAAAGGTCACCTGAAATGTCCAGCACATTCATCCCTAAATTCAATAAGCATTACCAGATTCAGGTAGCCCTGTCGAAATAATTCTCATATGAGAGGCATTCATTTAAATAGGAGGATTTTAAAAATGGAGGTTTGTCCCGAACCACACCAGCCTGGCTCACAAACGGACGCGCACCAGTGATAAATGGAAAAATAGTTATTCTGTTCGATTACTGGGCTCTTTAAAGTAATCTATCAGTTGGTTAATAGTCTAACTCTATGTCCATTAGACTAATTGAATTTAAAACTAGCAACCTGAATCAATATACGTTTTGCAGGTGCATTGGCAGCATGAATAAACCCTCAATTGCGTCGTTTGTCGACGAAACCGGCTATTGGTCGACTACCCTGCTTCAAGCTCAAAATTATGCCCTAAACTTGCAAAGAAATAAGCTGAAAAGCATGGTACATATCCTTTAACTCTTAAACTACCCGACGCGTTATGTGACACTCAAAAATTGAATTCCCCGATGACTTCCACGGCCAAACCGATGGAGCTGGGAAAACATTCTCTTACGGAAACCTTAGGGTTTTAATCATTAAATAAATTACCATACAGCCATGTTAAATAAAAAATTAATACTCCCCATTTTCTCACTGTTTTTTCTGATCGTCAGTTGCAAGGACAACAAGGAAGTGAAGCCCGATGGAGGTCTCATAGCCCGGGCCGGTGGCGACCAGCAGGTCAAATTAGGGCAAACCGTTACGATTGATGGAAGCGCTTCTTCGGAAAGTAGCAACAAACCGTTCGATTTCAGCTGGGTTCTTGTAAAAAAACCAGCGGGAAGTTCGGCAGTATTGACCACACCCAAAACCAGCAAGGCAACCTTTGTACCTGACGAAGAAGGAGAATACGAGGCAGAACTCACTGTTACGAATGCGGATGGAACAAGCACAGACAAGGTTCTGATCACGGCCACAGCAGCCGAACCAGAAACACTGGATGCGAACATCACCGCAAAAACGGTGCTCATCAATCGGATTTCCAATCCCGACTTTCCCGACTATGTGGTATCAAAGGATATTGCCGTAAGTGCCGAACTGACCATTAACCCCGGCGTGGTTATTGCATTTGCCCGCGACACAAAATTCGTTATCAATGACAATGGTGGTTCCCTGATCGCCAAGGGAGAAGCTGATAAAAAGATCCGCTTTGAGGGACGCGAAAGAACGAAGGGGTTCTGGGCAGGTCTGCAAATCAATTCCGCAAGTGGCGCGAACGTGATGGAATACGTGGAAATAACCCATGCAGGGGCAAAAACCTTCACCGGCACAATCCGGGGCGGAATGGGACTGATGGGAGGTGCCAAAGCACAAATGGCGATTCGGAATTGTACTTTTGCTGCCAACAACGGGTTCGGACTCTACATCGGGAAGGGTGCTTCACTTTTGGGATTTGCCAATAATACATTTAAGGAAAACAATGAGGCGGGCATTCTTCTGGATGCAAACAATGTGAAATCGCTCGACGAAAACTCGGTATTTACAGGTGGTAATGGTCGCAATGTCGTTGAAATTTATTCTTCAATGCTTGATGGGAATACTTCCAGCGAAATAAAGTGGGCCGTACTCAAAGACAAAACACCTTATCGGATCTCAGAGACCATTGGCATCAACATTGGATGGAAAATACTCCCCGGTACCATCATTGAGTTTGGTCGTGATGTGGTGTTACGCATTGAGGACGGCTACATGGATGCAACCGGTACAAAGGATAACAAAATAATTTTTCGTGGTGCCGATGCCTCAAAGGGTTTCTGGAGAGGAATTCTCTTTTACACCAATAGTTCAAAAAATATCATCGAGCACGCTGAGATCAGCGGAGGAGGAAGCTCCAGACTGGTGTCGGGAATCAATGCCAACATTGGCATATATGGGACAGGTTCACGAATGTCTGTAAAAAATAATACGATCTCAAACAGCGCGGGCTATGGCGTCTACGTAGCCTTCCACACTATTGTAAATACCGATCTGGAAACGTCAAACGTATTTAAGGACAACGTACAGGGAGCGACCATCAGACAAAAATAGAAAAGCCTTCAAGATAAAGGTTGATCCTGCCGCACAGAGACCAGGCCTGAATTGAGAGCCATCAACACATAGTTGTTCCAGATTCCAAAGATCCGATTTGTGCCCGCAGATACCATAAAAATTGTCTGAATATATGTCTCCCCTGGCTGGCTGCAACTTAGCGCTGCGCAAAACATCGGTTATCTCTTGAGAGGCCGTTAAGGCCGGGTCAGTTTCCAAAATAAGTTATACGTATATATACCAAAGTAATCTTAATTCTCAACTCATTTAATAAAAGTTAACTCTAAATCACCCATGTTTAACAATTCAACAGCGTCACGTTTATACTTAAACACCCGCAAAGCAGCCCTCATTCTCCTGACAGCCGCAGGACTCTCGCTGCAAACTGCGTGTAAAGATGACGACAACAAGGTAACGCCCGATGGCACCAAGAATGATCCAACTGCTATCATTCCAGCGAAAGATAAAAAATTCAACTACATAGTCACGGACTCAGACGGCAGCACGTACAGGGAGGTTACACAGGTCAAAAGCATCAGAGACTCAGCCGGAATCGCTGTGTCTCATCTTGAAACGAGCATCACCGATGGCCAGGAGGTGTCTTTACTGAAGTGGAAAGCTTACAGCCAGAACGGCGTGACGACGAATGAAATTCCACTGCCGGCCGCCCTTACCCAACTGCTGGGACAAGTAGAAGAACTGGGTACTGTAAAGGATTTTAGAATAACCGGTTTCCCACAGTATCAGAAACGAGAAAACAAAGCCGCAGCAGGCAGCAGGATCACTTTCCCAGGCGACAATATCAAGATCTATGTAAAGCTCGAAGTCGAAACGGATGAAGACACAATCGTGGTCGTAGAACTGGAATCCACACTGGCCTATACGGACGGAACAGTTACCAAAGTAGAAAACCTCACAACGCCGGCGGGAACTTTCAATTGCAGTAAATGGGAATATGGCTACTCGTACGTGAATAAAGTGAAATACAATGGAAAGCCTGGTGATCAAACCACTGATACCTATACGGTCACCGATTGGACGGCGCCGGGTGTGGGGATCGTAAAATCAGTAGAAAAATCAAACGATACGGAGTCGGTGACAGAACTTCAAAAAATAGACTAAAGCTTTAAAGAAATGACTATGAATAATGTTTTCAGATACCTGCCGGTGCTAATTTTCATTGTCTCAGCCGCCTGTGAAAACAAAAATCCAGATCCTGGCGGGGTGGAGGAGAAAAAAGGGTATGCCACTGGAAAAGTGGTAGACACCCAGGGAAAGCCTTTGCAAGGGGTTGAAGTGGTGATTGAGAATACGATGATCTATAATTCCTCTCTTGTGGTATTTACCGATGCCAAGGGTTTGTATAAAGTCAAATTACCGCAAGTTGGAACGTTCGCTGCGTCGGCCAGCATCAAAAGGAAGCTAAATGACAAAACCTACACCTTATCACTTCATCCCAACTTGGACGAAGAGTTCAGCATAGACGGGGCCGTCAGGAATTTTGAATGGAAACTGACAGGAGCCAGGGGAAGTGCGTTGCAGGGGCATTATGGAGCCACGGTGTCGTTAAACAAATACGTGATGAGCCAGATATACGACTCCGAGAACATTGAGTTCAAACTCGTACCGAAAGGGCTGCTGGTAGACGGATCCACGGGAGCAACGCTGATATTCAGGCCTGGTCAACCCCATACGGAAGCGTATGATTACCTGACAGACATTCCGCTCGGCCGTTACGAAATAAGCGCGATATACAAAGGTAACGGACAGAATATTCCGTTGAAACTAGGCAAACAGTTCGATGACGTAAATGCGTTCAAGACAGTGTTACAGCTTGATTTTGAACCTCAAACCATGTGGGGAGATAATCTGGCCATCATCCAATATTCAGAGTGAGCATTAACAAGCAACATAGAACCGGCAGATAATGGACTAGCCGGCAGGTATTTCAGGTTTGGGTAATTATTAGAAGGGGGTTTGGAAGGGCTTTTGACTTTGTCGGGAGCTCTTTTTGTGTTGGCGGTCAGCTGTATTCCGAGGTGCACTTGCTGCTCTGATAAAGGGAAATCCGGCCCCCTACTCCATCCTCAAACTCCGCACAGGATCCATCAAGGCCGCTTTGACAACGCTGTAGCCAACCGTCATCAACGTAATGAGCAAAATGAGGATTCCACCCGAACCTAAAATCCACCATTGCAAATTAATACGATAGGCAAAGCCATTTAGCCAGCTTGTCATGGTGTACCAGGCGATGGGTGCGGCGAGCAGGAAGGCAATAATGACAAGCAGCAGAAATTCCTTCCCGAAAAGCAAAATTATACTTTCCATCCCAGCCCCCAGCACTTTCCTCACTCCGATTTCTTTGGTTCTTTGCGTGACCATAAAAGAAACCATCCCATACAATCCCAGACCGCAGATCAAGATGGCTACCATGGCAAAGGATCGGATTAAGGTGGTGAGCTGTTCTTCTTTTTCGTAAAATTTCATTATTTGCTCATCTACAAAAAGGTAAGAGAAAACTTCGCTGGGATAGGTTTTTTTCCAGACCTCCTGAATTGCTGCTAGTGTGTTAGGAATGTCTCCAGAGTTCAATTTGATCGCAACTTCTTTGTACAATTGAGGCCGTGCAAAAATTGCGCAAGGCTCAACGTCTTCTTGTAAAGATCTGAGATGAAAGCTCTTGACCACACCCACTATTTCACCCTTCAAGCCGCTATTCCCATCTTCGAGTTGTCGTCCCAGCATCTTTTCAGGTTTACTAATCCCGAGCTTTTGCATCATTTCTTCGTTGACAACAAATTCGGTTATCGAATCTCTGGCCGTGATATTTCGCCCGGCCAGCAATGGCATTTTGTAAGTAGGTAAATAGTTTTCATCCCCGAAACGATCCCGGATAATGAATTTTTCCCATTCAACCCGATTATCAAACCTTACCGAACCGCCATAACCCATACTGGATGTAGGGGCTTCATATTGGTACGTTACTGAAATTATTTCAGGATACTGCAGAAGATCATTTCGCAGGGATTGCCTGATGCTTTGCTCCGGATTGATCTTTGGTAGCGGAATAGTTATCACCGCATTTTTATCAAATCCAAGATCCGCATTTTTGAAATATTTCAGTTGAAGAATTAATACCAGCGTTCCTATGACCAGTATCTGGGCAATCACCAATTGAATGGTTATTAACGATCGGCGCAGTCCAATGCCCCCAGCTTGTCGCGACCCCAATTTACCTTTAAGGGCAGTAATCGGGTTGAAACCGGAAATGATAACAGATGGGTAAAATCCTGCAAAAGTAATAGTCGCCACAATCGTCAGCAACCAGAAGAATACCAATTGAAACTGAAGCAGCATGGTTAAATCAAAAGACTGTGTATGCGTCCAAATGTTCAAAAGGGGTAATAATATGGCCACCAAAAGCAACGCCAGAAACGCGGAAACGACTGTGACCAATGCGGTTTCGCTCATAAATTGCCAGAAAAGCTGCCGCTGGGTACTTCCCAACACTTTCCGGATTCCAATTTCTTTTGATCGTTTTAGAGCCTGGGCCGTTGCCAGATTTACAAAGTTGATACAAGCAATGACCAGCAAGAAGATGCCAACTCCTGCCAGAATCCAAAGAATCGAACGGCGGATTTTACCATCATACTTTTCGTCAAAATGAACGTCAGCAAGCGATTGCAGTTTGTGATGATAATATTTGGCCGTTTCGCCATAATACTTGGAACCGCTTTTCTTAATAAGCGCTTCTATGTGAGGCGCTTTTGCATGATTAACCACACGTACAAAGGTCATATTTCGTCCGCTCAGCCAACCGAAATTATCCATTTCGTAAGCAGGTTCTACCTTTTTAAGGGTGGGCAAGGAAATGAAAATGCTGAAATTGAGATCGGTAGGATGAAGCTGATCCTTTACCACACCAACAACTCTTAAATTCGTAACATTGGCAAATGTTAAGGTCTTGCCAATTACATCCGTGGTCCCAAAATATTTACCCGCCATTTTTTCATTCACCACCACGGTATAAGGTTCCTTCATCGCAGCTGATGCCTCTTTACCGAGCCAGTCAAACGCAAACATTTGCATAAAATCCTGATTTGAAAAAACGACTTGATCCTTTTCTATGAATCGTTTTACGACCTTTTCTGATGTGGAAGAAAGTGTCGTATTTGGGTTTTTTCTGATGAAACCTACTTTCTCTATCTGAGAATAATCGCGGGCAAGTGCGGTGGCCATCGGAACAGAAGAATCCGTTCCATGCTCCGTTCCTTCATCCAAGAGCAAATCCAAAACAACGCGGTAAGTCCTTTCAAAATGGGGATGATGCCTGTCTGTACTTAAATGAAACTGCAGGAAGAGGAAAATCAATACGGCACCCGTCATCCCCATACCCAATCCCAGGATATTCAGGAACGTATAAGTGCGGTTGTTACGAAGGTTTCGTAGGGCGATTTTTAGATAGTTTTTGAGCATGTCGAAAGTAAAATCCTTTTGGGTTATCAAAAAGCCCTTCGGGCTTTGACTACAATAACTCCGGGTGCAGCCCGGGGAAATTGCGGCACATTCCAATGGCAACCCAAAAGGGGTTGAATATAAACAATTTACCTGTTCGTATATTCAACCCATTCTGGGTTGCTCTAAAATTGATTGCTTATTCCGAGTCCCCGGATTCAATCCGGGGTTATTCACATTCAAGCCTTTCAGGCTTTTAAAATTCTGGGTTGCGAAACAATTGATTTACCATTTCCAGCCCTCCAATTTAATCCGGGGATTTTCACATTTAGCCCTTCAGGATTACTACAAATCATAGAACAACGTTTCGTAACCAGTTAAAAAGCCCGAAGGGCTTAAATTTCAATAGCTCCGGGTGAAACCCGGGGATATTTCAGCCAATTCGACCGCCAACCCTAAAGGGGTTGAATATGAGCACCCAACGTGTTGGAATATTCAACCCATTCTGGGTTGCAAAACAATTGATTTCCCATTTCTAGCCCTCGAATTTAATCCGGGCATTTTCACATTTAGCCCAGGATTGCAACCAATCATAGAACAACCTGTTGTAACCAGTTAAAAAGCCCAAAGGGCTTAAATTTCAATAGCTCCGGGTGAAACCCGGGGATATTTCAGCCAATTCGACCGCCAACCCTAAAGGGGTTGAATATGAGCACCCAACGTGTTGGAATATTCAACCCATTCTGGGTTGCAAAACAATTGATTTCCCATTTCTAGCCCTCGAATTTAATCCGGGCATTTTCACATTTAGCCCAGGATTGCAACCAATCATAGAACAACCTGTTGCAACCAGTTAGAAAGCCCAAAGGGCTTAAATTTCAATAGCTCCGGGTGAAACCCGGGGATATTTCAGCCAATTCGACCGCCAACCCTAAAGGGGTTGAATATGAGCCCCCAACGTGTTGGAATATTCAACCCATTCTGGGTTGCGAAACATCTGATGGCCCGTTTCCGAGTCCCCGGATTCAATCCAGGGTTATTCACATTCAAGCCTTTCAGGCTTTTAAAATTCAGGGGTGCGAAACAATTAATTTCCCATTTCTAGCCCTCCAATTTAATCCGGGGATTTTCACATTTAGCCCTTCAGGATTACTACCAATCATAGAACAACCTGTTGCAACCAGTTAGAAAGCCCAAAGGGCTTAAATTTCAATAGCTCCGGGTGAAACCCGGGGATATTTCAGCCAATTCGACCGCCAACCCTAAAGGGGTTGAATATGAGCACCCAACGTTTTGGAATATTAAACCCATTCTGGACTGCGAAACATCTGATGGCCCATTTCCGAGTCCCTGGATTCAATCCGGGGTTATTCATATTCAAGCCTTTAGGGTTTTCTTCTACTATTTTGTTCCAGATTGGTATAACTTTAACAGGATTTATCATTATAAGCTTACAGGTTAACAGACAAACTAAAATTGTTACTAAAACTCAAAAAACCAGTAATCTCTGTAAACAGGCTCACCTTCATCTGGCCATTGCCGGCCATTTTAAAGCAATGTTCGATCCCCGGACAAAGGATTGCTTCAAAAATACCTGATCCGTTTGGCAAAAATTCTGATTGCTTGCCTATTTAACTCTTTTTAACTAATACCCTGTCCGCTTGAACGATGACCGGCTTCTAACTGGTGCACCCCGACTTTACGGGATCAGAAAAATGAAAAACTATTTTTCCATCAGATAGGTCCGAATGACAGAACATGATGTATAAAATGTGAAGACAGCAATCATGTTGAAACAGGATTAAAATTTCTTTTCAGCTGCTTTGCCTGAACACATTCCTAGCCCCTTATTATATTAAAACGACCCGAAATGAATAACAGAAGAGATTTCTTAAAAAGAACCTCCCTGGCAGGATTTGCCGCTTCGGCCTCGCTGGTTCCAGGCCAGCTACTTCATACAAGTTCATCGGAGGATTTGGCTAGTCAACAGTCCGTAATTTCATTTGGGAGCAGCTACAAATTCATCAAATTCCATACGGCAACACCTGCGGATGCCATCACGCTGAACGCTGTAGAAATAGCGAAGCGCATTATTTCGGAACGTACCGGTCTGGATTTCTCCGTCGAAAATGTTAACTACCTGGATGTACACTTGAAAACCGTGCCGCAATCCATGCCTTCTGAGTCCTTCAGAATTGAGCACCGCCCCGACAAAAGTATTGCAATCACCGCCAGCGATCCGCAAGGTGTGTTGTATGGAATAGGCAAGTTCCTGCATACCTCGACATTGACTTCCGCTGGTTTTACACCCGGAGCCTGGCAGGGATTATCCGTCCCGGAAAAGCCCTTCCGAATGATCTATTTTGCCACCCATTTCCACAATTTCTACCACGACGCGCCGATTGAGAAAGTGACAGCTTACATAGAGGAGCTGGTATTGTGGGGAT
Source organism: Dyadobacter sp. 32 (assembly GCF_902506755.1). GTDB lineage: Bacteria > Bacteroidota > Bacteroidia > Cytophagales > Spirosomataceae > Dyadobacter. Next base: position 337,195 of record NZ_LR735258.1, on the reverse strand, counting down.
ATAACAGTTTAAATGTCTGGTTCGACATGCACCACTTTACCGGCATCGACGACCCGGCTGCACAGATCATGCTCGACCGTCTTGCCCAACTTTTAGGTGCCGGAAAAAGTGCGGGCATGAAAACGATGATCACGGTTCTGGGAAACGAGGGTTACAGCTCCACCCCTGATACCCTTCGCATGACCACTCCCCTGCAGATCAAACTCAGGGGTAAGTATGGGGTAGAAATCTGTCCATCTCAGCCAGGCGGAACCGAACTGATTTTGAATCAATTGGAACAGGAGCTGGACGAATTTAAAAAACGTGGAGTAGAACCTGACTATTTTGGGGTGTGGCCCTATGATCAGGGTGGCTGCGGCTGTACCCAGTGCACTCCATGGGGCAGCAATGGGTACCTCAAAATGACCAGAAAGATAGCTGGTCTCTTATCAATTAAATTACCAAAAGCAAAAATTGTGCAGTCAACGTGGCTCTTCGACGTAGTGGAAGACGAGGGCGAATGGGCCGGACTTGCAGCCGCGTACAAGAAAGAGAAGCCGCCCGTTGATTACATTATGGCCGATTCGCATGAGACTTTCCCAAAATATTTGCTCAACAATCCAGTCCCGGGTGATTTGCCGTTATTGAATTTTCCAGAGATCAGCATGTGGGAATCCTGGCCCTGGGGTGGATTCGGAGCCAATCCCCTGCCCGGACGATTCCAGAAACTGTGGAACTCGGTAAGTGATAAAGTTGCTGGTGGATACCCGTATTCTGAAGGTTTATTTGAAGATATCAATAAGGTCATATACAGCCAGTTCTATTGGGACAGTCGCAAACCAGCAACAGAAAGCCTCACTGAATACGTATCGTACGAATTTTCCGCCAAAGACGCCGACCAGATATTGGAAGCCATAGGCATTATGGAAAAAAATCATGGGCTTAGCCCCTACCGCGGGAACGATGCAAAAACCAGTCCGCAAAAGTTTACAATACCGAAGGAAGACCATGGCGCAAAGAAGGCATACCAACTACTCAGCTCAATAGATAGCAAGCTAAACGTAAAGACAAAGTCCGCGTGGAGATGGCGAATTCTACTGCTTCGTGCGATGTTCGACCATGAATTGAGACTATCCAAAGGCATTCCCAATGAAAAAGTGCTGGCTGGTTTCAGGGAACTTAGTGAAATTTACTCCGCACAAAACGCAGAACCAAGCGTAAGGCCGCCGCTCACCTGAGATTTTGAAGTGAGTCTTCATCTGATTTTTCAGATCAAACATTACTTTTGTCACAGAAACAAGATGTACGCATTGGTAACAGGACGCATGCAGAACAAACTCGTAGATTATTTTTCAAGAATAATGCCTCTTTCTCAGGATGAGGCCAATGCCATTGCGGAGAGCATGTCTATTAAAACATTTAAGAAAGGAACAGTGTTGCTGAAAGAAGGACAAATTTCCTCAGAGTGTTATTTTGTTCTGGAGGGTTGTATCCGGGAGTTTTACCTGATTGACGGTGAAGAAAAAACCAATAATTTCTTCACCGAAGAACAATGGGTACTTTCCCTTCACAGCCTGATGAACAGAGTGCCCGCAAATCATTTCTGGATATGCAGCGAGGATACAACGGTCGTCATAGGCAACGAACAGAAGGAAAATGACCTTTATAAACGATTTCCAAGGTTTGAAACCATTTCACGGACGGTGATGGAAAAAGTCTTTGCGAATCATCAGGAAATGATGGCCTCCTACCTGAGCGATACGCCGGAGCAACGTTATATCAAACTGCTGAGTAACAGGCCAGATTTATTTCAGAGAATACCGCAATACCAGATTGCGGGCTACATCGGTGTCAAGCCCGAATCACTCAGCAGGATACGGAAGCGCATCGCAGACAGATAAAAAACTGAACGCGCAGAAAACTTCCTCCCCGATCATTTCTTAACCAAAGTCAACGAGATTGGCTTCGCTTCATTTCAACTTTGCATCAACATTAATCTAATCGCAAAGCGCAATGAAGTATTTCTTTTTCTGCCTTCTATTACTTACTAAATTTTGCAACGGCCAGAATAACACGCAGTCTATTCGAGGAACTTTAACAGATTTGGATAGTAAATCCCCTCTTGCTGGCGCAACAATTCGCTTAATTGCTGAAGCTAAGAGCAGTGGAACTGTTTCCAATTCAAAAGGTGAATTCCGGTTTGAAAAAGTCCCTCTGGGCAGAGTAACCCTAAAAATATCCCACCTTGGCTATGAATCCCGAACCATTCCCAATATTGTTGTAGATGCGGGGCAGGAGGTGATTCTGGAACTGGAATTACAGGAATTTGCTACACAATTGAATACGCTGGTCATCAAAGCCGCACCCGACAAAGGCGAAACACAAAATGAAATGGCACTTTTGAGCGCAAGATCAGTCTCCAATGATGAGACCAAACGGTACGCTGGTGGTTTCAATGACCCGGCACTAATCTTATGCAATTTCGCAGGCGTCACCAACAACGGCACAGGCAGCAATGAAGTGATCGTCAGAGGCAATTCACCAAAATACGTACAATGGAGGCTGGAAGGTATGGAGATTGCCAATCCCAACCATTTTGCCGATCAAAACTCGGTAGGAGGCGGTATCAGCGCCTTGAACAACAATTTATTGGCTACATCCGATTTTTACACCGGAGCGTTCTCTCCTGAATATGGTGATGTACTCTCCGGTGTGTATGATGTAAAACTGAGAAACGGTAACAACCAAAAGTTTCAATCCATTATTGGCATAGGCGTCCTGGGCACGGATATTACCATGGAAGGCCCCTTCAAAAAAAATTACGATGGCTCCTTTCTTGCAAATTATCGCTATTCTACCATCGGACTGGTGAGCGATCTGGGCATTGTAAAACTGGAAGGCGGGGGGCCAACTTTTCAGGACGGTGCTTTTAAGGTATCGTTACCCACCAAAAAGCTTGGAAGTTTTTCCTTATTCGGTTTGGGTGGACTTAGCCGTATCGCGCTGGACAACGTCAATCCAGGTTCCCTGCCGGTGCCCGGCCTCGAGGCAGCAACCGCCCGATTTCGAACGGATTATAAAAAATCGACTTACATGGCCAACATAGGTTTGAGCCACATGCTCCAGATGGGTAACAACAGCTATCTCAATACATCCCTATCGTTTTCGGGAAATGGCATTGATGAAAATGTGTACCGATCGGATATTACCAAATTGTACAACGCCGACGGAGGGTTTCTAAGAGATTCTTTGTCGGCCAAACGGGAAAGTTATGACAGTCGGCTCAGCAACGCTGCTTACCGGATATCGATGACTTACAATCATAAGTTCAATGCCAAAAACAAATTACAGATAGGAAGTAAGTATGCCGTTCAGGGATTTATTTACCGTCAAAACAGGCTGGACGATTCTCTAAAAAAATGGATGAAGTTGACAGATTTTAACGAGCAGATAGGAACGCTTCGAAATTTTGTAAGCTGGAAACATCGCTTGAATAATGATGTAACAATTGTAGCCGGCATTCACAACATGAATGTGCTTTACAACAAAAAAAGCACCATTGAACCCCGGTTGGCCATCCGGTGGAATGCCACCAACAGGGGCACCCTGAATGTTGGCTACGGATTGCACAGCAAAATGGAAAGCGTACACAACTATTTCGCAAAGGTTCAGCAACCCGATGGCACCTACACAGAACCCAACAAGGATCTGGGCCTGCTCAAAGCACATCACTTTGTGGCCGGATATGCGTATCGACTCACAGATAACCTGATAATAAAAACGGACGCCTATTACCAGCATTTGTACAATCTTCCTGTCGAAAATAGGGATGGGAGCTATTATGCTACCATAAATGAAGGTTTGAATTTCCGATATGTGAACCTGATTAATCGGGGTACGGGCAAAAACTATGGGATTGAATTAACGATTGAACGGTTCTTTAATAAAAATTACTATTTCCTTATCAACACATCTGTTTTCCAATCCAAATACAAATCCCTGGAGAACAGAGAGCGTAATACGGCCTACGCCGATAATTATTTGGTCAACCTTCTGGCGGGCAAGGAATTTGAAAAGTTAGGCAAAAAAGATAACCAGACACTGTCTCTCAACGCAAAAGTGTTTTTTGGAGGCGGCAAAAAGTACATTCCATTACGTAGAACCAGTGAAGGAGACCTGGCAGTAGATCCCGTTCAACACCTGTTTTTTGACTACCAAAAAGCATATGACAATAAGCTCGACGATCTATATCAGGTCACGGCTGCGGTTAGTTACAAATGGAACAAGAAAAGATCTACCCATGAGCTCTTTGTCAATCTGGACAATGTGACCAATCGTACCAGCAGGATTTCGGAGTATTTTGATGACAGCAAACCGAACTCCGTTGGTTATGTTAAACAATTCGGCATTTTTCCAAATGTAATGTACAGGGTATATCTTTAGAAGCTTTTTTTGCTCACCGAAAAAAATGCCCGCAGATTCAAGGGGAGTTAAACGCGCGGACCAAAGGACTCCCTCAGATTTAAGGAGATTTGCAATGCAATATGGTCGAATAGGTTTCGTGCCAAGCTGAAAAATACTTCCTCATTGAATACCTCTATGCGAAAATCTGCGATTAATTTAATCTCCTTAGATCTGCGGGAAAAATAAAAGCACTCCCGCAGATTCAAGGTGATTCTGTGTGATCACGTTGATGACGCATCTCCGCCAACCTTATAATTTCGGTGAGCAAGCTGGAATACGGAAGGCCTGACTTTTCCCACAATTGCGGATACATGCTTGACGCAGTAAACCCAGGCAAGGTATTGATCTCGTTCAAAACAAACGTATTATCCTCCCTCAAGAAAAAATCGATCCGTGACATTCCTTCACAACACAAAACGCCAAAAGCCTTTACGGCCATATCTCTGATCTTGTCGGAAATAAGTGGATCTATATCCGCTGGTATTTTGGTCTGTACACCTTCCAGATTTAAGTATTTTTCCTCATAGGAATAGAAGTTGGTAGCACTGATGATCTCACCCAATACCGACGCATGTACTTCTTCATTTCCCAACACAGCACACTCTACCTCCTTACCAAAAACGGCTTCTTCTATGAGAATCTTTCTGTCATAAGTAAACGCTTCCAAAACCGCCTTTTCAAATTCAGTCTCGTCGTTAACTTTGCTGACACCGACTGACGAACCCGCGTTGGCAGGTTTCACAAAAAGTGGCAATCCCAGTTTTTGTTTTATTTCTGCAAAAGAAAACGCATTTGGTTGGTGCCTGTAGAGCGTATAAAAAGCAGCTATGGGAATACCGGCATCTCTTAGCAGCCTTTTTGCTACTTCCTTATCCATCCCAATGGCCGACCCCAAAACGTCGGGACCAACATAAGCCACGTTAAGGGATTTCAGGATTCCCTGAAGCGTACCATCTTCACCAAACGTTCCGTGAATAATGGGAAAAGCCACCTGAAAGGAAGCCTTCACGGTATTTGAGTTCAAATCAACAATTTCCACCTCATTATCTCCTTTTTTTAGGTAAACGAATGAGGCTCCGGAAAAATAATCAAGTTGATACAAATTAACATCGCCTGAGCCGTAGCTGGTATTCACGCGCCAGTACCCATCCTTATCAACCCCAAGTAATATCGGCTCAAATAGGGATGTGTCCATGGCATTGTAAATATTCGTAGCTGATTTCAGCGACACTTCATGTTCGGCAGATTTCCCTCCGAATAATATGGCAACTTTGGTTTTCATGTTCTTTGTTAAGGCGTTGTGCAGCGGCAAACCGCACGAATAAATTGTATTTTAGAAACCTTCAAGGCGTAATCAAAATTAGAATAGCCTTGTCCAGGTGCCCGAACCGGACAGTATGTATCTGAGAAGCAACCAACGGCTAACCTCTACTTCTTCAACAGCAAAAGCGCCGCCGACGACATACTTAGTACGCCTGTACGTAAGCTGGGAGTCATATCGGGCAGGTAAGCGGATGAATGTGTCGATGGAATGGTACGGTTGTTCATTTTAGCATCAGCCATTTTTTCAGGATTTACTGAACCGATAGAGTAAATCAGAGTAGGAATGGTTGGTTTTTCCCGTCCGTACCAGCCAAAATCTTCTCCAAACATTTCCGGCGACAAACTGACCACCTTTTCTTCTCCGAGCAATTTCACAAAGTTTTCGAATATTCTTTTAGCCAATACCGGATCGTTGTAAACGGCAGGGGTATTCTCTTTTCTGGTCGTCACCACCGGATAATTCTGTTTTTCCACTCCAGCAGCGTGTGCGATACCGTCACAGGTCCTTTTGATTTTCTCAATGAGCGACTGCTGAACATCATCGCCGAACGACCGGATGGAAAGTTCAAGTTTCACATCGTCGGGAATGATGTTGTCATTGGTTCCTCCGTGAATCGAACCAACGGTGATGAGAGCGGGAACCTGCGGCGCGATCTCCCTGCTCACGATCGTTTGAAAACCGAGTACTATTTTGGATGCCAGCACGATCGGGTCGATGGTTAGCTGTGGCACAGATCCGTGTCCGCCCTTTCCTTTGATCAGGATATCAACAGCATCGATACTGGCCAGCGCATAACCGCTGCAAATGCCCACCTTGCCCGATTCCATAGCGGAATTGACATGTAGGGCCAACGCATAGTCGGGTCTGGGGAACTTGGTAAAAAGTCCGTCGGCAAGCATGGCACGTGCACCTACGCCCTTTTCTTCGGCAGGCTGCCCTACGAAAACCACCGTTCCGCTCCATTCTTTTTTTAGTTTTGTAAGTACCCGGGCTACGCCCAACCACACAGCCATGTGCATATCGTGTCCACAAGCATGCATTAAAGCAGTTTCTTTGCCTGAATCAAGTCTGGTCACCTGGCTGCTGGCAAAATCGACGCCTGTATTTTCCTTCAAAGGCAATGCATCCATATCGGTCCGGATCATCACCACGGGGCCCGGTCCGTTTTTCATTATTCCCACAATCCCATGACCTCCTATTCCCTTTGAAACCTGGCAACCGGTTTTGGCCAATGTCTTAGCCAGAAGCTCTGCCGTCTGTTTTTCCTGAAGCGATAGCTCGGGATGTGCATGCAAATGCTTGTACAAGCTTTCAAGACTATTATATTCCTGATCAATCACCGAAAGAATTTGCCGGGCTAGCGGCAACTGGGCGTAAAGTTTTTCAGTACCTGACAGACCCATACAAATTGTGATCAGTGCACAGTACACGATTGCTTTTAGGTCACGGAAAACATAGCTTTCTACCATTATTCAATTGAGCTTTTTGATATAAATATTGGCAAACTGGCAGGTGTTGTTGGTAGCGTGGTCGTCCTGGAGGGCGATTTTACCACAAGACGCTATTCCCGGCAGCAGTGCATCTTCAACTACATCCTTACCATTCAGATTCACAGTCACCCTGGATCCACGCATTGTAATGACGAAGCGGTTCCATTCCCCTGGCAGATTATCCGCTTTCACCTTGGGCGTTACTGCAGTGCGGACCTCCGCCGGGAGCTTGGTATCTACCCGGTAGCCATATATCTCCCCCGATCCGATGTATCGATTTCCAATATTCACCTGGTTTTTGGAATCACCTCTGAGGTAAATTCCCGTATCTCCGTTATATGGAATTTCAACTTCCTTATTGGTGCCATCATCGTTTTTAGCATTTTCTCCATTGGGAAGTATAACCGGGCTTTTGGCCATTTCTGGTTTTCGGGTGAGCCTTACATCGGCCATCAGTATAAAGTCGCAAAAGGATTCTGTGGTCCAGAGGCACTTGTCTTTCTCCTCACTTTTTCCATCATAATCAATAAGCGCACTCTTGGGAGTCCAGTGCCCGCGATGCCCCGGCAACTCCTCCCATCCCGAAAGATCAACTCCGTTGTAAAGAGATATAAATCCCTGTTTCTTCAGTGCACCTGGGTTCAGTTGGGGCAGGCTGGTTTGCGCATCCCTGCTTCCTGGAAGCTTGTTTATAGCCTGACAGCCACAAATATAGAATACTATAAAAATGTATAGACAAGAATTTTTCATGACCGGTCAGAGTACTTGTGACAGTCCGGGAATTGGAACCGGGTAATTACCATCCTTGTCGGGTTTCACCGGAGGTTCGGCATCCCAGGCAAATTTTTCAGGCATTAGTGTAAGCTTGGAATTGAGTGCTTCATTCCACTCCACCATTTTGCCGGAATGAACCGCCATGCGCCCTAGAATGGTCGTCATGGTACTTTTGGCGCCCCATTCGGTATCGTTCAGCGGCGTATTGTTCCGGATCGCAGCAAAGAGTACATTGTGCTCAATCTGGTACGCATTTTCAGAATCCTTGTTCGGGTTTCGCCAGATCTGCTCACCCTTGACGTTTTTAATGCCGCCCTGAAGACTTGCCGAGCCGGTGGCGCCCAGAAAAGTTGCACCGCCTTTATTCCAGGTACCACTGATGTGGCGAATCTGACTATTCAGCTTGGTTCCATCTGCGTACTCGTATTCGATATAAAAATGGTCAAAAATATCGCCATGGTCCGGGCCATTCAGCGAAGAGCGACCGCCCATACCCTGTGCACGTATCGGATAAGCTCCCTTGACCCAATTGACGATATCGGTATTGTGTATTTGCAAACCTGCCGGAGAACCAGCCCATAGCCAGTTGAAATACCGCCAGTTGCGCATTTGGAACTCCATTTCCGACTGTCCGGCCATTCTGGGACTTGTCGTAACGGGCCCGATCAGGTAATAATCCGTTGCCGAGACAATCCTGCCAATGGCTCCTTCCTGAAGTTTTTTCACCATTTCTTTGTATCCCGGATCATAACGATTCTGCAGCCCCACCACCACTTTCAGGTTTTTTCGGGTCGCTTCCTTGCCTGTTTCCAATATCTGCCGGATGCCCGGTGCATCCGAAGCAAGCGGCTTTTCCATAAACACATGTTTTCCAGCTTTCACAGCGGCCTCAAAATGAGAAGGCCTGAACGCAGGTGGCGTAACCAAAAGAACCACATCCGCACAGGCAATGGCTTTCTCGTATGCGTCAAAACCTACATACTTCTGATTTTCAGGAACTTTAACAAAATTTTTGATCCTGTTCACTTTCAGGAGCGTCGCGTAGGTGTCATCCAGCTTGTCTTTAAAAACATCTGCCATCGCAACCAAAACTGCATTACTATTGGCACTCAAAGCATTCAATACAGCTCCGGCACCACGGCTTCCGCAGCCTATAAGCGCGATTTTGATGGGGTCATTGCTCAACGTCCATGCACCTGCTTTACCCGAAAGCGCTGAAGTAAGTAATACGCCACCCGCCATTTTTACCGAGTCTTTCAGAAAATTACGGCGTGCCAGCGGGTTATCGGATTCGTTATTTTCGCTCATATCATTGCCTTATTTTACTCAAATTGAAAAGTCCCAAATTTGTTATACTCATGAAAATCTCCGCTGTTACGGCGCCATGCCCACAAGGTTTCACCCTGATCGTAATCGATGCGATTGAGATTTCCTTTCCAGCGTGTGCCGGAAACGGGGGCATTTTTGTAAAGTGGCCTTAGTAGTTGATAAGGAATGAATATTTCCGAAGTCCAGCTACTCACATCCGCATTGCTTTTTTGCAAACCTCCCTGCACATTTACCAAATGTCGGGTTTTCCGTTCTTTTTCATAATGAAATGGAATCCAGCTGTTCAACTTACCCTTTTCATTATATATCGCTATCGGCAGTTCGTAATTCAATGGCGAAAGTTCATATTCAAAATAGGCCGCCGTGGTGGAATCAGGCTGCAGAAATAGTTCGATCACATCCTCATTCCACAGGTCCAGAAAATCAGCCTGCATGCTGGCGGTGAGCTTTTTATCCTCACAAAAAAACAGAAAATAGATACCCGTGTCCGAATAAAGTACTTTGGCCTTTGTAGCGTATCTGCTATTGCCCGGTGTAATCTGCTGAATGACTGTCCATTTCGCTTTATTCCAGTGCTCGCCTTCGCCGTTTCCGGTTAGCGCAAAGTCGTCGGTTTTTCGAATAAGCAGTGTTGCAGTATCACCTTGCTTCACCTCACCTGAACAATTAGTGAAAAGCAGCACCGACAAAAAGCAAACCACTTGAAACGCTGAGATCATAGGTTCCTAGTTCAATACCTGCGATGGAAACCACTTTTCTGCATTTTTCCTATACAGCTTATCTATCACGGTTCTGGGCAGATGGAGAGCAGTGAATTTTTCGCTTACTTCAGGTGCTTCCATGATTTGATCAGAGGTAAAAAAAGCCCAGTGGTTTTTCCACACTTCACCTGCATGTTTAAGGAAGTCTTTTGGATTCTGACTATCATCAAACACCAGATCAGTCGAATACAGCAGCCTGTCCTGGTATTTGATAAAAAAATCATACACTTTTTTGTGATCCTGTACCGTCTGGTATTGGATATGGGAGATGCGCTCGGCCATATCCACAGCCATGTTGGGGAATTTGTCCAGCCTTTTTGCCAACTCGTCAAGGCTCCATTCCACACTACCCAGGTGAGCACCATCGAACCTAAGGCCGGGATGTTTCGCCAGCATATTATCCCTTGCTTCGATCTGTTTTTCGTATGAAGGGAATTCCGGATGCAGATACATATGATACTCGGCATGAGCCGCAAAGTACTCCCGGTCGTTCTTTACAGTCATTTTATCCAATGGCAGCCAGCAATTTTTAGGTTCTCCCAGATGCCCGACCAGTGTTTTGTTGTTTTTTTCGATAAAATCCCAAATCGGGTCCAGACGCGGATCGTCGATCATCACAAAGTGTCCTTCTTTGTCTTTAAATTCCATTCCGATGTTTTTCCAAACCTTCACGCCCGATGCACCTCTGGCAAACGACTCCCTCAAATAACCGATCGTTTTTTCCTGCCAGGTACTATCATCCAGATTTTCGATGTGAAAGCTGGTCGTATACGCGAGGCGATCCGCATATTCCTTTCGGTGCTCGGTAGCATAATCCTGTTGCTTTTCAATAGGTACGTATTCGGGAGCGGCAACGTTCAGGCTTAGCAACCGGAAACGGTTTGCTTTGGCAAATTCCAAAAAATCCGGATTAAAGGAATTGATATGAACGTGGGAGTCATATTTTTCAACGGTGGCGTAATCGTCCAGGCCATAATATTCTGAATTTTGATTTTCCGTACAGCTTTGCATAAGAACAAGAAAGGTGGTCAATCCAAAATAGAGATATTTTTTCATAAAACTAGCTTTTTACGATCTCTAACTTTTCTTCAACAAGCCTGGACACGGCATGTATCGCCGATGGAAATACATTGCGCAGATCAATATCTTCATTCATGGCCATGGAAGTTTTGAGGGTCTGCATAAAAATATTCTTGATCTCCGTAGCCAGGTTAATTTTACAGATCCCATTTTTGATAGCCTCTTTCAGGCTGCTACCCGGTATGCCCGAACCTCCGTGCAAGACGAGCGGGATATGGGTTGCTGCACGTATTTCACTGAGCCTTTGAATGTCCAGATTGGGCTCCTGTGTATAAAATCCATGGGCGGATCCGATGGCCACAGCAAGCGAATTAATTCCCGTCTGTTCCACAAAATACTTAGCCTCTGCGGGGTCGGTAAAACCTGTTTTTTCCTTAGACTGGCCAAGTTTGGCGATATAGCCCAGTTCTGCCTCCACATTAGCGCCGTAATTTGCCGCAAGCTCCACCACCTTGCGGGTAATGTCCATGTTTTCCTCAAAGGGTTTTTCGCTGGCATCAATCATGACCGAATCGAATCCGGCATCCAGACATTCGTGTACAAGATCATAGGAAACCGAATGATCCAGATGCAACCAACCTTCAACCTGATATTCCTCCAGAGAGGATTTGGCCAGATTGACGGCAACAGACAATCCCATGTAATCAATCGAGCTTTTAGTGAGCTGTAAAATGATGGGTTGGTTCAGCTGTGACGCTGCTTTCATAATGCCCCTCAGGGTCTCATAATTGTAAAAATTCGTTGCCAACAGTGAAGAATTCGTTTCCTGCATCTCCCTGAGCTTTTTAATCATGTTGCTTTTCGGCATAACCAAATCTTTCTTTAACATTTTGAAGAATATTTTCACCGCTGGTAAACGCACCACTACCTCCTGCGGCCGTGGTGGAGTAAGCCCCGGTCATATTGCCGAATTCCTGACAAACCTCCAATGGATATGCACGGGTGAACTTGTATATGAAGCCGGCGTTGAAACTGTCGCCCGCACCGATTGCATCAACGACCTCGTCATTCAGGAAGGCGGGCTGAAAAATAGTCTCGCCGCTGGTAAACAGCACTGAGCCATCACCACCCAATTTAACAACGACCGTATTGGCCAGCGCCTCAAGGTGTCCAAGCGCCTCGTGTAAATTTTCCTTTTTAGTCAGATTGAAAAGTTCCTTTTTGTTGGGAAGAAAAACATCCACATACGGTAGAATGCCCTGCATATCCATATCCCACTGCTCTGCAGGATCCCACTGCGGATCAAAAGAGGTGGTCAGGCCTGCCTCCTTGGCTCGTCTGAAAATTTCACCGACATCATTTCTCAGACCCTTTTGAATGAAAAAAGAAGACAGATGTAAATGGCGGGATCGGGCGATTGTTTCCCAGTCAATGTCGTTTAATGTGAGATCTTCCATGGCACCGGGATGTGTGATCATGGCCCGGTCTTCGCCAAAGTTCAGTACAACAGTAGCCCCGGTTTTGAGCTCCGGCTGCCTGGAGATTGCACACGTATTCACTTTACTTCCGTTCAGTGTCGATAACACCAGCTCACCGAAAGCATCCTCACCGATCTTGCCAATGAATGCAACCCTGCTGCCGAGGCAACTCAGGTTGCTGGCAAAGATGGCCGAAGAGCTGCCAAGAGTGACCGTCATATTTCCAGAGAGTATCTCCTTCCCTATTACCGGAAAAGAATCAATCTGGTTGAGAATAAAATCTACATTCAACTCCCCTATTACCGAAACGTCGAAGTCTTTCATACTGCGTTTTCTTTTTTAAAGATTGCCCTGAACTTGCCCGATGAAGGCACCACTTGTTACTACTCCGGGAAAGGGTAAATGGTTACTCCTCTCACTACGCGGGTAATGGTTTCTTTCCTGGATGGTTTATCCGGAGACAGGCCGAGTTCCAGTGATTTGTAAAAACCTAAAAGCTGAGCAGGAAGTACACTGACGACCGACAACAGTTCTTCATCCACCGTGTCACCATTCGGTGAGAGCTCAATGAGCATATCCGCCTCTATCGAAGTCCGGGCGGTTTCGATCACACCGATTCGATACAGGCCTTTTTCACCCAAACTGATCGCTCTGACCAGATCCCTCTCGTACTGATACACGTGTGCATTATTGGAGAACAGGTATACCAGGAGTGTCGACGAATTGATCACAGCCTTGGGGCCGTGCCGGAATCCCAGAAATGAATCGGATTTGCAGATCACGTTGCCGTCGGTAAGTTCCTGAACTTTCAGGTCCGACTCGTGCGCCACCGCCTGCAAGGGTCCTGACCCCAGAAAAATGGCACGCTCAAAATCAAGCCTGGCCACACTGCGTAGCTGGTCACTGTAATTTTCAAGGATTCTTTCCGCATAAACAGAGAGCTGCTCCACCTGCGGACGGAGGGAAACAATGTCTGCCACCCGGGAAATGAGCAAACCGGCCAACAGCATGGATGTAAAGCTGCTTGTCATGGCGAGGCTTTGATCATCCGCCTCAGGCGGAAGTAAAAATACCAGGGTTCTGCTAGTGCCCTGCCTGGAAGAACGCGCCAGCTGACCTTCCGGATTACAGGTTATAATCAGGTGGCAGACGCTATCACAAAATTCGTTCGCTATGTTGACTGCTGCGACACTTTCGGGACTGTCACCCGACCTGGCAAAGGAGATGAGCAGGGTAGCCTTTTTGTTGAAATATTGTTCGGGATGAAGAATCAGATCGGTGGTTGCAATGGCCGAAGTAATCCTGTTGGTATTTTTTTGAAATGGCCCCTGCAATACGTCACCAATGTAAGCGGAAGTTCCGGCGCCGGTAAGCATAACGGTCAAGGATTCCTGAGTGAAAGCACTATGCAGGAAACTTCCCAGCTTTTCCCGCTGCTCATACACCAGTTGCCAGGTTTTTTGCCAAAGACGGGGCTGCTGGGCAATTTCCTTTGCTGTGAGGTAACCACCATCATGCTGTAATTCCGACAAGGTTAATCCAAGCAATTCTTTTGAAAGGGTATATTGGTCTTTTAGTACGTTACTTTCGGAAGACATAATATGTTTCGTTTCATTTCATTTTCAAAACAAACTTAATCATTTCCTTTCGTAAAACGCAAGTAAATTTTCAAATTATCTTTTCAAACCCTGTATTTTTTATTTTTCGCGAAGGAAACGAAATTAATATCTCAATTAGACTTATTTTTACACCGCTATTTAACGCAGCGATTAATCTTTATCATACAGACGAGATTTTAAGGAAAACAAATTACTTTATGAGGAAAGCCGGAGAAAAGTCAACAGTGCAGCGACGCGTCATCATCCTGGAAATGCTGGAAGAAAAGGGCCAGGTAGACGTCACCACGCTCAGTAAGGAACTTATGGTAAGTGAAGTGACTGTCCGGAATGACCTTAAGCGACTGGAACAGAAAAATGCGCTCATCAGGGCAAGAGGCGGCGCCATGAAAATTGACCGGGTTGGTACTGATTTCGCCATTTCAGATAAGAACAAGCAGAATTATGAGCAAAAAAAGCGAATTGGCAAGGCAGCTGCGGCATTAATTGAGGAAGGCGATACCATTATTCTGGACTCCGGTACCACCACCATGGAGATCACCAAAAATCTCTCTCCCCTATCCGAGCTGACCGTAATTACCAACGCTTTGAATATCGCAGACCAGCTGGCAGAGCATCCCAAAGCGAATGTGATCGTACCAGGTGGCTTTTTACGTAAAAACTCCCTGTCCCTCATTGGCTCCACGGCGGAAGAAAGCTTTAAAAACTACTTCTGCGACAAATTATTCCTGGCCGTAGATGGCCTGAGTGTGGTATATGGCCTATCGACTCCCAATGTAGAAGAAGCCCACCTGAACCGGGTGATGATCTCTATCTCCAAACAGGTCATCGTTGTGGCAGATTCCAGCAAATTCCTCAAAAGAAGCTTTGCTTTTATGGCTCCCATCACGGCTATTGATATTCTCATTACCGATGATGGCATACCACTGGAGGATCAGAAAAAACTGGAAAGCGCTGGGGTTAAGGTGATTATTGTTTAAAATTTACATCAGCAAAAGACTAAACCAGCCCTTTATTTTCACTAGTTGTCAATTCAGGGCTGGCTGATTTTAACTCCAACTAAACAGAGCGACAAAGCCATCAATACGCATCCGTTCTCGCAAAATCATTTTTCCTGCTCATCCACTTCCCTCCGGTAAAATCAGGAAAGGCAACAGTTTCGTTTCCTAGCTCAATTGAGTTTTCGCTGAGCGGTGTGATCGCACTCCAGCTGGCTGCGTCATAGACATCCATTGAGGTTGGTTTCTTCCTTTTGACGGCTTCTACAAAGGCATGCATAACAAAAAAGTCGATTCCGTCATGCCCGGTCAGATAGGCCTCTTTGCTCCAGCGTTTCCAGAGCGGGTGGTCATACTTTTCGAGCCATGGTTTTTCATCATCCCAGCGCTCATGATCGTATTTAGACTGCCCTTCAATATAGATGCCTTTATTGAGATTCATCCAGATACCCCCGGTACCCTGCACCCGAAAGCCAAGGGAATAAGGCCTGGGCAGGTTGGTATCGTGCTGAAGCAAAATCGTTTCACCATTGGCACATTTGATATGTGTCGTTACCACATCTCCCAGCCGGAACAGGGCTTTGGCGTTGGGGTGATCCGCACCGCCCTTTTTCACGATATAATTATGCAAACCGCGCGCTTTCGTAGAGAATGAACTTAACGACTCAAACCGATTACCCCGGTTGATATCCAGCATCACTGCCAGCGGACCCACGCCATGTGTAGGATACAGGTCGCCATCCCGGTTTACGGAGTGATTGGTTCGCCATTTGGCTTCCGAAAACCCCTTCTCACCAAATTCGGCACCACTATTGTAAGGTGTAACACCATCATTGAATTTCACGCCACGCAGATCATGCTGATACCCACCCTGCATGTGGATCAGCTCACCAAAAAGTCCCTGACGAACCATATTGGTAATGGCCAGCGTATCACGTCGGTAACATGCGTTTTCGAGCATCATGACATGGGCATTGTTCCTTTCTGTTCTTCTTACTACCTCAAAATGATCTTCCATCGTAACACCCAGCACCACTTCTGTGGCGATGTACTTTATCCCGCCATCCAGCGCGTCAAGTATCATGGGCGTATGCAATTCCCACGGCGTGGCAATGATCAGGGCGTCTATAACTTTGGGATCAAGTAGCTTCCGATAGGCATAGGCATCGCCGGTCACGATCTTCGGAACCGTTTTCCCGGCATCACGAAATAGCTTTCCACTCATTTCCAGCATTCTGGGATCAATATCACAGATAACAGAAACATCCACATCGGTCCGTTTGAGCAACGTACTCAAATGCGCCTGCCCTCTGAGACCCGTGCCAATAATGCCTATGCGTATCCTATCGGCGAAAGGTTTCGAAAGCGATTTCAATGGCTTCATGGAACTCATTGCTGCGACGCCAAGTGACATGTTTTTTACAAATTTACGTCTGGAGTTATTCATGGGTTTTTGGGTTGTGATCTTGTCTGAGTATTGTTTAAATGATGATGCAAAGCGATCTGCATAAAACGTAGATGGCACTTCGCAGGCAATATGACTTATATGTTTAACTAATATCCCTAATCTAAGCGAAAAAAAAGTAAACCGAACCACATAGAAGCATAGAAAACATAGCGGGTGCTCCGCAGCCTACTTGAGAAACCGATCGTAAAAAAACCGATTATATTCCTGAAGCTTCAGAAGATATTCTTCCAGTCCCAATTGCTGCTCATCTACAATCAGATAAGTCATATCAGGCGTGCGGTTAGCGAAATGACGTGTTCGGTCCTGTTCAAAAAAATACTTTTTTTCATCTGTAGACATACCCTTGGGAAGCATCGTTGCGCTCCATACAACAATCAATTCGTCGTAAATTCGCTTCCGTCTCGCCAGCTGACCTTTCACGATGTCCTCAGCTGCCTTCAGGCTTTTGTATGTTGCCGGCAGATCCACAAAACGCTGCTGGTGAGCCGTCCTAATTGTATACTCAAGTCTGGATAGATCCTGGTAAGTCAGCGCTGTGTGTTTTACCAGATTGGCCAGTGTTTGAAACACCAGAATATCCTGAACATTTCCTAGTTCATCATTTTTCAAGTTGCTCTCACAGATAGCAAGTGCTGCATCCATCATTTTCAGCATTTCATCCGCATTTCTTAGGCGATCCTGATACCGGGTATTCCAGAAAGGATCGTACTCCACCGCATCACCACGGGGAAGGTCGGGCAGGTGCGTTTTACCAATTTCACCCCAGGCCCATACCCGCCGCTCAAAGCTTTCCATATAGAAATAGGCGCCTTCGTTTAACAAGCGATACAGCGAGTCTATACCAGTGGATTCATTTCCGTAACGGTTCATGAAAAATGTCTCCGTAAAATCATGCAAACCGGGTGCAGTGGCATTCCATGAAAAGGCGGCAGTAGTGGCAAAGCTGAGCATCCAGGCCTGCATCGGAAGACCCGAATCGTCCCAGGAAGTACGGATAACGCCATCAAAAACACCCTTACCCATTGTTTTTTGCAAAAAATCATATGAGTTCTCCAGGCTCCCCTTTTTCTTCTCCCCCTTACCTCCCTTCACAAAAAAGTAAGGCAGAAAAATCTGTTCTATACCCGGATTGGGATCATAAGCGTATACCGGATAACCCAGCGATTTGGCCTCTTTGGCATATCGCAGGTCAGCGGTTTCGTAGTCATAGGATTCCGTGAGCAAAATACCTTTGTGAGGTGTTACCGGTTTTTCCTGTTTCATTCCGGTGTGATACACTTCCAGGCGCCCCTTGGCCCAACCCATGGGCGCCTCCCAGGTCATAATGCCACGTCCTGAGCTTTCGATTCGTTTGGCCGACTCATCTATAAAAAGATGATAAAGGCCGCTCTTACCTATCTCATTTTCTTTCTTTTTGCATGCGGGACAGGCTCCCAATTCGTAGGTTTCATCGGAACCAATATGGATGAACTTTGAACCTGGCGTAGCCTCCATTGCGTCCTTCCAAAGATCAGAAAGCAAATCATAGGCGCCCTCTTTCAGTGGACAGAACTCAAAATTGGAAGCGGCCACTTCACGTAAATGTGCAAACTGGGGCCATTTCAGAATAAAGCTGACATGCCCCAAACCCTGAACGAGAGGCACGATTTGAACATGATACTGGTGTGCATAGCGCGTGATCTCCTGCATTTCTTTCATCGTAAACGCACCGGGCGCCCCTACTTCAGGATGACTTGGGTAAGCAAACTTGTCTTCCCATTCCCATACGAGCATATTTATTTTATATGCGGCAAGATCCCGGATCATAGTTTCCACGTAGCTCCGCTTATCCTGATGATGCTTGGTATCGTAATGAACAGCACGCACTTTTGTGTCGGGCCAGTCGGTAATGGAGATACCCGGCACCAATACCCGCGATTGCTTCTGCTGAATCAACTGCATGACGGTTTGCACGCCATAAAAAAGGCCCGCCTCACCCGATGCATTGATGATTAGTTTATCAGGATTAGATTTTAAAGTGTAACCCTCATTTCCTAATTTTTTTTCGGCTCCCTTCCGGGAAAGAATGATGGTTCTTTTGGAGGACTTGCCCGAAACTTTCACCCGGATACCTGGAATGGATTTCAAACGATTCAATAGCAAGTTGGCCGCGAACTGATCGCCAACCGAGGCATTTTTATCAACAATAACATCAATATCTTTTTCAAGAACAAAATCACCATCCAGAAGCCCGACTTCTTTCGGGTGTGGTATAAGGGAAATCCCCTGACTTAACAGGTTTTGATTTTGCCCAAAAACGATGCCAATTCCCGAAGCCGACAGCGTGAACCATGCAAAAAAAGCAAGGCAAAAGAAATGTTTAAATAAATTCTCCTTAAGTGTCATAATCATCTATTAAATTCACAAAAGTAAAGGTAACGTAAAAAAATATCTTTCAAAATATTTCAAAATAATGTTTAATTTAATTTTTACCTTTCGTTTCGATGTTGTAGTTTAGCAAATAAAAGACATAAAGTGCGGAAGCTTACGGAGCATGACTGTCTATTTCCTGACTAATAAAAGACCTCTTCAGGGGATCTTTTGTTTTTGACAAATACCACTAACAACGACCGAGGTCCTGAACAAGCACACGCACATATCCTCCAAATCGATCAAATACCAGACAACTGACACCCGTTATACATGAAAATCAAACCTTGGATTTTATATACCCTTATCACAACGTTATTATGGGGAGTCTGGGGGGCCTTTATCGAAATTCCCGAAAAGGCCGGTTTTCCTGCTACCCTGGGCTATTGCATATGGGCTCTTACCATGATACCCTGTGCCATAGTGGCGCTCAAAATAGGAAACTGGAAGCTTGATCGCGATAAGAAATCCGTATTCACAGGCAGTATGGCAGGGATTCTTGGCGCAGTGGGACAACTAGTCCTTTTCAAAGCACTGGAGACCGGCCCCGCCTACATGGTATTTCCCATTATCTCACTTTTCCCTGTGGTCACGGTTTTTCTGTCTGCCGTATTTTTAAAGGAACAGACGAGCAAAAAACAATGGTGGGGCATCGGCATGGCGCTGGTAGCGATCCTGTGCCTTTCTTATCAGCCTCCCAATCATGCCAATTTCACAGGATACCTCTGGTTGATTCTCTCAATCGTAGTCTTTTTGATGTGGGGTCTCCAAGCTTTCGTAATGAAATTGGGAAACGATTCGATGACTGCGGAGAGCATATTTTTCTATATGACCGTCACTGCACTTTTGTTTATCCCTGTGGCAATATCTATGACCGATACCGAAAAAGTCATTAACTGGGGGTTTAAAGGGCCATATCTGGCAGCCATTATTCAGATTCTCAACGCCATAGGAGCCCTCACTCTGGTATATGCGCTGCGCTACGGCAAAGCGATCATCGTTGTGCCGATTACCGCCCTAGCCCCTGTACTTACCATTGTCATTTCCCTTTTGCTGTATTCCGTAATACCTCATGGGGTAGTACTTGGAGGAATGTTGCTGGCCATCGCGGCTATTTATATCCTGGCAGAGTAAGATCAGATCGAAATCAAGTATGAGTTTCTCATTCATTTATTTTAAACAACATGCGACTTGTACATTTTTTAATTACGCTATTCCTGGTGTCGGCTTGTCATCGTCCTAAAAGCGTGAACAAAGGAGCCAGAGATGAACGGGCAACCTCACTCCTGCTGAAGGACTACAGACCAAATGCCCTGCACAAGGCAGGTAACAGCCAAGTAAAAAAAGCAAAATTCCCCATCATCGATCTCCATTCCCACGAGTACCCGGAGACGACCAGTGAAATAGATGAGTGGGTAAAACGGATGGATCGACTGGGTGTGGACAAAACCGTATTGCTCACCGGCAGAACAGGCGCGAAATTCGATTCTGTATTTCAGGTTTACTCCAAATATAAGGACAGGTTTATATTGTTCTGCGGCTTTGACTATACCGGCTACGACAAGCCGGGTTTCGGGCCGGCTGCGGTAAAGGAGTTGGAACGCTGCTTTAATGTAGGCGCTAAAGGTGCTGGTGAACTTGGCGACAAGGGCTGGGGTGAAATTTACTCCCTTCCCGTGGAAGCAAGGGGTATGCATATCGACGATCCCCGCATGAAGCCACTGCTGGAAAAGTGCGAAGAACTGGACATACCCATCAGCATACATGTAGCGGACCCGATCTGGATGTACGCAAAAATGGATTCCACCAACGATGGACTGATGAATGCTTTCAAGTGGCGACTGGATAACCGACCGGGTATTGTGGATCATTCAGGAATGATGAAAATTCTTACAAATGCCGTCGCGGCTCACCCCGGAGTAACATTTATAGCCTGCCATCTCGCCAACTGCTCCTATGATCTTGATCAGCTGGGAGCGATGTTTGACCAGTATCCCAATCTGTACGCCGACAACGCTGCACAGTATGCGGAGACATCAGCCATACCCCGTACGGCAGCCCGTTTCTATGAAAAATATGCCGACCGCCTGCTGTATGGTACCGATATGGGGACAACAGAAGGGATGTATCTGACTACCTTCCGGATACTGGAAACAGAAGATGAACATTTCTATGATAGGGAAATATCAGGTTACCACTGGGCCATGCATGGATTTGCCCTGAACGACAAAGTATTAGACAAAATTTACCGCAGAAACGCCATGAAAATCCTGAAACTGCCCATCTCCTCAGAATAACCAAAACGTATACTATATCCGTTCTAGTCATTTGTATTTATAAATCAATTTAGTCCTAAACTATCCGCTATATGATTCGTAACTCCCTTGGAATTTTGATCATTCTGATTTCCTGCTCAGGAAGTGATAAAAATACGGGTTTTGTCAATCCCGGAAATGGAAGTTGCTTCACCTGCGCATCCGCCCCCGAAGGCACACTCTTTTGTGATGACTTCGAAAACAACATACCATTGAAGGAAAAATATTTCGAATATAATGATGCAGGCGGGCGGTTCATTTTGGCCGAAAAAGTGGGCCAGGCTGACAGTCGAGGAATGAAGGTAATATTCAGAAAAGGCGATGTGGATGTTGGTGCACTTCGCAAGTCGATTGGAAGAACCCCCGGTGATTACATCAGTAAAAACGCAGCATCACCTGAAAAAGACTTTGATGAGATTTACTGGCGGGTAGACCTGAAACGCCAGGAAGGCTGGAAAGGAGGAGGCGGAGACAAGCTATCCAGGGCTACTGTGATGGCAAATAGTGGCTGGGCGCAGGGAGCGATAGGCCACCTGTGGTCGGCCGGAAATTACATCGTGATGGATCCCGCAAGCGGAATCGACGAGCAGGGCAACCTGGTCACAACGAAGTACAACGATTTTGACAAGCTCAGATGGAACCTGGGCAAGAAAGTAGGTACAACAGACGTATACAGCGATGCCACAGCCGGTGAATGGTTTTGTATTGAGGGACACATGAAACTGAACACGCCCGGGAAAAATGATGGACTATTTGAATTTTGGATCAACGACAAACTGCAGGGCAATACAACGGGCATGAACTGGCACGGCAACTGGAACAGCGACGCCAATAATATGAAGATCAACGCGGTGTTTTTCGAAAATTACTGGAACAAAGGGTCCGTTCAGGATCAGGAGCGCTACCTGGACAATATCGTGATTTCCACCAAGCGAATTGGATGTTCCTGTGGTAAATAGTCATCAGGGACCCCAATAGACCTGAACCAATTTTACACACTCGCCTCACTCCGATTTTTTAGTTATATCCAGAGAAAATCTACACCAAATCAAAATGTCATGAATCTTTCGAACCTCATTCTAAAATCGCTGGTCATTGGATTTTGTTTTTTCATTGCCATTGTAAGTTGTTCTTCAAAAGAGGATACGCTTAAATCAGATCCTGATAACCGCGAATTAATTTCGAGCCGCTACCAGAACGACTCCGGTATTGAAAATGACCCGGATGTTCTTTTCGTTGAAAAATTTGACACTGCATTAAACAATGTCCTCCAGCGATACAATGATGTTAAAAACGGCAGTCACATGTCGCTCGTTGACGATGTACCTCCGGGAAACACCCAGGGCAAATCCATTGTCATTTCGAACAACAATGGAGCTACCGACGGCGGTCATTTATACAAAAAATTTGACCAGGGTTTCGATGGTGATGTTTATCTGAGGTACTATGTCAAATATCCCGAGGTGTCGAGGAGCAAATTTAGCCACATCAGCGTAAGGATCGGCGGCTATGACCCACCTTCCTCCTACCCGATCGGACGCGCCGGAAAGTGTAATGTAGCTACAAACTTCAATTTATCATACGAGCCCGTCACCGACAACGGCCAGATGGAAACCTACATTTACTGGCCACAAATGAGCGCCTCTAACGTCCAGGGTGACATTTGTTACGGGAATTATCTAATCACAAACAGCGGAAAATCACGAAATCTGGAATTTGGAAAATGGATGTGCGTAGAGTTGATGGTAAGGCTGAATACACCAGGACTATCCGACGGAGAATTTCGTGTGTGGCAGGATGGCGAAGAAATGGGCCATTGGAAACCCGGAAGCCCCAAGGGCAAATGGAATGCAGGAAAATATACTCACTCGTCGGTTGGCACTCCTTTTGAAGGATTTATGTGGAGGGGAGCCAGCAATCCCGACCTGAGAATCAACAACATCAAATTTGAGTTCTACGACACCAAAAGCCCGAAAGGCTACAACAATTTCGTCCAGTACAGTAATGTTGTGATTGCTAAAAAAAGAATCGGTCCGATCAGCCAATAATAACGGACACGCCTGGCCACTCAAGAATTCAGCTCAACGCTACGTCCGCTAACCAAGAGACCATCCCTGCCTTTCATTTCCCTAGTTATTCTGCGCAAAATTAAAGGTTTCGAATCCATTTTGCGATCATTACCTGTATATTTCCATAATAGTAGATACAAAACGAAAGGAAAAATAATTTAATTTGTTTAAAATGTTTTGAAATGAAAGATAACATATATAAATTTGTTTCGAATTAAAAGCAATAACCAGGCAACGTGTTTTTTTTGCAATAAACCCGTCCAGGGAACCACACAACAGAACAGCAGATAGCAGAGCCAGGGTCGTAAATTTTGAGTGAAGAACCGAACAACTACACTCCAGCAGATCCTGCTACCATTAGGAAACAACGGAAAGTTGAGGCTTGGCATGACGCCCTTACGGCTCATCGCCTGGCAGATTACGCAAACAGAAAAACGTATAACAAGAGTCGTCAGACCCGCTTCACCATTATACCGATTTTGCCTATGTTATTTTGAATTCCATCCAATCCAGCAATAACCCTTTTACTATTTCTCAATACTTAACTCATAACTGAATGAAACAGAAATTACTACTCAGATTATTGTTCATTATGCTCGGCAACCTCTGCATGGCAGAGTTCGGCTATGCCCAGCATAACATCCGGGGGAAGATCACATCTGAAAAAGAAAGTGAAACCGTACCTGGCGCTTCTGTGATGATCAAAGGTACTTCCATAGGCTCGCTGACCAACGAGGATGGCACCTTTACGATTTCCGCACCCAATGGAAATGGAATTCTTGTGGTTTCATTTATAGGCTACAAAACGCAGGAACTTCCCGTAAACAACCGTGGCGTAATCGACATTGTGCTGAAAGAAGATGCAACCGTGCTGGGTGAGGTGGTGGTTACTGCTCTCAACATTGAAAGAGACAAAAAAGCACTTGGCTACTCCATTCAGCCGGTAGATCTGACGACCGCAACAGAGGCGCGGGAAGCTAACATCGCCAACTCTCTGAAGGGCAAGGTTGCAGGTGTACACGTAAACCCTACCACCGGAGGTGCGGGGAGCTCATCCTTCGTGGTGATACGTGGCGGGAGCTCCTTGGCTGGCGAAAACCAGCCTTTGTATGTCGTTGATGGTGTTCCTATTGATAACCAAACCCTTGATCGCGCGGGCTTAGGAGGCGGACGTGACTATGGCGATGGGATCAACAACATCAACCCGGATGATATTGAATCCATGTCGGTACTTAAAGGACCGGCAGGCGCATCTTTGTATGGTGCCAGAGGAGCAAATGGTGTGATTTTGATTACGACCAAAAGCGGCAAAGGCCGAAAAGGAATCGGCCTGGAATTTAATTCCAATGCCGTTATCGAAAAGATTAACGTTATCCCGACCATGCAAAGCAAGTGGGGCGTAGGATACGGAGGCTCCAACAGCTTCGGCACAGCAACCTTCAATGGGGTAAGCTATCCTGCGCAGACAGGGAACGGAGACTTTTTCGGAGGCCCTCTTGACGGGCAGATGATCATGTACGCCCACATGCCCGAATGGGGCCCAAAGGCCTATTCCGCACAGCCGGCAGATAACCTGAGAGACTTTTATAATACGGGAAAAACATTTACGAATACGGTTTCCATTTCTGGTGGAGGCGACAACTCCACTTTTAGGGCCTCTGTGTCAGATATGCGAAACACGGGGATTCTACCGAATAATAAATTCGAAAGACAGACTATAAATTTGAGAGCAACTTCCAACATTACCGACAAATTGTATGTGGAAGGCAAGGTGAACTATGTGAAGCAAAAAGCCAACAACCGGCAAATGAACGGTGTGGCACTCAAAAATCCGAACTATAGCCTTGTACTTGTTCCTCGTTTTGTAGACCTGAACTGGCTGAAAGATTACAAAAAGGCCGACGGCTCCGCAGCCAACTGGAAGAATGGTGTCCCTTACAATCCCTATTGGATCGTTAACGAATTTCAGAATGAGGATACCAGGGACCGGGTAATCGGTATGCTGATGGCACGTTACAAGCTTACAAGCTGGCTCAGTATCCAGGGAAGAGCAGGAACCGATTTCTATACGGACGAACGTTTTGAGCGGGAAGGCACGGGAACTCCCGTTGCAGCCAGCTTGCCAGGAACCGTTGGTAACGCCAAGTGGACCGTGAAGGAAGAGAACATTGACGCCCTTCTTACAGCTTCCGGAAAACTGTCTACCGACTTTACCGGTTCTCTTTCCCTCGGCGCCAATCATTTGAACCGGAAGCAGGAAGTGGTGGGTTATTCGGGACAGAATCTGAACATCCCCTATTTCTACCACATCAGCAACGCGCAGCTGGTTACGGCAAGGAATTCAATTTCTAAAAAGCAGATGAACTCTGTTTATTTTACAGGAAATTTGGGCTATAAAGATTATCTCTTTTTAGATGTAACGGGCCGTAACGACTGGTCATCAACTTTGGGATTAAACAACAATTCCTTTTTCTATCCTTCCGTTGCTACCAGCTTTGTCTTTACAGAAGCGCTCAATATTCGCAGCAATCCCTACCTTTCGTTTGGAAAGGTGCGCTTATCTCTGGCTCAAGCCGGAAATGATGCATCTCCGTACCAGACCGTGGGTGGCTATGCACTAAACACCGTGGGTTATGGCGCAGGACTCCCCTACGCCACCGTGCAGAGCAGAGTGCCTCTGTCAACGTTGAAGAATGAATTAACAACTGGTTTTGAAGCCGGAACAGAGTTGCGTTTCTTCAAGAACCGCCTGGGTGTAGATTTTACATATTATTCACAATCCACAAAAAACCAGATCCTGCCCGTTCAGGTGTCCATGGCCACGGGTTACAGCACAAGGGTTATCAACGCAGGAGAAATACGCAACCAGGGACTTGAACTCATGGTAAACGGTTCACTTTTTCAAGGCAAAAGCTTCAAATGGGATGTCAATCTGAACTTGTCGCGTAACAGATCCAGAGTGGTGTCACTTGCCCCAAACATCACCTCCTATGTAATGGAATCCACCACGGCCAACGCATACATTGAAGCAAGAGTGGGCGAAGCATATGGCAATATTGTAGGCTTCCCCTATCTGCGCACAGACGACGGGCGCTTGCTGCTGGGTAGCAACGGGGTGGTTCAGCGGTCGGCAGAAAGGGTCGTACTCGGCAATATTCAGCCCGATTTTCTTGGCGGCCTCACCAATACATTTTCTTTCAAGGGACTCACACTGAGTGCGCTGCTTGATATTCGTCAGGGTGGGAACGTATTTTCCTTTACCAAGGCGCAGCAGATGGGCAAAGGAACCGGTGTGTTCACCGAAAATCGGGAAAACCTGATCAACGATGGTGTAATTGCCCAGGCAGATGGATCCTTCAAACAAAGTGATGTTGTTCTTTTACCGGAACAGTATTATGCACAAAGATTCTGGGGCAATGTAGGTGAGGAATTTGTATTGGATGCCAGTTACATATCGCTAAGAGAAATGACCTTCGGCTACTCTTTCAGACCGGCCTTTCTCAAAAAGACACCATTCCGGAGCATGAAGTTGTCGGTGGTTGGCCGAAACCTGGCGTATCTCAAACGCGATCCGCAGATGAAAGCGATGGGTATCACACCGGAATCCGCCTATTCGCCTTCCATGGCAGCTCAAGGATTTGAGGCCAATACCTCACCTTCCACCAGAACCTACGGTTTTAACCTCTCATTTTCTCTATAATTATCTGAGACAGAAACATGAAAAAATATCTTTTTAAAACTACCCTTTGTGCAGTACTGCTTTTCTTCGGGAATGCCTGTACAAATAATTTTGAGGACATCAACAAGGATCCTGCACTCGTGAATGCAGACAATCTCAAACCTGAGATGCTGCTCACCTGGACGCTCAAAAATTCAATATTTGATTATTTTGGGCCCAACACACCCTGGGCGGTGAAAGAGTTTTCAGGGTACATGTCCTACGAGGAGACCGGCGACCTCTTTCTTCCCTGCGACTGTTCCAATCCGTTCAGTTACTACCGTAGTTACATTGTCAACATGAACGAGCTGATCAAGCTGGTGTCGGGCAATCCTTTAAAAAGCAACCAAGTGGCTATTGCGAGGATATGGAATGCCTTTTTATACCAGATCATGACGGATGCTTATGGAGATATTCCCTATTCAGAAGCTGCCAAGGACAGATACAGTGTAATAAATCAACCAAAATACGAGTCCCAACAAAGCATCTATCAAAATTTGTTGAAAGAATTAAAGGAAGCCTCAGCTGCACTAAGCGATTCTCCTGATCAGATATCCTTTGGCAACCCTGATATTTTATTCAAAGGGAAGGTTGACTCATGGCGCCGGTTCGCAAACTCTCTGCGGCTAAGAATGGCCCTTCGCATTCACTATGCGGATCCAGTTCTGGCAAAGCAGCACATACAGGAAGCAATCGCACTCCCGCTTATTGAAAACAACACCCAGAATGCAATCCTGAAAACACTCCCCCCCGGAGGTACCACACCCGCAGCCAATGTCAACCCCGTTTACACCCGTGGACAGGCAGCCGGGAATCCGATTCGATTCGGCTTCCCCTTGTCGGAGGTGATGCTGGCCAGAAAAGACCCCCGGCTTCCCATTTATGCAACCCCCGCCACCGATACGGCAAGTGCATTCAAAGGTCGCCCTATTCAGCTGGACGGCGTAGCTCAACGGGGTTATTACAGCCGGACGAATACCGCAGAGATTGGACCTTTGCTGAAAGCTGAAATTGCTGATATCGTGGTCATGAGCAGTTCTGAAGTATATCTGATCCGTGCCGAAGCGGCGATGGCAGGCTTATCCACAGAGAACGCAGAGGCTATGTACCAAAAGGGTATTGAACTATCCATGGCTCAGGTGGGTATTGCTGCAGCCGCTCCTAACTATATCAAGTCTGCGCCGGTAATTCTATCCGGAACAACAGAACAAAAAATGGAGCAGATTGCGACTCAAAAATACATTGCCTTGTACCCGAACGTATTTGAGGCATGGAACGAATGGCGTCGAACAGGGTATCCCAGAATTTGGGTGGGTGCCATGCAAGGAAGTACAGGTGGTAAAATTCCAAGAAGAATGACCTACCCAATTGATGAATTCTCCAAAAACGAAGCCAACTTGAGAGAGGCCATCAAAGGACTTTCGGGAGGAGACGAACTTGTGAGTAAAGTATGGTGGGATAAAAAACCAGGATTACCGTATGTTCACCCCAAGCAAGGCGTGTTCCCTCCTATGTAAACCGGCCCTTTTTTACAATTGATTCTCCAAAGTTGCTGAAATAATCTCACTGACCGTTAACAGGTTAAGCGGAGATTATTTCAGCACTACAGGCCCTGGCTTCCCCCTGTTCGGACTTTCCGCTTTCCGCTACGAACAATTGGGACGCAGCCGGTGTATTCATTTACAATCCGGGTGCAACAAGTATTTCCAACCAGGTGAGCTGCTTTACCATGGACACTCCAAAGATGATCCGCTATGACCCGATTTCCACTGGCTGGTTTACACACACTGATTCTATTCCTATTTTTTACGTTTACACAAGGAAAAGCCGATAACACTGACAGGCAATCAGCTTATGCTACGACGCTTGAAGACTCCACCAAGCGAAAAATAGCACTAAAAAAAATCCTGTCCAGGCTACCTCCAGACAGGAAGGCGAACGGCCCGGTATCGTTCTTTGACGCTACCTTCACCGACTGGCTCAACAGAACAGGTGAACTCCCTCCGGATTTCGACCTGATGCCATCAATGCCATTTCTACCCGATCCTTTAGTTTTGGAAACGAAGGGCAAATTTGTTCCTGTAAAAACAGCGGCAGACTGGCAAAACAAACGCTCACAATTGCGCGAACAAATACAATACTACATCTCCGGCACATATCCCAAACAACCCGACAACCTGACCTCCCAAATTACAGGTGAGAAAACGGACGGACAAGTATTACTCCGAAATATTCTCTTAAAATTCGGACCCAGATCAGAGGCAAAGCTCAACATTGAAATGATGATTCCACCTGGAAAAGGCCCCTTTCCCGTATTCATGACCCAATGGAATCACCGGGAATGGGCCCAAATTGCCGTGAAACGCGGTTACGTTGCCTGTGTACTTGCCAATGCCGACACCAAAGACGACACCGAGGATTATGCCCGGATATGGGCTGGCACCCATGATTTTTCGCGACTGATGCGCCGTGCCTACGGCTCTTTTGTTGCCGTTGATTACTTGTATACATTACCTTTTATTGATCACAAAAAAATAGGGATTGCCGGACATTCCCGGAACGGGAAGCTTTCTATGCTTGCCGGAGCGTTTGACGAACGTATCTCAGCGGTTGTTTCCAGCAGCGGAGGTTCAGGTGCGGAAATCCCCTGGCGATATACCACCCCACCCTATGTTGTTGAAGACATTGCGCTGTTGACTTCGGCGCAACCCGCCTGGTTTCATCCGCGTTTGCGGTTTTTTATTGGCAATGAAAACAAACTTCCTGTTGACCAGAATACTTACATGGCCCTGATGGCTCCCCGGGGCTTGATGATCAGCACTTCGGCAACCGAGTCGGCAAGTAACCCCTGGGGCGCGGAGCAGGCTTACAAATCCGCACAATCCGTTTATCAGTTTCTGAAAGCACCCGACCAGTTAGCCATCCGCTACCGAAATGGCTTTCACGGAACATCTGCCCGTGATATCGAAGATTATATGGATTTCTTTGATTACCTATTTAAGCGCAGCAAACAGAAGCCCGAAAACAAATTACTCTTTGATTACACTTTCAGAGCATGGCGAAAGCTGTCCGGAGAAAATATCAATCCGCTCACTTTTCCAGAACAAAAACAAAATGAGCCTCTGAGCAACAAGGCAGGAGAACCTATTCATTCAACTTTAGAATGGGAGACAAAAAAGGTGGGGATACTAAATGCAATAAGCTGGCTTACAGGCGAGGAGCCCGCGATTGTGAGCAATCCCGGTCCTGTTGCCCTAACCAATCAGGGCACAGGAGAAGACAACTTCGGAAGCTTCCTGCCCCGCCCAATGGCCACGGCTGAAATGGCGGTGATGCGTATTACACCATATAAGAGCTTCGGTGATTACCTCTATGGCAACTTGTACTACCCTCAAAATAAAGTAAAGGCAGGTGAAAAAGTACCCGTGATCATCTATTTACATCCCTTTGATTATTCCAAAGGCTTCTCTACGACCGATCATCAATATTCACTACAGTCATTCTTCGAAAATCTTACCAAACTCGGCTATGCCGTCTTTGCTTATGACATGCTGGGGTTTGGCAACCGGATGGAAGAAGGAACCCGATTTTATCACCGATACCCGCATTGGTCCAAAATGGGCAAAATGATTGCAGACGTAAAGGCGGCAACCGATGCACTATCCAATCTCGAAATGATTGAAAAAAACAAGATCTACACAGCGGGCTATGCGCTCGGAGGCACAGTGGGACTTTTCGCCACGGCGCTCGACAGTCGGATTAAAGGAACAATTTCGGTCGCAGGTTTTTCGCCGATGCGAAGCAAAGATGCAAACACAGAAGGTATTCAAGCCTATTATCAACTGCATGGCTTACTTCCGCGTCTTGGCTTTTTTGAAGGTAATGAGCAGAGAATTCCAACTGACTTTCAGGAGGTGCTGTCCGCCATCGCGCCAAGGCCTACCCTGATCATAGCGCCCAAATACGATTACAATTCTCCTCCAATACCCATTGAAAGCGCCTTTAACGCCGCCAGGAAGGTATATAATCTTTACAACTCCAAACAGATGATCAATCTTTTGCAGCCGGAAATCGACAACCAGTTTTCTGTCCCGATCCAGGAAGCCATCTATGAATGGATAAAAGCGCAATAATTTATAGCCTGAATACACCCGGATCATTGCAGAACCACAACCTCACCGCGAGGCTGAGCAAACATGTGGCTTTCGCCTTTATTTCAATTCCATTCGTTTCCGGCGCGATGCTGTTTTTGCTCAAAAGTTTCCATCGTAACCACACCCAAATGGCCTGAAAACGAAGCCATTTTAATCGTGTCTCGGTTTTAATCGTGGTCAAATATTTTAAACACATCCCGAATATTATATATTTATGGATTCTCCGGTTTTATTAAGGTTCCGGAAGAAAGTAACTTTTAATATACAATTCGTAAATTTTCGGAATAATCCTATTTGAAAAACGGATGTTAACTAGTTAAAATCGGGAAGGTTCATGGATGAAGTAATTAAGGAATACACCAACGGCGAGGTCACCATCGTGTGGAAACCTGCCATGTGTGTCCATTCGCGGATTTGCTGGGGAAAAGACAATAGCCTGCCAGAAGTATTCAATCCCAAGGAAAGGCCTTGGATTAAGCCAGAAGGTGCGGGCACTGAAAGGATCATTGCACAAATAAAACAGTGCCCTTCAGGTGCGCTCACCTTTCATTTGAATGAAACGGAAGTCAACCCATCGTCCATGAACGAGGTCGACTCAACGATTGAAACAGTTATAGAAGCCCTTCCCAACGGACCATTGCTGATTTACGGAAACATCAAAGTGAAAGACAAAGAAGGCAATATGAACAAAAAAACCAATGTCACGGCGTTTTGCCGATGTGGTGGGTCGGGTAACAAACCTTTTTGCGACGGCTCACATGTAGGCATCGATTTTAAAGGGTAAATATTCCAATTCAAGTAAACAACTCACATAACTTAAGTTTAAAATGGAAATTACAAAGGTATTTGAAAACAATAAAAAATGGATTGCCTCAAAACTTGAGACGGATAGCCACTATTTCGAGAATTTAGCTACAGGCCAGACGCCGGAGTTTCTATACATTGGATGCTCCGACAGTCGGGTTACGGCAGAAGACCTGATGGGCATACAGCCCGGCGAAGCATTTGTGCATCGCAACATAGCCAACCTGGTCAATAATGTTGACCTGAACGTGATGTCTGTACTAAACTACGCGGTACGTCACCTGAAAGTAAATCATGTGGTGGTGTGCGGACACTATAACTGTGGCGGTGTGAAGGCAGCGATGCAACCTGCCGATATGGGCATCCTGAATCCCTGGCTACGAAATATCCGTGACGTTTACAGACTGCATAAGGATGAACTCAATGCCATTCCCGACGAAGGAGCTCGTTACAATCGCCTGGTTGAGCTCAATGTGCAGGAACAATGCGTCAACCTGATCAAGACAGCAGCAGTCCAGCAAGCCAATACAGACAGAGGACTTAAGGTACACGGATGGGTTTTTGACATTCATACCGGGCAATTGATTGATCTGAAAATTGACTTCAACAAGATACTTGCCGACATCAGGGAAATTTACAATCTGGGTTTATAGCTAAGTTGGCTGCTCTTAGGATATTTTGACTCGGGGATTATCGGTCCTTCGTGCTCATCGGCGGCCAATCGTTATAGGTTGGCCGCCTGCATTCAGAAGGCATTCACTTCCATTATTCGTAATCGGCCAACCCAAACCGTAAACCTGGCTCAACCCAGGAAACCAATACCATGAAAATCGCATTTTTTAGTGCCAAAAGTTATGACAGAGAATATTTCAATGCCTGTCCTGAGCTCATTAGACATTCTATTTCCTATTTCGAGGTACAACTCACCGCGCAAACTGTAAACCTTGCGCAAGGCTTCGACGCTGTTTGTGTTTTTGTAAACGACGTAGTCGACCGGCAGACCATTGAAAGTCTTACGGCCATGAATGTAAAAGTTACCGCTCTGCGATGTGCTGGTTTCAACAACGTGGACATGGAGGCGGCGGACGAGTCGGGCATGACGGTGGTGCGGGTGCCCGCATATTCACCCCAATCCGTAGCGGAGCATGCTGTAGCCATGATCCTGACCCTTAACCGAAAGACGCACAGAGCGTACAACCGGGTAAGAGAAGGCAATTTTTCAATTGAAAACCTTACCGGGTTTAACCTTTACAACAAAACAGTGGGGGTAATTGGTACCGGCCTGATCGGTGCTTCCTTTTGTGAGATCATGCTTGGTTTTGGCTGCAAGGTGATTGCCTTTGACATTACTGAAAGTGATGCTTTAAAAGCCAAAGGGGTGGTGTATAGCTCCATTGACACGGTTTTGAACACCAGCGATATCATTTCACTGCACTGCCCGCTAAACGTGCATACGGCGCATCTGATTGACGCAAGGCGTATCAGCAAAATGAAGAAAGGTGTGATGCTGATCAATACCAGTCGCGGCGGGCTTATCCATACCCGCGATGCGATCGAAGGTCTAAAGAAAGGCCGGATCGGGTACCTGGGAATCGATGTTTATGAGCAGGAGGCCGGATTATTTTTCAAAGATCAATCAGAACTCGTCATGCAGGACGACGTCATGGCACGGCTCGTATCTTTCCCCAATGTGCTGATCACCGGCCACATGGGATTTTTCACAAAAGAAGCTCTGGAAGAAATCGCCAACATCACATTGCAAAATCTTACGGATGTGGAAAATGGATCAACTTTGAAAAACAAGGTAAGTTATACAAGGTAAGGGACATAAAGCATATTGCCACATACATAAAAGGGAAGCCAACCGTAAAGCAGTTGACTTCCCTTTTTTCTGGAAAAATTCTATCTCATTTGATCCAGCTGAACTCGTATTCCAATTCCGGAATCCGTGTTCTGTCGGCAATACGCCTTAAACGGGCTGGTAATGCCATCAGGTAATCTCTGGCTTTTTCGGCCTTTTCGTTGATATCTCTTACAGCTCCTATCTCCCACTCTGCCAGCAAAGACTCCAGTATCTCAATGTAATCCATGGTGGTGTACACGCCAAGTCGCTGTGCAGCATCCGAAAAATGAGAGAAAGTATCCCCCATTTTCACACCGCTTTCTCTAAGAAAATGAGCGGGCATGACGATTTTCTTCTTCATCATATCTTCTAGAGCAATCATAAGCTCTGAGGCATCTACAGCCAGAATCCGGCTCACAAACGACTTATAGGCTTTTGCATGGCGCATTTCGTCGGACGCAATGACACCGCAAATTTTGGACAGATGTGGATTCCCGAATTTCTTGGCAAGGGTGGCCGTACGACGGTGAGATACATTGGTAGCAAGCTCCTGAAACGACGTGTAAATAAAGTTGCGGTAAGGATCCCGGCCTGTGCCGATGTCGAAACCGTCGGCGATCAGGAACTGTGTGGAAACTTCCATGGCACGCATGTCCACCCGTCCCGACAGGTATAAGTACTTATTTAGCAAGTCCCCATGGCGATTTTCTTCCGCCGTCCATGCTCTCACCCATCTGCTCCATCCCGAAGGATTATCTACCTGATCCACGCCAATGACATCCATCAACCACGATTCATAAGTGGGAAGTGCTTCCTCCGTAATGGTATCTCCAATGAGTACAGCAATGTAATCATAGGGCAAATCCCGGCAGCTCTCCTGAAGCAATTTGACCTCACTAAAAAAATTCTCTTTGCTGGAATCAGGCAAAAAATCCGTCGGCTGCCAATTCTCTTCAATCGGTTTGAGGTATTCGGTCATCAGGCCATCCAGATCCTTGCCTACATGTTGCATCACTTCAAGTCGTGCTGCTGAAAGTGCGGTTTCCATTCTTGATTTAATTTTAATGCGCAATACTATCCGACAAAGTACGGCAAATTAATGTAAGTTTTGTATGACGATCATCATTTCATGAAGCACAAATTTTCGCAATCAAGCCACTTTTAAATTACTTTTGCAAAAAGTTGTGGAATGAAAAAAATAATCGATTACCTGCTTAGCCTCCTTTACGCAATTCATTTTGGTGTCACTTTATTGGTTTTCCACGTGATCCAGGTGGTTGCATATAAAATTTTCGGGCCAAAGGCTCACAAGAAATCTGTTGACTACCTTAATTTTTCACTCAACTTCGGACTGTACCTCACCGGAGCGAGCATCACCTTCCGCCAATCAGAACCGTTACCCGACCATCGTCCCATCATATTTATCGCCAATCACCAGAGTATGTTCGATATTTCGGCACTGTTTTGGTTTTTGAGAAAATATCACCCTCGTTTTGTTTCAAAAATAGAACTTGCACACGGCATACCAAGCATTTCCTACAACCTCAGAAAGAGTAAAGCCGCCATTATTGACCGCAAGGACGGGAAAAAGGCGCTTGTCGAAATTGCCAGACTTGGCAAGCTTATTCATGATGAAAAATCAGCCGCTGTAATTTTCCCTGAAGGAACGAGGACCGCATCAGGAAACATGAAGACCTTTCAGCCTGGTGGAGTGGCAACTTTGTTGAAGCGGGCACCCGACGCCCTCATCGTTCCGGTAGCAATTAACGGAACCGGCAAAATGAATCCCAAAGGCTTATTCCCATTGAGATCCTTCACTAACCTTTCATGGACAGTGTTACCCGGCATTGAACCAACCGGAAAAAACCTGGACGATGTACTATCAGAAGCGCATGAAGCCATTCGTAAAGAATTGAAGTTTCATTGAGTTGAAGAAGAGCGCTGCGCAATGTTTTTTAACGGGCCGTAGAGAAGTAAAACCGGGCAAAGGCATTAAACATCTCATTGGGCCCCGGTCAGTGAAAAACTGATCTCCTTTTATCGTCGGCTCCATGCAAAGGCCGATGATCGTAGCTAAAAATTGCTCATTCCCTAAGTAGCAAACTGTGTAAAGCAATAGGGTCACCCGGTGGTGCCCCTGAGCTACCCGCCCCTAATCGGCACCGGCCAGCAAGCGCCTGAGTCCTTCACAGGCGCTCGCAAAGCAATTTGTGGCCAATCATTCACCCAAAATAGATCCTCTAAAATCCTTAACAATCATTAACAACCGCCCTTTAAACCTATCTCAAAAGTTATCCTCTAACCCTCGAACTTTAAAATTTATTAGTCATGAAAAAGATACTTTTTGCCGCAGCCATTTTCGTCTTAGGTTTTACCAGTGCTCAGGCTCAATACGATTCGAGATATGACAACCGGAGCAACCGCCACAACAATGACCGATATGGTTACAATCAACCCGGTGATGGACGAAACTCGGATATCAACCGCCTGCAAAGATCGGTACGCGAAGAGATATCCGTGGGTATACGCCGAGGGACGCTTAATGCACGTGAAGCTTCTGCCTTGATGCATCAATATGATCGTATCGAAGTAATGCAGCGAAAATTTAGCTCACGAGGCAGATTATCCAATCGGGAAGAACGGATTTTGAGAGGGGAATTACATAATCTGATGACCGACACACAAAGACTCAGCAGCCGCCGTCACGACAACTGGGCACGCGGACGCAACAGATATTAAGCAGTTGAAGGTTTAGGGTAATTTGGAAATCATCCTGTCTGTGACGGGATGATTTTTTATATCGCTAAATACCTAAAAATACCGGACCAATTTTACATGCGATTTTTCAAAACCCTCCTTTTGATAAAAAAGATGGGCATTTTCCCGGTGATTCCGGGAGGTGACTTCCAGCTGTATGGCGCCTTTACTGTTGGCAAATTCAACCAAATATTCCATCAGACATTTTCCCACACCCAGGGAACGATAGGGCTCATATACAAACATTTCCTGGATTTCGGCCACCAACGCCGCATGGTGTATCAAGCCTTCGATATGCACACTGCCCATTCCGATGGGTGTCTGCTCCATTTTCGCAATAAAGTACCCAATGAGCTCACTTTCCAGATTTTTGTGAAAAATCCGGTCAAATGCCCTGCGATCAATCACAGTATTTTCTAGCGCGCAAATCATGGAATAGATTGCATCCCCCTCCGAAAGGGAGGCACGCCGAACGGTAACGCCATTTGGGATCATGGAATATTTGAGAAACGGTTAAATGGTTGAAGGGCTAAATGGTTGACAACTGGTTGTAAAGGCTCATACACATGGAATCAGCTGTACAGCAATCCAACAATAAAAAAATTCAACATGCTGCCTAAGGTCAAAAACATTAACATCAAAGTAGCCTGGTCGATGCCATCAATTTCTACAATCAGGAAAACTGCTGGAGCGCTCCCGAATCATGAACAAAAATACCATTTTCGGGATTTCGCGCCAAAATCATCATGGCATTTGCTACTTTTTCAGAATCAATCGCCCTATACTTTTTTAAAGGCCCAAGCATGATGGGTTTAAATACAGTCGCCAGAATTTCCCCAATCTTTTCTCCGGCACGGGATTCCTTCCGGTCACCCAGCAGTAAAGATGGCCGCAAAATATGCAGCGATTCATAATCCAGGCCTTTTAATTCTTGCTCTACTTCTCCTTTCACGCGATTGTAAAAAATACCCGATTTCGGATCAGCCCCCATGGCCGTCACAATCAGATATTTCTGAGCACCATTCAGCTTGGCCAGTTTTGCTATTTTCAATGGATACTCATAGTCAACCTTTCTGAAAGCCTCCCGCGATCCTGCCTTTTTGATAGTCGTTCCCAAACAACAAAAAATATCATCTGCCATAACCTGGCTGGCATCCGGTCGATCAAAGTCGAAAATGACTTCTTTCAGTTTTGTATTTCTCACGGTCAACGGCGTTCTGGTAAGTGCTATTACCTTGGAATAGAAAGGCGAATGAAGAAGTTTGGCCAACAGCTGGCTGCCAATTAACCCGGTGGCACCTACAAGTAATGCAACTCTATTTATATCGGACATGCGTTTATATGTATTGTAATCTTGATTCTACAATTGATTTAGACCAATGGTACAAAATTCATTCCTGTAATTCAATTTAATTACCATCATTCATGCAAAACAAGGCAAGAATGGGTGTTTTTCCCAAAAAAAAGGCTTTTACAAAGTTGTAGAGGTCCCCTTCGACAAAAAAAGATTCCATTCAGAGATCCTGTTGGTCTGTAAATCAAACCGGTTTACCTGGCACTACTGTAACCCTTATCCGAAAGAAGAAATAAGAGGCCAATCCAATGATTAAATAATCTGATTTTCAAATGATAGCATCTTCCTTCCACAATAGCCTATTCGTATGCAAAGCACGTATTTGTTTAAAACCATGCGGGAATACCTCCTATGTCAGATTCCATTCGGCTTACACACCGATTGCTCGTCCAAATGTAGCGTGGAACTTAGCTGTTGTAATCCCGAATCTATCAAACATCAGGCTATGCAACTAAAAAACCTCGTTTGTTTCATTTTGCTTCTTTCAGCGTTGGCAGTTGACGCGCAAAATCTACCGCTCCAGACCGTCAAGGAGCATCAATGGATAAAAACCTGGTTGCTCTGCGGACCTATCCCACTACAACCACCAACTGACCCTGCCAAATCATGGAATCATTTGGACGGTTATGAAAATGCCCTGGATACTAAAACAGGAGGAGAAAGCAACTTAGTGGGTAAGGTCGGGAGCACCCTGAAAGCAGGGAAGCAGTCCCTGAAATGGATCTCTCATACATCTCCCGATTCGGTCATTGACCTACGCAAATCCCTATCCAGAAATCCAACCGTTTTTGCGTATGCCTACACGGAGGTATCATCGGATCGTGCCGAAATGAAATTTTTGGCGCTGGGTACCAATGATGGCGGAAGCCTTTGGGTCAATGGAATTAAAGTTTGGGATTACCCCTATGAAAGAGGCCTAAAGCCCGACAACGACCTGATACCGGTAGCGCTGAAAAAGGGGGTGAATAAACTTTTGCTTAAGGTGGAGCAAAGAGGGAACCGTTGGGAATTCTGTGCCCGGTTTTTACCCTTTTCGGTAAGTGAGTTTACTAAGGGCGACTTTTTTAGAATTGATGCCAATGAAGAAGGAGAAAGTATTCTTTCATCGAGATACGCACCGGTGGTACTTGACGAGCTTGTACAAAAAGTTAGCATCAAAATTAAGAACACAGAAGGGCACTCCATTTATGATGAAAGTCGAAACGCATCATTCTGCGGCAAACTGGGCATGCGATCAGATCAATTCCAGGCATACGAAGCACAAATCGATGTACAATTAAAAAATGGAGAATCGGCTCAACTCAATCAAACTTTCTTCGCAGGAAAGAGGTCTGAATATGTGTTGTTTGACAATAAAAAAACCGATTACCGCATTGCCCTCGATGGGCAGGCGTCCGAATCGGAACAGTGGGCGGCAACTGAGCTGCAAAAATGGTTGAAAGAAATCAGCGGCGCCACCTTTCCTATCCAGACCCTGGATCAGCAGCATAGTGGCCCACAGATTATTGTTGGGTTTAATGCCGTCACGCAAAGCAAAACAAATGCAAACGCACCGTTAGATACCGACGAAAGTTATTTCTACACCAATTCAGGCTCGGATATACTCATTTATGGGGGGAAACGGCGTGGTACGCTCTATGGGGTAATGGCTTTCCTGGAAAATGAGTTGGGTTGCCGTTGGTACACTCCCGGCAAGGCCGTGATCCCAAAAAGGGCCCAGCTGAAATTCACAAGATACAATCACCACGAAGGGCCAGGAATAAGGGTGCGTAATGACTTTTACTTCGAAGCCTTTAATCCAATATGGGCAACCCGGAATAAAATGAACGGCTCCATGTCCACCCCAAAGCAGCCCGGTGGGATTGAAAGCTATTGGAGCGTTCACACTTTTTACCCGCTCATGCCACCAGAAGAATTTTTCGACAAACACCCGGAATATTACAGTGAGCTGGAAGGGAAACGGGTTCATGACCACGCACAGCTGTGTCTGAGCAATCCGGACGTACTGAAGATCATTACCGAAAAGATCAAAAAACGAATGCGTGAAAGTCCCGAATACCTGATCTATGATGTATCGCAGAACGACTGGTACAATGCCTGCCAATGTAATCAGTGCCAGTCCATTGTAAAAAGAGAAGGAACCGAGTCGGG
This sequence comes from Dyadobacter sp. 32, assembly GCF_902506755.1. Classification (GTDB taxonomy): domain Bacteria; phylum Bacteroidota; class Bacteroidia; order Cytophagales; family Spirosomataceae; genus Dyadobacter. Next base: position 296,920 of record NZ_LR735258.1, on the reverse strand, counting down.
TATCATGATCTGGTTTGTGAATCAGGTCGCGGATGCTGTCAGGAGTGAATTCCCCGACAAGTTTATCGGAACGCTTGCCTATCAGTACACCAGAAAACCACCGCTACGTATCCGTCCGAAGGACAATGTAGTGGTCCGTTTTTGTAGTATTGAATGTTGTTTTTCACATGATTTCAAAACATGCCCCGAAAACCAGGATTTCCTAAAAGAGCTCAACACCTGGTCATCGCTGGCGCCGCACCTTTACATCTGGGACTACGTTGTTAATTTTAGTCACTACGTAATGCCTTACCCCAATTTCAATGTATTGCAATCAAACATTAAAACCTTCCGGGAAAACAATGCGATCGGTATCATGGAACAGGCAGCCTATCAGAGTCGTGGAGGTGAGTTTGCGGAGCTCAGATCCTACGTCATTTCCAAGCTACTCTGGAACCCGGATTGCAACACGGAGGAGGTCATTAACGATTTTATGGCTGGTTACTATGGCAGATCAGGCAGGTTTGTACGGCAATATTTCGATTTACTGCACGGCCAGGTAACCCCAGAGACACATATTCACCTCGGTCTCACTCCTACCGACAGGATTTTCACCGACGAATTTGTGAGTAAATCCTATTCCCTTTTTGAGGAAGCGAAAAAAGTGGCGGAGAACGAGGAAATTCTGAACCATGTAGAAATGGCATCTTTGCCCATTTTGTATCTTAAATGCAGACGATTACCCGTATTGTCAAGGTATGACGGTACTTACGCCGCCTTTTGTAAAATTGCCGACAGGGAAAAGGTTACCTTCTTTTCAGAAGCAGGAGGAAGAGAGGCCTTCCACGATTGGGTGAAAAATGCAAAGTAGGAAGTTTTCCTGTTATTAGTTTTAAAATTACGCGCGGATTGAAAATGACGTAAATCCTGCGGATACACGCAGAGTAAAACAGAAATCCTACTGAATCTGCAAAAAATCTCTGAGCGTTTACGGGAAAAATCCATTTACAACGAATTCATGGTAAATAGATTTGAGGCTGGTATGGTTATTGATGACTTTCAATAAAACCTTAGAAACCATGAAAACTGATCTTAAATCCAAAGAAATTGCAGGAGGTTCTCCTTCTTCCGGGGGAAGAGCGGATAAATCCAAACAAAAGGATGAAAGCGCCAAAGGTTCAAAGAAAGTAATGGAGGAGGCGACCTCAAAATCCGAGAAAGGGAATATGACCGGTAACAAAGGCTACAATGAAACACCGGCAACTGTTCCCGTAAAATCAACGAAAGAGAAGTAGAGAAATCATTTTTTTACTTCATTTACCATGAGTGCCTCCATTGCAGCGCTGAGATAAACCATCGGCGCATTCCAGTTTATCGCAATCTCATTGGAGGCAAACGAGCATGCATCGTCCGTGAATGACTCATCCGCAAATTTACTTGTGTACGTGGTGCACTTATCCTGCTGGCCGGGGTTTGGGCCACCAGACAACAGCCCGGGCACTGGTTCCGAAACCCCGTCGGCGATAGATGGACGATGATGGGGGTGCATCACTTGTCGGGATCCAAAACCGGTAAGAAAGCTATACCCGGTAGCATTTCGCCCGAGGAGGTAATCCAGATTTCCCAGCGCTGCCCGAATATACTTTTTGTCGTTCGTCTGACGAAAAGCCTGAATCAACAAGATCCCCTGATTAGCCGCCACCGCACTGCTACCCCACGCATAATCTTTTACCGACTTACCCATCACGGTTTGATATGGCTGTTTGTCCAAATCCTTTAAAAGTTCATCCGCGTAAGTCATAACTTGCTGCTTTATGCCCGCCACAAGTTTGGCTTCTGTTTTCAGGGATTCATTAAACCTTAATATCGTATAGTATCCCAATGCCTTCACTTGATTCCAGGAGGGCAGTAGGAACTGCTTCTCGGTTTCAAATGATATGTTGTTCAAATAATCTTCCTTGTGGGTAAGTGCGTAGAGCTCCGCAGATGCCCATATTCGTTCATCACCTTCATTACGATCACCATAAGCGCCTGTTACCGCATCCGGGTCAAATTTTTTATTCATTTCCTCCTGGCTGTAGTGAATCCTGGGATTTTTTTCTGCCCACTCCCAGGCCTTTACTGCCGCAACTGCACAAGAATCCGCAAGTGCTGGCAATTCCAGCTCGAAATTCTTGAAGACCCTTCCAGCCTGCGCCATCACGGCCACAAAATCAAGTGTAGCGGTAGTGCTTTTTTGAACAACATACCGGGGTTTGTCACAGGCATCCGGCATGATCATTCCATCAAACCTTGGATTGGTTAACTTGTGATATACACCTCCATCCGCAGGATCCTGCATGGTAAACATCCAGCGAAGGTTCCAGATCACCTCGTCCAGAAGATCAGGTACACTATTATTACTTTCGGGAATGTTGGTATGGAAGGTTTCGAAATAGCCTGGAAAATCCTCGTAAAGTGACAACAAAGTACCCATGGTAATACCAGAATTCACAATGTATTTGTTGTAATCACCAGCGTCATACCAACCTTTTGGTGAACTGATGATGAAATTTTCAGGTCGTTGATCAGATGCCGCTGATGCATGGACCCTTACTTTGTCGTCCGGATGCCCGGCAGGACGAGCCCATTTGCCAGCAAATTTGCCCGGGAGATCGGTTGAAGCTCTTTGGTAATAAAATCCCCTTAACGCGGCCTTTGCAATTTCTTTGTGAATTTGCTCTTTAATCTCAAAACCGGAAGATTGACCCAATGATGGAATTTCAAGGACATATTTACCCGGCTTCTGAAAAGTTGAGAAGTCGGCAAGTCGGCTGATCTTGCCTGAATGCTGGCTGGTTCTGACGTGCCCCAGATTGCCCTTAAATACAACTTTGCCTGAAAGGTTTTTAAGTACAAAAGCACTACCGTTCTCCCCAAGAACTACCGCCATTTTATCACCTTTGGGATAAAAACCAATCTGGTTTAACCGGATATCTGCTGATGGTTTTTGCGCCATCACTGGTTGAAAACAGATTATGAAGAAAATGCAGAAATTCAGAACTTGAGCAGTCATAAGTTTGATATAACGTTGTTGGGTGCATAAGTCATCGGACAACTAGCTTTACCCCTCTTCATTTACTAGAATTCCTTCGTGGAAAAATTTCTATTCCACCTTCTTAGGACCGATGGAATCGTACACCACCACCTTTTCCCACAAATGAGCATAATCCTTAATAAAATCCAGATGGATCGGGTGGGTCTGGTATATTTCTTCCTCAATGATATTTTTGAAAAAACACATCCACGATATCGAATAGTCGGTCACAATTACGGAGCGCCGGGTTGCTGCGGGCGTGCCGATGTGTACATACTGAATAGTCGGCACCTTGGCCAACTTCTTCAGACCCTCCATCAATTTTGCTTCGTCTTGCGCGTTGTTGGGGTTTTTAAGATAAAAATATACGTGGTGTATAAAAAGCTCCCTGACTTTCCCTGGTTCGGCTGCCAGAGGTGAAACGGAGGCCAGTGTAGCCAATCCGGCATTTTGCAAAAACTTACGTCGTGAGTTTTGTTTCATAATTTTAATAGGACAGTCGTACTTATCTTTACTGGAATCAAAGGTGTTGTTTTCTTAGTTTTAAATAGTCACTCGGTGTCAATACGGCGACCGCGCTTTTGCGAAAATCACGTACATTTCTGGTAATGATGACTCGGATGTCATCACTCCCCTCAACTGCATAGTTTTGCAGAGCATCATCAAAATCGGTAACATTGTCAGAATGTAAGGCGGCAAGTACTGCACGTCCATCAATCACTAGCAGTCGAGTAAAAGAAAAAAGCCTTCTCAATTGACTAATTGCAGTTTGTCGATCTGAAATTCTACGGAGCAAATAATACAAATTGCTATAAATCACCGGAGTTACATAACCAACAATTTCTCCGTTCTCACATAAAGACAATATTTTTGACGCATCTTCTGAAAATGGTGTTCGGTCAAGAAAAAAATCCATCAGCACATCCGAATCGAGCAAAATGTTTTTCATTTTGAAAGATATTTCTCTGCCAGCGCATTGCTAAGCTCTTCCTTGTAATTAAAGCTTTCAGGCGCTTTGAATGAGCCTCGTAATGACTTTACAATTGGAGTGAGCTCAATGTTTTCCTCTGGTGGAGTGTCGCTGGTAATCATTTTGAAGTAATTTTCAACCAAATCGGATAGACTTCTTCCGTTTAGTTTTGCATGGTTTTTTGCTCTATCGATAACAGAGGCTTCCAGTACCAAGGTCAGTTTTACATTCATATTGCCAGTCCAAGAAAATGATACATCATAAATACACGTGTAAAAATAACATATTTAACACGTAAGCTGTTCAAAGTTAAAACTAATTCTCAACTAACTCCACCAGCTTATTCACCGTTTTCCAATTTCTGGTAGTTGCCTTTGTTTTCAATTTATTTTCGAAGAAATTATTGTTCAATTTGGTTGTGCCGTACCCTACTGGGCAATGTAGGTATACTGATTTACCAATTACAATGAACTCATCGGGATGGTACTTTACAGGATCAATTCCTGCAACCAGTTCCTCGTCCGGTATATTTTCGAGGAATGTAACGTGCAAAGCGGCAGGGTCAATCTCGGGGCGCTGAATATAAGGATTTGCGTCCCGGATATGTACCAACTCGCCTATTCCCATCACCAGAACCGGAATATCAAAACCAAAATCTTCGATGATCTGATCATGTATTCGTTTTGCTAACACAGCAGATTCAGCCGTTGGCGCGTCAAATACCAAATTCCCACTCTGGATATAAGATCTTACTGCTTCAAATTCTAAACTTTCAAATGACTTCACCAGAGCAGGCATTTTGATCATATTCTTGCCACTTACATTGATGCCTCTCAGTACGGCCACATAGGTACTTGTTATCTTTTCCGACATGATGGGGATTCTTTCCATTTGATTCTGCATTGTAAAGGTAAACTAACAAATTATCAGTCTTCTAACAAAGAACTTACCTCAATCAAAACCGGATACCATGATTACTAAAAGAGATGTCATCGTTGCCTCCCTCACCATGGGATTGACCGTTACGGTCATGTTTGCCAATTCGAAAGTAAAAGTATTGGACTCGGCCATATTCGACTGGAACGACGTGGAAGTGAAAACTACAAAAACAGGTGCAGTGCGCACATTCTTCCGCTCTGCCACCGCCACACTCGACGAGTTGGAATGCCACGTTACAACACTCAACCCTGGCGACACCTCGCACCCGCCGCACAAACATCCGGAAGAAGAAGTGATCATAATCAAAGAGGGTACCGTTGAAGCGCTGGTTAACGGGCAGATGAAGCGTGTTGGGCCCGGATCGGTCATTTTTCAGGCGTCGAATCAGATGCATGCCATACGAAACGTAGGTACCACGCCAACCACCTATCATGTCTTTAGCTGGCATTCGCCGGGAACTATGGCTAAGAAGTAGCAAGGTGACTTCCTTGGTACAAGAAACTAAAATCATCTTTTACCGCTTAATTAAAACAAGCGGACCAAAAAACATATAGAGATGAATAACGCCCCTCCAATGAAACTCGACATTTATATTAATTATCCCGGCCACTGTGGAGAAGCATTCCGATTTTACGAGGAACATCTGGAGGGCAAAATAAATACGGTAACACATCACCAACAGCCACCTCCCAATTTTCCAAAAGAATGGAAAAATCCAGTTCTTCACGCGACCATGGAAATAGGTGGCACCTTGCTCAGAGGGGCTGACATTCCAGGTGCCGAACCCATGCGGAGCGTGTATCTTACACTTCGTTTTGATTCGGCTGAGAAAGCAGAACACATCTATAACCTGCTCTCCCTTGATGGTGATATCTTTATGGCAATGGAAAAAACCTTTTTTGCAAATCGCTTTGCCATGCTACGCGATAAATTTGGAACGTCCTGGATGCTTCTCCATGACTTATAAAGGTCGTTCGTTTCAAGTTAGACGCGAAAATTTGGATATTGGATAATGAAAACGCGAATCAAGCGGTTTTTGCTGCTATCAATGTTACAGTATCGCAATTTTGAAAACGGATCAATGAATACCGGAGACATTTGGAATTTCCTAAGAAGTTTGACCAGGAGAATCTAAAACATCACATTACAAATTTTGATAAAATAATTATGATGCGACAATTGCTGCAATGGACAATTATCATCCCCACTCTGGCTTGGGGGCTTTTTTTCTCGGGTGTCATTCATGACAGTTACATCTTCCAAATCCTGGCAAGCGTACTGCTTATTTTAAGCGTCATGTCGGCGGTACATCATTCCGAGATCATTGCCCATAAAGTTGGAGAACCCTACGGGACCATAATTCTTGCGATTTCGATCACGGTTATCGAAGTCTCCATCATCATTTCACTGATGGTGTCGGGAGGAGAAGAGGCCGTTTCCCTGGCGAGAGATACTGTATATTCTGCAACGATGCTTATTCTGAACGGAATTGTAGGCTCCTGCCTCTTTATAGGAGGACTGAAACATCATGAACAGACTTTCTCCAAACATTCTGTGACCATAGCACTGGTCTCACTCATCTCCATAGTCGTTTTTACGCTGGTGGTTCCTACTTTCACCAAAAGTGTGCAGGGATCATACTACTCTACCCCTCAGCTCATATTTGCTTCCCTGGTTTGCCTCATTATTTATTCTTTCTTTTTGTTTGCCCAAACCAGCAGACACAGAGAATATTTTCTTTCAGCAGGAGGACATGAGCACGAAAATACAGACATCATTGGCAAACGAATGGTCATAACGAGCTTTCTCTTTCTGCTCGTCAGCCTGGGAATTGTAGTGCTCCTAGCCAAGACGCTTTCCCCTACCATTGAAAGTATTATTATCAGTTACAATTTACCATTGACCCTGGTGGGGGTGGTTATTGCCGCAATAATACTCTTGCCCGAAGGAATCGCAGCAATCATGGCAGCAAGGAAAAACAGACTTCAAACCAGTTTGAATTTATCGCTGGGATCGGCTTTGGCAAGTATAGGCTTAACCATTCCGAGTGTGGCAATTGTTTGTATCGTCTACGATATGAAAATTATTTTAGGACTGGATGTTAAATCCATCATTCTGTTGGGACTTTCCGTGTTTACAGTGATGCTTTCATTAAGTAGCGGCCGGACAAATATCGTTTATGGTGTAGTGCTTTTAGTCAATTTGATCGCATTCATATTCCTGATCATTTACCCCTAAAATACGAAGAATGTCCATTCTTGTGATTTGTATTCTGCATACCCGTGAAGTTTATGGCTCGTATCAGTGGCTGGGCCGAATGCCTCACTAACAGCTATAAATCTATTTATCAAGCATCTATCGAAACGTAGAATCAACATAGCTTGCCAACAATGACCTACGACACATTCCAGCCCCATCCGGATCTAGCTTCCCTTGTTAAATGCTACTGGACCTTGGAGGTCCCGCCCGCTGCGGATTCTCAAAGGCAACGGATCGTACCGGATGGCTGTATAGAAATGATATTTACCCTAGGTGACGATATAAAACGGTACACATCGGCAGACGAATTTATTATCCAGCCGCGCGCCATGATCCTGGGGCAGACCATTGAGCCATTCTTTATAGAGCCAACCGGTTATGTAAACGCATTCGCCGTTCGCTTTTATCCCTACGGATTTACAAGCTTCGTGACAGCATCCCTTCACAGCCTGGCAAATAAAGAAACACCTTTGGAACTGCTATTCGGAGACACTCCGGCAGCTGAGCTGGAACAAAAAATAATCCCCGCCACAGATGCAAAAGAAAGGATACAAATTGTGGAAGAATTCCTCTTTACGAAGTTGAAAAGCGAAATTACCATCGACAACATCGTAAAATCAACCGTAGGAGCTTTACTTGAAACGAACGGAGTTGCGCCAATCAAATCCATCCTCAAAGATGACCCTTCAAAAAGAAGGCAACTTGAAAGGAAATTTCTTAATCAGGTCGGAATCAGTCCTAAGCAAATGGGCAGGGTAATACGGTTACAGACTGCACTGAAAATGCTGCTTAACCGGCAATCCGACAGCCTGACAAGTATTGCCTATGAAAGCGAGTACTATGACCAGGCACATTTCAACAAAGATTTCAGGGAATTTACGGGAATAAATCCTAAGGAATTTCTGGGTCACGAAAACATGGAACTTTCATCCATTTTCTATGCTGATTAGGTCTGTGTCGCATTTTTACAATTTTGAGATTAGACATGACCGTACATTTGAATCTGAACAAACCCATCGAGAAATGAAAAAGGTAATTCTGAGTTCCATGATCGTGCTTTCGGCTGTTTTGCACTCCTGCACGGCTAAAAAAGAGTCGGGCTCTGAGAGCACAAAAGTTGACTCAACCGCCATCCAAACTGCTAAAAAAATGAAAAATCTTGTTTCAATAGTCGAAATTCCCGTTTCCGATTTCAAAAGAGCGGTCGCTTTTTATCAAATCATTCTGGACATAAAGATCGAAGAAATGGACATGGGCGGAGTACAAATGGGCGTTTTGCCTGGAAATGGTGAAACTGTGAATGTAGTACTTGCCAAGGGTGGCGATTACAAACCCACCACAGATGGCGCACTCATCTATCTGAATGCCGGTGAAGATTTGCAAGCCGTAGCAGCCAGGATAGAAGCGAACGGCGGGAAAATACTTGTACCTAAAACCGAGATCAGTCCTGAAATGGGTTTCTTTGCGTTGTTCGCGGATACGGAAGGGAATAAGCTGGGGTTACACTCTGTTAATTGAACAACCAAAACAAGCAATTCCTAGACCATTAAGCAATCTGCTTAACTACGTAAATGAACAATACCGACTCATTGAACAAATGGTAGACAATATCAAGGCCTGTAACAACTATTATTCCTGGTCATTTGCCAAAAAGGCTAGATTTTAGTAAATTGCTTTGTGAAAACGTTGCAAAATAAAGGACTTAACTTTTTAGTTGATAAGTTAACGAACTCTATCGAAAACACTTTGACTGGTGAAATTTTTGACACAGAAATTTCCCGGTTGACCAGTTCAGATGTCAAACAAATTAAAAAATCACATTGGCAGTTTGATTGGATCAGGGAGTTAAAAGATCATACAAAAGAGGTTTATAGCCTGACCACTGTTAATAATCCGACAATTATTCAAGGACTTTTAAGCATAGAGGACAAGGACGATCACGTTTTTATGCACCTGATTGAGAGTGCAAAATTCAATAAAGGAAAAGACAAAGTCCATTTTGGTGTTCCGGGAAACCTGGTTGCTTATGCTTGCAAAGTGTCAATGGACAAGGGCTTTGAAGGCTTCCTCGCTTTTGATGCAAAATCATCACTAATTAAACATTATCAACAATCGCTTTTTGCGACTCACTTCAGGGGGCTAAGAATGTTCATTGAAACCGATGCCGCATTAAGACTTATTTCTCAATATTTTAAAAGCTAAAATCATGGGACTCATTAAAGAACCAAAGCATATAGACTTATCTACGAAATCTGAGCCTTGGTCGGAACAAGAACTTGCAGATTTCAGAAAAATTATGAAAGAAATCAAAGATAAAAACGCGAAACGTACGGTATATATTTCGAAAGTAAAAGACACCAAGTAACAGCCCGGTCAAGGCTTTTAATTCACGGTAACGCCTAAGCACAAAGTAATTTTTCCCTCTCTACCCTTGAATTACACTACCGTACCACCCAATTCACCTCCCCCCCAAAAGGATCCTGGCTAACCACCAATTTTTTACCTTTTCTGGTCAGTAAAACCTCTTTCACCAGATTATCCGAGGGTAAACAGACCTTCACCGCTAACGTACCAGACCCAGCACCAAAACTGACCAGCTCGATATTCTTCCAATCAATGTCATTGGTTGACTGCGCTACTTTGACGTGTGGCAACACGGCACCTTCACGCACCACCATGATCACTTCAATTTCCCCGGCAGCAATTTCGTGCCAGCCGGCTTCATATTTCTTGCCTGTCTGGTAATCTACCCATTTCCCCTTTGGCAAATAGACCTGCCGGGTTTTTGAGGATTCAAAAAACGGTGCTACCAGAATATCAGACCCCAGCATATACTGGTTATCAATTTGCCATGCTCCAGGATCATTGGGAAACTCAACAAATAAGGCACGCACCATGGCCAACCCCTTCTCCGAGGCAATTTTCGACTGGGTGTAAATGTAGGGCATCAGCTTATATTTCATCTCGACTACTTTTCTGAAATAGTTCTGAAATTCCTCGCCATATTCCCAAGGCTCCTTGGGTGCTTGTCCGTGTGTACGTGTGTGGGAGCTGAGCAGTCCCATGGGTAACCAGCGACGGTAAAGATCCTCTGGGGTCTTCATGGTGAACCCGCCAATATCATGACTCCAGAAAGTAAAGCCCGACAATCCCAAAGACAAACCGCCGCGAAGCTGGGCCTCCATTCCTTTGTTGGTCGTTTCGGCATCACCCCCCCAGTGAATCGGGTAACGCTGACTTCCCGCCCAGGTACTTCTGGCCCAGATAATACGGTCGCCCGTGAGCTTTTTGGTCAGATCAGAAACAATTTTGTTGTAGCGGAGCGGATATAAATTGTGCTCATAGAAACCTGTGCGCCCGGAAGCATACACGCCCGACAATGGCGCAGCTTCACCAAAATCGACCTTAATGGCCGATACACCCAGTTTCAGCAACCCTCCAATTTTATCCTCGTACCACTTGATGGTGCTGGTGTTGGAGAAGTCCAGTACGGCATCTTCATACGGAATGCTCCCGTTGGCGTTTTTCACCGCCAATCCCTGTGCAACAATTTCAGGATACAGATCATTTTTCGGGACGAAGTAGGGCAGCTGCCAAAGCGAAGTACGGAAGCCCTGCTTTTTGAGATCAGCAATCATTCCGGCGGGATCCTTGAAGCGGCTTGGAGCAAACTTGTAATCACAGCGCCAATCGGTTTCAAACCAGCCTGTATCGAAATGTATCACATCGGATGGAATCCTGTTTTTGCGCAGATTTTCAGCCACATTTCTTCCATCCTGTTCCGAAAAATAGGTAATACGGCTCATCCAAAGCCCAAACGACCACAACGGTGGCATGGGCGCTTTGCCGGTAAGATCGGTGTAGGCATCCAGGATTTCCTTCGGATCACCCAGAAAAATAAAAAGATCCAGATTTTCGTCGCCGATCTGCATGGCGTTAGACTCTCCGTAAGTTGCACCAAAGTCGCAGGTAATGGGTGATGTGGTGTGCATGAACATACCATAACCGCGGGAACTAAGGTAAAAGGGAATCGGCTTGTACATCGTTTGGGTTTCCACACCATTGGGATCATGCGCCCACAGTACGATTATCTGACCGTTCTTATCCAGTTTTGTAAAAGACTCGCCACATCCAAATATTTTCTCATCCGGCGAAAGTGAAAAGACAGCAGCCACGCTGCGGGAATAATCTGATGCACGCCTTACAAAAGCAAATGGTAGCGTGGGGGTGTATGATGCTTTACCATCCGCCTTACCACGGGTTTGTGTCAAAATCTTGCCCTGCGCATCCCGAACCAACACTTTCCAGGGATTTTCATAGATCGTTACAGAGCCAAAAGCACCCGTATACCGATGTCCTCCGTTCACTTTACTGTACTTCCAGGATTTGTCAGAGGCAGGTTCAGCAACCAGCATCAGTGAAGGTTCGGCGATCTGTTTCTGAGTACTTGTGTTTGCCCGAATCCGTATGGTTCGTGGCGAAGTAAATTCGAGCAAAAATGGCAAAACGGGATCCTGGGCGTATTCAATAGCCGGAAACTCATTGCTGTGTGAGCGCTTATAGCTCAGCATGGAATTATCGAAATTGTGGGCAGAAAATGCCTCGTGCCTCTTCCATTTGAGCTGTCCGGCACCCGTTTCCGGATCGAAGGAGGCCAGACTGTCGGCAAAGAATATCGTGTTTGAAAAATCCCTGAAGTCCCCGCTCACATCTACGGGTTCATTGATAAGCTTGCTGTGCTGCGCAAACACACTGGTACTCGCAAAGCATAGCGCCAGCACGAAGGAAATCAAAATAGGTTTTCCAGGAAATTTTATTGGGTACATCATGTTCAATTCAAAAAAATTCAATAAGTAGCTTACTTTATATGCCTCCAGCCGTCAGATCTCGGCCAGAATCACCTAATTATTCCTACATTTTACGGATCCATGTCAGTCGGCAACAATCTGTTTCCTCCCGGATGTGGCTGCTGATCACGGAAAGCCAAAATACTATTGCGCCACAATCCTTTTGACCGCAATTTTATCCTTTCCCACGAGCCTGATCACATGGACACCTTCTGACATTCCGGGGTGAATCACAACCTCCCGTTGTCCGTTTTTCAAGGTATTCTGAAAGAAAATCTTCCCGCTCCCGTCTAAAATTTCGAGTTTTTGGTAATCACCATCCCCCCATTTTACCGTCACGGTGTCCCAGGCAGGATTGGGATATACATTTATTTCAGGCTCCGGAACGGTCGTGGCACCAAGAATTGTTCCCCCACCCCGCAACACCACCGTACTCAGAGACATGGCCGGAAGTGATACGTTCAGTACATTGCCCGAAGGGTTCAATTCCGATTTTTTTAGTGCATTCTGGATATGCGATTTGAAGGTTTCGGTAGCTGGCAATTGCGACAAGGTGTATATAACTGCTTTTTCCTGAACCGGTGTAAAATGTGCTAACTGAATGCGTACAGCCTGGCTCTGGTCCGGTGAGCGGTTGACCAATACCACGGTCATCGAATCTTTTGCTGCATTTACCGTCGGGTAGGCAGATACTAAAGTCTCGTTCGCTGAGACGCCACCAACCGAAAATTTGTGATTGTAACGACTGAACAAATGCAATGTCTCCCACATACCCGGTTTCCATGACCATGGTGTGAAGATTTCCACATCATTCTTCATAAACTCTCCCAGCGTAGACGCGTACCATACCGCAGTGACGGTGGACTCTATACTGTCATCAATCCCGGTTTCGGTCAGTCCGAATGTAACGCCGTGACCGGCTCCGAGATATTTTAGTAACCAGTCATTACAACGGGCAAAAATGTACTCTTTGGTCTGGCTGTTGTCATAACTTCCGCTAACATTTTTCACCCCATTGGCTTCCGGGAAATTATAAGTCCGGTCGAAATAAACGCGATGCAACTGCACCACCTCTTCAGTTTTTTTTGTGGAGGGGTAGAAGTGAATATCCAGCACATCGAGTAATCTTACTCCACTTGCTTTCTGTTCCTCGGCTATTGATTTAATAAAAAATTCCAGCCAGGGATAGTTTTTACCGTTGTCAGAAACAGTGGTATTGGTCCAGTTGTACCATTGCCATTCATTGGCGGTCACGGGACCTACCAGTTTGATATCCGGAAATTTATGCCTTACTTTTTTCGCCAGATCTACATAGCGTTTCATAAATTCCTGGGCAGAAATTTGTGTGGGCATTACATCGTCGTGTGTACCCAACCATATTTCTGGCTCATTGTCCATGTTCCAATAACGAATACCACTTTTGTTCAATCCTATCCCTCCTGCCCCAAACCAGTGATCAAGGATTCCCGCAGCAGAGTCCGCCGGCCATTTTTCCAGATACAAATTGATATCCCCCTCCTTTTTAGCTTTTACTCCAGATGCATTGGGCACTCCATTACCGGCAAGGTTTTGGTTGACCCCTTCCCACCACTGCGACTTGTTGTAATCCCAATCTGCAAAATTTGCCGCATTAGTCCTGGCAGCATATCCGAGCAATGGAAACGCCCACATGCCTTGTGCCATTGGAAAATTCTTTTGCAGGGTTTGGGCCGCCTGATCCCAGTTATTGGTGTACACATTGTTATACCAGTCGGGATGACTGCTTAGTTTACGGCGCCAGTTGTACTTACTACTGTTATTGCCACCACTTTCCCTAAAGAAAGTCACGCCTGCATCGCGTAACCTGATGAGATCTTCCTCTGGCAAAGTCCAGTTTGGATTGGTCGATGAAAACGAATTATTACGGCCATACAGATAGGGAGAAACTTGCCTGAGTGCATCATCCGCATCAATCTGTATTGTAATCTGGGCGGAAGCGCAGTTAAGAAAGATCTGTATCAAAAAGATCGACCATACACTCAGCCGTAAAACCTGAATTAAATGCTTGTGCATTTTAAATATTTTTTTCATGCAAAGAAGGAAAGCAAGGCAGAAAGAAACTTATGCTTTTTTGCGTATTGCTCACCTTCTTTGCGTGAACCTTTTTAACCTATTTCGCTACGATCCGGAAGTTATCGACGCTTCCATTAAAAGAAGCGATTTCTACATCGGGGGTGTTGAACAACACTTTCAGATCGGTTACTTTTGAAACGTCCGCAATGCTCGCTCCCGACGCATTCTTAAATTCACTCAATTCGATGACGGCTGTTTTCCAGCCATTGGTCTGGTAACCTGTTGCCCCAAATTCTGTTGAGTTCCACGGCTGATAGGCATACGCGTATTCTGTCCCTCCTGCGGTAATGGTGATGTCATATTTACCAGCTTTCCAGGGTTCCACAATATTATGTTCAAACTTAAACTGTCGATCTGCCGCAGCTCCTACGGGCAGCTTAAACTCGAAATAACAGGTAGAAAATACCCAGGCATCGTTATAGCCTGTCTTTGGAAGTTTGGTTTCTTTGATTCTTGCATATTTACCTGCGATAGCACCGGCGTCTGTTGCTTTCACAATGGGCATTCCGCCCCAGCAAACCTCTGATCCCCAGGTTGTAGCCGGCACATCAAAATTGACCATGTGCGCCGTGGTATCATTCATTTTGAATCTGGTTTTAGCAGTCCCAAATTCTCCTTCAATGGTTAAATAGTCGATAGTTCCTGTTGCGGGCATCTTCGCCGTAATTTGCTTCACGGTGCTGCTGAGTATGGTCAGGTTCGTTGAGCCCAGTTTCACCGACTTGATATTATAAAAATAATCACCGTTGATAACCACCGTTCCATTGGGTTTCACAAATTCAGAGTAAAGTCCCGCTAGAACCGGACTTGGTGAAGTCAGACTAAAATCGTAGGTCGCTTCTCCGCCATTGGTCAACACCCTGATTTTATTGGATACACCTGGCTCCACAGCCTTAGTGGGTGCATTGGCCGGAATGGTAACAATAATATTACTATTGCTTCCCAAAGCCGAATTGAATGTTGCTTCAAAGTCATTGAAATACACCTTCAAAACACTTCCCAGGTTTTGCCCCTGAATCACGATAAGACTTCCTGGCAATGCGCCATTAAGCGAACTATCTGCTTTTGTGGGGTCAAGTAAGCGAACGTTGCTGATCATAGGCGCAGCGTCCATTTCATCCGTATTACAGCTCTGGATGGCTAACAGCATGGCTGCCGCAACCACTAATCCCAGACCTGCCTTAAATATATTCTTAAAATTCATGTCGAAAATCAGTTAAGTGGTTAGTCAACTATTTTGCTAAAATCAAATGCGACAGGCTCATTTTTCAGTGAGGGCGCGTTGATGATTTCTGCTTCCGGGAATGGCAAATACAGTGTGCTAGCCGTCAACGGATAAAATTCAGCAGGTGAATAGGTTACGGTGTACTTTCTTGGATTGACAGATCCTGCCACATAAGTCATCGTGTAGTTTTCCTTGTGCTGAGCCGCTGTGTAAGCTATTGCTTTGGAAGGATTGAAATAGTACAAACGCACGATCTCGTTCCAGGAGTTACCCTCGAAAACCGTCTCAATCCTTCTTTCCTTGAAAATATCATCAAAAGTGAGCGAAGTCTTTGCGGCTAGCCCGGCTCTTTTACGAACTGCGTTCACGTATTCCAGCGCTTTAGGGTCAGAAGTCGTGGCGTTATTGCCCAGTACCGCGTCGGCATAGATCAAATATACCTCAGCCAGCCGCAGCATGTAAGAATTGATATTAGCAGACATAAACCCTCCCAGGCCACCGTTATCAGCTGGTGAACCTATGATGTACTTTTTGATTGCCGCCAATGCACCCGGCCTGTCGTATTTAAGTCCGCCGGTGGCTTTTTTCAATTCCGGGTACACGTCACCATCAAACATTCCAATAGCCTTTCTTCTTAAAGAATCTGCAGGATTTTCGGTAAAATACTTTACTAGATCCGCCGAA
Source organism: Dyadobacter sp. 32 (assembly GCF_902506755.1). Classification (GTDB taxonomy): domain Bacteria; phylum Bacteroidota; class Bacteroidia; order Cytophagales; family Spirosomataceae; genus Dyadobacter. The sequence continues at coordinate 280,829 of NZ_LR735258.1, read as the reverse complement.
ACGCCCTGTGCTGCTCCCCATCCATCACCAGTTCCGGTAATGGCCGACTCATACGCGAAGTATGCCTGAAAGGAATTATTGATACCCCATGGACTACTGATCGGCATCCATTGCAATGAGAACAGGCTTTCGGGATTGTTCTTAGAGCTGTTGTTATTGGCACTTAAAAACAGTTCTGCATAAGTCGGCGCCAGCGTAAGTCCACTTTTTGTGATCACACTTTCCGCGTAATACTTCGCACTGTCGAGATCTGACTGATTGCGGGTTCCGTTCTGGTTCAACCCGGCGCGCATCAGATACATACGGGCCAGCATACCTTCAGCCGAATATTTGGTGAGACGCCCCTGCTCGGCTGTTGCCGGTAAGTTTGCGGCTGCAAAGCGGTAGTCCTGGATAACCAGTTTCCACACATCTTCAATTTTGTTCCGGGCCGGTGGTTCGTTAAGCTGGGCCACGTTATCATACACAATGGGCACGGCACCCCAGTTTGTTACCAGATAGTAGTAGGCCGTTGCCCGCATGAAACGACATTCGCCAAGTCCCTGCCCTTTTACTGCTGCGGACGCTGTGCTACCGGTTGCCCCTTTTATCGCTTTGTAAGCGTTGTTACTCTGCGCAATTATTTTGTAAAAAGATTTGTAACCTGGCAAGAGCGTACCTGCATCCGTGGATGCAATGGCATGTTTAATGTATGCGGTACGGTCGTTGGAGTTCAGGTTTCCGGCACGCGCTTCCTGGAAAGCCATGTTGGCCTTGTCGTTGAAATCAAACCAGACGATGTTGTACAGCGGTGCGGTACCGGCCAAAATCTCCTCATCGGTTTTGTAAAAGTTACCAGAAGTAAGTGCATCCAGTGGCGGACGGTCCAGAAAATCTTCGCTGCATCCCTGAGTGAGCATCAATGCTCCAATGGCGGCTATGAGTTTTATCTTGAATTGCATATGGAATATTTTTGAATTTGAATAGAATTTCAGCCGGGATTAAAAATCAGCCAGCAGCCCGAAAGAATACATACGAACCGATGGGTAACGTCCGGTGTCGATACCAGCCATGACGGTTCCGCCATAATTCACCATACCAATCTCAGGATCATATCCTTTGTATTTGGTGATTGTAAACAGGTTCTGGGCGCCTACTGATGCTTTCAATCCTCTGATGAAGGAGTCTTTAAGCAGCGATTTTGGGAAATTGTAGCTGAGCGTGATATTTTTAAGCCGCACGTAAGATCCATCTTCGATAAAATTGGTGCTCATCCGGTTGTTTCCATTCGGATCACCCGGTGCAATGCGTGGAATTACGTAGCCTGGATTGGTAAGTGTTACGGTTTCTGCGTCGGCCACGTTGTAGCTGCTTGGTTTGGCATAGTTGGCAACGGACAACCACTGGTTTCCAAACACACCGCCATTACCTGGTACTTCGGCGCGGTAACGCGGGTAGTTCAACACGTCGTTTTTAAAGCTACCGGTGAGAAATGCGTTCAATTCAAAATTATTGTACGTCACATTGTTGTTCAATCCCAGGGTAAACTTGGGCCATGGATTACCGATCACGGTTCGGTCTTCGGCGTCAATCACGCCATCGCTGTTCAGATCACGGAATTTGGTATCTCCCACCCATGTTCCAGTTGCGGGGTTAATCGTAAGCTGTCCATTCGAAGTCTGGATCGCATGATTTTTGATGTCATTGGCATCCTGGAAAATCCCGTCCGCAATATAGCCTGTGATCATACTGGCCGGCTGGCCGACCTCTGTTCTGAAACCGACTGCACTAGCGTTCCAGATAGGCGTGATCGGGTTCAAGAGTGAAGTAACCTTGTTACGGTCGAATGACAGGTTGATGCCCGTTTTCCAATAAACGCCACCTTTATCAATATTCACGGTATTTAACGTAAAACCGATACCCTTGTTCTTCATAGAGCCCGCGTTAACCGAAGGCCAGCTCAGATAACCCGACGACCAGGCGATGTCTCCGCCATAGGTAAAGGGATAGGAGTTCACGGTGATCAGGCTGGTGATGTTTTTGATGTACGCATCCACGATCAGCTCAACACGGTTTCCGAACATATGCAGATCCATACCGGCATTGATCACGTCATCTTTTTCCCAGGTCAGGAATTCGTTGGCAAAATTTGACGCCAGAAAACCTGTTCCCCAGCCCGTTGGCACCGCCTGAAGGGTAGAGTAAATGGCGTTCCCACCGCTTCCCTGGTTCCCGGAGCGTCCAACTTCGAATCTGAATTTCAGGTCATTTATCTCATTGATACCTTTCAGGAATGCTTCTTCGGAAGCACGCCATGCCACGGATACGGCTGGGAAATTACCCCACCGGCGTCCTTCACGGAAAGCAGACGAGCCATCCATTCTGTATGTACCCTGTAAAAAGTATTTGTCATTGTAACTGTAATTCAAACGGGCAAAATAAGACTCCCGCGAACCTGCTCCTTTTCCGCTGTTATTGCTCACATTGGATATCACCGATCCGTCTCCGCCTGAAAGTTCCTCAATGGTATTGGTAATAAATTTCTTACGCGTTCCGGTCAGGGACTCGTAGGTAAACTGCTGGGCTTCATGCCCCGCCATTAAATTGATTCCGTGTTTTTTTAGTTTCAGATCGTAGGTTACACGGCTATGAAAACTCCACCAGGTGTTGGTATTCACCGAGCGCGTCGACGTAGCTGCATCCTGAGACACAACATATCCGCCAATGGTATAAGACGGGTGATAAGAATAATATTTCAAAAATTCAGAACTACCGTTCGCTTCGGTGTGCCAGGTAAGGTTTTTCAACAATTTTACATCTGCAAATAAGCTCCCCAAAATAGAAGTTCTGCGATTGTAGTCATTGTAGATCTTCGAGATCATCACCGGGTTGGTAAACTGGAACTGCGTGGTTGCAGGGCCGCCCCAGCTGCCATCGGGGTTCGTAACCGGTACGCCGGGGTTCTGATCCAAAGCGAGCTGAATGATCCCTCCGTTGTTGGTATTTACCTTTTCTTCCGTGAGGCCCACGTTCATATTGGCCCCTACTTTCAACCATTTACGCGTCTGGTTTTCGAGGTTCAGACGACCATTGTAACGTTTAAAGCCAGAGCCTTCCACAATGCCCTTCTGATTGAAATATTCACCCGAGAGATAATAAGTTGTCTTTTCAGTACCGCCGCTCAATCCGAGGGAATATTTCTGGAGCGTTGTCGGACGAAAAAGCGCGCTTTGCCAGTCGGTTCCTTTACCTAAAACCGACGGATCCGCAAATTCGGGATCTGTTGCTGTGCCACCAATGGCTGCCATTTCATTTCTGAATTGCGCGTATTGGCTCAGATCCATTACACCGATGTGCTTAGGTTCCGACTGGATGGTGACCAGTGAGTTAAATGATATTTTCGCCTCACCCGTCTTACCTCTTTTGGTTGTGATCATGACTACTCCATTGGCGCCCACCGCACCGTAAATGGCCGTCGCCGAAGGCCCCTGCAAAACGTTAATTGTCTCAATATCATCGGGATTAATACTTGAAAGAATATTAGAGAAGCCGGTCGGACGGTTATTGGGATCATCCCTCATGTTATCGGGCTTGATCTGTACTCCATCGATCACATACAGCGGCTGTGTCGTGCCGGTCAACGAGCTCAAACCGCGGATCAGTACCGATGGCGCAGCGCCTGGCTGACCCGAGTTCTGCTGAACCATTACGTTGGCAGCACGTCCCTGCAAACCCTGTTCTAGTGATGTATTGATGGTTTTGCTAAGATCCTTTCCGGACACCGTCACCTGCGAGCTGGACACATCCGTTTTTTTCATTTCACCATAACCCACTACCACTACTTCGTTCAGGTTAGCGATACTCTCTTTCATTCTGATCTCAACCTTTGTTTTGTTCCCAACATTGAGTTCTTTCGACTCAAACCCAATAAAGGAAAATACCAGCGTTGTCCCCGGCTTCAGCTCCAAAGAGAAGAATCCCTCCGTGTTGGTGGTGGTTCCCTGTGACGTTCCCTTTACAATCACACTCACTCCCGGGATCCCGTCATTTCCGGTTTCGGAGAGAACCGAGCCTGTCACCGTCTTCGCTGTTTCCTGAGCAAACGCGCTACCGATGGGCAGCAGCATTACAATCATCAGAAGCCTAAAAAACTTCATCATAGGTAACAAGCCTTGGTGTACCTGTTTTTTTGCGTACATGTTTTTTTGCATGTTGTTGTAGATTTTTTAAAATGCGTCAGTGAAATAAACTTGAATTATACATTTCCAATATTGGAGGGATGCCTGGCATCTTTTGGTATAAATCGAATTTAATCTTGGACAAATGTGATGGATAAATGATGACGGGTAGGGTATCAAATGTTTACAAATAGGGATTCACATGTAAACTGATGATAAAAAAGGCTTGTATTTTCTCTCTTTTTTTATGTTTTGAGCTAATTTTAGATCAAAAAAAATAAAGGCACTGTCAAAAACAATGCCTCTGGCAATTTTAAATAAAATATTTAATTATGGTACTATTCTAATTTAAATTTATTACTCATTTGGTGCCTGCCTCCTGTTTGCGATATTCTGTTGGCAGAATTCTGAATTCTTCCTTAAAGAGTTTTGCAAAATATTTCGGGTTATTGAACCCTACCTCATAGGCGATTTCCGCAACGGTCAGCTGGCTCTTTTCAAGCAAACTTGCTGCGCGCCGGATACGAATAATGCGGATAAATTCAACCGGCGTTTTTCCCGTAAGGGACAGAATCTTCTTGTACAGGTACACCCGGCTCATGGACATCTCGCTGCTCAGTTCTTCTACCGTGTACTCGGGATTCGCCATGTTGGCTTCCACCACTTTCAGCGCCTTACTGATGAATTGTTCATCCATGGAGCGAGCAGCAACTTCACTTGGGCGTACTTCGATATGCTGCTGGAATTGCTGTTGAAATAATTCGCGCTGTCGAATCAGGTTCCGGATACGGATCTGCAAAATGTCAAGTCTGAAAGGTTTGGTCACGTACGCATCCGCACCCGTCTGATAACCCTGAAGCTGCTGATCTTCCTCCGCTTTGGCTGTCAACAAGACGACTGGGATATGAGAAATACGGCTGTCCGTTTTAATCATCCGACAAAGTGTAATACCGTCCATCTCGGGCATCATCACATCGCTGACAATCAGGTCGGGAATGTGCTGCAGAGTAATTTCAAGTCCTGCTTTTCCGTTAGCGGCTTCGAGTATTCTAAATTCATTCTGAAGTACTTCCTTGAGATAAGCCCTGAATTCGTCATTGTCCTCCACCAGCAGTAAAAGTGGTAAATTTCTGCCCTGCTTCTCCAAAGTTACCACCAGGTCTCCTACCGGCTCCACAATGGAAACGAGCTCCTCCACCTCAGCCACAACAGGTTGCGCGGTGCCCGAGGTTAACGGTAAGGATACGATAAAGGTACTGCCCTTACCTACTTCACTTTCCACCATAATGTTGCCGCCGTGCATTTTCACATATTCTCTTGTAATAGAAAGGCCAATCCCACTTCCCTGATTAACGATATAAGCTGGCAGAGCGTGCTGATAAAATCTTTCAAAAACCCTGGTCAGCGCTTCCTGAGGTATTCCAATCCCCGAATCCGCGACACTGATCTCAAATTCATCGCTTGAAGTGCCTTCTATAATTCGAGTGTTTACGATAACTGTCCCGTTTTCCGGAGTAAATTTGAAGGCGTTGGAAAGCAGGTTGTACATGATCCTGGAAAGTTTGTCCTGGTCAAAATCCGAAAACCTGGACTCTACTTCGCTATTAAAGGTATAGCTGATGTGCTTACGCTCAGATAGATCCGAGAAGGTGTGGGCTATTTCCCGGACAAACTGAACAATATCCCCACGCTCCGGCCTGAATTCCGTTTCCTCCACTTCCAGTTTTTTGAAGTCAAGGAGCTGCGTCACCAGATTGAACAACCGTTTTGCGTTGCGATGTACCAGCGCCACCTGTTTGTGAACGGAGTGATCGGTCTGAATACTTCTAAGCAAGTTTTCCAAAGGCGTCAGCATCAGCGTCAGAGGTGTCCTGAACTCATGGCTTACATTGGTGAAGAATTTGATCTTCATCAAATCAAGCTCATGAAGCTGCTGTGCCTCTCTCCGCTCCTGCTCCAGCCGAAAGTTCATTCTTTCCCTTTCCAATAAAATCCAGCGTGCCACGGCCAGCGAACCCGCAATAGCAAGTAAATACAGCAAATAGGCAAGAGGTGTTCTCCAGAACGGTGGAGCTATCTCAATGGTCAATAGTCGTTCCCGGGAAGTTTGGCTCCCATTCAGCATTTTCACTTTGAAGGTGTATTGGCCAGGATCAAGGTTGGTGTAGGTTACTTTTCGTGAGTTGTTGTCGGCCTCAAACCATTGGTCGTTAAAACCTTCCAGGGTGTACAGGTAGTGATTCTTGTCTGCATGTAAAAAATTAAGCGCCGCAAATTCAATGGTGAAAACGTTCTGCGAATGCCGCAATTTTACTTGATCGGTTTGCGAAATAGAATTTTCCAGAACAGGTTTACCATCCAATAATTCTCCGGGCTTGATACTTTTGTTAAAAATTTGAAAATCTGTAAGTTCCACACTGGCATTTCCTGTTTGCTCTTCAATTTTTTCCGGAGAAAAAATGGTAAAGCCATTTGCTCCGCCAAACACCAGCTCGCCTGAGCGTAACCTCAAGCCCGCATTTTCATTGAAACTTCTTCCCTGCAAGCCATCCACCTCATTATATGTTCTTACACTGACCCTTTCAGGAACACTCCCTATACGCCTGATAATCCTAAAATTAACCAGTCCTTTGGGTGTGCCAATCCAGAGGTTTTGCTGCGAATCCGTCACCAATGACAAGACCGCGTTATCGGGCAGGCCATCTTCGGAGTCGAAGGTTTTGAAAAGGCCGGTTTTTTTGTCAAGCAGGTTTAATCCTTCCAGGGTGCCCACCCAGATATTATCAAGGCCGTCCTGCATGATGGCGGTAATTGCATTGCTGCTCAGGCTTCCCTTTTGGGTTAAATCCTGTTGGTAATGTACAAACCTACCGGTTGCCTTCACCAAAACATCTATTCCGAAAGCTGTACCGATCCAAATGTTCCCCTCACGGTCTTCCATGATCGCGGAAATGTAATCGGAACTGATGGAATTAGGTGTATTGGGTTTATAATGTCTGAAAGTATTCTTTTTACGGTCGAAAAGATCCAGGCCATCCCCCAGCGTGCCGACCCAGAGCCTCTTTTGTGAATCTTCAAATATTTCCCATACTCTGTCATCAATCAGGCTGGTCGAGTCCGTTGGGTTATGCAGGTACCTTTTAAAAGACTTTCCGTCAAAACTGTTAAGCCCTCCAAAGTAGGTGCCGATCCAAAGCACATCGTCGGAGTCCAAAAACAGACTCACAATCACATTATTACTTAAACTGGACAGATTGCCAGGAACATTTTTGTACTTTTTAAAACTGTTGCGAGACCGGTCATAATAGATGAGTCCACCTCCATTGGAGCCTACCCAGATATTTCCCTTTTTATCCTCAACAAATACGCTGACATCATCAAAGGGCAAACTGCTGCTTATGGAAGGCAAATGACGAAAAAAGGAGAATTTGAAGATACTTTTATGATAATTACAAAAACCCCGCTTAAAAGTGCCTGCCCATATCATGCCGGAATTATCCTTGTAGAGCGCCATTACACTGTTTTGGCTGATTGTTTTGGGATCATTGGGGTTGTAGATCAGCACAGAAACGGTCCTGGTCCTTTTGTCTACAATATTAATCCCACCATGATCTGTCCCAATCCAGGGCCGGCCGTCGGGGCCTGATACGACTGCACTGACAATGTTGTTACTCAGCTTCAATTCCTTCGATGTGGTACTTCCTTCGATGAGCCGGTTGTTGCGGGTATCAAGATAGAAAATTCCCCTCACCGCCTTCACGGTGTACACCCAGGGCTCACCATCCATATCTACAAAAACACGATGATTGAAAGAATTCCCCTCATTTCGTGCACGCAGCAGTCCACTCTGATAAACCGGTTTATGACTCTTGCCATCTATCTTCGCTAAAAAGCCATTCGTATACACGACCCAGACATTTCCGCTGGCGTCTTCATTTAAATCTGAAATAACCAGCGGTTTCCCAGCCTGATCGGTCGCGTTAAACCGGATTCGTAAAACCTTCTTTTTTGCTGTCAGATATTTGAGCAAGCCAAGGCGGTTGTGGCTTATCCAATAGTCGCCGTTTTTAGCTTTGATGATCCGGGTTAAATCTGCATCAGGGATACCCAATCGCCTGGCCGCCTGGTCCGCATCGTGATCAACACTTTCGGTTTTGGGATCATAAATATCGAAGCCTTTCGGGGTTTTGATCCATATAAAGCCTTCCGGATCTTCAAACAGTTCATTAATGTGATGATCCTCAATGGTCGTTGAATCGGCTGGGGCGTGTTTGAAAATTTTAAACGAATAACCGTCAAACCGGTTAAGCCCATCGGCAGTGCCTACCCAGACAAACCCTTGGCGGTCTTTAAGAAAACAAGTAACCTGATTATGTGAAAGCCCCTTTTCAGTACTGTATCTTGCAAATTGATACTGATCCGTCTGAGCCACCGCAGCGTTGACTGTCCCCCAACCAAGGAAAAATATCAATACCAGTCTGAAAATCCATTTTTGCATGGCAACTAAAATATACCCACCGTCAATTTAGCAACGTTTTTATTTTACTCCTTCTTTTCCTTGTCTTTTTTAAAGGCATTTTAGGATAGAAACTGGTTTAAACGAATTACCAATGGTTTCATTTCATTTCCATGACTTACCCTACATGGAAAACCGTGCCATGCAAGGTTCCTTAATTTAAAAAGCCATGGAATAACCCATGGCTTTTTAAATTTATTATACTTTTAATACTAACTACAAATATACAACCTACTTCGTTTTGCCAAAATCTGCAGCCATTCCATTGAGTGAGGCATCTGCAAGGTGCTCAGATGCCACCACCATGCGGTAACGGAATGTGGCTGATTCGCCATTTTTGATTTTGAAGTTCATCACATCCTTACCATTGCTAAAAGCCTTTTGCCCCAATGGGTTCACCGCAAACAAGCCATAGCCCCTGGCATGCCAGTAAGCAGGATAGCCCGGATTCTTTGGGTGATCAATAATGGCAATACTAATATTTTCGTCCTTGATCTTCCCGGTCAGGTTACACCAGACGGCCCGCTTAGCCCAAACATCTTCTCCTTCAATTCCGTTGCTGTTTCGGTAATTACCCGTAATTCCGGTATTATTCATCATTGGAACCTTTGTAGCGATACCGGCAGCATCCGTGAATATTTCGGGTTTATTGGAAGGAATTTCCAATTCTCTGGCTACACGAATAGCAAACATGCCATCCTTAATATCCGGCATGGCGACGTCTCCGTTTACCGCTGTCAATGTAGTGGATCGATCCATGGTGCGGGTATCTCCTTTGCCAGCAAAGGTGTAAGTGGTCACCTCCTTTAAAGTGAGCTTGCCGTCCTTATCTGTCCAGTCTGCAGTGACGGTGAGTACACCTTTGTTCTTCCCACCTTTCATGGATTTAATGCCGGTGTGGGTGATGGTGCCGTAGGCCCTCTTGGCATGATTCACTGCATTGGAATTGTTCCAGTAATCATTTCCGTTTACATCTTCATAATTCAACCATACGCCCACATGGTGCGGATGGTCCACTCGCTCACTACCACGGGGGTCAAGTGGCCACCCACGCGTAACCAACGTTCCCTTTGCGGTCATGACCGGATATAGAACCGCTTTTTTGAGAACATCGGCACCCGGATAAAAATAGGATGTGAAAGGTTTACCGTCAATAATAACATCCACCTTTTTATCCTTGGCGTTATCTACAAAATCTACCTTTTGAGCCTGTGCCAGCATGCTTATGGCGGCCATAGCAAAGGCGCCAACCATGATTCTGGTATTTTTTAAATTCACCTGATTGAAATTTAAGATTTGAAACTGAAACGGGGAGCATAAGGCAAAGCTTATTAAAGCTTCCTTATCACTCCCCGTATTTTGTGATATTAGCTTACAATAATCTCTTTACTTTTCGGATCCCAGCTTACGCGTTTTCCGGTATGTAAAGCCTGGGTCGCCATCATGTTCGCTACCGAATGGTTGAAACCTACTTTTGCAGGCGCGTTTGTTTCCTTGCGGCTACGGATGCATTCCATCCAGTTCAACATGTGCAGGGACGTCATCGGATCAGAGCCCGTGTTGGCGTCGGTGGCAATTCTATCGCCCGCTTTCAATGACATCTCCGGCAATAAATTAGCCTGCATGCCCATGCCCTTGGCATCTTTTTCTTTCAAGCCTCCTTCCGACGTGATCTTGTTGGTATCCAGGTTGATCATACCCCCATTTGAATAGTAGTATTCTTTTACGCCACCTGCTTCATTGTTGAAACGTGAGGAATAAATCACCTGAAAACCTTTGCTTTTGTCATCAAAGGGTCCGTATTCAAATGCAGCGCTGAAAGTATCGGCATTGGTGCGCCCATCTTTCCAGGTGTAAACACCACCATTGGCTACTACGTTACGAGGTGCTTCCAGTCCTGAAAACCAGTGCACCGTATCGATCTGGTGCGCCATCCACTGCCCCGGAATACCAGAAGAATATGGATAAAACAAACGGAATTCAAGATAAAAACGTGGATTCCAAGCCACTTTGGGTCTGTTCAACAAGAAACGATCCCAGTCTGTATCTTCTTTACGTATCTGCGAAACAAGCTCTTTCCTTCTCCAGCGACCCGGCTGATTAACGTTCCAGGTCATTTCCACCGTGGTGATATCGCCGAATTTACCCGACTTGATATAGTCATGAGCCGCATGGTAGTTCGGTGCGCTGCGACGCTGTGATCCTACCTGTACAATTTGCTTGGAAGCATCCACAGCCTTCATCACTGCTTTGGCATCTGCAAGTGATTCTGCAAACGGCTTTTCCACATACACATCCCGCCCGGATTTGACGGCTTCTGCACAATGCAAGGCGTGTTGAAAATCAGCAGTACTGATGATCACCGCATCCACATCCTTACGCCCAAGTAATTCTTCATTGTTACGGGCCTGTACGAATTGATTGGATGCATAACTTTTTCCTTTCATGTATTCTGCAGCTTCGGCGCGGCGACGGTTCCAGATATCGGACACCCCCATAAACTCAAAATTGAGCTTCTTGGCATGATCCCCAAAGCTCGGCGCAAGCGAACTCCGAAAACGATCGGAAAATCCAATAATCCCGACACGAACAAGGTCATTGGCTCCAATGATACGTTTGTAACTAGCCGCACTAAAAGAATTTGCACTCACAGCAACTCCGGCCGAAGCCAAAGCAGCACTTTTTATGAAGTCCCTTCTGGTGGTCATGATTAATTTAATGGTTAAGTATTAATGGTTAATTTTTAAGTGTTAATTGTCAAAGTGTCAACGGTCAATAAAACATCTCACTTCTCACATTTCACATCTTCCCCTACTGCTCTTTAATTTTCAGACTTCGGAATGAGACGTTGTCTCCATGGTCCTGCAGAAGCAAATTTCCCTTTTCCGAGAGCCCGAAACCTTCAAACTTCTTAAACTTGGATTCAGCTACCAAGTCTTTAAAAGACTGTGATCCCCGAACATACTCTACAACTTTATGATTATTTAAAAAATGTTGAACAGTTCCGTCTTTTAATACTACGATCCTTCCCTGATTCCACTCCCCTATCTTTTTGATTGATCCATTTGGTTTAGCCGACGCGATTACGTCATAAAATGATCCGATGGTACGGTTTCCGTTTTTGCCCATCTTGGCGTCGGGATGTTTCGCGTCATCAAGCACCTGAAACTCACAACCGATTCCGGATTTCCCGCCGGAGTTGAATTTCTGGTCAACGAAGTACTTCACGCCACTGTTTGCCCCTTCGGTAAGTTTAAATTCAAATTGAAATTCAAAAACTGGCCCGAAAAGCTTTTTCGTTACAAGGTCATTTCCCGTTTCGGAGCCATCGGACTTGGAAATGGTGATGGTTCCGTCATTGTAACTCCACCGTTTGGAAGGAAACTCGGTACCTCCATAAGCGCGCCACTGATCAGCAGATTTCCCGTTATATAGTTGCTTCCAACCCTGCGCTACCTCAGCAGGACTAATTGAGTTGGGTATCAGATTCACGATGCGGATATTGGCCGCAGGACTTGGTTTTAAATTCGCGGTTTTGATACGGACGTTCTTCCAGCTTACCTGTGTTCCCTCCCGGCTTTGATCTTTGCCAATTGAGTGCACCTGAAGACAAATAAAGCCTACGGGCGTCATGTCATCAATCACATGGGCTACCGGCACTCCGTTCAGAAAGGTGCGAATGGAAGTACCAATGGCCTCGATACGGTATTTATTCCATTCGTCTCGCTTAAAAGCTTTCTTTGCAGCGGGATTCAATTCCAGCGTATAAAGCCATCCTCTCCTCGCTTCATCGTAGATTCCAGCCGACCAGGCCCTATCCGCCGGGTCAATTTCCACCTGGTATCCGTGCACACGACCATTGTTATAATCGGGTTTGGATAAACTTCTGATCTGAATGCCCGAATTAAGTTTGTTATCCACTTTAACATCGCATTCAAAAATAAAATCGCCGTAATCTTTTTCCGTAGTCAAGAACGAATTTGGTGTGTCCATCACAGAGGTTCCCACGATGGCCCCATCCTTCACTTCGTATTTGGCTTTACCATTGAGCTGTTTCCAGCCTGTAAGATCTTTGCCATTGAAAAGGTTGACCCAACCGTCCTTCGACTTTTGGGCATGCGCCGCAGAAAGAGACACTAAAAAAACAATACAGGTAAGAAATTTGAAGTAACGATTCATATATTATTTGCGTGGTAGTTATATTTTTACTTGATACTTTACAATTGTATTTTAAACACACTACTCCTTGTCCTGCAATTGATCAGAACCTTATTTCAGAAAAACACTGGACAATCTTGTAAATAATTTGCTTGCAGGCGACGTACACAGTTGTCTGCCTTAATCTGAAAGACGTCACCTAAGAGGATATACCCCTACGCATTCACTTAAGGCTATCACATGATTTATGAAGAACTATGAACGTTCGCTGATGCACCCAACGAACGCAGGCGCTGCCCGGCTATTGTATATCCAAAGAATTGCAGCGTTGCAGATTTTGTCGTTTCAGTATCCAGGGGTAAAGTTTCTGCTTACTTTAGCCATTCAAAGCTTTTTGGCAGCTTGAAACCTTTTTTCAAAATAACTCCGTCCGGAATCAGGACAACACCCAGATCAGCCTTAGTACCTGCTGACAAACTGACCTCAAAGCCTACCAATGTGGTACCCGGATTGAGCGCATCATAATCATGACCGGGCTGAGTGGACCAGGTTTTAATCACTGCGCCAGTGGGCTGCAACACTTTCAGGTAAAGCTTCTTGCCATTCTGGGTCAATTCTGCAACTCCTTCGCCTGTTACTTTTACATCAGCCGAAGTGAGCATCACCCATCTTACAACCCCCGATTTATCAGCCAGGATTTCATCTTTTACCACCACATATTTCTTTTCAACGATCGCTACGCCTCTTTTTGCATTCCTCACAGCCCCTTGGTACACGTTTGTTACGTCGGCCGTGGCACTTAAAAAGTCCGATTTGTCGGTGTAAGAAATGATTGGGGCATAGCCTTCCACCCGTTGCAGTTCATTGTCAAAAGTAAGGGTACTGTGCGCGAAATTATTGTAACGATATACTTCCCAGCGCTGGCTGTTTTGTTCATTGCCCCAGAGCTTCACACCTTTGGACTCCAATGATTCATAATCCTGCATACCAAAATCCATGGACCATCGCTGCCCCAATGCGTCCATTACAAAAGAGCCCACGTCCATATGCCCATGGCTAACCGACGGAGATCCTGCTTTCAACCCGACATAAATCGCGTTGGGATCATTCCAGGAACTCCGCATCATGGCCACAGGATTTTTCCCCTTGCCAACCCATATCAATTCTTTGGGAGCGGTTACCTGATCAAATTTAAATCCGGCTCCCCAAATCATGGCAGCGCATCCACAGGTTGGTGCCGTTTCACAGCCTTTAATTTCCTTTGCCCCGATTCCGGGTCAGTGATCCTGATCAGATACCAGCCGATCCACGAACTGGTGTATGTCTGGTATGTACCCGACTGCGTGCCCTTTTCAAGTACCTCCTGTAATCGGGGCAGATAATATTGCCCGTAGCTATTCAGGTGCGCCAAACACTGCGCAATACTCCAACCACCTGTTAACGATGGCCTTTTTAATGCGTCTTCATTCATATTTTGAAAAATCCGGACTGCGTCCCGTATGGATTCTTCGGTCTGCATTTCCAGCGAAGCCAGCCACGGTATTTTGTCAAATGACTTCATTGATTAAAGAAGATTGGGGTAAATTTTGTTTTCTGACGGCCCATAACAGCGTTCCTGAGATCAAGCATAAACTCGTTTCGATCAGCAACCATTGCTGACCAAACGCCCCCAGCGCGCCCTCTGTATAAATGGTGATTACACGTGAAAGTGCATACAAACCCCATAGTAATGCCAGAAATGCCAGCGCTTTGGTCACATCATAACGCATGAGAAAGAGCAGGCTGAGGAACAAAGTTAACCCTACACCGCCGTAGGCACCGCGAATGGAACTGAAAGCGTCCGTTGAGGTCAGGTTGACTTCAACCAAGTCCATAACAGCCTGTGGATTTAAAAACGCCATGACGCTGACGGAAAGAAGAGCAAGTGCAGAGACGAGGATAAACCCCTGAGCTACAAGCATAAGTATTGATTTTTTTTGCATCATCCTGATGATTTAGTACGATACAAAATTGCAGGTAATCCACGCGCAGGTTCTTGGTATTTACCAAGATTTCAGGATTTGATGCTATTGATTAATTTACTAAAGTTAGTAGGGTCTACACTGATGTAGTTCGCTAAATACTTGTGAGGTACGACCTGCAAAATATGGGGACTGCGCTGCATAAGCTTCTTAAACTTCTCGGCCGAGGAATAACACTGCAGGTCTACCAACCGCTCCAGAACGCCGGACATTGCTCGGGTGATCCCAAGCCGGATCATGGTTTCGACCGCAGGGTGCCCCTGCATTACCGCCTGTAAGTCTGGAAAAGAGGCCCTTAAAAAAACCGATGGGGTCAAAGTTTCGTAATAGTATCGGGAAGGCTCTTGCAGCATAAAAGAATCTACCACACCTCCAAACGATGGGGCGTAAGAAAAAACCAAAGTAGCCTCCCGGCCCTGCTCGTCCAGATAATAGACGCGCTGAACACCTTCTGCCACAAAATACAGATAATCCTCTTTTTCCGACGCCAGGGTAAGCTGAACCTTTCGCCTGGCCGAAAAAGGTTGCCAGATAAGTTCCAGATCCTCCCAATCCGTGTCAGCCAGGGGATGGATGGCCTGTATAAGGGTTCTTAATTGATCCAATGGGTTCATGAAGACGCCGGTTGACGAAAAAAGCAGGTAATCAGTTACATCATTCTTAACCCTTTGCGCGTAGGGAGGCGATATACTCATCCGGGGTCATTACAGGAATAGCAGAAGCTTTAAAATCTTTCGCGTTTCTGGTGATTATCACACCACAAACAGCCTGTATTGCGCCAAAATACTGCAAGGCATCTTCAAAATCCCGGAAATTGGCATTCAGCGCTTTATCAATAATCACTTCGTTCAAATCCGAAACCTCAGAAATTACCCTAAACCTGCGGAGCTTATTTTGAGCTATTTCATAATTTTCATATTTACTTAAGAAATAATTTACCGTAGAATACGACAAAGCAGAAACGACAAGTGTCACCTTGCCCTGATCGGCAAGCGTAGCAATTTTAGCAACAGACTCGTAAAACGGTAAACGGTGAGCCAACAAATCCAACACAACATTTGTATCCAGAAACAGCCGTATGCTCATTTGTACTTCTCCTCTAAATGCTCAAAATACTGCACTTTGTAGTCGAGATCGCCAGGCATGCCGGCATTGGCAGACATACTTTTTACAAAATCAGAGATCTCAATGTCCGTATTCTCCCCTGTTCCATGGGTACTGTTGAGCGATTGAAGATATCCTTCCACAATCCCGGACAAACTTCGATGCTGAGATGCGGCGTATTCCTTGGCTTTCAGGATCACATCCCTGTCTAATTTTAAAGTGAGCTTGGTTGTCATTACGGCGGTTTTCTTTTGTACGTACAAATGTAGACAATTTGCACGTACAGCAAAAATCAGTTCGATTGTTATTAAATTTTTTGTTAAAAATTGAACAGACATCATCCAAATCGTCTCTATATCCCGATCATCACGTCAGTATAATCAGCCAACATCATCACTACCCGTTTGAAAATCATGGAGTCAAGTATTACACTCATTTTAATTGACGACAAGTCCGACAAAAGCGACATCCTGCCAAACATTTGATCCACCTTTTAGAAGAGAATGATTTGCTGCGATTTGTAAAAATGGGATTGACAAATTTCCAGTACCCTTACTTTCCAGCTATAGATACAGAGAAGTCAACTTTCCAAAAGTTGACTTCTCTGAAGAATCTCATGCCCCTTGCCCTAAACAGGATACTTCAATACCTCCGTGATATACTTCTTATTAATCTCCGCGCAGATAAGCGGTGATTTTTCCGGATCCGGCACACCGTCCAGCTCAATCACGCCCCAGCCCTTGAATTTGACCTTAGCCAAAGCAGCAAACACTGCAGGAACATCCACCCTACCCTGACCAAGTTCGACGAATTTATAACCGCCGCCATCCTTTGGCTTGGTGTCCTTGAGGTGGAGCGCATGGATAATGTCTTTGTATTTGATCACTGCGTCCTGTGGTTCCCCACCGCCCTGTTTGTAGTGGGCAATATCGAGCAGCAATTTAAGGTATCGCGGATCCATCGCCTGAACAATTACGTCCACTTCCTCAGGTGTTTCGCCCCACTGGTTCATGTGGTTGTGGTACACCGCCTGCACGCCCATGTCTGCCGTTTGTTTGCCAATCTCATTCATTACCCGGGTCAGGTTTTTCAATTCTTCGGTGGTAGGCGGGGTGCCTTTCTGGCGAAGGCTGTTGGTCATCTGAAAAGCCGTACCACCCAGGGCTTTCACAAAACTGGCATGGGCAACGTGGGTATCGACCGTACTCTGAAATTTGGCCGGGTCAACCTCCACATTGCCACTGGAAAACATGGGAAGTTTCAAATTGTGTTTGATGAGCGCCTCCTTCAGTTCGGAGACTTTGTTGCGATAGGGTCCGAATGTATTGGCACGTAGCTGAATACCTTTGAAGCCCAGAGAAGCCAGATCCGCCATCGCCTGCAGGTCTTTCCCTCCCCAGGTGATGGCAGAATAACCTATTTTAACATCACCCTTTTTGATGATTGCCTCTGCCCAGGAAGAGGTCGTGATTAACGCTCCGGCCGTCAGTGACAAATTTCTAAGGAAAAGCCTGCGATCCGGTGATTCGATGTTGTTCATGATATGTTGGTGGATATTGTCCTTTGAATTCAATTGATGTATCCTATCTGACGAATTAAAACCAGAAAAGCCCCTAGCTGGGGCCTTTCCGGTTGGGTTAATTATTGAAATGCGTGGATCCGTTTTGCCACAACAGCACCTATTGCCAGCCGGGGTTCTGCTTAATGGCCGGATTCTGCGCCAGTGAGTTAAGCGGAATTGGCCATAAATAGTGTTTACCCTCGTCAAACACAGGCACGGCCCAGTCGGTACCTTTGTATACATCAATGTAGGTTTTGCCGGAAACCGGATCTACGGAGGTTTGGATCACGGCACCCGGGTAGCGCGCAATGGCTGCCGCATCCCAGCGCATTCCCAGCGTAGGGATCAGTAATTTTTTACCTTGTTTCCAGCGTTTTACATCGTTATACCGGAATCCTTCCATAAACAGCTCCACCCGCCGTTCACGACGGATCTCAACCAACAACGGGGAGACGCCGTCTGATGTATACCGTGGATCAACCGGAATTTTGTTCAGATTCATGTGTGGCATGCCTACCCGGTCTCTCAACTTATTGATACTCATGTCCAGATCGGCCTGGGTCAATTTTCCTAGTTCCGCCATCGCTTCTGCGTAATTCAGCAGCGCTTCTCCCAACCGCAGTATAATTGCCGGCGATTCGGCCGTATCAAACGCCTTTCCGATCATGTCATCAGCGTTGTAATGTTTGATAATATGATAACCGGTCTCCGTCGTATATCCGCCTGCCATACCCACAATGCGCGGGTAAGTCCGGCCGTCGCCCAGGTGATATTTATACTTTGCGGCATCGTTGGGATGTAAAACCGTTTGCCTTAGCCTTGGATCCCGGTTTTGAAAAACATCCTCAATTTTATCATCACCCTTGTAAAGCGGCGACACGGAAATAGGTAAGCCATCCGCACACAAATAATCCTCAACCATGCTTTTGGACGCTCCTCCGGTGTATTCGAAGTACGACTGCACGTGGTTGGTAAAAACCCCGAGCTGATATTTTCTCCAGTACATCACCTCTTTGTTACCTGCGAGGTTCAGTATCCGGTGATAAGAATTATAATCTACGGCCGTGTCACCAGTAACATGCAAAGCATAGGGCCCCTTTGTCATCAATTCCTTGGCAGCATCAGCAGAAGCCTGCAGCCACTTATTCGGATCGGTTCCACCGTGGTACTTACGCCAGGTTCCTTCGAAGAGACAAACCCGGGATTTTACCAGTAATGCGCACCACCTGTTCAGTCTGCCTGGTGCATTTCCGTCTCCCCAGCTATCGGGCAAACTTGTGGCAGCAAAGTTAAGGTCGTCCAGTACCTTTTCCATGGCTGCTTCGCGGGGCGTTCTGGCCGCAAAGAGCTCCTCCGATTCTGTGTTAAGCTCCTTGTCGACCCAGGGAACATCTCCGAATTTCGTAACCTTTTCGGCATAAAACCAGCCCCGAAACAGCCTTGCCTCGGCAATATAACGATCCTTTATCGCCTGAGAAACAGCCGCTTTATTGTAGTTTGCCAGGCCCACATTGATCGCCCTGATAAAATTCCACCCTTTATAGCCAAACTGCTGTGGGTCAGAAGGAACGACATGTTTCCCTGCCCGCACCTGCTGAAAAAGGGTATGACGCGCGTGTTTAGGCGCCATATTGTCCGCAAACTCATCCTGAAACCAAAAACTCCCCCAGTTGCTGTCGAACCCCTGGTAATGGCCGTGTAAAATGGGCACGTTGTCGTCGTTTCTGGCCAGATCGTAGAGTCCGTTGTTGTAAACGCGTAAATCGTTTTCTGTATTCCAGAATGTTTCGTTGGTGATCCGGTCGAGCGGATAACGTTCCAGGAATTCATCATTGCAGCCATTGAAAAGAAGAATGACCGACAACACCCAACAGAATTTGATGATATAATTTTTCATTTTGATTTTCATTTTCCCGGTTGATTAAAATGACACGTTCAGCCCTAAGGTCATGATCCGCTGCATGGGATACTCAATGGCATCGGATTGGATCGTTTCCGGATCCAGAGGCTTGCGCATTTTGGTAAACTCCCACAGGTTCATCCCGGTTGCAAAAACCTGAGCTCTCCCCAGACCAATCTTTTTGATCAGATCCTGCGGCAGATCGTAGCTCAAATTGATGTTTTTCAACCGTACGTAAGATGCTTTCTGAAGAAACCTCGACTGGGTCTGGATATTCTTTTTATCGTTCGTTGAAATGTGAGGAGCAGCAAAATAAGCATCCCGGTTGGTTTCACTCCACGAGTCGGCGATGTAGTACTTCTCCACATGTCCGGCGTTGAAAGGGAAAAACCAGGTCCAGTTACCGGAAGTTGGCCAATGGTCTTTCTTGCCAATCCCCTGAAAAAATGCAGTCAGTCTGAAATTCTTATAACCAATACCCCCATTGAGTCCAAAGGTGTACCGGGGTGTAGTATTACCGATAATTTTCCGGTCTCCGGGATTAGCCAGCGTATTGTTACCCTGATTGATAACTCCATCGCCGTTCAAATCGGCATATTGGATATCACCGGGCCGCCAGTTGGCGCCAATGCTATTTTGCTTTGGAGCCTGGGCTATTTCATCGGCCGTTTGAAAAATGCCCACAGTTTCAAAACCCCAAATTTCACCCAGTTTCTGTCCTACATAATAGTTACCTATTGCACCTTTAGGATTGTTAAACTTGGTGATCTCGGCGGTCCAGTCCGAAAGTGCCAGGGTGATGTCATATGTCCAGTTGGTCTTAATTTTATCACGCCATGTCAGGGCCAGCTCCCAACCCTTGGTTCTCAGGTCTGCCGCATTTTCCTTCGGAGCGGCCGTACCCAGAATGTCGGGATAGGTCACATCCATCAGCATGTCTTTTGTGTCCCGGGTAAACAAATCAAACGATGCATCCAGACGCCCTTTCATCATGGTGAAATCGAGACCCACGTTTTTGGAAATCACCGTCTCCCAGGTCAGCGTGGGGCTCACCAGGCCTGCCGGTGTAACAATCGGAATGGCGGCATTACTAAACATGTAGGGCGACTGTCCGGAACCCATCGTAGCCACATAAGGGTACAGGATCTGGTTGCGATTCGCATCCATAATGATCTGATTTCCCAGTGTGCCGTAAGATGCCCGCACCTTCAGATTATCCAGCCAGGAGCTGGTACCGGACATGAAATTCTCATTGCTGATCCGCCAGCCTGCCGAAAATGAGGGAAAGAAACCAAACCGACTGTCTTTGGGAAACCGGGAAGTGCCATCATAGCGACCGTTGAGTTCGATCAGATAACGCTCTTTATAATTGTAATTCAACCGGTAAAAAGCACCACGCAGTGCAACGTGTGATTTCCCCCCGAAGGTCTGCTGCACACCGGTGGTGGCGTTGATATCGGTAATCTTTGGCGTTATCAGTCCCCTTGCCTGCGCACCCACATATCTGTTGGTCCCACGTTCCTGGTTGAAACCAACCATCGCAGTGAGGTTATGGTTCACTGACAAGGGCACCCGATATTCCGCAAATGCATTCAGTACATAATACTGGTTAAAATTGTTCTCGTTTCTGATCCAGTCGTCGCCACTGAACCCGTTGCTGATCAGGTTGGCAGCCAGCAGGTTGGCATCTACAATCTCCACTTTACTCTGCACATCTTCATAGATACGGTTGAAAATATTGTAAGAAAAGTCTGCACGGATTTTAAGGCCTTTCAACGGAGTCAACGTCGCACCCTGGGTAAACCACATATCGTTATTGGTGTATTTTGTGCGGCCTCCGTCGAGCAGGTAGGGGAAAAAGTTGGTTCCTCCGAAATACTTGCCAATGTAGGGCGCATACTTTTCCCGGTCGCCCTGCGTCACATAAAATGGCAGGTCAGGAAACTGAATGGGCATAATGGGCGGTACACGTGCAAGCGAATTGATATTTACATCCCAGTTGTAAAAGTGAGGCTTGTCGCTGAACTGGGAATTGAAGATCACTTTTTCATCCAGGCTCAGCCAGTCATTAATTTTAAAGTCGGCCTTTAACAGGATGTTATATCTTTTGAATTTTTCATTTTTCGAATCTTCGCGCAGATAACCGTCTTTGGTGAAATAACCGAGCGATGCAAAGAACCTGGACTTCTCATTCCCTCCCGAAATGGACAGGTCCTGCTGGCTGGTCGGCGCATAGTCGGTCATGATCTGATCCTGATAATTATTAAACCCATAGAATCGAAGGGCACCGTTCAGTACTTTCCATTGCGGGGCTGTGGCAGGGTTTTCGGAATAGGCCTTTGTGCCGGCCACCATGTCTGCATCGTAGCTGGGCACACCGCTGGTGCGCACATTGGCTATGTTCCGCGCCGTAACAAATTCGTAGGGATCTGTCACCACGTCCATATTGAATATGGGCTTTGCCAAAGAAAACTGCGAACCGAAATTCACACTTACCTTGCCCGATTTCCCTGATTTTGTAGTCACCAATACCACCCCAAAAGCAGCCCTTGCTCCATATACGGCGGCGGCAGACGCATCTTTAAGCACACTGATGCTTTCAATGTCGTTTGGATTCAATCGGTTAAGATCCATGGGTACATTGTCTACCAGGATAAGCGGCGCTCCCCCGTTGATGGACTCGTAACCGCGGATGTTGAAAGTAATGGCCGCCGAGGGGTCTCCGTTTCTTACATTCACGTTCAGATTGGGGATTACACCCTGAAGCCCTTCTCCGGCAGATGCAATGGGGCGATTCTGAAGACGTTTGCTGTCCGCTACGCCAACGGCCCCGGTGAGGTTCACTTTTTCCTGGGTACCATACCCCACTACAACCACCTCTTCCAGCGTTTTAAGGTCGGGCGACATCACCACATCCAGGAGGCTCGCATTGCCAATCGGCATTTCCTGGGTGAGGAATCCAACAGCCGAAAACACCAGTACATCACTACCGGTTTTAACGTTGATCTCGTATTTTCCTTCTACATCGGTGGTGGTTCCGACGGTAGTTCCTTTCACTACAACCGTCACACCGGGAATAACCATGTTATCATCCTTCGATGAAACTTTGCCCTTAATCGTCTTGTCTGTAGGAGCGGGCCTTTCTGTTGCAACCGGCTTGCCGGCTACGTTAGCGGACGCAAATGCGGGGTTAAAAAGTGCAGCAAGAAGCATGCACCCCGTCGTCATTCGCAGGAGCGGATTGGTAAATGTTTTTCTCATTGAGTGTAGGTTAAAAAATTACAAACTGAAACAACAACAAAAGTCCAGTAATATAAAAATAACCACACAAAAATGCAACATTTTAATTTTCACGTACTTGGGTCGGAATTTAACGGGACCAGTGAACCATAAGAAATGCCGAATTCCAGAGAACGGAGTAGACCCTACGCAGGTTAAAATGTCAATGATAGTTACTATTTTACTGGTGAAACAGACTTTGGATTTTTAACTCATATTGGTGAGAGGATTTGACCAACTGGCGGGAGTGGTTGCTCGTTTGTGGGGCAAATATGAAGGCGTATGGTTTAAGTGATTTTGACAGTCGTTTGGTTTTTCAATTTGATTCTAATTTATAAAATTCTGATAATGAGGCTATATTCAGTGCTAGTATTGGGTCTGTGAAGACACAGACCACGGTTGAGTATGGAATTAGGCCAAACATATTTATCTTCTTGTTCATTTGTAGTACAAAAACCAGACTTTGCTTCCCGCTAAGCCGTAATTCTTAGTTGCCCAATATCAAAAAAAGATCCCAATGCCGGGATCTTTTTTTGATAGCGCAATTTTCTCAAGCCTACTCCTTCGGTATTTCAGTCAACGCTGGTATGTTGTTCTGGAACCCGTTGTAGCCTTTGTTTTGATTGATGACGGCACCTGTGTTACCGTCAATCGTTGGCTGAGGAATAGGCCACAAAACATGGTATGGGCTCATTGTATACTCATCCGCATGGCGCGTCAGCACCTTCTTATTGTAGAAATCCGTCTTTTCCATGATGCGATCATAGAAATAGTTGTTTTCGGAGAAGGTTGCCATGCTGTACGTTTTGCCGTTTGGTGCAGGCTTGCCCGTCATGGCGAAGATGTATGCGATACGCGTAAGCTCCGTTTTTCGGGGCTCTTCCAAATAAAGTTCACGGGCTCTTTCATCCAAAACGGTGTTAATGTTAATTTTCGAAGCATCGTAGGGATCACACTTGGCACGTGTTCTTACCGCATTGATATCTTTGGCCGCATTTACCAGATCGCCTTTCCACACGTATGCTTCTGCTCTCAATAAATACGTTTCTGCCAGGCGGAAGACGTACCAATCGGTGTTACCACCCTGTGGCTGAACTCTTTGCGGATCTTCAATATAGAGTTTGTAATTCGGCCACTCAAACCAGCACCGTATTGTATCAATCGTCAACACCGCTCCGGCGGCATTTCTGAACTGCAACGGTTTGCCATAATACGGATCATTGGCTGTTTTCAGGGCTGGATTATTGTAAAGAATATCCTCCATGCGCATCCAGTTACCGGGTGCATGTCGCAGATCCTTTTTGTCGTCCCAGATAAGCTTCTGAGAATAATTGGTAGGACGGATCCGGCCAATTCCCCTGCCCAAAGACGTTACCTGGTCAATTTCAATACCATACGTATCTATGGTCCCCCGAATACCCGAAGGCGTATTGATATTGCTAAACCAAAAAGGAACCGTATTCCGCATGATTTGGATACCCGTTTCAACGTTCCCTTCAATCGCCAGGCGATCGATCACCATCATTAAACCCTCCGTGTTTGCTCCTATTGACTTATTCGCCGGGCGGTGTAAATCCCAGATCACGTTACGATTGGCATTGCCTGCATCCACCCCGAACCTGTTCACCATCAGCTTATGCTGTGTTCCATCAATCACATTGCTTGCTGATTTGATCGCGTCGTCAAATAACCCAAGCGCCAGATTGATCTTTGTAAGCAAATGACTCACCGAACCTCGGTTTACCGAACCTTTATCCGTTACGATAGGCACCCATTTTTCGGCAAATTCAAGATCTTCCTTCATCTTTTTCAAAATCACCTCTCTTTTGGTGGTCTGAAAGTCCAGTTTGGGTGTAATAATGTCCGTCAGAATCAGGGGAACATCGCCAAACTGCTGCGTGAGCCGATAGTATCGGTAGGCACGATGAAAATAAGCAGCTCCAAGGATTTCATTTTTTTCCTGCTCGTTTTTGTAAGTGGGTTCATCGATGCGGGTAATGCAGGTATTGGCATATTTTATCCCTTTATAACCTTCGATCCAGTACCAACCAATTTTATTGTAATCACCATGATTTAGTTGTGCATCTGGTGTGATCAGCAGATTGAGATTTTGCGCAGGACCAGATTTGTCCGTGGTGCCCTCTACTGCAATATCCGAAAAAAGTGCCTCGGTACCAATTGGCGGAGAGTCTCCAAACCATTCGATCCGCATATTCCGTTCACAGGCCACCAACGTTGCCCTAATTCCAGCTGCATCCTTAAATGTGTTTTCTGGGGCGTAAAAAGAAAGCGGTTCTGGTATCAGCCAGTTTTCCTTGCAGCCGGCGAGCGTGAGACCAGCCGCAACGAAAGCAAGAGAAAGTATTTTTTTTGTTCTATATGTTGTGTTCATATCCAAATCAATTTAACATTTGAGTACTACAAAGTAATATCCAGTCCCATGGTGAAAATACGCGGACTTGGTACAGAATAGGTAAGGTTGGCCATGGTGGCGTTATTCGTGCCGTTTTCAGGATCCCAGAATTTCCAGTTCGAAATAAAGCCCAGGTTGCGGACGTTGGCATAAATTTTCAAATTCTGAATGCTGATTCTTTGCACTAGATTTTTGGGAACTGTATAACCCAGTGCTAAACTTTCGAACCGCAGGAATGATTTGCTTTGGTACACACTGTAACCAGTGGCAGATCCTTCACTGGAATACAACCTTGCCCATTCATTGTTCCTGTTTTCGGCGGTCCAGTATGGAAACACAAACGAACTACTCCGGTCCGGAAAACCAGGCCTGTTCTTCATCTGATTAAATTCTCCTTTTTGACCCACATAGGAATACATCATACAGGACACATCAAAATTCTTGAATAACTTAAACTCGTTGCGCCAGGTAAATCGGGCACGGGGAGAAGTGAAGCCCTGAAAAACCTTGTCGTCATTCGTAAATTTACCATCGTTGTTAACATCCAGGATTTTGTGATCACCGGGCCGCACACCGTATTTTGCCGCAGCATCTGCTTCCTCGGTCTGCCACACGCCGATAACCTTGTAATTCCAAATCTCGTCAATGGCGTGTCCGATAAACCAGCGGTTTGTTACATCATCAGCCTCCCTTTCACCAATTACATTGCCCGATGCATCTTTTATTTTTACCATGTTTCCATATAGACTCACGATCTTGTTGCGGTTCATCTGAAAATTGAGTGTCGACCGCCAGGAGAAATTGTCACGTTTCATCAGGTTGGCATTTAAGTTCAGCTCAATTCCCTTGTTATCCACCTGGCCCAGGTTATCCAGTACGGAGGAGTATCCCCCAATGTCAGGCAAGGCACGATTAACCAGGAGGTCCTTGGTCGACGACTTATAAAGTTCAAGGCTACCATCCAATAGATTATTGAAAAACGAGAAGTCAAAACCCAGGTTGAAGGAATTTGTCAATTCCCATTTAAGGTTGGCATTTTGCATCCGGTTCACATAAAGCTGGCTTACCTGATACACCCCACCCGCAGCGTTTACGTGTAGATATTTCCCTGTTGACAAATCAGAAAGTGCCAGGTACCGCCCAATGTCCCTGTTGCCGTTGTTTCCATAAGAAACACGTAGCTTACCATAGTTAAACCAACTGCTTTTGAAGAATGGTTCATCCGTAAATACCCATCCCAAGGCTGCCGAAGAGAACAACGCACGAGGGTTTTTCTGGCCAAACGCCGAGTATCCATCCCTCCGGGTTGAAACGGTCAACATGTACCTTTCCTTGAATGTGTAGTACAAACGGGCCATTAAGGCATCCGCTGTGCTGGTTTCATCATTACTCCACATGATCGGTGCGTTTCCGGCACCAATGTTATGATACCCCAACACATCACTAGGCGCAAATCCCTTATTGGAAACACTATCATCCCAGCTCCTGAACCGCTCAGCATTTGCCAGCAGTGTAACGTCGAAGCTATGATCTTTTGCGATTGTTTTATTCCATTTAAGAATATTATCCACCTGCCAGCTCAACGTTCTCGTGTTTCTCCGGGAAGCACGTCCACCTTCTGCAGCCCACTCCGAATGTTTTGAAGATTCAGCGTTGTATCGGTGGTAATCTTCGTAGCGAGGCGTAAAGTTGGTCTGGAAACTGAAACCTAATGGAAGCGTCACCTTAGCAAAAAGAACGTTATTCAGAGTAATTGATCCTTTGTCACGCTTTGTGTGGCTTGGCGCGTAATAGGGGTGATTTCCACCACTTGCCTCTTCATTGGGGCGCCATTTATAAGTGCCGTCTGCGTTGAATTCAGATCCCCAGGGCGAAAGATTGGGTGCCAGGTCAAAGTTAACCGGTATTTGACTTTCATCCCGGTCGGCAAACTGTGTATTGATACCAAGACTCAAAAATTTGTTAACCTTGCCCTCCACGTTCAGCCGTCCCCGGAAAGTGTTATACGCATCGCCGTGTACGATTCCTTTGTTGTTTAAATAACCCAGGGACATGTAATAGGAGACCTTATCATTTTTCCCTGAAAGACTCACGTTATGATCCTGACGCAGTCCCCTTTCATAAATTTTGGAATACCAGTCAACACTCCTTCCATCCAGGTAATTTTGAATTTCAACCGATTGCATATTGAGGCGTGTTAACCAAACCCGTGTAGGATCTCCGGTAGAACCATCAAATGCAAGCCATTGCGCAAGCGTCACATCGGAGGGGAGATTATTGGGGTTGGTGAAGCGACTCGGCTGAGCCGTGAGGTTAATATTGCGCATTACTTCCTGCCGCCATGTAACAAAACCATCGGGACTAAGCACAGGTTGATTTTTTGCAACCTCAGCAAAGCCAAAACTGGTGTTGACATTGATTAATGTTTTTCCATCTTTCCCTTTTTTAGTGGTTACAAGAATAACTCCGCTGGCAGCCTTTGCTCCAAAAACAGCAGCTGAGCTTGCATCCTTTAATACATCAATCGTCTCGATGTCATTCGGATTAATGTCCTCCAACCCTCCGTAATAGATGGCTCCGTCCAATACAACGAGTGGACTGGTACCCGCAGCCAGTGAATTGGTACCACGTACACCAACGTTTCCTCCTCCCTTAGCAGATGCAGAAAACCCTACGTTCATCCCGGGTATATTTCCACGAAGTACATCCTGAACAGACTGGGGATTTTCGTTATCCAGTTTTGTAGCATTTACTTGAGAAACAGCTCCGGTAAGATCGCGTTTCTTAACAGTACCATACCCTACAACCACAACCTCGTCCAGTGTTTTCTGGTCTGTGGATAGGGATATGTCAAGCATACTGGCATTGCCTACCGCCCTTTCCTGGGTGAGAAATCCTACCGCCGAAAAGACCAGAATGTCGTTGCCTGATTTAATGTCAATCTCATACTTGCCATCAGCGTCCGTGGTGGTCCCGGTGGTGGTGCCCTTCACAACCACCGTTACACCGGGGATAGCTGTGTTGTCTTCTTTGGATGAGACCTTACCCTTAATGGTCTTGTCTACCAAAGTTCGCTTGGCGATGGAAACCGGATTACCGGCAGCGTGGGCAGAGGCAAATGTGGGTGGTAATAGCAATGCGAGCAGCATGCATACCGAAGTCATTTGCAAAAACGGATAAGTAAATCGTTTTCTCATTTAACGTAGGTTAGTGTAAATGTAAATAAGTCGGTCAAATCACACCAGGTGATATCAATAAACCCCGACGAAGTTGTACTCATCACTCCCTTACATGTAAATTGTTACAATTTTTATCAGAATATTAAAATAGCAAGATTAACGGTCCGTTTTGAAGGAAAGAATTGAATTATAACAATAAAAATATTTTTTATAAACTTTTGATCACCCAATTCATTGGGGTCCTTGTTGTTGGAGGGCGTTCGTCTGATGATTTTCTCTGTGTTCTCCACACTTCTGAACGACCGGACCGTGTCCCGGTTCATGGCACGGCCAGCGGGGTAGTAAGCCATTTAACCTTTCGGATGAGGCGCTGTTAAAGAAGGCATTGGTTTAATCCATTTCAACGGAAAATGAGTCCCTTTCTGCTGATTACGCTGCAAGGTGGCTCACTCGCATGTGATTACTATTGAACAGCTGCCGTAAATCCGGCGTCATCAAAACAGCTGATTCCTGTTCACCAGGTTCATGAAAACTTCCCGGTAACTTTTGCTGACGGGTATTTCCTTTCCTTTAAGATAAATTGTATTTCCCTGAATGGTCTCAATTTTTGAAAAATTGACAATGTACGAGCGGTGGACCCGGATGAATAGTCGGGCTGGCAACTGCGCTTCCATTTTGCCTAGGGGTACCAATGTCATGATTTTATCTTTTCCTGCGAAAATTAAAATGTATTCGCCATAGGCTTCGATGTAATCGATATCGCTGAAATGAAGCTTATAGATTCTGAAATCCGACTTGACAAAAATGAAGTCCTCAGCAGCGGCTGGCCCTGCGGAAATCGGCTGATCTGATAATCCATCGTATTTGTGACCGCCCGGGATATTGCTGATGTGCCCAATGGCGCGGGTGGCCGCCTGAAAAAATCTTTCGAATGAAATGGGCTTTACGAGATAATCCAGCACAGCCAGTTCAAAGCCTTTGATGGCATACTCGGTGTAGGCCGTTGTGAAAATGGTGACCGGCTTATGTGTAAGCGACTGTAAGAAAGCAATCCCGGTCAGTTCCGGCATTTGTATGTCCAGAAACATCAGATCAACCTGCTGGCTTTGTAAAACAACCTGTGCCTCCAGGGCATTTGCACAGGAACCAACCAAAGTCAGTGTCGGAATTTTGGCGATGTAATCGCAAAGCAGCCGCCTTGCGAGCTGCTCATCATCGACAACCAGACAGCTAATTTTCATGGACAGGCAGGTTTAGAGATATCTGGTAGTTATCAGGCGTGTCGGTGATTTTCAGATCAAACTGGTTTCCATAAATCAGGTGAAGTCGTTTTCGCGTATTGGCAAGCCCGATTCCGCCCTGCTCCTGAACAACCTTCTCCCTTTTCTTTTTTGTATTTGTACAAATAAAATGAACAATTCCCGCGCTGTCGACAGTAAGTTTGATATCGATAAAACCCTCTGCATTAAAATCCAGATCCGAATGTTTAAAACTGTTTTCTACAAAACCAAGTAGCAGCAGCGGAGCGATCAGGTGATCAGGCCTTATACCTGCTGTTTCAAGGTTTATTCGTTTTGCAAAAGCATCCGACTTTAATTTCTGCATTTCAATGATGTTTTCCAAAAATGTCACTTCTTTTTCCAGAGGTACTTTTTCATTCTGACATTCATGTAACATGTACCTCAAAAGCGCCGACAGCTTCATGATCATGGGCGCCGCGTTATCCTCTTTCAGATATGCCAGCGTGTAAATGTTGTTGAGGGTATTGAATAAAAAATGCGGGTTGATCTGGTTCCGGAGTGCTTCCAGCTCGGTTTCCAGCTGCTTTTTTGCCAGTTCAGACTGGCGTTGCAGGGCCTGAAAGCGGTCCACGGCAAATTTATAGGCTGCGCTGATGATCAGCACGAGGATCAAAAAGAGATAGATTCTGCCAAACTGGAATGCCCGGGGAAAACGTATTTTTCGTCCCCATGAGCTGGTCTGAAGGTATGGCTCGATCAGGGAAAGATGAGCCTTTGTGAATACGAAGAGTATCAGCAAGGCGAGGATTACGTATGCGGTGTACTTCCTTTTTTCAAAAAAATCCGGGATCAGGAAACGGATGTTCGTGTAAGCGACCGCCGATTGGATACCCACATTAACGGTTGCTCCCCAGACAGCCTTGTCGAACTGCTGGAAGCTGGATAACATCAGGAGCCACAACATCCAGTAGCCCATCCAAAGCAGATAAGGATTGAGCGCTTGCTGTTTTATTTTTGAAAAACCGATCATCACGGGGCGATTATTTTGCAATGGTAAACGAAAAGTATCAAAGTCAGAAAGTTTCCCTGCGAACATCTGGTTTCCTCCTGTGAATGCGTTGCTTTTACCGGCAGACGGATTGGAGCAGTTTTAAAATCCATTTACCGGCAAAAACAATGCATTCGTTTGGTAAACAGGTTGATCGGAAGAAAATGTTTTTTGGCAGGAAAGCTTATTTGTTGTTTTGGATCGTCAGATAACAAGTTCAAAAATCAATTAAGTGTATCAACCATGAAAAAAGCAAAGACAACAATTACTGGTGTTTTCTCTTTGATGCTGGCGGCAACCAGCGCATTTGCACAAAGCGGAATAAAGCAGATGCCAGCGGAACAGCGGGCCGAATTACTAACCCACCGAATGGCTACATCCCTGAAACTGGATTCAGCACAAAAAGAAAAGGTTAGCCGGATCAACCTGAAATATGCGCAAAAAATGGATCCGGTTATCCAGGGAACAGGAAGTAAAATGTCCCGGTTTAAGGCATTCCGGTCGATCAGCAGCGAAAAGGAAGCAGAGCTGAAAAGTGTACTTACGAAGGAGCAATTCGCACAGTTTCAGCAACAACAGCAGGAAATGAAGGACGAGCTGAGGGTTAGACGAAATTCTGGCGAACCTCAGAAAAACTAAATCCAGCCATACGAGATCCACGGAGTGAAGCGCAGTCGGGGCGGAATCATTTTGCCTGTTTTGAAAATATCAAAAAAACCTAAACGTATAAAAATGACAAAAATACTTGTTTCCCTTCTTGCAGCCTGGTTTTCGCTAGGGTGCAGCAAACATAACATAGTGCCGGATGACACGAATTCGCCTTATGATTTTACGACTGTTGACCAATTCATTGACAAGAATCTGGCGAATTACAACAACCAGGTCGTTGTGTTGGTTTCGCAAAACGGAAAGCTCATTTATCACAAATCGGCAGGGCTCGACACCACGACCACGAGGCCGACGGCCTCTGCCTCGAAGTGGCTTTCAGCGGCGGTGGTGATGAGCCTGGTAGATGATAAGAAAATTTCCCTGGACGACACGGTTGGTAAATTTCTGCCCATATTTACCGCCAATCAAAAAGGCAGCATCACCATTCGTCAGCTGTTTTCACACACTGCCGGTTTTGATGGAGATTCTCAGCAAGGTTTTGAATATCAAAGGAATATCACCTTGGCTGAGGCCGTTGATTCTATTGCCCGATATGTTCCGCTTGTTTATGCCCCAGGATCTGCTTTCAGCTACGGAAGCTCGGGAATGCACATTGCCGGACGCATTGCCGAACTGGTTTCAGGTAAATCGTGGCAGGTTTTGTTCAACGAGAAAATAGGACGGCCTTGTGACATCACGGTCAGATATGGCTCTGTATCCAATCCGATCATTGCCGGGGGAGCAAATACTTCCGCGGCGGATTATCTGAAATTTCTGGAAATGATTGTCAGCAAAGGCCTTTCAGGAAAAAAGCGCGTTTTGAGCGAAGAAGCGGTTTCCGTAATGCTTTCCGATCAGACGCGTAACGCAGTGATAAAAGGTACACCTTATCCAACCAACCCCTTTTCGCCGTATCCCGACAACACCATACGATACGGCATAGGCAATTGGCTGGACGTAGTGGATGCTGGCGGAATCGTATTGGAAAGCAGCAGTCCGGGGCTTTTCGGAGCACATCCCTGGCAGGATTTCAAAAATAAGATAGCGGGAATAATATTTACCCAAACCACGCCCCGAAAAAGTACTCAGACCAGTCTTGAAATAAGAAAGCTGATCAGGAATATTGTGGAGACGCATTGAGGTGGCAGGACTGGCTTCGCTGAGGATGCTCACGCTTTGCGACGATTTAAAATCACCGTTGGGGGTTGTCCATTCGGAGATTATTGGAAATATTCCGCAGGGTCAGCGTATGGGATGCAAACCACTTACTAAAGCCGTTGAACCATCCATGGCTGCATATCCGGCTTCGGGCTGGCTTTTCGAGTTGGCTCAGCTACCTTAATCCATGCTGGTTGCTTTTTTATGTTCTTTTTAGTTTCCATCTGAGATCAGATCAGAAAACCTGCAGCAGGAAGCGTCGCTGAGAAAAGGCCGGGCATGCAATATAACGAGGGATGCTACCGGATCGGCGCAACGCATCAGAGATTAAGAAAGATCATGTACATTAAAAAAAAAAGAAATATTCCAGCAACAAGAAGTATAACCACGCCTTTGATGGTGATTTTATTTCCCAATACTTTGATCACCGGTTTATTATGCTGCTCACCATCACTGATGATTTCAAGGGAACTTCGTATTCGATCCCAGATGGAATTAACTTCTTGATTCGAAAGGGTTTCGGGTTTCCAGTCCGAAGCGGTAAGTACGAGTTCACGTGCCTTATCCACGGTATCCCGCATCGCAGGGTATTTGACTATCCAGTTTTCCCAGAATGACTTGATGGAAGGATCATCCGGAAACCGTATCCACCGGATAAAAAGATTTTCCATCGCTAGTTCCTCTGCCGAGTACTCGGAATACGGTTTCATTTACTACACTTTAATACGTTATTCAAAACATGACCGCCGTAGCTTGGACGAAATTAAGGGCTTCCTTTGTAACATTCAAGCCATTTATGCTGGCTGTCGGTATTCTTGTAAGGAAGTAGTGAAAATGGATTTTATACTCAACAATTATGAAAACGTTATATGCTGCGGAAAGTAACATTTTCTCAGTCGCGCCATGTGATATGTACACCAAAATTTCGGTTAATACCTCAGAAGACCTGATTTCATTAGTCTGTTGTCAACCTTAGCACGTATTCATAGTATTTAAACCGCAAATACGACTCCGATGCAAGTTCTCAAAAATCTTTTCCAAGTAGGTGGTGATCTCAATGGCATTACATTTGATCAGCAGGGAGCGCTTTGGAACGATGGTAACAGTTACATTCTCAAAATGCCCGATGGCCTCATCCTGTTCGACTGCGGCTGTGGTGACACCCTTGATCAGATTTTCAGAAATATGGCCTACTGGGGTCTTGATCCTGACCACATTAAATACTGCATACTCACACATGCCCATTATGATCATGCCGGGGCAGGGCATATACTCAAAAAAAGGGGGGTGAAATTTATTTCCATAGCGGAAACGGCCGCCTCCGTGGCAGCCGGTGACGAACGTTGCTGCGGATATCTTTACCATAAAATCTTCACGCCTTTTGAAGTGGATCAAATTGTGACGGACGGCGAAAAAATAAATATCCTGGGCCTGGATATAGAAGTCATTCACGTGCCGGGACATAGTATGGGATGTACGGCTTACGCCTTTCAGTGGGATGGTAAGAGCCTGGTCGTGAGCGGTGATCTGATCGGCACTTTACTGGGGGGAGATTTTGGCTGGGGTGGTTCCATCGATTTCGACAAAAAAATTTATATGGAATCACTACGCAAGTTCGCCAAGGTGGACAGCGATGTAATGCTGCCCGGCCATGGGCTTATATACTTTCACAAACCGCGCCGACGGGTGGAAGAAGCGCTCAACGCCGCATTAATGCAATGGAGATGACCCTTTTATTACCGTTTGTTGTAAAAACCCGGGCTCCAACCTAAAAACAGCACCGCGAATTTTCATTACCTTTGCGCAAAATTTAGTCAGACCCGATTCCTTAAAAACCGGGCCTGAAAACGAAATACCGCAAACAAAAATATATGACTTCGCATCAGATACGACAGGCTTTTCTGGATTTTTTCCGTAGTAAACAACATCTCATTGTTCCTTCGGCTCCGCTTGTCGCCAAAAATGACCCTACCCTGATGTTTAACAACTCAGGCATGGCCCAGTTTAAAGATTTTTTTCTTGGAAACGGCACACCTCCGTCCAAACGTATTGCCGACACCCAGAAATGCCTCCGTGTATCCGGTAAGCACAATGATCTGGAAGATGTGGGTTTTGATACCTATCACCACACCATGTTTGAGATGCTGGGCAACTGGTCGTTTGGTGATTATTTCAAAAAAGAGGCGATCACCTGGGCCTGGGAGCTACTGACGGAGGTGTACAAATTACCCAAAGAACGTCTTTATGTTTCGGTTTTTGAGGGCGATGCAAAAGATGGCGTTCCCTTTGACCAGGAAGCATGGGATCTTTGGAAGCCGATCGTGGGTGAGGACCGGATCATTTTGGGTAATAAAAAAGACAATTTCTGGGAAATGGGCGATACAGGACCATGTGGCCCTTGCTCGGAGATACACATAGATCTGCGTCCGCAGGCCGATGTTGATCTGATTTCCGGTAAATCTCTCGTCAACAATGACCACCCGCAGGTGGTTGAGATCTGGAATCTGGTGTTCATGCAGTTTGAAAGAAAAGCCGACAGCTCGCTGATTCCCCTTCCCGCTACACATGTGGATACGGGAATGGGTTTTGAAAGGCTTTGCATGGCTGTTCAAAACAAGACATCCAATTACGACACGGATGTTTTTCAAAACACAATTCAGGTACTTGAAAAACTGTCGGGCAAAACCTACGGAGCTAATCAGGAGCCCTTTGCAGATATTGCCATGCGGGTGATAGCGGATCATATTCGTGCGGTGTCCTTTGCCATTACCGACGGGCAGCTCCCCTCCAATGTGAAGGCAGGCTATGTAATCCGTCGTATACTTCGCCGGGCAGTGCGTTACGGGTATTCATACCTTGGCCTCCAAGAGCCATTTTTCCATAAACTGGTACCGGTTTTGGCCGAGCAGTTCAAAGATGTATTTGCAGAACTGCGCGCGCAGGAAGAGTTTGTAACGAAGGTCATTCTGGAAGAAGAGAAAAGTTTCCTACGTACTCTGGAGTCAGGCCTTAAACGACTGGACGTGATC
The DNA here is from genome assembly GCF_902506755.1 of Dyadobacter sp. 32. Lineage (GTDB taxonomy): Bacteria > Bacteroidota > Bacteroidia > Cytophagales > Spirosomataceae > Dyadobacter. Next base: position 245,417 of record NZ_LR735258.1, on the reverse strand, counting down.
ACTACTTCCCTGAAAGAAAAAGGAATCAATACCATTGCCGGCGCAGAAGTATTTGAGTTGAGCGATACCTTTGGCTTTCCCGTGGACCTTACTGCACTGATTGCACGAGAAAAAGGCTTGCGAATTGATGAGACCGGCTTTCAGGAGGCTCTGGCCGAACAGAAGAAACGCTCCCGACAAGATGCCGCCAAAGAAGCAACAGACTGGGTGGAATTGCGCGAAGCGGACGGCGTTGAGTTTCTGGGTTATGATTTTACAGAAACACACAGTCATATTGTCAAATACAGAAAAGTAAAAACAAAAACAGGCGAAGAATATCACATTGTGCTCGACCGTACACCATTTTACGCGGAAATGGGTGGGCAGGTAGGTGATACGGGTGCGCTCTACTGGTCGGTTGACGGAGAAACGAAAAAGATCAATATTATAGATACCAAGAAAGAGAATGATTTATTTGTTCATATTTCAGCGGACAAGAATCTGGACGACTCCCTGAAATCGGCTGGCATCGTGGTGGCCCGGATTGACGAAAACAGAAGAAATAAAATAAAGGCAAACCATTCCGCCACGCACCTCATGCTCTCATCCATGCGGGAGGTTTTGGGGTCGCATATCGGACAAAAGGGCTCATTCCTGAACGACGAAGTGCTTCGTTTTGACTTCTCCCACTTTGCTAAAGTAACGTCGGAGGAATTGCGTAAAATAGAAGATCGGGTGAATGAAAAAATACGTGAAAACATTTCGTTAAACGTCCTGAGTAATGTACCCATTCAGGAGGCGATACAGATGGGGGCGACCGCCACTTTTGGCGAGAAATACGGCGATTTCGTACGCGTGGTCATATTTGACCCCGCCTTCTCACTCGAGCTCTGCGGTGGCACACATATTCCGTCAACAGGCGAAATTGGTGTTTTTAAATTCATTTCTGAAGGCTCTGTCTCGGCGGGTGTCCGGCGTGTGGAGGCAGTTACCGGTGAGAAAGCCCTGGAAATCATGCGCCAGCAGGAAGAAACCCTCAACAAGCTGAAAGACCTTTTGAAAAGTCCGACGGATCTGGTGAAGGCGATCGAGACACTGATTGACGAACGTAGTATATTGCAAAAACGTGTAACTGCCCTTGAAAATGAAAAAGTGCAGGTGTTGAAGGCCGATTTGATCAGCAAGGCTGAAAAACATTCCACCTTCAGCTTGATAATTGCAAAAGTGGAAGTACCACATGCCGATGCGCTGAAACAATTGTCCTATGAATTGAAAGATCAGGTAGAAAATCTGATTGCTGTTTTAGGCGCAGACATTGCAGGCAAACCTCAGCTATCGGTTTACATTGCCGATAACATTGTACAAGAAACAGGCTTGAACGCGGGTAAGATCGTGAAAGAGCTGGCCAAGGAAATTCGCGGCGGCGGCGGCGGACAGGCCTTCTTCGCAACTGCGGGCGGCTCGGATGCATCCGGATTGGAGACTGCGCTAGCCAAGGCTAAGGAACTGTTTTAAAAAAATTCATTGTAAAACTAAAAAGAGCTGTCCTCGTCCGAAAGCTCTTTTTAGTTTATAATACCACCTTTGAATAGGTCACCATAATAGTTTTAGTCCATCCGGTTTATACGGAGGCATGTTTCCATCGTTACTGATTAAAGTAAAATTGTTGCTAATAGCCTGCCAAACAAGCATTCGATCAAATGGATCTTTGTGATGCGATGATGTCAATTGGAAATACGAAGCCGCTTCCGTAGCTGTCACTGAGATGATTTTAAAACCATAAGAGGCACATCGCTCGGGAAGCTGTGTGGGAGTGATCGATTTTAGGTTCAATTTTCCGATAGCATGCTTTACAGATATCTCCCAAAAGGTCACTGCGCTTATATTGATCTCTACCTCTGCATCCCTAAGCAAATCCGCCACTGCATCGGACAATTTCTCCTCCTCAAACAAATACCACAGTAACACATGTGTGTCCAGTAGATATTTCATAATGACGAATCGATTATTGAAAACTCTTCCTCCGTTGTTTCACAAAAGTCTTCTGCCATGTAATAGCCAAGATGTTTGAGCGGACCCAAAGGACGCTCAACCCTATCCCTCTTGGCTCTCGAATGCTCTGGTTTAAAATACCCGATGATCTCCTTCTTTTTCCCAAATGTTACGGCAATTTCTTCACCTGCTTTTACCTGTGCAATGACGTCCGAGAACTTAGCCTTAAATTCACCTACCGACATCGTTTTCATATTCTGAGAATAATTAATTTTAACGAATATACAAAGTTCTTGACAAGTTGTCAAGAACACAAAAGAGCGGAACCGTTACAGGCGCCGCTCTTCCAGAAATCAAGTGTGTGTACCGGGTGTCAGGAATTATTCAGCCGTCTTCAATTGACCCCGAATTTCTCCATTTAGATATTTTTTAGAATGAATATTCACATAATACAATCCCGCTTTCAAATCAGCAACCTGCTCAGCTGTAAGCGTATCTACAAATGCCAGTGGAGAGGCAAAGTTTGTACCGAAGTTGATCACAACGGGTCCAGTGGAGTCAACCGCCGCCTTATGAATATGCCATCCTGTTGGAATAAACGCCGTATCCGCGTACGTGGAATCCAGTGAGTCACTATACATTATATTTAACTTCATTATTCTCGTTTCCTGGTCCAACGTGCCATCCACACTTCCACTAACCAGGGAGCCGTTTTTGGGAACTTCATTTTCACCTGAAAGTGCAGTCGTTACTTTTAACTCCGGTAATGGGATGGGTGTTGTTGTTCCTTCTTCATCATCCTTACAACCTACCGCTATTGCTAGCACAAATACGCCCATAAATGCCAATTTCCTCATAACTTTTGTGTTTCGTAAATAATTGGTTTAACAAGGAGGCGTGTCAAAAAACAATACCACCAGTAACAAAAGTGCTCTGGTGGCATGTAATGAAAGAATAGTAAAACGGACCCGTTAATTAACTGTGTATTCCTGCCCCCCTTCTGCCGATTAATTCGCCACTCTGGCGTTTATGATCTGAAAATTTGACTTTTTCGAATCACCGGCATTTATAACATCACCTGGATGCCACCGCTAAATCCAAGAAACAGGCCTTGAAAATCGTCCTGACGAAGCTTGCTCCACAGATATCGGTCCACCAAACCTTTACCACTTTCTTTGGTGTAATTCACATAATTGATCGTGGGTCCGGCAAATACCACAAATCGGTCGGAAATCCGGTACGCAGGCAAAATTCGCAAAGAACTCTTCATGTAAGTCCCCTTTTTGAAGTCAGACAATGTCAGGTTCACGGCTTCCAGATTAACGCGCAGGTTGGATCGAATGGGAATATGAGCACCCATACCCGCCTCAGCAGCATACAGTGACCTGTTAGTCTCTTTTAAGTTGTAACCAATACCTACGATTCCATACAACACCTTGCCACCTGAGCGAAATGACGTCATTCCAGTCATGGTTTCATCAATCGTAACACTGATCGACTTCTCCCCACTCTTGATGAAATTGAATAATCCAATCGGATAGTCGCTGCTGTCGGCTATGTTGATCAGACCAGCGAGCTGGATGCCTCTGACATTTTTAGCGATATTGATGACACCGGCAATCTGTCCGTTGGTGTTCCGGCTTTTATTTATAACCCCAGCCACCTGAAGTCCTTTGGCATTCCCGGCAGTCATGTTACCCACACCGGCAATTTGGACACCGTGAGAAGAGCCGGCGAGGTTCATAACGCCAGCAAGCTGCCATCCGTTCGCATTATTTTTGATGACGTTGGAAACGCCTGCCACTTGCCAGCCTTTTGCATTATTGCCTACAATATTTACTGCCCCGGCTATCAGCGCACCACTTGCATTTTGCTTCACAATATTTGCTGTGCCTGCAATGGCTGCTCCCATTTCATTTTTGGAGATGCCTGCGATGGTATGCAAGGAAAAACGGTTGGTATAATTTGCAGCGCTCAACCCATTGGAACTGATCGGATACACAAGACCAACATGAATCGGACGGATGGAGTCGGATTGCCCAAAAGAAGAAAATGCAATCGCTCCGAAGAATATAGTTGCGAAGAAAATCCGCGATAAAATTTCTGATGACTTTTTCATTTTGCTAGTATTTTTATTTTTTGAATCAAACACATAGCAGACAATCCAAAGTCTTGCAGGCCTACAATCAGTCGGATTGCTCTGTATGCGGAGTACCGACAAGCTGCCTGGGCTTTACCCTAACTTTTAAATAGAGAATTTTTATTTTTTTGAATTTTTCACCAACAGCCATCTCACTTTTTACATTTCACTTCTCACTTACATTCACAGCGTCCGGCCATAATTCCAAGACAAACCCGCCTGCCAGCCGAGCCAGCCAGCCGCCGATTTTCCGATGTTGAAATTGGCATACGTTTTGGGAGGATATTGACGATAACCCGCCATTGAGTCTGTCTGCTTATCCTGAAGAATGGCAACAGACGGTCCTGCGGATAAGGTAACCCTTTTACCTAAACGAAGGTCGAGTAACGACTGTAGACGATAAATTCCTGCCGCATTTTCCCAACTGCCCGTATAAACCGTATTGCTTGTAAGTTCTCCCGCCAAAGTCACACTTTTATTCAGGCGGAAGTCTTTGCCTACGCCCAGGCCAAAAGTGTAGGCCTTGCGTCCCGGCTCCACGGCAGAACCGATGGTTAGAATGCTGTACATCTTCCTATTACCTGTTTTCCAGGCAACATTCAAGGGAACAACTTCATTGGCAAATACAGAAACAGAACCCTTTCCATGTTTGATGATATTGAAAATCCCGATGCTATATCCCGATGAGCTATCCGCTATGTTAATTACGCCGATCTGGATGCCTTTCAGGTGCCGGGCATAATTAATCGTTCCCATCTGAAGTCCCTTTACCTCACCTTTACCTATATTAGCCACACCGGCTATCTGTATGCCAGAGGTACGTTCAGCAACCCAGTTAACCGCACCCGCTATTTGCACGCCTTTAAATCGATACTGATCTACATTGAGTACACCTCCAAGCTGCACGCCTGCGGATACGACTCCGGCCAAATTTACGGCACCCCCTATCTGAATTCCACGGAAGTCTTTTTTTGCTTTGTTGAAGAAACCTGCCAGTTGCACACCTTTTACACTTTCATTAACAATATTTCCAAATCCTGCCGCCTGAACACCCTCCAAGGAGTCGATTACATGGTTATGGAGCCCGGCGATCTGTACCCCGTTTACTTGCCCGGAAACCACGTTGAAAACACCTGCCGCCTGCGCCCACCGCACATCATGCTTGGAAATGTTAAAAATCCCGGCCAATTCAAGTCCATTAACACCGGCAGTGTATCCGCCCAGGAGATTCAGAGAGAACTTGTTTACAACCTGGGCGCTCATGCGTCCGTGTGTTCCCAATCCGGGCGTGAGTGATGCCTGAAATGGTAACGCAACAAAAAATTGACCGATATTCCTGCTTTGAGCTCTGAGACGCGAAGAAACAAAAAGACGGGCCAGCCAGGTACGATCGCCTCCCGAATTGTATACCTGTACCTCATCCAGATCAATGGCCCGGGGAATGAGACCTATGTTTATCGCGCCTTCCTTTTCTGAGTGGACAACAATGAGGGTGTCGGCATATCCTATTTTACTAATATTTAAAGTGTATGGATAGGCATGCTCGCGCAGTCTTAAACGAAAGGAGCCATTGTCTTCGGTCAATACAGAAACCAGCGATAATTTCGAATAAACGCTGGCATAATCAACCGGCTTTCCGGTTTCGTCATCGATCACACTACCGCTAATATAAGAGAACTTCTCCGTAGGGGCTTTTTGTAAAATAATGTAATCTCCTGTCTCCTTGTACAGATAATTTCCAGCCAGCAGTCCATTGAGGACTACCCTAAGCGGCTGATTGATGTATTGGATGGAGACAATGCTGTCGCCGGGAATTGCACTACTGTTGTACGAAAAATAAAATCCGGCCTGCTTACTGATGGTCTGCAAAACAAGCGAGACGGATTGCCTGTTGGCAGTGATGCTTATGGGCTTGTTGAGTAATTTTTGAGCAGGGCAAAATGAAATGCTACCGGCCATCAAAAGGAAGACCAGTAGCATATTTTTTTCGAAAAAATGGGTACTATAATTCATCCCGAAAGTTAAGATCTATTTCAACACAATGGAGTCTCCCGGATAAGTCACCTCAATGTCGAATGTTTGTCCGATCACATGCAGATCGGTAGACAGGGATTTCTGCTCAAAGGTTGTGTTGATTCTTAATTTTTCCAGTTTTTTATTACCAATAACAATGCGGGCCCCATAAATCTCATTCAGTTTTTCTACAAGTTCGGATAAGGGCATGTCGTCGCATACAAATGTTTTGGTTCGATAATATTTATAGAACTCATCTGTACTTTTCTCTTTTACCAGGGCCTTGTCTCCCTCCTGCACCGTCACTCTTTCTTTTGGGCTTACTTTAATTTTCTGGTCATTCTTTGCCACCTGCACCAGCCCTGTTTCCACAATCACCTCCGTTTGCTTTGTGTTGCTTTTCACATTAAACGACGTACCCACAACAGTGACGGTAACGTCATTTACAGAAATCACAAAAGGCTTCGACTTGTCGGGCTGCACGTCAAAAAAAGCCTCTCCTGTCAGTGTTATCTTACGGGTATCCTCATGACCAAATCCCTCCGGGTAAGATATTGAAGACCGACGGTTGAGTGTTACCACGGAGCCATCAGGAAGCGTATCGATCAGGGCCACCATACCCGATTTTAATACAACCAACTCCGTAGAGCTATTTTTCAAAGTGGAAAAATATACAAGCCAGGCCACCCCGGCCAGCACCAGCACCGAGGCCGCGATCCGGATCCATGCGTTCCAGGTATTGGTTTTGAGCTCGATCACAGGTGTTTCCCTGGACGTTCTTGCTTTGAAACGCACCCAGGCATCCTCTTCATTCACCTTACTGTGCGCCGCAAGCTCCCGGCTTTGTGTCCAGATCAGCCTGAAATGTTCATAATATCTGGCGTTTTCTTTCTTATCCTTCACCCAGATATCTACCTGCCGGCGTTCTGCCTCCGTGGCTTCTCCCAGCATACATTTCACCAGAAGATCATCCATTATGTCATTCGCGTCTGTATTCACGATCATTCTGATTGATTAGCTTAAAAAAAATAACAAAAAAGATGCTGGCAAAAAGTCAACCAGCTTCATACGCAACAAGCGTAACGCTTTACCCATTTGATTCTCAACCGTTTTAAGCGGAAGTTCGAGTTTTTCTGCAATTTCCTGATACTTGAGTTCCTCAAACCGGCTCATCTGAAATATCGTCCGGCATCTTTCAGGAAGCTCTCTGAGCGCGACTTCCAGTCGTTGTTCGAGCTCTTTCAATTCCAGATTGTGTGAAGTGTTATTGGTATTCTCCATTTGATTTACTGCATAGGTTTGATAAGCGTCACGTACTTTCAAATGTTTGAGATAATTAAGGCTTTCATGATAAACCGAACGATACAAGTACCCGCTTACCGATTCCCGTATTTCGATTTGGTCACTTTTTTCCCATAGCCGACAGAAAACATTCTGCACCATTTCCTCAGCCATCACATCATCGCGCACGATGTTGCAGGCATAAGCGTGAAGATTTTTAAAGTGTTTTTTAAATACAACCTCAAATTCTTCTTCTCTGTCTTTGTTCAAATAAGGTCCTTCGGTATCCACTGCGTTCATTACAAACCGGTTCATGTAATTGCAAAAGTAAGCGCCTGGCTTCGTTGTTCATCAGGATGACAACAAGTCAGGCGCTTACCCTAATTTTTTCATTCGAAAAATTACTTTTTCTTTTTCGCAGCTTTCACGGTATCCGCTTTGGCAGTTTTGTACCGTTTGTCGGGTGTGCCATCCTTCTTCAGGTTTTTGTTTTCACTGTAACGCTTGTCGGGGGTACCGTCCGCTTTTAACTTTTTGTTTTCAGAGTACCGCTTGTCCGGCGTACCATCGGCTTTTAACTTTTGATTTTCTGAATAACGCTTATCCGGCGTGCCATCTTTTTTGGTTTTAACCCCGCCCGAAGCCGGTTTTGCTTTAACCTCCTTCTTTGCAGAGGGCGTTTGCGCGGGTTGCGCAGTCTGGGCAAATGTGTTTGCCGCAATCAGGAAAAATCCGGCGATCAATAAGGTCTTAAGCTTTTTCATTTCAGATGTTTGAGAAGTGATTAATAAGTTCGGTAATGGATCAAAAATACGATTTCAATCAACAATTATTGCAGGATAAATCCCACGGAAAGCAATTTTAATACCAATTTAACCAAAAAGTGATCCGCTACTGTCCAGTTAGGCCGGAAAATCGACATGCAGCTCTTTGTTTTTCCCCTGTTGGCTCTACCCATATACGCGTTATGAACATTACAGGGATTTTTATCATCACAAAAATTTATAAATCCTATCTTTGCATAAACGCGATTTATAATTATTAACACTACATTTCCCTGGCAAAGTGGCTTTACTTAGCTTATTTTGCAATTTATTTTATTCCAATGAATATCCAACAACTCGAATATATAGTAGCGGTGGACAATCACCGACATTTTGTGCATGCAGCCGAGCATTGTAATGTCACCCAGCCTACCCTTTCGATGATGATACGCAAGCTGGAAGATGAGTTGTCTGTCAAAATTTTTGACCGGACAAAGCAACCGATCGTACCTACTGGTATCGGACGGCAGATTATAGACCAGGCCAAAACGGTGCTCCGGGAGGCGGGCAGGCTGCACGAAATCGCCAAACACTTTAATGGCGATATTTCCGGAGAATTACGCATTGGCATCATTCCCACGATTGCCCCTTATCTGCTGCCCCATTTTGTACAACCATTTATTAAGGCTTATCCGGATATCCGTCTGCATATTTCGGAAATGATAACGGAAAGAATTATCAGTGACCTGAAAGTTGGAAATCTTGATGTGGGAATAGTGGCCTCCATTTCCGAAGATCAGGCACTTCAGGAGATGCCACTTTACAAGGAACGGTTCTATGCCTATGTTTCGAAAGACACCGGACTTTTTAACAAACAATACATTCTACCTACCGACATCGAGCCAAACGAGCTGTGGCTGCTCGAAGAAGGGCATTGCTTTCGGACCCAGATACAGAAACTGTGCGAGTTGAGCCGCAATAGTGAATTTGGAAGCAGTTTTAACTACCGCTCGGGGAGTATCGAAACCTTGATGCGCATGGTAGACCGCAATGGTGGGATCACAATTCTGCCCGAAATGGCAGTGAACGAATTAACTGCCGACCGCAAACAGTTCATTCGCAGCTTCCGCTACCCGGAACCTGCCCGCGAAGTATGCCTGGTCGTGAACCGCGAGCAGGTAAAAACGCGGTTGATTGAAGCATTGAAGACGGGGATTCTGGAATTTATGCCTAAAGAAGTGGAAGTGCAAGAGCCTATTTAATCCGCTTACTATCTAACAAATCCTTCCTGAATCTTTTTAAGTTCGGGAAAAACTTCTCGGGAATAAAGTATCTAACTATTATTAAAGTACACCTTAAAAATAGTAAAACTATTTTACAACTACACTTTAAGAATAGTAAAACTATTTTATTGGTACAGACTCAACACGATGAGGCGAGATACGTTGATCCCGTCCATGGCTGTCATTAGTAAAAGCAAGCGAGGTTAAGAATGCCCCTGTTTGAGGCACTGAGCGAAGAAATCGGTTACATAACAACACTTTTACTCAAACGATTTTTAAGATAGGCTTCCATATCGGCCAGCATAAACGCATTAAAGGTCATTTCCTTGGTAAGCCCCCCTTTTCTGGCCACGGCAACCCCGTAGTGCATGTCATAGTAGCCCTCTTTAGAATGCGCGTCCGGATTGATGCTCAGCATGACGCCCTTATCCATACAATACGAAATCCAGCGCCAATCCAGATCCAGCCTCCAGGGAGAAGCATTGATTTCAACCACAACTTTATGGGCGGCGCAGGCATCAATGATCACCTGGTGATCAATAGGATACCCCTCGCGCGATAAGAGCAGACGTCCGGTCGGGTGCCCTAAGATAGTCGTATAAGGGTTTTCGATAGCACGTAGTAACCTTGCCGTTGCCTTTTCTCGGGTCATCGTCAGGTTACTGTGCACGGAGGCCACGATGTAATCAAAACTTGCCAATATCTCATTAGGGTAATCGAGCGAACCATCGCCCAAAATATCGGATTCAATTCCCTTTAATATTTTAAACGGTTGAAGCGGATTTTCATTTGCGAATCGGGTATTCAGCCTTTCGATCTCCTCATGCTGCCTGATCACATCTTCAATTTTCAACCCCTGCGCGTAGCTGGCTGTTTGGGAGTGATCCGCAATGCCCAGGTATTCGAACCCAAGTTCCCTGCAAAACAGGGCCATTTGCTCTAGCGTATGCTGCCCATCGGAATAGGTGCTATGGTTGTGCAAAATTCCTTTCAGGTCACCCCAGGTTATCAGATCTTCTGCCCGATGTGTTTCTGCCCATTGAAATTCTCCTGCTCCTTCCCGCATCTCGGTGACGATATAAGGGAGCCCCGCCTTGTCGTAAATAGCTTCCTCCGATTCCGCAGGCTCAAAGTTAACCTGTCGCCATATCGTTTCGCCGGATGCTGTCAGATAGCCCAGATGATCGGGTGCTGCAGTTTCCAAAAACAGTTCATTGACCATCCTTTCAGGTTTTACGGCAATGATTTCTACCTCTACAGCTATATCCTGAACTTTCCCGCGCCAGATAAATGGCGACGATCGTTTTTCCTCCTGAACCAAAAACTCAATTCCCGCCAGTGTGGCGTGGAGCAAAGCCGGGGAGTCCGTATTAACCAATATTTTAATTGCTTCAACCGTTTCTGCTTTCCGCCGCAGATCGCCAGCGGCTTCAACGTTTTCAAACGTTTTTCTCAACTCCACCAAAATGGCCTCTGCAACCACCTCAGCCTTATCCATTCTTAGTTTGCCCGCCTGGTCTTTCAGAAATGCCAGTGAATCCAGAATTTTCTGCTGTATGCTCCCTCCCAGTCCTTTCACTTTGGCAACGGCGCCATTCAGGCAGACCAATTCCAGTTCATGCAGGTTGTCGATCCCAAGTTCTTTCCAGAGTATAGCAATTTTTTTGGGTCCTATGCCCTTGATGTTGAACATTTCCATGACACCCAGAGGTGTGTTGGCCAGTAGCTCTTCCAATTCCGCAAAGGTGCCTGTATGGGCGATTTCGACTATTTTAGCGGCTGTACTTTTCCCAATCCCCTGAAGCTTAGTCAGCTCAGCCTGAGACATATCCTTTAATTCGCCGTCCTTGTATTTGTCAAGATAAAAGGCAGCTATGCTGTAGCCTTTGATTTTGAACGGATCAGCACCATGAAGTTCCAGTAATTTAGCAGTAAGCTCGAGAATTTCAACGATTTCGGGATTGCTCATGGGAAACGGGTTAAATAGATGCTGCGAATTACGAATATACAAATGGAAACTACAAGATTATAAAACTTTAAATACGAGGTATTCCTGCTGTGATCCTACGGAGAATATCGTTACTGCACGGATTGATCCTACGACAGGTTGAACCAGAGTGTAATATAAAAAGGCTCTGAGTACGACCGTTTAATTCAAAAATTCGAAACCCAAAAGTAAATACTTCATAAAAAAACATTTATAGTTATAAAAAAACCGATCTGATAGCCAAGATGCTTGATCTTGCCGTATTTAAGATCGTACTGTTTGGCAAAACCAGTGCAAACCGCGCGATTTCGGACTTATGCCGCGAGACAACTACCTGAAATTGATTTATTTAAAATACATTTATAGCTAAAAACATAGATTAAGATTACATGAGCCTGGACCAGATTAAAGCGTATCGTGACGAAGCTTTCCAACATTTAACCGAAGAACTGCTTCCTTTTTGGGAAAGCAGGTGCGTTGATAAAGAAAACGGCGGATTCATCACCCATTTCGACCATGCCGGGGAGGATTCGGGAGAGGATGAAAAGTCCCTGATAGCACAAACCCGATCCATTTATACGTTTTCAGCAGCACATCGCGCCGGGTACGGTGGCGGTCGGTTAGCCGAAATGGCCCGTCACGGAGTCGATTTTTTAATTGATAAGATGTGGGACAATGAATATGGCGGCTTCTACTGGCTCATGGACCGCAAGGGGAATGTTAAAATCGATGAAAAAATTGTTTACGGAAATAGTTTTGCCATTTATTCCCTTGCCGAGTACACACTTGCCACCGGTGACCCGCGTGGCCTGGAGTATGCGGAAAAGGTTTTTAATCTGATTCAGATACACGGCGCGGATACACATTACGGAGGCTACTTTGAAATGTTTCATCGAAACTGGGAGCTGAAAGGAAATGGTTCTGCGGGAGGGGACAGGAAAACCCTTGATGCGCACATGCACCTGATGGAAGCATTTACAGCACTTTATGAAGCAAGCCGGAAACAGGTGCATCGCCGTAAGCTGGTTGAGATTATAGAATTGCTCGTCAGCAAGATCATGCATCCAGAGTTCCGTACCGGAATTCCGCAATTCTGGGCCGATTGGACCGTGGCTCCTCAGATCAAATTCGACATTATCTGGGGCTGGGACCGCTTTTCCGAAGATGGATTCAAAAGCGCAGCCGAAGACAATACCAGCTATGGACATAATGTGGAATTTGCCTGGCTGCTCATGCATGCGCTGGACATTGCCGGCATATCTTACGATGAGTACAAAGTACAACTGTTAGCTTCCTATAATCACGCGGTCGATAACGGTATCGACTGGGAGTTTGGCGGCGTGTATGTCGAAGGTTCACATGCCGGCCAGGTTTATGACCGCGAAAAGGAATTCTGGCAACAGGCCGAAGTCCTGATTGGCATGCTGGACGCTTATCGTGTTTATGGGGACGAAAAGTATCTCAAAGCGTACGATTCGGTTCACAGATTTGTATTTGACAAAATGATCCATCACGAAGTGGGCGAATGGCTACCGTTGCTAAGCAGAAAAGGAGATCCTATCTGGACACATATGAGCCACTCCTGGAAAATAAATTACCACACCGTTCGTGCAATGGTACAGGGCATTATTCGCATGGATAAATTAATTAAAGAGAAACAATAACCGTCTCTTTCAGGATTACCAAAGCGGCAGTACGGATAACAACTCTGGCTGCCGCTTTGCTATTTATATACATACTAAATGTAAGGCAGTAATAAGCTGCTCTCCGGATTGAACCTCGCATTCATTCTATTAATCAGGAAATATTTTGGACAATTGAGGGAAAATTATGCTCAAAAGACTTCAAAACAAGTTAAGATGCCAGATATAAGATGCGCAGGTAAAGGAAGTCACAGACAAGGCAATAACTGAAATAACTAACTAACAATCAACTATTTGAATGATAAAAACCTCACTACACTCCCCTTTACTCCGTTCTCCATGTTAATTTATGGTACGATTTATTTAATTCTTTAACCAAATTCAGGATACTAAAAACCCTGAAAATTCTAACACTAAAATTCAAAAGCTATGAGCGCTTTCACAGATCAGGTTAAGGGAAACTGGAATGAAGTTAAGGGTAAGTTGAAACAACAATATGCCGATCTTACAGACGATGATCTCCTTTATGAAGAAGGTAAAGAAGATGAGTTGTTGGGAAAAATCCAGAAAAGGATTGGCAAAACCAGACAAGAGGTAGAAAATGAAGTAAACAGCTGGACTAACTAGCTCATATTAAAGTTACTAATTGAAATGCCCCGGAAATTTTCGCTTCCGGGGCATTTTTTGTTGTGTCAAACAGCGCGTTTTCCAGGTTGGGAACGCGTCCGTATTTTATCAAAATCTATTGCACATTGACCAAAAATGTCGCAGATGAAAAAGTTGAAAACGACGAAACTGGCTGAGAAAAATTTGAACGCAGATCGGAGGGTAAGTTTGGGTTCCCAGTTAATTTTACCGTAAAATAAGTTGTGCATACATTTCTGATGTTGAAAACCAACAACTCTGTCAGCACGATATAATTTTGTGAAAATTTAGAAAACAGGCCATGAAAAAAATTCAGTTGCTGCACCTATCATTGATCATACTGGTGGTGAGCGCATTCAAATTAACCACAACTCAGGAGTGGGAGATCTCTGCAGATTACAGGATCGGTTTTAATGGAAAATTTGCAGAAGGGACTTTCGATAAACTAACAGGCACCATTCTTTTTAATCCAACAGAGCCTGCCAAATCGCGTTTCGATGTAACTATTGATGTTGCCTCCATCAATACAGGTAAGGATCTGAAAAACAAACATGCCGTTAGCGAAAAATGGTTTGATGCGGAGAGATTCCCGGTCATCCGTTTTGTTTCCTCTGAAGTGAGCCGGACAGATACTTCTTACAATGTAAAAGGTGAGCTGGACCTTCATGGTATAAAAAAAGAGATCTCAATCCCCTTCGCATTTGAAGAAGACAATGGCAAAGCCCGGTTTCGTGGGAGTTTCAAAGTAAATCGCGGGGAGTTTGGGATAGGCAAGTCAACAGGAAAAGATTCCGACTACACGACCGTAGATATATTGGTGCCGGTCATGGCTAAATAAAACTCAGATGGCAGACAGCAAAATAAAACCATGCTGAACTGCCTTGTAATGATTGTATATCAAAACATGCCTCGCTTTCCGATTTTTTTCAGTACCACGACCTGGAACATTTTTTCCTGAAATAAGCTGAACGCCAAGCCACATGGCGAATGCCGAAGAAGTTGGGTAATCGCCTACCAGCTGTTTGTAGCTATGCATTTCGCTTTCCGAAAAAAAAGAATCCCGGACATTCTGGAACCAAAAATCGCTGCGGTTATCGCCATTGTAGCCCAGAATCAATGTATCAATGTCTTTTTGATTCAGACCATTACGGATGAGCATCTGGCTGAGCTTTTCGTTTAGTTCATTTTCGGTAGGATTGGTTATCTGATCCACATCTACAATTTCCGCAAGAGAGTCGGCTGTTTTTTCAGACGAGACTACAAACATCGCAGCGCCTTCTCCGCAAACTGTACCTGGTGTATCAGAATTTAATAGTGTGGAGGAAGTAACCTCTTCTTCTTTAAATAATCCGCCAAGAAAATCGATATTATAATTGTATTCCGAAATCTCTTCAACGCCGCCCAAAAGTAGTTTTATAGCGCCACCCTCATCGATTAAAAGGAATGCATCCAGCAACGCACTCTCAAAGGCCAGGCCTTTGTTCACATGCGTCGTACTGTAGCCGGTATTCCTACTCAGAAGTGCGAGGCTGCCACCTATGGCATTGGGCGTGCTCTGGACAAAGTTAGTGGGGGTAAGTGTACCCTCCTCATAATCGACGATCTGATTCAGAAACTTGATACAATCTTCCAATCCACCGTTGGCCGTTCCTAAGATTATGCCATCAAGTCCCGGGTTCCTATTGATTAAAGGCAGCCCTGCCCCCACCCCCATTCGTACCGCCTTACCCATCCTTCGCAATAGCCCGGCAGGAATCAAGTTGGCATACACGGGTTCTTTCGCCTGGTACATATTACCACGGTGTACAACCGGTGGTTCTTCGAAAAAAGTAGCATTATAGGTCAGCTGCGGTGAAATGCAGTAGCAATCCGTAATAAATATTCCCTTCTCAGCATTCACATCCATCGTTATTTACTTTGCTGTTAAGCCTGCTTCTTGCATAAAGCCTACCAATAAGGATCTGTATGACCGGCTATACTCAATTTTTTGCTCTTCAGTCCATGCAAGCACGGGCGCCATTAAATCGCATACACGCTCTACACTGTCCAGCGCGGCCTGCCAGTCTGTAATTTCCAACCGGATCCTACGGGCCAAAAAATCACGTGGGGTAACAGCCATTTCGTGCGTGGCTGTGTACACCACTTCTGCTCCGATGTAGGGGTGATCGGCATGCAATAGCATTTTCAAGGAAGGATTCGCCCAGGTCAGTTCGCACACCTCTTTTGCCCTGCACCCATATTTTCTTACCAAATGCTGACATACCTCCGCCGGCAACGAGTAAGTCGATCGGAGTGCCTTCCAGGCTTCAAAATCATAATTTTCTCCACCAGCCAAAATATGCGTGTCCGTGCTGCACGCGTTTTTGCGTTTGAAAATACCGTCAACCTGATCGATTGTATCCTTCGCCATCAACCGGTAGGTCGTCCATTTACCGCCAAGCAGGCTCACAAGATTGGTTTCGTCATCTATTTCAACTTCATGATCTCTCAGAAGGCTTTTTGTAGACTTACCGGGATCAGCGGAAAGCAGGGGCCGCAAGCCACCAAAACCTGCTTTCAGTTTTGTAATATCAATGGGTTGGGCAAGATAGGGATTCAAAGTATCTACCAAGTATTGCTTTTCTTCCCTATTTAAGGCCGACTCCGTATCAAACCCATTACTCTCTGTATCGGTTGTTCCAATCATCATTGCCCCTTCAAAAGGAATGGCAAATACCACACGGCCATCAGAGGTTTTGGGGATCAGCATGGCATGGTCGCTGTTCAAAGTTTCATAGGGAAGCACCACATGTACGCCTTTACTGGGACGAATGCGTTCCGGCAAGCCGGGATTAGCCATCAGGCGGATTTTATCAGAAAAAGGTCCGGTACAGTTAACAACAAGCTTTGATTTTATCTCAATTCCCACCCCAGACAAGGCATCAGTAACCTGTACTCCAGTAACTTTACCGTTCGTCTCTTTATTGAATCCAACAACCTCCATATAATTTGCGACCACAGCCCCCCCTTCTGATGCCGATTGCGTAAGGGCCAGACAATAACGTGCGTCATCCAGTTGCCCATCATAATACAACACCGCACTATGAAGCTTACTTTTATTCAGGGTTGGCATTCTGGCCAGCACGTCCTTTTTGGAGAGCCATTTACTTTTGGGAAGTGAGTCATTCGTTGCAAAACTATCATACATCATGAGCCCGATTGAAAAATATAGCCCTTCCAGCCACGAGGCAACGGGTGTTAAGAGAGGTAGTGGCCTGGCCAGATGCGGCGCATTGTTCAACACAATGTGCCGTTCTTCCAGACCGTGACGAACCTGCTTAAGCTGACCGAAATCCAGTTTCTTGAATGCTTGTTCCAGATAGCGAACACCGCCGTGGATTAACTTTGTAGATTTTGAAGACGTTTCAGAAGCGAAATCCTGCTTATCAATGAGCGCAACTGTGTAACCCCTCAGCACCGCATCAAGGGCACAGCCCGCTCCACTGGCACCCGCACCAATAATGCAAATATCAAATTCTTCATGGGCAAGCCGTTCAATTGACTCCTTACGATTCATTAATTTATGGTGCTAGTTACCAGGACAATTCTTTGTGATGAGCAAAAGTACTAAGATGAAAGTTTTAAGGAAGGAATATCTTTCAAAATAATCACAATGACAAATGTGACGACACCGTTATTTTTTAGTCTTAAAGTTGTTCTAAGCCGAAAATAGTTTAGCTTTGAATCCAGTTTTAACACTTTTTTTTAACAAAAAAACTAACAATCATTATGGGACTTTTGTCTTTTTTTAAGGGAGTAGGTGAAAAAATATTCAAAAAAGAAGAAGCAGCTCCAACTCCTGAAGCTGAACCATTGCGCGCCAGTGCACTTCTTGCCCACGTAAAGGCATTAGGTCTTCCGTACAAATCACTCACTGTAAAAACTTCGGGCGACACGGTTACTATCGAAGGCGAAGTATCCGCACAGGAAGACTCTGAAAAAATTGCCCTTGCTGTGGGCAATGTAGAAGGCGTGGAAGTGGTAGACAATAACCTGACGGTTGCTACCCCAGCCCCACCTGCCACTTATCATACCGTTGAAAAAGGAGATACCCTATCCAAGATCGCGCAGACTGTTTACGGAGATATGATGAAATATCCAATCATTTTTGAAGCAAACAAACCGATGCTGACACATCCGGATAAAATCTATCCAGGACAAGTTCTCAGAATCCCAGCCCTGTAATGATCCATACAATTTTTATCTGTTTTGGCAGATAAGCGCATAAAAAAAGACAACCCTCTCGGATTGTCTTTTTTTATTTATGCTCGCTGACAATTACTTATCGTCGGACGCAACTACGTTTAACGTAATCTTGTGTTTTACCTCTTTATGAAGATCGATCAATGCACCATAAGTGCCGATCGATTTCACATCATCAACGGTAATTTTCTTACGGTCGATATCGAAGCCTTTTGATTTAAGTATGTCAGAAACCTGTGTATTGGTAACACGTCCGAAAATACGGCCGCTTTCTCCAACCACCGTACGGATGTCAATTGTAAGATCTCCGATTGCCGCTGCAATTTCTTCAGCATCTTTCTTAAGCTTTTCAGCCTTGTGAGAAGCCTGACGCACGTTTTCTGCAACGATTTTGCGATTAGAGGGATTAGCCAATAATGCAAAACCTTGTGGAATAAGGTAATTACGACCGTAGCCCGCCTTCACGGTAACGATATCGTTCTTATAACCCACCCCAGCTATATCAGTTATTAGTATGATTTCCATTGTTCGTAGCTCTTTCTATTTTATTTCAATTGATCCGCAACGAAAGGCAATAAAGCCAAATGACGTGCTCTTTTAATTGCCTGTGATACTTTACGCTGATATTTCAGGCTGGTACCTGTTAGGCGACGTGGCAAAATCTTGCCTTGCTCATTTACAAGCTTCAACAAAAAGTCTGGGTTCTTGTAATCAATATATTTAATGCCTGCTTTCTTAAAGCGGCAATATTTCTTACGGTTAATGTTTTTTTCAACCGGTTCGTTTACTAGTGACATAGCTTAGGCGTTTTCGGTTTTAGTTTCTGTAGATACTTCTCTTTTTCTACCTACCAGTCCTTTACGTTTCTTCTCGTTGTAAGCGATAGAATGTTTGTCAAGAACGATAGTCATAAAACGCAAAACGCGCTCGTCACGACGGAATTCAGTTTCCAGAATATCCACAACGTTCACTTCTGAGGTCGTGTATTCAAACACATTGTAAAAGCCTGAATTCTTCTTTTGGATGGGATAGGCCAGCTTACGCAATCCCCAATCTTCTTCATGGACCATAGCACCACCGTTATCGGTAATAATGGCTCTGAATTTTTCAACGGCGTCCCTCGTCTGGGCCTCAGACAAGATGGGAGTTAGAATGAACACCGTTTCATATTGCTTAGACATACGGTAATTGATTAAATAAAAATTATGATATTAATACAAACCCTCACTTTGGAACATATCCAAAATAAGGGTGCAAAAATAGGGCTTGAAATCCGTAATTCCAAGCCCTGTGTATAATATTGAAGTATGATATCCTGTATTTTAGCGATTTAGCCTGAATTAGGCTCCCAGAGCCGCGCTATTTTACAGTAAAATCCGCCTTGCCAATCTGCACGCCCTCACAAAGCACCTCCACTACATATTTACCGTCCTTCATGGGGATGCCGCCACGCCCATAAATAATATCAACGGTTTGTTGGGTATTGGTGAATTCAATGGTTTGTTTGGAACTATAGATCATTTCCTTTCCACCTACGGTGAAAGCTCCAGAGCCGGTAGCCATATCGGAAAGCACGGCTCCGTCAGGATTAAGAATACGCAAATAAATCTCCTTTTCATTTTTTCGGGCAACTGCGTTATCCCCCAGGCGAAAGCTCACTTTCAGTTTGTCAATGCGCTTCGCTTTGAACTTTTCACCATCACGCTCCTTTCCTTTCGATGACACGGCCCGGATGGTGATATTCTCTGCCCGCAAAGCCGAAGCTATGTTTACCTTTTCACTAAGTTCTTTATTTTGCACCGTATAGTTGGTTACCGAATCAGCAAGCTGCTGCTTTTCCGACTCGAGCCCGCTTACTTTTTCGTTCAGTTCTTCATTTTTACTGGTTACCACACCGAGCTCCTCTTTCAAGCGTACAATCTCCTGATCCTTTTGATTTAAAATAGATTCGTAGGAGCGAATTTTCTTATCATAATTCGCTGCCGAAAAACTATTCATGTTCTTGAGCTCTACCTTGTCTCTTTCCAATTGCGCCTTTAGGGCAACCAGCGAGTCAACACTTCCACCCAATTGTTGGATTTCTGCAATTTTCAAATCCAGCTCTGTGGAAATAGAATCCAGCTTCGTTTTGGTAAACAGAACCTCCTCCGTTTTGGCGGTGATGATTTGATCCTTGGCGGTATTCTCCTGTTTTTCGTGGTAAATAAAATAGACAAGCACTAAATTAAGCAATGCCAAAACTGCCAAAGCGGCCCAAAGCAACGTTTTACGATCCTGCTTTTGCTCCTGATTGTAGTCCATTTCGAAGGTTGAATTATTAAGTTTGATTGGTAAAAGAACTACGTTTTTTTCAATTTTGAAATAACTTATCCTTAAAATCTGTAAATCGCGATTTAATCATTGCACCATATCCTTTTTTAACCTGGCCCAGAATCGTCTTCAACATGTCCGAAATCGCAGAAAATATTGCAAACATAATACAAACAATTGACGGAAAAGCACGGTTAATTGCCGTTACCAAGACCAAACCCGTTGCCACTCTCGACGAAGCCTACAACTCAGGATTCAAACGTTTCGGGGAGAATAAGGTTCAGGAAATGGTGGAAAAATATGAGCGTATGCCTAAAGATATCGAATGGCACATGATTGGGCATCTGCAATCGAACAAAGTAAAGTACATGGCTTCCTTTGTCTCTATGATCCATTCCGTGGATAGTTTGAAGCTACTTAGAGAAATAAACAAAGAGGCTTTAAAACATAATCGGGTGATAGACTGCCTGCTTCAAATTTTCATCGCGGATGAAGAAACGAAATTTGGACTTTCAAAGGAAGAAGCTATCGAAATCCTCACCTCCCCTGACCTGCTTACTTTCAAAAATATCCGTATTGCCGGTCTGATGGGCATGGGTTCATTTACAGACGATTCTGATAAAATCAGGAATGAATTCCGTGGTTTGAAAAACTTATTTGACTCTCTACAAATATACAACCATGATCGTGTTTCGCTCAAAGAACTCTCCATGGGCATGAGTGGCGACTACCAGATTGCCGTAGATGAGGGTAGCACACTCGTCAGAGTAGGCAGTGCAATTTTTGGCGGCCGTTAAGCTGCCGTTATTTATTCAACACTTTAGCCACTTCATCCCGTACAAACTCAAAGGACATATCCGCGCAAGGATGGCCTTCCTGGCGGACAAAAACGGCATTTTCCCTTCGGCCAAAACGTCCGGAATAAGGATTGTAGGACTTAAAATCATTGAGCGATCCCATCAGAATAATCCCGAAGGTTCCGGCCGCATTGGCCAGATGAGATGGGCCGCTGTCCAGTCCGATAAAATAGGACGCCCTACGGATCACTTCGGCAGTTTCCAGAATCGTAAGTTGACCGCACAAATTTTTATACGCAGAATTTTGCAGACTCAGGTTGCTTTTTAGACCAATCTCAACGATGTCATAATCGTAATGCCCGATTAACCATTCGATCAAGTACTCCCAGCGATCCTGAGGCCAGTCTTTCGGGGCATAATTAGACTGGCAATGCACCACCAGGAAGGGCTTTGCCAAATTGAGACCATCTACCTTACTCCTGTCCTGGTCAGACAAGTATAACCGCGGATGATCTTCACCCGGAAAGGACTCCGAAGGCGCGATCAGCCCGCCTGTTTTGCAAAACACCTCCAAAAGATTCCCAAAATTGAAATAGGTAAATACATTTATACCCAAACGCTGGGCTGTCGGATTTTCAGTAAAAATCTGACATTTGGGACAATGATTGTTGTTGCGAAACTGTAGCGCGAATACCTTGTCAAAAATACCTGTCCGTAATAGTGTTTGTCGTTCAGTTACACAAAACTCCTGGTGTGTTTCGTCAATGTGCGGGTTACGATCAATAAGCTGATGATAGGCCGGTTTGACAAACCAGACGATGTAGGCGTTTGGATTATTGCTTCTGACAAGCCGCGAAATCGGTTCGGCCGCCACAATATCCCCAAAATGCTCTGTGCGTATGATGGCAATCAGTTCCTGACCTTTTTTGAGCCTGAACTTAATGATTGCAAAATGAAGCCAGGAAATATAACCTGCCAGATGAGCCTTAAAAATGTGAGAGTACTTATGATAACGGTGTGTCCAGAGCTGTAAAAATCGTTTCAATGTCATTCGTATTTTTTCAGGAAAAGCATGGAATGCTTTAAAGCGCGCAAGATAATAAAAACCGTCAAAAGAGTTGGTTACCCCTTTTTCCAAAACTAACTTTGTGGCGCTCCCGAAACAACCCGTTTCGGCTGACTCCTGCTTGTGGGTTCAAAAAATGGACAGGGGTTTTGCTTATTCTCAGTACCAAAAATTTAATTTTCAAATAAATGAAATTTATGATTCAAGCCGGAGGTGTTTTAGGAGCACTGGCAGTAGCACTAGGGGCCTTCGGGGCACATGCATTGAAGGGTATGCTAGAAACCTCAGGCCGTACCGACACTTTTGAAACTGCCGTGAAATATCAATTTTACCATGCAATTGCTATGGTACTGGTGGGCCTGCTCATGCAACGGGCCGGTACAGATGCAGTCAAATTGTTGGGATGGTCCGGTAACGCTTTTGCTGTCGGGGTTATCATTTTTTCAGGCTCCCTGTATGCCATCTGCTTTACAGGGATCACCAAATTTGGCGCAACAGCTCCCATAGGAGGCGTAGCCTTAATTGTCGGCTGGGTGCTTTTGATTGTAGCAGCGGGGAAACTTGTTTAAGGGTTAGTTACCAAGTGTTAATTGTTAATCAGAAAACGATGTCTATGAATAATTAACCACTTAAGACTCATCCTCTGGAAAGAGTAAATGGTCTTTGAGAGTCTATTTTCAGGAATACAAAAAGCAAGATGGAGAACGACCACAGCGACGACCCCCCATAACTAAAAAATGGAAGGGGTATGCCGATGACTGGCATAAGTCCTACCGTCATGCCGATATTGACCATAAAATGGAAGAAAAATATCCCCGCCACACAGTATCCGTAAACCCTTGCGAAACGGCTTCGCTGTCGTTCTGCTAAAATTACCAGTCTGGAGATCAGAAGTATAAACAATGTAACCACGACAAACGTACCCACAAAGCCATATTCCTCTCCAACGGTACAAAAAATAAAGTCGGTACTTTGTTCTGGCACAAAGTCAAATTTGGTTTGGGTTCCCTGTAAAAATCCCTTGCCTGTAAATCCGCCAGAGCCGATTGCAATTTTTGATTGGATTACGTTCCACCCGTCACCTCGCGGATCGGAATCGGGATCCAGCAAGACCATAATTCTACCTCTCTGATGCTTTTGGAGCACATTGTTCATAAAAAAATCCACGCCGAACACGATCCCAAGCATCACCCCGGCTACCAGTATGGTAGCCCAAAGTCCACCTTGTCGCCGCGTCATGGTGGGCATGAGCCAGATGGTTGCACCGGCAATCAACACGATGATCCCTGCAATGTACCATTTCACAAAAAGAAGGGTAATAATCAAAAGCGCCGCGGTAACGATGCCAATGGCCGGGATGAAACCAGGCATACCCTCCCGGTAAAGTACAATGGCGAATGAAGCGAAAACCAGCATCGAGCCCGTTTCATTGGAGAGCAAAATCAGCAGGGAAGGCACGGCAATGATACCTATAATCGGATAATATTCTTTCAGTCGTTTTGTCAGACTAATCGCCGGATCACTCAGATATTTAGCTATAGCCAGGCTTACTCCAAGGTTCGCAAACTGCGCTGGCTGAAGCGACATGGCCCCAAACTTGATCCATGACCTGGAACCATTGATATTGGAACCGGCAAACAAAACAACAATCAGTAAAAAGATGATAATAGCGAAAATGATGAAGGAAAAAGTTTCGTAAAACTTATAGTCAATCACCAGAATACAGGTGATCAGGATCACCGTTGTTCCGATCCACATCAACTGTTTGCCCGCATTATTGTTCAGATCGAACATGCTGCTGTTCACCTCGGGATTATACACCGCTGCATAAATGTTTACCCATCCGATTGCCAGGCAGGCGATATATATCAGCACAACCATCCAATCTACATTTTTTGTTATGGGCTTACTTTCCGCCATGGTAATTGATTTCAAAAATAAAATGTGATTCCTTCTACCTCGTAACCGGACTATTCCCCGACGGCTCCTTGTACAGAACTTCTTTCTGCGGAACCTGTTTTTTTGCAGTATCTGGTTTAACCGGTCTGGGCTGACCGGGCAAAACCACTTTACTCATCAGATTGAGATTCAGCATCCTGGTTTCCATGGCTTTGTTTGTCACTTTTCTGGAAAGAAACTTTTCCATAATAAGTCCGGCGATGGGAGCTGCGGCGGATCCACCAAACCCGGCATTTTCTACGAATACTGCTATTACTATTTTGGGATTTTCAGCTGGTGCAAAACCTATGAATATCGAATGATCATCCCCTTTTTTGTTCTGGGAGGTTCCTGTTTTACCGGCAACGGTAACGCCCTCAATCCTTGCATTCTTTGCAGTACCCGCCTCCACTGCGCCAATCATACCTTCAATCACCGGGTCAAAATGGCGGGAGTCCACATCCGTCTCATGTCGGGTAGTAAACTCTGGCGCGAGTCTCTTTTTATCTCCCACGCCGTGAATGACATGGGGTGTATAAAAATAACCCTTATTGGCAATGATCGCCGCTACGTTCGCCATCTTCAACGGAGTGATCAATATCTCTCCCTCGCCAATACTTACCGAATAAATATTGGAAAACTTCCAGCGGCCTTCGCCATAAATTTTGTCATAGTACTTTTTGTCTGGTAAATTTCCCTTTCTTTCACTTGGCAAATCTATCCCAAGCCGCTGCCCTATCCCAAATTTGCTTACATCCTCATGCCATGCCTGCAGACCTACCGCAGATGCTCTGAAGGTATTGGCAATATTGTTCTTATACATGATCCGTCTGAAAACGTTGTAAAAATAAGGATTACACGAGTGTGCCACGCCCAAAGCAACGGAACTTGTTGCCGGGTGATTGTGACATCCTATGGGACAGTTGGCGTGTGAAAATCCACTGCCAGGCGTAATGACCCCCTCTTCCAAACCGACCAGTGCCTGTATCAGCTTAAACGTTGAACCAGGACGATAGCTTGCCATTACGGGTCTGTTAAACAACGGTTTGTATGGATTTCTGTTCAATACAGAATAGTTTTTAGAAAAATACCGGCTTGCCAGAATATTGGGATCATAAGTGGGTGCCGAAACCATCACGAGCACCTGGCCGGTTTTGGGTTCAATAGCCACCACACTTCCTACCTTGTTGACCATAAGGCTGTCGGCATATTGCTGTACCTCCAGATCAATCCCCGAATACAGGTTATCTCCCGCTACCGCCATGGTGTCCAATTCTCCGTTTTTCCAGGAACCCTTGTATACACCAGACACATTTTGCATCACAAACTTGATGCCTCTTTTACCCCGAAGTTCATTTTCATACACTTTTTCAATACCACTTTGCCCTATGTAGTCACTTTGACGGTAATAAGGTGTTTCTTGTTTCTCTAGCTGTCCTTTGGATATTTCACTTACGTACCCCAGCGTATTGGCCAAAGTCGGGGCTGTGTAGGTTCTCAATGAGCTCTTGGCAAATTCAAAACCTTTGTAATCGACCATCACGTCCTGAATCGAAGCAAAATCTTCTTTTGAAAGCTGCCTGAGAAACAAAGAAGGTTTAAATCTGGAATAGGCACTTGCAGCGGTAATCAAACTATCGAATTCACGCTTCTCTATGCCCAAAACCTTACAAAAGCGCAGCGTATCCTCCACCCGGACTTTGTACGGCGTTACCAGCAAATCGTACACAGGAGTATTGTATACGATCAGCTTCCCGTAACGATCATAGATCTGGCCCCGGAAAGGAATTTCAATGACACGTTTTATGGAATTACTGGACGATTCGATGGAGTAACTTTCATCCAGAACCTGAAGGTAAAAGAGACGCATTAAATAAATAACGCCGATTAAGACAAAAAATCCAATGATGACGAAGCGACGATTTTCAAGCATTCTGCACTATAATATTCCAGTTCTCACAAATTTCCCACGAAGTTCGTGATATCGAAAGACTTATCAAAGGAGGTTTACTCCCTTTTATCAGTCAATTTGCAGGTTGGTATATACGCATTCAAAAAACCCCATAAATACTCAAAATACTCCGATTTGTCATTCCCCTTTTGCCACCACCATCACCACATCCTCTTTGTCTACAATCACAGCCCCATCGGGCATTCCCTTTAATTTTCGAACATATTTTTTGGGTGTGACAATAACCGGACACAGGCTGTCGGTCTTTCTTTTGGAATAAAAAGCAGCGAGTTCCGCTGCGCGTTCAATCACCGTGGAAGGGAATTTCTTTCCAGGCTGATATTTGATAATCACATGTGAGCCAGGCACATCCCGGGCATGAAGCCACAGGTCTTCTTTGAAAGCGTACTGCTTGGTAAGTACATCATTGTTTTTTGCATTCCGACCTATTAAAATCACATAACCCTGATAATCCACGCGTTTGAAAAGTTCAGCCTGTGTAAGCGGTGCTGCTTCCCCACCAGCAAGGCCATTGGCTTTGATAAATGCTCTAAGTTCCCTCAGGATCTCAATCCTGGCGATCGCTTCGAGATAGCCGGTCATTTTGATCTTTTCATTCTCCCTGGCCCGAAGACCCTCATGCAACTTGGCCAGTTCTATTTTTTCATTTTTTGACTTGCGGTAATATACCTCCGCATTTCTCTGTGGCGACAAGTCTTTTTTCAGTTTGATTTTGATGGGTTTGTCATGATAAAAATCAAACAACTCCACCACTTCAGCCCGGGCAGGTATCTGATGCAGGTTGGCCATCAGGATGTTGGCTACTTCATCATTTTTAGAGCCTTCTTCCAGTTCCAATAACTTCCTGAAAGTATTCTCAAGGTAACTCTCGGTTTGTTGAATCCGCTTTTTAAGTATTCTGATGATTTCAGCCTTTCCTTTTTCAATTCCTGTAAGCCGAATGTAGGCATAATAGAATGCGTTGAGAGCCAGAATAGGATCCTGATACTGGGCCTCAACTAATTCTACTTCTAATAAACTCAGCGTGGGCATCAGCTCGGTTCGCAAAATATAAAATTCACCGCTTGAGATTTGCCCCAGAACCTGCTGTACAACCTCCCAACGTTCGTTAGCGCTGGTCTTTCCTTCCAGTTGGGCATCCAGATACTTCTTAACCAATTTTCCAAAAGTCGGAAAAAGCGGTTCATATTTGAGCTCGTTTTGTACAAATGCTTCAAAAGACTGATCGATAGGCCGGTCTAATCCTATCAATGAAATGGTTTGATCCGGCGTAAGTTTATGATTGAAAACCTCCGACACCTGCTTATCCCTGTCAAAAGAGATAATGTTGGATCTGTTGCCAAATAATTTAAACACCATAGCCTCACCGCTTGCCAGTTTTAGCTCAATGGCTCTCTCATTCAGAAACACCCGTACCTGTTCGATCGATTTCCCATACAAATCCACAAACAGGTTCACACTGTTTCTTCTGGCCCGTTGAAAACTATCAGGAAAACTCAGACAGGCGAAATTGGGCCGGAGTGTGGCCTTGATAAAAAATGGATTAACCCATTCCTCCGTTTCAGAGGAGTCGGCAAAGACAAGTATCAGCTCATCCTTCTCCTGACTGAAGGCTTCGATAAACAATTTCCCCGAAAGTACCTTGTTCAACGCCGGAGCGAGTTGTTTTAGGAAGTAATAATTTTGATGCAATTGTGGAATAATTTGGAAGTCCGTTGTTTAAACCGACTCAATTTTTGTTTTTCAGGATCCGTTAGTAATAAACAGCTCATTGATGGAACAAAGATCATATAACGTCTTTATAATTCAACCAAATCTCTCTACTATCAATGCCAGAAGGCAGGCTGCAATCAATTTGTCAGCGTACTAATCAGGCGTGAACATAGGCAAACGATTTGTACGGAATAAAAACCCGCTTTTATAACTCTAAAGTTACAACCGTTCGCTCAAATACAGAAGTGATCTTTGTTTCAATATCAATTTCTTTCTAATATTGAGGTCGGAAACAAACTGAACAAACTAAAAACAGCCCAGGTGACTCTACCAAAAAAAAGCAAAATATTCAATACCAAGGACTTAATAGCTTATTTTCTGGTCGCCGGTACCGGAGCCGTCGTACAGCTTGTTTGCAGTAGTTTAATTCAGGACTGGTTTAACATTACTTTTCAGCAGTCCATCTGGCCTTCCTATCTGCTTTCCTTTATTGTCGGTTTTACGTTAACCAAATTATTCGCATTTGACGCACGCAAAACCAATCAGACCAGACGTGAAATGGTCAAATTCCTCATGGTTGCTCTGTTTTCGGGATTCGTTACCGATATTTTCACCAGATTAGCCTACTATTTCTCAAACAATTACCTGGAAACTTTCAATTACATTATTCCGGGATCCAGTAAAGCCATCAACGTGAACGAAATGGGCTGTTACATTATAGGAATGGGTTTCAGCTTTGTCAGCAACTACATACTCCATAAAACCTTTACTTTCAAAAGTACCGGTTTTTATGATCGCCTGAAGGTGCTTATACGGTAAATCAGAGAAGTTCTATAATAATGGCCGAAGCGCCACCTCCGCCGTTACATATCGTTGCCAGGCCAAGCTTCCCGTTTTTTTGCCTGAGTACGGAAAGCAAGGTGGTGATAATCCTGGCTCCTGAAGCGCCCAGCGGATGCCCCAATGAGACCGCCCCTCCAAATACATTCAACTTGTCATGGGGCACCTCGAGTTCTTTCATAAATGCCAGCGCAACCACCGAAAAAGCTTCATTTACCTCGAAATAATCAATATCATTCAGCGAAAGACCAGCCTTGGACAGCACCTTTTTGGTAGCCAGGATGGGTGTAGTGGTAAACCAGGCCGGCTCCTGTTCGGCGTCTGCATAAGCTACAATTCTGGCAATCGGTTTTAGCCCACTCCTTTGCAAGGCTTGCTGTGAAGCAAGAATGATAGCGGCCGCTCCATCGTTCAGGGTGGATGCATTGGCAGCAGTAACAGATCCATCCTTGGAAAATACAGGTTTAAGCGTAGGTATTTTCTCAAATTTTACTTTCTTAAACTCCTCATCCTCTGTAATAACAACAGCATCACCGCCCTTTGCTGACGGCATTTCAACTGGTATAATTTCATTTTTAAAATATCCACTCTCCGTGGCAGCAGCACTTCGCTGGTAAGAGCTCACGGCAAACTCATCCTGCTGCAAGCGGGTGATGTCGTATTTGGAGGCTGTACGATCACCACAAACCCCCATCCCAATCTGATCATAAACATCGGTCAATCCGTCTTTCAACAGACCGTCGACCAGTTCACCGTGACCGTAACCGTACCCGTTTCTGGCCTTTGGCAAATAGTATGGAACCTGGGACATATTTTCCATACCTCCGGCCACCACTATTTCTGCATCGCCCAACTGAATGGACTGAGCGCCAAAAACCACCGCTTTCATGCCTGATGCGCAAACTTTATTGACCGTGGTGCAAATCACTTTGGAAGGTAATCCTGCAAAAACAGCAGCCTGCCGCGCCGGTGCCTGTCCCAGATTCGCGGACAGTACGTTACCCACGAAGACCTCATCCACAGCATCGGGTTCAACCATGGATTTTTCCAGTGCACCTTTAATGGCTACCGCCCCTAGTCGGCAGGCGTGCACGGAGGATAAAGCACCTGAAAAACTTCCAATCGGTGTTCGGGTGGCTGCTAAAATAAAAACTTCGTTCTTCATGATCTGGCTTTGTTGATTGCGATAGCCAAAAATAGAAACTATTGGATCAATATCCTGCACGAATCAGGCAAAACAAGCAAGGATGAAGATTCTATAATCGTTCTCTATTCAGCTAATAACCCATAAGCAAGCGATTTAAAGATCCTCTGAACGCTCAGGAAGGCGATCGTACTCACCCTTAATGCCATAGTAGCCAAATATCACCAGACCGGCACAAATCGGAATAAATATCAGGATGATAATAGACCACTGCAAAGTTGTGTTGGTACGAGCGATTCCCTCGGATGCGGCGGCGATTTTTTCGATCGCCTGTTGAACCAGAAAAAGGATGATCACAGGCCCAAGGAGTATCCAAACATACCCCAATATTTTTTTTACTGAATTCATAATTATGACTTTATTAAAGTTTTTTGACAAATTTTACTGCACACGTCAGTCCATCACGTTCCGATCAATTTTGTTGTTGATATAAACTGCCCCAATGACAAAAGAAAGCGCTGCAATGCCGATCGGGTACCACAAACCCGAAAGCGGTGTGGAGCCCTGGAACGATGCGACCAGCGTGGCTATAAAAGGAACAAGTCCTCCAAAAACTCCGTTTCCGATGTGATAGGGAAGCGACATGGACGTATAACGAATCTGCGTTGGGAACAATTCAACAAGGAAAGCAGCTATCGGCCCATACACCATGGTCACTAATAAAATCTGAAAGAAAACGAGGGCGATGATTATGATGTAGGTGCTTCCAGCCAGGGTCACATCTTTAACCGTATGCTGCACCGCAGGTACCGGTTCAAGAACATCTTCCGGTATGATCTGGATGGTGACATCCTTGAACGTCATACCGTTGCTCAGCGTTTTGTCCACGGTAGTTGTAATCATTGAATCGAGCTTACCCTCCACAATTGTGCGATGCACCGTAGGTAATGACGCGGATTTCAACTCGGTTTTCTGAAACTCTTTTACATTTGTTGCATCAATAAAGTACTGATAAATAGGCCTGTAACAAAAAACCCCAAGCAACATACCGGTAAGCATGATCCATTTCCTTCCTACCTTATCGCTCCAAGAGCCAAATACCACGAAAAAGGGAGTTGCAAACACAATCGCCCAAAGTAAAATGTATCGTGATTCATTAAAATCAATCTTACAGGTATTTTCCAAAAAGGATTGCGCGTAGAACTGTCCGGTGTACCAGATCACCCCCTGCCCCATGGTAGCTCCAAAAAGCGCCAGCAGAACCATTTTAAAATTTGCCTTTTTCTGAAAGCTCTCCTTCAGCGGATTGGCTGATATCTTTCCTTCTGATTTTAGTTTTGTAAAAACCGGAGACTCGTGCATTTTCATCCGGATGTAGATAGACACCACAACCAATAATATAGACACCAGGAATGGTATCCGCCAGCCCCAGTCCGCAAACTTCTCTGCGCCCATTAGATTTTTCGTCAGAACAATCACGCCCAGGGAAAGAAATAGCCCCAAAGTGGCAGTCGTTTGAATCCAGCTGGTGAAGAACCCACGGCGGCCCACAGGCGCATGTTCAGCAACGTAGGTAGCTGCACCGCCGTACTCCCCGCCCAACGCAAGGCCCTGTACCAAACGTAAAATTAAAACTAGAATGGGGGCAGCGTAGCCGATACTTGAATAGGATGGAATCAATCCGATTAAAAATGTGGATCCGCCCATCAGTACCAAAGTTAAAAGAAACGTATATTTCCGGCCAATAAGGTCGCCTAACCGACCAAATACCAACGCGCCAAAGGGACGAACGATAAATCCCGCCGCAAATATGGCGAGGGTATTAATCAACGCTGACGCACCCGCATCGGAAGGGAATAACTGCTGCCCGATAATGACTGCCAGGCTACCAAAAATGTAGAAATCGTACCATTCAATTAAGGTTCCCAACGAAGATGCCGCAATGACCTGGGTTATACTTTGGGTTTCGCTGTTTTTGTTTGAACTCATTGGTAAATTAAGGATCAGGAAAATGATGTAAATAGGTGGAATACGTTTCCGTATAGCAGTATAAAAACCGCCATTAGCAGGATAAGACATAACAGACTGTTCGATACTCATATCCGCACCTAAAAAAAGCCATAGCTTATTAGATTTGGAAACCTTTGCCCTAAGCACTATTCCGTAATCATTCTCACACAGCCAGATAAGAAGAGTTTCTCCGCTCTGAGCAACCTGGTCGCATTTGGATTTTCTTCAAATCCTGATGAAATTGCCGGTAACTGACTGCCAGGCGTGCTCAAGGTGCAGCAGTCTAACGCTTTAACATCCCATTTCACAGTCAATATGATGAACAACCGGCAATGTTTGGTTTTCGCTTTGCTTCTTCTTGCCACATTGGGTCAGGCATCTTCTGCGCGAATTTCCGCCGACTCTGTTCTTACCATAAAAAAAACCTCAGACTTTGAAGTAAACGGAGCAGGAACTGCGCCTCAATGGAAAACGGCTGACTGGTTTGAACTGACTGTGCAGAAAGGCCCCCGACAACCGGAGCCTGGCAAGCAATTCGATACCCGGGTTAAGATCTTGTATTCCGATAAAGGCATCTATTTTCTTTATAACTGTGCGGACCAAAAGTTAACCGCTACCATCACCGAAGATTTTGGTGCATTATTCACAGAAGATGTTGTTGAAGTGTTTCTTTGGCCTGATACCGATGTTCCTATTTACCTCGAATATGAAGTTTCACCCCTCAATTATGAACTTCCAATTCTGGTTCCCAATATAAAAGGAAGAGCGCAGGGCTGGAAACCTTGGCACTACAACGATACCAACAAAGTGCGTCATGCCACCAGTGTGCAAGGTGGAGAGAAGAAAAGTATGTCAGCCATTACAGGCTGGATGGCGGAGTTCTTCATCCCTTTTGCCTTAATGAACCCGATCGCCAGTAAAATGCCGCTTCCCGGAACCAAGTGGAGAGGCAATTTTTACAGGATCGATTATGATGTTCCCACCACTTATTATTCATGGAAACAGACCAATGGCAGCTTTCATGACTATCAGAAATTCGGTACACTTATATTTGAATAATAATCCACTTTCCTGTTTAAAAATGAGACTAGTCCCAGTTTTGCTTATTGTCCTGTTGGCTGCAACCATGACCTTCGCACAGAAACCGAAAGAAATACTTTACATAGGAACCTATTCACAGAAAGGCGAGGGTATTTACGTTTATGAATTTGACCGTAAAGAATTATCATACAAGGAATTGCAGATTCTTCCAAGCAAGATCAGTCCTTCCTTTTTAGAGTTTCATCCCAACAGAAGATACCTGTACTCAGCCAATGAAGGTAATGGAACCATTTCCGCTTATAGAATCGATCCTGGATCAGGAAAACTTAGCGTGCTGAATTCGCAACCATCCCAGGGTAACGGGCCCTGCCACGTCAGCGTGGATCCGAAAGGCCGGTTTATTTACGTGTCCAATTACGGTAGCAGCGATCTGGCCGTTTATCTGCTCAACAAGGATGGAAGTATCGGTTCCTTGGCGGATACAAAACAAAATAGAGGAACAGGCTCGCAAAAGCCTCACATGCACTCCATTGTTCCGTCTGCCGATGGCCAATTCATATACGCTTCCGATTTAGGAATAGATAAAATAATGATTTACATGGTGGATCAAAAAACGGGAAAACTTACTCCCTCGTCGGTTCCCTACGTAGAGGTGAAAGCCGGAGACGGCCCTCGTCATTTTGTGATTGACCCGAAAGGTAATTATGCCTACTCAGCATGTGAGCTTTCTTCCTCGGTCAATGTGTTTCAGATCGTAAAAAATACAGGAGCACTGGTACCGGTTGAACGGGTGAGCATGTTACCAACTGATTTCAAAGGAAAAAGCTACGCCGCTGATATTCACATTTCACCTGATGGTAAATTCTTATATGCATCCAATCGCGGTCACGAAAGTCTGGTGATTTACTCGGTAAACAACCAAACGGGAAAGCTGAACATTGTGGACTTCGCTCAAACCCATGGCAAACATCCGAGGAACTTTAACCTGGATGCCAAGGGTGAATTGGTTTTCGTGGCAAACAGGGACAACAACAACGTCGTAATTTTTAAACGAAATAAAACAGACGGGAAATTAACCTATTCGGGCAAAGAGATTGGCATACCTACACCAGTTTGTGTAAAACCGTTGATTTTACCCTAATGTTAACCCAATTATGAATTGAATAAGGTCTTTCGAAAGGGAGGCCTTTTTTAATGTTTTACGGCCAAAGACTGGGGATTGAAATAAATGCTTTCATATTTTTTTTTGAATAGTAGTACTTCTTTTCATTTATTTTTTAATTTTAAAAATTCTTACGAAGTTGTTCTCAAGATGACCGCCTTCGCCAAATTAAATATTAGCTTCTACCCCCATTTCCGGTTCAATATTTTCAGGAGCCGGATCTTCACCGAAGAAAGTATTTACGTGCGAAGTTTCAGCCGGATCTTCCTATTTCAACTTCAGTCTTCCGAACCTTGTTAGCAGACGTTGGTTTTGGAAGTGGTTTCACTTGGGTACGAGCTGGATAGAGGCGGTGGGCCAATGTGCTGATTTTATTGTCAGCAAAAGAATCAAAATCAGATAAATCAAAAACAAACATGTACATAATGGATCGCAGCTATGCTGCGGCTAATGTACTATGGCTTATATTCTATAATCTTATTTCTAAATCTAACTTACCCATGTTAAACAGACGAGACCTTATCAAACATTTATCCAGCCTACCACTCGTAGGCGGTCTTCTAGGAGAAAATATATTACCAACTACATTAACACCGGCTTCAAAACTGCCGGTTCGAAACCTGGCAAAGGAATTGGGCATCAGAACCTTTATCAATGCAGCGGGTACCTACACAGCTATGACCGGCTCACTGATGCAGGACGAAGTCATGGAAACGATACAGGGAGCTTCAAAGGAATTTATGATGCTGGATGAAGTGCAGACCAAAGTGGGTGAAAAAATCGCCGCTCTGACCCACGCCGAAGCTGCCGTGGTGACAGCCGGCTGCTTCTCGGCACTGACGTTGGGGCTGGCAGGTGTGCTTACCGGCATGGATCAGAAAAAGGTGGAGGCCCTGCCACACCTCCAAGGTACCGGTATGAAATCGGAAGTGATTATTCAAAAAGGCCATAGCATCGGCTATTCCCACGCACTCACCAATACGGGGTGCACCATCGTGACTGTCGAAACTTTGGAAGACCTTGAAAAAGCTATCAATGAGAAAACGGCTTTACTCTGGTTCCTGCACATTCAGTCTGACAAAGGCCTGATCAACCATGAAAAGTGGGTCCAGGTGGCAAAAGCCCGGGGCATCCCTACCATGATCGATATGGCTGCAGATGTGCCTCCTGTTGAAAATCTGTGGCGTTTCAATGACATGGGCTTTGACCTGGTATGTGTGTCTGGTGGGAAAGCGATGCGCGGGCCTCAGAGTGCAGGAATACTAATGGGCAAAAAGGACCTTATCGCAGCAGCCCGGCTGAGCATGCCTCCACGCGGCTCCACCATCGGCCGCGGAATGAAGGTAAACAAGGAAGAAATTCTGGGTATGTACGTGGCGATTGAAAAATTTGTTAATATGGACCACAAAAAGGAGTGGAAAATGTGGGAAGACCGCGTGGCAACGATTGGCAATGCCGCCAAAAGCGTCAAAGGAGTAACCACGCAGGTGAGTGTACCGGAACTCGGTAATCATACCCCCACCCTGAACATTTCCTGGGATGCGTCAAAAGTTACGTTGTCTACAAAGAGTTTGCAGGAAAACCTGCGCAACGGGAACCCCTCCATAGAGGTGATGGGCGGCGGCGAAAACAGCATCAACATTACGACCTGGATGCTTAAAGCCGGTGAAGAAAAAATAGTTGCGGCGAGATTGAAGGCGGAGTTTTCCAAAGCAGCGGTATGAAATAGCTCAATTTCAGAAGAGCAATAACAATTCACCATTAATAATTAAAAAGGTGTTCTATAAAAATATCTTCATTTTACTAATGCTAGGTCTGATCACTACAACTGTGAGTGCTCAGACCTACACCGTCCTGATCAAAGGCGGAACGGTTATCGATCCGAAAAACAACCTCAATGAGGTAATGGACGTGGGCATTTTTGAGGGGAAAATTAAAAAAATTGCGAAAAATATCGCCCCCTCCGAGTCCCGGCAAGTTGTTGATGCCAAAGGAATGTACGTAACCCCGGGCCTTATCGACATCCACGGTCATGTTTTCGCCGGTACACAGCAAGATCATTATCTCAGCGACGGATTTGTGGCTCTCCCACCCGACGGGTTTACATTTCGGGTTGGTGTAACCACCATTGTGGATTGCGGCGGTGCGGGCTGGACCAATTTCTCAACATTCAAAAAAAATATCATTTTCAACTCAAAAACCAGAGTTTTGTCCTTCCTGAACATAGTAGGCGAAGGCATGCGCGGGGGCGCCTATGAGCAGGACACAAGCGATATGGATCCTAAAATGGCTGCTGCCATCGCCGTCAAGAACAAAAATGATATAGTCGGATTTAAAGTGGCCCACTTTCAGGGAAGAGACTGGAAGCCGGTAGACAATGCAGTGGCCGCAGGAAAACTGGCCAACATGCCTGTTATCGTTGACTTTGGTGGCAGCACCCCTCCCCTCTCGCTCGAAGAGCTGTTTATGAAACACTTAAGGCCCGGTGATATCTTCACGCATACCTATACCCTGCTACCTGGCGACATCCGGGAAACCGTGGTAGATGAGTCAACCGGCAAAGTAAAACCTTTTGTGCTGGCAGCCCGTAAAAGAGGTATCGTATTTGATGTGGGCTACGGCGGGGCCAGCTTCAATTATTCACAGGCGATTCCGGCGCTGAAAGTTGGCTTTTATCCCTCCACGATAAGCACCGATCTGCACACAGGAAGTATGAATGGCTCCATGAAAGATATGCTCAGCATCATGTCCAAATTTTATGTAATGGGCATGGATTTACCATCGGTTATCAAGGCAAGTACCTGGGGCCCAGCACAGGTGATTAAACGGGAAAATCTGGGGCACCTTTCCGAAAACGGCATTGCCGATGTGGCTATATTTTCCATGCGAAACGGCAACTTCGGATTTTATGACAAAACAGGGTATAAAATGGAAGGAAAGCAAAAACTGGAATGTGAGATGACAATTATGGGCGGCAAGATTGTCTACGATCTGAATGGCATAGCCAAACCCATTTACCCCAGATAAATTACGCTGTGTAAACCAATCAAATAAACCATTTCATTTTTGTCGGCGAAATCCTTCAGTGGCCATGAGTCCTACCAGATATAAACCTTTCTTTGCGATACTGATACTTGTCGTTGTGGGCTTTACACGATCAGAAGACCCAATTCTCAGAGCCGTCGCCGACAAGAATGCCGGCCTATTCCTTCCCGATGGATTTGAAGCCAGCGTCGTCGTTGACAGTCTTCCGGGACGGGCACGGCATATTGCGGTCAATGATAATGGAGACATTTACGTAAAAGCCCGGTTTGCCAATCGGGACGCGTCGGTAATTGCGCTTAGGGATACCAACAAGGACGGTCGTGCAGACATAATCAAAACATTTGGCGGACTGGCCAAGGAACGTGCCTATGGCACGGGCATGCGTATCTACAACGGCTACCTCTATTTTAGTTCAGAGCTGATTGTTTACCGATACAAGCTTACACCGGGAAAACTGGTACCTGAATCAGAACAGGAGGTTGTCCTCACCGACGACCATGCCCACGGTATGCATGAGCACATTGCCAAACCACTAACCTTCGATAAGAAGGGTAATATGTACGTTGCTTTTGGCGCTCCCTCCAACGCCTGCCAGGTACAAAACCGAACCCCGGGCTCGGTAGGAATAGATCCCTGTCCGCTGTTGGAAGATCACGGAGGCATTTGGAAATTTGATGCCGGGAAAATAGGACAGACACAAAAGGATGGCAAACGCTATGCGACGGGCCTCCGAAGTGTGGTGGGTATGGACTGGAATATGAACGACGATCATCTGTACGCCGTGGTACATGGCCGCGACGATTTGCTCAGGCTTTGGCCCCAGATTTATTCCCCCTGGCAAAGCGCTGTGTTGCCGTCGGAAGAGTTTTTACGCCTGAACGAAGGCAGCGATGCCGGCTGGCCGTATTGTTATTATGACCAGATACAAGGTAAAAAGCTTCTGGCACCGGAATACGGCGGTGACGGAAAAATCGTGGGCCGATGTGAGCCATACGAAAAACCACTCATCGGCTTTCCAGGACATTGGGCACCTAACGATATTCTGTTTTATCAGGGAGACCAGTTTCCCGACCACTACAAACAAGGTTCATTCATTGCCTTTCACGGCTCTACCAACCGGGCGCCTTATCCGCAATCGAGCTATTTTATAGGCTTTGTGCCTTTCAGGAATGGCAACCCATCTGGCCAATATGAAATTTTTGCGGATGGCTTTGCAGGCGTGGATCCGATCATAAACACCAGTGATGCACGATACCGTCCCATGGGCATCGCGATGGGGCCCGACGGATCCATATATATTGCCGAAACTGAAAAGGGGAAAATTTGGAAAATCACCTACACCGGTAACAAGAAAAAGTTCGCAAAAACTGCACTGGCAGGAATGGAAAAGAGAAAACAACTCTCTCATATTCGCACACCGGATATCCTGAAAGACAACCTGGATAAGGATCGACCGGTGGCCGGAGGCAAGGTGTATAGTGTGTACTGTGCTGCTTGTCATCAGCGAAACGGCATGGGCGACTCACAAAGATTCCCGCCACTTGGCGCTTCCGAATGGGTTACAGGCGACAAAAGGCGATTGATTGACGTCATCATAAAGGGGCTGGAAGGACCTATTGAGGTGAAAGGGCAATCCTATAACAATGTAATGCCGCAACATAGCTTTCTTAAAGATGAAGAAATCGCAGAAGTATTGACACACATCCGGCAGAATTTCGGCAACAACGCCAGTGCCATATCAAAAGAGGAAGTTATAGAAGTAAGAAAAGCGATTGATTCACCCAAATAAGTGCAACAACACCGGATAGTACTTACATTACAATATGAATAAAGTAAATATTTCAGCTTGCCTGTTTATTGTTTCAGCGATTACGCTTGCTATGCTTTCTTCCGCAACCAGCAAGAAACAAAGCATTCAGGACCGATGGAAATCCCCTGCCTGGGCCGACACCCTGAAAAGTCCATTTCATGAAGAGCCCTTGACACTCGCCCAGGGCGAGGAGCTTTTCACGCTCTATTGTGCTACCTGCCATGGCGACGCCGGATATGGGGATGGTGCAGCAGGTGGGGCGCTGGGTGAAAAACCAGCTAATTTCCACGACACCCTCGTTACCCGGCAAAGTGATGGGGCTTTATACTGGAAGTTGTCAAACGGGAAAGGTAATATGCCTCCATTTAAGGACGTCTTTACAGAAGAACAAAGATGGCAGCTCGTCGCCTATCTGCGCCACCTTGGTAAGACCCAATAAGTTTGCGGGGCTTAGTTAAAAATAAATGCAAGCCCTGATTACTTGACACCCAATCAGAGTTAAGGATAAAATCTAAATCTAAATCCATAAATGATCCACAGATTAATTCGGCTCCTTGCCATTGTAATACCTCTTGTTTCATCTGGACAGCCACCAGCCCAGACTACCAACACGCCCAAATCGCTGAGACCGGATATCTCCATCACCCATTTTATGAAGGTAGAACCCGAAGCCGTTCGTATTATTCAGCATCCGGTAACAAAAGACATCTATTATACCACTTTCTTTGGAGACGTCATCCAAATAAAAATGGTAGACGGCCAACCAACCAGTCATAAAATAATCAGCGCCGAAGATCACGGAATTACCCGACTGCAGGGAGCAGCATTTAATAAAAATACGCTTTTCCTGGCAGGAAACATTAATGTAAACAACAACAAGGGCAACAAAGGGCGAATGGTACGCTACGAAATAGTACCAGGGGAGTCAAAACCAACGATGACCGTAGTGTTCAATACGGTAGAATACGGGGCAAACAAAACAACCTTTGACCACGGCTGGAACGCGCTGGAAATAAGTCCGGATGGGAAATACATCTTCGTCAACACCGGAGCCAGGACCGATCATGGCGAAGTCCAGGACAACGGGGGTGCTTATCCCAATGCCCGGGATAATGCATTGACTGCCAAGATATTCAGATTCCCCATCCATGCCAAAGACCTGCTCCTGCCCGATGACGTTGAAAAATTGAAAGCAGAAGGATACATTTACGCTGAAGGAATCCGGAATGCCTACGACATGGCCTTTGATCCAAAAGGAAACCTTTTCGCCGTTTCCAATTCGGGTGATTATGATCATCCGGAAGACATGTTCTGGGTTAGACAAGGCCGTCACTATGGCTTCCCCTGGCTGATGGGAGGGATCGAAAACCCACAACAATATCCTGATTATCAACCCAATCCGGATACTGATCCCTTTCTGAGCAAGTTTGCGTTTGCCTGGCTCATGAAATACTTTCACAACGATCCCGATTATCCCAAAAAACCGGCAGGTGTAACCTTTTCACCCGCGGTACAAAATTTAGGCCCCGACGCCAATGAATACCGGGATCGTAAAACAGGATTGATCATGGATGGCGATTCGACAGGTGTTTCGGTGGGTACATTTAATGCGCATTCATCTCCACTGGCTCTGGTTTTTGACAACAAAAAAAACCTTTCAAAAGAATACAAGGGCGACGGTTTCGTGATCCGTTATGCAGGAGGGCCCAGAAACGGAGTAGCCAATCCAAGTGCACTTCGCAGGCAGGGTAAAGATCTGCTGCACCTGGATATGACCTATGACAAGGCCAGCGATAATTACAAGGTAAAAACCACCCGCATCGTTGAAGGCTTTATCTCGCCCACGGATGCCGTGCTCGCAGGAAATGAACTCTACATTATCGAATACGGAGGCAAGCAAGGAGGAAACAAGGCCGGCGGGAGTATTTGGAAGGTTACGCTACCGAAAAAGTAGGCATCAGATGACCCATTTAAAAACAATATCTTAAATTACCAGTAAATAAACTTAATTCTAAAACTATGAAATCAGAAAGACGATCCATTCTTAAAAGATTGTTCGCCTCCGTTGCGGGCGTGGCGGGTTTTGGCGCTGCTGCCAAAGCAGACCCAACCCCTGAAAAAGAAGTGGGCAAT
Organism: Dyadobacter sp. 32; assembly: GCF_902506755.1. GTDB lineage: Bacteria > Bacteroidota > Bacteroidia > Cytophagales > Spirosomataceae > Dyadobacter. The sequence goes on along the minus strand of NZ_LR735258.1, from coordinate 204,467 downwards.
GTGGAGATGCTGCAGGACGTACCCTTATTTTCAGGGCATACAAAATTCAACAATATGGTGTTTGTAGCAGGAAAGGGGGCACATTTCGAAGGCGACATCACTGCACATACCAAACATGTTTTAGATGAACTGGAAAAGGAACTGATCAAAGCAGGATCCTCCATGGAAAAAGTACTCAAATGCAGCGTTTTTCTGCACGATCTGAATGATTACAAAGCCATGAACGAAGCCTACAAAGGCCGCTTTGGAAGTAAACCTCCATGCAGAACAACGGTTGCCGTGTACGGTGGTGTTCCGGGCGACTCACTGGTTGAGATTGACTGCATCGCCTATATTTAAGTAATAAACATCGTCAATTGACCATTACCTGCCGGTTTTGGTCAATTGTTCCAAACCTCCTGGTCACTGACATAAGCGATTCATTTAATTCTGAAAAAATATAATTATACCACATTAAATTCTTCAAAATAAAAAATATCAGGGCAATTCATTGCAGATAAACATTTTAACAGGTAATTTGTAGCTTAACCTGACCGTTTTGGATAAGAAACAACGTATCGCTGAAGAAAACGAAATCCTTCTCACTTTATGGCAACAGAGTCAAGCAGGCGACAGCGTGGCATTTTGCCAACTTGCCGACAGGCTTTACCGTACACTTTTTAACTATGCGTCTAATTTTTCCCCCGACAGAGAATTTGTCAAAGACGCTATTCAAGAATTGCTGATACATATCTGGGAAAGGAGACAAACAATTCATATTCAATTTGTTACAATCTATTTTCTAAAATCGCTACGAAACCAGTTGTTGCAGGAATTTCGCCGAAGCAACAAATCTTACGCTTTTCTGGACATTGATGACATTGGTCAACTATCGGACTATGAAAACATTGAAACTGAAATAGAAAAAAGCGAAGCGTATTCCGAAAGTCAGTATAAGGTAAGAACGGCCCTCAATGTACTTCCCAAACGCCAGAAAGAGGCTGTTTTTCTGAAATACTACGAAGGTCTCGAGAATGAACAGATCGCCGACCTGATGCAGGTCAACCGCCAATCCGTTGCCAACCTTCTTTTCAAAGCACTTTCTACCCTTAAAACACGGGTTGCGCTTATCGGACTGCTCTTACTGATTTTGAACGTCTTCAACGACTAAAAAATCACACATTTCACTTCTTACATCCGCACAGCCTGGCGGCACGGTCACTTCTCACTTCCCCACGGCGGCCCCGTCACGTCCGCCCCGGCCGCCCGGTCACTTCTCACATCTCACTTCTCACATTTATCAAAAAATAATTTTCCAAAAAAGGGTATTGGCAAAAGCTTCATGCATCCTTAAGATAATTAAGCCATACGATTATCTGAACTACGATGCCTGCTTACCGCAACCTTTTGCCAGAGGAACTCGCAACTGACGAATCATTTCGCCGTTGGACGCTGTACAACGATACAGAAGCCAGTGCGTTCTGGAACGAATGGACTGAACACAATCCTGACCAATCAGAGACTGTTCAGAAAGCCCGTAACATTTTGTTGCTGGCCAAAGCCTCATTTGATCAGATCACGGAAGAAGAAATAGCCACGGAAATTTATCGGTTATCGCACTCCATCGGGCAAAATTCGGGCAGAAATGAGGCGATAAGGATAATTCCATTAAAATACTGGTATTCCATAGCTGCATCCATCCTGCTCCTGATTAGCCTTGGCTGGTGGTTTGCAATTAGGAGTCCCATACAGAAAAGCTCCATCGCGTACCGTACCATACTTAAGGAAATCAAGGAGCCGTTGATCGCAAATGTTAATCAGACTGCTTATCCCAAACTAATCACACTTGAAGACGGAAGCAGTATTCTGCTTCAGCCGAATAGTAAAATCACATACCCTTCCCATTTTAGTGGATCAAAAAGAGAGGTATTCCTATCCGGCGAGGCCTTCTTTGAAGTAGCAAAAAACAAGGAGAAACCCTTCTACGTTTACGCCAACATGCTCGCAACCAAAGTATTAGGAACAAGTTTTAAAATAAGTGCCTATGAAAATGAAAGGGATATTAAGGTAGTGGTAAAAACAGGGCGTGTTTCCGTTTTCCCTATTACAGAAGAAACTGTAGCAAAGAATCAGATCGACAACAAGCTTGAAGGAATGATCCTGACCCCCAATCAACAGATCACGTTTGCTACAAAAGAACTTCGATTGACCCGAAGCCTGGTCAACGATCCAAAGCTGCTCGAGCTCCCTATTCAAAGCCAGTCATTCATTTTCAAGGGAACACCCATCAAAGAGGTTTTCGAGACTTTGGAAAAGTCGTATGGCGTAAAGATTGTTTTTGATGCAGAGTTGATGAAAAACTGCTATTTGACAGCCTCACTCTCGGATGAGCCCTTGTTTGAAAAGCTGAGCCTCATTTGCAAAACGATCGGAGCAGAATATGAACAGATGGATGCCAGTATTATCATCAGCAGCAAAGGATGTTGACGAATGAGCGCCTGGAGGATTTGATCGAATAAGCTATTTGAACCAATATGATCACCAGTAACAATTATAAGTGCCTATGAAATAAACGATTACCGATTTATCTGTCAAAAAAAAATGAGAAGCGGTGATGCTGCTACATCACCGCCTCGAGAAGCTCTCCAACATGTATGTCCTACACTGTCCGCAAAGCGGATTAGAAGAGAATCTGATGCCGAAATTTAACCGACAATTGAACAAAATTATGTTAAAACGAATACAATTCCATCATGCTTTACAGAAAATCATGCGAATTACGCTGTATCAAGCTATTCTGACGATTACCTTTGGCACCATTCTACAGGCGCACGATTTACGCGGGCAACGAGTGCTGGAACAAAAGGTGACACTGCGTGTATCAAATACCGAAATTGAGCAGGTTTTGGACAAAATTGAAAATGTGACAAAGGTTAAATTCATGTATAACCCTCAGATTTTCAACGCTACGCAAAGATACAACTTCAAGTTTCAGGGGGAGCTGCTTTCAACGGTTCTCAACAAAATATTGTCACCCTCCCGAGTGACCTACGAAGTTGTGCAGGATCGGATCATATTGAAACGGGAAGAGCCCATGGCTCCGGATAGCAAACTATCTACAATTGTTATCGCGCCCAAGCGCAATGTTTCAGGTACGATTACGGACGAAACGGGTACAGGGTTGCCTGGTGTAAGTGTTCTTATCAAAGGCTCACAGCGCGGAACATCTTCCGATGCAGAAGGCAAGTACAAATTGGACCTGCCCGACGAAGGAATTGAAAATACCATCCTCATTTTCAGTTTTGTTGGCTATACGTCTCAGGAAATTACAGTTGGCAATAAATCGGACATTTCTGTAAAATTGTTTCCAGAGGCAAAAGCCCTTAACGAAGTAGTAGTGACGGCTCTCGGTATTTCCAGGGAGAAGAAAGCGCTTTCCTATGCAGTGACGGAAGTAAAAGGAAGTGAGTTTACACAGGCCCGTGAAAATAACGTTGCCAACGCGCTGACCGGGAAAATTGCAGGCGTAAACGCCACCGGTATGGCAACAGGCCCAGGCGGATCGAGCCGGATCATTATTCGCGGAAATGGTTCGCTCAGTGGAAATAATCAGCCATTGTACGTGATCAACGGGATGCCCATGGACAATAGTACACCCGGGGGCGGAAACGCTTCGGACGGTAATGGCAATAACACCGACCGTGGAGATGGAATTGGAGGGATAAATCCGGATGACATTGAGTCGATCAGCGTATTGAAGGGTGGACCAGCGGCGGCACTCTACGGCGCACGCGCATCAAACGGGGTCATATTGATTACAACGAAAAAAGGAAAGTCTCAAAAGGGAATTGGTGTGGAAGTAAACAGTAACTTCACCACTGAAAACCTCTCGATTGTACCCGACTGGCAATATGAATTTGGCCAGGGGGTTGACGGGGTCAAGCCAACAACCCAAACACAGGCTAAAAGCTCAGGACGGTTGTCGTACGGCGCACGTATGGATGGGTCTCAGGTCATTCAGTTTGACGGACAAATGCGTGCCTATTCTCCACAGAAAGATAACCTCAAAAACTTCTATCGAACAGGCACCAACTACATCAATTCGATTTCATTTACAGGAGGAAATGAAGCGATCAACTTCCGCTTTGGGCTCAACAATACCAGTTCAAACAGCATCGTAGAAAATTCGACGTTCAACAGGAGAATTGCCAATTTGAACGTAAATGCACTCCTGGGTAAAAAATTAAGCATAGAAACTGTTGTCCAGTACAACATCGAAAATGGCCACAATCGTCCAAAAGTGGGTTATGCAGATTACAACCCGCACTGGGCTACCTACCTGGTGGCCAACACGGTTGATATCAGAAGCCTAGCTCCCGGATACGATCCTGAAACGGGTAAGGAAGTTGAGTGGAATCCGGTTCCGGCAGCACCAAACCCCTATTTCGTTATCAACAAATTCAAAAACGATGACCGTAAAAACAGGTTTTTAGGACAAGCGAATATTCGATATGATATTCTCGACAACCTGTTTGTCAAGGGGAGTGTCAGTCAGGACTATTATAATTTTTCCTATGAAGCGATCGTCCCGACCAACAATGCTTATCAGCCATTGGGCACCTATGCTTCGAAAAAAATTGCGTCATCCGAGACAAATGGCATGCTGACGCTGAATTACAACACCAATTTCTTCGAAGATCTTAGTTTCTCCGCATTGCTGGGAGGCAACATGCAGCGCAGCATTTACGACCAGACCGCTTTCGACGGGACGGAATTTACCATTCCATACTTTTACAGTTTCACCAACCTGGCCACTTCGGTTACCACCCCTACTTATTCCAAAAGCGGTATCAACTCTTTGTTTGGATCGGTGGATTTGGGTTACAAAGGCCTGGCTTACATTACGATGTCTGGTCGTCAGGACTGGTTCTCCGTGTTGAACACTGCCAGCAACAGCATTTTCTATCCGGCCATTGGCGGAACACTGATCCTTTCCGAAGCGATTGAACTCCCCTCGGTGATCAACTTTGCTAAGTTGCGCGGCTCATGGGCCCAGGTAGGGGGTGCGAATGTAGCTGCATACCAGATTTACCAGAGCTATAGTATGGCCCAGGGAGGACACAACGGCAAGCCTGTTCAGCAACTGAGCTCGTCGCTGGTTCCCAATCCCGACTTACGCCCGCTTACCTCTACAACTTATGAAGGAGGTATTGAGGCCCGATTTCTGAACAGTAGACTTGGACTCGATGTGACGCTTTACAACAGAAAAACGACAAACGACATCGTACAAAGCAGCATAGCGGCCTCATCCGGCTATACATCGGCCTTGCTGAATGTGGGTGAGCTCAGCAACAAAGGTGTTGAATTACTGATTACCGCCACGCCGTTGAAAAAAGCCAATTTCAGTTGGGATATCAGCTACAACTATGCCTATAATAAAAGCAGGATTGTTAAACTAGCCGATGGTCTTCCCAGTTTAACGGTTGGTGACGGTGTGGGAGGAGGAACGATCAGGAATGTAAAAGACGGCACATACGGGGAAGTATGGGGTTTCAAGAAAAAAACCGACGCAAACGGCCAGGTCATATTCAACACCGCTAGCGGCTATGCGGTAAGAGGGAATCTTGAAAAACTGGGTAATGGTATCCCTCCTGTCACGATGGGTGTGACCAATAATTTCCGGTATAAAAACTTCTCACTAAACATCCTGATCGATGGGAAATTTGGTAGCGTCGTATACTCGAATATGTATCAGTATGCCTATCGCTTTGGCCTGCCCAAAGAAACGCTTCCCGGAAGAGAAACAGGTGTGACCGTGACAGGAGTGACTCCCGAAGGAGCGCCATTTACCAAAACCTGGCAAAAAGTAGATGTTGACACCTACTATGATAATGACAAAAATTACACCAGCATGTTTACATTCAACAATGATTTTGTAAAGCTCCGCCAGGTGATTCTAAGTTACAATCTGCCTGTTGATAAATTTAAAGCACTGAAGCTTCAGGCAGCCTCTCTGTCCCTCGTGGCACGTAACCTGGCCCTATTGTACAAGGACAAACGCAACAATTACTTTGATCCGGAATCGAGCTATACCAATGGAAATGCACAAGGGCTGGAAGCTTTTGGTGTACCAAGGACCAGAAGCCTTGGCGTGAACCTGACGGTTAAATTTTAATCATTAAATTGTTGATGAAGATGAAAAAGCTTTTTAAACTCATATTTCTGGCTCCTATAGCCCTGCTTTTTAGCTCCTGTGACAACGGCTTCAAAGAAATGAACGTCAACCCGAATGCCTCTACCGAAGCTGTTCCGGGGTTTCTATTTACAAGAGCGCAATTGGTAACCGTAAGCAACAATTTCACCGGCGCCGCCTATCTTACCATCGGCGGGGCTATGCAGCATTTTGCAACTTACAAGGAAGTACCAGGCGCGGGCGACAAATACTTTAACTTTGGATACTCCACAGGAAGCTGGGCTTTGTATGGAGGGGATCCTGCCACAGCCGGTGCCGTTATTGACATACGACAGGTAATCGACGCAGTTTCAAAACTTCCTGCAGATGTGAATAAGCTGTCTGCTGCCCGCATCTGGAAGGCATACCTCTACCATCGTCTGACTGATTTATATGGGGATATACCCTATACCGATGCAGGAAAGGGTTTATCCGATAAAAATTATTCGCCCAAATACGATCTGCAGTCCGCCATCTATGCCGATATGCTGAAAGAGCTGGACGAATCTTTAAAGGCTTTTGATGCCTCTAAGCCAACCTTTGGTAGTTCGGATCTGCTCTATGCGGGTGATATTGCCAAGTGGAAAAAATTCGGCTACTCGTTGATGCTGCGACTGGGAATGAGATTAACCCAGGTTGACGCGGCCACAGCCAAAACATGGGTCGAAAAAGCAATAGCCGGCGGTGTAATGATTGACGATAATGATATTGCTACTATCGCCTACGTGGACGGCTCGGTTACATCCAATCGTAATTTCATCGCAAGCGGTTTAATGAGCACAGACTATGTGACACCGGGTGATGATAATGTGGAAGGTGGCAAATTTGCCAAAACCCTGATTGATCATTTGAAAACAACCAAAGATCCGAGGCTGAATGTGATATCAATAGTTTGGACGAAAGCCTCCAGCACTTCACCTTACGTCGCCGACACCGCCACAGCACTACAGACCGGAATGCCCAACGCTGCCTTTAATTCCCGCCCGGCCAACTTTGACTCCTACTCTGAGCCAAACCCGGCTACAATATTGAAATATAGTGCTCCGCTTCTGGTATTCACCACCGCAGAAACGCACCTCCTTCTTGCAGAAGCCGCTGTAAGAGGCTGGTATTCGGGAACTACCGCTGCGGCTGAATACGCGAGTGCGGTAAGGTCCGGACTCAAACAATGGTCGCATTTTGGTGCAGCCGGGGTTATCTCAGAGGCTAAAATCAGTGCCTATCTGGCAGCAAATCCCTACAAAACTGCTGGCACTGTTGAAGAACAAATGGAGCAAATACAAACTCAGAAATGGGTGGCATTATTGCTTGAAGATGAATATGAGATTTTCTCCAACTGGAGGCGCACAGGCTATCCCAAACTGACGCCTACAAACTATCCCGGAAACCTTACGGGAGGAAAAATCCCAACCCGTTTTGTGATACCTGATTCCGAGGAATATTACAATCAGGTTAATTTTTATGAAGCGCGTACCCGGCAGGGAGGCACCAATACGCTGTCGAGCATTGTATGGTGGGATAAATAAATAAAAAACTGGCTCTCATACTCCGTCATTGGCAATGCCAATGACGGAGTATGAGAGCAAAAACCTGCAACAGAATTTCACTACTTTACCTATTCTTAATCATAGTAAATATCACTGAACCTGACCTTCTATGTCGGTCAGTGATATTTTATTTTTGCGATACATAACATTTATACACACCATTATCACACAACACTACTCCCATAGTTAACCGACCTTTGCGTACCGAAGTTATTCGAAATGATTTTTCTCGCTTTTCAAAATAAACAACCTAAACCCGTTTGGATGAAAAAAATACATTTTACAATCGTTTTGCTCAGCTGCTTCCTGGCAGTCCATGCACAGAAATACGCCATTGTGATTAAAGGTGGCCATGTAATTGACCCCAGAAATAATATTAACGCCGTAATGGATATTGCCCTTAAAGGCGATACGGTGATGCAAATCGCCAAAAACATTGATCCAAAAGAAGGAATCCAGGTAGTGGATGCCAAAGGGCTGTATGTAACGCCTGGTCTGATCGACATCCATTCCCATAATTTTTACGGAACCAAAATGGATCAAACTTACAGCAACGGTCCCAATGCACTCGCTCCCGACGGTTTTACATTTCGAACCGGCGTGACAACCGTGGTTGATGCGGGCTGTGCAGGCTGGAAGTCATTCCCGGATTTCAAAAAACAGACCATAGATATCTCAAAAACCCGGGTACTTTCATTTCTGAATATCGTAGGTGAAGGCATGCGCGGGGGTACCTATGAACAAAATGTTGAAGATATGGATGCCGCGGCTACCGCTAAGGTCGCCATGGAAAATCCGGAATATATTGTTGGAATTAAACTGGCACATTACAACGGATACAACTGGACGCCAACGGATCGGGCGGTAGAAGCTGGAAAATTGGCTAATATTCCGGTCATGATCGATTTTGGAGGTAGCAAACCTGTGTTACCCATTGAAGAACTTTTCATGAAACATCTTCGTCCGGGGGATATTTTCACCCACTGTTTTGGACAGCTTTCCAGCCGGGAAACCATTCTGGATGTAGCCACAGGCAAAATCAAACCCTTCGTACTGGAAGCGCGTAAAAAAGGCATCATTTTCGATGTGGGCTACGGCGGAATCAGCTTTGCATTTTCGCAAGCCATTCCAGCGGTGAAATCCGGCTTTTACCCAAACACCATCAGTACCGATATACACACTGGAAGCATGAATAATGCCATGAAAGATATGCTGAACGTGATGTCCAAATTCCTGGCCATGGGCATGGATCTTCAGAGTGTTATAAAAGCAAGTACCTGGACTCCCGCACAGGTCATTCACAGGGAAAAACTCGGCAATCTGTCCGTAGGAGCTCATGCAGACGTGAGTATTCTCCGGCTTGCAGATGGCAAATTTCAGTTGAATGATACCGGAACCTTTGGCTTCTGGGATTACACAGGTACCAAAATCCAGGGTAAGCAAAAACTGGAAGCGGAAGTTACCATCAGGGCCGGAAAAGTCGTGTATGATCTCAACGGACTTACCACGCCGCTGGTCGTGTCCAAAAGATAAATTTACCTGCTACCTTTGAGAGGGCAAAGCGGCAAATCAATCGTTATTTATTGGCTGATGCAGTGACTACGACCTAATAGGCTTACTGCGAATCCACCTGATACAGCATGCCGAACCGGATTAAATCGAAATAAGAACGCGTGTTCGCAAGGATATTTTGGCCCACAAGGCCTTATAAGGAGATCAGGACCACGGCTGTATGAGGATTCCCTAAAAGTTAATTTATTGGCATAACAAAAAACCATTTTTTGCATGAAATTTCAAGTTTTAAAAAGCATTTCTGCGCTTCTTATCGGTTGCTCCCTGACCGGCCAGGCACAAACCATATCCAAAGACGAACTCGTTTTCCTTACCTCTGAATGGAAAGGGGAACGTTTCCCGGATGGACGTCCTAAAGTTTCCGATGACCTCGTTCGCCGCGTCAAAGACATAGCCATTGAAGAAGCCTGGGTCGTATTGCAAAACGAGGGATACAACTGCCAGTTCGAGGGCAACTGGAAAATGATTCACCAGGATGTGACGGTTGCAGGTCGCGCGCTCACGGCACAGTTTATGCCCTCGCGTCCGGATGTAGAAAAGCAAATCAAAGACCGTGGTAAAAAACAAGGACGCATAGGAAATACCAATTCCTGGCCTATTGACCAGCTCTCCAAAGGAGATGTTTACGTAGCAGATGGTTTTGGTAAAATTGCACAGGGAACACTCATGGGAGACAATCTGGGCAATTCTATTTTTGCCAAATCCGGAAATGGCGTCATTTTCGATGCATCCTCCCGTGATCTTGAAGGCCTTTCAAAAATTGATGGATTCAACGCATTTGTAAGAGACTGGGACCCTTCTTATCTCAAAGATGTGTTTCTGTCGGGGTTGAATACGCCTATACGAATTGGCAAAGCCATCGTATTACCCGGTGACCTGGTGCTGGCCAAGCGAGAGGGAGTTATTTTTATTCCTGCTCACCTCGCCGAAAAAGTCATCGTAACGGCAGAGTTTATAGGTATCCGTGACAAGTTTGGCATTCAGATGCTGAAAGAGGGCAAATACACGCCCGGGCAGATCGATAGTCAATGGTCAGATCAGCTTAAGAGTGATTTCCTCAAATGGCTTGATAAAAACCCAAATGAGATTCCGATGAAGCGTTCGGAACTGGATGAGTACATGAAAAAAAGAACCTGGTGATGTAACGTCTGGTTTGAACGGCAAAGCCAGGCACATTAGGTTCAGGAATTTAAACTGCCTGTTCAGAATTAAAAATATAAGAAAACTTTCCCAAATATGAATATTTACAAGCTGCTCAGTGGTGTTGCGGTAGTGCTTTTAGTCATTGCAATGTACCTGGCATTCTCCGGAAATCTCCCACTTGCAGGTCCATTTTTCATTGGCTTTTTTCTATGCATGGCCATTGCCTTCCGGGGTTACGAGAAGCTGAAAGGATTTACATATACAACGGTGATCTTTGCCGCGGTCACCACAGCCTTGTACTACCCTCAGTATTTCCAAACGATTGACGGGTTCAAGCTGGCAACGCTGATTACCCCCCTGATCCAGATTATCATGTTTGGTATGGGTACATCCATGAGCTTCGGTGATTTTGTGGGTGTGGTGAAAATGCCTAAAGGTGTATTTATTGGTGTGGTCAGTCATTTTATTATCATGCCGACGATCGGTTACTCACTGGCCAGTGTGAGTGGATTTCCCCCTGAAATTGCAGCTGGCATAATCCTGATCGGATGTTCTCCCAACGGCATGGCATCGAATGTAATCTCCTATCTGGCCAAAGCCAATCTGGCGCTTTCAATTACGATCACGGCCATTTCAACCATGCTCGCCCCCATTGTAACGCCACTTCTCATGAGCTGGCTTGCCGGCGCATTTGTGCAAATTGATACCCTGCATATGATGTGGGACATCGTTAAAATGGTGATCATCCCTATAGGAGCCGGACTTGTATTTAATAAACTGTTTAGCGGTAAAGCCCAGTGGCTGGATAATGCCATGCCTATTGTTTCCATGGCAGGCATTGCATTCATCATCGTCATTATCACCGCCGCCGGACGCGACAGCCTGCTCACCATTGGCCCTACCCTGCTCCTGCTTGTCCTGATCCATAACCTTTCGGGATATACACTTGGCTACTGGTCGGGAAGACTGTTCAAAATGAGTGAACGGGATTGCCGGACGATTGCGATTGAAGTGGGTATGCAAAACGGCGGTTTGGCATCGGGTATCGCCAAGGAGATGGGCAAAATGGCTACGGTAGGACTCGCACCGGCTATTTTTGGACCACTCATGAACATTACGGGATCCATTCTCGCATCCTGGTGGCAGGGAAAACCTACCGGCGATGAAGAGACTTACGTGGAAACAGGCCGGGCGCACTAAGAGATACATCAAGAGTTTCTCTTCACCTTTTGCAAGACGAGAAATCTCTTGATCAGCCAATAGTATTTTTATTGCCATTTCAAGTATAACTTGTACAATACGGACTTATTTTCCTGACCTAATTAAACCCTCCATTGCCATGCAAGAAAGTATGTTGTCTACTGTCGTACTACCACTTGCGTTGGGCGTGATTATGCTGGGGCTCGGGCTGTCGCTTACTATTGCGGATTTCACCCGGGTGATCAAATACCCCAAAGCCGTGCTGATTGGATTGATCTGCCAGATGCTTCTGTTACCTCTGGCGGCACTGGTGGTGGCCAAGCTACTCCAACTCTCCCCGGAACTTGCCGTCGGACTTATGTTGCTTTCCGCCTCACCTGGTGGGCCTACGGCTAACTTATACAGCCATTTATCCAATGGCGATGTCGCGTTGAACATTACGCTAACGGCCATCAATAGCGTGCTGACCTTGTTTTCATTGCCATTTATAGTGGGGCTTTCGATGGATTACTTCATGGGAGAAGCCCTTGCCATTCCCATGCCTTTTGGTAAGATCATTTCGGTATTTGCCATTGTGTTAATCCCTGTCTCGATCGGAATGTTAATCAAAAGATTCAAACCTGGTATTTCGGCCAGAATGGAAAAGCCGGTTAAAATAGCTTCTGCCATATTACTTCTTCTGGTCATCATTGCTACCGTTTTGAAGGACCGGGTGATCTTAGGTCAATACTTCGCTCAAATTGGCCTGGCAGCTTTTTTATTCAACATCGTAAGTTTGCTCGGTGGATATTTTGTTCCAAAATTGTTCCATATTGATAAGAAGCAAGCCATTGCGATCGGTATGGAAATCGGGATTCACAATGGCACCCTGGCCATTTTTATCGCACTGACGGTTCTCAATAATTCTGTAATGTCGGTGCCACCTGCTATCTATAGCATCATTATGTTTTTTACCGCAGCCGCTTTTGGATGGTGGGTGAACCGCAGAAGCCAAGCGTAGCGGTTCAACTGCGATTCGCATGTGTTAGCATGCGTACCCAAACAAAAAAGCCCCCATGAAAAGGCACTTTTCATGAAAATCCGGATTGCGAAAATTCATAATGTCCCAGCTCTTTGGCTTCCAAGGTGTAAGCTATAAACCATAAGAGACCTAAATCCATTAACATTATTAATAATCAACTACTTGAAACGTATCCTATTATCTGTTTCCATAAGTAGTAATAGCAGGAAGCCCATTCAGTAAAGAGTATAGCTCCTAGAATCCACTTCAACCTCCAAGTGGCGGTAGTGAAGATAAAAAAGTTTGTAACCCAAAATAAACTACAAACAACCTCATTTACTCGGTAAAACCAAAAACGTTTTCTATTTTTGGTTCAATTAATAATCTACCCTCACATGCATAAATTCTACGTCGCGATAGCTGCAATGCTGTTGCTCATCAACCTGGCATATGCCCAAAGCCCTTCGATTGCGATTAATTCTTATGGTTACAATACAAGTGTCTGTGTGGATGCACTTTACAAGCTGCCAGTCACAATCCAGGGGCAGTTCAACACCGACAACAGGTTTTCAATCCAGATAAAATATGAATACGACAATGCGGTAATTGCCACGGTTCCGGCGGTTCTCAACAATGGAAACCTGGAGTTCACACTAAACAATGCGGGTTTATTTGCGAAGTATCCTTGGATCCGATTAAAGGTTATCGCTTCGTCACCAGCTGTGGAAAGTGCCTGGATGGGTAATTCCATCAACGCCTTTGTTAAAGGGAGTGCAACTTTAAGTTCTCTGGCGATCAGTGACACAGTAAATATATACGACAATATCACCCTGCTACTTAAAGGCGAAAGCAATAGTGATACTCGGGTAACTTTAAGTGACAGCACTAAACTTAATTTCTCGAGCTATAATGGTGTATTTTCTCAGAACCAAACTTATCCGGTCACCAAATCTGGTATCCTTACCATCGCCCACGCAGAAAATGGCTGCGGTGCCATGCAAGTCTCTGGAAGTGTAAAATCAGTTGTCAATTCAACTTCCCTATCCACAACGATCATTACGCCACAGACAGTCTGCGAAAATGGTGAAGTTAAATTAGCGTTTTCCACTCAGGGAGCTCCCTTCACTGCCCAAACCAAATATAAAATAAGATTTATTCAGGGCAACACCTATGGAAAACAGGCGTCAGCCGAAGTTCCTGCTCAATTGGCGGGTAATTTTCTCGTAGCAAAATTCCCTCCAACATTCGTATTGACTTATACACAAGACTTTACGGCTCAGATAATCACGGAGAACCCCTCCATTGTTGGCTCACCTTCTGCGGTTCAACTCAGGGTTGCACCACAACCGACTGCTGTATTCACTTCGGCCAGCCAGTTGGTGAATATTAGTGATTATGTAAGCCTTCAGATAGCGGTCACCGGGCTCCCGCCGTTTACGGTCGAGCTAAGCAATGGAGCCAAGCAGACCCTTTCCTATTACGGGACTACAAGTATTAGCGTGCGTCCGTATGAAAAGACATCGTATTCCATAAAATCGTTGGAATCAGGTTGTGGAAAACAAGAGTTCACCAATGGACAAACTGTTGATATCTCAATACGGCCGGGTATACGCATCGAAGACGATCAAAAACGCCAGATTATCTGTGCGGGTACAAAAGGCAGAATTAAATTCAGATCCAGTGCTGCCTTGACAGACGCTACCCAATTTACCATACAAATGGATTATGGCGGGGAAAGCTTCCGTTTCCCTGCGGCGAGATCAGGAGAGTTTCTGGAGTTCGAGGTACCAAACCGACCACAGGGATACCAAGGATTTAATTATAAAATCATTACAACCAATCCCTCTCTGGAGTCCCAATCATCCTACTATATAGTAGTACAAACCACCCCAAACCTATCGTTTTCAGCTTATAATAAATATAGCTATGAGCTCCCGGGTAGGGTTCAGGTTGGAGCAACCCTTTATGGAGGAAGCCCTTATGTGATCGAAAACATGGATGGAACTACCAGCCAAGCGGAATATGATTGGTTCAACCCCGAGTTTTATCTAAAAGAAAGCCAGGAATTCAAAATAAAGTCTATCAGTAACGCATGCTTCAAAAATTCAAACCCCGCCTCTGCTACTTATACGCTTGTTCCCACGGAATCGCCAGGAATATACATGGATCCGATAAAGCCGGCTGTATGTGATACGGACAGTCTGGAAATTACATTTGGTACTGTGGGGAAATTCAATCCTGAAAACGTTTTTGCCATTCAAGGATATTCCAATTCCAGCACCTACCAGACACTTTCAACAGCAAAGCAAGGCGGAAAATACAAAATCAAACTTCCTGCAGCCCAATACGGTAGCACCAATGGATCAATCCGCGTAGCATCTACTAATCCTGTGGTGTTTAGCGAGCAAAAATCAATAAGGATTCAACTGCCGATCACTCAGATATACCTTTATCCGGAGGGAAAACAGGAAACACCAGCCAAATATCTGGCCAATTCTAACAATACTTATCACCTACAGGTTCAGACATCAAATAGTGGCCCTGCATCGTCGGTTACCTATACAGAAAATGGCGTTGAAAAAACCTATACCCCTTCCAGCTACGATTCATCGCCCTCGATACCCATTCTTCCCTCGTTGGGAAAAACTATTGAATACGTCATTAAATCGGTGAATAACCAGTGTGGAACCTTCCTCTCTGGCGCGAAAACATTTATCAGTTGGGTACCATATAACATACAGATTGCGGATGCTAACTATTATAATACCAATTACTGTGTAGGAGGACCGGTTGGTGTTCCTTTTGGCATTACGGACGGATTTAGCACCAATGCTTCGTTTTCATTGCAGATTCGTAAGTCAGACGCAACTACCTTTACCACCCTAGCTAGCGGAGAAACCGGCAGAATAATCAACACCACCATACCCAGTTCCGTAACGCCAGGAAACTATGTAATGAGGATAGTTTCTTCAGATGGAGCTATATCACCCGACCAAAATATCAGAATTGGCGCCGTTCCTACGGCAACTCTGACCATCAACCCACAATCAAGCTCCACGGTAGATTTCGGCAACAGTATATATATGGACATCTCTGTTACAGACGGCGGATCCAACATGCCATCAACCGTAATATTCGAGGATGGTTCAAGAATCATTAACTACAATGAAAAGTCAACCAGAAACATATATGTGCAGAAAGGCGGTGAGTATTCCATCAAATCGGTATCGAATGCCTGTGGCTACGGCACAGCTTCGGGCTCTGTGAAGGTTTTAGTGAAACCCAGATTAACCGCAAGCTCGGACACTTACAGTATTTGTGAAGGCGGCAGCATTTCTGTGAGCTACAACCTGGGCGGAGACGTCGATTTATCCGACGATTATATTCGTTTTGAACTTTATGATTCGGGTAACAATACAACAACCGTTCTGGATTCTACAAAAGCCACATCAGGAAACAGGATACTGAAACTGCCTGCTGTGATGAAAGGCAACACTTACAATATTCAGGTGACTGCTAGAAAATACCTGCAAAAGTACAGTCTCGGCACCAGCATAACCACCAAACCGGATGCAACCCTGAGTGGCAATACGATCATTAATAGCGGAGAAAATACCAGGCTGACGATAAAATCCAACAAATCAAGCAATGGTGAAATTCAATATACTTTATCCGACGGAACCAAAGGATCTTTTTGGGGACAGATTGGGTACACTACTTATATTACCGTTGCGCCAAAACAAACAACAACTTATACACTATCCTCTCTAACAAACAGTTGTGGCGAGGGGACAAAAAGTGGAGCGGCAATAGTTGAAGTGAATCCTGTTACAGAAAGAACCGTAACAGTTACAAGCCTGGCCAATGTAGCTCAATACGCACTTTGTACCGGTGATACAGTTACCATCTCTTACCTGGCAAAAGGCAATTTTTCTTCTGGAAACCAAATGACGGTTCAGATATCGGACACTACTGGCCGTAACTTCAGGTCTATCACAACCATAGGAAACACTTCGCCTATCAGGGCCGTTCTGCCAACCGATCTGGTCTCCGGGAAATTTTACCGGGTGCGCATCATAGCATCAGATCCCAACACGGGTAGCGGTGCCTATGAATATCCAATTACCGCGAGCCAAAAAGCCAAAGCCCGCTTCGAATCAGACTTGGTAACTTACCAGGAAAACAGTAACCCACGCATCGTTGTATTGCTGGAAGGCGGAGCTCCATGGACCTTTGAATACGGCCCGGATGGTTCCAGGTTTAGCAGATATACATCCAATCCGATTGAAAAACTTGAGCTTTCACAGGCTTCTCCAAACCAGTATTATAAATTATTCAGTGTCAGGAACAATTGTGGGGTGGGAACCATAGGTACCCCCTCGACTGTACGCGTAGAATTAGTAACCGGAGTTGAGCCCACTGTCATACATGCAACGGTTGCCCCCAATCCCGCCCAGGAGACCCTTAAAATTATCTTTAAAGAACCCGGAGAAAAAAATATCAAACTTTATGATAACAAAGGCTCCGAACTGATACAAAAAAAGTCCAGAATGGCCGAAGAAAGTATGGATATCCGGAATTTCCCAATAGGAATTTACATTCTCCAGATTGATGCAAACGGCAAAAAGCAAACTTTTAAAGTGATCAAGAACTGATCAAAATAATACTTGAAGAGCTTTTCAAAGTACATTCGCACTTAGTGAAAATTTCGAATATATGAGGAGGATATCAAACCTTACATTACGGTTAGATATCCTCATTCCAATTACAACCTGATTAGGACAATTTTTGGGAATGGGGCTGCCTGCAACATACATTAATTGGGGTTGAGCGGTGATTGTACGATTTGGGCTGATAAAAATTTGGCTCAGTGTAAGGAGTAAATTCCATCTTATTCGTCTTGTTAAGAAAAGTCAATCTGACATAATTTCACTCTGATCTACCAGACTTTGAAAATTACTGTTTCCAAAGAGACCAAATCCTTTGAAAAGAGAGTTGCCCTCTCACCTTCGGCGGTCAAATCGCTTGTTAAAGCAGGCTTTGTATGTATTATCGAGTCGGGTGCCGGCGATGGATCCTATTTTTCGGATGAGACATACGAAGAAGCAGGAGCCACCATTGCCTTTGGAACCGCTCAGGCACTGCGTGAAGCTGATGTCATTGTGAAGGTAAATGCGCCCACAGTAGAGGAAGTGCAGTTTATGAAAAGAGGCTCCGTACTGATCTCCTACCTGTATGCCTACACAATCCCGACCGTCATAGATGCATTGAACGAGAAAGGTATTGCCTCATTTGCCATGGACGCCGTACCAAGGATATCAAGGGCCCAGAAAATGGATGCTCTTAGTTCGCAGGCAAATCTGGCAGGTTACAAAGCGGTACTACTCGGTGCAAATGCGCTTGGTAAAATATTCCCCTTGATGATGACCGCCGCCGGAACCATCACACCTTCGCGGGTACTGGTATTTGGAGCCGGAGTAGCCGGATTGCAAGCCATTGCCACAGCTAAGAGACTGGGCGCGGTGGTTGAAGCAACAGACGTCCGACCCGAAACCAAGGAGCAAGTGGAGTCATTGGGAGGAAGGTTCCTTCAGGTAGAGGGAGCTGAAGGTGTGAAAGTGGAAGGTGGCTACGCCCGGGAGGTTTCTGCTGAATACCTGCAGAAGCAGCAGGAACTGATCAAAAACAGGATAAAGGAAGCTGATATAGCAATCACCACAGCATTGGTGATTGGCAAAAAAGCCCCAGTACTCATCACCGAAGAAATGGTCAGATCCATGAAACCCGGGTCAGTAATTGTGGACATGGCCGTTGAATCGGGTGGAAATTGTGCACTGAGCGTATTTGGAAAAACAATTATTGCTCACGGTATAACCATCATCGGCGAACCCAATTTACCATCTTTACTCCCTGTGAATGCCAGCGAGCTTTACGCGAAAAATATTTCAACATTGCTTTTACATTTGGCTACGTCTGCCGGCTTTAAGTGGGAAATAGAAGAAGAGATTACCAAGGGAAGCCTGATAACTTATCAGGGTGAATTGGTAAATGCGTTCACCAAAGAGATTTTGGCTAAAACGAATTCGTAGGCTCCGCTGGGTTTTCAATCCTGCAAACCCAAGTCCAATTTAAATTTGAGAAAATCATGTCAATCGAAAATTTTATCTTTCTGCTTTATATTTTGGTTCTGGCAAGTTATTGTGGGTTCGAACTGATCGCCAAAGTCCCCCCTACCCTTCATACTCCGCTGATGTCGGGCTCGAATGCCATTTCTGGAATTACCATTGTGGGTGCCATCCTCTGTATCCAGGAAGGTGTGTGGAGTAAATATCTGGGCATGGCCGCACTGATCTTCGCAACCATTAATGTCGTAGGTGGTTACGCAGTGACAGACCGGATGTTACAAATGTTCAAAAAGAAAAAGTGAGCTACTGATCACATTTTCATCACTTCTCTCAATTACTTTTATGAATATTTTTATACAACTAGCCTACCTTACAGCCACAATTCTCTTTATTGTCGGGATAAAAAAACTCAATAAGACGCAGGAAGCACGACAAGGAAATACCATATCCGCAATTGCCATGTTGCTGGCCGTACTCGCAACGCTGGTTCAATCAAAATTACTTAACCCGATCGAAATTTTCAGCTGCTTGCTTATTGGTAGCGCCATAGGACTCATCTGGGCAAGAAGAGTTGAAATGACGCAAATGCCTGAAATGGTGGCAATTTTTAATGGTTTTGGTGGAATAGCTTCCTTACTCGTCGCTACTTCCGATTACTGGACCAGAGCGGTTGAACAACCGGAACTGAGTACAGACATAGTGACTATCGTCAGCATTTTATTAAGTGTATTGATTGGTGGGATCACCTTCAGTGGATCTCTTACGGCCTATGGAAAGCTGAGTGGCAAAATCAATGGCAATGCAATTGTCTTTAAGGGACAGCATCTGGTCAATCTTTTTTTACTTTTAATTGCAATGATTTGTGGCATTTTGGTAGCAGTCAGTACCGGATCCATTTATGCCATGATGATCATGATTTCAATTTCCCTGATTTTGGGAATTCTGGTTGTAATCCCGATTGGTGGCGCAGATATGCCGGTGGTAATCTCTTTACTCAATTCCTATTCCGGCATGGCCGCCTGTACAACGGGCTTTGTGTTAAACAATAGCGTGCTCATTGTGACAGGAGCACTGGTAGGCGCTTCCGGAATTATCCTCACCCAGATCATGTGCAAAGCCATGAACCGATCCCTCATCAGCGTATTGCTAGGTGGCTTTGGCGCTACCTCCGGTGGGACAGCAGGAGCTGGCAATGCCGGCGACATGGTAATTAAGGAGGTTGGTGTGGAAGAAGCTGCCATGATTTTTGATTCCGCCTCGAGTGTTCTGATTGTGCCTGGCTATGGGATGGCTGTTGCTCAGGCACAACATATTGTTCGCGAAATGATGGATATTTTGGAAGCAAGGGGAATCAATGTGCGTTTTGCAATACATCCTGTTGCCGGTCGGATGCCCGGTCACATGAATGTTTTGCTCGCAGAATCAAATGTCCCCTACGACAAGCTCATTGAAATGGAATTGATCAATGATGATTTTGCAAATACCGACGTGGTGCTGGTTGTAGGTGCCAATGACGTTGTAAACCCAGCTGCCAGAACAAACCCTGCAAGTCCGATATACGAAATGCCCATTTTGAATGTGGACAAGGCAAGAACCGTTATTGTTAGCAAGCGGTCTATGGCAGCAGGATATGCCGGAATTGAAAATGAACTGTTTGGATACCCAAACTGTCTCATGCTGTTTGGTGACGCAAAGGCTACATTAACAAAGCTTGTAGGTGAATTGAAAGAGCAGTAAGTGATTTGCTATGAATCAAGTAACCAGTACCTGCCGCCATTATCCTTGCTAATGTTCCTCATTTAAAATCAACTGCATAAAAACAACATCCAACCACTGATCGAACTTATATCCGACCTCCCGCAGGTAGCCTTTTTCTATAAATCCATATTTTTTGTGAAACTCGATGCTCCCTCGGTTGGCAGCATCGATTACCCCTATCATCGTATGTAATCCCGATTCGCTTGCGCGTTGGATAAGGCTTTTCAACAACCTTCCTCCTACGCCCAGCCCACGCGACTTTTCATCCAGATAAATGGAATGCTCCACACTAAACCGATAGCCAATTTTAGGTTTGAAAATATTGTATGACCCATATCCGATCACCCTTTTCTCCCGTTCGGCAACGATTACCGGCATTCCATCTTCAATCATTTTCTCAAACCATGCGGTTTGCTCCTCAATGGTTCGCGTTTCATAATCATAAATAGCCGTCGTGGTAAGAATGGCCTGATTTATAATTTCCAGAATAACAGGAAGGTCTTTGGGAGTGGCATTTCTAATAATAAGATCCATTACAAAACGATCATCGATAAAGTTGGTGATGCTAATATTTTCAAAGTTAGCCCAAATTAGCAAAACTCAAATTATTCATATGGCTGGGAGATCATTTATACCGCATTTGCTTTCCATTTCCGCATTTTTGCAATAGCTTTGCTAAAACTTTAGGGGTGTCCCGTATGCGGACTGAGATAATACCCTTTGAACCTGATGCAGCTAGTACTGCCGATAGGGAAAAGTAAGAGATACTATTGTTGTATCTTAATGTATCTTTCGCGAGGTCCATTCCTGAAGTTTTTATCTATAAAAACGTTATTCAGAATGGAAATTACCGTTAATCACAAAATCGCAGAAATCCCTGAACATTCTTCAGTTGAAGATCTACTGGCTTCACTGTTTACAAATCCTGCGAAGGGAATAGCCGTGGCCATCAACGATACTGTGGTGCCAAAATCAGGCTGGATAAAGCACATCATTTTGCCACAGGATAAAGTTACCCTGATCAAACCTACGCAGGGAGGATAAGCCGTTTTCGCGTTGCAATAAGGTATGCCGGAAAAAGCAAGAGAATTTGCCAGTAAAGGAAGCGAACTATATTTGTAATGAAGCTGATAGCCATATCCAGTCCAGAATTCATCCCTGTGGAGGCCGCAATGATTAACAGTCTTTTGAGAGAGGGATTGGAATGTATGCACATCAGAAAACCCGGAAGTACACGGGATGATTTTGCAGGGTTACTATCTGAGATTGAGCCAGCTTTTCTCGATAGAATCGCCCTGCACCAGCACCATGAACTGACTGCTGAATTTGGGGTCAGGAGACTTCATTTTACGGAAAATGAAAGAAGGATAACCTCTGACGCGCAACAGGAAAAGTTACGTGAAAATAGATTCGTACTAAGCACATCCATCCATGATTTGGTCGAATTGAAGAACATTTCTACCGTCTTCAGCTATACCTTTTTCGGACCTGTGTTTGACAGTATTTCAAAATCCGGGTATAAAAGCGCGGTGGCCAAAGATTTTTTCATGGCAGAGAAATCTAAAAGAATACCAGTGATTGCTCTTGGAGGGATTGATGTTTTGAATATACAAAATGTGAGAAAAATGAACTTTGACGGCGCGGCAGTTTTGGGAGCCTTGTGGCGGAATCCTTCAAGGGCTTTGGAGATTTTTAGAACCTTGGCTGCTTTGGCTGATCGTTGAATTCAACCCTTTCAGGGTTGTCCTGTTGGGAATAATCTATAGCCCACGGGCTGAAACACGGGGCTATTGGAATTGAACCCTTTCAGGGTTCAAAAATATTGCAATTAGCTATGCCCTGAAAGGGCTATATCTCTTACCCCAGGGTTACTCTACCCTGGGACCGACAACAAACAAAAATGATCGATAAACTACAATTCATATCAAACCAAACCAACGGGCTCAGCCATCTTGAAAGTATTCAACTTGCTTTGGACGCTGGCTATCGCTGGATACAACTTCGCATAAAAAATCAACCATTCGCCGATGTCTTAAAAGCAGCCGTAAAAGCAAAAGTACTTTGTAGCTGTTACCAGGCAAAACTGATCATCAATGACTTTCCGGCGATTGCGAAGGAAGTTGAGGCCTTCGGACTACACCTGGGACTCCGCGATATGTCGATTCAGGAAGCGAGGAAAATCGTCGGCCGGGAGGTGGTTATTGGAGGAACAGCAAATACACTCCAGCACGTTTTGGATCGAATCGAGGATGGCGCAGATTACATCGGCTTGGGTCCTTTTCGATTCACATCCACAAAAGAAAATTTAAGTCCGATTATTGGAATCGAGGGCTACAGACAAATTGTCAATTCATTAACAGAACGGCATTTGACCATTCCTATCATTGCAATTGGCGGTATCACTATCCTGGATATTCCTGAAATCATAAAAAACGGTATTCATGGTGTAGCCCTTTCCAGCGCAATCATTCATTCAGAAAATCCAACAAAGCTGGTTTCTCAAATCAACAAAATTTTATGTTAAAGATCGCTGATAAAGAATTTTCATCCAGATTGTTTACAGGCACCGGAAAGTTCAGTTCATCCCGGATTATGGAAGAGGCTTTGATCGCCTCCGGCTCGGAACTGGTGACGGTAGCGTTACGTAGGGTGGATATGAACAGTACCGAAGACGATATTCTGTTACATCTCAAACACCCAAAGATCAATCTGTTGCCTAACACATCTGGGGTACGGACGGCCAGAGAAGCTGTTTTTGCAGCGCAAATGGCCAGGGAAGCTCTGGAAACAAACTGGCTTAAACTGGAAATCCATCCTGATCCCAAGTACCTGATGCCCGACCCCATTGAGACACTGCTTGCCACAGAGGAACTCGCCAAACTCGGATTTGTCGTGTTGCCCTACATCCACGCCGACCCGGTTTTATGCAAGCGTCTTGAAAACGCAGGGGCATCGGCAGTCATGCCTCTGGGCTCTCCAATCGGAAGTAACAAAGGGTTGAAAACCATTGATTTCCTTGAAATCATCATTGAGCAAAGCAAGGTTCCTGTGATTGTGGATGCCGGTATCGGCGCGCCTTCCGATGCTGCCAAAGCGATGGAAATCGGTGCCGATGCCGTGCTGGTCAACACTGCAATTGCGGTTTCCGGCGATCCTCGTCAGATGGCAATTGCCTTCAGAATGGCTGTGGAGGCTGGAAGGATGGCATATATGGCACGACTTGCAAAACAGGGACATTTTGCTGTAGCAAGCAGTCCTTTAACCGACTTTTTAGATGACTAGTTTTAAGAGTGTTTTCGAATCATACAGCTGGAACGAGGTTAGGGAGAGCATTTATGCAAAAACAAAAGCGGATGTGGAATACGCTCTGAACACGACCAAAAGAAATTTGGAAGATTTCAAAGCACTCATTTCGCCTGCTGCTGCCAATTACCTGGAACCCATGGCGCAGTTAAGCCAGAAGCTGACACAAAAACGTTTCGGGAAAATCATTCAGCTCTACATTCCGTTGTATCTTTCCAATGAGTGCACCAATATTTGTACCTATTGCGGATTCAGCCTGGATAATAAGGTTCGAAGAAAGACGCTGAGCGAAACTGAAATACTGCAGGAAGTGGCTGTAATAAAAAGTTTGGGCTACGAGCATGTATTGCTCGTCACGGGTGAGGCAAATCAAACAGTGCATGTCGATTATTTCAAAAAGGTGTTGAGACTGATACGCCCTTATTTTGCTCAGATTTCCATGGAAGTACAGCCGATGGAAACCGATGAATATTCTCAATTAATTCCGCTTGGACTCACGTCCGTTTTGATTTACCAGGAAACATATCATCAAGAAGACTATAAAAAGCATCATCCCAAAGGAAAAAAATCTAACTTTAATTACCGCCTGGAAACCCCTGACAGATTGGGTCGGGCTGGCATTCATAAAATGGGACTTGGCGTTTTGATTGGATTGGAAGACTGGCGTACCGACAGCTTTTTCACGGCCTTACATCTCAATTATCTTGAGAAAAGCTATTGGCAGACTCGTTACAGTTTGTCGTTTCCAAGACTTCGTCCATTTTCAGGAGGACTGGAACCAAAAGTTGAGATGACCGACCGGGAACTTGTGCAACTCATTTGTGCCTATCGCTTGTTTAATGAAGAGCTGGACATTTCGTTGTCGACAAGGGAATCTGAAAAATTCAGGAATCATTGTGTGTCATTGGGAATTACATCAATGAGCGCAGGCTCCAAAACCAACCCCGGCGGATATGCGGTTGAGCTGGAATCATTGGAACAATTTGAAATCTCAGATGAAAGATGCCCCAAGGAAATTGTCAGGGTGATTCAGAGCAGAGGTTATGAACCAGTTTGGAAAGATTGGGATAAGGTAATGCAATGTTGAATATTGAATGAAAGAATGTCCGTGTTAAAAGCTAATGGATATTAGCTAAAAGCTCACAGCTAAACAAATGGAATCACAGGAACGAAAACGATACATACGACAGATAACCCTTCCCGAAATGGGGCTGGCAGGGCAGGAAAAGCTTAAGGCATCGAAAGTGCTCGTCATTGGTGCCGGCGGCCTGGGTTGCCCGGTGCTGCAGTATTTGACGGCCGCGGGTGTAGGTACGATCGGCATTGTCGATGATGATACGGTGGACCTAACCAATCTGCATCGACAGATCCTGTATTCGAACGCAGATGTGGGTCAGCAAAAAGCAGTCACCGCTGTCAGTAAGTTATCCGCGATGAACCCATTGGTAAACCTGATACCATTTCCGGTCAGGTTGGATGAAAACAATGCATCCGAAATGATCTCCGGTTTTGATCTGGTTATCGACGGATCCGACAATTTCCCTACCCGCTACATTGCCAATGACCATTGCGTTGCCTTGAACAAACCGCTGATTTTCGGTTCAATACTACGTTTTGAAGGTCAGGTTTCGGTATTCAATTACAGGGGAGGCCCCACTTATCGTTGCCTTTTTCCGGATGCAGAAGAAGGTGATAATTGCGAAGTGGCTGGGGTCATGGGAATTTTGCCCGGCATTATAGGCAGCTACATGGCCAACGAGGCTATCAAAGTAATTTGCGAAATAGGGGAAATACTGTCGGGTCAATTATTGATTATAAATACGTTAACGAACCAAACCAATATTTTCCGTTTCAGCAGAAATTTTGATTCCAGCTTAAACCACGCCGGGCACATTCTGCCACAAAAACAGCATCAGGATGCTGATCCCCAACAGCTATTATTTTCTGATTTTGAGAAACGTATAGAGTCCGATCCTGATCACATCTTTTTGGTGGATGTAAGGGAAGAATATGAGTTTGAAGAAGATTTCATCGGTGGTGTCAACATCCCGTTACCCGATCTGCCCGGGAAGCTGACCACCATGCCGGCTGATAAAACGGTGGTTTTTTATTGCCGGAGCGGTGTAAGAAGTTTAATGGCTTCTCAACTGCTGAATAAAAATCATTTTGCAGGGCGGAGTTATTGGATGAAGGAGGATAAATAACAGATATTCGTTAATTCATTGAGTTAACTCAATGAATTTAGCTAAATTGGTTGAGTTCACTCGCTGTATTTACCCTAACAGCGGGTAATGACTTTATCGCTACTATAAATATCAGGTCTCATTTAATTGTCCAACACCTTAAATTACTCTATAACTTTGGTAGATTAAATAGTTTTAGTAGTTTTGTAGATTCGTTTCCGAAGCTATCAAAACCAATAAATAATGCTTGCCAAAGTACTCGCTCTCAAACTGCCCTCTGCCTGGTACCTTATTGCTGCCGTTTCAGTAATCACAGCTATTGGCTTTTTGACTTTTAACGGTACGCTTTCTGTTTCCGAAGATACCGTTCAAACCTTCCTAACGAGCGACTTTGCCCTTTATCTGCTGGTAGGACTTGGTGCGCAGCTGGTAGATGGCGCCCTTGGCATGGCATACGGAGTAACCTGTACATCCTTTTTGCTTAGCCTTGGTGTGACCCCCGCAGTAAGCAGCGCCAGCGTACACGTGGCCGAAATGTTCACAACCGGCGCATCAGCCATTTCGCATTTCCGGTTTAAAAATATCAACAAAAAACTCTTTAAAAGCCTGCTTATTCCGGGAGTGCTGGGTGCTATCACTGGTGCCTATCTACTTTCTGATGTTATTGATGGTGATTTCATCAAGCCGTTTATTGCTTTTTACATGCTGGTGCTCGGTATCATTATTATCAGAAAGGCAATTCAAAAGAATTTGATCAAGAATAAAACCAAGAACATAGGACTACTGGCTGCATCAGGTGGCTTTCTCGACTCCATTGGCGGTGGCGGCTGGGGGCCTATTGTGACTTCCACTCTTCTTGGGCAAGGCCGTGACCCGCGTTACACCATTGGCTCGGTTAACGCAGCTGAGTTTGCGATTACCTTTGCCAGTGGCGTCACTTTCCTTATTTTTCACGGTGTCAACAGCTGGCAGGTTGTTTTGGGACTTATCGTGGGGGGTGTTATTGCTGCGCCTTTTGGAGCGCTTATCGTAGGAAAAATCAAACGAAAACCATTAATGCTCATTGTGGGTGTACTCGTTATTGGGCTCAGTATCCGAACTATTTTACTAAGCGTTATGTAATCCAGAAACCGGGCACTTCTCCGGTTTTCTTTTATTAATAACTACCAGCCGCCCTGCCTCAAATTTTCTTAGCTTTGCAAAAACATGCTTTGAGGCTATGCTCACCGATTTTGGATACATTTTACTTTTTGTCATCGCTGGACTGGGCCTGATGGGGCTCATGCTTACCATTGCCCGTTTTCTCCGGCCACATCGGCCCAACGAAGAAAAACTCACCACGTACGAATCCGGGGAAGATCCGCTGGGCAATGCCAACATCCAGTTCAACGTACGTTTCTATGTAGTTGCACTTATTTTCGTTTTGTTCGAAGTAGAGCTTTTATTTTTATTTCCCTGGTCTATCGTATTTGGCAGTGAAGAACTGATGGAACAAACCAATGGCCAATGGGGGTGGTTTGCCTTCGCGGAAATGACCGTTTTTGTTGGCATCCTCATTTTGGGACTTGCTTACGCCTGGGCCAAAGGGTACCTGGACTGGGTAAGGCCCGCTCCACAGATACCGGAAGTAAAATCACATGTGCCTGCGGATTTGTATCGGAAGGTGAATGAGCGGTATGGGAAGTAATGGTTTTCTTTACTTAAATGCAAGGTTGTAGGTGATGGAAGGCACAATTCCGAAGGGGGCAAGACCTACCACACTATATAACTGAAAGTTGGCCCAATCCTCAGTCCGACTAACAGCAGAAAATACATTTTTCCGATCATACACGTTGTGGATACTGAATATCCATGACCCCTCCCTGCTCCCCTTCGGTTTCTTGTGAACAATTAGTGATATATCCAGACGATGATAAATTGGAAGCCTGTATTGATTCCTGCCATCGTACTCATAAAACAGCGCTCCCTGATAGTAAAAAGTATTGGTAGGCATTGTGATCGGCGCCCCGCTGTTCATAACAAAGTTGGCGGAAAATTCTGTTCTTTTTTTGGGAAAGGTGCACAAACTGGTGATCGCCAAAGCGTGTCGACGGTCGTCTCTGGTTGGATATGGGTTATCGTTATTAATTCCGGCAATTTTTCTGGAAGTTTTTGACCAGGTATAACTGATCTGGTATTTGAATCGTCCGGCTTGTTTGGCGATCATTGACTCCAATCCATAAGCTAGTCCTGTACCGGTGAGTATTTGTGTCTCAATGTTTTTGTTCACAAAAAGATCGGCGTTATCAACAAAATCGATCACGTTCTTCATTTTTTTATAGTAGCCCTCCAAGGTAAAACTGTAACGATTGTTGGTGGTTGACTGATAAAATCCCAATGTAGCCTGTCTAGCATTTTGCGGTTTGGTGTTATTACTGGACGGCACCCAAATATCCGTGGGTAATCCAACAGATGAATTGGTAAGCAAATGGGTATACTGCACCGTCCTGTTCCAACTGGCCTTAAACGAACTCTTTTCTGACAAAAGCAATGTCAAGCCCACCCTGGGTTCAAGGGCCGAATAAGTCTTCGCAAATTGCAGTTTACCATAAACCGTTGAATCACTTACAACAAGCCTATCCGTGGATAAATATTCATATGCTGTGACTGGCCCCATTAAGGCAAAAAAACTTTGCCGGAAACCCGCCGAGATCTTTAAAAATCTTGTTGGATTATAGAGATTTTCGATAAAAACAGCCTGGATCACCGAGCGCTTCGTATCAAGGCGGTACGGCTTTACAACCGCCGTCTCACTAAGCGGTTCAATACGTCCAGGCTGATTATTATTTCGCATCAGGTGTGCTCCAAAATTAATTGAGTATGCCGGTGAAACCGCGTAGTCGAATTCCGTTTTAAGATTAACTTCATGCTGACCCGCATTCCAATCGAACCTCCTGCTGTCGTTAACGACCTGATAATGGTAACCATAGTGGCTATATGTGCCACTTGTTACCATCGATAACCGATCGTTTACAAACCTATTCCATTGAAAAGAACCTGTCTGGTTACCCCAATCCATGAGGGTAGCCGCCTGCAGAATGTAATAATTGAACTTATCATGACCGCTGTATCCCGAGACATATAAACGGTTTCGGCCTGATTTATCCTTAAAATTCATTTTCGCATTAAAATCATAAAAGTTCACCTTGTTACCTCCTACGAAATCATTAGCTGCATACAAGCCAACAGCCTGAGCAACTTTGCCTAGGCCATTAAGTACATTGCCGGCATAACTGTACCGGCCTGAAACAATAAAAGAACTCACGCCTTTTTGAATAGGTCCTTCAATTGTCAGCCTGCTTGCGATGAGGCCAACGCCGAGCTTGGCCTGGTATTTATTCACATTTCCTTCCCGCATGCGTATATCCACAACTGAAGATAGCCGGTTGCCGTACCGGACCGGCATCAGTCCTTTGTAAAGCTCTACATCTTTAACCGCGTCGGCATTAAAAGTAGAAAAGAAACCCAGTGCATGTGCTGAATTATAAACCGGAGCGCCATCCAGAAGAATTAAAGTCTGGTCATAAGAGCCACCTCGGACAGCAATATTCGTAGTGGCCTCACTAGGTGACTTCACCCCGGGTAAAAACTGAAGCGATTTTAACACGTCCGCCTCTCCGGCAAAAGCAGGCTGCTTCAATATCTGTTCCATACTCAACTTGTGACGGCCCGGAACTAAGTCGGATACAACTGAGGCGGCCCGCACCTCAACCTCATCCAGTTTCATTACTGACGGCGAAAGCAACAGCACGATGTTTCTGTTTGAATTTATGTGTATCGAAACAGTTTGGGTATTGTAACCAACGAAAGAAATCGCAAGCGAATAATCTCCTTTCGGCAAACGCATTGAAAATTGACCATACGCATTCGCCTGGGTAACATAACGAGTACCCTCAACTTGCAAAGACGCACGGGGAAGGCTTTCAGCAGATGCACTATCCTGAACCACACCTGTGATAGTAAAGGTTTGCGACCATCCTTTGAAACCCAAAAGGAGTAAAAACAAGATTAACGCAGGAAATTTAGGCATGAAGCATTTGTTGATGATCCTTCAATTATAATGACAGAACTGTAAATGATGCAATTGATGACGAATGTTGGTAAACTGGTATCTAAATTTCATTCCACTTTAAATCGCTTAACTGACGCTGACGAAGCATTAAAAAACCCTAAAGCTCCTCCTTTGATGTTTGTGGGGGCAGATGCAGGCGTTGGCTTATATGCTCCGCCATCACTTTCAAACTGACCGATTAAAGTTGAATAATAATCGAAAGCCTCTTTGGTTAATGAAAACAAACATGCGTCATAAGTTTGTCCCAGCTCCAGTGATGAAGTAAAATAGGAAGAGGAGGTTGTCCCTAATTTAAGGGTCAAACCGCTAACATATTCGGGCAAAAAAGTATCACTTAACGTATTGTAATTCCAAATCCTTCCTCCAATCCCGCTGTTAAAGTGAGGAAACGAAGGTGTTTCAGCATCGGTGTAGGAAGGGACAACCACCACTTTGGGCATAAAGTAATCAACCGTAGATGGATTATCTCGAAAGTATATCACAGGCAAATAACCAGAAAATTTCTCAATGGGCTTTTTTACATATACCGAAGTAACAGAGTCGATAATCGGAACCTTAGGCATGTAAGCCGTTGCCCAGTAAAGATCATTTTCAATACGAACATTCAAAATGTAGGTTCGCCCGGCGCCGCATATCAGTTTCCGAGGGGTGTAATATCCTATAAATGGCTCATTTTGAGCCGAATCTGCTACCAGTGTATCTATTTGCCCAAGGTCGTCGGAGATCCAAACCAAAGCGTTCCTTATGGGACTTGACTGGTCCCTAGTATAATTTGAGGTACCGGGATATATAGCCAAAGGGTCATCAAAATTAACAGGATCTGAATAGCTCAATCTCACATAATTCCCTTCCGATTCGCGAAGGTGGCTCTCTTGGAAAGCTTTATCATAGACTTCATCTGTAAGCAATCCTTCAATAACCACCTTCCTATTATTGTGAGGTAACACCAAACTCACCTCAGAAATACACCCATACATTATGGGTGATGTGAAGAAAACCAACAGTCCAGAAAAATATTCGTTAATGAGCTTCATTTATGCTGTTCTTTATATACTCTGATAGTCGAGAAAACGAAAGGTCACCGTAATATATTCTATCGTTTATTACAATGGTAGGCGTAACCTGGAATCTATTAAGAGCAAGTAGTTTCTCGTAGTTCTTTTTATGTATTTCGCCATTCTGCTGGTTGGCTACGTAGCACATGAAGTTCTCTGAGTCCAGTTGAAGGGTTTCAAGAATTCTTGGAACGTCAGAGTTGCGTAAATCTCCGTTCCGAAAAATGGCCGAACAAGCTTCCCAGAATTTACCATTGACTCCGGCAAACTCTGCCAATTGCGTGGATTCAGTTGGAAAATCTGTTAGGGAAGTGTACCTGAATTCGATTGAATTCCCAAATCTACTCTTCAAAGAGACAAGTGTTGAAAAAAATGCCTTGCAGCGAGCGCAGTTAAAGTCTGAAAATACCCAGATCACATTGTTACTATTAACCGAATTTAACTTATGAAACTGGATCTCAGACAAATCAATTTTGGGAGTCAATGGAGGTTTAAGGAAAACTTGAATTTTGTGCTTGCCCTTTTCAAGAGTCACAAATCTCTCCACACAGAATTCTCGGTAAAGTTTGCTCAGTTTCTTTTTTCCTTCAGCATCGTCAGTCGGAATTAATCGTCCAGGGAAGGCACTATCTGGAATGCCTTGATCCAAATTATTCTGTATGACATATTGCGATAAAGATATTGAGGAACCTACAATAATTTGCTGCACCAGGGAGTCCTTGGAAATTTTCTGCTTATTAGCCTCATTCAAAAGTAACTTTTCTTTAATCAAATCTTCGGCCATCAACTTGCGTGCATAGTAGGTATTGAATAACGACTCGTATAATTCAGGTTGAATTAGGGCGTCAACGTCATGAAATACTATTGGATCTCCATCAAAGGTGGCCAACACCTCCTGTTCCGATCCGTTTTTAATGGAACAGGAAAAACAAGTAACAGCAAAAACCCAAAGTAATAATTTTATCATAAAAGGTATATTTCTCTTACTGAAATTTTAAATTATTCTATACATTGACACACATGGAGCAGGATTAGAGAAGGCCGGATTAGGTTAATCCGGCTTCCCTGACACTTACCTATTTGACTCGTGCCAGCCTGAACTTTGTGCCCTGAGCACTATATCCACCCCAATTCCCCATAAATTGCGCCCCGAAAAAATACGGTGCTGCCGACTGCCCCATTTCGAAGTACATTCCCACAGCACCAATCTGAGAGCCCGTACCGGTACTACCTCCACCCACAACCTCAGTTGATTGTATCCAGTTGCCATTTGCGTTATCCTCATCATCGGTATAGAAAATCGACGAGGAGATTTCGTTGGCAGGTGTACCTAAAACACCGTACTGCATTCCCAGATCAGGAAACGCATTTGTGCTGTTGTAGTTGTTGAATACATACCAATAAGACATAAGATTTTGATTTGAGAAATAGTTGGGCGCACCATCACTGAATCCTGGCTCAAACTTCGACTGCCCACCTGTATCTTCGCAATCAATGAAAAGATTGGTTAGACTCTGTACATTATCCGGCTTGTTCCATCCTAATTTTAAAACTGAAAACGTCCCTCCAGAATTACTAAATAACCTGCCGTCCGCTTTGCAAAAATACATATGTGTGTTTTTGGCATTGCCCAACACCTGCCACGAACTATTCCAACTGCCTGATTCACTAGTCTTACTATTTCCATCATCGTTGTCCAAATATATTTTTACCAATTCTGAATTCAACGGACATCCTTGATTAGTTGGAATAACTCCCACATCATATCCACCTGAGATATCTCGAGCAGATTTATATCTGCTGTTGAATTTGATGTACTGCTCCTCCGATAATTTCATAGACTTCGCAATAGTATTGAAACTGGAACCTGTTTCAGCCTTATCATAGTTCTCGACGCTTTCAACCTTGTCGCCCCCCTCATAATAAGCTGTTTCAATCTTTTCCATTGCTTTACTGACAGATGCCACATCGGAATCTTCGGAGCCAAGGGGTTTATCGCACCCAAAGAAAATAGTGCACGAAAGTGCAATGCCCAGGATCGGCATTGACTGATAAATGTTTTTCATGATTAAAAATTCAGTTTGTTCCACCCTCCCGTTGTGCTTTGTGCCTAACCTCGAAGTGTGCTGCAAATGTGCCCCACAACCCCTTTTCTCGCCAAACAAAATACTTATAAAATCATAAGTAATACCGATAAAGTAATAAGCTTAACTTATTACTCCCGAATCCTTTTGTTTTTAAGTAAAAATTGTAAGATTTTGCAGCATCTTCATCGGCACACTATTGTCATATCATATGAAAGTAATTTCCCCATTTGCGAAAATTATTGGCAGCAATCTACTTAACAAACGCGAGGAGAAAAGATATACTCAGGCCTACATGGCTATTCTTTGCGAGATGTCGCAACCCAACTACTCCGATATTGAAAGAGGAAAAAGAGAACCCACCATATCCCAGTTAATAAAATTCGCGGAGATATTTGGCACTACCGTAGATGAACTGGTTCGTAGCCATGAAAATAAGGCAAGTGTTGCTATGGATCAACCCGAAGCCCATAAACTAACTCCCTCTGATACAGACACGTATATAGCCATATTAGAAAATCAGGTTCGAAATCTCTTACAAAAAGAGAAAGAACAAAAAAAAGCCCTCAGTCCGTAAACCAAGGGCTCTTACACAAGCTATTCATCCTGCACTCAACGCATCCCGCCCCACATTCCTGCTCTGTGTTTCATAGACGCTACAATACCAACACTTACATACAGTTGATTAGGCTTAAACGAGGTTAAATCATTGACCTGTACGTTGTCGCCCCGCCACTGTCCGCTCGTTGCTACCGGTAAATGATATGCGACACGGGTACTCAGGTAAAATGAATCATAATGTTTGGTAAACCAGCCTGTTTTGTAATCCAGACCTAGTCCTGCATTCACATTGATCGTTTTGGTATTGATCTTTACAGGCTGATAAGTACCCGGATTATTAATGAGCTTGTTCAGGCTTGCGGCTGGGTTACTTTTGATTAGCATACGGTAATACATCAGATCCACCCCGATCGGAATGTAAACATTCAGCTTGGGTGTATTCACTATTTTGGGACCACCGGTCAGCCCTATACCAGCTCCCCACAAATTGGCCCTTTTGAAATCCACCTTGTCTTCATCGTATTTTCCGGAGCCCGATAAAATGAGCCGATGCTCCATCATCCACTTGCTGGACTCCGCACGATGCGCCAGAACTATTGATGACATGAAAGAAGAGAATGGATCCACCGACTGTGTTTTCAGCTCCTTACGCATATCTGTCATGGTACTATTGGCCAGCACGCCAATCTCCGCATAAACGGCCATACCAGTAGTTACTTTCCTTTTTACCGGGTTTTTAACACTGGATGAATCAGTCTGGGCCAATGCGGCGCCCGCAAAAAAAACAGACGAGATGAGGACAGGAAAAAAATTTCTTTTCATAGGTACTGAATTTTAACTTTAAATTGGTAAAACTACTTCTTATTCCATTGGCCCATACACCTGACCATCTTCGCCACCATCCTCATTCTTAATTGCCCCCTTACGACCCCGGTTAATTCTTAATTCTTAATTGTCGCCAGCGGCCCCGGTTAATTCTTAATTTTCGTCTCATTCTTATCCACAGATTCAATTGTCCCTGTTTAAGTATACTTTTGCTCACGCTAAACTGTTGCACTTATAACGAAGAACACGGATAAAATTTTAAACGGATTGAATTATTATCATTCGTATCTTGTAAAACTAAGACTGGCACCATACAAAAATAGTGCCTGAATGACCTTTAGAAAACGCAATGAGTGAAAGAATAAAGACCGGAGATGGAGGTATTATCCTCACCAATGCAGAGGACCTGATGAACTGGGCACGGCTGTCGTCATTATGGCCCATGGGCTTTGGACTGGCCTGCTGTGCGATTGAAATGATGGCTGCCTATGCCTCCAACTATGACCTGGAACGCTTCGGCATATTTCCGCGCCCTTCCCCCCGGCAGTCCGATGTCATGATCGTGGCGGGAACGGTCACTTTCAAAATGGCCGACCGGATCCGGCGTTTATATGAACAAATGCCCGAACCCAGGTATGTCATTTCCATGGGCAGTTGCTCTAATTGTGGTGGACCTTATTGGGACCACGGTTACCACGTTGTGAAAGGCGTAGACCGGATTATACCCGTGGACGTGTATGTTCCCGGATGCCCGCCCCGCCCTGAAGCACTGATAGGCGGCTTTATGAAATTACAGGAGAAAATTCGAGGTGAACACCCGCTCGCACCAGAGTTGTTTTTAGAAATGGAAGAAAAATTTGAAAAAAGCAAAGTTTAAATCGGTGAGATACAAAAGTTAACTGGCAAAACGTCGGCAAAAAAATGGGCCAACACGCCCACTTTACATCCGCCCGGCGGCCCGGTCACATCTCACTTCTCACATCTCACTTCTCACATCTCACTTCTCCCAAAATGACCTTTCACGAAATTAAAACAGCCATACAGCTTCAATTTGGCGAGGCTCAGATCGATTCCATTGAGACAGGACCGCAGCCTATTATCGTAATTCCGGCAGATTTGCTTGCAGATATATGCCAGTTCCTGCACCAGGACGCTCGCTTCTACTTTGATTTCCTGGCCTGTATTACTGCCATTGATAATGGTCCCGGACTGGCCACGATGGAGCTGATATACAATCTTACCAGCCTGCCTTATCAGCACGATCTGACGCTCAAAATTGTGTTTCCCCGAAACACCGATGAGCAGCCATTACCTTCTGTGCCCACAGTAAGTCACATCTGGCGGACAGCGGATTGGCACGAGCGGGAAGCTTTTGATCTGCTGGGAATCAATTTCAAAGATCATCCGGATCTGAGAAGAATTTTATTGCCTGAAGATTGGGAAGGTCACCCGCTAAGGAAAGATTATGTGGCGCAGGAGCGTTATCATGGTATTCATGTAAAATACGAGAACGATATTCCCAACAATGACCGTTCCTGATATAAGGTCTCTGATTGAATATATCCATTGTATTTGTGAATGAAATGTTTGAACAAATTTGCTTGCTTGTGAAAGGGTAAGTATTTTTCGTGGTAGTTTTCTATTCAAAATGTAACAAAATGCGCTTTATAATCTGTTTACTTCTGGCTGTTACCCTGTCGTCGGTCTCCATCGCTGCTACGGATTCACTCATCATAAAAGGAAGAATTTTAAATTTGAGCGGGCGCTTGTATCGCCAGGCACCTACGATCACATTCTCCCGAAACAACATATTCCAGCCTCAATCGGAGCTAAGCAAGCAAGTTGGCCTGGAAGCCGATGGCAGTTTCAGAACTTCCCTTCCGCTCATCTACGGTCAAGAAGAGATCTATCTGGATTACAGCGGATTGGCATTTACCACCTTTCTTGGCTCACCTGGAACAGTTGAAATTACTTTTGACGGAGATTCTCTGAAAACTGCAAAAAGGCTCTTTTATTTCTCAGGCGTAAATGCCACGGCCAACAATCTGTATTACGATTATCTGAACAACGAAAACCTGCTGTTCAAAAACAACCCGGCCCTGGGTGCAAAATTTTATGACACCTTTTGGGAAAAAGACATATCCGGCGCGTTGAAAGCAACCAGAGCCCGATCGGACCTTCGTAAGGCTGCTCTTGCCACCACCTTGAGCAAAAACGTACCCGATGCCGCTATGGATTTCTGGATAAAGTCCCTCGCTGATGACGAAAACCTTCAAAATATGTTTGAATTTGCCCTCAACAACGAAATCCCCCTAGCCACCTTGATGGACAGCTTGGGCAGACTATCAAAATCGCCGTTAACGTCTCAAAGAGTCACCATGGCCAGCCGGTTCAGCACCTATGCCGAAAGAAAAGCGGACGAATTAAATTTCCAGAATCCTGCCAAAACGAGATCACTGCCTGCGAAACTGATGGCGACCCTTATTCTCAACAATGTCTCAAACATGTCCCCGGAAGACAGGGATCGCGTAATTCAGGTGAGGGAAAATGGTGTAGCGGCGAGAGGCGATCTGGACTTTTTGAGCAAAATGTATGCAAAAAACGAATTGACACTCAACCTGCTTTTTGATTACGAAAGGTCCGTGAGAACCTACAGCGAGATTTTCGAAAAAACGGCCGTCGATTTTCTAAGGGCGCATTATCTTGCCAAAAACTTCTATAAATTCAATGCAAAACAGGTTGTATTATTAAACAGCCATCTTCAGACACAGATAAACACACCTGAGTTTCGTGAATCACTCAACGAGCTCGTAAAGTTGGAAGTAAAAGACAGCGCCGAAGTAAATAAGCTGATTGCCTTTAAAGATATCGTCACAGCTCCCAGGGAAATCATGCCGGGATACTGGTTTTCGGCGTCCAATGACAACGGCGTCAGCTGGCTGAATGGGGTTCTGAACAAATATGTAGGTAAAACCATTTACCTGATAAAATGGAACATGGCCGATGAAAAGAGCCGGGATTTGCTCAATTACATCCCTACACTTCGTGCCCAGCTACCGGACAACGTAGAATTTTTATTTCTGCACTCAACTTTCTCCGATGAACTGGATGCATCCAAAGATCTCTGGAAAAAATATGTTTATCAGCATAGGCTTCAGGGGGTGCACATGATGCTCAATAGCAATCAGACTATGGATCTGCTCTTCAAGCTCAATCCAATGGATGCCGGAACATTTTCTATTATACGACCCAACGGTAAGTTTTTTGCAAAAAACGCTCCTTCGCCAGCAGATGGGCCTAAGGTTATTGAAGCTATATTGCAAGCAAACAGATAGTTGATCAGCGGTTGGCAGCTATTAACATTTATTATCTTAAGGCGATCTCATTGTATTTGACATTCGTACGTTTACATAACACTTAATATTTTGTGCCAATCGTACTCATGTACAAATTATTTTTCATTCTTCTGTTCATCGTCACTACGGCATCGGCACAGCGGCCCGATAGTCTTAGAAACGGCACGATCAACAGGGATAGCATTCGATATACGAATCTCAAAATTCGGATGTCCAAGACCAAACTTTCCCGGGCAGTTTACCGGCTTCTTTTTCGGGACGTTTACAATCAGGGTAAAGTTACGGAAGTTAAAGAAATCGAAACCAACCCATTTACACCTTACGAGGGAATGGTCATTCGGAAGATCATCGTCCGTCAGCTGGATATCTTAGGGGAATCGGTATACGATACAACGCGAAAAGGAAACCAGTTTGAGCGTTTTCTGAGCAAAAATCTGCATACCAACACCAGAGAACGCATCATCCGAAAGTCATTTTTGCTCTTTACAGAAGGCGACGAAATAAAGGCGCAGGTGTTCAAGGACAATGAACGTTTGCTACGGATCAACAAAACCATTGTGGATGCCCGTATTCTTGTAGTCCCACGAACGGACGTCACCTGGCAGGCCGATATCATTGTATTGGTCCAGGATTCATGGTCTTTAAACTTTTCTGGGGGCTTCAGTTCCTTCAACCGGTTTAATATCGGGCTTGAGAATGTTAACGTAAATGGAACCACTCACTCTCAGCTCACCCGGATACGCTGGGACAAAAACAACGCCCAAAAATTTCAGTTTCGAACTGTTTATACCATTCCCTATATTGGAAAAACATTCATTACCGGACAGGCCAGTTTTATTCTTGAACGGGATATCAAAGAGCAGTCTTTTCGCTTTTCCAGACCGTTTCTGACGACGGAAACCAAATACGCCGGATCGGCGGAAGCCGGACACACTAAATTGTGGCAGTACAAAAGATACATCGACAGTACCTATGCTCCATTGCCCAGCTTTGAAATTGAGTATAATTATTACGACATATGGCTCGGGCGTTCATTTAAGTTCCCTTTCAAAAACACGATCCTGAGTGAAAACTCTCGCCTGGTTACTGCTGTAAGATACAACCGCTACGATTTTAGGGACCGTCCGGTAGTAACGCCCGACTCCAACAAGATTTACTGGAACAAGAGCGCACTCATGGTT
Organism: Dyadobacter sp. 32; assembly: GCF_902506755.1. Lineage (GTDB taxonomy): Bacteria > Bacteroidota > Bacteroidia > Cytophagales > Spirosomataceae > Dyadobacter. Next base: position 165,252 of record NZ_LR735258.1, on the reverse strand, counting down.
AGCCTGGGTTATTCCAATCGCAACTACAAACGGGACGTTTTGATTTATGGCTTTGGCCGTACCGAGGACGTTCCGGTGGGAAATCTGTTTGCGCTTACAATCGGTCAGGAACACACAGAATTTGGACAACGGGGTTATGCAGGATTGCGATATGCTGTCGGCAAATACCTGCCGCACAATCTGGGATACATGTACTTACTGATGAATGCCGGAAGTTATATCAAAAACAGACAGGCACAGCAAGGTGTGCTGAGTGGGCAGGCAAACTACATCAGCAATCTGATTCCTTTTCGGTATAGCTTTTTCAGGCAGTTTGTAACTTTCAAATACACCCACGGGATTCATCGGGATCCGGTAGACTATCTGAATATCAGCCGGGAACAGGGGATCCGGGGTATCACCAGTGATCAGTTGATTGGCACAAAACGATTCACCCTGGGAACAGAAACGGTTTTTTTCTCCGATAAAAGTTTACTGGGTTTCCGTATTGCCTATTTTGTATTTGCAGATCTTGGTTTGGTCAACAGCAACCCCAGATCCATCTGGTCCGGTCCGGTATTCCAGGGCTACGGATTTGGATTCCGGCTTCGGAATGAGAGCTTAACCTTCAATACCCTACAACTAAGATTGGGCTATTACCCCAACATCCCTGGCAATCAAGCCCCCTGGCGTGTTGCAGCAGAAGGGAATGTGCCCCTGCGATTAAGGGATTTCGATATTTCTGCCCCCTCAATCGTACCATTACAGTAACTGTTGTTCCCGTTTTAATTAAAAATAGACTGTATTAATCCATCGGTAAGTGTTCTCGACTGGTGCTGCTGCCACACACCTACATTTTCGGGAAAACCATTCCTGCAATAACCAAGACATTCTTCAAAGTCAAATATCGCATGGCAGTAATCATTGATTAACAAGGCAGCAATCGCCCCGTTTTCAGTCCACATGACGTTTAATCTGGACAACTCGTCCTTAAAGATGACATCTTTAACATTATATATATGAAGGGCATCGAGGATTACCCCTTCCACATCCACACGGAAGGCATAAAAATAGCCCGTCGCCAAATCGTCTTCAAAAGCGACGCCATAAGAGCTTCCATCCAGTATACTGGTAAAGTAGGTGTCCGACCCGATTCGGAATTTTTCATCAACATCGACCTGAAATTTGTGCTGGGCTGACATCAGTTTGGGTTTATACAATTAAATACATGCAGGTTTAGAACATCATCAACTTTGTTAAGAAGCGTCCGAACCATAAATATCACAATTTGAAGTTTAATACCCGACCATTTGACTTTTTTTAATCGTTTGGCATACTTTTTCCGATATGTGAATTAACTTTGTGGAATTTTTGGACGCCCCCCTGTTGAAATCACCTCAGGTGCCTTCGAAAGTTATTAAACGTTATTTCCCAATTTCTACAAATTACCATTTACTGTGCCCAAAAATCCGAATATCAAGTCCATTCTAATTATCGGTTCAGGTCCAATCATCATTGGTCAGGCGTGTGAGTTCGACTATGCCGGCTCTCAGGCTGCCCGTTCACTAAGGGAAGAAGGAATAGAAGTTGTCCTGATCAACTCTAATCCGGCAACCATTATGACCGACCCGATCAGTGCCGATCACGTATATCTCCTTCCTCTGGAGAAAAAGTACATTGTCGAAATTCTGGAAAAGCACAAAGCGCTGGGTAGGCCCATAGACGCCGTGCTGCCAACTATGGGTGGGCAAACCGCCCTTAACCTGGCAATTGATTGTGATAAAGCTGGAATTTGGAAAAAATATGATGTAGATATCATCGGTGTGGACATCAAAGCGATCGAAACAACCGAAGACCGTGAGAAGTTCAGGCTTAAAATGCTGGAGCTTAATGTGAATGTCTGCAAAGGACGCACGGCGAGATCATTTTTGGAAGGGAAGGAAATAGCCCAGGAAATTGGGTTCCCGCTGGTGATCCGGCCTTCATTCACCCTTGGAGGAACAGGTGGCGGCTTTGTAGAACGAGAAGAAGATTTCGATAAAGCACTCACCAATGGATTGCACGCCTCCCCTACCCATGAGGTACTGGTGGAGCAGAGTGTGACGGGCTGGAAGGAGTACGAGCTTGAGCTATTGCGTGATGGGAATGGCAACTTTATCATCATTTGTTCGATAGAAAATTTCGACCCGATGGGCGTGCATACCGGCGATAGTATTACCGTGGCGCCCGCCATGACTTTGCCCGATACACTTTATCAGCAAATGCGTGACCTGGCTATCAAAATGATGGACGGTATTGGAAAGTTTGCCGGCGGCTGCAACGTACAATTCTCTGTAAATCCTGCTGATGATCAAATCATTGCCATAGAAATTAACCCGCGGGTATCGAGGTCATCTGCCCTGGCTTCCAAGGCGACCGGTTACCCGATTGCCAAAATAGCTGCCAAAATGGCTATTGGATATAACCTGGATGAGCTCATCAACCCGATCACCGGCAGCACATCCGCCTTTTTTGAGCCATCGATAGACTATGTCATTGTAAAGGTGCCACGCTGGAACTTTGACAAGTTTAAAGGCGCTGATCGTTCGCTGGGCTTGCAAATGAAGTCGGTCGGTGAAGCCATGGGAATCGGTCGCAATTTCCAGGAGGCGTTACAGAAGGCGTGTCAGTCTCTGGAAATCCGCCGCAATGGACTCGGCGCCGACGGACGCGAGCTGCGCGATCAGGAAGCGATCAAATACAGCCTGCAACATCCAAGCTGGGATCGGTTGTTCCACATATACGATGCTTTTAAAATAGGACTTTCTTTTAAGACCATCCAAAGTCTTACCAAAATCGACGCATGGTTTCTACGTCAGATTGAAGAGCTGATTGAGCTGGAACACGAAATAGAAAAATTTGATCTGGAATCACTTCCGAAAGAGTTGCTTCTCACGGCAAAGCAAAAAGGATATGCCGATCGGCAGATTGCCCACTTGCTGAGCACCAAAGAAAGTAAAGTTTACGATAAGCGGAAAGATATGGGTATCAAACGTGTCTACAAATGTGTGGATACCTGCGCCGCTGAATTTGAAGCAAAGACACCGTATTACTACTCCACTTTCAACTCCTCGCAGGAAACACCTGACAACGAATCCATTGTAAGTGATAAAAAGAAGGTAATTGTTCTTGGCTCGGGCCCTAACCGCATCGGACAGGGTATTGAGTTTGATTACTCCTGTGTGCATGGTGTACTGGCGGCCAAAGAGGCTGGTTATGAAACCATCATGATCAACTGTAACCCGGAAACTGTTTCAACCGACCCCGACATAGCCGATAAGCTTTACTTTGAGCCGGTTTTCTGGGAGCATGTATTCGACATCATCGAACACGAGAAACCCGAAGGGGTGATTGTTCAGCTGGGAGGACAGACGGCCCTGAAAATGGCTGAAAAGTTGGACAAGTATGGAATCAAGATCATCGGTACCAGCTACCTTTCACTGGACTGGGCAGAAGATCGCGGGCGTTTCTCTTCGCTCCTTGAAGAGCTTGGCATTCCTTTCCCCCAATTTGGAACCGTACGTACCTCAGATGCTGCAGTAGAGCTATCACGTACGCTGGGCTTCCCGCTTCTTGTACGTCCGAGCTACGTGCTGGGCGGACAAAATATGAAAATCGTTATCAACGAAAAGGAACTGGAACAGCACGTTGTAAAAATCCTGCACGACATTCCAGACAATAATATCCTTCTGGATCATTTCCTGGAAGGGGCACTTGAAGCCGAAGCAGATGCAATCTGTGACGGTGAAGATGCTTACATCATCGGGGTAATGGAGCATATAGAACCCGCGGGTATTCACTCCGGTGACTCACATGCAGCCCTACCTCCATTCGACCTGACAGAGGATGAGATCCGGCAGATCGAGGAGCATACACGTAAGATTGCTTTGGCGATGAATGTGAAAGGACTGATCAATGTTCAATTTGCTGTAAAAAATGGCATAGTTTACGTGATCGAGGCCAATCCACGTGCATCAAGGACAGTTCCGTTTATTTGTAAGGCGTATCAGGAACCTTACGTCAATTATGCTACCAAACTAATGCTGGGTGTGAACAAGGTGAGTGACTTTGACTTCAAACCGGTGAAAAAGGGCTGGGCTATAAAAATACCGGTCTTCTCATTCAGCAAGTTTCCGAATGTGAATAAAGAGCTGGGCCCTGAAATGAAGTCCACTGGTGAAGCGATTTACTTTATTGATGATCTTCAGGACGACTTCTTTCAGAAAATTTATGGAGAGAGGAATTTGTATTTGAGTCGGTAGAAATTGAAACCTTCTGCAATTATTGGTAAAAAAGCCTGGCTATTCCTCTGCCAGGCTTTTTTTATTCTTAGAATAATTTCATTTTCACCTCTTTGGACCAGATAAATTAAAGATTATTTTACAACCATAAAACCCTCATACAGAATACGATAAAATCATAGAAACAATCAATTTCATATTTAGTGAACGAAAACAGACAGTTTAAACGTTATAAATCCAGTATTTGTCTGTGACCTTGTGGTAACTTATACGTCTGAACACCAATACTTAGTTTTTACTTTTCCTTTATTTTATGATTTCCCTTACTTTTCCATTCTTCATCGCATCAATACTTTTTCTTTGTGTACTTTTTTCTGAAGGTATTATCACGTTAAAAAAGAAAACCAACGGAAACAGATCCAGAGTAAAAAGCATCATTTAAGATAGATACACGAAAAAAAGCCGGATGTCGCATGACATCCGGCTTTTTTTCGTATTAGCCTCACATATAAACAAAGTGGCAGTTACTTCACATCTTCATAGTCAACGTACTCGCCACCCTTAAATTTACTTCCATTACCATCATTAGGAATATGGTCCACCCTGATCCCCGATTTGGCTTTTTGCTGCTGCGCCTGGTATTGTCGTTTTTGCTCCTTTACAATCTGCCTCCCAACCAATAAGTGAAAAACGAACCGTCTGAAAACCGGTACAAAAGCAATCAACATGATCAGTATAATCAGGCCGTTAAATAGGTATTTCATCTGTTTCTTTATTAAAGGTCACTGATGCCAAACAGACACCGGGTGCCTTGCATCATCAAATAGATTCATTTCTTAATGAACGCGAATTTTGCAAAAATAACACACGAATATACTAAAAACCTGACGAATGATTGATTCCTGCCTAAGAATGGATTAATTGTTTTACCAATGGCAAGGACGTTATTCTATTCTTAACCGAAAGGAACCTGATCAAATCGTAGCCTTACTATTCTCAATCACCTCCTCGTAATAAGCTTCGTAATGGGGCAGGATTTTGGCGACATCAAATTCCTTTGCCCGTGCAAGAGCATTTGCCTTAAATGTAGGCAGGTTCTCATCCTGTAAAATGTAATGAGCGTTTTTTACCATATCATCCACATCACCTACATCGCTCAAAAACCCTGTAACTCCGGGAATATTCAACTCCGGTAAACCACCAGCGTTAGAGGTAATCAGCGGGACCTCACAGGCCAACGCCTCCAAAGCAGCAAGGCCAAAGCTCTCGGATTCGGAAGGCATCAGGAATAAATCGGCGACAGAGAGCACTTCTTCAATGGCATCTAACTTCCCAAGAAAGCGCACGTCCGACAGCATATCCAGATCTTTACACAATCGCTCGATACGTACGCGATCAGGACCATCGCCCACGAGCAGCAGCTTGGAAGGAAGCAACATGCGCAACTGGTGGAAAATCATGATCACGTCATCGATGCGTTTCACTTTCCGGAAGTTGGAAGTATGTACGATGAGCTTTTCGTTGTTAGGACAAATGGCAAGCTTAAAATGCTCCTTCTTTTGTCTGTTGAACCGCTCCAGATCAATGAAATTGGGAATAACCTCTATGTCTTTTGTAATATTGAAATGGCTGTATGTATCCCGTTTCAGAGACTCCGATACCGCCGTAATGCCATCAGACTGATTGATGCTAAACGTTACAACCGGTTCATACGATTCATCCTTCCCCACCAACGTGATATCGGTTCCGTGCAAGGTGGTGATGACGGGAATGTGAATGCCCTTTTGAGCCAGAATTTGCTTGGCAAGATAGGCCGATGACGCATGAGGGATGGCGTAATGCACATGAAGCAGATCCAGTTTTGCGCTTTGCACCACTTGTACCATGTGACTCGACAAAGCCGACTCATAAGGCGCATATTGAAACAGGGGGTACGCTGGTATGTTTACTTCGTGATAATACAGATTCTCATTAAAAAAATCGAGTCGTTGTGGTTGTGAGTAGGTAATAAAATGAATCTGGTGGCCCGATTTTGCCAGCGCCTTACCAAGTTCCGTAGCTACCACACCACTTCCCCCGAAGGTTGGGTAACATACAATTCCAATTTTCATATCAATCGCTTTCTTAAATTCTGGTGATAGTTCGATCATTAGCGGCTAATATTCCTAAAATGTAGCCCGGCTTTTATGACTAACACAAAATGCATTTTTTTTATCCCAAAGTGAGCCAGAAAGATTTTAATACTTAAATAAGTGGCATAAAATGAATAATTTTGTCGAATAACCTTTCATCTTATTTAGATTCCGACAAACGTGTCTACCCATCCCAGAGTGAAATTGAAAGAGTTTTTAAGGGGTAGCGTTCGTCTGGTAAGGATGACCAATCTGATTATTGTAGTCATAACCCAATATTTCACCCGTATACTTCTGATTGGCCCCCGGCAGGAATGGAAACAGATCCTGGCCAGTCCGGATATGTTCATTCTTTCTCTATCCACCGTGTGTATCGCAGCTGCCGGCTACATCATCAACGATTATTTTGATATTAAAATTGATATTGTCAATAAGCCGGAAAGGGTCGTTGTTGGAAGATATCTAAAACGAAGATGGGCCATGGGTGCCCATCAGGTGCTGAATGTAATGGGTGCCGTGATGGGATTTTTTGTTAACCACTGGATATTTCTGATCAATGTATTTTCCATCACCCTGCTTTGGTTCTATTCCGAACGTTACAAGCGGCTTCCGTTTATTGGAAACCTCATTGTAGCATTACTTACCGGAATGACACTGCTCATCCTTACGGTAATTTATCCTGCAAACAGGCATTTGGTGCTCATTTACGCAGTGTTTTCCTTTTTTATTACTATGATCAGGGAAATCGTAAAGGACATGGAAGACATTAAGGGTGACGCTGCACATGGATGTAGAACATTACCCATTATCTGGGGAATCCGGCGAACTAAAACGTTTCTTTATCTCTGGATAGCCCTTTTTGTGGTAACCTTGTTCATCATGGCCAGCACTTTGCGTAATCTCACATTGATTTACCTTTTTATTCTGCTTTTAGCCCCTATATTCTGGTTGATGTATAAACTTATGCTTTCGGATACCCGTAAAGACTTCCGGCATTTGAGCAACCTGTGCAAGATCATCATGGTGCTGGGTCTGCTCACCATGCTTTGGGCTTGATACCACAAATATTTACAATGAAAATATTCTTGCGATAATAGTACCTTTGTGGCCAACCACATGAAAGAAACATGCTTTTTATCGGAAAATACAACTACCTGACCATTCAACGCCTCACAAGTGTCGGCATGTTTTTGAGTGATGTTGAAGGTGAGGAAGTGCTTTTACCAAACCAATACCTCACCGACGAGATGCAGATTGACGACACCATAAAGGTTTTCGTTTATCTGGATTCGGAAGATCGCCCGGTAGCCACTACGGAAACACCTAAAATAATAAGGAACGAATTTGCTTACCTTGAAGTAACCGATGTAACCGAACATGGTGCCTTCATGGATTGGGGACTGATCAAAGATCTGTTTGTGCCGTTCCGGGAGCAAAGTACGCCCATGCAGGTGGGAGAATGGCACGTGGTATTTCTCTATCTTGATCAGAAAAGTTCACGCTTGCTCGCTTCCACCAAGGTAGACCGGTATCTTGAAAACGACCGGCTGCTGGTAAAAGAGGGCGATGAGGTCGATCTGCTGATATTCCGGAAGACGGACCTTGGCTACAACGCTATTGTCAATCAGTATCATAACGGACTCATCTATGGCAACGAAGTGTTCAGAGAACTCAAAGTGGGTGATACCCTGAAAGGTTATGTAAAAAAGATCCGCGATGAAAATAAGCTGGATATCAGTTTACAAAAGACCGGCTTTGAAACGGTAGAACCAGTGGGTCAGCAGATTCTGGATCTGCTAAAAAAAGACAACGGTTTCTTGAATCTATCCGACAGCAGTTCACCCGAAGATATATACAGCCGTTTACAGATCAGTAAAAAAATCTTTAAAAAAGCGATCGGGGGACTTTACAAGCAAGGCCTCATAAAAATTGCAGACGACGGTCTGCATCTTATCAAGTAAAACCGCTTTTTAGTATCGTAAACCTAAAAAAATCCGCACCTTTCACGATGCGGATTTTTTCATTGTTAGCCGGCACTATCATGAGGGGGCTGACTATTTTTTTTCATACTTCACTTTATACTTTTCATATAGTCGCTTTTGTTTGTCGTCGATAGTCACCTTGCCGCCTTTGATATAAATCATCGAAATTTCATTCCCACGCATATCAAGAATATCTCCGGAGGAAACCACCAATGAAGCATGTTTCCCTTTCTCAATGGTACCTACCAGGTGGTCCACACCGAGTATTTCTGCCGGATTACTCGTCACAAACCTGAGCGCATCCTCCGGAGAAATGTCCGAAAAACCTGCCGCCGTGCCCGCCAAAAAACCGACATTTCTGGTGCGCCACCATTGGTCTGCATAGGTAATCGCCACTTTCACCCCGGCCTTGTGCAGCAATCCGGGTAGCTCATAGGGCAGGTAAACATTTTCGTCGGCACCATTGGGTAGGCGGTGGGTAGGATTTAATACTACCGGCACTTGATTGTCCCTGAGAAAAGCCGTCACTTTATAAGCTTCGTTCCCTCCTACGATTACTACCTTTTTAATGCCGGCCTCCCTGGCCATTCTTACCGATTCGATAATATCCTTCGCATAGTCGGCACGAATATAAAGATTGGCCGTACCCAAGAACAATGGCTTCATGGCTGCCAGTCTCAAATTCACAGGATTAGGGTTTTTGTTTTCCAAATAGGCCTTCGCATCTGAAAAAGTCATCTGAAACTGATCGATCACTTCCTGACGTTTTTCGTTTCGCTTTACCGACGTTGTAAAATCCTCAATATTGAAACTGCTGGCAAGAAAGGGCGGCCAGTTGATCCAGATACCATCGTCTGTTTTCAGAACCGCGTCCTCCCAGTTCCATCCATCTGTATAGAATAAGGAAGAAGACCCTGAAATAATCCCGCCCTGGGGCACCGCCTGTGAAAGCAATATGCCGTTGTTCCGGAGCGTTGGAATTACTTCTGAATCCGTGTTATAGGCCACGAGTGCCCGGATGTGCGGGTTGATCTGCCCTACTTCGTTGTAATCCAGGGTAGCCCGAACCGATGCGATTTCCTGAAGCCCTACAGTGGTATTTAATGAAATAATGCCCGGGAAGATATGTTTTCCTTTTAGATCAATAACCTCCGTCCCTGCGTTACCCATGACAGTCCCCGCCTGGCCGACCTGTGTGATAACACCTTTCTCAAATGCTATTGAGCCGTTGGCGATTACCTGACCGTTCCCAACGTGGATGGTGGCACCTGTCAGCAGAACCGGTTTGTTCTGAGCCAGTGGCGGTGCGGGATTCTGAGCTACTCCACACGTGGTTAACAATAGAGTGGTAATCAGCGCAAAGCAACCGGAAGAGATATATTTATTTACTCGCATAATATTTGATTTTAAAACAATTAGAAAATATCCGGTTACTTACCCTCCTCGTGTTCTGCATGAATTCCTACGATATCCTCGCAATGCCACATCCTGGGCTGCGATGCCTGTGGCTTTTGTGTTGGCTTGCCTTCATTTTTGTCACTCAGCATCTTTTGAATCAACCTTTCCCGTTCAACGCGCATTTTTTCCTGTTTTTCCACATCGGTTTTCCTGTCAAAATAGGTTACACCTTCAATCATGGTAAATTCCGGTCTGGCGTAAACGGATAACGGTGAATTATTCCAAAGCACCAGATCGGCATCCTTGCCTGGTTTAACACTGCCCACCCGGTGATCAATGTGCAGCAATTTGGCAGGGTTGAGCGTCACCATTTTCCAGGCCTCTTCTTCAGGCACACCTCCAAAAACCACCGTTTTGGCGGCTTCCTGGTTGAGCCTGCGTGCCATTTCCGCATCGTCCGAATTGATAGCAACTGTTACACCCTCGTGATACATCAGCGCGGCGTTGTAAGGAATCGCTTCCTTCACCTCCATTTTGTATGCCCACCAGTCAGCGAAAGTGGATCCGCCGATGTTTCTCTTAGCCATCTTGTCTGCGAGCTTGTATCCTTCAAGAATATGTGTAAATGTGTTGATGTTAAATTTTAGCGAATCAGCTACGTGCATCAGCATGTTGATCTCCGACTGCACATAGGAATGGCAGGTGATAAACCTTTCTTTGGCAAGGATTTCCACGAGTGCATCCAGTTCTATATCCTTTCTTGGTGCTATCCCTGTCGGTTTTTTGCTTGCATTGTATGTTTTCCAGCTATCGGCATATTCTTTTGCACGGATAAAGTGATCAAAATATACCTGCTCCACACCCATTCTCGTTTGTGGAAAACGCGTACGCACCACATCCCCCCAATTGGATTGCTTTACATTTTCACCTAATGCAAACTTGATGGTTTTCACTTCCGGTATAAGCATTTCCGATTGGCTGGCACCCCATTTCAGTTTGATCAGGGCACTCTGTCCACCGATGGAATTGGCGGATCCGTGAAGTAAGTGTGAAACGGTAACACCTCCCGCCAGCTGACGGTAAATGTTGACATCATCCGGATTGATTACATCGCTCATCCGCACTTCGGCAGAGCTTGTCTGGCCACCTTCATTGATGGTGAATAAGGCAATGTGCGAGTGCTCATCAATGATACCGCTTGTGAGATGCTTGCCCGTTGCATCCACCGTACGAGCGCCGGACGGTGCAGTGAGCCCCTTTCCCACTTTGGCTATTTTGCCATTCTGAATGATGACGTCCGTATTTTGGAGAATCCCCTCCTTTTCGTTGGTCCAGATCGTTGCATTTTTTATGAGTGTGGTCTCTGCTTTCGGGAGTTGTTCATTCCCAAAACCCACGAAAGGATAAAGAATGGGGCCTGTTTCCTTCTGCACCTTCACTGCCGTATCCTTTACAGCTTCTGCTTTATAGGGTTCCGTAGTGGCCGCAGCCCATGCTACAACCGTTCCGTCAGGAAGTACCCCTTCTCCTGCCAGCCCTGTGGGCAACCGCCATCCCGTAAGGCGTGTGGTCCCCGGCGACTTTTTATCAGGCTGGTAAGTGATCGTCACAAGATCATTGGCTAGTAGCACCTTCGGTGTTAATTTAATGGTATCCTGAACCACAATTTTGTAATCGGGCTTTTCAGCAGAACCCGTAATCTGCAATTTCCCCGCTGCCTGCTGATTGATCGTCAAGGAATAATTCCCGCGAAGATCAGGGGCATTAAGCTGGTTAATTATAAATTTCTTCCCCTGAATCCAGTTTTCGTAAATGATATTATCAGCGCTGAATAAGTCAGTAGAAGTGATTAAAAAGTTGGCCAGCAGCCCAGGTTTAATGCTTCCTATCTGCCCTTCTGCTTTTAGTAACTGTGCAGGCAGGGAGGTCAGTGCCGACAATGCCTTTTCACGAGGCAGCCCATAGGCTATTGCCTGTCTCAGATTTTTCCAGAAATCTGTTTTGTTTTTCAAATTAGCAGTGGTAAGGGCAAACGGAATTTCCGCCTTAGCCACTTCCGCTGTATTTTTTGGAGCAAGTTCCCAATGTTTCAGCTGTGCCAGCGTGACGATCTCCGCATCCCAGGGGTCACTTACGTCATATGCATCAGGAAAACGAAGTGGCAGGATAAGTGTCGCTTTGGTCGCCTTTATTTCATTGATACGCTGGTACTCATCGCCTCCTCCCCGTATGATATACTGGATACCAAATTCGTCACCTATCTTGTCTGCACGTAGCAAACTGAATTTGTCGTTGGTCTCAAAAAATGATGGCAGGCCTTTGATCTGGTTAAATGCTTCGAGAGAAAGATTCGTCTCTTTGCTTTTTCCGCCTTTGGCATACCAGTCCGCATCAAAATAGTTCTGACGAATCAGCGCCACTACGCCCATAACGGACGAAGGATAAGTTTGCGAGGAACTGCCTTTGCTGAAAGAATAATGCGCCGATGCCCGGCTGTTTAAAATCGCCTGGTTAGCGGGTTCATCGGTGAGCGACAACAGCGCACCGCTTCCCCTTATGATGCCGTCATGTGAATGACTCAACACCGCTCCAAAACCTATTTTGCGAAGATCGTTGGCCTTACCCGGCTCCGGAACAAACAAACTACTGGCATCGTTTTCTGATTGAATAGCCTGATTCCATCCGAAGGCCCCTTTTTTGTTGGATTCCAATTGCGGTGTCTGGCGGCCTGCACCAGGCTGGGCAGGTTTTACCTGTGGCATACCATAATCCGAGTCCAAATCAATCAGAGAGGGGTAAATGTATTTGCCTTTCAAATCCACGATCACAGTTCCGGGCGGAATTTTCACCGCTTTGCCTGCTTCTTTAATAACGCCGTCCTCAATCAGCAAGGTGCTGTTGGTAAGGGTGGTTGTCGGATCTGCTACGATTGTAGCGTTCGTGAACGCATAACGGCCAGCACGCTGATCATAGGCTCCATTTTTGGGGAAAGTGCCCTGAGCCTGGCATAATATACTGATCGTCAGCGAAAAGGCTATCAGTGCTAATGATTTAAACATAGGGTATTGTTATTTTGATTAGGTAATATTTTAGATGATTTCAGAGCTTGTGCAGGACAATATACAATGAAAAAAACTAAAACCGGATGGGCTTAATGGGTTTCGGGAGATCGTACAATGATCCATGGAAATTTTTATGTTGTTCCTATTTTTCGGAAATTGTCAGACATTATTTTGATTCGTTAATGATTATGACTTTTGAACAATTCTCTTCGTCTCTCTCACAATCAACTCCGCCTGATGAGATCTCTGATTTATTGAAGGCGTTGTGGTTTGATGCCAACAATGATTGGGAAGCAGCGCACCAAATCGCTCAGTCCAGGGAAGGCACCCCAAAGTATGATCGGCTTCATGCTTACCTGCACCGGGTAGAAGGCGATGCCTTTAATGCGGGTTATTGGTACAGACGTGCCGGTGCCGAGATATACAAGGGAACGCTTAAGGAAGAATGGGCTGTTCTCGTAAAATCGTTGCTTTAACGATTAATAAAAAACTTGTCTGAAAATATAAGTCTTTAACCTTATATTTTACAATTATAAGGTTTTTAGCTTATATGTTACGAATATAAGTATTTAACCTTACATTTGGTAGTTATAAGTTTTTAACCTTATGAGATTCAGGATGGACAGTTATGTAGCAGTGATCACCGCCGACATGGTCAATTCCACGCATTTTTCCAGCGAAAAAGCAGCAATGTGGTTAAGGAACCTTACAGATGAGCTACGACGTAACCCTACTTTTGAGTGGAGGTTGAAACCTGAAATTTATCGTGGCGATAGTTTTCAGGGCGTTCTAAAAACGCCGGAAGCAGCCCTTCGCCTGGCCATCCTGTCTCGTGCCATCATGCGTAAAAATGCCGCAGGAGCCGATGTAAGGATAGCCATTGGCATAGGAACCACCGACTTGCTTACCGACAGGCCAGGCACATCAGATGGAGAGGCATTCCGGCTTTCGGGGCGATTGGCAGATCAGATGCGGGAAAGAAAATCAAAAATTGCATTCGCCTTGCCGCAACCTACACCAACCCTCGATGCTATGACGGATCTTCTGGAGACATTGATTGACGGGTGGACAACCGCTCAATGCGAGGTTATACGGTCACTTATCCAAAATGAAAACATCAGCCAAATCGCAGAAAGACTGTCCATAAGCCAATCCGCCGTAAGCCAGCGCGTATCCTCTGCGAAATGGTGGGCAATCGAATCGGCACTAGCAACTTATCCATCTCATCTGGCACTTTACATCCAACCATGACCGCCTTTCTTTCACTATTGCTCGCACACATTATTGCCGACTTTTACTGGCAGCCAACAGCATGGGTCAATGATAAAAGACGTAAGTCGTTTCGCTCCAGATACCTGTATGTACACGTTGGTGTGGTCATGATTCTCTCCTATGTATTTTTGGCAAATTGGAGCAACCCCTTCCCTGCCCTACTGATTGGCATTGCACATGGCCTGATCGATATTTCCAAGCTCCATTTTGATAAAAAAGGAACAGCTGCCTGGTTTGCGGCAGATCAGGCACTTCACCTGCTATCCATCGCACTGACGGCTGTAATATTGACGAGTCACCTGAATGTTGAAATAGAAAACCTTAAACTATGGCTGCAAACACCCCGAACGCTGGCCCTGGCGTCGGGCGTTTTGCTTTGCCTTTCTCCTGTCTCTTTTCTGGTAGGAATCCTAACCCGCCCCTGGCGGGAAGAGCTGGAAAAGCTTGCCCCCAATGCGGATGACAACCTGGCAAACGCCGGGCGATGGATAGGCATGGCCGAAAGAATATTGATCTTTGTATTTGTGATGATGGCACAATTTTCGGCCATTGGCTTTTTAATAGCTGCAAAATCTCTGCTCAGATACAATGACAAAGGAGTGGGAACAGAAATTCCGGCCGCCTACATCAGTAAAAAATCGGAGTACATACTCGTCGGAACGCTCCTGAGTTACACTTTTGCCATTGGGGTGGCATTGGTTTCGAAAATACTTTACTGAGGTTTTAAACCTTCCTGCGGTTATTCCACTCTAACCCCGGAATTTAAATATTTAAAACAATGAGAAAAGGATTGATCGCCATGATCATGGCATTGGCAAGTATCACCGCGTTTGCGCAGCGTCCCGACGCCAACGCTACACCAGAAGAACGCGCAAAAAACCAGACTGCATCTTTGACCGAAAGTCTTACGCTTTCAGAAGAGCAGCAGAAGCAGGTTTACACGCTGAACCTTGATCGGGCAAAAAAAATGCAGGAAATGAGAAATTCGCAAAACGCAGACCGTACACAAATGCGGGAATCCATGGAGAACTTCAACAAGGAACTTGCGAAGGTACTTACGCCGGAACAACAGGAAAAATATAAGAAAATCCTTGAAGAACGTCGCTCCAACAGAGGCGGCGGCGGTGGTGGCGGGCCACGAAGGTAAAATGAGTTAAAAAAAATGAGGTCGAATTCAGGTTATACCAAATTCGACCTCATTTTTCTTAATCAATACTACACACCGATTTCAGTCTTGAACTCCGATGTAAAGTGAAAATGTATAGCGGGATTATTTTCTCTGTTCATACGGATCATCCATTCCGACTCGGCAAAAAATACCGGATTCCTGTCCTTATCGTAGGCGATCTGATTGCCCTTCAACCGAACAAATTCATCCATTGCTGATTTCTCATCGGCTGTCAGCCAGCAGGCCCGGGTTATATTCATCGGTACCCACCTACACTTTGCTCCATATTCATGTTCAAGACGGTACTGAATCACATCAAACTGAAGTTCACCAACCGTGCCCACGATCTTTCTGTTACCAAGATCCAATGTAAAAAGTTGAGCAACCCCTTCATCTGTAAGCTGTTGAATACCTTTTTCCAGTTGCTTGGACTTCATAGGGTCCAGATTGATAAGTTCCTTGAAAATCTCCGGTGAGAAGCTAGGAATACCTGAAAACTGCAATTTTTCGCCCTCTGTAAGCGTATCGCCGATTTTGAAACTTCCCGTATCGTATAAGCCCACTACATCACCCGGAAAACCTTCGTCCATCACACTTTTATCCGACGCCATAAAGGTGAAAGGGCTTGAAAAACGTACATCTTTGTTAAGTCGTACATGCTTATAAAATTTCCCTCTCTCAAACTTGCCCGAGCAAATCCTTAAAAAGGCAATCCGATCACGATGCCGGGGATCAAGATTGGCATGAATCTTAAATACAAATCCGGTAAACTTTGATTCCGTTGGTTCCACCTCCCTCACGTCCGTGGGCCGAGGCTGAGGAATAGGCGATATTTCACAAAAAGTATCGAGTAATTCCTTTATTCCAAAGTTATTGATCGCACTGCCAAAAAATACCGGAGCAAGCTCGCCCTTCTGGTAGGCTTCTTCCGAAAAGGCATCATATACCCCTTCGACCAGCTCCACATCCTCAGTCAGTTGTGTGGCGTCCCGCTGTCCCAACAGATCCACAAGACTTTCATCTTCCAGATTGACCCTCGCTACATTACTTTCAATCTTCGTTTTGTTTACTTTGAAGAAATACAGCATTTGTTCATACAGACTGTAGACTCCTTTGAACTCCGCACCCATGTTGATAGGCCAGGTGAGCGGTCGAACGCGAATGCCCAGTTTGGTTTCCAGCTCATCGAGCAATTCAAAAGGATTTTGCCCTTCCCTGTCCAGCTTGTTGACAAATACGATCACCGGGGTATTCCGCATGCGGCAAACTTCCATTAAACGTTCTGTCTGCTCTTCCACCCCTTTCACACAATCTATCACCAGAATAACACTATCCACGGCTGTAAGCGTGCGGTAGGTGTCTTCTGCAAAATCTTTGTGACCAGGCGTATCCAGAATGTTGATCAGCAGGTCATGGTATTCAAAGGTCATTACGGATGTAGCGACAGAAATACCCCTCTGCTTTTCAATTTCCATGAAATCGGAAGTGGCAGTCTTTTTTATTTTATTGGATTTTACTGCACCAGCCGTTTGAATAGCCCCTCCAAAAAGCAGAAGCTTCTCTGTTAATGTTGTTTTCCCGGCATCCGGGTGGCTGATGATAGCAAATGTGCGCCGCTTTTTTATTTCTGCTAAATTACTCATATGTCTTTACGACTCTCGTGACGAACAGGAATCAAATCGGGATAGGGATCCAATTTATACCGGTTGTGAGAAATCTTACTGGTTTCTTAAAATTTGCACAAAGATAAGCATAAACAAAAGCCGTCGCTATCAGCAACGGCTCAAATCTACTTTAAAATCAATTGTTTACTTTCCCAAACGATATTTTCAATAAAACGAGTGTTTGTAATCTTCTACAGATGTGAGGATAACTTCGTGCGCCTCTTCTCTTCCATAAACATTGGTAATTTCAATATGCGCCTTTTCTCCGGGAAGGTTTTTGTAGGTCAGGAAATAATGCTTCAACCGCTCGATGATCCCTTCTGGTAACTCGCTCAGATCTGAATAACTTCCATAAACTTCGTCCCCTTTTAGCACAGCAATAATTTTGTCGTCGGCTTCACCACCATCCAGCAGACGAATGCCTCCAATTGGCTTGGCTTCACACATAATATCTCCGTGAGAAATAATTTTCTCGCAGAGCACAATGATATCCAATGGATCACCATCACCTTCGGTAACTTCTCTGCCTGAACGTTCACGAGCAAGCTGCGCGATTTTTTCCGCACAGTATGTTTTGGGGATAAACCCGTAAAGTGCAGGAACAATATTGGAGTATTTCTGAGGTCTGTCTATTTTAAGATAACCAGTAGCTTTATCTATTTCATATTTTACCGTATCTGTCGGTACTATTTCAATAAATGCAGTTACGAGTTCCGGCGCATTCTCTCCCATTGGAATTCCATGCCAGGGATGGGCTTTGTGTACATTCGCTATCATTATGTATGTAATAGGTTGATTCTTCCGCTCTGCGGCAAACTCATTTTAAAGATTTTTATTGTAATCAAATTCCGGACTCATTGGATTTTTCCGCAATAACATAGTCCCCCGTTTTGGATATGGATTGCTTCACAAACAACTCACCGATAAACCCTGCCAAAAACAATTGTGACCCCAGCAGAATCGCAATCAATGCCAGGAAAAATAAAGGGTTTTCGGTGACATTCCGATAGGGTTCGTGCGAAACGTAAATTTTATAAATTTTTGCTCCGAGCAGCCATACCGCTATTAAACTTCCCAGAAAAAACATCAGTGTACCCAAACTGCCGAATAGGTGCATGGGCCTTCGGCCAAACTTGTTCACGAAGGCTATGGACAACAGATCCAGGAAGCCGAAAATAAAACGTTCCAGGCCAAATTTGGTGTAGCCGTATTTCCTGGCCTGGTGCTGCACTACCTTCTCTCCAATTTTGGCATATCCATTCCATTTCGCAATCACTGGAATGTACCGATGCATTTCGCCATAAATGGTAATATTCTTCACAACCTCCTGCCGGTAAGCTTTAAGTCCGCAATTGAAGTCGTGCAGATAAACACCTGAAATACTTCGAGTTACAGCATTAAATATTTTCGTAGGAATCGTTTTGGTGATCGGATCGTATCGTTTCTTCTTCCATCCCGACACAATATCAAAACCTCCCTGCTTAATCATTTTATATAATTCAGGGATCTCATCAGGACTATCCTGCAGGTCGGCATCCATGGTAATGACCACATCTCCCTTTACGGCATGAAAACCCGTCTGCAGCGCGGCAGTTTTGCCGTAATTCCTCACAAACTTAAATCCCTTGATACAGGAATTTTTTTCCGACAATCTTGTAATCACCTCCCAGGATCTGTCTTTACTTCCGTCATCAATAAATAAAACCTCGTAAGTGAATCCGTTTGCAATCATCACCCTGGCAATCCATTCGCTAAGCTCCGGCAATGACTCCTCCTCATTGAATAGCGGAACTACAACGGAAATGTCAACAACTGATTCGGTCATGCAATGTTTAAAGAAGCGATAACGATACTAGGTTTAAAACGCAAAGGTCGCATTTTTCCTGATCAAAATATCAAATAATAGTCTTTCATTAATCTGATAAATTCAGAATGATAGGTTCTCCCATCCTCTTCATAGATACACAAAGGCACATTAATAGGCGCATTTTCAACAAGTTCGGCCCGCCGGAAGCGCGTAAGTGTGCGAAAAGGTTTTTTGCCTGAATGGTGGTACAATGTAAGTTTTGTTTCGGCTGACCAGTTTAAGGCAAACGCTTTTTCTTCAAAAACCCTGCTCTCATCCACGGGCAAAAGGATTATGAAAGTACCAGAAGGTGTAATAAGTCGGCCAATGGCTGATAACAAGTCATCAAAAGTAAGCAACTCTGCATGATGCGCAATGTTTTTGGATGCCTTTGGAGACCGCAGGTCCGACTGAAAAAAGGGTGGATTCGATACAATACAATCATACCTAACCTCAGGCTGGTAGGCTTGTATAGCACTCTTTACAACCTGAACACGATTGGCAAAAGGGCTCTGTCCTACATTTTCAACTGCCTGATCAACAGCACCATCATCCAACTCAACCGCATCAATCCGCGCTGTAAGATTTCGCTGAGCAATCATTAAAGCAAGCAAGCCCGTGCCCGTTCCAATATCCAGAATACTTTCTGCAGCTGATACGTCTGCCCAGGCCCCTAGCACACAGGCATCCGTACACACTTTCATTGCGCACAGATCCTGCTTCACTGTAAATTGCTTAAATCGAAAAAAGGGGTTTTTACTCAATGGTTAAACGGGCAAATGGTCAAAAGGATAATGAATAATGGTTAAATCGTTAAAATCCAAACGATCCAGGATCAAACAGTTAAAGACCGAACGGTTAAACGATCAAAACCCAAACAACCAAACGGTTAAACCATCAAACGGATAAACGCCGGGCAGCGAGTGTGTCATACGGAAACCTATTTCCGGCCGAAATCTGCTGGATTCTCACCCCAATATTCGGTTTCCCATTTGAGAATTTTGTTTGAAAACTTGTTTTCTGCCAGCCACCGTTCGGCGCGTTGCAGCATTTCAAACACCGGTTTATTCCTTGGCGTGAGTGCCAGTTTGGTATTGGCGTGTTTCTTTTTTACCCAACTGATCGCCGTTCTGGAATCACTGTAAATCGGTAAATCGCTTCCCTTTTTCTGTAAATAGGCAAGGCCATGCACAATGGCCAGAAACTCACCTATATTGTTTGTAGCATCTTTGAATGGACCCTGTAAAAATATTCTTTGACCGGTGGCAAGATAAGTCCCTTGATACTCCATATCACCTGTGGCTGTGTTCCATGCCGCGTCCACGGCTATACTGTCCTTCACCGGCTTTCCGATGTGTGCGGGTGTTTCTTTCGAAACTACT
Source organism: Dyadobacter sp. 32 (assembly GCF_902506755.1). GTDB lineage: Bacteria > Bacteroidota > Bacteroidia > Cytophagales > Spirosomataceae > Dyadobacter. Next base: position 145,087 of record NZ_LR735258.1, on the reverse strand, counting down.
TTCGCCGCAGCATCTTTTTTTGTTACAAACTCCCAATAGCTGCGTTGTATGGCGGTCTCTGCTTCGGCTATTGAATCAAAAGATTTGAACTGAGCGTCATCAAACCCCTTTATTTGTGCTTCACACTCTTTCCAATCCGTAAAAATCCCGGTCTTTCTTCCCTGCCAAACCACATAAAATTTCGCTTTCTTTGCCATATACCCAGCCGCTAAGCTTTTTCTTCCCAAACCTTACTTAAATTGACAATCACTTCAACAGCCTTCTCCATATCCTGAACCGACACCCATTCAAGCCGGGAGTGAAAAGCATGTTCCCCTGCAAAAATATTAGGGCATGGCAACCCCATGAAGGACAATCGAGATCCGTCCGTACCACCCCGGATACTTTGGCGCTTGGCAGTAAGGCCTGCCTGCTCAATAGCCAGCATCGCATTCTCCACTACCTGCGGATACTGATCCAGAATTTCCTTCATGTTACGATATTGCTCTTTGACGGTGATTTCACAGCGTGAGCCGGGATACCTGGTCATAACGTCCTGCACAATACCCGACAACATTGCCTCTTTCTGATGCAGGCCCGGCGTCGTAAAATCACGGATTATAAAATCCAGTGTCACCTTCTCCTGAATGCCCTCGAAATGAACAGGATGAATAAAACCTTCCATACCTTCCGTTGTTTCCGGCGACAAAGCGTCTTTCGGTAAAGCGGCCAGTATTTCTCCCGCTATTTTTAATGCATTTTCAAGTTTACCGATTGCATAACCAGGATGCGTGCTCACACCATGGATCACCATGCTCACCCCATCGGCAGAAAAGGTTTCATCTTCCATGGTCCCTACCGCTTCCCCATCTACCGTGTATCCAAAGTCAGCACCAAGTATGGACAAGTCCACTTTTTCAGTACCCCGCCCCACTTCTTCATCAGGTGTAAAAAGAATCCTGATGTCACCATGTTTGATTTCATCGTGACTGATCAGGTAAGCAGCAGCGGTCATTATCTCTGCCACACCCGCCTTATTGTCTGCACCCAGCAGGGTGTCTCCGCTTGCGGTAACTATATCATTCCCAATCTGCGTGTCCAGATCGTGCAATTCCGAAATCCTCAAAACTTGAGTTGTATCTTCCGGAAGAACTATATCCGATCCATCCCAATTCCTGTGTACAATCGGCTTTACATTCGCTCCGGACACATCGGGTGAGGTATCTACATGAGCGCAAAAACAGATTACAGGTACATTGGTTTTATCAGTATTAGCAGGAATGGTGGCATACACGTAGCCATGCTCATCGAGAAATGCATCTGCCACACCGATCTCAAGCAATTCCTTCACGAGCAGGCAGCTTAAGTCTCTCTGCCTGGCCGTACTGGGAAAACTCGTTGATTGAGGATCCGACTGCGTGTCTATCCGGACATACCGAAGAAAACGATCAAGAACACTCTCCATTAGTTTTTGAATTTCTGATTGCAAAATAAACACCGGGGCACACCGCCTTAACCCAAAATTCCGGAAAGGTCAGCAGGAGAATAATTGATACTTTTTAAAGTTTTATCATCAGCGGTACGGTAAACCAAATATTTACCACCGTCTTCTTTAAAGTAGCATTCAGTCCCCTTCGCCTGATAATGCGATACGGTTGCCTCGGCTTCTTCTACACTATTACATGCCTTCGACATGTTGGATCGCTGCACTTCATCGAACAATGTCTTAAATTTTTCGCCCAGGCCAAATTCGAGTATCGCACCCGAAAGTACATATTGAAGGTCACAAAGGGCATCAGCCACTTCGACAAGATCTTTTTCAAGAATAGCTACTTCGAGCTCTTTCAATTCTTCGGCAAGCAGGGCTACCCTTAATCTGCTCCGTTCTTCGGAAGGTAGCGCGGGTGCATCCAGTATGGGGTGCTTAAATGTGCGATGAAATTCTGCGACCTGGTTCAGGCTGTCTGGTTGTTGCATTGGTGGTAATGATGATAATATTTGAACGATTAGCTTTTAGCTTTTAGCTTTTAGCTTTTAGCTTTTAGCTTTTAGCTTTTAGCTTTTAGCTTTTAGCTTTTAGGGTAATATTTTTTGTTGATTTGAAGTTCAGTCGTTTAGAAATAAATGAATAAAAAATAAAAAGGCAATTGTAAAATACGCTGCCCAATACATTCACAATTAGTTTAGAAATTCGATCAGCGCAAAAAGAAAGCCATCAGCTAAAATCTCTCAGATTACCAGATTGGTCTTAAACAGTTTTATGGCTATGGCCAAAAGAATGATTCCGAACACTTTACGCAGAATTTCGATCCCACCGCTTCCCAGCTTGTTTCCGATCCAGCTGGATGATTTAAGCACAAGAAACACAAACAACAGATTCAGAAGCACGCCTACCAGAATATTCTGTATTTCGTAAGCCGATCTTAAAGCCAGCAGCGTGGTCATGGTCCCGGCACCCGCAATGATGGGAAAAGCGATGGGAACAATGGAGGCGGAGGTAACATCCATGGTTTCATGTTTGAAAAAATTTCTACCAAGAATCATTTCCAGACCGAGCAGGAAAAGTATTATAGCGCCTGCCACAGCAAAGGATGCTACATCTACTCCGAAAAGGCTCAAAAGGCGTTCTCCCAAAAAAAGAAAAACGATCATGATACCACCAGCTACAAGCGTAGCCTTGCCGGATTCGATATGCCCCAATCTTTTCCTGAAGTCTACGATCACAGGAATGGATCCCAGTACGTCAATGACTGAAAACAGGATAAGGGTGACGGATACTATTTCTTTGAAATTCAACATCGGGACGCAACTTGGGCGATTGTGCCGCAAAGTTGAACAAAAGCTTGTGTTTACACAAACCTTTCTTTGCCGAATTGCGATGCTGGCCAGTGCCAGAAAGATTCTATCTGTATTCCTGTTTTGTAAAATCAGCCGGTAAAGAAATTCAGAAAAGTATTGAACTGCTTTTTGTATTTGTCTTCATCAATACGATAATAGAATGCACCCTTTTTAGAATAACCCTTCTGCTTTTCGTCCAGTTTTACCAGCAAATGGGTGGATAACAGTTTTCTACTGAAATTTCTTTTATCAAGTTCTGTTCCGAAAATAGCCTCATAAAGCTTTTGCAATTGAGGAATTGTGAATTTTTCGGGTAGCAACTCAAACCCGATCGGATGCTGTGAGGCCTTATAGCGCAAATGTTCTATGGCCATGGTTACCATTGAACCATGATCGAAGAGAAGTGGGGGCAATTCCTGCATGGAAAACCACTGCGCTTCAAAATTTTTGGAAATTTTACTGTCGTAGTCTTCCACATTAATCAGCGCGAAGTAGGCAACCGACACGGTTCTCTCCACCGGATCCCTGCCCGGATTCCCAAACGTGTACAGTTGTTCAAGGTATATATCTTTCAGGTTGGTCAGCTCAAAAAGGATACGATTCGACGCCTCCTCAAGACTTTCCTCAGGTTGTACCCATCCGCCCATCAGCGACCAGGTATGACGTTCTTCTTCAATTCCCCTTTTGACAAGCAAAAGCTTTAATTCGTCACCGTCAAATCCAAAGATGATAGAATCAAGGGCTACCAGACATTTGGTCTGGCTCTCATATTGTTGTAAAATATCTAATCGCACAAGTAATTTGTGAGGAGTTAATTAAAATTTGCGGTTAAGTAGTCCATCTGTACTTATTTCAGTCCTGAGGCATCGTACACGGACTTTCTAATAAAAACAGATTGTGTTTATTACTACTCATTCAGGAGACGGATTCAAAATCCGCTAAAAAATGCTTCAGCACCGAAATATCATCCGAACTGATTGCCGGAAAATTCGCAACCCTAAAAGTTCCCTCTTTCCAATTTCCGTATCCATTGCCCAGTACAATATTTTGTTGTTTCGCCTTTAGTTTAATCGCCGCCAGACTGGTGGGCTCCATTTTCACTGCAATCACCGTCTCCGATCTTACTTTCTCATTGTGTACCAGTAGCGGATACCCGAGTGTTTCCAGCAAAGCATACATTTCATCCGCGCGCCTGCCAATTTCCCTTGAAAGGGTTTCTATTGGCTGCACCTGTTCCATCACACGCCCCAGCAGGTAGATAGCCAGGGTATTAGGCGTATAGGGTGTCTGAAATTTCAGAAAATTGTCCCTTGTAAAAAGCAGGCTGTTATAATGCTGCTGCTCGTTGTACTCGCTTGCTTTTGAAATTGCCTTTGGCGACACCACCATAACTCCGAGTCCCGCCGGCAGTCCAAAACACTTTTGCACGGACGCATACCAGACGTCCGCGTCGAGCCAGGGTAACGCTATACCAGCCATGGAAGATGTGGCATCTACCGCAATCACCTTTTCTGTATTGCGCCTCAGGTCTTTAATAAAAGAGACCGGCAATGCCGTACCGTTGGAGGTTTCATTGTGCGTAATACAAATCACATCATCTTCCATCCTCATCCCGGCGAGTAGCTCCACACCGGGCGCTTCATTCAGATCAAATGAAATACCGTGTGAATCCGGGTTCAGTTTCTGAGCATACTCCATCCATTTGGCTCCGAAAGCTCCGTTGTAGATGTGACAACTTGCATTTGAAACAAGCGACTGAGAAATAATCTCCCAGCACTCGGTGGCAGACGAAACAAAATACACTTCGTATCCAGCGGGTATATCCAGTTTTCGCTTTAAGCTACCAATGGTCCCTTCCAGCATCTTCATAAATGCCTCACTCCGATGATTGACACTCAAAATTCCGGAATGATAAGCATCCGACAGATAGAGCTCAATTTGCGGATATACCTTGGAAGGCCCGGGATAAAATGTGATCATTGGCTGTAACTTGTTAAACGCATTTACATCTAAACAAAAACATCACAGGATTGGGTAATCCTATGATGCCTGATATCAGAATAAAATCGTACTTCTTAAATAAACCCCTCACGAATCATGGCGGCGTGCAGCTTCTCTCCCAGCCCTTCGGATGCCCTTAATAACGGCAACCGAACATCTGCACTACAGATACCCTTGATTTCAAGACATTTTTTGATCCCAACTGGATTCGATTCTATGTACAGTAAAGTATCAAATTCGAGAAATGCCAGTTGCAACCTGGCAGCCTCTTTAAACCTTCCTTCCAGCGCATGCCAGGTAAGATCCGTAAATTCTTTCGGAAAGGCATTGGCAATCACTGAAATAACCCCATGCCAGCCTACACTTACCATCGTAGTGACCAGGTTGTCATCGCCGGAAAGCAGAATAAAATCCTTCGGAGCCCGCAGAGCCAGATCCATGCTTTGCTCGATACTTCCACCCGCATCTTTGATACCAATGATGTTGCGATGCGCAGCCAAAGTAATGATGGTGTCCGCATTCATGTTCGTAACCGTGCGACCAGGTACGTTATATAGTAACACCGGGACGGGCGAGGCATCGGCAATCGCTGTAAAATGTGCGATGATTCCTGCCTGGGTGGGTTTATTGTAATAAGGGCACACGGATAAAATCGCGTCCACGCCAGTAAAGTCCATACTACTGATTGTATCCAGTATGGCTTTGGTGTTATTACCACCAAGCCCATAAACAATGGGTAGTGACTTGTAATTGTTCTGAATTGTAAATGCCAGGATATCAAGCTTTTCCTTTGAGGAAACTGTTGGCGACTCACCCGTAGTCCCCTGCACCACAAGGTAATCCACTTCCCCCTCCGTAACCAGATCAATCAATCTTTTCAGACCTGGATAATCTATTTCATTCTGTTCATCAAAGGGGGTGATGAGAGCGGCACCTACTCCTTTGAAACGTTCGTCCAATGGCATTATATACTGATATAATTGGTAAAATTTCGAAGCGCAAAGGTAAGGAAGTATTCCGGAAATAATAGTGAGACACAGGCAGTAAATGAGTAGAGAGAAAGTTAGTTTACTTCCGGCAACGCATACTGGCTGGGCGTTCCAACTAAAATTGGACGACAATAAACCGCCATTCGTCCACCTAATCCTGCCATTCGTAGGACAAAACGCCAATCCATGTTCAATACTTTTGTCCGACAAAAATTAAAAAAATGGCAAATATTCTAAAAAAGGCAGTATCAGGACTCCTGGAGAAGATGTTGACGTCTGCCACCGTTGCGGACGTCAGAGCCTGGCAACCTGCTACGATGTACGAAGTAGATGTGTACCTTCCCACAATCAACATGGAAAAGTGGGACAGCATCAAGCGGTTAAAATGTAAAGTGGACGACCTGCAATACCGGGATTATACGCCTGCATCCTGGAACCCGCAGACACATATGTGTACGATGTACATCGAAGCCGGGCATAACGGAGCAGGAGGACGATGGGTGAAGCAATTGAAATCAGGTGATCAATTGCTTTTTGGCGCTGCACATGCCGCCCAGTTACCTGCACAGGAAGGATCTGTGCTGTGCTTGGGAGACGGCAGTGCGCTTGGGCATTTTCTGGCATTAAAGCAATTGACCGACCGCAGCGTAAATCCCATTGAGGCAGGTATTTTTTTGCATGATCCCTACCAGATACCCATTTCCCTTAAAATAGAAAATCCCGATTTTGAATGGATTATGCATCCCGAATCCGCTTCGTTGAACGCACTTCTGTCGTGGTGCGGGCAAAGGGATATAAATAGCTATACTTCTGTTTATATTGCAGGAAACATACCCATGGTGACGGGCTTGCGGAAACAACTAAGAGCAATGCCCGGACTACGTGCCAAAATTTATGCACACGGGTTCTGGTCATGAAAACAAAAAACAAATGGCAAAAGCAAATATAGAATTATTGCAGTTGGAGGAAAGTTTTTCGGGAATATGGATCAACCCCTGGTCTAATCATCCGGAACTGGAACGCATCAAGACCAAAATACATGCGCCACACCGTCATGACCACTACGTTTGCTTTTTTATCGAAAGCGGAGAGCTGAATTTCAGCGTTGATTTTCAGCCTGTTGAGATCCGTCGGCCTTCCCTTTTAATTTCCAGCCCGGGACAGGTTCATAAATTGGGTTATGCAAAAGATATTACAGGCTGGGGACTGGCCTTTAATGCCAGTTTTATCGACCAGGATTCACGCATGATCATCGAGAATTCCTTTACAAAAGTGGCCTTGCTGAATTTGGGCGATACTGAAAAAAAATGGTTCTCAGGTATTTTGCAATTAATTTACTCATCTGTTCACGAGGAAAAAGAAGCTCATTTTGCACAGGCGCTTATCCAAACACTGTTAAACTCCTTTTTTTATAAATCCGCGGCTATTTTTCAAACCCAGGAAGATGTGCGGAGCCGAAACTACTCTACACGCAGTATTGAAATCACAAGGCAGTTCCGTCAACTGGTGAAAGAGCATTTTCCCAAACTGAAAAAACCAGCTGACTATGCTTCGAAAATGGCACTGACAGTAAGCTACCTGAACGACACTGTAAAGTCCACAACGGGATTTCACGCCACCTGGCTTATACAGCAGGAGATTTTCAGGGAGGCGCAAAGACTGTTGTTTTATACCGACAAAAGTGTAAAAGAAGTTGCCTTTCAATTGGGTTACGACGACTACAAGTATTTTATCAGAATGTTTGGCAAAATCACAGGAATGTCTCCGGCAAGCTTTAGAAAAAGCAGCAAATCCTGATTACTGCCCGAACAATTCGCTTTCGCAGATAACCTCTGCTTATCCCCACCAAAGAACTACACGAAACTTTTCTGCTAAATTTGTGAGACAGGCGCATCATGCAGGTTATGATCATGAAGGTAACGCAATTGAAGTTCAAATAATTAATTGCGTCATCTTAACTGGCCGTCCGGAAATCAATCAGAAAAGCGATGAAAATAGAAACAGAAAAAATAGACGGTCTTCAAATTGCCGTCATCGCGTCCGAAGATATTGTAATTGCGGCTGCCGAAGACGGACTGGATTTGTTGGGCAATCTTTACTACCAGGGTTTCGATAAAATTATCCTTGATGAAAAAAACATCACGCCGGATTTCTTCAATCTGAAAACCGGCATTGCGGGCGACATACTACAAAAGTTTTCCAACTATCGAATGGGTTTAGCCGTTATTGGAAATTTTGAAAAGCATCAGGGGGCCATCCAGGATTTTATTTTTGAAAGTAACAGAAGTGGCCATGTCCATTTCGTCTCTTCAAAGGAGGAAGCAATGGAAAGGTTCTCAATGCACAATTAGGGCCCTTGCACCCAACAAAATCCGATAGCCGACAGAAATGTCCGGCTATCGGATTCTCACTATTCTTCAATCATCAACAGAAACTCCTCCTCGGAAATAATCGTTACACCAAGCTTCCTGGCCTTTTCCAGCTTTGATGGCCCCATGTTGGCTCCCGCGAGCAAATAATTAAGCTTACCCGACACGCCGCTGAGCATTCTGCCCCCATTGGCTTCAATCTTCTCCTTTAATTCGTCACGGTCAAAATTTTCAAAAACACCTGAAATCACGAAAGTTTTGCCTTCCAGCACATTACTTTCCATCACAACCGGCTTCTCATCTGTGGCCATCTGCAGACCTGCACGTTCCAGCTTATCCACCATGTGTTGATTGCCGGGCTGTGCAAAATAGTCAATCACGCTCTGCGCAATACGCCCCCCGATTTCAGGCACGGCCACCAGTTCTTCATAAGTGGCTTTCCGTAGGTTATCAATACTTTTAAAATAGGCCGCAAGCTTATCCGCGACGGTGGCACCTACAAATCGGATCCCCAACCCGAACAATACGTTTTTGAACGGCGCAGACCTGGATAATTCCAGTCCTTTCAGAATGTTGTCCACCGTCTTCTCCCGAAAACTAATCTTTTTAAATTTACCGGTTTCTTCATTCAGGATACTTTTTTCAAGGCCCAGCAGGCGATCGTGGCTCAGATCGTAAAGGTCTGCCGGAGTTCGCACCAGTTTCTGATCAAAGAGCAGTTCTATTTTACCTTCACCAAGACTATCGATATTCATGGCCTTCCGGTGGATAAAGTGCTCTATCCGCCCCTTTAATTGTGGTGGGCACTCGCTGTCGTTTGGGCAGAAAAAAGCTACCTCTCCTTCATTTCGCATCAGTTCAGATCCACATTCCGGGCAGTTCTTAGGAAATTCAATGGGCTCCGTTTGAAAAAGTCCACGCTTCGAAACATCGACTCCCGTTATTTTGGGAATGATCTCTCCACTTTTTTCTACAAAAACAGTATCTCCCAATTGCAGACCAAGTCGTTCCAGCTCATTGGCATTATGTAGCGTAGCGCGCTTCACGTTGGTCCCGGAAAGATGCACACCCTTCACCTTATTGTAAGGCAGCGTTCGCTCGCTTTCCGCACAAAGATTTGCTACGGGTGTCACCGCCCCGGTTCGCCCCACCTGATAGTGTACCGACCGAAGAATAGCGGGTTTATTTTCTGCTTTGTATTTGAATGAAATGGCCCAGCGGGGACTTTTGGCCGTAAAACCCAGCTCCCGCTGCTGCTCCAGAGAATTTACCTTGATTACAATGCCGTCCGTAGCCAGTGGCAGGGTGGCACGTTTTTCCTCCCATTCATGAATATATTCAATAACTTGGTCAATGCTCTGCACCTTTTTCCAACCAGGAGAAACATTGAAACCCCAGGCTTTAAGTGCGAGCAGACTCTCCTCATGACTTTCGAAAACCGTTTGGTCGCTCAAAAAACTGTACAAATAGCAGTCTAATGTACGGCGAGCTGTTTCAGCCGAATCCTGTAACTTGAAGGATCCCGAAGCGGCGTTTCTTGGATTGGCATACTGATTTTCCCCGAGTGTTTCCATTTCATCGTTCAACCTTTGAAAAGAACTGAAAGGCATAAAACCTTCTCCCCGAACCTCAAAAACGGGTGGAATGGATTCTCCGGAGCTAACACGCAAGGGAAGCGATCTGATGGTTTTTACGTTGTTGGTGATTTCATCCCCGCGGGTACCGTCTCCCCTGGTAACGCCTCTTACCAAAACGCCGTTTTCATACGTGAAACTCAAAGAAATACCATCAAATTTTAGCTCACAAATATACTCGTACTCTTCCCCGTCCAGCCCTTTCCTCACGCGCTCATCAAATAGCCGTAACTCCTGTTCATTGTAAGTATTATCCAGGGAAAGCATCGGATAGCGGTGGGTTATGGTATTGAAATTCTTGGTGACCGCCCCCCCTACCCGCTGTGTTGGCGAATCGATTTGCCTCAACTCTGGATGAAGTTTTTCCAGTTCCTGAAGCTTCTTCATCATCTGATCAAAGTCAAAATCAGAAATTTCTGACACATTGTCCTGATAATAGCGCTTGTTGTAATACTCCAGCTTCTCTGATAACTCCCGGATTTGCAGTTCAGGGTTCATGATATTGGCGGCTTTAAGTCTGATAAAAGTTTATTTCCGTAATGTTGCTTTCCAATTCCCAGCTGGCGTGAGCCTATTCCTAAAAGAAGACTGCCAGATCGGCGAATTATTACTAATTTCGTTCAAATTTACAGTTTATTCTTTTTTAAAATAATGGTTGAAATTGCCCCATCAATACTTGCCGCGGACTTTGCCAATTTGCAGCGAGATATCGAAATGTTAAATGAAAGTGAGGCAGACTACATTCACGTAGATATCATGGATGGGATGTTTGTTCCCAATATATCTTTTGGCATTCCGGTCTGCGAATCGATCAACAGGCATGCCCATAAACCTTTGGACGTGCATTTAATGATCGAACAGCCCGATCGCTACCTTGAGGCTTTCCGCCAAGCCGGTGCAGCTATCCTCACCGTCCATTATGAAGCTTGTCCACATCTCCATCGCACCATTCAGCATATCAAAGAGCTTGGGGCGCTTCCGGGAGTGGCTCTTAATCCGCATACACCTGTGGAGGTTCTTTCCGAAATCCTCCATGATGTTTCACTCGTGCTCATCATGTCGGTAAATCCGGGATTTGGTGGTCAAAAATTCATTGAAAACACTTATCATAAAGTTTCGCGACTCCGGCATATGCGCAAAGAGGCAAACGCCGACTTCAAGATAGAGGTGGATGGTGGCGTTAACAGCCATAATTCGCCACTGTTGGTCAATCAGGGTGCCGATATTCTTGTTGCCGGAAGCTTTGTATTCGGTTCCGCCAATCCTTTGCAGACGATCTCGGGCTTGAAATCCTTCCGAAATCTATGACCCGTTTTTGTGTAGCGGCTTTTGTATTTCTGTTTGTGGTATGTGCAGGATCCAGGTCGTGGGCTTATGACATTCCGGTTGCGAAATATCCACTCAAAGTCAGTCCAAATGGCAGACATCTTACCTTTCAGGATGGGTCACCTTTTTTGGTTGTAGCTGATGCTGCGTGGCAATTACTCCGCAAACTTAATGAGCCGGATGCGATCCAGTATTTAAATATTCGCAAATCGCAGGCGATCAATACCATCTTAATTCATTTGCTACCCGCTCAGGCCAGCCACAGGAACATTCACAACAGAAGTCCCTTTGGTGACGACAACAACCTTACCAAACCGGATCAGGGGTATTTCGACTACCTCGGAAAAATCATCAAAGGCGCCTATGACCGCGATATGGTTGTTGGCATTATCGTATCAAGGAAAAGCTGGAACTCCATCTTTGAGGCGCAGGGTGAAGAAAACTGCCGTAGTTACGGAGCCTTTGTGAGCAAAAGCTTTGCAAAGTACCCCAATGTGATCTGGGTGGTTGGGGAGGAAGAAAATCAAAACTCATTTATCTATAAGTCCTTAACAGATGGCATAAGGGTGCATTCCAAAGGTCAGTTGATTGCCGCATTTTCTTCCTGTTCACCCATGGGCGATGCCGATTCCACTGGCCCTTCCGACCTGAAATTTATAGTTCCGGATAGTACTGTTTCGGTAAGCGAATACGAGGCGCTCTCGGCCTGGCAAAAAAGCTTGGGTCGTAATTATAAGAAGCCATTTGTAGTGGCCAATATGGAGCTCCCAAAAGAAATCACCGATCAGTCCTCCATCATTAGGAATCAAGCGTATCGGTCCGTACTCAGTGCAAGTGCCGGCTTTTGCCATTCCAGTACGATCAAAAATTTCTTCCCCACCTGGAAAGTGAATATCAAGCAGGATGGAGCGGAGTATCTTGCACATTTCTCTCGCGTACTCAATCGGCTACCCTGGGAACTGATGCAACCGGATGAGCAGATCTCCTTGCTACCCGACTCGCTGGACAGGGCAGAAATAAGCGCGTTTTTCTTATCCAACAAACGAATGGCGATGCTCTATATACCTTCGTCCAGATCAATCCGCCTGGATCTGACCCAACTGCACGGAGATGACATGGTGGCGGTTTGGTACAGCCCCCGAACAGGAAAGAGGTGGGCAGGCGGGGAATTTAAAGCAAGCAGCGACGCGCTGATCGTTCCTCCAAACACTCAGTCGAGCTGGGATTGGATATTGCTGATCGGTACAAAAAACGAAGATTAAAAATACAAAAGACAATTTATGTTAGCCACTTCGCTGTGAATTAGTATTTTTACAAGCTTTGTTGTAGTGAAAATGTACGTATGTTGGGGATGAGCTTTTATTACAGAATAATTTACGGTGTTTTATTTTTATTGATAACGAAACCAGCGTTTTCGCAGGAGCTGCAATGGGCATCCAAAATCCTGGGTTATTCGTCGGAATACCGCCCCGGCCGATACGGGCAGGCGTTCCGTGCCAAGCAAATTCTTGGCGAACCGAGCAAACTACCCGATTTCGGCAACAGTCCCTGTGCATGGTCACCGGCAGAAGCAAATGGAAAAAATGAAGAGTGGATCAAGGTGGGTTTTGACAAGCCGATCAGTCTGAAGCAAGTGGCAATAGCAGAAAACTATAACCCCGGCGCAGTCTATAAAGTATTTGCCTACACCGAATCCGGAAAGGAACACCTCCTGCTTGATGAATCTGCTGCGCCGCTTACGGTACGCGGAAGAATGATGCGCGTTTTCCCTAAACAAGAGGGAATTATGGCCAATGCTATCAAGATTGTTTTACAGCCCTCCCGGGTTTCGGGTTTCAACCAGATCGATGCGATCGGAATTTCATCCAGTGCCGCGCCTATTGAAGCCAAAATTAACCTCGCTGAAAATCTGCCCAAAGATGTAAAGAAAGAGAACCTTGGAAAAACGGTGAATAGTACAGGCCAGGAGCTTGCCCCAATCATTTCCCCTGATGGCAAAACGCTTTATTTCACACGCAGCAACTTCCCGGGAAATATAGGATCTCCAGCCAAACAGGATGTATGGCTTTCGACCCTCAACCCCAACAATACCTGGAAACAACCCGTCAATATTGGCCCTCCCGTCAACAATGCAGGAGATAATGCCATTACTAGTATCTCATCCGATGGGAAAACCATTTATCTGATCAACGTCTACAACCCTGACGGAACTATGGTGAATGGACTTTCTCGATCATTTTACACAAAAAACGGATGGAGCTTTCCAAAAGAATACAAGATTGCCAACCACTACAATGACCACGAGCACACCGAGCTGGCGGTCTCTCCTCATGGAAATGTATTAATCCTCTCCGTCCAGCGAAGGGACACAGAAGGGCACAAGGACCTCTATGTGTCTTTCATAAAAAAGGACGATACCTGGTCCGAACCGATCCGGATGGGTAATGTCATCAATACAGCGTCCTATGAAGGGTCGCCCTTTCTGGCACTGGACAACAAAACGCTATACTTCACATCCTCGGGGCATAGCGGCTATGGCGAAGGGGATCTTTTTGTAACCAAAAGACTGGATGACACCTGGGTGAACTGGTCAAAACCTCAAAATCTGGGTCCGGCGGTGAACACTCCGCAGTGGGACGGCTATTTCAACATACCGGCCTCCGGCGACTTCGCCTATTTTAGCTCCAGTGAAAACGCCATCGGAAACGAAGATATTTTCCGCATACGGCTCACCCCCGAAATGAAACCCGATCCGGTGGCAGTCATAACAGGAACCATTTATGATGCCGTGGGGAACAAACCTGTCAGATCCGACATTGTTGCCGATCTCAAAAAAAATGGGGATGTATTTACAAAGGTGAACTACGATCCGGAGACCGGAGAATATCGGCTTATACTCCCATTGAAAGACATCTATCGCATTACAGCATCGCAGGACGGGTATTTCCCTGTTACCGAAGAACTTGACCTTTCGCTGGAAACCGGTTTTAAGAACATTAGGAAAAACCTCTATCTGCAACCCATCAAGGCCGGTCAGCAAATCAGGCTCAGCAATACCATGTTTGCCCAAAGCAGTGCCGATGTGGTAGCCGCATCCCTCCCTGAACTTGACCACATTGTCCATACACTGAAGGAATATCCCACAATGGAGATACTTCTTGAAGGACATACAGACAATCAGGGCGATATGCAGAAAAATGTAAAATTGTCGGAGGATCGGGTGCTACGGGTGAAGGAATATCTGGTCTCAAAGGGCATTGACAACCGAAGGATCCAAACCAAAGCATGGGGGCCCGCCAAACCGATTGCGAGTAACCTGACTGAATCAAACCGTCAAAAGAACCGTCGGGTTGAATTTACGATACTTAAAATCTAAAAATTACCAAACCATAAATTTGATTATTTTTGCTTCGTCGTTCTGGGAAAGGTCTTCCTGAAAGGCCGAATATCACTATTACAAGATCTGATCGTAAAGTCAGCCTCACTATTCATTAACATAACAAGCATTAATGCCCGGATTTTTCAGTCGAAACACCCTTTTACTTACGCTGATACTTCTTGGAGGTACGGCCCTCCGTTTATATCATCTGGACACTTATAGTATTTTTTTCGATGAGAAAAGTACTCTGGTTATAAGTCAGGGCATGGTTCTGGACGGATCGGATCAAAAAGAAATTTATCTTGCACCAACGTTTACACCAAAAGAGTTCTGGTCGGACAAAACACTCGCGGATTATTACAACGCTATGGCCCGGAGCGACATCGGAAATAGTTCGTTTTACTATCTCCTGCTCCACTTTTGGATGGAAATTTTCGGCTTATCCGATTTCTCTGCCCGACTTTTTTCAGTTGTTTTTAGTGTGCTGATCATCGGAGCCACCTATTTATTCGGGCGGCGCTTTTTTACAGAAAATACCGGTCTTGTTGCAGCAGCACTTGTAGCCATTGAACCCTTCTTCATAGCATATAGTCATCAGGCACGTAATTATTCGCTTACGTTTTTTCTCACCTTGCTTGCAACCTCCTATTTTTTACGAATAATTGAAAATAAGCGGGATAGCAGAAGCACAATTTACCTATACGCGGGCTACATACTTACCGCCGGCCTGGGTCTGCTATCACATTTCCTGACCATTACGGTACTGCTGGCACACGCTATTTATGCACTTTTTTATCTCAGAACCCTCAGCGGATGGATTAAGATGGGTGTTTCCGCCGTTTTGGCTTTGTCGGGAGTTACATGGTGGATGCTCTTCGCTGGTGGGCGATGGACGCTGAGTAATCTGCAGGATCAGGCTGATCTGTACCGGAGTGTAGCAGAAAAGCAGGCTACGGATGCATTCGGGGTTATTCTCCCGGCAACACTGAAAAATGTTTTCTTCAAGTCGCTTCCCATATTTTCCGATCTTATTATTTTCACCAACGGACTTACAGATGCACTGGAAGGGAAAAAGAACGTTCTTTTTGCCATTACCATAGGCATATTGCTAATCATCTGGTACAGGACACGTAAATACCTGAAGTTACCCGAATTGTTAACTCAGGCCATACCATATCTTTTGCTTATACCGGGCTTTATTTTTTACAGCAATCATAAATTCCAGTTCTCCATTCTCTCTGTAAGCATTTTGGCGCTTTCTTTTCTTTATGATCTGCATGTGAAGGCAACGGAAAAACAAAAGCCTCGCTTATGGCTTTTGTACATGATGTCTCTGATCCCGACGCTGTTTCTGATCCTGATGGCTTTTAAAAATGGCCATACTTACGGTATCATGCAACGTTATTCTGGTTTTTCGTTTCCCTATGTCATAATCTTAGTAGCACTGATTCTTCAGTATTACACCAGGCTGCCTGCCACCCTCAGAACGCTGCTATTCCTGTTTCTATCCATTCAGCTTTATTTTGTGGGAGAGCGGCTTCATGAGTTTTACCAGGATAGATCAGTGAAGTATGGTTATTTTGCCACGCCCCGACCGGCCAATCCGTTTCATGCCGCTGCAAAAAAAATAACTGAAGAGTATCAGGCAGGAGACACCATTCTTTATCCCGCAAAGCCTAACTTGATATTAACGGAAAATGACCGGAATTTTTCCAATTACCGAATGCGGGATGCTCAGTTGACAAATCTTTATTTGCCCAAGAATGCAGATTACATCCAAAAAGTAGATACAACCGAGAGAGACCGAATAATAATTAAGCGAAATAATCAAGCCTTGGAAATCATCAACTTAAAGGGATTACGTGCAGGAGATGACTAAATTGGCCCCAGGGCAAAATCCAAACCGTCGAATAAGATTTTGTATATTGCGGCCAAATTCGCAATCCACAGGATATTTTTCAACTTTTATTCGTACCACGGCACTTGCGGAGATAATTGAGAATCAACACACAATGCACTTATGACCTTTGAAGAAATCAAAAACGATCCCGGAAAAATAAGTGGCGACCTGCGGCTTAGGATTCTGGGCCTGTATCATAAAGCAAATGCTGGTCACATAGGATGCTCATTGAGTTGCATCGATCTGATGATTGCTGTTTTATTTCTTAACAAATCCGAAGACGATACTTTCATTTTGTCAAAAGGTCATGCCGCGGCAGCCCTATATGTATGTTTGAATGTTTTGGGTGAAATTACAGATGAAGAATTAGATACCTTTTACCTTGACGGCACCACCCTACCGGCTCATCCGGCCCCTCAGCAATATAAAGGCATTCCTTTTGCAACCGGCTCCCTGGGCCACGGCTTGCCGATCGCCACGGGCATTGCACATGCGGCCAAGATCGGAGGCGAGGATTCTTATTCATTTGCGTTGCTTTCTGATGGTGAAACAAATGAGGGAACCACCTGGGAAGCTGCACATTATGCCATTCAAAATGGCCTGGATAACCTATTTATGATTGTAGATCGCAATGGTTTGCAGGGCTTCGGGTCTACCGACCAGGTCCTGGGTGTAACCGCTTCCGTAGAAAAGTGGCGTGCCATTGGCTTTGAAACGGTTGAAGTAGACGGCCATGACATTCAGTCTGTAAGCAGGGTAATCAATGAATTGAAAGCCCGTAAGAATGGCTTACCAAAGGCTATAATTGCCAATACAGTAAAAGGAAAAGGGGTTTCTTACATGGAAAACAAGCTCGAATGGCATTATTTGCCCATGAATAAGGATCAGTACGAGCAAGCCACGTTGGAGGTAAAGGAACGATATCTTAACGAACTAACGAATGCTTGATCATTTACCGGTCTACCGAGAAAAGATAGAACAACTTAAAGGCCCAATATTTGTTTTCGGAGCCAGTGGATTTATTGGTGCCAATCTTTTCAACGATATCTTCAAAATAAGACAGGATTGCTACGCCCTGACTCACGATGCCACGAAGGCATGGCGCCTGAAATTGCTGAATGTGCCGTTTGAAAATATAGTTCATTGCGATATTCTCTCGCACAACTCTGTATCTGAGGTTTTTGAAAAATATAAACCACAGACCATTTTCAATCTTGCCGCTTACGGTGCCTACAGCAAACAAAGTAATGTTAATCTGACCTACGAAACCAACGTGATTGGTACGGTTAATATTCTTCAGAACTGTACAAAAGAAATGGTTTATGTCCATGCCGGAAGCAGTTCAGAGTACGGAAATAACTGTACCGCACCCAAAGAGACAGATCGTGTAGAGCCTAATAGTCATTATGCCGTATCCAAAGTGTCGGCAGCGTATTTGCTGGAATACTATGCAAAACAATTTGATCTCAAAACAATCAATTTGAGGTTGTATTCCATCTACGGCTACTGGGAGGAACCGGACCGCCTTATTTCCAAGCTCATAGAAAGTGCACGAAAAAAACAGCTCCCATCACTGGTTTCACCCGATATTAGCCGCGATTTCGTGTTTATCGAAGACTGTGTGGAAGCATTCGTTGATGCAGCCATAAATTTAACCAAAGCTACATCGGGAAACTCCTACAACATTGCCACTGGGCGAAAAACGACCATTGGGGACCTGGTAGAAACATCCCGCAGAACATTTGATATACCGCAGGAACCTCAATGGGGATCGATGTCGAACAGAAAATGGGATCTTGCAGAATGGTATGGTGATCCGTCCGCTTTTGAAAATGACTTTGGATGGAAAGCGCGTACCTCTCTTGAAGTGGGCCTTGAAAAAACCAGAGCATGGCAGGATGGCATTAAATACGAAGATTCGATTATCCCTGCCTTTGAAAATCCCAAGCTCAACCCGATTATCACGGCGATCATCGCCTGTTACAAGGACGCACAGGCTATCCCCTTCATGTATGAACGGCTGGTGAAAACTTTTAATGAGCTGAAGGTTCGTTACGAGATTATCTTTGTCAACGACAGCTCTCCGGATAATCAGGAAGAAATCATCAATGGCATTTGCGACAAAGACCCTAACGTTGTGGGGATCAGCCACTCCCGTAATTTCGGCTCACAATCTGCATTTTTGAGCGGAATGGAAATAGCCACGGGTGATTGTGTGGTACTGATGGATGGCGATCTGCAGGATCCTCCGGAAGTAATCCCGGCTTTTTACGAAAAATGGATGGATGGCAACGACGTGGTGTACGGCGTGCGCGTACAACGCGAAATGAAACCGCATATTCATTTCTTTTACAAGACATTTTACAAAGTATTTCAGGGTTTGAGCTACATACCCATACCCCGGGACGCTGGCGACTTTTCCATGATTGACCGCAAGGTGGTTAAGGAACTGGTAGATCTCCCTGAGACGGAACAGTTTTTACGCGGACTACGTGCATGGGTCGGTTTCAAGCAAACGGGTGTACCTTATGTAAGACCCGAACGCATGTTTGGCGTCTCTACCAACAATTGGACAAAAAACATCTGGTGGGCTAAAAAAGCCATTTTTTCTTTCAGTTTTGCTCCATTGGAACTGATGAGTTATGCAGGATTTACCCTGACCGGCCTGTCCATTCTGGGTATTATTTACCAAATTCTGGCCAAACTATTTTTCTTCCCCGATACGCCACGGGGCATCAGTACAGTTATTGTTTTGGTTGTATTTTTTGGAGGTCTCACCATTCTGGGAATTTCCTTTTTGGGAGAATACATTACCAAAATATTCGAAGAAACTAAAAAGCGACCTAAGTATATCCGAACGCGCATCAGACGTGGATCCAAGTCATACAAAACAGCCGACGAGATTCGTACACTGGTAAAACAGCTAAGAAAATGAGAAAAGAATTTTCCAATGCCATAGAAAAACTTGCCGATGAAGACGATTCGATCGTTTTCATAACGGGCGATCTTGGCTACAATGCATTAGAGAATCTCCAGGTAAAGCTTGGCAAACGATTTATCAATGCCGGTGTAGCCGAACAAAATATGGTGGGTGTGGCTGCGGGTTTTGCCCACAAAGGATATAAAGTGTTTTGTTACAGCATCGCCCCATTCATCGTTTATCGCTGCCTGGAGCAATTCCGAAATGATGTTTGTTTCAATAATCTGCCCGTTTTTCTGGTAGGAAACGGTGGTGGTTATGGCTATGGAATTATGGGAAGCAGCCATCACACTTTGGAGGACCTGGCCTGCCTCAGCGGTTTGCAAAATGCAAATGTGTGGGTCCCAGGCTTCGCAGACGAAGTAGAACCCGTTATTAATCAGATTGTTTCTGACGCCCGTCCAGCTTATTTGAGACTAGGTGCAGGCAAAACATTGCCGGCAAACAGTTATGCATCCGGCTCATTCAAGATTTTACACCTGGGAGACGCTCCCGAGGTAACCATCTTCGCGCTTGGGCCCATAGCTAACAACGTTCTTTCTGCACTGGATCAGTTGGGTGAACTATCTACAAAAATCAACGTGATCTCGGCGTTACATTTTCCATTAAACATGGAAGACGAGATTTACCGGATTTTAGAGAAAACGCCTCAGATTCTTGTTGCCGAAGAGCATGTGAGCACAGGTGGTTTGGCCCAACAACTCTCCGTTCAGTTGCTTGAACATGGCGTGCACATATCCTCATTTAAAAGTATTAAAGCAGAAGGCTACCCCAATAAAAGGTACGGCAGCCAGGCGTATCACCAGAAACTATCTGGCCTGGACAGCGGTGGCATTGTTTCCTACATCCATAATCTTTTGATTCCGGCATGACAAAAGGGGCTTTAAAGCTAATTGTAAGCCTGTTTTTACTAATTCCGGTTGTATTGTACTTCGGAGTGTGGGATTATTACGCGATCAATATTCCGAAATGGGACGATCATCCGCTGAAACAATTTATTATTGATTTTGATCGTGCCAGCGATTGGCAGACAAAACTTACTGCGCTTTTCAAACAACATAACGAGCATCGCATTGTGCTTACCAGGCTCGTTACCTGGCTTGACTTCCAGGTTTTTGGGTCGTTGAATTACAAGGATTTAATGCTGGCAGGAAATATTCTGCTGCTGGGGATGCTCCCGCTTTGTCACGTTATTCTTAAAAATAACAAAAAACCCCTGTTTGCTCTTTTACCTATACCATTTTTGTGGCTTTCACTGGCGCAATGGGAGAATATGTACTGGGGAATGGCATCCATACAAAACTTTGGGGTGGTGACACTCTCCTTGTGGACGCTTTATTTGTGTGTAAACCCTAAAAACTCCCTGTATGCCATTTCGGTCCCTCTGGCCGTTTTAACGGTATTTACAAGTCCAAACGGAATTTTTATCTTGCCCATCGGGGCGCTACTGATTTTTCTTACAGGTAACAGACAGCGGCTTGCATTATGGATTGTGACCAGTGTTGCAGCAGTATTCTTTTACTTCAGAGGCTTCGAGCCGGCCCAAAATCCGGAGTCGAAAGCGTCTGTCCTCCAACTTATTAAAGGTTTCATGGCTTTCTTAGGTTCATTTGCGGAATCATTCCCGGTAATGGATCATTTCAGGGTGTGTTTTTTACTGGGCTGTGTTTTATTCTTAGTAGCCATTTCCATTGTCTCAACAACGCTTTTCCGAATAATGCGGAATAAATACTCAGTCAAGTTTGAAAAGCTGACCGACTTGTTTTGTCTTGGAACAATCCTTTTTATCCTGGGAACCGCCCTTGTAATCGTCTACGGACGTGCAGGTTTCGGGTTGGAGGTTCTCATCAGCAGCAAGTATAAAATATATTCAATTCTGCTGTTGATCACCGCATACCTCTATGTTGTCATTCCGATTAGAGGCAGTTTTCTTTCGCCATATATAACCACAATCATCGCCCTGGCTATTACGTTTAACGTGTTCAGCTATCACTATCACCTCGTGGATGCGTACAATTTGCGTAAGTATCTTACCACATCGCAGTTCAACTGGACCTACACCAACAAAGAATTAAGGGCAGCGTCAGACACTTCGCTGGCTGCAAATATAGTAGCTAAAACAACCGTATTTTACGAAAAATGGCTCCCCATGATTTCCCTTGCTGACAAGCAGGGCTATGCCGGAGAAACGCGCCTGCTCACAGAACTTTACCAACAGACGGCGTTCACAAAGGGGGAAACCTCCCTTAAGCTTAGCAACAAAAGCTTCACAAGCCAACGGTTACAAGACAGTGGAATTTATGTTTTACTCAGTTCAAAAGATCGGTTTTATGTGTTTCCTGCGTACCGCATGAGAAATAAAAACCGGAAAGAATTATTCCTGAAACAATATTACTTTGCTCCCGGTTACGACACAGAAATTTCATATCCCGAAGAGAGCCTTAAAGCAGGTGAATATAAAATTGGAATCATTCGTCAGGAAGGAGATCAGACCGGGATTTTACT
Source organism: Dyadobacter sp. 32 (assembly GCF_902506755.1). Taxonomy (GTDB): domain Bacteria; phylum Bacteroidota; class Bacteroidia; order Cytophagales; family Spirosomataceae; genus Dyadobacter. The sequence goes on along the minus strand of NZ_LR735258.1, from coordinate 123,187 downwards.
AAAAGGTGACAAGGTTTTAGTAAAGGAAACGACGCAAAAAAAGGTTAATGTAAACTGGTAGTCATGCACGCAACCACAAAGGGACATATCATACAGCTCGATGGAATCCGGTTCATTGCGGTGGCGCTGGTGCTGCTTGCTCACCTAACGGATACCTCCTATCCCCTGGGAGAGCTTGGCGTTACCATGTTTTTTGTGCTGAGCGGTTTTCTGATATCGCGTATACTCATGCAAAGTCGCGAGAAACTGAAAAGCGAACCCGGCGGATTCGGAAAATACCTTCGTAAGTTTCTCATTCGCAGAACGATACGAATTTTCCCCGTTTACTATCTGAGCATACTGATTTTGTACATTGTTGGCGAGCCGTCGGTCCGACAATTCCTGCCGTGGCTTTTGCTTTATGGCACCAACATTTACATGGCCTTGCATGAGACCTGGATGGGTTCCGTAGACCACCTCTGGTCACTGGCAGTGGAAGAACAGGTATATCTATTTTTCCCATTTCTAATATTTTTCGTTCCAAAGAAGAATCTGGTATCGGTGCTGGTCGTCATGGGTATTCTGGCGGTTCTGCTTCGATTATTCTTCTATTTAAGCGGAAAAAACTGGATGGTGTCTTACGTTTCCATGCCCGCCTGCCTAGATTCCTTCGCATTTGGCGGTATAATGGCCTGGCTACAACTCTACCGAAAAGAGACTTTTGAAAAACTATTCAGTAAACGATGGTCTGCCCTTCTGGGGCTGCTTGCCTGGCTATCGGTTTATTATTGGTCACACTATATTGAGCTGAACTACGTGCCTGCCAACAAATATAATATGGTGAAAATCCTTTTAGATCGTTTCATAGCCTCCGCATTTTGCTTCTTCCTCATCGGAAACGCTGTAATTGGATATACCGGTGTGATGGCAGGCTTTCTGGAAAACCGGGTAAGTGTGTATCTTGGCAAAATCAGCTATGGAATCTATCTCTATCATAACTTTGTTTTCAACAGCTACCATAGCGGCCCCAACCATCCTGTGGTGCGGTTCTTCAACAAAATGTATCGCCTGTTTCCCGGTCTGCATGAATTCCCGCCTTTTCACTTTGTGGTGGTTTGCATGTTTACAGTGATCGTGGCGGCAATTTCGTGGCATTTCTTTGAAAAACCCATTAATACACTAAAGGACAGATACGCCAAATAAAATATTGCTCAGAATGCATTTTACAGCCATTTTCACACGAACTCAATATAAATAAACAGTAAGCAACAGGAATAGACAGATTCTATGTCAACCAACAAAGGGTGAGCACCGCTTGCTAAATAATAATAATGCAATAAGCTGGTTACAGCTTTTTTACTTAATTTCGCACACCAATACCAAAAAAGCTTCTTAATGACATTTCTTAGCATAGTAATGCCCGCATACAATGAACAGGATTGTATCGAAAAAGTAGTTCACAATTGGACAAGTTTTCTGAAAAACCGCTTCCCCGGGGAAAATACAACCTTGATCGTGATCAATGATGGTTCAAAGGATAACACCAAAGTACTTCTGGATAAATTGCAACGTGAAGTAACACACCTCACTGTTGTTAACCAGAAAAACGGAGGACATGGAAATGCCGTTGTCAATGGCTATAGAAAAGCGTTGGAATTAAATTCGCAGTACGTATTTCAAACGGACAGCGATGATCAGTTCGTGTCAGATGATTTTGATAAATTATGGGCTAAGAAGGATCAGTCACAGTTCATTCTTGGGTATCGCGAAGTTCGTCATGATGCGGGTGTGCGGTTATTCATAACCAAATTTCTCCGCGGGACCATCTCCCTGGTTTACGGAGCTTTCATCATGGACAGCAATATTCCTTTCCGGCTTATCAGAGGATCATTTCTCAAAAAACTGATGGATCAATTGCCTAATCCTGAGCCTTTTGCACCCAATATTTTCTTGTCGGTCATGGCGAAAAAGTCCGGCCAGGAGACTTTTGATATTCCTATCACACATAAAGATCGGGAGACCGGTGAAGTGTCCATTGTAAAATGGAACTTATGGAAAGTTTGTATTCGTAGCTTTAAGGAACTCCTACGGTTTCGTATGGAGCTCAACCAAAAGGTAAAAGCACTGCGCGCCTAAGTGGAATGAATGTGTGCGTAATCTACGCATTAAGCTTGTCGTGTGTTACTGACTCAAAAACCATTTGGCAGTAGCTGGATGCCGACCTAAAACTGCCAACCGGTTAAGCTTGTGTCGAAAAAACGAATCATAACGATCCTGCTGGCAGCTGTTTTTGCACTGGCAGGATATTTTTTATTTAATTGGTACAGAGGCTCCTCAGCCGCCTGGAAGTACATACCTTCTAACGCAGTGGTGGTAATCAGTAGCGAGCATCTGCAGGATTCCAGTTACACGGCAACGGAGGCAGGACTGGATCTTAAGCGCCTGCCATTCCTGGATATTGCCAGTGACAATCTATCGTTGCTGAATCTGATCTCACCGGACGCGGCAAAGCTTCACCGATTTCTGAAAGGCAAGGCCATATCGTATTCTTTTCATCCCAGAACCAATACCGAATGGGGCGTTATACTATACATTCCGCTAGGAGAGGCTGCTGAATCCGCCTGGCTCAAAAGTCCTACCCAAACCAACGTCAGGGTACTTCACCACAATTTTCAGGATCAGAAAATCACAGATGTGAGTGACCAAAAGTCTCAGCCCTTGTTTTCATATATGATCAAGGACCACTTTTTGGTGGTGAGCTACTATGGAGACCTGATCGAAGACGTTGTCCGCACTTCCTCATTAAACATTGAATCTTTTCAGCTACGTTTCCGATTTTCAAAAATCCCCGATTCGGAATATGGCACAAGCCTGTACTTGAAAACTGAAGCATGGAAATCAGTGGTTCCTCATGCCAGCGAAACCAGCACGTTAGGCGAATTTGTAAAAAATTTCCCTGGATTCCAGGACTACCATATCGACAGAACGGACAAAAAGAACGCGCTGATGCTTAGCTCGACGGGTTCAGCCACACCTGGATACTATCTTAGTTCCTGGATCGGTACAAACCCCGGCAGTCCCTTTGCCGGACATAAGCACATCTCCCAACAAACGTCCTTTTTTTACCGGCTTTCACTGAGCGATCAGGCCACCTTTAAAAAGCAATTTTTAAAATGGCACAAAAACAATAAGTCTGAGGCCTGGGCCAGGATGAACTACCATATTGGTAAAGAAACCAATCTCTTTCTGGATAACCTGGGTTCTGAGCTGATATTGTGCCAGCTGGAGGAAAATAACAGTATCAATGACGGAAAGATACTTCTTGCACATTATGCCAACTACGATAAGCTACGCCCTACTCTACAGAAATTAGCGCGACTTTCGGCAAAAGAATTAAATGTATCCTCTGACCGGTTTCAGGGCTATGACATCTATTCCATGGACATTCCTGAGATGCCGGATGGCCTTTTCGGTGCGATGTTCAAAGGTTTTCCGAAAACCTACATCACCTACATCGCCCCCTACATGGTGATGAGCAATAATGCCCAGGTATTGCAGAATTACATTGTTGATTATGAAAACCAGCTAACCTGGAAGCAATCGCCTGAATTTGACAGCGTGCTCATTGATGCGCAATCAACGGCACAGCTGTCCATGATCGTCAATCTGCGTAAAGCACAGTCACGTTCGTCAACGAGCTCTACGAAATCTTACAGCGATCTGACTGCGAAAATGGAAACCGTGCTCATCCAATGCCGCTATGACGGAGGTGACGTGTATCCTTCCATTACACTTACGGCTAAAAAAAGACAGACCCCCGCCAAAGTGCTCAACCGCACGTTCCTTAATATTGATATTGAATGGCCGGTCATTTACGATGCCGGCCTGGCCGCTTTACAGAATCCAGTCGATGGAAGCTCTGAGGTCCTTTTGACGGATATCAATTACAATCTTCTGAGAACAAGTGACCTTAAAACCGGGAAAACGGAAAGCATTGCCAAGCTCAACGGACCCATCGTGACGTCGGCCTATAAGGTCGATTTCCTGAACATCGGGCGTCAGCAACGAGTATTTGCGACAAGTGATCAGGTGTATGCAATCGATGAAGATGACTCCACCACCATCACACGTTTCTCGAAATCATTACCTTCCGCTTCGCCCATCACGGCCCTTTTCCTGATTGATGGCGGCGATGATGGTAGTAACCGGTTTATTATCCAAAACGCAGAGCAGGAACTTTTCATCTGGGAAAGTGCGAGCAAACCAATAAGAAAACTTAGCAGATCTGTAAGATTCGAAGGTATACAGAGCCCGGTGGTAACTTTAAATCAGATTGGCAACAGAGGCTTCATCGTGACGCAACGAAACGGAAAAATCTATGTCTTAAGTGATAACGGTTCGATCAAACGGGGATTTCCTGTGGACATACTTACCAGGACAGAAAGTGCATTCACCTGGACACAAAACCCGGGTACCGGCCAGCCTGAACTGGTAGGGGTAAGCGCCTCGGGAGAATTGATCAGGATCAGTCTGGACGGTAAAATAACATCTCGCAGGCAACTTTTACGTCCCGAACCCGGCTCCACTTTTAAAGTTGTTTTTGACCGAAATTCACTGGATTGGATACTCGTTCGTTCATCGAGTTCGCGGGCTTCCATCATCACCAAGGATGGAGACGAACTATTTACAATCAAAGATGTAAAGCCGGGTGCTATCATCCAGTATCATTTTTTCGGAGTTGACAACCGATTTATCACCATTGGTTCAGGCAATTACTCTACCATCTTTGATATGACGGGCAAACGCCTGGGCGACAAGGCTATTCCGTCTGAAATGCCCATACAATTAACTTATCAACCCGGATATTACAAGCTTCTTATATTCAGTCGATCTGAGAAAAAAATCCAGGTATGGTCCATTAAGCTACGATAGCCCATGAGATTTCTTAAATACTTCATTTTACTTTTCGCCTCGTTGATCTGGTTAGCTGTTTTAAACACAGATATTTTCAGGTATATGGGAAAGCTGAATCTATTCACTGACGGATACCAGTTCGGCGACCTGTACCGGCTTTCAAACCTGCCACAGTTTAAAGATCCTAAAAAAGATTGTCCTCAATACATTCCCCCTGCCAATAAAACAGGAAATAAAAAAATCAATCTTTTCATTATTGGCGACAGCTTCACCGAACCCGGACGCATTTCAAAGGCGGATTTTAATGTAGATTCCTATCAATACATTCACTGGGGAGAAGCACTCCATTTTAAGGCAGACACCTCCGCCTACAACATTTTGCTGATAGAGTGCGTGGAGAGACACATCAGAGAAAAGTTTGCCGCTCCGATAAGCAACGTTGTAGCCGATTCCAGGACTTTTGTAAGCCGTGGAAACCCGTCCTTCATGCAAAAACTTGATCTGGCCTTTGCCGCAGATAGTAAAGAAGAACGTCTGGACATGATGCTGTTTCAAAATCCGCTCATTCTTGCCATCAAAGAGTGGAAAGCTAGTTTCAATTATAAATTCTTCGGGCGGGTACGGGAGGAAGTGACCCTCGTCAACCAGGACAATGATCTGGTTTTTTACATGGACACAGACACCGTGCAAGCATCGAAAGACGCGGAAGCGCCTCATTCTATTCTAAAAACTACGTCCTCATTTACACCGCTACCCGAATCGGAACTGGATACGATTGTCAACAATATGACAAAGAGTAAATTACTGGCCGAACAGATGGGGTTCAATCAGGTATTTTTGTCCATCATTCCCAACAAGGTTTCGGTCATAAGTCCGGGCTGGGGCATTTACAACCACCTCATTGAGCGCGTGAATGAGCATAGCTCATTGCAGATTCCTGTTATTAACGTGCTCCCGGAGTACAGGAAAATGGGTAATACTTCCTATCTCAAAGGCGATTCGCATTGGACCTGTGAAGGGCAGACTATCTGGCTTGAAAAAGTGAACACGCTGATAGCAGAACTAACCGGAAAATCATCCTAATGAAGGAGGTATGGAGGGTATTTTATCTATGAATGATTATATTTAAATCGATAATAATACTCGATAATCTATAATGCCTCTATCAACGTCTATGACTCCTTCGACAAAGTATTCCAGGATGCTCATCCGGTACGTGCACATGGCTGCCATTTTTATGGCTTCAATTGCCTTGTATTCACCGGCAATGTCTCAAAATGCCAGACTTCTACCTGGTTTCGATAAGGAAGAATACATTGAAATGGAAAAGTTGTCCCTCAAACATTTCGACCATATAGATAAAGACTCTCCCACGCCAAAGTACTTTAAATCGGTATACCGGTCGCCAGTGATGGGCCTGGATAACAGGTGGGAACTATGGACAAATAATAAGGGTGTGGCAGCGATATGTGTGCGCGGCACAACGGCGCAACCCGTGGGCTGGCTTGAAAACTTCTATGCCGCCATGGTTCCGGCTGCCGGTCAATTGACACTTTCCAATTCCTTTACTTTTAAATATCACCTGGCAGATCATCCCAAAGCGGCCGTGCATGTGGGCTGGCTGGTAGGAATGGCATTTCTGGCCAGGGATATCGTACCCAAAATCGATTCAGCCTACAAAGCTGGGATCAAAGACTTTATGATAACCGGCCACAGCCAGGGTGGTGTACTGGTGTATCTGCTGACGTCTCATTTGTATCACCTGCAAAAGCAGCATATTTTACCAAAAGACATTCGCTTCAAGACCTATGCAGCGGCATCGCCAAAAGCAGGCAATACATTTTACGGTTACGAGTATGAAAACTCCGTTGCGGGCGGATGGGGTTACAACGTTATCAACGGCGCCGACTGGGTACCGGAACTTCCATTTTCTGTACAGACACTCAATGATTTTAATGAAACCAATCCATTCAAAAATGTGGATGGTATATTCAGAAAGCAAAAACTCCTGAAAAGGATGGCCCTTAAACATGCTTACAATCAGCTAAAAAACCCTTCGTTTAAAGCGCAGCGAAAGTACCAAAAATATCTGGGAGATTATGCCACAAAGATCATCCAAAGGACGCTGCCTGAATTCCAGAAACCCGTTTTTTTCCCAAGCAGCAACTTCGTTAGAATCGGTCCAACCATAACCCTGATCCCTGATGCTGAATACTATAAGATTTACCCTGATTCTGACGAACAGGTATTCATACATCACTTTATGGGGCCATACCTGTACTTAATAGACAAATACAACCCGTAAAACGATCATCCGTTTTGGTATCTATAGGACGAAAAACCGCTCTTTACAACTAAATTGAACGTTTATAGGTACGAATCTGTTACCCGGTAATACCGAAAGGCTTTTAACACTATTAATGCTCTTTTTAAAATACTAAATTCTATGAAAGAGCCCCCTTTAAAAATAACAAATGACATTTCAGGAATTAGAACTCATTGAGCCTATCTACAAGGCTCTGAAAGAAGAAGGATACACAACCCCCACCCCAATACAAGCAAAGGCAATACCGATTATTTTACAACAAAGAGATTTGTTGGGTTGCGCTCAAACAGGAACAGGTAAGACAGCCGCATTTGCCATTCCAATGCTTCAGTTGCTTTACAATAATCCGATTCAACGACACGAGAAAAGCAGGATCCGTTCGCTGATCCTTACTCCCACAAGAGAGTTAGCCATACAGATCGGCGAAAGTTTTGCAGCTTATGGACGGCACACAGGTATTCGGCACACGGTGGTGTTTGGCGGAGTTGGGCAAAAGCCACAAACAGATGCCCTGCAACGTGGAGTGGATGTACTCATTGCTACACCAGGCCGGTTGCTGGATCTTATCAATCAAGGATTTATCAAACTCAACCAGCTGGAACAATTCGTATTGGACGAGGCCGACCGTATGCTGGACATGGGTTTTGTGCATGATGTGAAAAAGGTGATCAAATTATTGCCTGCAAAGCGCCAATCGCTGTTTTTCTCGGCAACGATGCCCCCTGCGATTGTGGTACTGGCCAATACCATTCTTAGCAATCCCATCAAGGTGGAAGTGACGCCCGTATCATCAACGGCAGATACGATCAAACAATCCGTCTACTTTGTGGATAAATCCGACAAAAATTCATTGCTGTTACACATTCTGAAAGATTCCGCGATTGCCACCGCACTGGTGTTCACCAGAACCAAACACGGCGCAGATAAGGTGGTTAAAGTGCTGAGAAAAGCCGGGGTAACGTCCGAGGCGATTCACGGCAACAAATCACAGAATGCACGTCAGAACGCGTTAAAAAACTTCAAAAGCCAGACAACCCGTGTTTTGGTTGCCACGGACATCGCCGCGCGAGGGATTGATGTCGATGACCTGACGCACGTGATCAATTATGAGATCCCGAATATTCCGGAGACGTATGTGCACAGGATCGGACGGACGGGACGAGCGGGTGCAAAAGGCACTTCGTTTTCATTTTGTGATGTAGAAGAAAAACCATATCTGAAGGATATCCAGAAACTGATTGCCCGAAACATACCGGTGGTTAAAGACCATCCTTATGATACGGGCAGATAGTTAATTTAAGTGACCCTATACCGACCGCAAGTGTGAACATAACCATTCATGTTTGCGGTTATTTGTTGTAATGTGATTGCGATAAAGGATGTAAACAGCATGACTAAAAACACGTACACCGATATTTCCTTATCAGAAACCCGCGAATTACTTCGATCTCACACGGACGCCGCTTTGATCGACGTTCGGGAGAGCTGGGAATTTGAAGAATTCAATGAAGGGGGCATCAATATCCCACTCGCCGAAATACGTGAAAAAAGAGACCTTTTGGCTTCATACCAAACTATCGTTGTCATCTGCACCAACGGCGTACGGAGCAAAGTGGCTGCCATGGATTACTGCCGGATCCCGGAGTGGAGCAGCAAAAGAATATTACATGTAAAAGGGGGAATCATTGAGGCGGAGTAGGTTGGAAGAAGTCGTGAATTCCAGAGTTAAATTGCAGTTCAATGGAACTACCCTTAGCTGACTCAACCCTATGGAGTCAACTATTTGCCATTTAGCTTGACTCTGCATTTGAAATAAACAAACATACCTCAATGTTAGCCATGAGTGTGGTATCACAAAAAAAATGCTTCAAAACAAAGTTCCGAAGCACATCTCATTCGTTTTGCTTTTAGCTAAACTTCCACCTCTCCCTTGAAAACCTGAATCGCAGGGCCAATCAGAAAAATATCATCAAAGGAACCCGAAAACGGTTCATCAAAATCTACTTCCAGAGTCCCACCGATGGTTTCAACCGTAATGGGTCCCAACCATCCTTCACGTACATGTGCCGACAGCGCGCAAGCGGTAACACCCGTGCCACAGGAGTAAGTCTCATCCTCCACGCCACGTTCGTAGGTACGCACACTCAGATGATTCTCCTCGAGAACTTCTACGAAGTTCACGTTGGTGCCTCCTATCGGTCCGTAGATCGGTCCATAGCGAATATCCTTGCCGGTATCTATCACATCTGCCTCTTTTACATTGTCCACGTAGGTCACGTAATGGGGAGAACCTGTATTCATAAAATCGTACGATTCATGTCCCTCAATACCTGCCACCGGCGACATTTTTAAGCGGATCACCTCATTATCTACGGATGCCTCATGGGGCCCGTCCACCGCTATAAAGGAGGTCTTTTCTGTAAATAATCCCAGATCATGCGCAAATCGTACCACGCAGCGCCCGCCGTTTCCACACATACTTCCTTCTCCGCCGTCCGCATTGTAATAAACCATCCTGAAATCATAACCCTCTGCATTCTGCAAAAGGATTAATCCGTCCGATCCAATCCCAAACCGGCGGTGACACAACGACGCGATCAATTTTTGTGAAGCCGGAAAGTCACCCGCCCGGTCATCGATCATCACAAAATCATTCCCTGTTCCCTGGTATTTATAGAAAGTTGTTTTCATGTTGTTTTTGGCTATTAGCTATGAGCGGTTAGCTGTCAGCTTTTAATAAGGAATTTATCAGCGAATGCCCTCTTTGAATAGTATGTAAAATTTGACTCAATTATATCTTTCGCTAAATCATTCCAGGCTTGCATATCAATTATCTGTCGGTTGCTCCCTCGCCATGCAAGTTGTATTCATGGCCATTGGAATTTCAGTCTCCACTTTAAAATAGAATATTTTATCATTTGGTTCCCGTTCAGGCCCTTCATAGGTGCCATAAGAGCTGATAGCCATAAGCTACCAGCCAATAAAAAACCCTGCAAGAACAAGATCTTTGCAGGGCTTAAATTTTTGGCGCGAAGCGATGTTCTATGCTTTCGCTACTTTAAGCTCCTTGATACGAGCAGCTTTACCCTGGCGTCCACGTAAGAAGAACAAACGTGCACGACGTACTTTACCGCGGCGTATTAATTCGATTTTGGCGATACTTGGGGAAAGAATTGGAAAAACACGTTCCACCGCAATACCGTTTGATATCTTGCGTACAGTGAAAGTTTCTCCACTGGCACTCTTGTTACGGCGTTGCATTACCGTACCTTGAAATTGCTGAATACGTTCTTTGTTACCTTCTCTGATCTTAACGTGTACGTTGATCGTGTCGCCTGAATTAAATTCAGGATACTCGGATTTACGATTTTCAATCGTAGCTTCTACGAGTTTGATAAGTTCGCTCATGACGAATGTTTTTTATAAAAATTAAAAATGATAGCTTGCTTCCAGCGGATGAGGTGACGCCCCTTCATTCAAAACAGCTTTTGAGAAAACGAGTGCAAAGCTAAGATTATTTATTGTTATCTGAAAGCACAAAGGATATTTAAATATCTCAAACCGGATAGAAGTTAGCACCGACACCATTTTTTAAGCATAACTTGAAGTTCAATTTGTTCCAAACCAACCTGAATAACCGCTTCAAATGAAAATATTCAACGCAAACCAGACACGCGAACTCGACGCCTACACAATAAGTAATGAGCCCATCAGTTCCATTGACCTCATGGAACGCGCTTCGCATGCTTTTGTCCGCTGCTTTTGCGATAGATTTGTGAACACCAGGCCTGTGGGTGTATTCTGCGGTAAGGGTAACAATGGAGGTGATGGCCTGGCGATTGCGAGGATGCTAAGTGAAAGGTCATTCGATGTACAGGTTTTTATCATTGAATACACCACAGACGAATCCGACGACTTCAAACAAAACCTGATCAGGTTAAAAACTCATCTCGTGCCTATTTTTATCAAGTCATCATCTGATATTCCGCCTATTCCTGAATCCATGGTGCTGATCGACGCACTGCTCGGGTCCGGACTATCCCGGCCAGTAAGTGGTCTGTTGGGGGATATCATTGCTGTCTTAAACACGCTTCCCAGCAAAGTAATATCCGTCGACATTGCAAGCGGGCTATTTACCAACAAATCAAATGAAGATACTGATGTAATTGTTCAACCTGATGTGACGATCTCATTTCAGCTACCCAAGCTTGCATTTATGATGCCCAAAAATGTGCCTTTTGTCGGCGAATGGCACACGGTGGACATAGGCCTAAGCCCTACGAGGATTAACGAAACCGAAACGCCGTATTTCTACACCGACAAGGACGCTGCGGAAAAACTCATTCGGCCAAGAGGCAAATACGCCCATAAAGGTACATTTGGTCATGCCCTCCTGATGGCAGGGAGTTACGGAAAAATGGGCGCTGCATTACTGGCTGCCAAATCCTGTTTACGCGCAGGCGTAGGATTGCTTTCCATGCACATTCCGGAGTGTGGTTATGTCATCGCACAAACCGCCGTGCCGGAAGCCATGGTTTTGACCGATCAATCGCAAAAATACCTGAGCAACCTGCAGGATCTGGAGCCGTATTCAGCCGTAGGCATAGGCCCCGGGATAGGAAAAGAACCTGCAACTGCGGAAATGGTGAAAGCGCTTGTAAAAACAGTGGAAGTGCCGCTGGTCATGGATGCGGATGCCCTGAACTTACTCTCGGAAAACCCTGAGTTGTTATCACTATTACCCACTAACACGATTCTGACCCCACATCCCAGGGAATTCGAACGGCTTGCCGGAAAAAGCAAAGACGAATATGAACGCCTTGAGCTTGCCATCACATTTGCACAAAAACATCAGGTAATCATTTGCCTGAAAGGTGCGAATACCGCTGTGGTGCTACCAAATGGCCAGGTTCATTTTAATTCTACCGGAAATCCCGGAATGGCCACCGGAGGAACAGGGGATGTTTTGACGGGCATCATTACAGGCTTGCTGGCTCAAACGTATTCACCATCTGAGGCAGCCATCATGGGTGTATACCAACACGGGCTCGCAGGAGACAGAGCCGCAAACAAAAAAGGACAAAGCGCATTGATCGCGTCGGATGTTGTGGATTGTTTGGGCTGGTGACGTACATTATTAAAATTTTGGGTAAATTTGAAAATACTTACAATTGTATGGATCACCTCGAAAGAATAACCATCGACCCTGCCATCTGCCATGGAAAGCCGTGTATTAGAGGAATGCGCTGGCCTGTAGAAGTTATTATGGACCTCCTTAGTTCTGGCATGTCAACGGCCGAAATTTTGGAAGATCACCCGGAGCTAGAGACAGAAGACATCCTGGCCTCCCTGAGTTACGCAAAACTGCTGATGTCCGGACGCATGATCAATGAAGCGGCATAAATGAACTTTCTTTGTGATGTCCATATGCCGCTGAAGCTGGTAAATTTTCTGATCGGTCAAGGTCACAATGCACTTCACGTGAACGAGCTACCGGACAAATGGTTCACAGCCGATTCGGAGATTTGCCATTTTGCAGACCAACAAAACCTCATTGTAATCACCAAAGATAAGGACTTCCGAAACTCGTTCTTGCTAAATAGAACACCAAGAAAGCTTGTACGAATTGCACTTGGTAATATTTCTAATCAGTATTTAATTCAACGAATCGAAGATCAACTCTCCTTTTTAGCTTTATTAAACATACAAGAAAACTTTTACCTTGAGTTGGGAGAGACAACATGCCTTTACACTTTCGATTAGACCAATAAGGCCTTTTAACTGAAAATCTGGTAAGCGGCAAAGGCCGATACATAAGCAAGCGCCATCAGATAGGTCAATTGGATCATTGGCCATTTCCAGCCATGGGTTTCCCTATACACGACGGCGATAGTGCTCATACACATCATGGCAAAAACATAAAACATCAGAAGCGAGTAGCATACAGCCGGTGTGTACATAGGCCCTCCGGTTTCGGCGTTCTTTTCCTGTATCAACCGTTGTTTTACAGTGAGCACATCTTCGGAGTCGCCACTGATGCTGTAAATGGTTGCCATGGTGCCCACAAATACCTCCCGGGCCGCAAACGACGCCAGCAAAGCTATGCCAATTTTCCAATCGTATCCCAAAGGTCTGATAGCTGGCTCAATGAAGCGTCCGAAACTACCAGCATACGAATTTTCCAGCCTTGCTGAAGCAACCGCGGCATCCACTTGCTCTTCCGGCTGCCCAGGCATAGATGCCAGTACGCTTTCCTCTGCCTGCTGCATGTTATCTCCGGGCCCATATGAGGACACCACCCAGAGGATGATTGAAATCGCCATAATGACCTTCCCAGCTTCAAACACAAATGACTTCACACTTTCCAGCATGGTATAGCCTACCTGCCCCCAACGCGGAAACTTGTAGGAAGGCATTTCAAGCATGAAATAGCCTGTTTCTTTTTTGGGAATAAAAATAGAGAGCAGCCAGGCAGAGAACAACGCACCGACCAGCCCCAGCAAATACAAGCCCAGAAGAACCAGGCCCTGCACATTGAGAATGCCAAAAACTTTTGTGGAAGGAACCACCAGCGCAATCAGAATAGCATAAATGGGGAGCCGAGCGGAGCAACTCATAAGGGGAGTTACAAGTATGGTAAGCAAACGCTCGTGACGGCTGCTGATGCTCCGGGTTGTCATGATCGCAGGAACGGCACATGCCACGCCTGAGATCAAGGGCACCACACTTCTGCCATTCAAGCCAAACTTGCGCATAAGCTTGTCCATGATCACCATCACTCTGGCCATGTAGCCCGATTCTTCCAGGATTGATACCAGGGCGAAGAGAATGGCAATCTGCGGTACAAATATGATCACCCCTCCAATTCCAGCCAGAATCCCGTCGGTGATCAGGTCATTCACCACACCCGGAGGAAGTATATCTTTCACCCATTCAATGGTAGACGCCGTGGCTGCATCCAAAAGATCCATAGGGTAAGAAGCCCAGGCAAAAATGGCCTGAAAAACAACCATCAGTACCAGACCAAAGATTACATAACCCCACACCGGATGAAGGAGTATATGATCCAGACGGCGGGTCCATTTTGGCGACTCAGTAATGCCCTCGGCTTTTACAGCCCTGGAAACGATAGGCTTGATTTTTTCATATCGCGAAATGGTTTCTGAAGCCAGAAATTCATGTTCATCGAAACCATATTTTTCAATCAGCTTATCCAGTTGTACCCGCGCCGGCTGTTCAACAAATGAAAAATGATCATGCTGACATATGTATTGCAGCGCTAAATAGTTGTTTCCCAAATTGTGAATACCCTTCACTTCCTCTATCAGGCCGGGCACATCCTCAGCAGGATCATAAAAATAAGCAAGCTCTCGTTGCGCTTTCTGCCCCAGGAGCTGCTGTACTGCTGCCTGGAGCTTATCGGTTCCCTCACCCGTCCGCGCATTGATATTCACAACCGGAACGTTCAACTGCATGGCCAATTGAACGGCATTTACCGAGAGCCCCATACTTTGGGCAACATCCAGCATATTCAAAGCCAGGATCACCGGGAGACCGAGATCGCTAATCTCGGTAAAAAGCAAAAGGTTACGCTGAAGATTGGACGCGTCTGCAACGACTATAACTACCTCCGGAAAGTCGGGATTTCCTGGATTAGCCAGAATGTTCATCACCACCGTTTCATCAGCGGATTTTGGATAAATACTATACGTGCCTGGCAGATCCACCAGAGTCACCTCTCTGCCATCACCACCACCGGTTTCACTAAGCTTGAACGTTCCTGTCTTTTTTGCAACCGTAACCCCCGGAAAATTTCCGGTTTTCTGACGCATTCCCGTCAGAGCATTAAATAATGTAGATTTCCCGGCATTCGGATTTCCAACAAGGGCAATTCTTATATTATCTTGTCTCAATGTAAATGAAAAGGGTTGATAATTAGTCAGTTTCTATTCTATTTCGATGGCCGAAGCTTCGTTGAGTCTCAGCGAAAGGCAATACTGCCCCCCTACATTGATGCAAACAGGATCCCCGAAAGGTGCCACTGCATCCAGGCGCACGCGACAGCCAGGCAGGCAGCCCATTTCCAACAATTTCAGCGACATTCCCTTATTGGTAATGGATTTAATCACCCCCGTTTCTCCCTTGTGTAAATCAGAAATAGTACGAACCGACATATATCTTATTTAGATTCAATATAATTAAACTGCAAATTAAGCAATCTATGACCGCAAATCAAACTGTTAGCTCTGAATTTACCAGGACACATGGATTCATCACTTAAAATCATGATCAAAGTATAAGCAGGCTTAGCCTTTATGTAGTACTTTTGCAGCGGAATTTGAAGTGAGAAGTGAGAAGTGAGAAGTGAGAAGTGAGAAGTGAGAAGTGACCGGGCCGCCGGGCGGATGTGAGATGTGACCGGGGTCGCGGGCGACAAGTGAGAAGGGTAAACCATCATCAATGATGAAAACCAATAACCAGAACCAATGAGCTGAAAGCCGAATGCTGACAGCCGAATGCTAATAAACTTGAACGAGATAAAAACCCTCATACAAAAAGAACTCACCCTCGAATGGCGACAGAAGTACGCTATCAGCGGGATGTTGCTCTATGTAGTGAGCACAGTCTTTGTCTGCTATTTGAGTTTCAATCTACGTCGCGGTCAGCTGACACCGATCGTCTGGAACACGCTTTTCTGGATCATTATGCTTTTCACGGCGGTTAATGCCATTGGAAAAAGTTTTTCTCAGGAAAGATTCGGACGACTTATCTATTATTACAGTCTGTGCAGTCCCCAGGCGATCATATTATCCAAGATTATTTACAATGCGCTGGTCATGCTGGTTTTGTCATTAATCGGATTTGGCTTTTACGCATTTGTTTTGGGTAATCCGGTTGGAGATATCGGTTTGTACCTGATTTGCATTGCCTTAGCCGGAATTGGCTTCGCATCGGTGCTTACACTGGTGGCAGGAATTGCATCCAAGGCCGACAACAGCGCAACACTTATGGCTGTTTTGAGTTTTCCCATCATATTACCCATGCTGTTGATGACCATTCGTTTGGCAAAAAATGCATTGGATGGACTGGACTGGAGTGTAAGTACCGACGAAATAAGCACCCTGCTGGCTATTGACGCCATCGTGGTTACATTGAGTTATTTACTTTTCCCCTATTTATGGAAAAGCTAAAACGCTCAGAAATTAAAGTGACTGTTTAAGAAATTTGGAATAACAATTCAATAAGAGAATGAGAAAGATTTGGTGGAAAATTCTATGCATCGTTATCATATTTTACGTGATCGTGGCGGGCTTTATGGGTCCTGTACCACATCTGGCCATTGTAAACGAAACGATAAGAAATACTTACTTTCATGTCGCGCTTTGGCTGGCTATGACCACCTTGTTGCTGGCTGCCATGATTTTCTCGATTAACTACCTCAGAACCGGAATGATCCGGAATGACGACATTGCGAGTGAGTTCACAAAGTCCGGAATATTTTTTGGACTATTGGGCTGTATGACTGGCTCGGCGTGGGCAACCTTTACCTGGGGCGACCCCTGGCCCAACGACCCAAAACTGAACAGCGCCGCAGTAGGAATGCTCATTTACCTTGCTTACCTACTTCTGAGAAGTTCTTTTGAAGACGAACAGCGACGCGCACGGATATCATCGGTTTATAATATTTTTGCTTTTGCAGTTTTTGTCCCCATTATTTACATTCTACCCAGATTGACCGATTCTCTGCATCCTGGTAGTGGAGGCAATAGTACTTTCGGATCAATTGATATTGACAGTGACATGCGTAAGGTATTTTATCCCGCCATCATCGGATATATTTTGCTGGGTATGTGGCTCGCTGAACTACGCATCCGGATCAAAGTCATTAATCGGGTTCGCGAAGAAAATGAGCTTTCGATTCCTGCCAGATAGCGGAATTCTTTCAATATTTTTAAAACAGTAAACATTTCAAATCAAAAATTCGTTAAGAATTTATTACCCGATAATTACCATGAAAAAGATTACCCCTCTTTTGCTCTTCCTCATATCAATTACCACCGATCTGTTTGCTCAAAGTGCCGATGGTGTAACCATGGCTGATAAAATGCGGGAAGATGGAAAAATATGGGTTGTGGTTGCCGTGGTAGCGATTGTCTTTGCCGGTATCGCGATCAATATGCTTAGAATCGATTTTAAGCTGAAAAAGATTGAAAAGGAATTAAATATCAAGTAATTATTTATGAAAAAGTTTCAAATATTTGGTCTGGTCATCATAGCCATCGCAATTGGGATCATTATTTCAACGGCCGGGGATGCCAGTACATACGTCGATTTTTCAAAGGCACAGGAAATGGCAACTGAGGGCGACAACGAAAGTATTCACGTGGTGGGTACGCTCAAAAAAAATGCTTCCGGTCAGATTGTGGAAATGGAATACGATCCACAGACAGATCCTAATTACTTCACTTTCACCTTGGTTGATACCAAAAATGTAGCCAAAAAAGTGGTATACAAAAGCACTAAACCTCAGGATTTTGATAAATCGGAACAGGTCGTGGTCATTGGAAAGATGCACAACGGCACCTTCGCTGCGGAGAAAATCCTGATGAAATGCCCATCTAAATACGAAAACGGGAAACTGGAAACTACTGAGGCTTCAGCATCAAAATCATGATCCATACTACGATAGGAATTGCAGGTCACCTGCTGGTCATCATAGCGTTTGCATCGGCACTACTAGCCGTATTCGCTTATTTTAAGGCGGGTATGACCAACGCCCCCATTCAAGAAATCAATACTTGGAAACGGTTTGCCCGTGCCACCTACATGGTTCATGCCGCCGCCGTGATCGGGGTGGTTTTTTCGCTTTACTGGATCATCGGAAACCATTATTTCGAATACCACTATGCCTGGAAAAACTCCTCCCTTTCCCTGCCTACCGGATACACGATTTCGAGTTTCTGGCAGGAACAGGAAGGTAGTTTTTTGCTGTGGATTTTCTGGAACATGGTGCTGGGCTCCATACTCATCTTTACCAACCGATCGTGGGAAGCACCGGTTATGACGGTTTTTGCGCTCGTGCAGGCATTTCTGACCTCCATGATCCTGGGTGTAGTCATCCCAGGACTTGATCTGAAAATCGGATCCACACCCTTCCTGCTGTTAAAGGAAGTGATGCCGGACATGCCGGTATGGAAAATGGATCCGAATTTTATTCCCAAGGATGGAAACGGCATGAATCCACTGCTGCAAAATTACTGGATGGTGATTCACCCGCCTACTTTGTTTCTGGGCTTTGCATCCACATTGATACCATTTTCATTTGCCATAGCCGGCTTATGGACAAAGAAGCTCCATGAATGGATACGCCCTGCCCTACCCTGGGCACTTTTTTCAGCCCTGATCCTTGGGGTGGGAATCTTGATGGGCGCTTACTGGGCCTACGAAACGCTAAATTTTGGTAGCTACTGGAACTGGGATCCTGTTGAAAATTCATCGATAGTTCCCTGGATGATTTTGGTTGCCGCAGTGCACGTGATGATCATTGGAAGGAAAAATGCTACGGCGCTTAAAACCTCTTTCATCCTCACCATTGCCACTTTCATTCTGATCCTGTACTCCACATTTATGACCCGCAGTGGCGTATTGGGCAATGCATCTGTACACTCCTTTACGGACCTTGGCCTTTCCGGTCAGTTACTGATCTACCTGCTCACGTTCACGATACTCTCCATCGCTTTACTGGTATATCGCTGGAAATCACTTCCTTCAGACGAAGCAGAAGTTTCTACCTATTCTCAGGAGTTCTGGATATTTATTGGTGCTACACTGTTGTGTCTTTCCGGATTTCAAATCCTGGCAACAACTTCCATACCCGTTTACAATGCCATTGCAGAAGCATTTGGAGGCGTATTGAATATGGCACTACCGGCAGACCAAATTGGTCATTATAACAAGTTTCAACTATGGTTCTTCTCGCTGATCATCATTCTGACGGGCATCGGACAGTTTTTCTGGTGGAAAAGAGTTGGTCAGGGAAAATTACAGGCGCTGTACAATCCGCTTTTGATTTCCCTGCTGATCAGTGCCGGGGTAATTACCTGGTGGGGCGTGAAGGATATCCAGTATATTGCGTTGTTGACTGCGGCCATTTTCGCGGTTGTAGCTAATGGCACTATTTTGTTCAATATTATTCGTGGCAACTACAATCTTTCAGGAGGTGCCATCACCCACATCGGCGTAGCGCTGATGCTGATTGGTATCCTGTTTTCCTCGGCATATACAAAAGTGGTCTCGATCAACAACTCGGGCCTGATGATTTCAAGAAGTGAGGAATTTACCAGCAACGACAATAAAGAAAACAAAGAGAATATCACGCTCTGGCTCAATAAACCTGAAAAAATGGGCGAGTACATGCTCACCTGGCGGGATGTCCGTATTGAACCACTTCATATACCCGAGTACATATCGAAAAGCTGGGTGGATATGATCGAGAACGACTACAAAGCCGTGGCTTTGAGAGACATCGTTGTGAATGAAAAGAAGTATTATGCCAAAGGAGACACGCTGGAAGTATCACCCGACAACTTCTATTACGAGATTGATTACCGTGATCCTACCGGAAAAATATTCACACTCTTCCCCCGCGTACAGATCAATCCGCGCATGGGTGGCATCGTGTCGTCCCCCGATATCAACCGAAAACTAGATAAAGACCTTTACACTTATGTTGCTATGGTAACCAATCCCATGGCGGAACCGGTCTGGAGCCCTACAGAAAACTTCACGGTAAGTATGCGTGATACATTCTTTGTCAACGACTACGTCGCTGTTCTTGATAATGTTGTTCGCACCGAAGAAGTAGAGGGCGTTACACTCGGCAAAGGTGATGCGGCCGTGAAAGCGATGATACGCATCCTGGATAAAGAAAAAGAATACATCGTAACTCCTTCCTTTGTGATTCGTGACCGGATGGTTGCCCGCAAGCCTGAAGTGAGCAAGGATCTTGGGATGCGCATCCAGTTTCAGGAAATCAACCCACAAACAGGTCAGTTTTCATTCGCGGTCAACACCACACAACGCGACTACATTGTCATGAAAGCTACTGAAAAGCCGTTGATTAACATTCTCTGGCTGGGAACGTTTGTTCTGGTCATCGGATTTGTGCTTGCTACCATACGCCGGTTTAAGGATTTTGTAAAAATGAGAGATAGAGAAGCGGCCAGCACGAGTAAAGCCAAACAAAAAATCAAAGCTACTCCGATTGCCTAGAGCGATCAGAAACATACCAACTCAACCAAAGAGTCCCGGCACATTTCGCCGGGACTCTTTGGTTTTATGAGCGCCGGACAATCATTACAAATACCTTAAAGTA
This sequence comes from Dyadobacter sp. 32, assembly GCF_902506755.1. Taxonomy (GTDB): domain Bacteria; phylum Bacteroidota; class Bacteroidia; order Cytophagales; family Spirosomataceae; genus Dyadobacter. Next base: position 102,593 of record NZ_LR735258.1, on the reverse strand, counting down.
ATTTTCATTGTCAGAAAATTTGACATACAACTACTTTTGCAAAAAAACCTCCCGATCAAACCCATCAAAATCGCTATGGAAGCTCAGCTAAACCATTCCACACGACGTGAATTTCTAAGGCAATCCGCCGCAGTGGCCGGTAGTCTCATGCTGGCCTCCAACACCTTTGGAAACATTCACCCTGGAAGAAAAACCAGAGTGGTGGTTATCGGTGCGGGATTTTCCGGACTTGCCGCAGCTTACCAGCTTCAAAAGGCAGGTCATGAGGTGACCGTTCTCGAGTCGCGTAATAGAATCGGCGGGCGGGTGTTCTCTCATCATATTGATCCGAAGGAAAATCTCATCGTAGAGTTGGGAGCGGAGTGGATAGGCAACTCGCATGCGAGGATCAGGGAGCTTTGCGGGGAGCTGAACCTGGTGCTGGATAACAATCAGTTTGACACAGACCTGATTTACCGGAACCAATATTTCAAAAAGAATGAGTGGGATTTTAGTGAAAGCTGGAAAGGGAAATTCAGCCAGTTGCTCACCGACTTCAAAAGCATGTCTGATAGTGAAAAGGATCAGCTCGATCGGCTGGACTGGTGGAAGTACCTGGTAAATAATGGATGCGAGGGACGAGATCTTGATTTACGGGAACTGCTGGACAGCACCGATTTCGGTGAAAGCAATAGACACGTTTCGGCGTTTCTGGCACTCGCCACCTTTGGGGAAAGTAGCGAAAAAAACGAAATGGATCTAAAGATCAAGGGAGGTAACGCACTTTTTGCCAAAAGTCTCGCTGCGAAGATCGGTCCGGATAAAATACGAATGGAGCACACAGTAGCCCGAATCGTTCAAAATGATAAGGTTTCTGTTCACTGCGAGAATGGAAAGGTGTTTGAGGCTGACAAAATCATTTGCTCCATACCCACCATTGCGATGCAAAAAATCAGATGGGAGCCAGGATTACCGGCAGAAAAAATAGAGGCTATTAACGAACTTCAATACGCACGCATCAACAAAAACGCGCTTCAGTTCAGCGATCGGTTTTGGAAGGACGAAAATTTTGATCTGATCACCGATCAGGCCCCGCATTATTTCTATCATGCAACAAAAAATCAGCCCGCTAAAAAGGGAGTTTTGATATCCTATTCCATTGGAGAAAAAGCGGCTCTGATTGCCAACCAGAATGACCATTTCAGAACGGCAATGATCGAACAAACCCTTGGCCCTCATTTCGGAAATGTATCTCAAAAACTGGAAAAACAAGCAAATTATTATTGGGGAGAAGACAAGTACTCCAGAGGGGCATACGCCATGTATGGTATCAATCAATGGAATCGGATACGACCGGTGCTTCAAAAATCCTTTTTACACACTTCATTTGCAGGTGAGCACCTGGCCGACTGGCAGGGTTTTATGGAAGGAGCCGTTAACACCGGGGAAATGGCGGCGCTGGAATGTGTGGGGTCCTGAGGCCTTGTAACCATGTTACAAACACATATGTTATATCCTTATTTCAAATCAGAACGGACTTTAGACTTGCCCTTGCTGGAAACAATGATCTTAATTAATGAAAAGAAAAGTGATGGGTCGGCCTGAAGATCAATCTCTACGATTTGCGGTAAACTTACTTTTGTAATAATCAATTTCCCTCCTGTAAACGCCGAAAGCTGTTTCTGAACACAGGATTTCAAGTTCCTCTAATCGCTTATCCGCCAGCTTCTCATCCAGCTGCCACAATGTACCGCTCAGATAGGATGCATTGTCCTCATCAAGCGTTGCCTGAAGCTTTTTTATTGAAGCAACCGGTTTCTCTAACCCCGGCAACTGTAGCAAGGCGTCCAACTGCCCAATACTAAAACGAAAACGATAAAGCGTTCCGGTTTCTCGCTTCATGGTATCGGCAACGGCAAATGTCTGAGTAAGTAATGTGCAGGGTTGCCCGTTGGCCAACCACGACATCAGCAAGAAAGAAGCTGCCAGCCAAAATCGCATACGCTAAAATTTCAATCCTACACGTGTAAAAAAGAAGGCGCCGTTACTGCCCATTTGTACCGGATCCCAGGCCCCGCCGCTTTCGGTAAGTGCAGGGACTTGCCTATCAGGGTACACGTTCAGAATGTTACTCCCACCTATGGCCAGCGACACACTTTCACTAAACTTATAACTGAAGGTCAGGTCTGCCTGTACTTTGGCTTTGTATATATCGGTGTATTGTACTTTTGTGTACGGTTTCATGGTTTCTTTATCCGTTTCACCTGCAAGCCAGTTGGCCAGCCTGATCTCTCCAAACCTAATGCCTCTGACCATCACACCGAACTTGCCCATGGTGTAGTCCAAAGTCAGGTTAACTTTCGAGGGCGGTGCCGATGCAAGTACAAAATGCCTTTCGCGTTGATTGAAATAGATGTCTTCTTTCCCCTCCAACAGCCTGACGGTGTTGATTGGCCCCAGATCCATCTGATTGACATTAGCTGCCAAGGTTGCATTGAATCTTCCAGAACCCAACGAGGTAGAATAGGCGACAACTGCATCGATTCCGGTAGTGGTGGTGTAGGATAGCGCATTGGTAAAAAACTGAGCCTGACCCACATTCAAGCTTCTGAGATAGGATCCAATCTGATCATCGTCTTCACTAAACTGCCCCGTCAACAAAACCCGGTCCCTAATTTTAACATAATACCCGTCTACGGTTATTGATAAGCCCGAAGTGGGCGTCAACGTAAAACCCACACTCGCATTTTGTGACGTTTCCTGTTTCAGCCTCGGAATACCTAATGTTCTGGTGACCACATGTAAATTATTGGCCAACAGCACTTCCACCGCCTGTCCATTCACAAAATTTGTAAATGTAGAATTGAAATATTTCTGAGCCAGTGACGGCGCTCGGAAGCCTGTACTTGCTGTCGCCCTGACTGTGGCCACGTCCCCCACTTTGATACGCGTTCCCAGTTTTCCGTTGATTGTCGTACCAAAATCGTCGTAACTTTCAAAACGGACTGCGGCATCAACGAGAACCTGTTTGGTTACATCGGCTTCCACATCCAGAAAGGCTCCTGCATTGATGCGTCCCTGGTTTACTACATCCTTTTCTCCAAATCCTGGAAATCCCTGCGAGCCGCCGGGCAGTTCGGGATCATAATTTCTCCAGGACATAAACTCTCCCTGAAAAATTTTATACCTCTCCGTACGATATTCGCCGCCAAACGCAATGTTCAGTCCGCTCATGACCCCTTTAAAAAACCGTGTTACGTTCAGATTGGATACATTCTGGGCCAACTGGAAACCACCTGCGTCAAAAGATGTTTTCGACAGTTCTCCAAAAGACCGGTTTAAAGAATTGTTTACAAAAAAGTGGAATTTGTTGAATCCATAAGTATTACTGAGATCAATATCCCACGATTTCCATACACCCCTCACCCCCACCGTAACGGCCCGATCATCAATTTTGCTTGAAATAATCGGATCAAATCCATTGGGATAAAGCTCCGGGATATTGCGGTCGTCATCACGAAAACGGGTCCAGGCGTATGCATCACCGTCTCTGCGGTTGAAACCACCAAAGCTGTACACCTGAAAATTCTGGCCCACTGGTATTTTGGCATTGTAATAGAGTGCAGCGTTTCCAATTCGCGGGTCGCCATATTCGCGGCGAACCAGGCCAGTAGTGTCCACCGTGTTGGCCCTGTTGGTATGATCACGGAAATTGTAATCCGCGGTAATATTCACAAAACCTTTTTTAGCTACTTTAAAACCATAGTTCACATTGGCGTTGTAATTCAGTCCGTCAAATTTTTTGTTGTCAAAACGATACTTTGCCTGGTAAATACCCGCATTCGCATTGACGGTAAGTTCTTCAACAGATTCTTTCAGCACAATGTTGATCACTCCTGCAATCGCATCCGAACCGTACTGGGCTGCTGCTCCGTCCCTCAGAATTTCTATCCGTTCTATGGCTGCGGCAGGAAATGCATTCAGGTCCGTCCCGGTATTCCCCCGCCCTCTTGAACCAAACAGGTTCACCAGGGAGGATTGGTGCCGGCGTTTCCCATTGATCAGCACCAGTGTCTGGTCCGGGCCCAACCCTCTTAACGAAGCCGGATCAACATGATCAGCACCATCGGATCCTGTTTGCCGGTTCGAATTAAAAGAGGGTGCGGCAAAGGTCAAAAGCTGGTTGACATCAAGTTGTCCTTGCTTAGCGGTTATTTCCTGAATATTGATGACATCAACAGGCGCTGGGGTGTCCGTAGCCGAGCGATTCATATTGCGGGAACCTACCACATTCACCTGCATGAGGTTTGTTGCATCGGTCATTTCAAAATTCTGAGTGCCTTGTCCATTGATCTGCCGCTCCACGCGGTTGTATCCGACGTAGGTGACAATCAGCGTGGCGTTGAAATTGTTGACGGTTAAGGTATACAAACCCTTTCCATCCGCCATCACACCATTATTTGTTCCCAGTTCGAGCACTGTGGCACCCACAAGCGGCGAGCCTTGTTCATCCGTGATTTTACCAGTCACTTTTAGCTTTTGTGCAAAAGCCGAAAACGTGGCCAGGAAGATCAGAAAAGTAAAGATTGATTTAGTCATCGATGGTGATTAGGTAATAAAGCAGTCGCAAAAATAAAGTAATAATAACCACGATTGTTCTTGTCTTCAATATTTTGCGTAACAATGGTTTACCTGCTGTAAATGAAATAATATAAAACGATCATTTACTATCATTTTTCAACCTTACCAAAGCAAACAGGCTCCCGCTCAACCCTTAGAGAAGATATTTAGAGATCATTCGTAACGTTGGCACTCACTCAGTTTGTATCTTTGCCTTGGAAAAATACCATCGCTCAACATTTCCGCTTGATCATGACCGATTTGCTTAAAACTTCTCTGGGACGTCTTCGTATAATCGCCTTCACCGAAGGCGTCTCATATCTCATATTGCTGGGTATAGCCATGCCACTTAAGTATATTGCCCATATGCCCGAAGCTGTGCGTGTGGTGGGTATGGCGCATGGTGTCCTGTTTGTGCTCTATGTTGTTTTACTGATTCAGGTGGCGATCGAAAGAAGCTGGTCCCTAAAAATTACATTTCTTGCTTTTGTTGCATCCCTCATTCCGTTCGGTACGTTTTATGCCGATGCCAAATGGTTCCGTGGCTGACGGGACTGTTTTGCCGAAAATAAATCATGACACGTCAGGAATTTTTGCTATTTCAAAACAGCATCCCTGACATACTATATTCCCTAAATCCATCAAAATAAACCTATTCACGTGGGCAAAAAACTTCTGCTTATACTTTTATCCATTGGCTTTTTCAGCCCCGGCTTTTCCCAGAAACCCAACGACCAATACAGATACCACATTCATGCTGCCACCTCCCCCATCCGACTGGATGGTGTAGCCGACGACCCGGCATGGGCCGACGCCGAAACAGCCACCCACTTCTACATGGTGACGCCTATGGACACCAGTTTTGCCAGGTGTAACACCGAGGTAAAAATGTCTTACGACAAGAACAACCTGTATATACTGGTGATCAACTACAAACCGGTGAAAGGTAGCCTGATCGTCGAATCTTTGAAAAGAGACTTTGTTTTTGGTAAAAATGACAACTTTCTGCTCTTCATGGATACCTTCGACGACCGTACCAATGGCTTTTCATTCGGAGCCAATGCAGCGGGCGCTCCCTGGGACGGGCAAATGGGTGATGGTGGTTCGGTGGATCTGAGCTGGGATAACAAGTGGATCAGTGAGGTCAAAAATGATGATGACAAGTGGGTGTGGGAAGCGGCCATTCCCTTTAAAAGTATCCGCTACAAATCGGGCATTACGGAGTGGGGAATCAACTTCAGCCGTCAGGATCTTACCGTTTCTGAAAAATCAGCCTGGGCGCCGGTACCCAGGCAGTTTCCTTCGGCAAGCCTTGCCTACACGGGTGTGCTGGTTTGGGATCAGCCACCACCAAACCCTGGTGCTAACATTTCGGTCATACCCTATTTTGCTACCAAAATGACACGGGACCAGCAAAACGACAAACCAACGAAAATCTCTCCCACTGTGGGAGGTGATGTCAAGATAGGGCTTACGCCGTCGCTCAACCTCGATCTGACCGTCAACCCCGACTTTTCGCAGGTGGATGTGGATGTGCAGCAAACCAATCTCAACCGGTTTGAGCTTTTCTTTCCGGAAAGGAGGCAGTTCTTTCTGGAGAATGCGGATCTTTTTGCCAACTTCGGTTATGCAAATCTTCGGCCATTCTTCTCCAGAAGAATCGGGCTAGGTGTTCCGATACAATTCGGTGCCCGAATGAGTGGGAAGCTGAACAAAAACTGGCGCATTGGCGCGCTGGACGTACAAACAGCCTCTCAGGATAGTCTTCCAAAAAATAACTACGCCGTTTTTGCGCTTCAAAGGCAGGTGCTGGCACGCTCCAATGTCCGCTTTATTTTCGTCAACAGAGATGTCGTTGGTTATTCACCAGAGAAAAATTTCAGAACCAATCGCTACAACCGTAATGTGGGGGCCGAGTTCAACCTGGCCAGTGCCAACAACCTCTGGACGGGTAAAATGATGTTTTTGAAATCTTTCACTCCGGGCAAAACGAGCGATGATTTTGTACACGCGGGCGATCTTAAATTCAGCAAGGCCAGCTTTTTCTGGCAGTGGCAGCACGAGTACGTAGGGGCCAACTACCATGCGGAAGTGGGCTATGTGCCTAACGTAACCCGTAACGGCTATTATAAAATCAACCCAACCATTGGGTATCTGTTTTTTGTAAAGTCTCCCAGTATCATCAGTCATGGCCCCAAGGTGGTCACCAACATGTATTGGGACAAGCAGCTTGACCTCAGCGACAGGGAAGTGACGGTAAGCTATAATATTAATTTCATCAACAGGGCAACCATTTCGGCCTATGCGGTCAACAATTACATCCGTCTGCTGCGGCCATTTGATCCTACCAACCTTGGGAAAGATCAGCTCGCAACCGGTACGGAACACAACTGGAACACCGCCGGACTGGAAATCGTGTCGGGACCACAGAATCACTTCACTTATACCCTGGCAGGCTTAACCGGCGGCTATTACCAAGGAGGACGAAGAACCAATCTCCGCACCGAACTTGGGTACCGTATTCAGCCCTTTGTAGCGATCACCATGGCGGCCAATTACAACGACATTCACCTGACAGCCCCCTGGAATCGCACGCAGCTGTGGCTTTTCGGCCCCAAGGTGGATGTTACATTCCGGAACAACCTGTTTTTGACCACCTATCTGCAATACAACAATCAGGCGGAAAATGTAAACCTGAACGCCCGGCTTCAATGGCGCTATAAGCCGGCCTCGGATCTTTTCATCGTTTACACGGACAACTATCTACCTGAGAATTTTATGGTTAAAAACCGGGCTTTGGTGTTGAAGTTTACGTATTGGTGGAATCTCTAGGGGCATGGGGCGTAGGGCATGGGGCATGGGGAGCTGGGACGCTATAGCATCATTACGCCCGGCCTGTTTTGGGAAAACCGGGCCGGGCGTTGGTACTAGTGAAACACCTCAATATTCCGGCTTTTCAGATTATCCAGCTGGCTTGCGTAGGTGACGTCAGGCCTATCTTCGATAAATGGATTGCCTCTCAGAAATAACTTATCCAAATGTCGGATTTCGAGTAGCTGTTTCGGGAATTCCAGAAAATTATTGGCTGAGAGTTCCAGCTCCTCTAAATGGGGAAACGCGGTGATCTCTTTAGGAAAATCGGTAAACCAATTATAACCCAGATCCAGAATTCTCATTTCCTTTAATTTACCGATGCTTTTCGGAAGTTTGCTCAGATGATTGTGATGAGCATACAGGGTATGCACTCTTTTCAGCTTGTGCAATTTATCGGGAAGTTCTTTCAACTCATTGTTCGAAACAGCCAGATGGGTAAGTTTCCTTAATTTCATTACACCCTTGGGCAGCGTTGTCAGTTTATTGTAGTATAGATCAAGTACTTCCAGTCGTTTCATCTTCCTGATACCTGACGGAAGTACGACAATATTTCCTTTGTAAAAGTTGAGATCCTTCACCCGTCTCATTCGCCGGAAGCTCGAGTTGGTAAGCTGGCTGAGTTGATTTCCACCCAGCCAGAGCGTTGTGAGCTGTTTACAACTACCCACTGCCGGGATATTTCGCAGCAAATTTTCATTCAGATTTAAAATTTTCAGGGTTTTGTTCTTCGAGATTTTAAACTTATCCTCCGTAATCTGATTCCCCTGCAAATGAAGCTGAGACAACCTGGGAAGTTTGGAAAGATCCAGATCTACCTCAGTGATGCTGTTTTTGCCCAGATAGAGTTCTTCCATATTCGGAAAACGATATACAACCTGCGGAATTTCTTTAAGGCCCAGATCATTAAAAAACAGCCTTTTTATACTCAGCGTATCCACAAACGCTAATGCCTGCTTCACATCAGTCAGCGAACTATCGGCTTTGCGCACTTCTCTGGGTGCTTTAAATTTCCCGATTCCCATTTGAAAAGTTCTATGAAAAGGGATGCCCGGCTCCGGAGCCTTGTATTTCGCCATTTGCACCGCAAATGCATACTTAAATTTGTTTGCCAGGGAATCCTTATTGTAATTCTGTGCGTAGAACAATTCAAAAATAACCTGTTCAACAATCCCCTGCTCACCGACCATGCCTTCAAAATACAGGGCAATGCCGTTTTCAGGTGTCCGGGGAAAGACCATTTTGATCACACTGTCCATCCGCGCATGAAGCGATTGCTGATTTTTTATGCTGAAATGATCGGTTTTATATTTTTTGACCAATGCATCACGCTCAGGGGCCGGCACCTCAGCCATTAAACGAATGTTCTGCGCCGCAGCACGGCAACAAGTTAGGGCAAGCAAACAAATGATTAAACATCTCATGACATGTCGGATCTGGATGAACAAATGAACAACTATAAAGTTAGTCAAATGTAACTAAAAATTTAGTCAACACATGATACCAACTTATATATTTGCTTAAAAATTATTCACCCGGCCTGCCTTAGATGCCACTCAGATCCTTTATAGGTCTATTTGGTTCGTTCGATGGTATACTGAACGAGATGCTCGAGCGAGGTACGATAGGGAGAATCTTCAAATTCATGGAGAAGTGTCCGAGCCTCGCTCACATATTGCTCCATCACCTCCTGCGCATAGGCCAGGCCACCTGAATCTTTTACATAGTTGATCACCTCTGTCACTTTTTTAGGCTTGTGACTTTCATTGCGGATGATGTTGATGATTTTTCGCTTTTCCAGCCAGCCTGATTTATTGAGTGCATAAATCAGCGGGAGTGTCATTTTTTTTTCTTTGATATCAATCCCAAGCGGTTTTCCAATCTCCTCCGCCCCGTAGTCAAACAGATCGTCTTTGATCTGAAATGCCATACCTACCTTTTCCCCAAATGCATGCATACGCTTGACCACCTCGGGTGTGGCACCCACCGAGCAGGCACCTACCGCGCAGCAGGAAGCAATGAGCGAGGCCGTTTTCTGCCGGATAATCTGATAGTAAACCTCCTCCGTGATATCCAGCCTGCGCGCTTTTTCTATTTGTAAAAGCTCTCCCTCACTCAGCTCCCGCACCGCCGTGGAGACAATTTTAAGGAGATCGAACTCCTCATAGTCCACCGAAAGCAGCAATCCCCGCGACAGCAGGTAATCTCCCACGAGAACGGCGATTTTATTCTTCCACAAAGCATTGACTGAAAAAAATCCGCGCCGATAAGACGAATCGTCCACGACGTCGTCATGTACCAGGGTGGCGGTGTGCAACAGTTCGATGAGCGCTCCCCCCCTATAGGTTGATTCGGAAATAGCTCCGCAAACACCAGCAGAAAGAAATACAAACATGGGCCTCAACTGCTTTCCCTTGCGACGCACGATGTAATTCATGATCTGATCCAGAAGCATCACGTCACTCTTCATAAATTGACGAAATTTCAGCTCGAAAGCCTTCATTTCATCGGCAATGGGCATTTGAATTTCCTTTATTGAAAGGGTCATATTATGCACAGGGACCATTTCCCCAAATATAGTAAAGCAGATGGAGCGTTGCCTGGGGTTTGACTTGAAACAGGACTTTATTCCACTCCATTCTTCAAATTTGTAATAAAATCTTCTGTTTATACCTATTTTAGAATGAAAATGTTTAGAATTGGAGAAAATTGGAAGTCGGAAAGTTAAGATCTCGAAACCCAAGCGGCCATGATCGTTGACCATTCGAGTGATTTCCAGTCCGACAGTTCAATAGCAATGGTTAGTGGCTGCTTGCCGATAGCCCATTTATTAATAGCCTAAAGCAAATAGCCGACAGCCGATTGCCCAAAGCTGATAGTCCAATAATATATGAGAGCACTCGTCCTAGGAGGCGGATCAATGAAAGGAGCCTTTCAGGTAGGCGTGATTCAGGCAGTACTGGAAAATGGCTTTCAACCCGAAATGATATATGGTATTTCCGTTGGCGCATTAAATTCCACATTTCTCACCCACGAAGCCGGACGGCAGCAGCAGGATAGCGGCCAGGTTCGCTGGGAGCTTGCGAGTCGAAAATTACTGGAATTCTGGGTTAAAAACATTACCCATCCCTACGACATATCTACACTTCGCTCGCGGGTATCGCTGGGTGTGAGTACCCTCATGAGCCGTTTCGAAGGGCTTCTGGACACAACGCCTCTTCACAACCTCATCAGCCGGAATATCGATATAAACCTGCTCCGGGAGGCCACGATAAAGCTCAAAGTAGGCACCGTTAATATTGAAAGTGGTGAAATGAAGTACGTCACGCCGGATAACAAACATTTTCTGGATTACGTACGGGCGAGCTCGTCCATTCCGATGCTCATGCCTGCGATAGAGATTGACGACGACCTTTATCTTGATGGAAGTCTGAGAGAAGTACTTCCCATACGCCAGGCCATTGAGGACGGCGCAACCGAAATTGTCCTGATTGCCTGTCACTCCCCACACCTTTACCAGCCCGAAGGCATCAATGCCCGTAACCTGATCACCCTCATTGAGCGAATCCGTGATATTACGATCAATGAAGTGGCCAACAGCAATATCATCTGGGCGGAGTCGGCCGTAGACCGTGCCATTCTGCGGGGCAAAGAAATGAAATTAACGGTCATCCGGCCTGCATCACCGCTTATACTGGACTTGCAGCACTTCACCCCCGAAGATATTTCGAGACTCATCGTAGAAGGATATAAGACGGGCATGGAGACACTGCGAAAGGCGGAGATGGTGGGGTAAGTGACTCAAAACGAAAAAAGGCGATTCGGGTGAATGTCCCAAATCGCCTTTTTTCGTAAGTCATTAGTTGTTAGAAACTATAACGCAGGCCTAACTGCATATTCCAGGTATTCGCGGTATTGAACGCGTTCCTGTAAGGTGTTGTCGGCAACTTGGTCACACCATCTTTTGTAACAGTCGGCATTTTGAAGGTTGGAACACCAGTCGCACTCACTGCTGAAACGTCAAGCAAGGCATAATTAAACTGTGACCCTGCATCCAATTCTTGTCTCACACCCCACGCAGAGTTAATAAGATTCCCCACGTTCATGATATCCAGACTGATCTGAAGCGAATTACGTTTCTTGCCAATGTTGGTGAATATATCCTGAACCAGTTTGAAGTCAAAACGATTCAACCATGGAAGCAAACCAGCGTTACGGTCAATATAACCACCTTTGGCTGCTTTCAACTCTGGGGTACTATTAACAAGCCTGTCGAAAGCTGCACGCTGTTCCTCGGCTGAAGCGGCAAACGTAACTGCACCAGAAGAATTTTTCAATTCAATATTAGCGAAGTTCAACTCAGAACCACTGTTGGGAATATAAAGAAGGTCTAAGCTAACACCATCTCTGTTTAAATCGCCGTTGGTTGTATAAGAGAAACGACCTGCATTTTGTCCCTGATAAAATAACGAAACTGTGGTTGCCAGGTGATTCGCATACTCAATTCTGTAAGAAACATTTCCAACCAGACGGTGAGGAATACCATACTGTGATTGTCCGAGCAATTGCTCGTTAGGATCATTGATGGAATAGTTGTTAGACCAAGCCGAGTTTGCAGCAGAACCAGGGTTACCACTGATATCTTTAGCACTCGTATAGTTATAGAACAACGATCCGTAAAATCCTTTTCGCGCTGGAAGGGTCAAACCTGCAGAAAAAGCCATTGATTCGCCTTTCTTCGTGTTGCTTAGAACGGGCACAACAGCACCGGTTGCTGTGTTGTAGGTAGCATTTGCGGCCCCATTCCAGAAGTCACGATTGTCTCCGGCGTAATTCATTTTACCCGCAGCAGGTTTCCGGTTGGCATTGAACTGATAAGTTGCATTGATATCCTTTGTGTAGATGTAATCAAAACTTGCAATTAAAGGAGTACCAGGAATTTTGTAGTCCGCGCCAATATTTGACCTCCAAACCTGAGGCATTTTAAATTCCTTGTCGATTAGCGCAACAGTTCCAGGAGCAGAAGCTCCGGCTTGCTGCGGGAATTGTTCAGGCAATTGCTTCACCCAGTACATCGGATCCGCATTCAGACCGGTAATTTTAGCTAAAGTAGCCGCATTTACAGGTTCATACGTGTTCTGAAGGACACCAGAGTTAGATGGCTGATTGGTAAAATATACGAATGGGATTAAACCTGTAAAAATACCTGTTCCACCACGAAGCTGTAATGAACGATCACCAAAAACATCATAATTGACACCTAAACGAGGCGAGAACAAAGGTTTTGACTTAGGCCAGGTTTTGGTAGAAAAAGATGTTTCCTTACCATCCTTATCCAATAGTTTAAGATTATCAATGGCAGGATTGTGTAACGGATCATCCAGGAAAATTGGAAGGTCAGCACGCAGTCCAAGGGTAACATTCAGCTTATCGCTCACAGCATATTTGTCCTGAAGATAAATACCGGCCATACCGAACTTAACTTCGGCCCATGTGTCGTTCTGCAACGGGTAGGTTATACCAAAAACGCTCGGTGCCTTTGCCGTTAGGAAGTCCTGAACCGAGTTGAAGCGGTAGTATGAAGTGCCAAGACGTGTATAACTGTTCAGGAACTGCATGATCTCGAAACTTGCCCCTGCCGTAATCGTATGCTTCCCGGAGAGATAAGTGATGTTGTTCAAGAATGTATAGTTATTGTTTTTCATACCGTTATTGTATGAAAAAAGCTCCGTTCCAAAACTCATGTAGTTCTTCCCACCTTCCCAGATATCAACAAAAGGGAAAAGTGAGCCGGGAGTTGACCGCAAGGACTCTACGTAAGAATAAGTGGCGAGAAACTGGTTTGACAGTTTAGATGTCAAACTGCTGTTTAACTCTGCTGTCAAAGATCTTACAACGTTTCTTTGCGCATAGTTTGCATTTTCAAAGGCGATGGATTCACTGCTGATACGGTTTGTTCCGGATCTTGGATTAGGACCTGACGCCGAATTAGTAGCCTGATCACTTGTACCCACAACCTGATTGTACCGAACAGTAAACTTGTTCTTATCATTAATGTTCCAGTCCAGGCGAGCCAAAAACTTGGTGCTTTCGTTGGTATATTCGTTGGCGTAGTTTTCGTAAGCTCCCGGATCGTATCCGTATTTGCTTTTCAAAAGTGAACTGACTGCATCGAGGTCTGCTGCGGTTGTACGGGCTACGTTACTGCCGCTTTGCCCGCGGTTTGCCACCCAGATATTTCCAGGATAAACATATTTTTCGTGCTCGAAATTACCAAAGAAGAAAAGCTTATTTTTGATAATAGCTCCGCCAAGACGAGCTCCGTAAATCTGGTTGGATGACTTAGCAGCCTTTGGCAGATCAAGACCGTCTACTTTTGTACCATTGAAGCTCTGGTCGCGGTAAAAACCGTAAACGGATCCGGTCAGTTCATTGGTACCACTCCTTGTAACTGCATTTACACCAGCACCGGTAAACCCCGTTTGCCGAACGTCATAAGGAGCAATATTTACCTGTACTTCCTGAATGGCGTCCAGAGAAATGGGCTGTGCGTCGCCACCTGGCAAGAGATCACTGCTCAATCCAAAACCATTATTCAACACAGCACCATCGACACGAACACTATTCAGACGACCATCTCTACCTCCGAAGCTTGTTCCGTTAGCTTGTGGTGTCAACCTCGTAAAATCGGTCAAACTACGGCTGATTGTCGGCAATGTAGTCAACTGCCGGGCGTTGATATTTGTAGCTGCGCCGGTTTTTTCCGAGTCAAATACTCCCCCACGCCCCGAACTCACTACGACTTCGCTAAGCTGCGTACCTTCATCGGTTAACTTGAAACTTACCACAGAAGTAGATCCAAGATCAGCTGATATGTCAGACTTCGTTTGTGGATTAAACCCAACAAATGAAACGGTAATCGAATAGGGGCCTCCGATGCGTACTACCGGAAAATTGTACCGGCCGGTTTCATTAGTTGTAGTACCATATTTCGTACCCGATGGAATGTGAACAGCCACAACAGAAGCGCCTGGCAACTCCTCACCCTTGGTGTCTGTAACTTGGCCACTGATGGTGGACGATGTCACCTGAGCCAACACATCTCCGCCCACAAACGACAAAGAAAAAACGAACAACGAAGTAATCGCTGCCCGAAAAAGTAGACTTTTTCCAGTCATAAAATTTGTTGATTTGATTAATAAAATTAGTCGGGTCATCCAGCCTTTGGATTGATTTTACCGTAAAATAAAATCTTTTTAAGTTCTTATCCAACGGTCACAATCCTACTAAAATACTATACTACTCTTTATAACTGCCTGATTTGTTGGAATAATGCATTTTACTAAATTAATAATAACACATTTAGCACATTATCTTTTTGTTAATTTTATCCCACGATTATTTTTCCCGTTACCGATTATCCTGCCTTACTTTGCAATAATGACAATGAAGTAGTTCAAACCATGCAAAGGCACCGTTAACAGCCAGCACGTAATTGCGTTTTCAGAAAAAATTTACACCAGATAAATAATGATTTTAAATTTTAAAAAAATCGGTGACTCCGGTCAACCGCTTGTTGTTTTGCACGGCGTTTTTGGGTTTCTGGACAATTGGTTAACGATAAGCAAATCCATTGCAGACCAAGGCTATATCCTTTATCTGGTAGATCAAAGGAATCATGGAAGGTCACCCCATCAGGAGCCGATGGACTACCCTACTTTTTCAGCGGATCTGAGGGAATTTTTGGAACAACAAAACCTGAAGAACCCCCACCTGCTCGGACATTCGATGGGCGGAAAAACGGTGATGCAATATGCGGCAGATTACCCCGGCACCTTCAACAAGCTGGTTGTTGTGGACATTGGCCCAAAGGCCTACCCCATTAACCATACCAATATCCTCAAGGGCCTTAACGCCATACCCATCGATGAGATAAGCAGCAGGAATGAGGCAGATGAAGTGCTGGCACAATATGAACCCATACCGCCCGTTCGACAGTTTCTGCTAAAAAATTTATATAGAAAAGATGAGGGTGGTTTCGGATGGCGGTTCAACCTTCCCGTGCTTACATCCAGTATGCCCAAGGTGGGCGTCGCGACCCAGTATCATGCACCGATCAATAATCCCACCTTATTTATCAGAGGAGAAAAGTCCGATTACATTCAGGACGACGACTGGGAGGACATCCGGAAAATATTTCCAAACGCAGAACTGGAAACCATTGCCAACGCAGGCCACTGGATCCACGCCGAACAGCCACAAGCTTTTACGAAGTGTCTGGTTGCGTTTTTGAAGAAGGTGTGAAATGTGACAAGAGGCCGCCTTGCCGATGTGAGATGTGCCTGCGGAAGTGAGATGTGGGATGATGCGTTTAATTGTTTATTGTCGACCGATTGAAGAGTCATATGTGGTGGCTTGGCAATAGGAAGAGTCGTGAATTACAATTACCGGGCTAACCCTGAACCAAGTGGCCAGCCACAACAATTCATCAATATTGGACTGGCTTACTACGTGTAATTACAATTTGCCAAAAAACTTCTTCTTCGGACTACTCCTTTTGATCAGATCCCTGATCGCTTCCGCCGCTTCAATCGGATAGTCCGTTTCAAGAATAGAAGCCCCGTCCTGAACGATGGACTTATAGGCGGCCTGTCGGCCTGCTGGACTTGGTAGCTTGTCATAGGACGATGCAGCTGAGATCATACACATCGCACCCTTTTTGTTTATTAAGGCATACAATTCCTGATTGTCCGCTTTGACCTTTGGACCAATGTAGGCGATAAGCTGCGAGAATGGGATTCCTGCTTTTTCGTAATCTTCAAATTCCTTTTTTGTTTTAATAAAAGTCGAAAACATCCGATCCTGGTTCTCATTCAGATAGAAGCGCGCCTCAGCAGGATTATGCACGGTCAACATGACAAAGGCATCTGCCTTGTGTTTGCGGATCAGGGCTGCAGTCATGGCGAGCGGAACATCTTTATGGTCCAGATTGAGAATGGTTTTTCCCCTGGCCCACTCAATTACTTCTGCGAGGGTGGGAATACTGTACGCAGTCACCTGCCCATCAGCGTCTTTCAATCTGATTTGTTTCAATTCCTCAAAAGTATAATCTGCCAATTTACCTGTACCCGTTGTGGTGCGATCCAGCGTAGCATCGTGCATGAGCACTATCACACTGTCTTTGGTCAGCCTGGGGTCTATTTCAAAAAAAGCGGGTGTATGCTTCAGCGTGTTTTCAAAAGTGGCAATTGAATTCTCGGGAAACCCTTTCACCATACCACCCCGATGGCCGGCTATGAGCATGATATCGTTGCCGGTATACCTAAAAAACGCATGCAGGTCTTTAGCCGATCTGAGCCTCAGCACATTCATCTGGGCATTGGCCTCTCCAACATTTCCAACGATCAATAGCAGCACAAAGAATAACCTCAGGAATGATATATCTGGCATAAAAAATTATTTTAAATGTAAAATCACCATTCATACGTCACACCGAAACCTAAAAAATACTCTGGATAAAAAAAGCGAATGATCAACCTTTCGCAAAATTAGGACTTTCTATTGATCAGGACGGATGAATCACAAAGCCAACTAATATTTAAAGAAAAGTTAATATACTATACCGGTCACAACAGGGACGTACTTCCATTCGGGGAGATATAACGATTGGTACGAGCTTGGATTAAAAGGTTTTACTTCCGCCCGGTCACATCTCACATCCGCCCGGCGACCCGGTCACATCTCACACATCCGCCCGGAGGCCCGGTCACATTGCTGCCACCCATTCACTTACTGCAATCACAATAGCCTCTCCACGTTCATTGCTTAAACGATGTATCAGGAGGTTGTCGCTCAACGGCTCACAGCAAGACAGAACAAGTTCACCAGGCATACATTCGGACTTAAAGGTAATGTCTACACTATTGCAAAGGTTTTCGATCAAAAAAACGGCTGGCAAAGGTTCCAGAAGCCATTGAAAATACACGCTGTTGTTCACATGCCGATTCTGATCAATTTCGTTATGCCGTGCTGCAACGGTTGTCTGGTATCGCCATTGTACCGGTAAAGTTGGGTATTTCTTGCTGGCCCGTGGCAAGGCGATCAGTTTATGAAAAGCCTCAAAAGTGCGCTTTAATTCCACAGAAGGCACTGTTAGTTTTCGTGCGTTGAGGTCAAAAACAAGCCAGGAAGACGAGGCCGAAACCAGTAGATTGCCGGAGTCATCCAGTACCCGGTAGTCCCGATACACATATACACGCTCTTCCCCGGATGGATTGGTGGTGACTGTAATTGTTTCGGGAATTTCGGGCCAGCGGTGAACCTGTATATGCATGCGGTGTAGCACCCACGAAAATCCGCTCAACATAAGCTCGGCCACGCCCACACCCAGCTCGGCGGCGTGCCGGTCGGCGGCATCCTGAAGATAGTTGGCAAGGGAATATAAAGACAAATGACCTGTCCTGTCGGCTTCGTAGTTTCGTACGCGATAGGTTTCCGTATGGATCAGTGGCAGGTCGGGGTTCATGCTGCTAAGTTAAACTTAAATCTGTTCTTCTGACCAACCCGGAAGAGAACAACCAACGAAAGTCAGAATAACTTTTTTCTGCTATCTGAGTCCTACACCCCTATGTTAACTTGCGTATTTTTTGGTGGTGCAAAAACAATACTTTGCCACTTTCCCGAATATCACCTTCGGTTTAACTTTAAACACAGAACTTGATCTTTTCCCTTAGGTTCACTTTGGTGATTCAAATTAAACAAACCAGTTCCCGCTAATGTTTAGAACAAAATCTCAGGACTTACCATTTTCACTTGCGGATACTCAGCGACGTACTCCCGCCGGGTTGCCCGTTTAGCTTATAGCTTTCCAGTGCATTAAATGAGTCGTTACACATAAAACCTGTGTTACAGGATTTTCGGGTGACCACAAAATCGGATATGGCAAAAACCATTCCGGTACCGGACATTACAATCTGATAGTCAAAGTCAACCGTAAGCTTATTGACCAGCCTGACAACCTTAAAATCCGCCGTGCTGTAGAAATTAGGCGTAACAGAGATTGCACTGTCGATTGCCCTTGCAAAACCTGTATTTTTATTAAACCGTCTGACAACCACCGTATCAAGTTCATTATCAGTGAAATTGTAAAACTGGATCTGATCCATATCATCGGCACCGATGCAATACTCTTTGGTGCAGCACGAATCCAAAAAAACGGAACTGGCAATGAGGCTTACTAAGGCAAAAAGGCGGATTACTTTCATGTTTTGGCTAATTTTGAATAAAGAAAAAATTAAGTGATTCACGGCAACTACGTTCATCATGGTTGTACCCGACCGTTTTATGCACGCTGAGATAATATCCAGAAGTCGCCAGAACCCGGGCTTTACCCTTATTGATACCCCTGTAATTCCTCATACATCATTCTGCGACGCTTGTTGCCTCACAGGCATCCATTGATAACCTTTCGCACTGGTGCCATCCGAGGTAAAAACCTCACTAAAATTCATTTAAATAATATTAAGTCAACTTAGCCGTTACAAAAAACGATAAGCAACTCTAACTCCTCACTAAAATCAGTACGATGAAAGCATCTACTTACCTTATCGCCGCGATTTGCGGCTTACTATTCAGCTGTAAAAAAGACCAGATTGAGACCAGGCAGCCAGTTACTACTTCGGAGATTTTAAAAGGGCATATCTCGCTTTTTGATGACGAAGACAATTTGTTGACAGGACAGGGAAGTGTAAAGGTCTCGGTAGAAAACGCTGACCCGATGGTCACCGTTACAGCCAATGATAAAGGAGAATTTGAATTACCAAAACTAAAAACCACAGGCACTGTTGCACTGGTTTATTCCAAGGACGGATTTGGTATTTACAAACAATATTTCAACCAGACACAGCTAGATAGTGTCGAAAAAGGTATAATCTCATTGGGCGCGAGTATGAAAAAAATAAGTCCGGTTGTTGTAAATTCCCTCACAGGTAAAGTTGTAGGCGACACATTGGAAGTGACTTGCAACCGTGTCGTTCAGTGCTGATAAAAATCAAAAATTCATTCGGTTCTTTCGTCAGAGCAATGACCCCAATGTTTCCCCCGATCTAATTTCCTCTCTGATAAGGGATGTGTCAGGCGCACTTAAAGTAAAAAATGGAGATAATCATTTCAAATTCAGCATTTCCGAGGTAAAAGAATGTAGCAAGTACGTCTCAGGAGATATGGTCTATATGAAAGCCTTTGGAGACGTAAGTTTTCTATATCTATATACCGACGTTCCTTCTCAGAAACGGTTTTTCCAGCTACTAACCGAAATGGGAAGGATGATGTAATTTCATTCAGGATTCGCTAGGTGAATAAAGCATATCGTTACTGAAAAAGCCCAACATACAGACTGTCGGGCTTTTTTTATGTATCAAAACCATTCCGAAGAGTGTTGGATTACATCTTACCTGTGAAATTATTGGTAAACAGACATCAGCTAAGCCAGACTGAAAGATCACTTTTTCGGCTCAAACAACTTAATCGTATAGTCGAGCAACTCCACAGCTCCTAATTTCCCATGACCCGGTACCACTACCTGCGTGTCCGGATACTTTGCCTTAATCTTGCTAACCGTTGCGGACCATTCATTTACGTTTGCATCTCCCAGATAACCTTTTGAAGCGTTCATTTCTTTGATCAGGCACCCGCCAAACATTACCTTTTCGCTGGGAAAATAACCTATCACATTGTGTCGGGTATGCCCCTCTCCATTATAATCGACAATCACTTTCTTACCACCCAATTTGAGCTCAAGCAGACCGTCAAAACCCTTCTCAGGGACAGGATATTTTCTGGCACGAGCCGAATCAATGGTTCCTTTGGAGGCGTAAGAGGGAATGCCAAGCCTGTGAAAGGCATTAAGCCCACCCAGACAATCTTCATGAAAGTGGGTAGGGACCACAGCTACCACTTTACCCCGCAAACTATCCCTGACCCATCCGATCAACTCGGCCGAGGTTGAATCGTCGATAGGCGTATCAAATACAACCGCTTCGCCTTTATTCAAAAAGATTATTCCATTACATGGGACTCTGCCAAAGCTTTCGGTCTGAAGATAGGTAATATGCTGGTAAACATTGTCTTTCACCTTCCGTATTTCAATCCGATCGGAGGTGTAGCCTTTATCGGAAACTTTGGCCGATTTACAGCCAATGAGGAGAAGTGCAAAGCATAATAGTCCAAACTGCCGTAGCATAGAAGTTTTACTTTTGAGTAGACGACACGTATACATTTAAACGCAATAATAAGATATTATGGATCAATTTACTCATCGTACCACCGTTTTTTCCAGGTATAATTCACCAGCATAGAATTTATCATGCGGGAAGCGGAAAAGATTGCCAGGAGATTCCAATATTCCCAACCGAGGCAAAACAAAATTTTGCTATTAAGCAATCTCATAAAACATTCGCTTTACAATATGGTAAATGTAAAAATATAAATGTAGATTTACGGGTACGTACCCGATTCGCCAGATACTTACGGTTACTGAACCAGACCAACAGGTAAACCGGGATTTCAAAGGCTGCGAAGGTTTTTTGTACATACTATGGCAAATATCTCTCTTACCCGCGAGGAACATATCAGTTTATGGAATAGCTTCCGTAACGGTGATCATGATGCCTTTAGCAGGATATATGAAATCTTCACTGCTGATCTTTACCGATATGGCTATAACCTGGTTCGAAACAAACAAATGGTGGAGGATTGCTTGCATGAACTGTTTTTATACCTGCACCACAAAAAGAGTAAACTGGGCGCTACCGATAACATCCGGTTTTATCTGTACCGTGCGCTTCGTCACAGATTACTGGATGCGCTGGACAAACGGAAAAGATATGATGCCACCGCAGACATCCTTGAACTTCCAGAATTTACCGTCCAGCCTTTTGAATCCCTATTAATAGAAGACCAATTGCGCATCCGCCAGAAAGAAATGGTGCTGAACGAGCTGGACAAGCTACCCAAAAGACAAAAAGAAATACTATATCTTGTTTATTTAAAAGGACTCACATATCAGGAAACGTCTGAAGTCATGGAAATTTCTATGAAGAGTGTTTACAATACGGTGAATATTGCGCTGGGATCACTTAAGAAATATGTCCAATCCGCCTTTCTGCGCGAAGATGTTCACTGAGGCCTCTGCTTTCAGGATTAATACTTTGCTCCAAACCGGGAAAATTGAGAGAAAATCCCTTTTACGCTAAACTACGATTACTGATCAATGACCTATTCGAATTTTGTTGCTGAGGACTTTTGCAGGGATGCTTACTTCATCCAGTGGGCAACCTCCCCAAACCCGGAATCTGAAAGGTTTTGGCGATCCTTTACTGATAGTCATCCGGACAAAGTGCATGAAGTGCAACTTGCATTGGAATTCATTAAAATGATGCGTTTTAAGGAGACAGAACCAGCAGAGGCGGATCTGGCTGCATTAAGGGAACGCATCTGGAACGATCTCTACGAACCGTCTCAAAGTGTTAAAACCTTTGGAATATGGCGTTACGCTGCAGCAGCGTCGGTTGTTTTCGGCCTTTTTTTGGGTTCATGGTTTATCATCCAAAACCGAGCCCCAACGAGCTATCACACTGATTTCGGGCAGATTACTGAACTCATCCTGGCCGACGGATCCCGGGTAACTCTCAATGCCAAATCAGAATTACAAGTCAGCAAGGATCTGGGGAAAACCGATGTCCGCGAAGTATGGCTGAATGGGGAAGCATTTTTTGAAATAGCAAAGCGAGATCATTCAAAATTCGTGGTACATACCCAGCAAACTCAGGTGGAGGTTCTGGGAACTGAATTCAATGTAAACACCCGGCGCAGCCAAACCCAGGTAGTTCTGGCAGCAGGCAAAGTACGACTCGTGTCCGGTCAAAGCCCGGCATTGGTGATGAAGCCCGGTGAGATGGCCACCGTACGTGACGAAAAGGTTCAGATCCGTAGCGTAAGCCCTAACCACTATGACGCCTGGAAACAATTCTTTCTGGTAATGGACGACAAACCCGTATCGGAGATCGTTAATGTAATTCAGGAATCCTATGGTATTCAACTTCGGTTTGAAGATCCCGCCCTGCTTCATAAAAAATTATCAGGGAAACTTTTGGTGAAAGATCCTGACGACTTTCTCGAAAACCTTTCTACCATTCTACAGACAGAATTAATCAAAACCCAGGACGGGTATTTATTCCGATAAATCCACCGATCATACATGTATCTATGGCATCTAACCTGATACACAAAATAATTTTAAAGTATTTCTATTAAAACCGGGAAAAACCTTGATCAGTCCCATTTAACGATTAGTTACTGACGATCATACCTTATTCCCTGAGAAATTATGAAAAAACCATTTCTACCATTCTGTATCGTGCTTCTGATACTGTTATCAGGCGGATTACAACCGCTGCCTGCGCAAGGCTTACTTGCGTTCAACCATTCAGAAAAAAAAGGGGCACCCATCCAGCAGGAAGTAAACAGCCTGATTGCTCTGCTCAGCAAACTGGAACAAAAACACAGTACAAATTTCATTTATGAACGGTCGCTTCTGGAAAACAAAACCTGGAAAGGTAGCATTGAGGAGAAGGAACGGCTGGAAAGTGTTTTGAAGAAAGTACTTCCTGGCGCCAATCTGCGTTACAAAAAGTTGAAAGGGGGCGGATATGCTATTTTACCCGATCAACCCGACACCCCGGCACCCAAGGTACTGGAAAAAGACGCCCTCAAAAACCCGGAGAGTACGGTCTCCCGACCAGGGGCATTACACGTGAACATATCAGGTGGGACTTCGGCAGACAGAACCAAAGCCCTGGTTATGGAGAAAATATTAAAGGGCCGTGTAACGGACAATCGCGGCAATGGCCTGCCCGGTGTGAGTATTATTGTCAAAGGAACCCAAAGAGGCACCTCCTCTGATGCGAACGGACGGTACACCCTCACCCTACCTGATGAGTTTGCCAATAATGAATCCACAACGCTCATTTTTTCTTTTGTCGGGTACGTACCTCAGGAGCTAGTACCAGGCAACAAAAACGAATTGGATGTCACGTTGCAGGAAGACACCAAGTCACTGGAGGAAATGGTTGTGGTGGGATATGGTACTATGAAGAAGAGCTCCGTAACCGCGGCAATCTCCAAGGTGGAAAACAAGATTCTCGACCAGATTCCTGCAGGACGGGCAGAGACCGCACTGGTAGGTAGGCTGGCAGGCGTCAACATCTCTACACCACGTAACACGCCAGGTGCAGCGCCTGTGATCCGTATCCGGGGCGCTGGTTCCATTACTGCCAGCAATGACCCTTTGGTTGTGATCGACGGATTTCCCGGAGGAGACCTTACCAATGTGAACATGAATGATGTGGAATCGATCGAGGTATTGAAAGATGCTTCCTCAGCTGCCATTTATGGCTCGCGCGGATCGGGCGGGGTGATCATCGTTACCACCAAAAAAGGAAAAGAAGGAAAACCTCAACTCAATTTCAATACCTACGTAGGCGTAGGCCAGGCACTGGGCCACAAAGACTGGATCAGCGGCCAGGAATATCACGATTACATCGCTCGCTACATCAACCGCGACTACGCCTGGCCGGGTGGCGACCCATCGCTTCCGTTGTGGGGTGACGCGCGCCGTCCCACCAATTTCCAGGTTAACCCGGTCATTGGCCAGGGTGACTACATCTGGGAAGATATTTTGTTGAATAATACCAGTATCCAAAATTACAATCTATCCGTGAGGGGAGGCAATGAAAAAGTGAACTACTACATCTCGGGCACCATGCGGGATGAGAAAGGGACACTCCTCAACACCTGGTACAAAACCTACTCCCTGCGTGCCAACATTGATGCCAAAATAAACAAATTCATCAATGCCGGGGTGATGATCAACCCCAATTTCAACAACCGTCGGGTCTCGCCGGTATCCATGGAGGCGATCGTCAAAACGGCCCCTTTTGTATCTCCCGACAAACGCCCGAACGGAATCTATCCAAGACCACTGGATTATTGGGGATCTCAGGTATCAGGCCAGGTAAGTCCGCTCGCTACTTTGGAAGGTACATCCAACACGGCCTCCGGGCTGAATAATGTTGGCGAACTATACCTCTCCCTAGACCTGCTCAAAGGCCTGAATCTGAGATCGTCTGTTGGTGGTAATATTACTTACAACACAGCGGAAAACTATACCGCTCCGTATGCTACGTCCAATAATCAGAGTGCAGGCTCATCGATGGATACACGCCTTTTCAACCTGCTCAATGAAAATGTGCTTAGTTATTCAAAAGTATTTGACGAAAAACACAGTTTTAATGCCTTGCTGGGGGCCTCCTACCAAAAGGCAAATTCGAGGGTAGCTGCTATGGGTGTACTCCCAGGGAGCTTCAGCAATGACATCATCCAGACGCTTAATAACGCCATCATCTCCCCTACCGCTACCTACACCAGCAAATCGCAATGGGGGCTGGCATCCTATTTCAGCCGGATCAACTACGCTTATAAAGATAAGTATCTGCTTTCAGCCTCCTTTCGTACGGATGGAAGTTCACGTTTCGGACCAAAGAACCGCTGGGGATCATTCCCGTCCGCTTCGGTGGCATGGAGAATTTCCGAAGAGGATTTCATGAAAGGCATTCCTGCGATCAACGAGTTGAAACTGAGAGCAAGTTATGGCGTGGTTGGTAATTTCAACATCGGCGACTTCCGCTACCTGGGAGCTATCAGCGATGTGTACTATGCACCCGGCGGAGTGCTTACCAAAGGTCAGGCACAGACTTCGTTTGGCAATGATCAATTGAAATGGGAAAGAACCGCCAGCCAGAATTTTGGAGTCGATCTGGGGATATTGAAAAACCGGCTGCGTATTGGTGTAGACTACTATATTAAAAAGACCAATGATCTGCTTTATGATGTTTCCATTCCTGCTATTACCGGTTTCAGCAACACGATGGTCAACATTGGTGATATCAGAAACAGTGGTATTGAACTGGAAATCAACACAAAAAACCTTACCGGGGGCTTCAAGTGGGAAACTTCCTTTAACCTGGCCCGTAATAAAAACGAAGTGGTTAGCCTGGGAGGTGTAAACGAGGTAATTTACACCCATACGCGTGGAATGGGCTGGTTGCTTCGCGTTGGAGAACCGATGTTTTCCTATTATGGCTACAAGATGATCGGTGTCCTGCAGAATGCCGAAGATGTGAAAAACTCCGCAACTATAACCGGATCCAAGCCCGGCAATACCAAAATCGAAGACATCAACAATGATGGAAAAATTGACCCGAGCGACAGGCAGATCCTGGGTAACTTCCAACCAAAGATCTTCATGGGCATGGTCAATGACTTCTCCTGGAAAAATTTCGACATGAGTATAATCATGCAGGCTTCGCTGGGCGCCAAAATGTATAATCTGGAAAACCTCTATTATCAGGGGGCTACGGTAAGTGCCATGCGCCGTTCACTGATCGAAAATCAGTGGTGGTCGGAGCAGGAACCAGGTGATGGCATGTCGCCGGCCACCGCATTGAGCCAGTTGGCATATGTTTCCAATACGGATTCTTACCTGGAAGATGCTTCCTTTTTAGCCATAAGAAATATTAACCTTGGCTACACTTTACCTTCTTCCATTGCCCAAAAACTGCGTATGTCCACATTCCGGGTTTACCTGTCGGTGGCCAACCCAAAAATGTTTACCAAGAAGAGCTTCCACGGCTATAATCCCGAGGGCGTTACGGGCGGAGAAATCAATGGTATCAACAGTACCCCCGGTTTCAATAATGGAGCGGAGCCCATCAACAGGGTATACGCACTGGGACTTAATCTGAATTTTTAACTGCTTAAAAGATCTCATCATGAAAACATATAATTATCTAAGTCCGCTATTGCTGTTTCTGCTACTCACACTGAATTCGTGTGAAGATCAGGTATTGAACCTATTACCGGAATCAACCCTGACGGAGGTGAACTTTTATAAAAAAGCGCAGGACATCAATGGTGCCGTGTTAGGTGTTTACAACCGGTACCAGGCACGGAAAACCAGAGACTGGGCTGTTCTCGAAATGCCGACAGATAATATCCACAGAACTGGTTATTTTAATATTGGCGGTCTGGACGAATTGAATACCCTCGCATTTTCCTCTGTAAACCCGCTTTTCAGTAGCTTCTGGACAGAAACTTACAACGGAATTTTCCGTGCTAATGCCGTTTTGGCTAACATTGAAACCCCCATCGACTACGCGGTTGGTCAGAAGGAACAATTGACAGGAGAAGCCCGATTCATGAGAGCGCTTTTCTATTTTGATCTCGTTCGGATGTTTGGCGGCGTCCCCAAGGTCACAACACTTCTTTCGGTCGACGAAGGAAAGGCAACCCCAAGAGCCTCGGAAGAGGAAATTTACAGTCTGATTATTGAAGATCTGAAATCGGCCGTGGATCTTTTGCCCGCCAAAGACAAGATTGCAAGTGGTAGAGCAAGTAAAAGCGCCGCCATCGGTTTACTGGGAAAAGTATATGTATACCGGAAAGACTGGGTTAATGCCAAAACTTACCTGGACATGATGTCGACCCTTGGATTTGATCTCCAGGCCGATTTTTCATCTCTTTGGAAAGAAGCTACCGAAGACAACAAGGAAGTAATCTTTGCAATGAAATACATAGGCGGAACCAATGGAAACACGCTTTCAACAGACTTCCTCCCCTACTTCGGTGTCACCGGAATTTCCGCAAGCGGTGGTGAAAATGTATTCCCTTCATGGAGTCTGATGAAAAAATTCCTACCCGAAGACACCAGAAAAGCAGCCACCGTCACCGAATATTGGAAATCGCCAAAGAGCCCGGCAGACGCGCCTGAAAACTGGTATCCCTACGTAAGCAAATTTGCCATTCCGCATACGCCCAACTCATCCGGACTGGACATTCCGGTGCTACGTTATGCGGATATCCTACTGCTAAAAGCCGAAGTATTATATGCCCTCAATCAACCAGAACTGGCCCTTATAGAACTAAATAAGGTTAGAGCGAGAGCATTCAAGAACACGACCTTCAACTACAGAGCAGCAGATATTGCAACACCGGAAACTTTTACTGACAAACTGCTTTTGGAAAGACAACTGGAATTTGTTCTGGAAAACGAACGGTGGTTTGATCTGGTCAGAAAGGATCGGTTTATGGCCGTGCTATCCAGGGTGGAATGGGGCTATAATCCTATCACCAAAGAGCCTCAGGTGATAACACTTGCACCTAAAACTAATTACAAGTATTTTCCAATCCCAAACAACCAGATGGAACTTGCCAATAAAGGTGTGCTGGTTCAGAATGATGGTTATTAAATTCGTTGAGACCACTGCTTTACCTTAAAGTATTTCAGTGGTTTCATTTTAACATTACAAAATCGATATGGCAAAAATGATCAATCGCCGGGGATTTATGGCCGGTAGCATGGCCACCGCAGCGGGCATTGTAGGAGGGCAACATCTTCTTGCCGGAGCGCGTGAAGAAAAACCCGATTCTGCCCCCCCGAAAAGGGAACCGCTGATGGCGGAAGTGCTGCGTTACAAAAAAATTGATGCACACGCGCATGTGGGCCTGGGAGAAGCTACGCCTGCGGAAATTATTGATATCGCCGACAGGTTGGGAATCCAATACCTGATGATTTCCAAACCCATGGCTCCCGGAAGCGCCGGTCTGGTATCCGAATTTAAAGCCTGCAATGAGGTGGTGCTGAGCGCTGTGAAAGAGTTCCCGAACCGATTCCGCGGAATGCTCACATTAAACCCCACACATGCCAGGGAGGCGATGGATGAAATAAAGCGCTGCACCGATCTGGGTATGGTGGGAATGAAGCTATACAATCATGTTAAAATAAACGATCCGCTTTTCTATCCGATCATTGAGAAATTTATAGATCTGAAAATGATCATTCTCATGCATTCTCCCATCGGTAAAGCCAGAATAAAATACAATGCGCGTGAACCCAAAAACATCTCCATTCCGGAGGACTTTGTGGATATCGCCCGACGGTATCCCGAAGCGATGTTTCAATTTGCGCATATCGGCGGAGGTATAGACTGGGAGGACGCCTGCAAGGCACTCAAGGATTCTCCAAATGTATACGTGGATGTATCCGGAAGCAATAACGAAGGCAATATGATCGATTTTGCGATGCGGTACATCGGGGAGGATCGCCTGCTTTTCGGCTGTGACAATGGTTTTTACCAGGGCGTTGGTCATGTCATTGCTGCCAATCTCACGGAGGTTCAGCGCAAAAAGTTGTTTTTCGAAAATTACAATAATGTTTTAAAAAAATCAGGACGACATGTTGATTGATAGCAATGCATACGTAGGCCACTGGCCATTCAGGCAACTCAAAGACAACAACTGCAAAGGCCTTCTCGAACGCATGGACAAATTTGGGATCGACTTGTCGCTGGTAAGCAATCTGAATGGTGTTTTTTACAAAAATACCCAGCATGCTAATGAGGAGCTCTATGAGGAAATTCGCTCGAATAAAAAATACGAGAAGCGCTTTCTGCCTTTTGCGGTCATCAATCCCATTTATAACGGATGGAAGGATGACCTGGAAATTTGTACAAAAAAGTTGGGAATGAAGGGAATCAGGCTACACCCGGTGTACCATGGCTATGACCTGGACAAGCCTGCCTGTGTGGAGCTGGTGAAAATGGCTCGCGACAGAGGGCTGGTCGTAGCCTTATCTCTCCGCATAGTAGATGCGCGCCCAAGTTCCTGGCTGGATGTAGAAAAAGAATGGGTTCTGAAAGATGTTACTCCCATCATGAAAGCGGTACCCGATGCAAAATATCTGATACTTAACGTCTGCAACAGTACCGCACTTGGTGCAGAGGACCTTTCCCTGTTCAAAAAAGCAGATGTGATCATGGACACCTCCGGAAGAAATATTTCTGATCTGGGAAAGCTGATCAGCACCTTTGGAAAAGAAAAATTTGCATTCGGCACCCATGCACCTGTCCTGGACTACCGTACCGGTCTGCTGCGTGTTGAAGCTTTGAGAGGTAACGAAGCGGACGAAATGACAAAAGAACTACTGAGGTCCGGGAATATCAAAAGACTTTTGAATATCTAACCAAAGCAAAAATTAAAGCCAGAAACAAATTGGAACAATTTAGGCCTATGACATCTTCCTCCAAACGCGTCCATGGAATGAGGCCCGTCCTCATTCTTATCACCCTAGTGCTGAACCTGACCCTTGCGCGTGCCGAGTTATTGTCAGGACAGAAAGCAGTTAAAAAACCCCATGTCGTTTTCCTGATCAGCGAGGACTCTCTCAATTATGAGGCCCATTTAACGATGCCGGTATTTGCAAAGATGCTGGAGAAAAAAGGGAAATACAAAGTAACTGTTCTCAAAGGAAAAGGCCCGAACAATGCATTCAGCTTCCCTGGGCTGGAAATTTTGAAAAAAGCCGATCTGGTGGTCTTATTCTCGAGAAGAATTGCCCTGCCCCATAAGGAAATGAAAATACTCAAGGATTACCTCGGACAGGGCGGGCCACTGGTAGCCATCCGAACAGGTAATCATGCTTTTACAACGAGAGGCACCGTAGGCGAAGACTACCAGAGTTGGCCGGAGTTCGTGCCCGAAATCCTGGGCTGTGGCAATCGTGGATATGGACCCGTAGCGTTGGGTACGGACGTAACTGTGGCCCCGGAATCAGCCAACCATCCCATCTTGCGTGGCTTTAAACCCACGCAATTTCACAGTGTTGGCAACATCTATTACGTAACGCCATTACTTGATAAAGAAACCAATGTACTGCTCAATGGTAAAGCCGGCAATGAGGTGCAGCCGGTGGCATGGACCAGGAATGCGGGTAAAAGCCGGGTCTTCTACACAACACTCGGCTATCCGACCGACTTCCTGGAGCCGCAGTTCAATAATCTCTTAATGGGAGCCATTCAATGGGCCATTGGTAAATAATTCTGAATAGTAACAATATAGTTCTTGAGTTTATGAAAAAGACAGAAGGATATTCCAGGCGTGAATTTGTCAGACGAGGATCTCTGGCAGGGTTATCCGCCGTTTTGACGACCGGTTCACCAAAACTGACATTAATCAAAAATTCCGGCATACAAAAACCAGCAATACTTGGTGGCCAGCCCGCCTGGGAGCCGGCAAAATGGCCTAAATGGCCAGTCTGGGTTCCTGAAACGGATGAAAAACAATTGCTGGAGGTGATAAGGAGTGGCGTGTGGTCCCGCGCATCCGTGGTGACCCAATTCGAAAAAGAGTGGGCCAATGCTGTTGGTGCAAAGCGCTGCCTGTCGGTGGTCAATGGGACAAATGCGTTGGTGGTTGCATTAAACCAGCTCAATGTCAAAGCCGGCAACGAAGTGATCGTGCCGCCTTATACCTTTATTTCGACCGTGTCCTCTATATTATCTAATGGTGCCATGCCGGTTTTCGTTGACGTGGATCCGGCCACCTTTCAGATGGATCCCTCCAAGATAGAGGCTAAAATCACACCGCGAACCAAAGCAATCATGGTGGTTCATATTCTTGGACTCCCGTCCGACATGAACGCCATCATGGCTATTGCAAAAAAACATAAACTCCTTGTGGTGGAGGATGCCTGCCAGGCTCACCTGGCTGAGTATAACGGCCAAAAAGTAGGAACCATCGGAGATGCCGGTTGCTTTAGTTTCCAAAACTCCAAAAACCTTCCGATAGGTGAAGGCGGAGCCATTGTAAGTAATGACGACCCGTTTATGGACCGGTGCTTCTCCTATTCCAACCTGGGCACACCCTATGGCACGGTGGTGGGTGCGGTAGGCGTAGGAAGCATTATACAAAACACCAAAGTGAGGTTTACAGAATACCAGGCTGCCATGGGTATTGCGCAGCTGAAAAGGCTCGACAGCCAGACCACCACCAGAAGCAATAATGCGGAGTATTTGAAATCTCAGATTAAGGATATTCCGGGAATTGCACCATACAAGTTATATGATCAGGTCACGCGTGCCGCTTTTCATTTATTTGCCTTCCGTTATCAGAAGGAAGCATTCAAAAACCTGCCCAGAGCAGGATTTTTGAAAGCACTGCGCGCCGAAGGTATTCCGTGCTCAAGTGGTTACACCACCTTGAACACGCAGCCATTTTTGAAAGACACCTTTGAATCGGTGAATTACAAAAAAATGTATCCTAAAGAAATGCTGGATATCAACACCTATAATGAGCACAATAAGTGTCCGCTCAACGACAAATTGTGCAATGAGGAGGCTGTATGGTTTACCCAGAATATGTTACTGGGGACCAAACAGGACATGACCTCGATAGCATCTGCCATTCAAAAAGTGTATAAAAACGCAGGTGAAATCAAGAAACTGGAATAATAACCGGCAATCAGGGCAAGGATTAACCAGTTCGCTGCCCTGATTTCTACACACCTGATGGCTCGTGGCCGGGTACATAGTGAACTTGCGCTCTCTAATCAAAAGAGTTAACTCCGATCTATTTTAAATAATCTCCACCATTCTCTGTTCGGAAGATGGGTAACAATTACCTGAGTCGAACCTTTGCCTGCCTGTCCCTTTGTTACGGCTCACTTGCCAATTTCCCTTCAAATGCCGAAACATAATTTGACCAATATTCCTATTGCCTTATCAACTTTTAAACAAATTTTATATAATCCTTTCGAAAAAATTTGAAATTAAAAACAACAGTGTAAATTTACGGGTACGTACACGGCTTTTCCTAGTTCTGGAATCCATTGGCCATTATTTCCATCCTGATTTGCCTGAGTCAAAATATTATTCTGAGAATATAGATCTCAATCAGGCTATTCAATTTCGTCAAACCTATTTTTTAAAATTCAAGCAAACCCAAGATGTTACCATTCTCACCAGGAAATTTATTACTAAACTATCTCCAATGTCTATGAAAAATTCTGTACCTGAAAACAAGGGATGCGTCGTGCATGCATGGCATATTCCGAAGACTAACCTTCGAAGATTTTCTAGATTATCAGCAGCCATTGTACTGGCTGCCATGAGTTTACAAAACTCCCGTGCCGAAACATCGCTGAACATGGCTTATGTTGCAGAAAGAAATGTAGTCAATTCAAAGTCTGTGGCACTTGTTAAAGGAAAAGTGATTGACGAAAAAGGGGAATCCTTGCCCGGCGTGAGCATTGTGGTAAAAGGATCTCAGCGCGGGACTGTCACAGACGCCAACGGCCTATACCAGGTGGATGTCTCCGACGCATCCACCGTCCTGGTATTCTCCTTTGTAGGCTACCTTACTAAAGAGGTTACGGTTGGAAACAAGACGACACTGGATGTAACCCTCGCGACCGACACCAAAGCGCTGGACGAACTGGTGGTGGTAGGCTATGGTTCGACACGTAAAAGTGACCTTACCGGCGCGGTAGGACAGGTTGATGTGAAATCACTGATCAAAGCACCCGTGGGATCCTTTGCAGAAGCGCTTTCGGGAAGAGTTGCCGGTGTACAGGTATCTGCAACGGACGGCCAGCCAGGCGGTGGAATCAATATTATGATCCGGGGGGCGGGTTCACTTACACAAAGCACCACTCCTTTGTATGTGGTGGATGGTTTTCCGGTAGAGGGGCTTGATCCGAAAACACTCAATCCCGAAGACATCAAAAGCATAAGCATTCTGAAAGACGCCTCTTCAACAGCCATTTATGGTTCAAGAGCAGCCAATGGGGTCATTCTGATCGAAACGAAACGTGGACTACCAGGCAAGGCTGTTTTGAATGTATCGAGTTCCCTCGGATTTCAGATGAACCCAAAGCAGATTCCCCTGATGAGTCCCTATGAATTTCTAAAATATCAG
Source organism: Dyadobacter sp. 32 (assembly GCF_902506755.1). Taxonomy (GTDB): domain Bacteria; phylum Bacteroidota; class Bacteroidia; order Cytophagales; family Spirosomataceae; genus Dyadobacter. The sequence continues at coordinate 69,257 of NZ_LR735258.1, read as the reverse complement.
GTGGAACTCAACCCTAATCTGGCCACAACCCAGGCTTATTTTACCAACGACAAAACCCTTGAAGATTACCGGGACGTGGCTGGGACCAACTGGCAGGATAAGGTTATCCGCACAGGTGCCGTACAGATTCACAACATTGCCTTGCGAGGTGGTAATAACAATACTCAATATTCGATTTCAGGCTCATTATATGACCAGAAGGGCGTTATCATCAATACCGGCACAAAACGCTATTCTGGAAGAGTGAACATCGACCAGGTACTCAACGATAAAGTCAAAACGGGAATCACGGCCAATTATTCAGGTGTGTCTACATTCGGACAGGTTGTTAATTCCTCTGCCGGCAACGCGAGTCCTTCAACTTATGTGATGATGCGCACCTGGGTCTACAGGCCTGTTGCACCGGATCCCAGTGTAAACCTCGAAGAGGAACTGGTCGACACCGATGCAGTGAATGCCTCTGATTTCCGGGTAAACCCCTTTATCGACCTTGAAAACCAGCACCAGTATAACTTGAGCAACGTACTGGATGCCAACGTGTACGTAAACTATAGTATTCTGAAGGGACTTACCTTCAGGACTACCGGCGGCGTGAGGCTCAACAGAGGCCGCGCAGAGCGATTTTACAACTCCAAAACTTCCCAGGGAAGTCCTTTTAACCCTGCAAACGTGAATGGAATTAACGGCTCCATATCCAACTCCACTTCAAACAGCTTTTCGAACGAGAATACGCTTAACTACAAAGCAAAAATCGGGGATCATAACTTTGATGTACTCGGCTTATTTGCTTTGAACGGCTTAACGAGTTTGTCAAACGGTTACGGTGGTCGTTTTTTACCCAATGAAAATTTAGGCATCAATGGATTGGACGAAGGTATATCATTCAACCCCTCTTCGTCGTCCAGCAGAAACACCATGGTTTCTTACGCCGGAAGGATCGACTATAATTACAAATCAAAATACCTGGCCACCTTTACCTACCGGGCCGACGGCTCATCCAAATTTGTTGATCCATGGGGATATTTGCCTTCCGGTGCCCTGGGATGGAACATGCACAAGGAAGCCTTTTTTGGACGAGCCTTCCCTTTTATTTCCAACTCTAAACTTAGAGCAAGTTACGGGACAACGGGTAACAACCGTATAGGCGATTTTGAAAGCCTTCCCCGCCTCACGCAGACGCTCGACGGATACTCATTCAACAATGCAACACCCACTGGTGGCGTGTACATTTCAGCGGTCGGCAATTCCGAACTTCGTTGGGAAAAAGTGACGACCATGGACATTGGGTATGAGCTGGGAATGCTGGATAACAGAATATCACTTGAAGTGGATTTGTACAGAAGAACCACAAACGATCTGCTTCTTCAGGCCTCATTGCCTCCAACCACAGGATTTGGATCGGCTCTGAAAAACATTGGAAAACTTAGAAACGACGGTCTTGAATTTACCCTGAATACCGTGAATATCGAAGGCAGAAACTTTGGATGGAACAGTAGCTTCAACATCAGTTTCAACAGGAATAAAATCATGGAACTGACCCGCGGTCAGCAGAGCCTTCCTACCAATGGCCAGTATGAATCTCAGTTCAATAAACCGCTGTACACCTCCGAAATAGGGAAACCGGCCGGAATGATGATCGGCTTCCTTTGGGAAGGAAATTACCAGTACGAGCATTTCGATAATCCATCTCAGGGGGTGTATATCCTCAAAAACAATGTCCCCACCAATGGTGCCGTACGTAATACCATCCAACCTGGAGACATTAAGTATACCGATCTTAACAATGATGGTATTATCAACGACTTTGACCTGACCACGATCGGTCGGGGACAGCCGCTGCATACGGGTGGGTTTTCCAACAATTTATTTTATAAAGGCCTTTCTTTAAATGTATTTTTCCAGTGGGCTTATGGCAACAATATTTTCAACGCCAACAGGCTGGCTCTTGAGGGTAACAGTAATGGACGCGCCAATGTGAATCAGTTTGCCAGTTATATCAACAGATGGACCCCTGAAAACCCAACCAATGAAAATTACCGGACACGCGGACAAGGACCAATAGGGTTTTATTCTTCCAAAACCGTTGAAGATGGATCGTACCTGCGCCTGAAAACGGTGTCGCTCGATTATTCTATTCCAGCTGCGATCATTGAGAAGTTAAAGGTGAGCAACATCACCCTGAGTGTTGCGGCACAGAACGTTCTGACCTGGACAAAATATACCGGAATGGATCCGGAAGTATCCGTCCTCAACCAGGTTTTGGCTCCCAGCTATGACTTTTCTGCCTACCCTCAGGCACGCACATTAACCTTTGGTGTTAAGGCGACATTTTAATTCAACATTAAAATACAATTGAAATGAAAATAAAATATTATATACTGGCTCTGCTGTTTACGATCAGCATCAGCTCCTGCGAGAAGTTCCTTGATACCGAGCCAACGGATTTCCTGAGTCCTTCCAATTATTACGAAACCGAACAACAGCTGCAATATGCCCGCGCCGGTGTCTATAGTATTCTGGGGAATAATGCCATTTATGGCAACAACAGCAATTATCTGCTGGCATGGTCGGCAGATGAAGGGTACATGAACCGTGCCACGCTGACTACCGGACCATGGAACTACTTTTATTCCACCGCTGACCAATACAACGCTGCGTACTGGGCCAACTTGTATAATGGTATCAACCGTGCCAATGTTCTTTTGGCAAATCTGGATAAAAATCCGACAATCCCTCAGGAGAAGCGCGATGTGATTCGAGGCGAGACACTTTTCCTGAGAGGTTTTTTCTACTTTATGCTGGTTCAGTATTACGGTGGTGTACCTATCCGTACAGAGCCAACCATTTCTGTAGAGGATGTAGATATCCCCAAAGCAACGGTCAGGGCGGTGTACGATCAGATTTTAGCGGATATGACGCAGGCCGAGCCACTGGTTCCAGGCATTCAGACCCTGGGTTTCGGTGGTGCCATCAGCAAATCGGCAGTGCGCGGCTTGCTCGCAAGAGTAAACCTCACCATGGCTGGCAGTCCGCTAAAGGATGTGAGCCGATACCCGGAGGCAAAAAAATGGGCGAAAATGATCATAGATGATGCTGCCGCTGCGCACGCTTTGAATCCAAGTTATCCTCAGATTTTCAAAAACCTGGCAAGCGACAAATACGATATCAAGGAAAGTATCTGGGAAATTGAATTCTGGGGAAACCTTACCGATGAATACACAGAAACTACCAATCAGGGTTGGATCAATGGTCCTGCTTCCCTGGTAACCTCGGCGACGGGTCGGGCAGACTCGTATATGAGTATCACTGCCAAATTCTATAATATTTTCGAGCCTGGCGACCTCCGTAAATGGTTCAGCATAGCTCATTTTGCCTATGCAAATACTTCGGTGAATGGAGAAAAAACCATGGCTGCTCTCCCGGCAACAGAACTGGCCAAATATGCCCTAAGACCCGCTAAATGGCGCCGGGAGTATGAAACACTGCTTCCGAAGTCGGCCACCCGTACTCCTCAGAACGTTCCGGTGCTGAGATATACAGATGTGTTGCTGATGTACGCAGAAGCCGAAAATGCAATCAGCGGCCCTACTCCTGAGATCATTGGGATTATTAATAGTGTAAGGCAAAGAAGCTGGTCCAGCGGTGTTAATAGCATACAGGTAACCAGTCCGGGCAGCGGATACACCAGCGCGCCTACGGTAACGTTTACCGGCGGTGGATCAGGCGCCGCTGCAACAGCTACGATAAATGCAGCAGGGCAAATCACGGGAATCAACCTGACCCGCGACCTGGCCGGTGTTACATTTTTCACGGAGGGTAAATATACCTCAGCACCGGTTGTAACGATTACCGGCGGGGGTGGCACAGGTGCAACAGCCGTGGCAAAAATCAACAGTTTGACGGAAGCCAACCTGAAAACCGCGCAAACTGCATCCAAAGAAAGCCTGCTGGCCGCTATTCAGGATGAAAGAATGAGAGAATTTAATTATGAAGGATTGAGAAAAGCAGATCTGCTTCGCTGGGGTATTTTCCTGCAGACCAACAGGGATATGGGCAATACGGCACAGCAGGATGCGCCAGGCCAGTTCTATGTAAGGTACTATACCAATGTAAGTGAAAGAGATTTGTTATCCCCAATTCCCACCAGTGAAATGACAGTAAACCAGGGCATCGAACAAAATCCAGGTTGGTAAATCATTGAGCGCTTAAAAATTAATATTATGAAAATCACAAAATATATAGCCGGCCTGAGCCTGTTTTTTCTCCTGTCATGTGAGAAAGAACTGCTAGTGAAGCAAACCCCGGATTTCGAAGTAACCACCACCGCTACCACCTACAAGGTCGGCCAGGAAGTGGTGTTCAAATTTACCGGCGAGGCCGATATGATCTCGTTCTATTCAGGGCAGGTCTATAACGACTACAATTTCAGGGAAGGGCGTGTAATGCAATTCAATCCGGAAGGAGCCAATCTGTCTTTTACCAGTAGCGTACAGGGTGGTACGCAGGCCAACCAATTGACCGTGCTTGCCTCTTCCAACTTCGATGGCAATTACAGCAGTCTCGCTAGTGTAAAAGCAGCAACCTGGACGGATATTACCTCCCGGTTCAATCTCGGCACTACGGCAACATTTCTTGCGTCAACCAGCAAGAGTATTTCCGACCTGCTCGTGACCGGTAAGCCGATTTATATTGCCTTTAGATATGCAACCAAACCCCAGGCTGTAAACGGCCTGGCACGAACCTGGATGATACAAGGGTTTACGGTAACCAGCAATACGGGGCTGAACAATGTAAACCCTATTCTTAAAGATCAGCCCTATGCTGCATTCACCATCGTGCAGGAGGATTCAGTAAATACGCCTTCGCGGTCTTCTTTGACATCCACCAGAGTGACCCTTCTGGGTAATGTGTACAAAGATCCGAAAGATCCGATTTTCGATCCGGCCAATCCGATATTTGACCCCCAAAACCCGATTTACGATCCAACAAGTGTACTTTATGATCGGACGGCCGTAAGGCCCACTTACGTGCCCTATGATCCGACAAGTCCTTACAATGACCCTGCCAGGGAAATATGGGCTGTGAGCAAACCAATCAACACAGACAAGGTGGATCTGGGCCCCGACTGGTCGATCCCGGTACGTGGAATACGTAACCCAAAGGCGCTCGAGTATCGCTATACGTATACCACAGCTGGCACCTATAAAGTTTACTTTGTCGCGTCCAGCAATACGAAGGATGACAAAAAAGAGGTTGTAAAAGAATTGAACATTACTATTGAACCATAAAAAAATCGGTTAACTTATCGTGCTATTTCTAACCCCTTAATTTTGATAAAACAATGGCATTAAGTGACTTTACCAGGAGAGGTTTTATGGCAGGTCTGTCGGCAACATCTCTCACGACACTCATTTCCAGTGCATTTTCTACCACTGCAAGGGCTGGACTAACAGTCGTCGAAAAGGACGTGAGGCCAGTTCAGGCCGGCACGGCGGATAAGACCTGGCTGGAAATCAATGGTAAAATTTACGGTGCCAAACCTGACAAAACCGGCCCGATCGGAGGTGGGGAAGGTTATAAACATGCAATCTCGAAAGGTGATTTTGAGCCACGCGACGCGGAATCACTCATCGACGCCCTGGCTCAGGTGAAAAAAGGTCAGGTGATTTTTATTCCGGCAGAAACGGAAATCGATCTGACAACGCTGATATACGTTGAAAAACTCATTCTCAATATTCCAGAAGGCGTAACATTGGCCGGTGACCGTGGGCATCAAGGTTCTAAGGGAGCACTGCTTACCAGCGACGCACTGGAAACACCGGTAATGATGCGAATTTTGGGACCTGATGTGCGCATTACGGGACTAAGAATTCAGGGCCCCAATCCAAAGCGCTATGTAGATCATCATACCCGAGCCTTTGCGAAGGATGGAAAAGGAAGGGATTATTATTACAAATTTCCGGTATCCAGTTGTATTCAGACCAATTACGACAGACTTGAGGTGGATAACTGTGACTTATCCGCTTTTACGAGAGCACTCATGCTGGATAAAGGAAACGGTCACCATATCCATCACTGCTTTATCCATAAATGCCAGTATAAAGGACTCGGTTATGGTATCACACATGACCACTCTTCTTCGCTCATCGAGTATAACCTGCTCGATAGCAACCGGCACTCCATAGCCGGAACGGGACGTCCCGGTTGTGGCTACATAGCCCGGCATAACGTGGAATTGGGTACATCACTCAGTCATTGCTTCGATATGCATGGTGGTCGGGACAGGAAGGATGGTACCACCATCGCAGGTACCAATATTGAGATTTACAACAACACCTTTCGAAGTACGGAAAGGGCTGTGGGTATTCGGGGAGTTCCTGAGGAAAAATGTGTGATTTACAACAACTGGATCGTGAAACAGCCGGATGCCAAAAAGGCGGTGCTGGCCGAAGAAAAAACCTCCGTTTACGACAACGTTTATGGAGAAAGTCCGAGCAAACCTGGATAACAGGCTGACCTCCAGGCATTAGGGAACTGCCGCGTAGTATGTGAAAATATGAATGAACAGATTCAAAACCAGGGCCAAAATCGTGCCCTGGTTTTTTTTGCAATCTACATCCCGTATTCAGCTCCAGGATATTTTCACCAGCCATACTAATTCCACAATTATTCACACCTCAGACGAAAGTCCGTCGCGAAAATAGACGTCCTTTTTGCTATTAATCCGGTATTAGGTTGTATACATGATTATCATTTGGCTCATCAGACAACATGACTTTTACCAGAAGAAACTTTATCAAACAATCACTGGCAGGTGTGGCCCTCACAGGACTCCACAAGTTTTCTGAAGCAGATGGCTTCTATGCCCTCGATGACTTTGCCAAAGTGCCTAAAATAGATATTCATTTCCATCTAAACATAGCAAGCAATACGTTTCCGGAATTTGGAAAATCTCTGAATTTTCATCTGGTGAATGTCAACGTAGCAGCTGGACGCCCTCTTAAAGAGCAATTCGAAATCGCTAAAATCATGAAAAAGAGATTTCCCGGCACGATGGACTTTCTGGGGGCATTTTCTGTGGCCGATTTTGGCAAACCCGGTTTTGCAGCCAACACGATTTCATATATTAAAGAAAATGTCCAGGCAGGAGCACTTGGCTTTAAGGTTTGGAAAAACATTGGCATGGTCCTTAAAAACGATCTGGGTAAGTTTGTGATGGTGGATGATCCAGGTTTTACACCGATATTTAACTATCTGGAGCAACACCAGATACCTGTCATGGGTCACCTGGGAGAGCCCAAAAACTGCTGGCTTCCATTGGATCAGATCACCCTGGCCTCGGATCTTCGCTATTACACGCGTCATCCTGAGTATCATATGTACAAGCATCCGGAAGCACCTTCGTACGAATCTCTGATTGCTGCCACTGAAAATTTACTCACCCGTCACCCCAAGCTCAAATATGTAGGCACCCACCTGGCGAGCCTGGAATGGAGTGTGGATGAAATGGCGAATCATCTGGAACGCCATCCCAATATGATGCTCGATGTGGCAGCAAGAATGGATCATTTGCAATATCAGTCTGTACAGGATAAAGCGCGTGTAGCTGGTTTTCTCACGAAATATCAGGACCGCGTTATGTACGGATCGGATACAACGATTGGAACCGACAATGATGCTACCCCTGAAACGAAAGACATTTTACACAAAAAATGGCTCAATGACTGGGGTTATCTGGCAACGGACAGTGTCATTTTCGAAAACATGAAAATCGGTGACTCACAAAGGGTCGTGACGGGCTTGAAACTACCCAAAGCAGTGTTAAACAAGATTTACAGGGAAAATGCCCAGCGGTTTTTTAAGATTTAACTAGTAAAACGCCCGCACGGGGTGCTCTATATTTAATCAACACATAGGCACATAGGCCACATAGTTTTTCACGATCAACTGGACTGGCAGGCCCACCTTAGTCTTATCCGGAAACAACTTCTTTGTTGTCTCGGTGCCTTATATGTTTGATTGTTATTTGATGAGTAAAAACAACCATGTATCTCAAATATATGCGGCTGACAATATTCGTGAAACACATAGGCAGATTGGGCACGTAAGAGTACCACGCCTCTATGTTTTCTCTGTGCCTATGTTTTTCATAACCAAGTTGGCTATTGTTGCCCTTGCTCGATGGACATTAGTGTTTAATTGTTATGCGGTTCTAGTCAAATTAAATACCTGACAGACAAAAAAATTTATGCATATGTGGGCGAACCGAAATTCATCCATTTAAATATATGATAGCCGGTTTCTGATTTGAAGTAATTTACTTTGTTGTCAAGCAGATTTCAGGATATGCAGATCTAAGCCTCCTCTACCACATCTCCGATCAAATCCCTGATTACCACAGAAGCACAGACTGCCCCAAAAGTTGCTGGCAGATACGACATGGTTCCATATGCTGATTTTTTATAATTGCTCCCGTCCGTGAGTATTAAGGATTCCTTTAACTGCTCCTCTGTGGAAAAAACAGCCTTGATCCCCTTTCTGATCCCTTCCTTTTTCAGGTTTTTTCTGATCTGCTGGGCAAAGTTGCAATTGTATGTTTTGGAAATATCCACCACTTTCAGCATGGTAGGATCCATTCTTCCACCCGCGCCCATAGAGCTCACAATGCGCATACTTCGCTGATATGCCTCCTTTAAAAAGGTGATTTTTGGGGTGATACTGTCAATAGCGTCAACAATGTAATCATAGGAATGGGCCGCCAGAATCTCGGCTACGGCATCCGGGTTGATAAAAGTCTTGATCACATGCAAGGTCAATTCAGGATTGATGGCTTTGAGCCGTGCTGCCATGATATCCGCCTTGCTTTCGCCATGATTTGTAGCGAGCGCTGGAAGCTGCCTGTTTCTGTTGGTGGGGTCTACGGTATCTCCATCCACAATGGTCATTGTCCCCACTCCATTTCTGCAAATAAACTCAGCAGCAAAAGATCCAACCCCGCCGAGGCCAATCACCAGTACATGTGCTTTACTGAGCCTGAATATTTTATCCTTCCCAATCAATAATTCTGTCCGCGATAACCAGGAGAAATCTTCCATTTAGTTGCCAAATACTTTTAAGAAATTTGTTTCAATCTGCAAAACAATCTCTTTTTCCGCAATTCCCCTTAAAAGTGCCGCTGATTTGTACACTTCACCAATGCCTATTTCCGAGTCGTCCGTTTCTAGAAACATTCTATCCATCGGAACGGCCCTGAAAGTTTCATGAACAGCCTGGTTGAAATTAACGATCGATTGGCCAAATGAAAAATAATATCCCATGTCAATAGCACGACGAACGATGGATGATTTGTTGTTGATGCCGTGAAATATAACGGGCACCGTCACCTGTTTCAACTCAAAAAGCACCTCTTCGAAAGATTTAACACAATGGATGACAATGGGTTTTTGCAGCTTCTGCGCAAGCGAAATCTGTGCCTGAAAGGCCGAAAGCTGCAAGGCCCCGCTTGTAGTCGTGAGCTTATCAAGACCGCACTCACCAATGGCAATCACCTCATGCTTTGATGCATTATCAATAAGGCTGGCCAGCTGATGCTCCCAGTCTTCTTCTTTCAAATACCAGGGATGTAAACCCATACTGACTTTACGACTCACCAGTTCCTGACTGAAATTTACGGATATGTTTTCAACACTGAGCACCTCTGCCTGTTGTTCCCGATGGTGTGTGTGCATGTTGTAGTACATGGCAGGTCATATTAGTGTGAGAAAGTTTACGGCCGAACGTCATTCCGGCACCTTCTGGTTTGATAACAACAAAGGTCGTTAATTACCTGTTTAGCCACAATTAAACTGGTGATGCGCATCCGACAGAGGTACTGTCACTTCAATTTGATGCTGCTACTCAACTCAATATCATTCTCTACCTTAACAGGATAGATAGGTAATGATTACCTTTTCTTTAATATTCACAATCATTGGCCAGATTGCACACCTGGGAGATGGATAAACTTATTCTGCCGAATGATAATTAAATGGCTGTTTCCAGTAATGCAATTATACATTTAGGTGAAATTATTGTTAACAGTGCCGTCTGTCGCAAAACTATATGATCCAATAAATTATCTTGCTGTTTAATTACCTATCTCGGCTGGTATAAGGTGCCAATAGCCTGAACTTAAACGGCTATGGGCCGAAAATATTAAAAATGATGATCTGAAGAGACCCAAATTGAAATACAACAAGTATTGTTAAAAACGAGCCAATACTCCTTAGCAAACCTCACCACCTATAATTATCTCAAACCCAATGGAAACAAGACGAGACTTCCTCAAAAAAGCATCCATTTTCACCAGTGCACTGGGATTGGCGAGTGTCATGCCCGACTCAATTCAAAGAGCTTTCGCAATCAATCCCGCGGAGGGCAGCACTTATCTGGATGCAGAACACATTGTGTTTTTAATGCAGGAAAACCGTTCTTTCGATCATGCCATTGGTACACTCAAAGGGGTTCGTGGGTTCAACGACCCAAGAGCCATCCGGTTGCCCAACAACCACCCCGTGTGGCTGCAGAGCAACAAAAAAGGAGAAACCTACGCACCCTTCCGTTTTAATATCAAGGAAACCAACGCTACCTGGATGCGCGACCTGCCCCATGGCTGGCCCGATCAGGTAGATGCAATGAACAAGGGTAATATGAACGGGTGGCTTGATGCAAAACGGTCAAAGATCAAGGAATATGCCGATATGCCACTCACCATGGGCTATTACACAAGGGAGGATATTCCGTTTTACTACAATCTGGCCGACAGCTTTACGGTTTGTGATCATCACTTTTGTTCTTCACTGACCGGCACCAGTCCCAACCGCTGTTTTTTTTGGACAGGTAAGATACGCCAGGAACAAAACGAAACGTCCAAACCCCATATATCCAATGGTGATATCGACGGCCCGGAGCGACTCTCCTGGCGTACTTTTCCTGAAAAACTATCAGGTCATGGCGTAGATTGGCGCATTTATCAGAATGAGTTGAGCGTTGGTGTTGGATTTGAGGGAGAGGAAGGACGCTGGCTGGCCAATTTTACCGATAACGACATGGAATTTTTTAAGCAGTATCATGTAAAACGCCACCCGGAACATCTCCCTCATCTACGAAAAGAGAAGGCAGCATTGGAAAAGCAATTGCTTGACAAACCGGATCCAAAAATTGAGGCAAGACTGGATTCTACCATTAAAGAAATTGCCTTCCTGGAAGCAAACACCTTGGCAACATTAACGCCTGAACAGCGTGATTTACACCAACGGGCATTTACGATTAACCGTAATGACCCCGATTACCATAGTCTGGAAACCATCACCTATGACGACAATGGGACACAGCGATCTGCACAAATCCCCAAAGGTGATGTGCTGCATCAGTTCAGGGAAGATGTAAATGCGGGTAAGTTACCTACTGTTTCGTGGCTCGTGGCGCCGTCCAACTTTTCAGACCACGCGGGCACGCCATGGTATGGTGCCTGGTATCTTTCGGAAGCCATTGACATCCTCACTAAAAACCCGGAAGTGTGGAAAAAAACAATTTTTATCCTCACATACGATGAGAACGATGGTTATTTTGATCATCTTACTCCGTTCGGAACGCCTAATCCCAAGGATCCATCGACGGGCATGGTTTCCAGATCGTTGGATATTTCTTCCGAATATGTCAAAAAGGGTTTGACGTCTCGTGAAAACAGCATCGGACTGGGCTTCCGCGTACCCATGATGGTGGTATCACCCTGGTCTCGTGGCGGTTATGTAAATTCTCAGGTTTTTGACCATACATCATCCATACAATTTCTTGAACATTTTCTGAGCCATAAAACAGGTGAAACAATTTACGAAGAGAACATATCATCCTGGCGAAGAAGTCTATGCGGAGATCTCACATCGGTATTCAGGCCATACAATGGTGAACAAATACCAGTCCCGAAGGCCATAGAACGTATTCCGTTCATTGAAGGAATACATAAAGCCAAATTCGCCAAAGTCACAGATGATTTCAATCGCTTTGATGATGCAATGATCGCGGAGGCAGTCAAAGAGGGTAAAAGCAACTTTTTCCCAAAACAGGAAAAGGGAATAAAACCCGCCAATACGATTCCATACGAAACGTATGCTAATGGTGCACTGGGTACGGATCAGCAATTCGCTATCAGCTTCGCGTCAGGGACTCAATTTTTCGCCAAAGCATCGAGTGGTATTGGCTTTAATGCGTATGCCCCCGGCGGTAAAACATGGGCATTCACAGTGGGTGCTGGCGAAGGGCTAACTTACAACTGGCCTCTCAGTGGATTTGAAAACCAGCAGTATGACCTGAAAGTGTACAGTGTAAATGGATTTTACAGGCATTTTATGGGCAATGAAAGTGATCCCAAAATACAGATAGAGCTCCATTATCAAACGGGGAATAGCAAGAAAATAGCGGATGGAAACATTTACCTTCTGTTTAAAAGGCTGGCGGGTACCGACTCACTTGCCTTCACACTCACCGATAATGCCTATGGAAGAAAAGTCCAGAAGGTATTGATGTCTGCAAAAGAACAATTGGTGGTTGTTCCGGTAAATCTGACACAAAGCCACGGATGGTATGATTTAACTGTGAAAGTCAAAGGACATGAAGCTTACAGTCAACAATTTGCCGGCCACGTGGAGCATGCAAAACAAAGTTTTACCGACCCATTGATGGGTGAGATGGTGTGAGGCCCTAAATACCCACCAGCCCGGCAAGAATCCATACACAAACAGAGAGATTTGACAACTCAAGGCCTTCTAAGATGAAACACATTCTAATTTCAAACACGAATGGGCATCTTTGATACATTTTCTCAATTACGTATATTTCTTAAGAATATAGACCTCGCTGCGGTTAATCGCCTGGCTCAGAAGGTGGACCTGAACAAGCTAATGGGCGCTGTATCAAAAATGAGCGATGAGGATCTCTCCAAAATGCTTAAAATGATGCAAGCCGGTGCGGGTCGAAAGAAAACCCCTCCGGCAGTCAATGGCGATTTTTACGAACTCACCAGAACCCTCACACCCGAAGACCGTGAAATCCAGATGAAAGTCCGCAATTTCATGGAGACTGAAATAAAGCCCATTGCCAACGATTATTGGAACAAAGCGCATTTCCCGATGCATATTATTCCTCTAATGGCTAAGCTGGACATATGTGGCCTCACCTACAAAGGCTACGGATGCGCCGGGAGATCCTCCCTCCTCGAAGGCTTTATAGCCATGGAAATGGCCCGGATCGACTCTTCGATTTCTACATTTTTCGGCGTGCATAGTGGATTGGCCATGGGATCCATTTACTTATGTGGATCTGAGGAACAGAAACAATATTGGCTGCCCATGATGCAACGGATGGAAATCATCGGTGCCTTTGGTCTTACGGAGCCCGAAGTAGGGTCGGCTGCGGCCGGCGGACTCACTACCACCTGCCAGCGTGTGGGCGATGAATGGATATTGAATGGTCAGAAAAAATGGATAGGTAATGCTACATTTTCTGACATCACGATCATCTGGGCGCGTAATCCGGCAGACAACCAGGTTAAAGGTTTTATTGTAAGAAAAGACAACCCTGGCTTCAAGGCAGTCAAAATGGAAGACAAAATGGCATTGCGTTCTGTCCAGAATGCCGTTATCACGCTCACGGATTGTAAGGTCAGCGAATCCGATAGACTGCAGAATGCCAATTCATTTAAAGACACGGCAAATGTCCTGCGCATGACCCGGGCAGGTGTAGCATGGCAGGCGGTGGGCTGTGGACGTGGTGCTTACGAACTGGCCCTGAAATATACCCTGGAAAGAAAACAGTTCGGCAGACCCATCGCCAGTTTCCAGCTTGTACAGGATCTGCTCGTTACCATGCTGGGTGATCTGACAGCCATGCAGACCATGGTATACAGATTGTCGCAGCTTACCGACGAAGGTGAAATCACAGACGAGCATGCCTCCCTGGCCAAGGTATTTTGTACCCTGAGAATGCGCTCAATTGTAGACCATGCCCGGGAACTGTTTGGAGGAAACGGAATCCTGCTCGAATACGATATTGCCCGTTTTGTGGCCGATGCCGAAGCCATTTATTCCTATGAAGGAACCAAAGAAATCAACTCCCTGATCGTGGGGCGTGCGATTACAGGAGAAAGTGCTTTTGTGTGAAACAAATCTGAGGGTATACAAAAGCTGCATTTGCTTTAAGCAGGGTAATGATTTTAATAAATATTTCTTTAAGTCAGGTATAAAAAATCGATTATGAAAATGTTGAATAAAACAGCACTCTCCCGTGCCGTGATGGTATTTGCAGCCATCCTATCGGTCGCCGCGGCGATGGCACAGAACATGCGTGTGATGTCCTATAATGTGCGCTATAAAAATACGATTGATAGCATTAACGGCTGGGAGTTCAGGAAGGGAAATGTAGTGGGGCTTATCAAATATCACAAAGTGGATATATTTGGCACACAGGAGGGTAATACCGAGCAGCTCGCCGATCTGGAAAAAAGCCTGCCCGAATTTAAATGGTATGGCGTACCGAGAGTTGCCGGTAAGAACGGGGAGTTTACTGCCATATTTTATATTAAAGAACGTTACACACTGCTTGATTCCGGGACTTTTTGGTTTTCAGAAACCCCCTTCGTAAAAGAAAGTAAAAGTTGGGACGCCATGTACCCGCGCATAGCCTCCTGGTGTAAATTCAAAGACAAAAAATCGGGACAGGTGTTCTTCCTTTTTAACACTCATTTCGATCACCGGGGTGAGATTGCCCGACAAAAAAGTGCCGAAATCATCCGCCAGCAAGTGGAGCTGATTGCCAAAAAAGCACCTGTTATTGTAACGGGAGACTTTAATAGCGTGGAAACCTCCAAGGCCTATAAAACCATCGTAGAGGGAGGGCAGCTGAAAGACGCGTTACACATTAGCGAAACGCCCCATTATGGCCCGGTAAATACATCCAGTGGGTTTGCAGTGAGTTCCAAACCCATCAGAGCGCGAATTGATTTCATATTTGTCAACGACAAGGTAAAGGTATTGCAGCACGCTACCATAACCGATCAGCAGGAAGCGCGCTACTATTCCGATCATTTGCCGGTGGTGGCAGAAGTGAAGCTGGTGAAGTAAGGGATGGTTTGGCAAAAAAATACCAACGTCCCGGACCTAACATCATGGCCTCCATTATTTTTAGTTTTAACTGGACAGCAGGATGTAAATGATAAGTTTTGGGTATCTGGTGGAACGGAAATTGTATCGATTATGCTGTTAAAGAAATATAAATACACATGGCGGCTACACAATTAACCGGCCTGCAAAAGCGGGCAGAAAAATACATCAACAGGATAATCAGTCATCAAAAATCACCTGGCGATATGATACGGGGTAATTTCATTGGATTCGACAAAATTTCCAATGATCGGGCGGTGATACAATTGTCAAACGCTGCGGATCGGATAACCCTACCCTTGATGTATGTGGTAAGCTATTTCGAGGAAATAGACGAGGCCAAACGCGAAGAACTTAGAAGCAATGAAAACCGGTCAAGGCCTGGTTATAATCCTTGATGAAGTGTACCTATTAACTAAAGTACGGATGTATAGTCCATTTTGATACAATCATAAAACAGGCTGATTATGAAACACTTACTCCCTTTACTGTTTATGTTCCTTGGCGCTGTTTCCCATGCGCAACTCCCGGCTACTGACGATATCAAAACATCGAAAGGCCCTCTGAAAATTCAGCCACTCAATCACGCCACGCTCGCACTTTCCTGGAACGGTAAAACGATTTATGCAGATCCATACCAGGGAACAAAAACATTTCAGGGCATAGCTACCCCTGACCTGATCCTGATCACAGATATTCATGGAGACCATTTTGATGTGGCTACACTTGACGCGCTTGATCTTTCGCATGCCATATTGATTGCACCGCAGGCAGTAGTTGATAAAATGTCAGATGTATTGAAATCAAAAACGGTGGTACTCAATAATGGGCAAACCATCAGTAAACTCGACATTTCCATCACAGCTATACCGATGTACAATCTTCCTGAGACAGCGGACGCCAAGCATACCAAAGGCAGGGGCAATGGTTATGTACTAAAAATGGGAGGTAAAACCATCTACATCAGCGGAGATACAGCAGGAGTACCGGAAATGAGGGCGCTAAAAAATATCGATGTAGCCTTCGTTTGTATGAATCTGCCTTATACGATGGACGTGCCTGAGGCGGCTTCCGCAGTTCTTGATTTTAAGCCTAAAATTGTATACCCTTACCACTATCGCGGCGCAGGTGGACTTAGTGATACCGAAAACTTCAAAAAACTGGTAAACACTTCCAATGCGTCGATTGATGTTCGTCTGCGGAATTGGTATACTATAAAGTGATTGTAAAAGAGAAATATCAAAGGTTAAATGTGTTGACCCCTGAGATTTTCAGTTTCATCAGCAATGGCTGTGGATAATGAAGCTAATGTTGGCGAAATGCTAAGGTCTAAGACCGACCTGCTCGGCCAGACGAATTATTTCCTGAATAATCCTGGATTCAATGTCCGCTCTCCAGGGGGTAGAAAAGATGGGCGACCGGCTACCTTCGTAGCCGCCTTCCACGATAATTCTGGCCGATGGGACGTATTCCATGACATCGTTGGAGTAGCCCATCACAAATAGTTGCTTTCCAAAAATTCTTTTTAACTGTATCGCATAGTCAACCACGATTTCTCCTCCCAGGGTAATCACAGCCTGTTCTCCCAGCCTCCATACCTGGACCGGATAAGGGTAACTGCTCGGGAGCGTTTCACCCTTGTCGAGTTGTGCACGCAACAACTTCGCCTTGTTAATGATCCATGGCGCATTGGTTTTGGTATCATCGATCATTTTATCCAGTTCTTGCCGGGTGGGAACTGGATTGGCAAATTTCAATTCTGTTTCAGAATAGGAAGTCATCAGGTTCGAGGTCAAGGACTTCATATCCGACTCTAGCACCCTTTCTACTGCGACAGCCAATTCGGAGCCATATTGCTTCGCCAGCGGAACCGACCTTCTGGGCAATGGATTCTGGTCACCGCCTGCTCCCTGAAAAAACGATGCAACTACTCCCGGATACATTTTTTCTAACATGGTCTGCGCATAACCAGGGTAGTCGGCGGATATTTGATAGCTGCCGAGTACTGTGGCGTGACAGGCATAACCAAATAGAATAGCAACAATTTTCCCCTTCATGTCAACGGCTTTGATTACGGGAACCGCATGATCCGAAGGCCCCTTAAGCTCTGTTGCCTGTGCAATAAGTGATTCTGTGTTATTCCTGCGATTGACCGCAAACCGGGCGACCCCATTGCCGGAGTACAGCCTCACAGGTTGTATTGTGCCAAAGGCATCGGCTACCAGCCTAACAATTTGTGTCTTTAATTTTTCCGTGTAGTTTTCAACCGTTTTTTGTTCTGCAGCGTTGATTTCAAAACGCAACGGTTCAAGAACCACAGCCGGCCCCGAATGTGTATGCGAAATATTCAGAATGATTTGTGCCCTTTCTAATCCCATTCGCAAGGCAAGTTCGTCCCTGATCGGGTCCGAAATGTACTTCGGTATATTGATTAGATCAGCTGTTACGATCACAGCTTTTCTCCCATTTTTATCCACCAGAGCAATTGCTTTCGCATAAAGGTCTGAGAGTATATCTTCTGATGCATGATCCCGGAAAGCGTAACCGCCCATCCAGATGGATCCGGAAGGTGTGATCTTCACTTTTGATACGCCAACCATCCAACTAAGGGAATCTACGGGTGTCAACGCATCTTCATTTGCACTCAATACTTTGATGGAGACAAATAACAGGATAGCGATCAAATAGGTTCTCATAACTTTTGGAGTGTTTTTCAGGGTGGAGGCAAGAGCATTTTAAGGTATAAAGAATGATGATTGGCAGGTTCTACCGGAGTGAAACCTGATTTACGCAGTAGCCGGATAAGCATTTCCGCCATACTGCACCACGCAAGTTTGCATGGCCGTATGACGGAAAATTCAACGAGTTTAGATAACCGGCTATTCTATGGTTTCTAGCGGTGGTTTGTTGGCTTGCGCGCCTGCGTATCCCTGGTTCTGATTGATTCTGCCCAGGGAGTTGGCATTGATAATCAGATCACTGATTGGCCACTGAAAGTGATAAGGCTGAATATTTGGATTTTGGCCCAGACTATTTACCTCTGTTGACCTCAGATAAAAATCGTTGAGCTTACTCACCCGGTCATAAAACCAGTTTTTTTGGTGAATTGTACTCAGTGAATAGCCCATTTCACCGCGTTTGGCCAGGATATAGGAAACACGGTTCAGCTCATTCTGTCGGGGCACCTCGGCAAACAACTCTCTTGCACTTTCATCAAATATATAATCCAGTGTAACATTGGCTGCCGTAACCGGCACAGCTCCTGCCCGCTGACGAACCGTATTGATATCTTTAGCTGCATTTTCCTTTTGGCCCAACCAGTAATAAGCTTCAGCTCTAAGCAGATAGGTTTCTGCCAAACGGAATATATACCAGTCACCATTACTACCCAACGGTTGCCCTGTCTGACCCGGTTTTTTGGGAACGTACGTTTTGTAAAACGGCATCGGGAAAATACGCGCCCAGTATTCAGTCGGATTATCCATATTCCTGTAATCGAACGGCTGACGATACTGCACCGATGCCGGGTTGTTGTAACGCAGTTCTTCACGGTCATACCAGTTGATATTGGCTCTTCTGAGATCGGTAGTGGTTTTATAATCCTTTCCGGCCTCATTCCAGATGCGGTAGCTGTGCCAGTCGCTGAGCGCCACGTCGCAGTTGCCGCGACCCAGAGAATCGTAAAGGGTACCACTATCTATCATGCCCGGTTTTCCGGTTCTGTCTTTTGCATTGACCCCATTGTACCAGGCACAATGATACACGCGCATGGTAAACAAGCCCGCCGAACGGGCAGTGGCTGGTGCTTCCCAACGGTCTACAAATGCGAGGATGGTTTCTGTATTTACAGGTAGATTTTTATTGTCCGGACGGTGTAAATCCCAAATCACATTCTTGTTCGGATCGGAGGCATCCTGGCCGAAGCGGGCCGTCATGAGTTTGTAGGGACCATTGATCACTTTGTTGGCCGATTCTACAGCTTTATCGAACTCAAGATTGGCCAGATAAATTTTTGTTAAAAGATGATTGGCAGCCCCCTTGGATGGAGCACCTGCACCGGGCGCAACGGGCAACCATTCTGCTGCGAATTCAGTGTCCTCTTTTATTTTTTTCAGTATAGCCCATCGGCTATGCGTGTTGAAATCCAGCCTGGCACCCTTTACTTCTTCCTTAATAAAAGGCAGATCGCCGTAATTTCCGATCAGACGATAGTACCAGTAAGAGCGGTGCCATAGGGCTTCTGCCAAAATTACATTGCGATCCTTTTCGGTCTCCCAGGTAATGGCATCGATGCGACTGATGATGGTGTTGGCATTTTTTACCATCTGAAAAATATCGTTAATCTGATTGACAAATTGCTGATATTGATCTGAATTAGGCGTAAGTGCACGAAAATCAAGTTGTAGCCACGGTGCGCCGGCTTCTGATGCAGCCCATTGATGCGCCATAAAATTCTTTTGCCCAGTCTGTTCGCGGGTGAGGTCTTTTCTCATGGTAATCAGCAGTGACTGATAACCCTGCTTGTTTACGAAAATATTTTCCGGTGTGAAAAAGGACTCAGGCTTAGGTTCGAGAAATTTTTCGGAACAAGAGGAGAAGATCAGTGCCAGTGCCAGGCTTAGTACCCAGCGAAATTTCTTTTTATTTTCCATTTTGAAAACGTTTGGAATTATTGAGTTAAAATCAAAGGTTATAAGGACACATTTACGCCGATTGTGAATGTTCTCGGCATCGGATCCAGTGAGAAATTTGCCGGATTCATTCCGGTTTCAGGATCCCAGCCCGGCCATTTGGTGAATGTGGCTAAATTGCGCACCGAGCCAAAAACCCTTGCACTTTTAAGCTTGGCAGCGCTTATCAAGGTAGCGGGAATGTTATAAGAAAGAGAAACATCCTGAATCCTTACGAAAGAGGCAGATTTATGCGGCATGACGCCCCCACCAAACGGTGCCACATTGTTGTTCAGTCTTGGATAATCGTTGCTGCGGTTGTCGGCAGTCCAGTAAGGATAGTTGGCACTGTTGGTCCTGTCGAACGTAGACCAGCCCTGCACCGACTGTATGAAGCTCCTGATATGGCCCAGGTCTGCACGTATGAATATGGATGCTGTGAAATTTTTAAGAAAATCGATGTCATTGCGAAAACCCAGATTGTAACGTGGGTTTTTGAAACCGATAAACCGCTTATCCTGTAATGCCTCGAGGGTTCCGTTATCGTTTACATCCACAGCCTTAAGGTCACCTGGCTTCAGATTGTAGCGCTTGGCCTGCTCTGCCTCTTCCACTTGCCACACGCCCTGGATGTCGTAGTTCCATACCACGTCAATGGGCTTGCCAATGAACCATCCGTTGGTCACATCCGGCACCTCTCCATACTGTGTCTGGCCTTCCAGAACATAATCGCCCATTTGCCCGAAAAGGGTCTTGATTCTGTTTCTATTCAGAGAAAAGTTCACGTTCGACCGCCAGGTAATATTGGGATTACGCACATTGGTGGAACCCAGTGTGAATTCAAAGCCTCTGTTACCCAACGCACCAATGTTGGTGGTCACAAACTCAAAACCGGTCACCCGGGGTAGCGAGCGCCTCACCAGCAAGTTGCGGGTAGTGGCATCGTAGGCGTCGATCGTCATGGTAACCCGGTTGCCAAAAAGCCCTAGGTCGATTCCAATATTGGATGATGCCGTTTCCTCCCATTTCAATCCCGGATTGGATAGCGAGGACGTATAGATGCCAATCTGGGTATTTGCACCGTCATAGTACTGTACCGAGTTCATCTGAGAGAAAGCGGCGTACGGACCTATGTCCCGGTTTCCGTTTTTACCCCAGCTTAATCTTAACTTTAACTCATTAATTTTCTCAAATTTAAAAAAACCTTCGTTGGAAATTTTCCAGGCAAATGCCGCCGCAGGAAATACAGCACGTGGATTTTCCTGGCCAAATGCACTGAATCCATCTCGTCTTACCGAAGCGGTAAAAAGGTATTTGTCCAGTAACGAATAGTTGATTCTTGCCATCATCCCATCACCAGAATAACGGATATCGTCTGTGACTATGGAAGGTTTACCACCAAACTGCATGCCGTGATATCCCAGTCCCGAACTGGGTGCAAAAGCCTCGTTGGTCGTAATTTCTCTCCAGGACTTGAAATTTTCGGCGTTGTAAAGCAAGGTTACATCAAAATTATGTATCCCTATTTTTTTGTTCCATTTCAAAAGGTTGTCGATCATCCATTCCGACCGGCTAAAATCTTCACGTGTGGCATAACCACCACTGCGCGTGTCACCACCTACAAGGGTTTGAGGAGACCAATAGTTAAAATCTCTTGCATACTCAATTCGGGGTTGGTATGACAAACGATACGTGATACCAAAAGGCAGTGCCACCGAGGCGTACATGGACGCGAAAACACTATTGATAACCCGCGACCGATCCTGGCCGTAAGTGTTCAACAGCGGGTTTGCACCGCCCACATATCCATGCGGGAACCATGCCAGAGAGCCGTCGGAATTGTACATTTTAGAATAAGGACTTGTAGTGTACATGCCATTCAGGTTGGCTGCAACGGCACTTTCGTCGCGGTTGGAATACTGTGCATTCACTCCGGCGTTCAACCACTTTGTTATCTTAAAATCCACATTTAGCCTCGAACGGAGAGCGGAGTAATTGTCACCCAGAATGATTCCTTCATTGTCCAGGTATCCGATGGACCAATAATAAGACACATTGTCTGTTCCGCCACCCACACTTATATCGTATTCCTGCCTTTTGGCCTTTTGAAATACCTCTTTAACCCAGTCGATACTCTCCCCGGCCATGTACGCGTCTACTTCTGTCGGGAAGAAGTTGAGCCTGCTGATCCATTCGCGACTATTGTCTGCGTTGGGGTTGTTTGCCGCTGCACGCCACTGGTCCAGGGTAACACCCTGTGGCAACTGGTCTGGACTAAACCAGTAGTAATCTGGTTGGGTGAGGCCAAGGGTACGAAAAAAGTCTCTCCGAAAATCAAGGTATCCCTGTTTATCTCGAGCGCCGAATTTCGTGTTGAGTGCCTCGGAGATACCAAACTTTGTAGAAAAATTAATCGTCGGCTTGCCGGATTGTCCCTTATTGGTCGTAATGAGAATTACGCCATTGGCCGCGCGAGCACCATAAATGGCCGTGGAGCTGGCATCTTTAAGGATGTCCATTGTCTCAATGTCCGTCGAATTGATGTCCTTAAGATCGCCGTTGAAAATAACGCCGTCAAGAATGATCATGGGCGAGGTTGAAGCATTTAATGAGTTGACGCCCCTGATTTCCATTGAACTTCCACCAGCAGCCGAGTTCCCCTGGTTAGCCTGAAAACCCGCGATGGTCCCGGCCAGTACATCGGTAATCTGGGTAACAGACTGGTTTTTAAAAGTGCTTGCATTGACGCGCGCAACAGAACCGGTAAGATCACTCTTTTTTGCAGTACCGTAACCAATTACAACCATTTCATCCAGCACTTTACTGTCGGATACCAATTGAATGTCGATAACAGACTGGTTTCTGACAGTGAGTTCTTTAGATACATAGCCCACATAGGAAAACATCAGAATTGCCTCATTGTCAGGCACGTCTAGGGCGTACTTACCCTCACCATCGGTCAGCGTTCCTGTTTGAGTACCTTTTAGCAGGATGCTCACGCCTGGAAGTGCTTCGCCTTTTTCGTCCGTGACTTTTCCGGTTACTTTGATCAGTCCGACGTGAATAGAGGTTGACGCGACTTCACCTCTGTGTTTGAAGGGGTTGGCTTCCAATCCCTGGGAGAAGAACCCAGAGGCTGTTATGGCCATAGACACACCCAGGAGGAAGGGTAGCCTTTTTGTGCGTTTAACCGACAACGAATCGGTAGGTTTTAATAGAATCTTTGCATTCATTTGGGGTGATTAAGGTTTAGTGTTATAAAATTTATACATTGGTAAGCAGGTAAATCGTAGAGCAAATAACTATTGGATACTAATCTGGCTTCATGATGTGTGCCATTTATCTCATTTCCGTTGGAGCGCCGATCCAGGATTAGGAATGTATAAAACCTCCCGCTTTTGGGAACTCATTTGCTAAGGGACGCCGGAATCTATGAATTTTAGCGATCATGTTACTGTCAGCAAAAAATCAGAAGTGAACTTAAACGGTTACGTACCCGACTGCAAATACAGGAATTGTGTACGTAACCGTAAATATATGCGGAAATTGAAATATTAAAAATTTAATTCTGTATAAATAACAATTCAAAATACAAAATATTTTAGTTGTCGGCTTGACCACTTTAAAATATGGTAATATATCCAATAAGCAATATAATTATACAATGACGGGTTGAAAGTAGCAAGGGATTACAATTATATACAGGTGCTATTCGGCCACCCACCTGGATCAGAGGGCTAGGGACACATGAGTATAGCCATTCGCCACTATGCTAAGCCCGAATTGACGGAATTGAGGCATATCGGAATAGTGGCAATGGTTTTCGGTAAAAGAAACGAAAAAGGTAACAGAAAAAAACTGTGTCCAACGGAAAAAATGCCCAGAATGAAGGGAGGGATTCTTATGCTTTGATTTGCCTGAATAGACCATGAACGATGATTCATCTTGAGAGGGGCCATACAGACCAGGCACTAAGGAATGGTACTAAATAGTGTCAGGCATATCGATTGCGTGAAGTGATGATCGTTTACAAAAATGGTATTCGTTTTGATTGCAAAATACCCTCTTAATTATTTTAGAATTACCCATAACCTCAGTTGAGGTGGCAATGGCTCAACAGATGTATCTCCTGAGATAGCAAACACAAGGTTATATTCATTTGCCGTCGGTACAGGAATGTATCCAGGCCAGGGCAGTAGACCAGGTAGATGCAGCAGGCTGACCTTCAGTTTTATTTAGGTAAAACCTGGTAGAGAATGCTGGAATCGTAGTCGGTGTAATGGATGTATTTTCTGTTTTGCATCCAAAGCAATACATTCTTATCGCCTTTCTTCTTGTACCTGGGTATCACTGGCCTCACATTATCCAATTTAGAATTTCTCGTGATCGGGGTGGTTTTCCAGGTTTTGCCCTTGTCGCTTGTCTGCGCTTCTGAAATTTCAAAAACGTCATTGATCTCGTGTGAAAAATAAACGATAGACGGGTCAATCGGATCAATGGTAAGTCCACCTGAATAATTCTCTTCACGTTCCTTTTTACCTTCCGGGGTCTGTGGAAACCATTTGCCAGAGTCAATCAGATGATTGTCGATCCATTTTTTGCCATCATACACGGCGTAGTAATACTGATGTTGCAGGTTGGTAGGATAGCGCGTATAAGCTACAACGGGCCTTCCCTTTTCATCGGCCACTACGTCGAATATCCATGCTTTACCGGTTTCTGGTGTGGCTTTGTATACAACAGTGGCGTCCGAAGGGTGAAAGGGCAGCTGATCCATGGTCGCAATTTTAGAGCCGTCTGCACGCCAGAAGGCGCCATTTTCGTAGTAGCAGTAATAAACGGAGTTGAGCGGTTCGGCATTGGGGTGCCCGTCCGTAAAAATCAGATGAATTCTGGCTTTGCCATCGGAATAATACTTCACATACGGCCGATTGTTTGTATTCAATTCCCTGGAGGTAATGACCACCACAGGATCTGACCAGGTTTTGCCATTATCTGTGGATGTAATAAGATTGGGCTTGAAGCCAATCCATCTTCCGAAACTGAAAATCTTATTGTTCTCGCCACTGAGCATAAACGGGTTGGCGTAGGTATAGGTTTCGCGGACATATTTTTTGAGCAACTCTGGTGTTTGCGGCTTAAAAACCAGCGAATCCGAAAATGTGGTAACATCCCGAGGCTGAAGGGTGGTATTCTGAATTACCCCCATGCCCTTTTTGCTTCCACCATGCCAGGTATACTGGGTCAGAATCCGGTTGTCGGTTAATTCCAGGAAAGCGGGATTGTCATGATCGTCTATTTCCAGTTTGGTGTAAAGGCGTTTTTGCTGAATTTTACCAGATTTAAGATCCAGCGAGGCCGACATAATATCTCCGGATTTGGTAACCCAGCCGGTAACAATCTGTCCATTTTTCTGTTTCGAATAAATCGCTCTTGGATCACTAAACCAGCACCATGCTCCATCGTCGGTAAGTGTGGAAACGGTCTGAGCGTAGATAGAATTACAATAACTCAGAAAGAAAAAGGTCAAAAGCAGGTTTCGGATCATATTAATTATTTAGGCTTCAGTCCAAATGGATGGAAGCGTAATTATACGGCATTAACTATTACATAAGGCCTGAACACGGCTTTTCTATTGTTTCCAATTGAATTTATTAACCGGTGACAAGAAGCTGAATTGGCGCCCCAAGGCCTGTATAAGCGTCACCAGGAACCCGTACTGTCTGATTAATTGGCAAGAAACGGCGTTAGCGAGAGATTTTAATTTCAACCCGTTACCACAGAAAATCCCAACTTTTCACCTTCCCGCACCATAAAAGCATAAGCCTGGTCATATTCGTTGGGTATTACTCCCTCCAAAATAGCCTCTCTGATCAGCTCTTTCATCACACCTACTTCGCGGGAAGGATTAAGCCCAAAGGTTTTAATGATGATTTCTCCTGTAATGACTGGTTGAAAATTGCGAAGCTTATCCCGTTCTTCGAGATCCTTTAACTTTTGCTCCACCAGATCAAAGTTGCGCAAAAACTTCTTGACCTTTTCCGGATTTTTAGACGTGATATCCGCACGACAGAGCTTCATCAAAGCTTCTATGTCTTCGCCTGCTTCCACGAGCAGCCGTCTCATGGCCGAATCGGTAATTTCCTCTCTGGAAAGTACAATGGGTCTTAAATGCAAACGAACCAGCTTTTTAACAAAGCGCATTTTTTCATTTTGCGGAAGTTTCATCCGCCTGAAAATAACAGGAACCATCCTTGCCCCTATTTCTTCATGGTTGTGGAAGGACCACCCAACTTTCTTATCAAACTTTTTCGTGGCTGGCTTGGCGATGTCATGCAAGATGGCTGCCCAGCGGAGCCACAAATCATCTGTATTTTGTGAAACGTTGTCAAGCACCTGCAAGGTATGGTAAAAGTTATCCTTATGCCCCTTACCATCAATCGGCTCAACCCCCAGCAATTCTACAAACTCCGGGAAAATTATTTCTAAAAGTCCGGCGTGAAAAAGTAATTTGAAGCCGTAAGATGGTACCGGAGAAAGGATTATCTTATTCAACTCATCCGATATCCTTTCCATAGACACGATCCTGATACGCTCTTTCATAGAAATGATCGCATCAAAGGTATCAGGCTCAATATCAAAGTTGAGCTGAGACGCAAAACGGATCGCCCGCATCATGCGCAGCGGGTCATCGGAAAAGGTTATATCCGGAGCCAACGGCGTGCGGATTATTTTTTTACGCAAATCGCGCATGCCTTCAAACGGGTCCAACAGCTCTCCGAACTGCCCCTTTCCCAGGTTAATACCCATGGCATTGATCGTAAAATCCCGTCGGTTTTGATCGTCTTCCAAAGTTCCGTCTTCCACCGCAGGTTTCCTGGATTCGGACTGATAGGACTCCCTCCGGGCCCCCACAAATTCTACCTCCAGGTCACCCTGTCGGATCTGTGCTGTACCAAAAGTTTTGAACACACTCACATGCACATCAGAGCCTAACTGGCTGGCGACCAATTCGGCCAACTCAATCCCGCTACCTATGGATACTATATCGATGTCTTTGCTGGGTCGTTTCAAAATCAGATCCCGAACAAATCCGCCGATAATATATGCCTCCACACCAAGCTTACCGGCGGCAAGGGCAATGATGTCGAGAATGGGGTACTTGTGAAGCTCCTCTTTAAAATTCATGCCGCAAAGGTAAGAATTTCTTTCTCCGATCACTGAGCGCTTGGCTCGCGAAATTTATCAAATTTGAATTAACGGGAGTTTAAAAACCGCTTCTCCTTATCATTATTAATGATTTACCATAAAAAAGGCCGTTCTCGGAAACCGGTCAAAAAGCTCGTCTTTAAGTTCCTTTTCGATTGGCAGGCTGCCTACTGCCTCCGACATACACTGAAGCCAGGCCACTGCGTCGTCTTCGGTAATGACATGAGGCATGTGCCGGGCACGCATCATTGGATGGCCATGAACGTCGGAATACAATTGCGGGCCTCCGAGAAACTGCGTAAGGAAGAGCCGCTGTTTTTCCTTTATTTCATCCTTATCATTTTTGAAAAGTCTCGATATCAATTCGTGTTTAAACACCAGATCATAAAAACGGTCTGTAAGCAACCGCAACGCCTGGTCCCCGCCTATGCGGTCATACAATGTTTCATTTTCCATTTTCCCGCTACCCTGCTCTGATTTAATTAGTATTGATAAAAAATTCTGCTTTTTAACCTTCAAATCTTAGATGCTTTACCGATTCACCTGACTTCGCAAGCTCCGTCAGGGCCTCAATACCAATATCCAAATGACTTTTTACATAGTCAGACGTAACCTTTTTGTCACTCTCTTCGGTCTTTACCCCCTCCGGTACCAGAGGATTATCCGATACCAGCAGGAGTGCGCCGTGCGGTATCGAGTTGGCGAAGCCCACGATAAAGATTGTAGCCGTCTCCATATCTATCGCCATGGCTCTGATATCCCGGAGATATTCTTTAAAACTATCATCATGTTCCCAAATGCGCCGGTTAGTCGTATAAACGGTACCTGTCCAATAGTCCATCTTATGTTTGGCAATACTGGCCGATACCGTACTTTGCAGGCGAAACGACGGCAGTGCAGGAATTTCGGATGGCATGTAATCATCACTGGTACCCTCACCACGTATCGCCGCTATAGGGAGGATCAGATCGCCAACCTGCGTTTTTTTCAATCCTCCGCATTTTCCCAGAAACAAAACCGCCTTGGGGCTTATGGCAGACAAAAGGTCCATGACGGTAGCCGCCATCGGACTACCCATGCCAAAATTGATAATGGTGATATCATTAGCCGTAGCCGTTTGCATGGCCCTACCCTGCCCCTTGATCTCTACCCCAAATTTGTCCGCAAACATGCTTACATAGTTTCCAAAATTGGTAAGCAATATATAATTTCCGAACTCCTCCACAGGTGTGCCGGTATATCTGGGAAGCCAGTTCTCTACAATTTGTTCTTTGGTCGTCATGTTTTTGGCGCTATTATAGGGTTGGTTTGCTGTGATGCGTATCTTCGTCTATGGAATCATTAAATCTTCCCACGTTTGGTTACAAAGTTAAGGACGTAAACGGTAAACCATATATCTTCGATATTATCCGCAAAAAATTCGTCTCACTCACCCCTGAGGAATGGGTGCGGCAGCATTTTATCCACTTGCTCATTTCGCACTACAATTATCCGAGATCCCTATTTGCTATTGAAACCGGTATGCGCTACAATTCTCTTGCCAAGCGAACCGATATCATGATTCTGTCGAACACAGGGTCCCCGTTTCTTTTAGTGGAATGTAAGGCGCCTTTTGTTGCGGTTGGAGAAGCCACCTTCGCGCAGATAAGCCGTTACAATTTTACATTACAACCCACCTATCTGGCTGTTACCAATGGTCTCAATCACTATTGCTTTCAGGCGATCGGGGGGCAAATCCACTACCTTGACGACTTCCCGCTCTATCGGGAGCACCTGATCTAGTCCAAAATTGGAGACGATCACGCAAAAGATTGCACAAAAAAACCGTCGCACAATTAGCGCGACGGCAACACATGCTGAATGAGGAAGTGATTACAGCCTTGGCTACAACTATTTTGCGGCAACAAGCTTTACATCAATAGTAAAGTCATCATGAATCATTTTGTCTCCCAGAGTACTTACATCAAAAAACGATTTTGAATTGTATTTAATATCGAATTTCGAACGGTCAACAACCAGTTTACCAGTAGCTTCTGCACCTGACGGTGTAGTTTTTACGGTTACAGGAAAAGTAACCGGTTTGGTAATTCCTTTGATGGTAAGGTCTCCTGTTACGTCATACTGTCCCGCACTCTTCGCAGTTGCCTTGGTAACCACAAACTTAGCCGTAGGATGCTTCGCAACGGAAAAGAAATCATCCGATTTCAAATGCCCAATCAACTTGTCATTGTATGTTTTGTCGGTAAGATCTGTACAGGTGATACTGTTCAGATCTGCTACGAAACTTCCACCTGTCAATTTGGCCCCATTCATTGTAATGGTACCTTCTTTAAGGGCAATCTTACCCGTGTGCTCACCGGTTACTTTTTTTGCATTCCATGTCAGATCGCTTTTGGAGGCGTTTACTTTCAAATTGGTCGCTTTTCCTTTGTCGCCATCCGCGGCAGACACGGAAAATGAAACGAATAAAGATACTGCCAGGGATGCTGCTACTGCTTTCAAAGATTTCATTGTACTGTTCATTTAAATTTAACTTGGTTTGCTGTTTATTTGGTTTTCAATTGTATTCTATTCTGATTTTCTGAGCTTGTCCAGCAGTGCACTGATTGCATCTGCTTCTTCATGGGTAATGGTATTCAGGCTATTTTCCCAATCCTCTACTTTGGGGTCAATCAATAAAAGTAAAGCCAACCCCGCTTCATTGATCACTACATCCACTGCGCGCCGGTCGCTGGGGCAGGACGTCCGGGTTACAAGATCTTTAAGAAGAAGTTTATCGATCAGCCTGGATGTGTTGGAATTTTTATCAAGCATACGTTCGGATATATCACTCACTTTGATCGGATTGGGATGCTGCCCGCGCAAAATCCTGAGCACATTATACTGCTCCGGTGTGAGGTCATGTTCCCTCAAAATCTCTATTTGCTTGTAGCCAAGCCAGTTACTTGTATAAATAAGATTCAGTACCAACCGCTGATACGGAGTCCGAAATCTTTTTTGCTTAATATCGGTTTCTATTGACATAGCACACAACTTGTTAGTAGTACAATAACATTGTATATACATTTAATGTATGAACATCTATTTATTACTTCAAAGTTCCTGCTTCATAAAAAAGGTGTATATTTATCAGCATAACGAAAAGCAAACCAGGACTAAATAACTACATTACAGATAGTTACAATAATTAAAGTTTTTTGAAAAATTTCTCATGTTTCAACTTTGTCAGCCTCTGATTCTTGCCTCTAACTCTCCAAGACGTAAACAGCTACTTCGGGACTGTGGCTTCACATTTGAAGTTCGAGTGCTGCACAGCGATGAAAGTTTCCCGGATGATCTTAAAACGGATCAGGTGGCGTCCTTTATAAGTTGCCAAAAAGCAAAAGTCTTTAAGGGACTCTACCCCGAGCACCTTGTGCTCACAGCCGACACCATTGTGGTCATAGATAACCAGATTCTGGGTAAGCCTGCCGATCATGACGATGCTGTGCGCATGTTAGCGTCACTGTCTGGCCGAACGCACGAAGTAATTACGGCAGTGAGTCTTTTGGTGGGTGATCGCATCGAAACTGTTTCAGATATTGCCCTGGTCTCGTTCAAAGCACTTACCGCCGCTGAAATTGATTATTATGTTACCAATTACAAGCCTTACGATAAAGCAGGCGCCTATGGGGTTCAGGAATGGATTGGCATGATTGGGATAAATAAAATTGAAGGTTCCTATTACACGATTATGGGTTTGCCTGTGCACCTGGTTTACGAGCTCTTGCAACCGTACACGAACAATTAAATAATTCCGAAACAAATCCTGATCGAGGAAAAGCACTGCGCTGCGAATCATATTCATCACAAACTTAAATGAAGTCAAACATACCCCATTTTATTCCGCGTATCTGCTACGAAATTTTTGTACGCTCCTTTTGCGATTCAAATGGTGATGGCATTGGCGACCTGAACGGAATTACCTCCCGACTGGATTACCTGCAGGACCTGGGTGTTGAAGCGATCTGGCTTACACCGGTCCACCCCTCTCCTACTTACCACAAATACGATGTGGTGGATTTCTATGGTATAGATCCGGAATACGGCACCCTCGACGATTTCAAAAATCTGCTCAGCGAAGCACACAACCGCGGCATAGCCGTATATCTGGATCTGATCGTTAACCACACCAGTACTTTACATCCCTGGTTCGTTGAGGCCAGCAAAGGCCCGGACAACCCTTATAGGGAATTCTACTGGTGGATGACGCCCGAAAAAATTGCAGAAATGGGTATTGATAAGCGCGAAACTTCGGCAGACTCCAATGAAGTATACCCCTGGCATGATAATCCGGGCGACTCCGAACAATATTACGGCCTGTTTTACAGTGGCATGCCTGACCTCAATTATGACTCGGACAAGCTTCGTATCGAATTATCCTACATCATTCATTTTTGGCTGATTGATATCGGTGTCGATGGATTCAGGCTGGATGCTGCACGCCACATTTATCCCACCTGGGTCAATTACAACAATCAGCATTTCTGGTGGTTTTTCGACTACTTTGTGCGGAACATTAAACCTGAGGCTTACACCGTTGGCGAAATATGGGCCACCGCCGAAGAGGTTGCCCCCTATTTCAAAAATCTAAATTCCGCTTTCCATTTTGACATCAGTTTTGCCATACAAAGGATCCTGCTCAGCGAAACGGACGAGAACCTGGTTCAGAAACTCCTTACCAACTACGAGCTGTTTGCCAGATACAATCCCGATTTTATTGACGCCACGATGCTCACCAATCACGACCAGGACCGGATTGGCAGTGTGGTGAGAAATAATCCAGACAAAATAAAGCTGGCTGCCAGTATCCTGCTCACCCTGCCCGGGCAACCCTACTTATATTATGGGGAAGAACTAGGCATGCTGGGAACTAAGCCGGACACCTATATCCGGGAACCGTTTTTGTGGAGCAGCTCGCCGGATGACGATTCAACAACAACCTGGTTACAGGCCGAATTTTCGACAAAAAAAAATGTTTTGCCCTTATCGGTTCAACAGTTTGACGAAAATTCCATCTTTAATCATTACAAAACCCTCATCAAACTTCGGAAGTCCGAACCTGCACTTGGGCAGGTATTGCATCCCAACATCGAAACCGTTGATCTGAACGACCAGGAAATTCTGGCATACTTGCGCCCGCATGATAAAAGGCCGGTGCTTATCATTCACAATCTCTGCAAACTTTCTAAATTGATATACCTGCCCATTGAAAACCATTACTTCGGTCAGCTTCTTTTTAGCTCAAATAAGGCTAACTCCAAAACTGATAATGGTTGGCTATTAGCGTCATATTCCAGCGTGATCCTTATTGCTGATTAATTTCGTACGGTTGGCTTTCCCCTTTTGTAATACAGGTTTTTGTGGCACTCATACCCAAAACAAAGAGCAATTTCTCTTCATGGATCAGCAGGATCACTTCTTTGGAAAAACAACCAAAGCCCGCGTTAGATTTTCACCCGGATTTTCAAATACAATTCTCAACCCTGTTTTCTCTGATAATTCATCGATAAGCCTGAGTCCCAGGCCAGATAAACCTTTTCCATTGTCTTTTTGTGAAATGATTTGCCGGTAGGCTTCCTGGGTAAAAGTTGGTCCGGAATTTTCTATCCAAAGAACTTGCTCGTCAGAATGGGATGAGAATCCCAGCCTAATGAGCCCTCCTTCCCCGGATGCTTTCACGGCGTTTTGCAGGAGATTGCGTACGATTGTTTGCAAGTACGAAGGATCTGTTTGAATAATGCTATTCTCCGGAATGAGGTTTTCGGCACGAATACTTTTGGCGTCCATGTTGAGCTTCAAAAGGGCAATGCACTGGTTGGTGACCTGCAGTATTTGGGTAGGCTGAATATCGGTTGTAAACTGGTTCATCTGCGTTTTGGACCATAAAAGCAGATCTTCCATGGTTTCAAGCAAAGTGCCTGTAGCAGTCTGTATTTTTTCGCTTAGCTCGGCGCGCTGTGCGTCGTTTAATAATTTCGGGTTCAGTTGCTGTAATTTCAGGAACTGATACACCTGGCTAATCGGCGACCGAAGGTCATGGCTGATGATACCGAACAGTTTGGCCTTGGCCTGATTGGCTTCATCCAGAGCCGAAATCACCTTTTCGAGTTCCTTATTCTTGGCATCCAGGCTATTGGCAGCTTTTCGTTTGTTACGGTAAATCACAATGAGCAAGACCACCACCAGTGCCAGCAAACCTGCCGCTCCTGCAAGCCAAAGCTTTTGTTTTTTGTTAAAATCCAGCTCCGCCTGCTGTTCATTAATTTGGCTTTGCTTCGCTTTGTTCTGGAAAACAGCTTCCATTTCGGCAATGTTCAGCGCTATTTTTTCATGATTCAGGGAGTCTTCGACCGCTATATATTGTTTGTAAGTAGCAGCAGCCTGTTTCGTTTCACCCAATGTTATTTCTATTTCGGTCAGCGATTTGAGCAGCTCCGCATATTGTTCTTTATTAAACTGAGCGGATGCTTTCGCGGAGTTACGGTAATAGCTCACAGCTTTTTCCGGTTGACCTATTTCCTTGTAATAGTCGCCATATGCCAGGTTGACAGAGGTAGTCATGATGGGCTTGTTGTCGACCAATGCCCGTTTATTGGCTTTGTCGATATAGGATTTTGCCTGCGGATAATTTTTGTGTTTGATTTCCATCTCCGACATTTTAAGGTTGGACGATACAAGCTCGGACCATTTTCCGGGGCTCTTTTTTGCAGTTTCAAACAACTTATTGTAATATTTAAGTGCTTCGCCACGGTTATCCAGAAGGACATAACTACGGACATACTTGCCATAAACGGCAATGTGGACAACTGCGGATTGACCAAGGTAAGGTTCAGTCAATTTTAGGTATTCAAGTGCCTTTTCAGGTTGTTTCAGGTACAGGTATATCTCTGAAACCATCATCAGCTTCAAGGCATAATCCAGTTTAGTCTTGGGAGTAGTAGAGGTATCAACACTGGCTTTTTGGAGCTCAGTACTTTTAAGAAAGTGACCCAGCGCAATGCTGAAATACATTTTTTGTTGCTGATTGTACATGCCCAAATTGTAATAAATGTCGCTCAGATTTGGTAGCGATGGGTTGGTGTCAGCAATTTGTTTCAGTTTTCGGGCGGCTTCATCTGCCTTATCGGCTTGTCCCAGGTAGTAGTAAACGGAGACCAGATGGCCCAAAGGTTTGGTGCTTTTTTCGAGCAGTTTGGCTTTTTCCGCCTCCTGATAAGCCTTCTCAAATTCGTTTTTTGTTTTTTCGAAATTCTGTTGATAGTAATAGCCAATTCCTGCTGCCATGTGAAATGTAAACCTGTATTCGTGCTCGTCTGCTTTTGATAATGCAAGGCCCTTGTTTGCCTTTTTCACCAATTCTTCAAAACTACCTGGATTACCAGAGAAGGCGGCCTGAATGCTTTCACACTCCTTTTTAATTTTTTCTAGTTGCTGCTGATGGGTGTCGTTTTGCGCCGAACAGATTTCGGCAAACAGCAGAGAAATGATCAATAAAAAATGAAATTTCACACAGGGAGAGTTTATGATGAAGGTCTAATTTTTTATAACTGTAAGCGAGAAACAAGTTGCCGATAGGTTTTGCCGACGGGTATCCGGGCATTGCTGCACACTACCTCCGACTGGCTGAGTTCCCGTATGTGATGCAGGGCAACAGCGTAACTTCGGTGCACCCTCATAAAGCGGTCGGCCGGAAGCCGATCCATGAAAAATGACATCGTGGAAAGTGTCATGTAGTTTCTATTTTCGGTTACTATTTTGGTATAATCCTGCATGGCTTCCAGGTAAATAATGTCATTTTGAGAAATGCGGATCTGTTTGTAGCCTTCCTTGATGGTGAGCAGATCATTTTCAAAAAGTACTTCATAAGCGATAGATTTCTGTCTCATTTCCCAATACTGTTTGATACGCTGAGCTGTTAGGGCAAAGCGTTCGGCAGTGAGCGGTTTCAATACATAATCTAAAACGGATAGGTCAATACCGTCCAGTGCGTACTCGGGATAGGAGGTGACGAACACGGCCATGGGTACATCAGCTCTTATTTTTCGAAGCAGTTCGATGCCGGTCACCGAGCTCATTTCAATATCCAGAAACACGAGGTCGGGCTTTATATATTGCTGGGCCTCGTAGGCTTCAATTGGGTTGGAATAGGTGCCGCAATTTTCGAGAAAATCGAAACCCTTAGCAAATTCAGAAACGGCTAACAAGTCAAGAAGGTTATCATCAACCGCCAGAAATCGTACTTTATTCAAAATGTCACCCATGTAACCGAATCTTTATTAAAAACTGATTCAAGATAAAAAAATATTCATTGATTCACTATTCCCCGAAGCCGGTATGAAATATTAAGAAGAAAATATTGAAATTTTCACCGTTAAATAAGTTTGTTTTCCGTTCGCCGATTAAGATACTTCCTTTGTCGATTATAGCACTTTGATGTTCTGGTTCCTGTCTAATTTCAACATCATCATCAACGGGAGGTTTGTTTTCTTTTGCAACACCGCCACGGTATTCAGATAAGGATATGAGAATAACGATCTACCAATGTTTATTAATGGCCCTGTGGCTTGCGCAGGCTCATGCACAAGAGGAGAAGCCAGGCAATCGGATGGTTACTATATCCGGAGGCATCAATGCTTATGCGGGTTTTTATACGTCACACGGTACCGCTGCCAGGAACCAGGCGTCCCCGTTTGGTTTGAGCGGTGCAGTTACTGTGAACCTTCCCGGCGGTTTAAGTCTGCCATTTTCTGCCGTTTTAGGAAATCAGGGAAGTAGTTTCCGGCAGCCGTTCAATCAATTTGGTGTGAGCCCTACTTACAAATGGGCAACTGTTCATGCAGGCTATCGGAACGTTTCCTTTTCTCCATTCACACTTTCAGGACATACCTTCTTGGGTGCAGGCGCAGAGCTTAATCCTGGCAAACTTCGGGTTGGAGCCGTTTATGGCCGGTTCAATAAAGCGGCTTCGTCTACCATTGCAGATCCCAATCTGATCCCTTCGTTTAAAAGAACAGGTTATGCCGTAAAACTTGGATATGGCAAAGCCAACAATTACATAGACCTCGTGATGCTGCGTGCCCAGGACGACACGACTTCCATAGCAGGAGTTCCTGCAACGCCGGAGCAAAACGTTACGCCTGCCGAAAACCTGGTTGTGGGCATTACCTCACGGCTTATGCTGCTCAAACATTTTCTTGTTGAAGTGGATGCAGCTGCCAGTTCTTACACACGAGACATGAGGGCAACGGAAGTAAGTGCCGAAGGCAAAAATCCATTGACAAAAATATTTGGCAAACTCATCACACCACGGCTGTCAACCCAGCTCACACAGGCGACACAGGCTGCTGTGGGTTATCAGGCAAAATGGGGTTCGGTAAAATTGCAATACAAACGCATCGACCCAAATTTCCAAACGATGGGCGCGTATTATTTCCAAAGTGATATTGAAAGTTATGCAGTTGCCACCTCTCTCAATTTATTAAAAGGTAAGGCAAGAATTTCAGGAAGCTATGGCCGTCAGTTTGACAATCTGGCTAACAATAAAAACGCAGGAACAGGGCGTTCTATCGGTTCTCTGATGATGTCCATCAATCCCGATCCTACTTTTGGATTTGATGTTTCACTTTCCAATTATGGTTTAAGTCAAAAATCTGGAATCAGGCCATTGATCGACACGTTGCGGATTGCTCAGAATAACCTTTCGGCGACCGTAAATACGCGGTATTCCATTCTTAATACGGACCTGTCGCATGTACTCACTTTAACAGCAACGCATCAACAGCTTTCGGATCTGAACGAAAGAACGGCGGCTCAAACAGAAAACAACAATCAGAACCTGAACCTGGGCTACTTTTTACAACATAACAGAAGCGGCTTCGGGGCCAATTTGATGCTGTCGTATACCCAGTCAGGTTTGCCCTCGACTATTCCTACGGAGGAAAATGACAAAGTTAAGTTTTACGGACCAACGCTTGGAATGAATTATTCATTTTTCAAGAGAAAAATGAGCACGTCGGCCAATGCTTCGTATCTCGTAAACAAGCAGTTTGGCGTAACAGGCAAGGTGATGACGGTGTCGGCGAATGCCGGATATCAGATCGCCAAAAAGCAGACATTAAATCTATCGTTCGGTTACGTGAACTCTGACACGGGTATACAGACAGAAAAATTCAACGAACTAAGAGGAAACATTGGGTATGGAATTTCATTCTAAAATATACAAAATCGGCTGCACGGCAGGTAGATTATTCTTTGGTACACTGCTCATGCTGTGGCTCATGAGTTTTGGTGCTTTCGGGCAGGAAAATCTCATCAGAATCACCACCAATGTGCTGCCGCCTTATAGTCCTTATATTCAGGATTATCCGGGAACTGGCAACCGTGTGCAGGTTTTTGTTTCCAATTTATCGGGAAAAGATTTATCGGTAAGGTTAATAGGAAAACTGGAAGGTGACAATGGTGTTGTTATCCGGACTTCGCCAAACTATCGTCCTTTGCAGCCACTTCAATTGAGGGCAACGGATGTGAACCGATTGGTAACCCGTTCGGAACTGGAAGGGCTGTTCGATCTGAATCAGATTGAGGTACAGGGAATGAACAAAAATGAACTGTATCGCGGTCTGCCTTTACCAGAAGGCAATTACCAGCTTTGTATACAGGCTTTTGACAACGCCACCATTCGTCCGCTTTCAGCTGAGTTTCCGATGGGTTGCAGCGGGCTTATTCCGGTTCGTATTATAGAGCCACCCATTCTGATCTCCCCCTTTGAAAATGAGGAGGTAATCACTAAAACGCCGCAAACACAAATTTTTACCTGGTCGGCGCCGGTAGGCATTATGCCCAATCAGGTAGAATATACCTTACGAATTGTGGAGCTGCCCGCTGCTGATGTCAACCCCAATGTTTTTATTGATGCTGTGGTATTGCCAAGAAGCGGTTTGGAAGTAAAAAATCTGAGAACCAGCAGTTTTTTATACGGCCCATCGCATCCGGCATTGCAGGTTGGAAAAAAATACGCTTGGCGTGTTCAGGCGCATTCCAGGACTGTAAAGCTCAATTTAATGAACGACGGGAAAAGTCCGGTTGGCATATTTACCTATGGACAGAACAACGTGATACCCGTGCTCGAATACATCACGATGACTTCACCCAACCAGAGCAGTACCCTTAGAACAAAAAGTATAGAGGTGGGCAATAACAATCCATTAACTTTTAAATGGGATCTGGATAAAGAATTTGAAGAAAAATTAAGGAAAGCTTATACTGTGCCACTTCGGCAAAAAAATATACTTGACCACGTCCCGGCATTAAGTTATCAGGTCAAAGTAACCAGTTTAAACGCAAAGCCGACAGACGCCCCCGTACTTATCCGCCAGGTCAGGACGCTCTATTTTCAACTTGAAAAGGAAGATCTTCCTGCCGAAATGACCAACGATAAGAAATTTGAGGTAAAGGTGGAGCTTCTGGGGGTAACAGAAGTCAAGCGAAAACAAGCGCAGTTCTCCAATGAACCCATGGCCTCCAAACCTGTTACTTTCTCACTTTTTGCCAAAGATCTTCG
Organism: Dyadobacter sp. 32; assembly: GCF_902506755.1. GTDB lineage: Bacteria > Bacteroidota > Bacteroidia > Cytophagales > Spirosomataceae > Dyadobacter. The sequence goes on along the minus strand of NZ_LR735258.1, from coordinate 30,582 downwards.
AAGTGAGAAAGACACGTTGACGATCACTGGTACTCTTGCCTTCAAATATCCCGGTGAGGATGGACAGGCACATCTTTTGCCGAATACCAAGGTTGTTTTATCCAAATTAGAACAAAGCAATTACCTTTTAACAGTAGGTTACGGTGTTTCTGATTCTCAGGGAAGGTATACCGTTAAAGTGCTGAAGTCGGCGCTTCATGGCACGGACACTCTGGCCACATTTACACGCTGTATTCTGGATGCTGTAAACCCATTCATTCAGCCAATTACCAGTTCCGGTGCCTATCAAACCAGCACCGAAAATACATTCCAAATTTCGCGCAATGAGCAAAAGGAGTACAAGGTTGAAGGTGTTACCTGGCTGGCGTCCGGCTACACGCTGGAGTTGGCTGCCAAACAAACCTATAAAAACTGGCCCGGCGCTCCGGATGCGAAACTAAGTGGTCAGTATGTGGTGATCTATCGCAAAACAACAGGATTGCAGGAATATTATAAAAAATTCAGGTTGCCTGTAGAAGGGCAGGTGAAGAAAGAGGTTGTATATAATACAATCCCCTTACTGTCTATTGAACAAGAAAAGGAAGCAAAGGTCCCTAACACAAACACCTTAAAAACCGGTAGTCCCGCCTTGACGCAAAAGATACGATTGGATCGGAGCATTACTAATATCTCTAAAACGGTATCACCGGCTGGCATTGACAAGGAAAAATCGGAGGATCCGACGGATTTTACTGAAAAAATAAAAGCAGAGCTTAAGGCTGCCGGATACGAATTCATTGGTATCTCACAGTTGAAAGCCAACGGCGACGTGTTTTCTACCACATTTGAAAGATTGGTTTATGCAGACAAGTCCTACGACAACTACCGGGTTTACTGCCCTGGATGTGGACAAAAACCGGACGACGGGCAGGCTATTCTGTTCCTGAACAAAAAAGAACCATTGGCATCCGCTCCGGCCAGGATCGAAAAGGTGATTTTCAACATTGAAACCACCGAACCGCCAACGATGACCTTCAAGGGAAAGCTGGCTTACAAGTTTGCCGATCCCGGACAGGATGGTGCAGCGGTGCTGCCTTTGGGCAATACGCAGGTTCATTTGCAGGTAGTATATCAGGAGACTGATTCCAATATAGTCACAACCAGTATTCCCGGAAACGGTGATGAGACAATTGCAGCATTTCATCAAAATTACAGCCAAACACTGGATACCAGAGTAACCAGTGCCGACGGTTCCTTTGTATTCTCGGTAAAAATGATAGCGCCCATGCCGATGGGAATATTGCCGGTTACGGCTAAGACCGGATCAACTGAGTTTGTGCGGGGTGGAAAAGTATACCGACGGACGCTAAGAGTTATAGTGGACAACGAACACTACACGAGCCCAACGGCAGATTTTGGAATACAACCTGATGAGATCATGAAACCGCAAGGGTCTTTTGATTACCAGACCCTGATAGCCAATGTGAAAAGCTACAAATTAGTAGCCAACATCAGGTCGGACGTTACGGGGCAGTTGGGGGAATTTGAGCAAAAAGCAGGCATGAAAAATACACTGGCGGGGGTGAATGTAGTGGTATTAAAAGCTGCTTCAAAGATACCGCCTCCCGGACCCAACCGGAATGCACCGGCAGATGTAGGTTCTGGAGTACAAAAGCCTGTTAACATAAAGGGGAAATCGTATACGATAATAGCCAGTGGCAATACCGATGGGCAGGGACTGGTGAGTTTTCCGCGTATGGCAATGGCCGCCACCGAAAATGAAGCATACTTCCTCTCTGCGTTTTCCACGATAGACGGACTCAACAGCAGCGACACGCTGGAACCACGGAGGATCACTGAAACGGAAAGATATAGTAATATAGGAAGATGGGTTACAAATCCATCAGATAAGATCAAAAATGACCCAAAGAAAAAAACAAGGATCGTGGACGGCAGTAATTGTACTTATTACTGGAAAGTCGTTACCCGGGCATATACGAATCCGAATGGTCAGGTACAGGAAGGCGGAAGTGATTTTGGGCTGATCACAACCACAACGAATCAGATACCCAAAGAATACGCTGACAACAAAAGATATGCGGTTTCATTCCAATACAAAAACTGTGATCAAATCACAGAGTACTGGACTGGTGAAGCAAATGATTTTATTGCGATAAACAGTGGCATACTGCTGCATCCATCAAAGGCAGTTCCGTCCCCGTCTGCAACGGCTGTTTTCAATGATGAATATAAATATGAATCGTCGGATGTGGTGCAGCGATATATGAAACCCGGCGCACCGACCATTCGGATCCGCGTGGTGGACCAAACAAATTCAACCAGAGGAATTGCAAAAGCGCTGGTGTCGCTCACCTACGAACCCAACGATGGGTCATGGGGAAGTATTAACCGGATGACTGATGACAATGGGTGGATTACACCTTTTGTACTCAAACCTGGCAAAAATGCCAAGGTGAAAATCATTGCAAACGGTTATAATTTTTATACCGAAGATATAAACCGTGCTCCTGTTATACGTATTCCTGGCGGCAATGAACCTCCGGCAAGTTGCGCCGGCTGTCAGGATTGTATATGTATAGGCGGCGTGATGCTTGGCCAAAACAGTAACTACTCAGCGGTACTGATGCGCCCCAACACCCATATTGTGGGCCGGGCAATAGACTATGATACCAAATCGGAAATAAGTAAAAGTGCGGGTGCCTTGTTAACAGGCAATCCTGTGAAGGTGATCAGCCAGGTGCCGGAACCGGCAAAAACAACAACGGCTACGAAGGCACAATCCGTAAAAAATGCAGGAGTAGAAACAGTAGGTAATAAAATTGTCACTGGTAAAAACCTGGCAGCTAAGAAACAGGTAGCTACCTCAATCAAACCGGTTACCGAATTAATTAATAACAATGCACCCGAAACCGGAATCAATCCTAAAGGAATAAAAAATATTGCTGGGGATGGCGGCGGACCAGAGGTGGGTTCGGGTCAAAGCATTGAAGCCTATGTGCAAGCCGATGACGGTTATATTTTTAAAACAGAGTTTAACAACGGAATGTGGAAATTCGACATTGATGCGCCTTCCACTGCACAAACGCTCAAGATCATTCCTGTTAATATCAGCTATTTCGAAGAAATCAGAAATATTAAAACAGAGTTGCCCAAGCCAAAATCTACCGCAGGAAGTCAGCTTACAATCAATGCTGGAGATATAAATATATACCAGCGCGACCACCGCATCACTTTCAATATCTTTGAAAAGGGTGGATCGAGTGGAGCCGTTACGGGTGCTTTGGTTAACGTTTTCGGGAAAAAGGATCCCGGATTTGTTTTTGGCCCGAGCGATGCGAAGGGCGTAGTAAGTACGAGATTTAAAAATGTTTCGACCAATAATCTTTTTGTCGAAATATCGGCTACCGGCTATGTAACACAGACTGTATCGGTGGTGAATGAAGAGAGTAAAATAGCGCCTGCTCCCAAAATGGTCCTGCTTGAACGGGCTGCCACAGTAAATGGAGTTGTTGTTGCAAAGACGGCGCAGGGTACCGAGACACCGGTACAAGGAGCTTTGGTATTCGTTTCGGCTGGTAAAAATGCTCCGGTAAAGTACAGTACCACATCCAAAAGTGACGGATCATTTTCTCTGGATATCGACAAAACCTTGACTAACTGTACCATTGAAGCAAGCTTTAACCCTGACAAGACTGGCCAAACGGGCATAACCTATGTGGGAACAAGTGTGAGCCAGTCGATTCCACAGGCAAAGGGTCAGTCGCTCAAACTTACGCTTACTACTTTTGATAAATTCAACATTGCATCAATATGGGGTTTCCCGGTAACGATTGAAAAAATGGATCCGAAAACAATGAAGGTATCCGGTGTGGTTGATTTGTCGGATCCGTCTTTGGGGCCTTTTGGTACGCTAAACGACAGGCTCACTGCAAAATTTGAAAATGTTGTTTTTAAGGCCAATCCTGATAAGCCGACAGAAGGCATGCCGGCAAGTGAAACGGTAGAATTACAGGATGGTACGCTGGATCAGCTGGTTTACCACACCACACCCAACATTGCTTTGAAGGATGTGAAGTTCAATATCAGACTTACCTCTTTGGACAACGTGGCAAATGCAGGGAAATTCAAAATTATACGCACTCCGGGCACCTCAAAAGGGAAAATTATAGCGCAGGCAAAAGTGATCGACAATTCGTTCAATTTCTCTGAAAACCTGTTCAGTTATGCACCAGCCAATGAGCTATTCCTGTACGATCCGGCCAAAGAACCTGGTGACAAGCCATCGGTGGTAGCCTTCGATTCCGAAAAAAACAATATCAAATGGACTGATTTCGGTATTTCTCAGGGCAATGGAAAACCGCTGGCTATAAAGTTACTGGCCTTTGATGCAATCAGTAAGCTGGAAGGGTCGAGGCTTGTGGGCGATGAGATTCATCTTAACCCGGTTTTGAATTGTACTGTTAAAAACGCCAATCCATCCAATCTTGAAATTAGTATTGGCAAGCTTGTGATTAAAAATAATACCATTGATAAAAAATCGGGTGAGACACCGCTTACATTCCCTTTGGCGGGCAGTTGGAGTGTAGAAGTACGTAACTGGGTACTAGACTATAAAAAGGGTGGATTTTATGCAACGACGGGTGTTGTTAAAACTGGGAAAGTGGATATCCCTATTAAAGAGTTTAACCTGCGTAATGACTTTTTTAAACTGGAAGCCGAGCCTAAGGATCTGGAACTCGCCGGGGTAGCAAAGATGGAGTTGGGAGGAAAGGCCTATTTTGGTTATGATCAGCAAACGGGTTCTGATATGAAAGGACACTGGGCCATGGTGGTTGTTCCTGAGGGCGATTCTCCCGCTGCAAAGCTTCTTGCCAATTCTTTGCCGGGACTTACCAACGACATGACATTTCAAACCGTTTCCCTGCTGGATAACGGACAGGATGTGGTTACTTTCGGTGCCGGTAACAAGTCGTTCCGATATTTCAATATCATCGATGTGCGCCCTACCACCATTGCTACGGGGCCGGATTGGTTTGAATTTGATTCCGGATTGACAACCGGAATTCCAAATGCACCAAAGGACGTCTCGATGCGACTCCGGTACTACAAATCGAAAGAGACAGGGAAACCGGTACTTCAAACCATCGTTCCCGGCGCTTTTAATTTTGAGACCAGTGGCTATCTGAACTTTGAAGCTTTGGATACCAAAACAGCGGATGGAGGTACGAGTAAGCTGTTTTTTGCAGATGGCATCATCGCTATGAGAGGGCGGGTTAAAGAACCCGAAAAGCTGGAAATTGATAATGTGTTACTGGTGCATACGGCCAACATGACACACATAACCCACAACCGGAGTCTGAATTTAACAGTCGAAAAGGATCTGTTGAAGCTGAAAAATAATCCAGTGTACGCCACCAACGATGCCATAAGCAATAAAACCGATTACACCAATAACAAATTAAGCTTGGTACTGGAAGGCAATTCAGGATTGTCTGACCTCTATTGCCACCAGAGCGTAGAGGGCAAGCAGTGGAAATTGATGACTTTTTCAGGATTACCAAGTGGGTTTGAAATGTGGAAAAAGGACGAAAAAAACCGCCTCACCTTTACAGCCCACGGTGAAATAATAGCCGACAAGCAAAATATCGGACTGGATGAGATTCCAGCACCGGGTGGTTTGGGGGAGCTAAGCCTGATGTACGATCGTAAAAATAGCCGCTTTACAGGTACACTGATCATGCCACCCATACCGATCCCCCCTACCATGCAGTTCACAGGCGGAATAGGACAGGTTCGGGTTGATGGGAATGGATTTTATATTGTAGCCTCAGGTTCCCTTACTGATGTTCCGCTACCGATACCCACCACCATGAGAGCCGGCTTGATGCTGGGATATTATAATAGCCGGGATCTCAGTGATGCAACGAGCGTTTTATTTGCCAACAGTCACCGGAAAAGCCTGCCATGTACATTCAGTTCGAACTTTAAAGGGATATATGCCACAGGGGAATTACCACTTCCGGGCATAGGAAACTTCGATCACACCTATGGTGTACCTGGTGCTCAATATAAGGTAGGCGTTGATGTTTATGCCGATGGCTATGTATACGGAAATTACAATAATAGCAAACTGTCATTTGGTGCCGGTATGGGCGTGGGAGCCAGGGCGTACGCTTATGGAACACTCATGTCTATCGAAGCAGGTGGCGAGGTTTATGTTAATGGTGGCCTGGATACGGAGCTTCAGTTAGGCCCGAGTCCTTTAACTGCCAGCCTAACCTTGTCAGCCAATGTAGGAGCAGGCTTCAAGGCTGGTCTGAAAGAGACTCTTACCGGGGCTCAACTAGGACCCTTTCAAACAGATATGCATTTGATAGTAACTGGAAAAGCAGCAGTAACAAAGGGAAGCGCGCCAGCCGTCGACGTTAAAATAGATTGTGCATGGGACGCCAAAAACGAAGCCTGTATTTCAGAAACACCCTAAAACAACCAGGAAATGAAACTATTGATGATGCCCATCACATTGTTGTTGGTGCTGTTTTTAACACCTGCCAAAGCCCAAGAGGCCCAAGCAACCGCTGGTCCTGTTGGCGTCTTTGTCCAGTTTGAAAAGTTGCTACATGGCCCACAGTATGTAATGGAACGGCTCCTTGTGGGTAATGGAGGAAAGCCAGACTGGAAGCCGGTTTGTACCACAGACAAACCGCCACAAAGCGCCACCGATCTGATAAGCCGATTGACTATTTTAACACGCAAAAATCCATTGTACGAGATCCACAATGATTCGTTGACAACATTATTTTATGAACGTTATCGTAACTTGTCATCGGTAGATTCACTTGGAACGTATCGCTATAACCCACAATATCTTGAAGCATTGGGAGTAGGGTTCCTGGACACCGATGTGGAGCAGGGAAAACGATACGACTACCGCATACGCCAGCTAAAAAACGATGAGACTCCTGTATATCACAACCCTACCACGGTAAGCGTGCCGGGTTCTAAAATAGCCACCACCCTGAAGTCAGTGAGCTATACAGCTGACGGCAAAACGGTAAAGATCAGATACCATGTCAAAAAACCGAGAATGGATATTGCCGGGGTGAGAGCGATGCGTGCGACGTATGAGCAAACCGACTTTTCTGACTGTCCTGCGGAATGGGCTTTCATGAAGGGCGGTAAGGATTCCTTGTTTTTGGAAATAACCGATCGTAACGCCCGGAGAAAAATGCTTTATAGTTATGTGGTATTTTTAAAGGATTTCATGGGTAATGAAACAGCTCCTTCTGACACCCTAACACTTTCCAACCTTCGTTCGCAGGAAGAGCTTCCTGTTATTTCCGACATTCGTACAAGTTCGGAAGAAAGTTACAACACAATAGGTGTTGCCTGGAAATTGACTTCTACTAAAAACCTCCGGGCCATAGAAATCTGGCGAAGCGACAACTATGATTCGGGTTATAAATTAATCGGTACAGCCTCTGCATCGGATACGATTTATCATGACCAAACGGTAGAGCCGGTGCAAGGCTACTATTATCAGATCAAACTCAACGGTGTTTATGATAGATCATCGGAATCAGTGCGGGTTTCGGGCATGTTGAAGGCCAGTCGTCCGGCTTTGATAGCCCCAGCGAATCTGACTGTAAATGAGATGAGGGACACGCTTTATTTCACATGGCAACGAGCCGACTACGATTCACATGGCTATTACCTGTATTACGCGGCAAGTGAGTCGGATTCCCTCACGCAATATTCGGGGGTGATACTGGCATCATCGGATTTGAGCTACAAGGTTCCACTGTCCAAATTAGCCATGGGAACTGGATATCGTTGGGCGGTTGCGGCGGTTAACACCAGTTATAACATTGGCCCCATCAGCACCCCTGTTTACTCAGAAGCCCGCTATCCTGACCGCGTCGCTACGCCGCTCAATCCCGAAATGATCTATCATAGAGGTCACGCCTTTCTTGTTTGGGAAAACATGAAAAATATTGATCCCAATATTATCGGATACACTATTGAGCGAAAAGCTGGCAGCGAAAAGGTTTTCAAAGAGATTTACGTTCAATCCATCGACGACAAATCGCGCAATGGTCATGAAGACTTCACAGTTAAAGATGGCGAACGATACACCTACCGCATCAAAAGCCTGGGTATAAATGGAAAAGAGAGCGGCTACAGCGCCGAAACCACCTATTTTAAAGATATTCCGCCTGTGTTGCCAGTTCGGGGCTTAAGTGTGATGCAGTCTAATAAGGGAGTTAGAATTGCCTGGGATGCTCCGTTAACAGCACCGGAGAAGATCGTGATATACCGGTACACCGAGAAAACCATTGCGGCCAAAATGATAGGTTCTGTAACCGGTCAGCAAACCGAGTTTATTGACAAATATGCCTCACCCGGAATTGGTTATTATTACAGCGTTGTGGTAATGGATGCAGGTAAAAGAGAAAGTGAACCCACTGATATGGTTGGGGTTCAGTGGAAATAAATTACTTAAATGATTGAAGTAGAATGAACATGAAAACATTTATACACCCACGTCTGCAGCAGGACTTTGCTGTCGCATTTTTACTAATACTGTTTTCATTGCATAATAGCCGGGCTCAGACCCTTTCCGCCACCGTTGTATCATACCAACAGGTTAACCTGTCGTGGCCGAAGTTTGTTCATGAAGGAAATACGGTGCAAGTGGAGTATAAGTGGGTGGATATACATAGCAGTTTCAGTGCTTTGGCTATCGTAACCGAGTCGGCGTCCGGTACGCAATCGTATCAAGACAAAGCCGCTGGCAGTGGTATTAGAATCGTCTATCGGTTGAAATATACTTTTTGGCAAGCCGGGATGATTGCTGCGGTTACGCGCTATTCCAATGAGGTTACAGTTACCACACCTGTAGCGCCACCTAACAATCCGTTGAATCTCGTTCTGACTGACAGTACAGCTACGCAGATTTCCATAAGATGGAACGCAAATCAGGGAAAGGATGGTGGAGCTGCTTACGTCATTGAGCGCTCTGCCGACGGTCTTAACTTCTCACAGATTCATGAAACGGCTTTCCTGGATTCATCTTTCCCCACATATACAGATGCAGGCCTTAGTGCCGGTACCAGATATTGCTACCGGGTTAAGGCACGGGCACGTGGAGGTGATTCGGGCTACTCCAATACGGTTTGTGGCAATACCAAGCAAGGTGCACCCTCAGCACCATCTGCCCTCATAGCCAAATCAAATCTCGTTTTTCAGATACAGCTCAACTGGCTTGATCGCTCCAACAATGAAACCGGTTTTGAAATTGAACAAAGTACGGACAATAGCACTTTTACAAAAATTGCAACCACAGCAGCAAATACAACGCAGTATATTGATGGCCCACTCACACCGGGAACACGCTACTATTACCGTGTCAGGGCAATAAATAGTGTTGGAGTTTCTGGTTACACCAATGTAGCAAACGATGTTACAGCACAAAGCCCGCCTACAACGCCAGCAAATTTGAGTGCCAGCACCTCAAGTTCCAGCCAGATCAATCTGACTTGGAGAGATGTTTCAGATAACGAATCTGGTTTTGAACTGGAACGCTCCACCGACGGAACCAATTTTTCAAAAGTGGCTGATGTGGGAGCAAATTCTACCAGCCATGAAAACGGAGGTCTTATCCCGCTCACAAAATACTGGTATCGCATCCGGGCAAAAAACCCGGGGGGATATTCTGGCTATTCCAATGTAGCGGAAGCAACCACCCTTGATAATACACCGAATACACCCCAAAACCTGAACGCAACGCCAGTTTCCAATACGCAGATCAATCTAAGTTGGAATGACAATTCCGGAAATGAAACAGGTTTTGAACTGGAACGCTCCTCCGACGGCAGCAACTTTGCAAAGCTGACGGATCTGCCAGCTAACGCAACTTCGTATGAGAACACAGGATTAACCACCCTCACCAGATACTGGTACCGGATCCGTGCCAAAAACGCTGTTGGAAACTCAGGTTATTCCAATGTTGCTGAAACCACCACATTTGATGTCCCGCCCATCGCACCTACGTTGTTAACGGCCAACACTATTTCGGCGAGCCAGATTGATTTGGCGTGGAAGGATAATTCCGGAAATGAATCCGGCTTCGAAATTGAACGATCCACTGATGGAACCAACTTCGCAAAAGTGGGGGAAACCGGAGCCAATGCAACGAGTTTTAATAGCAATGACCTTGCTCCTGCTACGAAATACTGGTATCGGGTTCGTTCAAAAAACACTCAAGGGGGCTCGACATACACAAATGTGGCTGATGCCACAACACGGGATGTGGCTCCAAATACACCGCAGAATCTCACTGCTACCCCTGTTTCAAACACACAAATTCGTGTAAGCTGGAACGACAATTCAGGAAATGAAACGGGTTTTGAACTCGAACGTTCCAGTGATGGTACCACTTTTGCGAAAATCACTGATTTGCCTTCAAACACAACTTCTTATGAAAATACGGGATTAACTACACTCACCAAATACTGGTACAGGATCCGGGCCAAAAATGCGATTGGCAACTCGGGTTATTCCAATGTGGCTGAAACCACCACGTTTGACGTGCCACCCAAAGCTCCGGAAGCACTTACCGCAAACATCATTTCCAGCAGTCAGATCAACCTTGCGTGGCAGGACCTGTCAACCAACGAAACTGGATTTCAGCTCGAAAGATCTATCGATGGCACCAACTTTGATAAGATTGCCGACCTGGCAGCAAATATTACATCTTACCAAAACATGGGACTGTCTCCTGCTACCAAATACTGGTATCGGGTTCGGGCTGTCAACACGGCGAATCCGTCGGTTTTTTCTAATGTTGCCAATGCCACAACCATTGATGTAATTCCTTTGGCTCCGGAAAACCTTGCAGCAACGGTGATTAGTTATGGTCAGATTGATCTGGCATGGGCAGACAAATCACGCAATGAAGCAGGCTTTCAGCTAGAACGGTCCACCGATGGAGTCAACTTTACAAAAATCGCGGATTTAACTGCCAATGCAGTTTCTTATCAGGACAAAACTGCCGCTTCACTTACTAAATATTATTACAGAATCAGGGCCATTAATCCGATTGGTTCTTCGGCTTACAGCAACATTGCCAGTGCCATCACACCACAGGCGCCTGTTCCTGATAAACCTCAGAACCTTACAGCGGTTCCTGTGGATTTTGATCTTATACAACTTAGCTGGAATCCTTTGTCTAGCAATGCAACAAGCGTGGTAATTGAACGCTCTTCAAAACCCAACGAAGGATTTTTACAAATCGGCAGTCAATCCGCAATAATAACCCGGTTTCCCGACCATGAGATTCTGGATGTAAACGATTATTATTATCGGATCAAAGCAGTGAATTCGGCAGGGAGTTCCGCTTATAGCGAGGTGGCTAAAATTTCGGCGTCGGCTATTATTACCAGTACCGAACCTGTAACTCCGTCGGCACTGATTTATACACATCAAAACGTGTTGTACATCAAGCGAGGCACTACATCTCCCTCTACCCTAAAACTATTTGACATCAACGGAATGCTGAGAATCAAATCGAAGATCCCACAATCATCTGATTTTGATCTAAACCGGCTTAAAACGGGTATCTACATCGTTGTGATCGAAGAGAGTAATCGCATAATCAAACAAAAAATAGTATTGTACTAGACCATCACCAATATTATGACACGACATCAAATTCTAACATTTCTACTCATTTGTACACTGGCAGGATGCCAGCCAAAGACGGCCGAGCCTATCAATATAGGTATCATTTGGAAAGCCCAGAGTGTGAGCGAAAACGGGATTAAAGTTTTTCAGGCGGGAGCACAGGGTAACACCAGACCCGGCTACGAAAAATTCAGGCTAAACCTCTCAGAAATAGATCAAGTAACTTTCGTTGACCTGGATGGAAGGAAGCTTACCGGATCTTGGGCCTTGTCGCCCGACAATCAGCGCCTTATCCTGACAGCCTTAACCCCGCCTCCAAGTGAAAGCAGCGGTAACATTGAATTTTATGTCGTAAAAATTTCACCAGGTAATGAGTTGCAGTTGAAAAGAACCAATGAAAGCAGGAAGACAGGAAACACGGTGAATGACTATACACTGGTTCCAGAGTGACCACAAAAAAGGAGTCCGTTTCATCTATATGGCAAAACGATGAGGATCCAAGAAAACCTGAAAACCCATTATCATTTTTTTTATGGGCAACTTAACGCTCATAGACCAGTTGACGCCAGTTAAAGTCTTAGTGTTGCAATGGTTGCTTTTAGAAAAAGAAGAAACTTGGAAAGGTAAAATAATTCTTGCCCGATGTATGAGCACCTGATAAACAGTAGTTAATACACACTACACACTTTGTCTAAGTCCCATGCATTCAAACTTTCCATAAAATCGCCCACCATGAAACCGACCGTTTTATCCGTCTTTCTCTGTATTTGTGCGATATCAGCAAACAAGCTTATGGCCCAAAAATCTTACCCTACCTTCGGAAAGATCGTCTATAATGATCCAATCCTGGAAAAACTCCTTCCAAAAGATTCAAAACTCGAAGTATTGGCTTCCGGATTCGAATGGTCCGAAGGGCCTGTGTGGGTGAAAGATGGCGGGTATCTTCTTTTCTCCGATGTCCCCAAAAATATCGTTTATAAATGGGATGAAAAAAATGGTTTATCCGAGTTCCTGAAGCCCTCAGGTTATACAGGCTTGGGAGAATACAGCGACGAGCCTGGCAGCAACGGACTTATTATTGATGACCAGGGAAGGCTGATTTCCTGCGAGCATGGGGACCGACGTATTTCGGCAATGCCGCTCACTGTGGGGGGCAAGGTAACCCTGGCAGATAATTTCAACGGCAAACGATTTAATAGTCCCAATGATATCGTGCAGCATGCCGGAAACAAGAACTACTACTTCACCGATCCGCCGTATGGCCTTAGAAAAAAACAGAACGACCCCTCCAGAGAAATCAAGGAGTTTGGCGTATATCGCCTGGCCTCGGATGGAACCGTAACACAGATTATCAAAAACCTGAAACGTCCAAACGGGCTTGCATTTTCACCCGATGGAAAAATACTTTATGTGGCTCAATCCGACCCTGAAAGTGCCATATGGATGTCATATCCGGTATTGACGAAGGGGAATGTGGGCGAAGGGAAACTTTTGTATGACGCTACGACCATGACCAAAGCCGGCGTTCGCGGACTTCCCGATGGATTCAAGCTCGATATGGACGGAAATTTATGGTCTTCCGGCCCGGGTGGTTTGCTGATCATTTCACCTCAGGGTAAATTACTAGGAAGAATAGAAATACCCGAACTTACCTCGAATTGCAACTGGGGAAATGATGGATCCACCCTGTACCTAACCGTTGACGGGTACCTTTGTCGTATAAAAACCAACACAAAAGGGGCTGGGTGGTAATCGCATTTTCGAGTCCGGAAATCATTTATTCCCCAGACCTCTCACATTCAAAAGAGTCGCTTCAACATCTCTTTTCGTTGTCGCCCAATCCGTTTTACCATCCTTGTAAATCCTGACGTGGGCTTTATACAATTGGATTTGATCTGCATTCAGCTGGTCCAGATCAGCCGAGAGCTTTTCTCGCTCAGTAGAGGACGCCGTTTTGTATTTGCTGAGCAAAATATCCCAGCGCTTGTCGAGGATACCCAGCTCATAAACAACCAGGTCGGCAAGCCGATCCATTTCTGCATATTGTCTGATCAATTTTTCGTTTACTTCAGCGTTCGAAAAGGATACAACGCCAGTCGAATTGGGCAACACCTCAGCTCCGCCGGTAGCCATCCTGCCATAATCCTTTTTATAGCTCCCGTTACCTGTATTCCGATCTGCATCCCTTTCCTTCTGCCGTGCGCCGGAATCTACCGCTCTTTGCTGATCTTCCCTTCTTCCCGTTGCAAAAGCAGTATCTGTTCTTACAGGTGCCGTGGAAGACCCGACTTTAGTATAGTCTACATGACCATCACGATTATAGTCCGGATGCTGTTTACCCGAGTCAGATTTGGACAAAGTTCCGGAAACATTCTTCACGCCTTTACAGCCGACCTGCATAAGTGAAAAAAGAATCAGGCTGGCGAGTGTAAATTTCATTTTCATGGGTGTGTGTTCATTTTATTATGAATTCGTATCTAATTCTTGCCGTCTGCCTTCTATTATCCGGCTGCAATTTCTGTAATCTAAAAATTGTGTCTGATACCGATAGCGAGATTGGGATTCAGGTAGAAGATTTTGGGCAACAATTCGAGATAGGTTCCTCCTTCTAAAAAAACGGACGTTGGTTTTTGAGCAAAAAATACTTCCAGCCCGGCGGTTACCGAAGGCCCTGTTGAAATATTGCTCGTGTACACATCACGTTTATCCTTATTGGGAAAATATCGTCTCGAATTAATCTGTACACCTACGCCGCCATATGCCATCATTCGCTCATTCAACATAGGTACGTACCACAGATACGTTGCATTAAACATCATCCCGATGTCGGCCAGGTCATCATTGCTTGTTTTGTATGTTTTTTTACTTTTAAGCAAGCCTACATACGTTCCAAAGCTGATATCCAAAGCATTTTGGTCACCATACTTTCTTAAGCTGATGGCGGTCGGCTCACCCACCTTCACTCCGATTGCCCATTTTTGCGTTTGGGCTTTTGACGCGGAGAACAAAAACAATAAGGCTCCTGCAAAAATAAACTTCTTCATAATCTGGCAATAAATTAATTGAAATCGAAACGCATCAATCATTGTAATTCGGACTCAGAAAATGGGTCCGTCAAAACTGACCTTACAGGAAATCGATCTGACAAAAATACGAATTTAAACGAAAGTCAATCGTGCACGCCTTGTCCAGCTTACCTCACAATAATCGGTCAGATCAGGCCATTACAGTTCAAGAACAAGTCCATCATAAGCCAGTCTGACGTTGGGCGGCAATTCTTTTTCCACTTCTTCATGGAGGCCAAGCTTGTGGCTCATGTGGATAAGATATGCTTGCTTAACATCCAGCCGGGCAATAAGTTCCAATGCCTGCGAAAGGGTAAAATGAGATAAGTGAGGTTCCTTTTGAAGCGTATCCAGAACAAGTACCCGGCTGCCCTTTATTTTTTCCTGTTCTGCTTCTGAAATGTAATTAGCATCTGTTATGTAAGTAAAATCGCCGATCCGATAGCCAAAAACGGGTAAATTATAGTGCATTACCTCAATCGGTGTAAATGTTACGCCCAAAATTTCGAAAGGCGTGTTTTCTATATTGTGCAGATCAAAATGAGGTACCCCGGGATACCTGTGCTCACTGAATGCATAATAAAACTCCGTCCGAATCTGATTAAGCACACTTTCCCGCCCATAGAGCGGCATATCTTTTTGCTGACGGTGATTGAAGGCCCTGGTGTCGTCCAGGCCGGCAGTGTGATCTTTATGCTGATGCGTAAAAATAACCGCATCCAATTCACGTACTTTGGCACGCAGCATTTGCTGGCGAAAATCAGGACCTGTATCAATAACGAAGGACTTCCCAGCCTCTTCGATCCACACTGAAGTTCTCAGGCGATTGTCACGAAGATCCCCCGAACGGCAAACGGCACAATCGCAAGCAATAACGGGTATTCCTTGTGATGTGCCGGTTCCTAAAAAAGTAATCCTCATGCAAGCTATTCTGTCAAATGCGCAACCACTTCTACCAAACGGTCAAAATTAAGCGGTTTCATAAGTGCATCATCAAAGCCTGCTTCTTTAAAGTCTTCATCAGAGTAATTTTTTGCATTCCCTGTAATGGCCACGATTGGTGTTTTGGCTTTTGCGGCGTCAGACAGTTTTCGAATGCTTCTGGCACATTCCATACCATCCATTACAGGCATGTTAATGTCTAATAAGATGATGTCAAAATCTTCCTTTTCAAGAAGTTGCAACACTTGCTCTCCATTTTTCACGGAAGTAATTTCGTAATGCTGAAATTCCAGAATTTTTCTGGCCAGATTTTGAATTACTGAACTGTCTTCGGCAATGAGTACGCGTTTCGTGTAGGACATAAATGGATTGGGTATTGTTTTTAATTAATTGGCAGGTCAATTTAGCTATATTTCCATCAACAACACAAAAAGGGTCGGTCGGAATTTTCAAATTTATTTAAAAAGCAGGAAATCCTGCCAGGATTTTTTCAAACCTGTCATAACCATGTAAGTTTGTATCTCCGATCTGATTCTGAAAGTCAGTATCCGACGGAACGGGTAGATTCGGTCCCGGTTTCCTGAATACATGGTACCGACTTACAAGCACAGGTTTTTACACAACCTAACCTAAAGATAAAAAAGTTCTGACCCGTATTAATTCAAAATAGTAACTGTAACTGAAATGTTTAAAAACAAAATTATCCGATGGAGTACCTTTGCCATGATTCTGGCAATATTAGCCTACTTTTTTATCGAAAATTTTAGTGGCCAAAATGAAAACGAGGATGACATCGCGATTACCAACCCAACCAAATATGCGGAAAAAATAAATAATGAGCGAAGTGCAAAAGACGAACAATTCAAATCGTCCGAAGACTCCCCCGTTCTTGACACAGCCGAATTCCATGGCCTGCATTATTTTAAAGTCAATCCGGAATATCGGGTAAGGGCCACCATTTCGCCATATACCGGCGAGGACAAGGAACTGCTCATCAAGTACACCGATGGCACTACCACCAAATACGAACGCTACGGTTATGCCCATTTTGAAATCAACAAAAAACCTCAAAAGCTGCTTTTATTGAAACATGAAAACGTTATTTCCGTACTTTTCCGTGACGAGACCAGCGGTCAGGAAACATACGGCGGAGGCCGGTATCTCGACTACAATGCCAATGAGATTAAAAATAACACCATGATCCTGGATTTCAATAAGGCCTATAATCCGTATTGCGCCTATCAGCCCAGTTATGCCTGTCCGGTTCCTCCTGCAGAGAATAAACTCCTCATTCCCATTTTTGCAGGAGAGCAAATC
Organism: Dyadobacter sp. 32; assembly: GCF_902506755.1. GTDB lineage: Bacteria > Bacteroidota > Bacteroidia > Cytophagales > Spirosomataceae > Dyadobacter. The sequence goes on along the minus strand of NZ_LR735258.1, from coordinate 13,573 downwards.
GAAGAAGCCAATCACTGATATTTCTTAATTTCTCCCAAAACAATAAATGGCGCTTTGATGTGCAGAGGAAGTCTAAAGAGTTAATTTTGCATAAAATTATTCAAATGAGCTTTTATCGGCAATTCTGCAAAAGACCGCTGAGAACCAATCCCCGGTGGTTTGCAGACATCCGATCAAAATATTTATTAAAGTACCCGCATGAAAATTTCCTATAAGTGGCTTAAAGAGTTAATTGAAATTACAGAAACACCCGAAGAAATTGGCAAATTACTCACTGCCACCGGGTTAGAGGTAGAAGGAATCGAAGAAATTGAATCGGTCAAAGGTGGCTTAAAAGGTGTGGTGATCGGGAAGGTATTAACCTGCGAAAAACATCCCGAAGCCGATCGGCTAAAATTGACCACCGTAGATGTGGGCCTGGATCAGCCGCTCTCGATCGTATGTGGAGCCGCTAACGTAGCAGCCGGTCAGAAAGTGATTGTTGCCACCGTAGGTGCCGTCCTGTATCCAACCGGAAGTGAGGATGCGCTTGTTCTAAAAAAATCCAAGATAAGAGGCGCCGTGTCCGAGGGTATGATCTGTGCCGAAGATGAGCTTGGTCTTGGCACATCGCATGACGGCATCCTGGTGTTGGAAACCGATCTTCCCAATGGAACACCTGCCTCAGCATATTTCAATATATCGTCCGACTTTTTGATTGAAATTGGTCTGACTCCAAACCGGGCGGATGCCGCCTCCCATTATGGTGTAGCCAGGGATTTACGGGCCGTACTGGGCAGGGATATCAAGCTTCCGTCTGTCGAGCATTTTACAATAGAAAACGTATCGCTTTCCATTGATGTAACCGTTGAAAACCAGGAAGCTTGTCCGCGATACACGGGTCTAAGCATCACAGGTCTTACTGTGGGAGATTCTCCCGAATGGCTGAAACAAAGATTGCAAACCATCGGGATCAGGCCTATCAACTCGGTGGTGGACATTACCAATTACGTCTGCCATGAGCTGGGACAACCCATGCATGCCTTCGATGCAGACAAAATCACGGGCAAAAGAGTAATTGTGAAAACAGTGGCTTCGGAAACCGGGTTCACCACTTTGGATGGTCAGAAAAGGATTTTGTCGGATAGTGATCTGATGATCTGCGATGAAATAAAGCCCATGTGCATTGCAGGTGTTTTTGGCGGACTCGATTCAGGAGTTTCCGTAGAAACTACGTCTGTTTTTCTGGAATCTGCCTACTTTTCTCCTGCCTGGGTACGCCGAACCAGTCAGCGATTCGGCCTGAAGACGGATTCGTCCTTCCGATTTGAAAGAGGTACGGATCCCAACATGCCGGTTTATGCGTTAAAACGGGCTGCGCTATTGATTCAAGAAATATCCGGCGGGAAGGTTTCTTCTGAAATAACCGACATTTACCCTAATCCGGCTCAGGATTTTGAGGTCAAAATGAGCTACAAACATATTGACCGTCTAATCGGGAAGTCATTGGACAAAGATCTGATCAGGGATATATTGACCTCCCTTGATATTAAAATTACGGAGGAACGGGATGACCACTTTATCGCATCTGTTCCGCCCTATCGTGTCGATGTACAAAGGGAAGCCGATGTGATTGAAGAGATTCTGCGCATTTATGGTTTTGGTCAGGTCGAACTATCGGAATCGCTTAGTTCAGAGTTCCTTTCTGAATTTCCGGTCAACGATCCTGAAAAACTCAGAATGCGGATCTCGGAATTGCTCGCGGCCAACGGATTCAATGAAATGATCAACAATTCGTTGACCAAGCCCGGTTTACAGGCGTCGATTGCCGCATCCCTTCCCGGGGAAGCTGTAAAGATTCTGAATTATCTGAGCGAAGACCTCTCCGTTATGCGCCAGACACTCCTGTTCTCGGGGCTTGAAGTGGTCGCACACAACAGCAACCGCCGTCAAAAAGATCTGAAGTTATTCGAATTCGGGAAGACGTATTTCGAGCTCGACGGTAAATATAAAGAAAAGGAAAAACTGTCCTTGTTCCTTTCGGGAAATATTACCGAGGAAACCTGGCTTGCCAAGAGCAGAGAGGTCTCATTCCATGATCTGGCAGCCTTTGTAAATCAGGTATTGGCATCCATGAAAATCCGAAATCTGGATAAGACTGAGGCTGATACAAACATCTTCCAGTACGGAATCACATTTACTTCCGACAAAAAGCCTGTGGTGTCATTTGGCCTTTTAAAAAACGCGCTGGCAAAAAAGGCGGATGTGAAAGGCGGTGTTTTGTTTGCTGATTTTGACTGGGAATTTATGCTAAAACAATATGATTCGGCTGTGCAGTATAAAGAAGTGTCCAAATTTCCAGAGGTACGAAGAGATTTATCACTGGTAGTTGACAAAAAAATAACCTTCGAAGAACTCCGCCAGATTGCGTACAAAACGGAGAAACAATTGCTTCGAAATGTGAATGTATTCGACGTGTACGAAGGGGCTAATCTGGGAGACAAAAAGTCATATTCTCTTAGCTTTATACTTCAGGACGACAATCAAACTTTAACGGATAAGCTGATCGACAAAACCATGCAAAGGCTCATCAGCAATTATGAAAGGGAATTGGGAGCGCTGATCAGAAAGTAAAGTTGCAGGAAGGCGACTAAGAACAAACAGGCATAAGGCATACTGACTTGAAGATAAAAAACAATTAACCGACTCAAAAATGGACAAGATCAGCCCACGTTTGATTGAGCTTAAACTGACCGATCTTGAGAAGAAATTAAACATCCTGATCAGGACGAAAGAGAAACTAAGTTGGTCATTGTCAGAATTGCAGCTCGAAAATGCTGAACTTCGCCTTGAGAACACCGTACTCAAGGATGAAGTAAAGGAAATAAAGAAAAAATACAGTACTTTAGAAAAAGACTTTAATAAGTCTAAAAGTTTCGCTAAAATTGTCTCAAGTAAACTGACACCAACCGGCGGATTGACCGAACTAAAAGAATCAGTTGAACGATATATTCAAGAGATCGATAAGTGCATAGAATTGCTTGAAGATTCCTTATGACGAAAAAACATGTTCCCATACCGGATGTACCCGTATTATTAAAGTTTCTTGACAGAGGCTTCAATCTTAGCGTTCCGGCAGACCAGGAAATGTATTATCGAAATGCATACAGGCGCTTCATGCAACGTGTAGATGAGCATAAATCAAATGAAAAGGCAGGCTATGGTGACATTGAAGCCATGGGGCTTACTGCAATAGAATGTATGGTGGGATTGCAAAGAATCCGTGAACAAATGGACGAGTTGATGATAGGATTTCAGGAACGACTGGAAAAACTGGACTCTACGGTAACGGAAGCAATTGATAACTAAGAAGTTAAACCCATATACTTATTTGAAACTTATTCCTTATCCATTTTAAGTCTCTAAGATCGTACAACAGACAGTTCGGCATTTTAACACGCAGTTAGTCGGTGCAAACCACTTTTTGTAAACATTATTTAAAATGTCTAATTCATTAATTTTTATCATTCTCCTCTCTGACATCATTGCAATTGGTGTCGGGATTTTTGCAGGTAAATACATTTTCCAAAGATCATTTGACCAAAAAGAAAAGGAAGCTCAGGATCGTGCTACGGAAATTTTGCGTAATGCCGAAAGTGCCGCCGAAAACATAAAAAAAGACCGGATCCTTGAAGCAAAAGAAAAGTATTTGCGCCTGAAAACGGAATTTGAGGAGGATGCAAACAAGAAACGGGTCATTCTACAGACCAACGAACAGAAGCTCAAACAACGTGAGCAAACGCTGAACCAAACCATTGAGCAAAACAAACGTCGTGAGAACGAACTGGAAACACTCAAATCCAACCTGAGCCAACAGCTTGAAACGGCCACGAAGCGGAAAGAAGAAGCGGAAAGATCTTTACAGCAACAGGTTACTCAGCTGGAAAAAATCGCCAATTTAACCGCGGACCAAGCCCGTGAGCAACTTGTGGATGCATTGAAAGCCGAAGCCGATACACGTGCAGGATCCTATGTAAAGAGTGCCATGGAAGAGGCTCGGCTCACTGCCACCAAAGAAGCTAAAAAGATCGTCATCGAAACCATTCAACGCACTGCTGCTGAGCATGCAATTGAAAACTGTGTGTCGGTTTTTAATATCGAAAATGACGACATCAAAGGAAAAATAATTGGTAGAGAGGGCCGAAACATTCGGGCACTGGAAGCGGCAACCGGTGTGGAAATCATCGTTGACGACACTCCAGAGGCGATCGTCATCTCGGGATTTGATCCGGTAAGACGGGAAATTGCACGTCTTTCTCTGCACAGGCTTGTGCAGGACGGCCGTATACACCCGGCAAGGATTGAAGAAGTGGTGGCTAAAACCAGGAAAAATATTGATGACGAGATCGTTGAGATAGGCGAAAGGACAGTAATTGATATGGGCATACATGGATTACATCCTGAGCTTGTTAAAATGATCGGTCGTATGCGCTTCCGATCCTCATACGGGCAAAACCTGCTACAACATTCACGGGAAGTGGCAAAGCTTTGCGCCACCATGGCCTCGGAGCTGGGACTCAATACCAAACTGGCCAAAAGAGCAGGACTGCTTCACGATATTGGTAAAGTGTGGCCCGAAGAATCGGATCTGCCACATGCGATTCTGGGCATGGAGCTTGCCAAGAAATTCAAGGAAAATCCGGAAGTATGTAATGCAATCGGCGCCCACCATGATGAGATTGAAATGACCAGCATTCTTTCGCCAATCATCCAGGTTTGTGATGCCATCTCGGGATCACGTCCAGGAGCACGACGCGAAATGATGGAATCTTACATTCAACGTCTGCGTGATCTTGAAAATATGGCCATGTCTTTTGATGGTGTAGAGAAATGTTATGCCATTCAGGCTGGCCGTGAGCTAAGGGTTATCATTGATGCAGACAACGTTTCTGATGAAAAGGCTGGTATGCTGTCTTTTGACATTTCCCAAAAGATTGAAAAGGAGATGCAATACCCTGGCCAGATTAAAATTACCGTTATTCGCGAAATGCGTGCGGTCGCCTATGCCAGGTAGTCGCGCAATTGCTATCACTTGTCTTTAATCGTGATCAATATCAGTTGGGTTGTCGGAAATGGCCAATAGCCACGAAAGGCAACCCATTTGATATTAAATAGGCTACCGAGTTTCGGTTAGCGTTTGAAAACCCAATTGTTTGATCAATCAAAAATGAAATACTCAAATCTGACAAGTACAGAAAGACTCGGAATAAAAACACTTGGAGAGCTAAAAAATGCCGGCTATGTATCCCGTTCTATCAAGCAGGAGCTTCGAGACAACCTGATTGAAAAGATTCGCAATAAAGAGACCATCTTTCCCGGAATCTGGGGTTACGAAGAAACAGTAATTCCCGATGTGGAACGAGCCATTCTTTCCATGCATAACATCAACCTTCTTGGTCTGCGTGGACAGGCCAAAACGCGTATTGCCCGCATGATGACAGGCTTACTCGATGAGTACATTCCTTACATCACTGGTTCGGAGCTGCACGACGACCCCATGTCTCCGCTTTCGCGAAATGCGAAAGATATTGTGATGGAAATGGGCGACGATACACCTGTTTCCTGGTTGCATAGGAACGAACGATACACAGAGAAACTTGCTACTCCGGATGTATCTGTCGCAGATTTGATCGGTGATGTGGACCCTATTAAAGCCGCTACTCTAAAGCTCCCCTATTCCGATGAACGCGTGATCCATTTTGGGCTCATACCACGCTCACATCGGGGCATTTTCGTCATCAACGAGCTTCCCGATTTACAGGCGCGTATCCAGGTTGCACTTTTCAATATCCTTCAGGAAGGCGATATACAGATTCGCGGATTCAAACTGAGATTACCTTTGGATATCCAGTTTGTATTCACGGCGAATCCGGAAGACTATACCAATAGAGGAAGCATTGTAACACCACTGAAGGACCGTATTGAAAGTCAGATTGTTACCCACTATCCGAAAACGATTGAGGTTGGAAAGAAAATTACGCAGCAAGAGGCTGTCGTGAAAGAAGAGCAAAAAGATCTGGTGATCGTCAATGAACTAATCAAAACACTGATTGAGCAAATCGCAGTGGAGGCACGTGAAAGCGAATATGTAGACAGCAAGAGTGGAGTTTCGGCACGTTTGACTATATCTGCCTATGAGAGTCTTTTAAGCACCGCCGAACGGCGTGCACTGATAAACGGGGAAGCGAGTACCTATGTTCGTATTTCTGACTTGTACGGAGTTGTTTCTGCCATTTGCGGCAAGGTCGAATTGGTTTACGAAGGAGAAGTGGAAGGTCCGGTTATTGTAGCTCAAAATCTCATTGGAAAAGCAATACGCAACCAATTTCTCGAATTCTATCCCGATCCTGAAAAATCCAAGAAAAGTAAGATCAACCCTTATGCCAAGGTGATCGAATGGTTTGGCTCGGGCAACGAGATGGAAATGATCGGAGACATGACCGACCGGGAATATGCGGCACGCCTGAAAACGATTGACGGCCTCGACGATTTTGTAGATATGCTCAGTGCATATGGAAGCGAACAGGAGAAACTGTTTATGATGGAATTTGCGCTGCACGGGATGGCAGAATTTTCGCTAATAGGCAAGCAATCACTGGATCAGGGAATGAAGTTTCAGGACCTTGTCAGCAGCATGTTTTCAGGTCCCGGCGAAGATGATGAAGATTACAACTTTGATGACGATGACGATAATAAGCGTTTCTGATTTAAACTGATATAAAAAAGCGTTCTGGATAATTTCCAAAACGCTTTTTTATTGTCTTCTGATTTTATGAAATGTAAGAGCCTACCTCTAATTATTACTCAGGACTACCGTCGTCTTTTACATTGGGCTCACTGGTGTCAATCAGCAGATCAGGTTCATTATTCACTTTCCCGCGGACTTTGGCTTCCAGCTCATCCATCAATTCCGGATTATCCTTGATCAGCGCTTTCACGGCATCCCTTCCCTGGCCTAAACGATTACCATCGTAACTGAACCATGAACCGGCCTTCTTTACAATATCCAGCTCCACCGCAAGGTCAATGATCTCCCCCACTTTGGAAATACCCTCTCCATACATGATATCGAACTCAACCACTTTGAAAGGAGGCGCCACTTTGTTCTTCACTACTTTTACACGGGTACGGTTCCCAAGGATCTGATCGGCACTTTCTTTGATCTGACCTACCCTTCTGATATCCAGACGGACCGAAGCATAATACTTCAAGGCGTTACCACCCGTAGTAGTTTCAGGATTACCAAACATCACCCCTATTTTCTCACGCAACTGATTAATAAAAATACAGCAGCATCCAGTTTTATTGATGACCCCTGTCAGTTTACGCAGTGCCTGCGACATCAATCGTGCCTGAAGGCCCATTTTACTGTCCCCCATTTCACCTTCCAGCTCAGCACGGGGCACAAGCGCAGCAACCGAGTCGATAACGATGATATCCACCGCTCCGCTACTGATCAGATGCTCTGCGATTTCAAGAGCCTGCTCTCCGTTATCCGGCTGTGAGATCAAAAGATTACTGGTATCAATTCCAAGCTTTTCCGCATAGGAACGGTCAAAAGCATGTTCCGCATCAATAAACGCGGCCAAGCCGCCCTTTTTCTGTGCTTCTGCAATGCAGTGCATGGAAAGCGTCGTTTTACCGGAAGATTCCGGACCGTATATTTCCACAACACGTCCGCGGGGAACACCTCCTACGCCCAATGCAAGATCAAGGCCGAGTGAACCCGTGGAAATAACGGGGATATCAAGCACTTTACTATCGCTCAGGCGCATTACGGTGCCCTTACCGTAGGTCTTGTCTAATTTCTCAAGCGTGGTCTGTAGCGCCTTTAATTTATTGTCTTTATCCGTTGTTGCTGGTGTTGCCATGTTACGACAAAAGGTTGTTTAAAATATAAAAATAGCGGCCCGATTCACCGCTTCGTTTAATTTGAACCGAAGGTAAATTTACCTTTTTTTAATCAATTGCAAAATCTGTTTTCCGATTACAAAATTCATTTACCTTGAATGTTAAAATCGATAAAGATAATTTCAGTAACAAATATATGATATTAATTGTATCAAAAAAAAACAATCATTCACATCTATTAAATTTCTTACTTTTTCCCAAAAGCTGATCATTATCAGATTTGCTTCGCTTTTGAGCAAATATCTTTGCACCTGTAGTTATTAATTCAAATTAAATATCTAGTATGGTTATCCTGCTATTCTTTATTGCCCATTGGTACTTGTCATTACTGATGCAGACCTTCTTTTTACATCGATACGCAGCGCATAAAATGTTTACCATGTCCCCGGCATGGGAAAAATTCTTTTATATACTTACCTGGATTTTCCAGGGTTCATCATTTTTGAGCCCCTACGCCTATGGAGTCATGCACAGATTACATCATGCTTATGCAGATACCGAAAACGATCCGCATTCTCCAAGCTTCTCCAAAAGCCTTTTTGATATGATGTGGAAAACCAAAAATTACTACAATAATATTGTACACAAAACGGACAAAATTGAAGCCAAATTCAAGGCTGGCGTCCCGCATTGGAATTTCATGGAACGCCTTGGCGACCTTTGGTTATCCCGACTTGGATGGGGCACTTTGTATCTGCTGTTTTACCTTCAATTTGCCACTGCCTGGTGGATGTTTTTTCTTCTTCCTATTCACTTTCTGATGGGACCTGTACATGGTGTGATCATCAATTGGTATGCCCACCGCTATGGCTACGTCAATTTTAAAGTAGATGACACAGCGAAAAATCTCCTGCCATTTGACTTTTTAATGATGGGGGAGTCGTATCACAACAATCACCACAAATTTGGAGGAAGAGCTAATTTTGGGTTTAAATGGCATGAGTTTGATCCGACTTACCCTTTTATACTGCTATTGAACAAACTGAACATTATTAAGTTAAAAACGAACAACGATCTTAAATACATGTAAATCATCAAAATGATCTATTTTTGTGCACGACACCAGCTTCATAAGCTGGTGTTTTATTTTTCATATCCGGATATCATTTTAAAAAGTGCTGAAAAAAATCATTTTGCTCATCCTCATACTCTTTATCTCTTTGGGTATTTTTTACAGGGAAATTTTGAGTTATGGATGGATGCAGGCAAAAGGTCAGATTGGAATATTGATGAATGTACAGGATGTGAAAGACGTGCTGGAGGATCCTATGTTTCCTGACTCTCTAAAATCCAGAATACGGCTGATTGAGGAGATCAAGCAGTTTGGCGTAGATTCGCTGGGGTTAACACCGTCAAAAAATTATACAACCTTCTACAACCAGAAAGGAAAGCCCCTTATCTGGGTAATTACGGCTTCCAAACGTTACAAGATCCAGGCATACCAGTGGGACTTTCCGGTTATCGGATCATTTCCTTACAAAGGCTATTTCGATTCTACACGAGCCGTCCGGGAAGAAAAAGAACTTGGTCTCACGGGACTGGATACGGATATTGGTGAGGTTTCGGCGTGGTCGACGCTTGGTTACCTTAAAGACCCGATTTTATCCTCTATGCTTTTGCGCAAGGAGGGCAGCCTGGCCAATCTGATCCTTCATGAGCTCACGCATGGAACACTTTTTGTAAAAAATAATCTGGAGCTCAATGAGAACCTTGCCAGCTTTGTGGGTGATCATGGCGCTGTTAAATTTTTACTTCAAAAATATGGACCTGAATCACCGCAACTTAAAGCGTATGAATTTTCAAAGAAATACAATGACGCATACGCTCAGCACATACTACGGGGAATCTCCAAATTAGATAGTCTTTACGACAGCTTTGGGACAGACCTCGCGCCAGATCCCCGAAAAGACACCTTAAAGAAAAATATGATTATTCGCATACTAACCGATGCGGACACACTGTTGGGAAATAAAATGACGTTGAGAAAGAGGAAATCTATTAAAGAAAGTGAATTACCCAATAATGCCTTTTTTATCAGTTATCAAACCTATAAGTCGAAACAAAACGTATTTAAACATGAGTTTGAAACCAGATTCAACCGAGATTTTAAAAAGTACCTTGCTCATCTGAAACAAAAATACCCCTCGTTGTAAATCATTGACAGACCTATTCGCATGAAACCTGTACACCTCACTATACTCATCAGCCTAACCGTCATCAGCTTATTCGCTTTCACGCAATTTGAACAAAATCGTGTCATTCCCAATAAAAGCTTTGGGACTGGTGAAAAGGTGGAATATCGGGTACATTATGGATTTATTAACGCAGCGGAAGCAAAGGTAGAGATTGCCAAATCCGTGACCATCGTAAACAACCGGCCCTGTTTCAAAATTAATGTGACCGGCAGAACGGTTGGCCCGTTTGATTTAATCTCAAAAGTGAGAGATAACTGGCGATCCTATGTAGACACTTCCGCCATATTGCCTCACGTTTTTTATCAGAATATTCAGGAGAATAAATATCGGAAAGAAGAAACGATTGTCTTCAAACATGACAGAGATCAGGCCGTTTCCAGCATCAAAGACGAAACCAAAACCTATTCGGTTCCAAACAATATACATGACATTATCAGTGGCTACTTTTTTTTAAGGACGCTCAATTTTGACAAGATCTCCGAAGGCGAAGTTATTGAGGTTCCCACATTTTTTGACGGAGAAGTGTACAAGCTTAGAGTGCGGTATGTAGGAAAAGATGTCATCAAGACAAAGTTTGGTAAAACGCGGGTGCTGAGACTGAATCCCCTGATTCCCGACAATAAACTTTTCAAAGGCGAAGGGGCCATGAAACTATGGGTCTCGGACGACGCCAACCGGATACCCCTTAAAGTTCAGGTGGAACTCATGATAGGATCCCTTGAAATGGATATAAAATCTTACAAAGGCCTGCGAAAAGATTTGGTCTGGTTTTAATCTGAATGGATAAGGATCTTATCTATTTGTAAAAAACCACTTTCGCAGGTTTTGGATTTGTTTCAGTGGAAATGGAAGGCCATTTTTATTAATTGAAATAAAACAACTTTCTCCGGCTCCAAAACTTTTGTAAAATGATTTTATGGAATCAATTGAGGGACTTTCAAAATCCAGCATGAGTTCCAAACCCGTGTTGCGCTGAATATACTGATCCAGAAGTACGCTACGTGCATTGCCTGTTCTTCCCTTATGATTCGCGGCATTAAACAGGTAAATGGCCAGCCCGCCACATCTGACCATCAGTATCCCTGCACACGCCAGTCCGTCCGACACAGCATACCAGAGCTCCGTTTCGCAGCGAAATTTTAGTTCCTCGTAAAGCCTTTTCAACATGTCGTATGCCTGATGATTGACGCCACCTGCAATTTTGGATTCATGATTCATTTTGAACAAGTCAATCAGCTTTGTGATATCGTCACCAGGAATAACCGACCAGTTATGCTCAACTCCCCTTTTCAAATTCATTTTCCTGTCGGCTGAATACCGTTCTTTAACCTGTTCGTAGCTCGTATTCAGTGCCAATTGATGTGTGGTAAGGGTTTGTATCTCAAAACCATCTAAGAATGCAGGTGTACCGCTGAACTGCGCGGAATTATGGGGATTGAAATGATAGGCAGAGATATACGAGAATTCACCGCTTAACAGTGATAGAAAATCTGATGCCAGTTTGTTGGCAATAGGCTGCTTACAAAATATCCCGAGATACTGACAAAACAACGGCTGCTGAATGACATCAATTCCCCATTTTTTCTTGACTGGAATTGGCATAATTACCTGATAATCTGTGGCAGAAGGCCACACAATCGCACACCAGTCGTCACACACGATATCCAGATACCACGAAAGTGCGTACATAACACTTTGCTCGGATTGGCTTACGGCCTTATCCCACAATTCATCATGAATTTCGGAACGAGTAAGCAGGATGGGTAGCAACGGTTGCAGTGCTGGTTAGGTATCAGACTATGGCAATTGATTATTTAAAATAACTGCGTAGTTTCTGTAGCGTTTCGTCCACATCCGGACTTTTATCCATCAGTAAATTGATGCCCTGAATGGAATGGATCACCGTGCTGTGGTCTCGCCCTCCAAAATGGTAGCCAATTGATTTTAAGGGCAGATCCGTATATTCTTTTGCCAGGAACATAGCCAGCTGACGAGGATACACGACCTCCTTTTTACGACTTTTACTTTTAAGATCTGCGATTGAAACCTGAAAAAAGTCAGCGATGATCTCCTGGATGGTATCGATCGTAACTTCCTTATCCTCGTTCATCACAATATTCTTAAGCGTATTTTTCGCCAGTTCTACATCGATTTCCCGGCGGGTGAGGGAAGCCTGCGCCATAAGAGACACAATGACACCTTCGAGCTCCCTTACATTTGAACTGACGCTATGGGCAATGTATTCAATCACATCATTATCAATGGCAATACCCTCCGACTGAATCTTCTTCTGAATAATGGCAATACGTGTTTCAAAATCAGGCGTTTGCAAATCGGCGGTTAACCCCCACTTAAACCTTGAAAGCAACCGATCCTGAAGTCCCTGAAGCTCCCTGGGTGGCCGATCACTGGTCATGATGATCTGTTTACCGAGCTGATGCAGGTGATTGAAAATATGAAAGAAAGTATCCTGGGTTTTTTCTTTGCCCGATAAAAACTGAACATCATCAATAGCCAATACATCCACCTTCATGTAAAAGTCGGTAAAGTCCTGAAGCGTATTGTTTTTGATGGAATTGATAAACTGGTTGGTAAACTTCTCCGAAGACACATAAAGTACCAATTTGTTATCAAAATGATTCATAATGTAATTACCGATAGCCTGCACCAAGTGTGTTTTACCTAATCCTACCCCACCATACATCATCAGCGGATTAAAGGAAGTTAGCCCTGGGCGTTGGGCCACGGCAAATCCAGCAGACCTTGCCAGACGGTTACAATCTCCCTCAATAAAGTTGTCAAACGAGTAATTGGGATTGAGATAAGTATCCAGGTTCAAAGAATCCTGATCCTTAGGCCTTTGGGAAGAGCTCTTTCTGGGGTCCGGTGCAAAGTTGTCCTGCTTGGAATAGGAATTACCTTTCGGCGCGGATACATTCATGGTCAGAGGCTGATGCTTTTCATTACCAGTATCTACGATGATTGAATATTCCAGCATGCCATCTCTTCCAATTGCATAATCCAGCGCCTTTCTCAGAAGATTCACGTAATTATCCTCAAGCCATTCATAGAAAAACTGGCTAGGTACCTGTATGGTAAGCACCTTACCATAAATCTTCAAAGGACGAATGGGCTCAAACCACATATTGTAGCTTTCCTCAGGAATGTGCTGCTGAATAATCTGCAGACAACTATTCCAAATCCGGTCTACCTCTCTATATGTGGTGGTTACTCTTTCCAATGCAATGTGGTGTGTTCAAAACTTCAAAATCCAAAGGGAGGGCAAAGATAGGAAATGGATCAGTAAAAATGTTGGATTATTTACACACTTTTCTATTTTGCCCGTCATCTTATTTAAAGCAAACGTCAGGCTAAAATCCTATACCTGAAGGCCTCTTCCTGACCTCCCAATTTACAATTTACCCCAC